>CAVTHU010000045.1:0-257796 GCA_963734355.1 uncultured Actinomycetota bacterium
CGGATGCCGGTGCCGTCGCGGGTCGGGTTGTCGGTACCCGTGATCGTGAAGGCGTCCTTCTGCCCGCGAGCCGCCATCACGAGCTGGCCGAGCACGTGGCTCGGCTCCTTGGCGTAGATGCCCGACTCGAGGTCGGGGTCGGAGCCGATCGGGTTGAAGTAGCGCAGGATGATCGCCCGCAGCTCCGTGGCGGCCGCCATGTCCTCGAGGACCTGCTCCATCATCCGCTTGGTCCGGGCGTACGGCGAGCCGGGTGCGAGCGGGTCCGCCTCGGTCACCTCGAAGTCCGGCTTGACGGCGTACAGGCTGGCCGAGCTGGAGAACAGCACCCGCGGCTTGCCGAGCTGCTCGAGCTGGTCGAAGAGCTCCAGGGACTTCGCGACGTTGTCGCGGTAGTACTGGTAGGGCTGCGCGACCGACTCGGGAACGACGATCCGGGCCGCCATGTGGATGGTCGCGTCGAGGTCGGGGTGCTCCTCGACGATCCGGGAGACCAGGGCCCGGTCGGCGATGTCGCCCTCGTAGAAGATCCGGTCGCGGACGAAGACCTGCGGCCCGGTCAGCAGCGAGTCCATGATCACCGGGACGTGACCGGCCTGCTCGAGCGCCTTGGCCGTGATCGAGCCGATGTAGCCGGCGCCGCCGGTGACCAACACCTTCATGAGGCCAGCGTAAGCGGGGCGCGCGCGCCCGTCAGATCGGCGCGATGGGTGCCGCCACGTCCGGCACGGCGACCCCGCCCGCGCGCATCCAGCGACCGACCATGACGGCCAGCGGGAACGGCACCACCAGCCACGCCGTGAGGGCGAGGCCGATCGCGAGCGCAGTGGTCACCTCGAAATGATGCGCCCGGCGGGGCCAAATCTCGCGACAACCGGAAACACGGGCGAGTAACGAACGCGCTTCTCCCCGGTAACGCCGCAAATCCTGCTGTGGACGACCAGCGCGAACGAGTGCACAGGCCTGTGCAGCCACTGGTCCAGACCGGCTACCAAGCAGATGGTTTTTGGGGTGACCCCACACCCGCGCTCTACTGAGCCGCACCCGCGCCCGGCATCGGACAGACTGAGCTGCATGCCGCGCGCCCTGATCACCGGTGTCAGCGGCCAGGACGGCGGCTATCTCGCCGAGCGCCTGCTCGCGGACGGCGTCGAGGTGCACGCGGTGTCGCTGCCGGACGAGGCGCCGGTCGACGGCGTACGCACCCACGTCGGTGACGTCGCTGACGTCGAGGGCACCCGCGCCGTCGTCCTCGAGGTCGCGCCCGACGAGATCTACAACCTGGCCGCGGTCAGCTCGGTCGCGCGCTCCTGGGACGAGCCCGAGCTCACCGCCCGCGTCAACGGCCTCGCCGCGGTCGGGCTGCTCGAGTCGGCCCGCCGGCTGCAGGAGCGCGCGGGCCGCCCGGTGCGGTTCGTGCAGGCGTCCAGCGCGGAGATCTTCGGCCTCCCCGACCGGTCCCCTCAGGACGAGGAGACCCCGGTCCGCCCGGTGAACCCGTACGGCGCCGCGAAGGCCTTCGCCCACCTGATGGTCGACGTCTACCGCCACCAGGGTCTGCACGCGGTCAGCCTGGTCCTCTACAACCACGAGTCACCGCGCCGGCCCGAGCAGTTCGTGACCCGCAAGATCACCGCCGGCGTGGCCGCGATCTCCGCCGGCACCGCCTCGCGGCTCACCCTCGGCAACCTCGCCGCGGTGCGCGACTGGGGCTGGGCCCCGGACTTCGTCGACGCGATGGTGCGCGCCGCCCGCGCCGACGAACCCCGCGACTACGTGGTGGCCACGGGCGAGAGCCACTCGGTGGAGGAGTTCGTCGCCGTCGCGTTCCGCTGCGTCGGCATCGACGACTGGGCGTCGTACGTCGACGTCGACCCGGCGCTGTTCCGTCCGGTCGACGCGCAGGCCCTGACCGGCGACCCGACCCGGATCAGGACCGATCTGGGCTGGGCGCCGACCGTCGGCTTCGAGGACGTCGTACGCCGGATGGTCGAGGCAGACCTCGCCCTCCTCGGGGCGCCGGCGCCACCGACCTCACGTGGGTGACCTGGCAGTCGTCGACCTCAGCCCGTCGGTGGCTGGCTGGTGTAGACCGTCGGGTCGCCCTGCTTGATCCACACGTCCACGCTGTCCAGCGGCACGAACGACCGGTCACCGCCCGGCTCGCGGGTGGTCGGCACGGTGTCGCCGCTCGGCAGGTGCATGATGAAGTTCACCGCCTTGGTGTCGTCGACCAGCGGGATGTCGTACTCGGCCCAGCCTCCGGTGATGCGGGTCAGTGGCCACGGGTGGTCCCAAGCGATCTGGGCGAGCACCGTCGGGTCAACCGCGTCACCCCACAGGTGCAGGCCCCAGTCGGCGTAGTCGCCGGCCGGCCGGAAGTAGTGCAGCCGCGCCATCGTCGCTGGGGGCCCGGCGAACCGTACCGAGCGCACGGCGCTGGTGACCGTGGTCCCATCGGGCTCGGCGAGAATGGCCCGGTACTGCACCGCAGTTCCGGCAGCCAGCGCCAACGGGGCGAGGTCGTCGAACACCGTGTAGACCGGGGACGTCGAGTCGGTGCCGATTGGCGTCCACGCGCCGCCGGCCACGCTGCGCTCGAAGCGCACCACGTGGGTCGCCCGTTCGGGGTCGGCGACCGCGCGCACCTCGACGACGCCGCGCACGTTGCGCCCCTCGAGCGGCGCCTCGATCGTGATCTGTGGTGCGGGCACCGTGGCCTCGCGGGCAGCGGTGCCTCTGGTGTGGCCGGCGTTGTCCAGCACCGCCGCGCGGTAGGACACCTTGGCGCCGGACCTGAGCGACGAGACGTCGTCGTAGACCTGGTACGGCGCGGAGTCGTCGACACCGATGGTCTGCCAGCCACCGTGACCCAGCCTGCGCTGGAAGGTGACCTCGTAGAACGAGTCGCCCTTGACGTCGGCCGTGACGTGCATCCGGCCGCGCGACTCGATCGCCGGCACCGGCGCGGCCAGGCTGATCTTCGGAGCGTGGCTGGACCGCGGGATGCGGCCCTTGGACACGTAGACCGAGGTCGACAGGCCGCCGAGCGTGACGGGCAGGGTCCCGTGGCTCCCGGTCGCGAGCTGAGCGGGGCCGGCGCCGTACACCTTGCGGAAGGTGCCCTTGCGGATGAAGGTCGGCACCTGGGCGGAGGCGGTCGACTCGCTGTTGTTGAGCGCGACGACGTACTCCTTCTGGTGCTTCCGGTCGATTCGCGACATCGCGAAGACACCCTGTCCGGTGGAGGCGAACCGCACCTGCTCGGCGCCGTTGCGCAGCGCCGGGTGTGCATCGGTGACGGCGGCCAGCCCGCTGATGGTCTGGTACAGCGGGGCGTCGGTGACGAAGTTGTCCTGGGCGTGGGTCCGGTCGGTGCCGAGGAGGTCGTCGTCGAGGTACTCGGGCACCTGGCTGGCGAACATGGTCTGCCGGGCGTCCTGGTCGCCGCCGGCACCGGTGAAGCCCTGCTCGTCGCCGTAGTAGACGACCGGGTTGCCGCGGGAGAAGTACATGAGCTCGTGAGCGAGCCGGTCCCGCGCGAGCAGCTCGGCGTCCGCGGCTCCGGCGTTGTCGGCCTGGACGAAGCGTCCGATCCGGCCCATGTCGTGGTTGCCGAGGAAGGTCGGCAGCGAGTAGGCGTTCGAGTCGGCGTCGGTGTACCAGTCGTCGTTGGCGAAGAACTGCGCGAGCTGGGTGTTCGCCGAGTCCCTTCGACGCGAACCCGCGCGCGGCGTCCTGGAACGGGAAGTCGAGGATCGCCTGCATCTTGTCGTGGGTGGTGTAGTGCGAGGTGAAGCTCTTCGCGGCCGCGCCGCTGCCGTCGAGTGCGACCTCACCGAACATGAAGAAGTCCGGGTTGCCGTCGGCGGCGGCGATCGCCTGCATCGACGGCCCGAACTTCTGCCAGAACTCGTCGTTGACGTGCTTCATGGTGTCGATCCGGAAGCCGTCGATGTCGAAGTCCTCGACCCACGTCTGGTAGATGTCGATCATCCCGTCGACCACCTCGGGACGCTCGGTGAACAGGTCGTCGAGGCCGAAGAAGTCGCCGTACTGGCTGTTCTCACCGACGAACGTCGTGTCGCCGCGGTTGTGGTACATCGTCAGGTCGTTGAGCCAGGCCGGCGACTTGAGGTTCTCCTCGGCGGGGTCGAGCACCGGGTGGTAGGGGAACGACGTCGCGGGGTCGAGCGCCGGGAAGGAGCTCGTCCCGGCGTAGTCCCGGTCGTCGAACGGCTGCCCGGCGGCGTCGCGGTACGGGACGACGTCCTTGGAGACGTACGGCCGCCGGGCGCCCTCGCTGTAGCCGATCACGTCCGCGGTGTGGTTGGTGATGATGTCGAAGTAGACCTTCATCCCGCGGTCATGCGCGGCATCCACGAGCTCGGCGAGGTCCTGGTTGGTGCCGAGGTGCGGGTCGACCTGGGTGAAGTCGGTGATCCAGTAGCCGTGGTAGCCCGCCGACGGCCCGTCCTCGAGCTGGACCGCCTTGTTCTTGAAGATCGGCGTCAGCCAGATCGCGTCGGTGCCGAGCCCCTGGACGTAGTCCAGCTTCGACCGCAGCCCGTCGAGGTCACCGCCGTTGTAGAAGCCCTTCTTCGTGGCGTCGAAACCGCTGACCAGCGGGTCGGCACCCAGGCCGCCGGTGTCGTTGGCCGGGTCGCCGTTCGCGAACCGGTCGCCCATGACGAAGTAGAAGTCCTGGTCGGTCACCCCCGGCCGCGGCGCGTGCCGGGCATAGCCTCCGTCCCCGGAGTGGCCGTGGCCATGGCTGTGCCGTGGCTGGCCGTGCGTGGCCGTGCTGGCCGGCGGCTACCGGCGCCGAGACACCGAGGACGAGGACGGCCGCCAGGGGTGCGGCGAGCAGGATGCGCATGGGTTCCCTCCCGAGATGTGGACCACCAGCGTTGAGTGCACGCTAGAGCCGCTCGCTCGGGCACGGCAAGGGTCGACACCTCGCGACGTGACGTTGGTGGGCCGAACCTCGAAGGATCGCCGCTCTCGGGCGTTCGCTGAGCGTGGCCGCGGAGCGTGGCACCGCCATCCTTCATTGCTTCGGCACGGGTCCCGGACGGGCTGCTCCCGGAGCTTCTCTCGACGCGGTTCGGGCCAGCGCTGACGCCTGGTAGGTCTCGCTGCGAGGATGTCCCGGTGCGTCGCGCCGTGGGTCCTCTGCTCGCGGTGACAGTGGCACTGGTCCTCGCGGACTCCGCGGTGGTGACGCTCGCACTGCCCGACATCCTCCGGCACCTGGACACCACCGTCGGGCAGGTCGCCTGGGTGTTGATCTCGTTCAATCTCGTGCTCGGGCTGTGCGCCGTGCCGACGGCCCTGAGCGCCACTCGGGCGCGCCCGCAGATCATCAGTGCCATCGGCATCGCCGTGTTCGCCGCCTCCTCGGCGTGGTGCGCGTTGGCGCCGACGATCGAGGCGCTGATCGCGGCGCGGTGCGTACAGGCGCTCGGAGGGGCGCTGGCGCTGGTCGGGTGCCTGGAGCTCCTGGTCGCGGAGTACGGCGAACGTCGCGGCGTCGCGACCTGGGTCACGGCAGGAGTGATCGGCACGGCCACCGGACCCGTCGCGGGCGGACTGCTCACGGAGGCGTTCTCGTGGCAGGCCATCTTCGTGGTGCAGGTGCCGTTCGCCGTGCTGGCGGTGCCGGCCGCGCTTCTTCGTGCACGCCGTGCCAGAGGTGACAGCCGACCGGCATCGTCCGGCGGTGCGTCCCAACCTGACCCTGGCCCTGCTGTCCGCCGCACTCACGGCCGCGCTGTTCCTGTTGGTCCTGCTCCTGGTCGAGGGCTGGGGCCACTCCCCGGCGGCCGCGGCCCTGACGGTCTCCGTCGTGCCGGTCGCGGCGCTCGCCGCACGCCCGCTCGCCCGCCTCTTCCGACCGCCGCCCGAGGTCGAGGTCGCCGTGGGCTGTTTCCTGATTGCGGGCGGCCTGGTCGGCCTCGCACTCCTGCCGTCGGCCGCACTCGTGTGGACGGTCGCGCCCCAGGCACTGGTGGGCCTCGGACTCGGGTTGACCGTCGACCGGCTCACCTCTCAGGCGATGGAGATGCGGCTGCCGCGGGTTCGGCACGCGGGGTGGACCATCAGCGCTCGCCACATCGGCGTGGTCGTGGGACTGGCGATCCTGACGCCGGTGTTCACCGCGGACCTGCAGGACGCCCAGGTGCCCGCCCAGGAAGCCATCACCTCCTTGGTGCTCGACGCTCCGCTGAAGCCGGACGACAAGATCGCGATCGCACAGGCGCTCGGCCACGAGCTGACGCAGCAGCAGGGTCAGGTCCCCGACCTGCACCGCGCCTTCGTCACGGCGGACCTCGCCCCCGAGGAGCGTCCCGCCGCTGCGAAGCTCGAGCGCGACCTCGACGCACAGCTGGAGCGCGCCGCCACGCGGGCGTTCCGCGACTCGTTCCTCATCGGTGCCGGCCTCGCGCTCCTCGCCCTGCTCACCGTGGTCGCGCCCCGTCGGAAGGCGACCTCATGAACGATCTCGTTCGCCTGGGCGCCCTGCCGGCCGTCGCGCTGGTCCTGGTGAGTGGCGTGCTCGGAGTGCAGGTCGCCAACGGTGGCGGCACGTTCGAGCCGCTCCAGTCGGCCGACCCGTGCGTCGCGCGCACGGTCACCTCGCAGGCCGACGGCATGGACGGCCTCACCGAGCGTCTCGTGCTGCTCGGCATCGACGCCGCGGCGTGCCGCCTGCACGTCAGCCGCGAGGCGCTGACGCTGGAGCTCGCGCAGCCCGGCCCTCGCACGGATGCCGAGATCGACGCCCTGCACCAGGGCCTGCTGGACGCTGTCCAGCAGATGAAGGACGACGGCACCCTGCCCCCAGCCTCGGAGCTCGTCGACGAGGCACTCGACAACGCCGAGCTCAACAGCTTCCTCGAGGCCGCGATCCGCGCCCTTCCGGACTCGGTGGTCAACTCTGCACTGAAGGTCGACGACGTCCTCATCCGCACGATCAACGACCTCGACCTGCGCAGCATCCTGGAGAACCTCGACAACGAGCAGGACCTGTACGACCAGATCAACGCCGCGGTGACCCAGGCGGTCAAGGACTCCCTCGCCGACCGCCTCCGCGACCTCTTGCCCTGACCGACGACGACCGGATGATCAGAGCTCGGTGCGCATCACCCAGCGCCACTTCGCGATCTGGCGGTCCCGGACGAAACCGAACTCCGTGAACAGCTCCTCCGGCCCGGTGTGGAGGTAGGCACCGCGCTGAGGCTTTCGGTCTGCGGTCTGCTCCGGGTAGGCCTCCACGACACCACCGCCGGCGGCCCGGATCGCCTCCAACGCGCCCGCCACCGCGGCACGAGCAACCCCGCGCTCGCGGTGCTTGCTCCCGGTGAAGATGCAGCCGATGCGCCAGGCCGGCAGCTCGACTGCTCCTTGCTCGTACTTCGCCGGGTTCTTGATGTTGGGCAGCTCGGCCGGCGACCCGTACTGACACCAGCCCACGCACGCGCCGTCGTCGTCGTACACCAGCACCTGGTGCACCGACCCGCGCACGGTGTGGTCTCGCTTCGCCTCCCGATTGACCTCCCGCGTGCGCCCCTCGCCGACACCCTCGGGGTGGAAGCCCATGCACCAGCAGCCGCCCCACACCCCGTTGTTCGCCTCCACGAGCTCGGCGAAGTCATCCCAGGTGTCGGGTGTCAGCGGCTTGGTCGTGTACACGCCGCGATGCTAGCCAGCGTTCCGGACGATCAGCGTCCGGAAGGACGCGACCATCAGCGGTGGTCGAGCAGCCCCAGGAGGTAGGTGCCGTAGCCGCTCTTGACCAGCGGCTCGGCCAGCTCTCGCAGCAGGGCGTCGTCGATGAAGCCCATCCGCCAGGCCACCTCCTCCGGGCAGCCGATCTTGAGCCCCTGCCGGTGCTCGATCGCGCGCACGTAGTTGCTCGCCTCGTTGAGGTCGTCGACGGTGCCGGTGTCGAGCCAGGCCGCGCCGCGGGGCAGCACCTCGACCTGGAGCCGGCCCTCGTCGAGGTAGGTGCGGTTGAGGTCGGTGATCTCGAGCTCGCCGCGGGCCGACGGCTTGAGCGCGGCGGACTTCTCGACGACGTCGGAGGCGTAGAAGTAGAGGCCGGGCACGGCGAAGTCGCTCTTCGGCTCGGCGGGCTTCTCCTCCAGGGAGAGGGCCCTGCCCTGCTCGTTGAACTCCACGACGCCGTACGCCGTCGGGTCGGCCACGCGGTAGCCGAAGACGGCGGCGCCGTCGAGGTCGTGGAACCGGTTCAGCCGGGCCCCGAGCCGGTCGCCGTAGAAGATGTTGTCGCCCAGGACCAGCCCGACCCGGTCGTCGCCCACGTGGTCGGCGCCGATGATGAACGCCTGGGCGAGGCCGTCCGGGCTCGGCTGCACGGCGTAGGTGAGGTTGACGCCGAACTGCGACCCGTCACCCAGCAGCCGGTGGAACTGCTCGGCCTCGTGCGGGGTGGTGATCACCAGCACGTCCTGGATCCCGGCGAGCATCAGCGTGGTGAGCGGGTAGTAGATCATCGGCTTGTCGTAGACCGGCATCAGCTGCTTGCTCACCGCGAGGGTGATGGGGTGCAGCCGGGAACCGGTGCCACCGGCCAGGATGATTCCACGCATGGGCCACCACAGTAGTTAGGTCGATCCATCCCGGAGAAATTAGGCTCATCGCCCGTGGCTGACCTTCTCGTGACCGGTGGCGCCGGGTTCATCGGCTCCAACTTCGTGCACCACGTCGTGAACAACACCGACCTGTCGGTGACCGTGCTCGACAAGCTCACCTACGCCGCGAGCCGGGAGTCGCTCGACGTGCTCCCCCAGGACCGGGTCGAGCTGGTCGTCGGCGACGTGGCGGACGCCTCCCTGGTCGACAAGCTGTTCTCCGATCACGGTTCGGTGGTCCACTTCGCCGCCGAGTCGCACAACGACAACTCCCTCGACGACCCGGGCCCGTTCATCCAGACCAACATCGTCGGCACCTTCACGCTGCTCGAGGCGGCCCGCCGGCACGACGTCCGCCTGCACCACGTCTCCACCGACGAGGTGTACGGCGACCTCGACCTCGACGACCCGAAGCGGTTCACCGAGGACACGCCGTACAACCCGTCGTCGCCGTACAGCGCCTCCAAGGCCGGCTCCGACCACCTGGTCCGCGCGTGGGTGCGCAGCTTCGGCGTCCGCGCGACGATCTCGAACTGCTCCAACAACTACGGCCCCTGGCAGCACATCGAGAAGTTCATCCCCCGCCAGATCACCAACCTCATCGACGGCGTGCTGCCGAAGGTGTACGGCGACGGGCTCAACGTCCGCGACTGGATCCACGCCGACGACCACTCCTCGGCGGTGCTGGCGATCCTCGAGAGGGGCCGGCCGGGCGAGACCTACCTGATCGGCGCCGACGGCGAGCGCAACAACCTCCAGGTCGTGACGGCGATCCTCGAGCACTTCGGCCGCACCAAGGACGACATCGAGTTCGTCACCGACCGGGCCGGCCACGACCGCCGCTACGCGATCGAGTCCGGCAAGCTCCGGGCCGAGCTCGGCTGGTCGCCGCGCTACCAGGACTTCGAGGCCGGCCTCGCCGACACCATCACCTGGTACCAGGAGCACGAGGACTGGTGGCGCCCCCACAAGCAGGCGACCGAGGCGTTCTACCTGGCGAAGGGCCAGTGACCGAGCTGAGCGTCGAGCAGACGCCGATCCCCGGCCTGCTCGTCGTCCGACTGCCACTCCACGAGGACAGCCGCGGCTGGTTCAAGGAGAACTGGCAGCGCGCGAAGATGACCGCGCTCGGGCTGCCGGACTTCGGGCCGGTCCAGCACAGCGTCGCCCACAACGCCCGCCGCGGCGTGACCCGCGGCGTGCACACCGAGCCGTGGGACAAGTTCATCAGCGTCGCGCACGGCCGGATCTTCGGAGCCTGGGTCGACATGCGCGAGGGCGACAGCTTCGGCGAGGTGTTCACGATCGAGGCGGACCCGTCGGTCGCGGTCTTCGTGCCCCGTGGCGTCGGCAACTCCTACCAGGTGCTCGAGGACGACACGACGTACTCCTACCTGGTCAACGCCCACTGGCGGCCCGGCCTGGCCTACCCGGCGCTCAACCTGGCCGACCCGACGGTCGCGATCCCCTGGCCGATCCCGCTCGCCGAGGCCGAGATCAGCGACAAGGACCTCACCACGCCGATGCTGGCGGACGTCGTGCCGATGGCGCCGCGCAAGACGCTGATCGTCGGCGCCAAGGGCCAGCTCGGCACCGCCCTGCAGGCGGACTTCCCGGGCGCCGACCTCGTCGACTTGGCCCCGGGCGAGAGCCCGAAATGTAAGCAGCCTGGACGTGACCGACCCGAAGCAGGTCGCGGCCTGGCCGTGGAACGAGTACGGCCTCGTGCTCAACGCCGCGGCGTACACCGCGGTCGACGCGGCCGAGACCCCGGAGGGGCGGCGTACGGCGTGGGCGGCGAACGCCGGCGCCCCGGCCACCCTGGCCCGGCTCGCGGCCGAGCACCGGTTCACGCTGGTGCACTACTCGACCGAGTACGTCTTCGACGGCACCGTCGACCCGCACACCGAGGACGAGCCGCTCTCACCCCTCGGGGTCTACGCGCAGACCAAGGCGGCCGGCGACGTCGCGGTCGCCACCGCGCCCAGGCACTACGTGCTGCGCACCTCGTGGGTGATCGGCGCCGGCAAGAACTTCGTGCGCACCATGCAGCAGCTCGCGGCCAACGGCGTCAGCCCCTCGGTCGTCGACGACCAGGTCGGCCGGCTCACCTTCACCGACGAGCTGTCCCGGGCCACGCGGCACCTCCTCGACGTCGACGCGGCCGTACGGCACCTACAACGTGAGCAACGGCGGCGACCCGACGTCGTTCGCGGACGTCGCGCGGGCGGTGTTCGAGCTGTCCGGCCGCTCCTCCGCCGACGTGTCCTCGGTGACCACCGAGGAGTACTTCGCGGGCAAGGACCTGGCGCCGCGACCGCTGCACAGCGTGATGGACCTGTCGAAGCTGCGCGCCACCGGCTTCGAGCCGGAGGACGCCCGGGTCGCGCTCGAGCGCTACCTCAGCTCCGGCGGGTGAGACCGGCCAGCGCGGGCCGCACGTCGGCCAGATAGACGAACGCGGCGATCGTCGCCACGATGCTCAGGGTCAGCCCGCCGACCGGGATGAAGGTCAGCGCCACGCCCAGGCCGAGGATGACGCACCAGGCCGTCTTGGTGAGCTTGCCGGCCGCCTCGTAGGCCGCGCTGGAGTACATCAGCGCACTGCCCAGCGCGTAGATCTTCACCGCGAGCAGGACGAAGTAGACGATGAGCCCCACGGTGCTCTCGACCTGGAATACCCCGGACATGTCCCCAAGCCTAGATGCACACCACGAGGCCCCCGCAGGAATCCTGCGGGGGCCTCGTGGTGTGAAGCTGTGCGGACCTCAGAGGGTCACTTGGCGGCGGTCTTCTTGGCCGGTGCCTTCTTGGCGGTCTTCTTGGCCGGCGCCTTCTTGGCGGTGGTCGACTTGGCGGTGGTCGACTTGGTGACGGTCGCGCCCGTGGTCTTCTTGACCGGACCCGGGTCGGCCACTGCGGCGGTCTCCTTGCGGATCCGCTTGACGACCTTCTCGCCGCGCTTGGCGAGCTGCTCGTAGGTGCCGGTGGCGGTCACGACGTTCTCGGTCACGAGCTTCTGCGCCTCGGACTGGAGCGCGGCGACCCGCTTCTCGATGGCGGTACGACGAGCCTTGGCGTCCTTGGACAGCTCGTCGACACGGCTGCTGACCACGGTGGTGGCCTGCGAGCGCAGGGCCTGCGGCTGGAACTCGAAGCCCTTGACGGACTTCTGCGCCGAGGTGATCGCCTTCTGGGCGTCCTTCTGGGCGGCCTCGAAGCGCTCCTGCGCCTTCTTCTGCGCCTCGGAGATGTACTCCTTGACGGTCTCGATCGCCAGGTCAGCGGCGCCGACGCCGGCGTGCAGGCCCTTCTGGGCCTCGGTCTTGAAATCGATCGCTGCGATGTCGAACTTGGCCTTGGCCATGTCAGAACTCCTTCTCGGTGGTGGTTGCTGCTGGGGGTGTGTCGGTGTGGTCCGTGCTGGTCGCGCCGTTGAGCGCCAGGAACGAGGCGTAGACGTCGAGCAGCGACTGCTTCTGGCGCTCGGTCAGCCGGGTGTCGCCGAGGACGGCGAGCTCGACCGAGCCCCCCACCCCGTCGGCCGGGTTGACGATCCCGGCGCGGACGTACAGCGACTCCGCGGAGATCCGCATCGCCTTGGCGATCTGCTGCAGCACCTCGGCCGAGGGCTTGCGCAGGCCGCGCTCGATCTGGCTCAGGTAGGGGTTGGACACCCCGGCCTGGTCGGCCAGCTGGCGGAGCGACAGCCGCGCGAGCAGCCGCTGCTCCTTGAGGTAGTCACCGAGCGCTTCGGCGGTCTTGTTGACCTGCTCACCGACCCGCTCGCCGACACTTCCCTTTGCCATGACTCCATAGTGCTAACTCCAGTTAGCAAATGCAAACTGAGCGGCTGTGCGTCGAGTCACATCCTCAATGTTTACGCGGGAAAAGCAGGATCCACGACTGCTAGCAGAAAGCCCGCCAGACCGCCCATGTCCGCGGCCGTGAAGCCGTGCCCGTGCGACAGAGGCACCAGCGTCTCGCCCTCCATCGGGTGGTTGACGAGGATCCACACCACCGACACAGCACCCAGCAGCACGGCCCCGCGCCGGCCGTAGCGCCCGGCGAGTACAGCGGCGACCACGAGAGCGAAGAGCACCAAGCCGGGGACCGCGCCGTCGACCAGGCGCTCACCCAGGCGGTCGACCATCAGAACGCCACGCGGATCTCGCCCACGGGCTCGCCGGCCCCGAGCACCGGCACCAGGCCGGTGTCGTCGAGGGCGTCGGCGTCGACGCCCGGCTCCGTCGACACGCCGCTGCGCCGCAGCGCCTCGGCCATCACGACCGGGCGGGCCCTGGCACCGCCGTCGTCGATCTTGAGCGCGAACGCCCGGCCGTCGGGCAGCGCGACCGCGTAGCACGCCTCGGCGCCGGCCTTGCCGATGGCACCTGGGATCGCGGTGAGCAGCGTGAGCTCGTCGCGGGTCGTGCCGGACACGTACGCCGGGTGGCTGCGGATCGCCTCGGCGACCCGGCGCTCCGGGCCGTCGGTCGCGACGGCCAGCGCCCGGAAGCCGTGGGCCAGCCCGGTCAGCGACGTGGACAGCAGCGGAGCGCCGCACCCGTCGACGGCGGTCACCTCGACGGCCTCGCCGGTCAGCTCGGCGAAGCTCGCGGCGATCGCCTGCTGGAGCGGGTGGTCCGGCGACCGGTACGTCGCGGTGTCCCAGCCGTTCACGACGCAGGTGAGCAGCATCGCGGCGTGCTTCCCCGAGCAGTTCATGGCCAGGGAGCTGGGCTCCTCTCCCGCTCGGATCGCGGCGACCTTGGCGTCGTCGTCGAGCGGGTAGTCCGGTGGGGTCTGCAGCGCGTCCACGTCGAGGTCGCCGAGCGCCAGGATCCGGCGGACGCCGTCGAGGTGGAACGGCTCGCCGCTGTGCGAGGCGCAGGCCAGTGCGAGCAGCTCCGGCGGCAGGTCGAGGCCGAGCCGGACCATGCCCAGCGCCTGGAGTGGCTTGTTGCACGAGCGCGGCAGCACCGACGCGGTGACCTCGCCGACCGACCACGCGGTGGTGCCGTCGGGAGCGAGCGCGACGACGGAACCGTGGTGGTGGCCCTCCACGAAGCCGGAGCGGACGACCTCGGCGACGACCACGGGTGCTGGCACGCGCAAAGGCTAGGGCGTGGCTCCCAATTCGTGGTGGATGCCGATGCTGAGAGGATGCAGCCCGTGCCGACCCCGCCCGTGCCGCAGCACTGCCCGACGCCGGTGGAGCTCGACGACCTCGAGCTGCTGACCAGCGGAGCGCTCGGCGAGCCGGCGGCGTTCAACCAGCCCGGGAGCCCGGTCACGCTCACGCTGCCCGAGCCGGTCGCCGCCCAGGCACGCTCGGTCGGCGCGGTCGAGCTGGTCGACCCGGAGGGGCTGCCACTGGCCCGCGTCTCGTGGCCCGGCGGCGTCGTCGACCCGCTGACGCACCCTCAGTACGGCCCGTTCCGCGACCTGATGCTCACGCCCGCGACGTACCGCGAGCGGTACGCCGGCCGCACCGTCGTGCCGGTCAGCGACCCGCTCACCACCGCCCAGGTCGAGGAGCTGGCCGGGCTCGGCCCCGTCACCCTGCTCGCCCTGACCGGCACCGGCACCCCGTGGCTGTCACCGGTCGGCCTGGTCCGCGCCACCCGCGCCGCGGCCGGGCTGCTGCCGGACGCCGTCGTGGTCACCGTCCCGCTGCCCGCGCACGGCGACGCCGAGGCCGACCACGCGCTGGGGGTGCAGGTCGTCGAGGCGTTCGCGGCCGGCGACCCGGTGCACGCGCTCGCCGATGACGAAGCCCCGCTGCCCGACGAGGTCGCCGCGGTGGTGGACCACGACCGCCCGCCACCGGACCGGCAGGGGCTGGTGCTGTTCTTCACCGGCCTCTCGGGGAGCGGCAAGTCCACGCTGGCCCGCGCGCTGGTCGACCTGCTGCTGGAGCAGGGCGAGCGGACCGTGACCAGCCTCGACGGCGACGTCGTGCGCAGGAACCTGTCGGCCGGGCTGACCTTCTCCAGAGAGGACCGGGAGACCAACATCCGCCGGATCGGCTGGGTGGCCGCCGAGATCTCCCGCCACGGCGGGGTCGCGGTCGTGAGCCCGATCGCGCCGTTCGACGAGACCCGCCAGCAGGTCCGGGCCATGGCGGCGGACGCCGGCGGCGCGTTCTTCCTGGTCCACGTCGCGACCCCGCTCGAGGAGTGCGAGCGCCGCGACCGCAAGGGGCTCTACGCCAAGGCGCGGGCCGGCGAGATCCCGGAGTTCACCGGCATCTCCTCGCCCTACGAGGAGCCGGCGGATGCCGATGTCCGGGTCGACACCACCGGCCGGACCGTCGAGGACGCGCTCGGCGACGTCCTGGCCGGACTCCGCGAGGCGGGGTACGTCGACCTGCGATGAACGTCCTGTTCGTCTGCACGGCCAACATCTGCCGCTCGCCGTCGGCCGAGGCGCTGGCCCGCGCCGCGGGGCGCCCGGACGTGGTGTTCGGCAGCGCCGGCACGCACGCGAGGGGTGGCGAGCCGATCAACCCCGACATGGTCGCGGTGCTGCCGCCGGAGCTGGACACCTCCGAGTTCCGTAGCCGTCGGCTGACCACCGCGCTGCTCGAGGACGCCGACCTGGTGGTCACGATGGAGGCGGCGCACCGCACGTTCGTGCTCGACGACCACCCGGCGATGTTCCGGAAGGTGTTCACGCTCGGCCAGCTCGCCAAGGCGCTCGAGCAGGCGCCCGAGGGGCTGGACCGGGACGGACTGCTGGCCCATCTGGGCAGCACCCGCCGGAACGCCGATCCCGCACTCGACGTGCCGGACCCCTATCGTCGGGGGGCAGAGGCCGCCTCAGGGTGCGTGGCGCGCCTCGACGAGCTGCTGCGTACCGTGCTGCCTGCTCTGTCCCGCTGACGCGCCCGCGCAGGAGGACGAGCGAAGCGCATGGATCTGTTGACGACCACGGCCCTGTCCATCCTGGTCGCTGGGTTCTTCGTCGGCGTCGTCGTCGGCCTCACCGGCATGGGCGGCGGGGCGCTGATGACGCCCGCGCTGATCTTCCTCGGCGTCGGTGACGCGGCCACCGTGGTCACCGCCGACCTCACCGCGGCCGCGGTCTACAAGACCGGTGGCGCCGTGGTGCACGCCAAGGAGGGCTCCCCGAACCTCTCGCTGGCCAAGTGGCTGATCATCGGCTCGGTGCCGATGGCCCTGATCGGTCCGCATCTCGTCGCCGGGCTCACCGACGACGAGGACCAGCTCGACTACGTGCTCAAGATGGCGATCGGGTTCGCGCTGCTGCTCGCCGCGTCGACGTACGCGCTGCGCCTCTACATCAACCTGCGCCGGGTCCGCGGCGGTGCCCCTGACGCAGACCCGAACCCGAAGATCCGTCCGGTGCCCACCCTGCTGGTCGGCGCCCTCGGCGGGCTGCTGGTCGGCATCACCAGCGTCGGCTCCGGCTCGGTGATCATGGTCGCGCTGCTGATGCTCTACCCCGGGCTCAGCGCGGTCCGGCTGGTCGGCACCGACCTGGTCCAGGCGGTCCCGCTCGTCCTGGCCGCGGCGATCTCCAACATCGCGCTCCACGGGCTCGACTGGGAGCTGCTGATCCCGCTCGTGCTCGGCTCCGTGCCCGGCACCCTGCTCGGCAGCACCATCGCGCCGCGGGTCCCGCAGTCGTTCATCCGTCGCGCCATCGTCGTGGTGCTGACCATGTCCGGCGTCGCGCTGCTCGACAAGGCCGGCTGGGCGCCGCTGGGCAAGGACGAGACGCACCCGGTGCTGATCGCGATGGTCGGCCTCGCCATGATCGTGCTGGTGCCGCTGGTCTGGGGGCTGCTCCGCCGCGGTCAGGGACTCCCGATGTTCGGCGCACCGACCGTCGCCGAGCTCGAGGGCGAGCAACGCCGGTCGCCAGATGGGCCTCAGAGCGAGAGCGTCTCCCGGAAGTAGTCGTCGATCTGCTCGACCGGGTTCACGACGAGGTCACGGACGGCCCAGCGCGCGGTAGGTCCAGCCGGCGGTGCGCCAGGTGACGGGGTCGAGGCAGTTGCGGCCGTCGATGATGCGCGGCACGGCGACCTGCTCCTTCAGCGCGACCGGGTCGAGGGCGACGTACTCCGGCCACTCGGTCAGCAGCAGCACGACCTCCGCGTCGCGTACTGCCTCCGCGACGGTGTCGCTGTAGGCCAGCTCGGGCCACTTCTTCCGGGCGTTGTCGATCGCCTTCGGGTCGGTGACGGTGACCTGGGCGCCCTGGAGCTGCATCTGTGCGGCCACGGAGAGCGCGGGCGAGTCGCGGATGTCGTCGCTGTGCGGCTTGAACGCCGCGCCGAGCACGCCGATCCGGCGGCCCACGATCGAGCCGCCGCAGACCTCGCGGGCCAGGTCGACCATCCGGACCCGGCGGCGCATGTTGATCGAGTCGACCTCGCGCAGGAAGCTCAGCGCCTGGTCGGCGCCGAGCTCGCCGGCCCGAGCCATGAAGGCGCGGATGTCCTTGGGGAGGCAGCCGCCGCCGAAGCCCACCCCGGCGTTGAGGAACTTCCGGCCGATCCGCGCGTCGTGGCCGATCGCATCGGCGAGCTGGGTCACGTCGGCGCCGGTGGCCTCGCACAGCTCGGCCATCGCGTTGATGAACGAGATCTTGGTGGCCAGGAACGAGTTGGCGGCCACCTTCACGAGCTGGGCGGTGGCCAGGTCGGTCTCGATCTTGGGGGTGCCGTTGGCCAGCGTGGTGGCGTAGACCTCGTCCAGGACCCTCGCAGCTCGCGTGCCGCCCTCGCCCGGGCGGAAGCCGTAGACCAGCCGGTCGGGGTGCAGCGTGTCCTCGACGGCGTGGCCCTCGCGGAGGAACTCCGGGTTCCAGACCAGCTCCGCGGCCGGCTCGCGCTCCTCGATGCGGTCGGCCGCCGCCTCGGCGGTGCCCACCGGCACGGTGGACTTGCCGACCACGACGTCGCCCGGCTTGAGCAGCGGCAGGATGTTGTCGACCGCGGAGCGGACGTAGGTGAGGTCGGCGGCGTTCTCGTTGCGCTTCTGGGGCGTCCCCACGCAGATGAAGTGCACGACGGCGTCGGCGGCACGCGCGGAGTCGGTGGTGAACTCCAGCCGCCCGGTGGCCAGCGCCTGGGCGAGCAGCTCCTCCAGACCGGGCTCGTGGAACGGCGGGCGCCCGGCCGCCAGCGAGGCGATCTGCTCCTCGATGACGTCGATGCCCACCACCTCGTGGCCGAGCGAGGCCATGCAGGCGGCGTGGACGGCGCCGAGGTAGCCGCAGCCGAAGACGGAGATCCGCATGGCGGGAGTGTAAGGAGGCGAGCGGTCCGCACGCTGGTCAGCGGGTCAAGTCGCGTCGACGACCTGGCCGGGGAGTTCCGCCTGAAACTGAAGTTTCTTACCAGAGTTTGGTCACGAATTAGCCCCGCTCAGAGCCTCCCGATACCCTGATGGCTGCCCTTCCCCCGCGCGTACGCCGTCCGCTGCGCGCACCACCCCGTGCCAGAAGAGGTCTTCCGCAGCACATGTCCGTGACGCATGCCGACTACCGGCTGAGCCAGCTCGACCAGCTCGAGGCGGAGTCGATCCACATCTTCCGCGAGGTCGCCGCCGAGTTCGAGAAGCCCGTCCTGATGTTCTCGGGCGGCAAGGACTCCATCGTCATGATGCGGCTGGCCGAGAAGGCCTTCTTTCCCGCCAAGATCCCCTTCCCGGTCCTCCAGGTCGACACCGGCTACGACTTCCCCGAGGTCCTCGCCTGCCGCGACAACTGGGTGAACCGGCTCGGTGTCCGGCTGATCGTGGCCAGCGTCGAGGAGGCCCTGGCCAACGGCGTGGTCGTCGACGACGGCAAGACCAGCCGCAACCGACACCAGATCGGCACCCTGCTCAACGCCCTCGAGGAGGGCGGCTTCACCGCGGCGTTCGGGGGTGGCCGGCGCGACGAGGAGAAGGCCCGCGCCAAGGAGCGCGTCTACTCCCACCGCGACGAGTTCGGCCAGTGGGACCCGAAGATGCAGCGCCCCGAGCTGTGGAGCCTCTACAACGGCCGGCTCCACGAGGGCGAGCACATGCGGATCTTCCCGATCAGCAACTGGACCGAGCTCGACATCTGGGACTACATCGGCCGCGAGGGCATCGAGATCCCCTCGATCTACTTCTCCCACCAGCGCCGGGTCTTCCAGCGCGACGGGATGTGGATGTCCGAGTCGGAGTTCAACCCGACCCGCGAGGGCGAGACGGTCGAGGAGCGCACGGTGCGGTTCCGCACCGTCGGCGACCTGACCCTGACCGGCTGCGTCGACTCCGACGCCGACACCATCGAGAAGATCATCGCGGAGATCGCGGTGGCCACCGTCACCGAGCGCGGCGCCACCCGCGGCGACGACCGCTTCTCGGAGGCCGCCATGGAGGACCGGAAGAAGGAGGGCTACTTCTGATGCCCGAGACCACCGAGACTCCCGTTCCAGAGCTCATCGGCCGTGAGGCGGACCTGCTCCGCTTCGCCACCGCCGGCTCCGTGGACGACGGCAAGTCGACCCTGATCGGCCGGCTCCTGCTCGACTCCAAGTCGATCTTCGCCGACCAGCTCGAGGCCGTCGAGGCGACCTCGGCGTCCAAGGGCTACGACTACACCGACCTCGCGCTGCTCACCGACGGCCTGCGCTCCGAGCGCGAGCAGGGCATCACCATCGACGTGGCCTACCGCTACTTCGCGACCCCGCACCGCAAATACATCATCGCCGACACCCCCGGTCACGTTCAGTACACGCGGAACATGGTCACCGGCGCCTCCACCGCCGACCTCGGGCTGGTGCTCGTCGATGCCCGCCAGGGGCTCACCGAGCAGTCCCGCCGGCACGCGGTGATCCTCTCGCTGCTGCGAGTGCCGCACCTGGTGCTCGCCGTCAACAAGATGGACCTCGTCGACTACGACCAGGCGACCTACGAGAAGATCCACGCGGAGTTCACCCAGTTCGCGACCAAGCTGAACATCCCCGACCTCGAGGTCATCCCGATCTCGGCGCTCAAGGGCGACAACGTCGTGACCCGGTCGGAGTCGATGGGCTGGTACAGCGGCCCGACGCTGATGCACCACCTCGAGCACGTGCACGTGGCGTCCGACCGCGACCTGGTCGACGTCCGGTTCCCGGTCCAGTACGTCGTGCGTCCGAAGTCGGACGACCACCACGACTACCGCGGCTACGCCGGCATGGTCGCCGGCGGAGTCCTCAAGCCCGGCGACGAGGTCGTCGTACTGCCCAGCGGGATGACCTCCAGGATCGCGGGCATCGACCTGTTCGACCGGGAGATCACCGAGGCGTACCCGCCCATGTCGGTGACCGTCCGGCTCGAGGACGACGTCGACGTGTCGCGCGGCGACATGATCGCCCGGGTCAACAACGCCCCGCAGCCCAGCCAGGACATCGACGCGATGATCTGCTGGATGACCACGCAGCCGCTGCGGCCGCGCCAGAAGCTCGCCATCAAGCACACCACCCGCACCGCGCGGGCCCTGGTCAAGGACATCCAGTACCGCCTGGACGTCAACACCCTCCACCGCGACCAGGAGACCAAGGAGCTCGGCCTCAACGAGATCGGCCGGATCCAGCTGCGTACGACGCAGCCGCTGCTCTGCGACCCCTACAGCAAGAACCGCACCACGGGGTCGTTCATCCTGATCGACGAGGCCACCGGGGTCACCGTCGGCGCCGGGATGATCAACAGCGGCTCCTGACAGGGTCGCGGTCGAGGCGGACCGGTTCGAGGACTGGTACCAGAAGAACGCCGAGAGCATCGACGAACTGCGGGCCTCCGGCCCGGTGCGCTAGACCCCGCCTCACCCCTCCGGACGAAATATCCCGGTTCGCCCACGCAGGCCACTACCTTGCCTGAATCCCGCACATGAGGGTGCGCGGCCACGGGGCTGGCTTGGAGGAGCGCTCGTGGTTCGTCGTGCCGTCAGCAGGCTGGGCGCAGTTCTGGTCGTGGGTGCGCTCGCGATCACTGGAGTGGCGGTGGCGACCATCGCGCCGGCGTACGCCGACGACCCCGTGCCGGGAGGCCAGACGGCCAGCCCCGCGGACTCGCTGTTCCCCAACCAGGGCAACAGTGGTTACGACGTGTCGCACTACGACATCAACTTCCGGGTCGACGTCACCGTGTCGAGCGTCCACAACGCGCAGGCGACCACCAGCCTGCCCAACGCGCAGGCGACCATCCAGGCCGCCACGACCGGGGCCCCGCTGTCGTCGTTCTCCCTCGACTTCCAGGGCTCGAGCGGCAACCTGGCCGCCAGCACTCTCAACGTCGACTCGGTGACCGTCAACGGTGTGGCCGCGACCTTCTCGCGGATCGAGAACACGACGACCAGCAACGCCACCACCGACGTGCACAAGCTCGTCGTCACGCCGGCCGTCCCGGTCGACGGCGCGTTCACGACGGTCGTGAGCTACCACGGCGCCCCAGTGCGCCACCAGGACACCGACGGCTCCTCGGAGGGCTGGAACAACACGACCGACGGCGCGACCTTCCTCAACCAGCCGGTCGGCTCCATGACGCTCTTCCCCAACAACAACACGCCGCGCGACAAGGCGACCTACACGTTCACCATCGACGCGCCATCCACGCTGACCAGCTCCAACCTGGCCACGGGCGGCGGCACCGCGCACCCGGCCGGTGTGGTCAGCAACGGCGAGCTGCTCTCGAAGACCGTGAACGGCGACCGCACCACCTGGGTGTGGGACCAGGCCGAGCCGATGGCCAGCGAGCTGTCGATGGTCTCGGTCGGCCGCTACGACATCTACGAGTCCGACATCCACCTCGAGCTCAGCAACCGCACGATCCACGAGTGGACGTTCATCGACCCAGCGATCTCGCAGGCCAACCAGACCACCACCCTCTCGACACGCGCGCAGCTCAAGGCGGTGCTCGACTTCTTCGAGTCGAAGTACGGCCCCTATCCCGGCAACAGCACCGGCCTGGTGACCGACGTGGTGCCGGCGGCGATCAACTACGCCCTCGAGACCCAGGACCGGCCGTTCTTCCCGAACAGCGCGGGACGCGGCACGACCTACCACGAGATCATGCACCAGTGGTGGGGTGACGCCGTCGCGCCGACCGACTGGAACGACATCACGCTCAACGAGGGCCCGGCGCAGTACTCGGAGTTCCAGTTCCCCTACGAGGGCGCCGGCTCCACGAACACCACGACCGAGCAGGCCAACTTCGCCCTCTACACCACTCGCGCCGCCACCAGCGGGACCTTCACGGTCGCTCCGGCCGCGATGACCCAGGCCTCCCAGCTGTTCGGCCAGCAGGTCTACGAGAAGGGCTCGTTCACCCTCGAGGCGCTGCGCACGTCCATCGGCGCCGCCAACTTCGAGACGCTGATGAGGCAGTACCAGCTGACCTACGGCGGCGGGCAGATCACCGGCCGACGCACGGCAGCGTTCGAGAACCTCGCCGAGAGCATCTCGGGTCGCGACCTGACTGCGTTCTTCCAGACCTGGTGGTTCACCAACGGCAAGCCGGCCTGGCCGGCGAAGTTCAACCTCAACCTCGCCGGTCCCGCCGCCCCGACGAATGCGGGCGACCCCGCGACGTACACCCTGTCGAGCCGCAACACCGGCAAGGTCGCGCAGACCGGCAGCATCGTGACGGTCGACCTGACCGACGTGCTCGACGACGCCGCCCTCGGCACCCTGCCCGCCAACACCGTGCTCAACGGCAACACGCTGACCTGGACCGTGCCGTCGACCGCCATCGGCGCAACCTCGACGGTCGACATCCCGGTCATCGTGAACAGCGGGACCACCGGAAATACGCTGCGTGCCGTCGCGCGCGCCAGCACGCTCGGCTCGACCTGCCTCGACTGCGAGCCCAGCGTCGTCATCGGCGCCGCGCCGATCAGCCCGGCTCCGGTCCCGACCATCAGCGGCGGCCCACCGACGGTCGCTGCACCTCTGACCGCTGACACCACCGGCTGGGCCGCAGGCACCAGCTTCACCTACCAGTGGCTCATCGACGGCACGCCCGTCCCTGGTGCGACCAGCGCGACGTACACCCCGGACGGCACCGTGGTCGGCCTCCCCGTCACCGTCAAGGTGACCGGCTCGCTCGCCGGCTTCGCTCCGGTCACGACGACCAGTGCCGCGACGGTCGCGGGGGCGAAGGCCACGCTGGCCAGCTCGACACCGACGATCTCCGGCACGCCGCAGGCCGGTCTGCCGCTCACCGTCGACCCCGGCGCCTGGGAGCCCGGCACCGTCTTCACCTACCAGTGGACCAACGGCGGGACCAGCATCGCCGGCGCCACCGGGACGGTCTACTACCCCACCGCCGGACAGAACATCGCGGTGACGGTCACCGGCAACAAGTTCGGCTACAACACGCAGCCGCAGACGAGCGCGACCACCGCGACCGTCGCGGCCGGTACGCCGCTCGCCCTGACGCCCACTCCCACGTTCACGGGTACGCCCAAGGTGGCCACCCTGTTCACCCCGTCGATCGGGCTGTGGGAGGACGGCGTCGCACTCACCTTCCAGTGGTCGGCCAACGGCGTGCCGGTCGCGGGCGGGGCGGGCACGGGCGCCACGATCACCCCGACGGCCGCCCAGGTGGGCCTGCCGCTCACCCTCGCGGTCACCGGCACCAAGCCGGGCCTGCCGCCGGTGACCAGGACCAGCGCTGCCAGCGCGCCCATCGACCTCGGCACCCAGGTCTTGCAGCCGACGCCGACGATCACCGGCACCCCCAAGGTGGCGGTCCAGCTCACCGCCGTCCCCGGCACCTGGGACACCGGCACCGCACTCGCCTACCAGTGGACCCTGGACGGCACCAACATCGCGGGCGCGACCACCTCGACGTACACGCCCGCCGTCGGTGATGTCGGCAAGCTGATCACCGTCAAGGTGACCAGCACCAGGAACGGCTACTCGCCGGTGACCAAGGAGTCCGCGGCCACCGCCGCCGTGGCACTGGGCGACCTCACGCTGACGCCGACCCCGACGTTCGGGGGCTCGGCGCCGAAGGTCGGGGTCACGTTCACCGCCGACCCGGGCACCTGGGACGCCGGCGTCGCGTTGGCCTACCAGTGGACCGCCGACGGCACCGACATCGCGGGCGCGACGGCCATCACCTACACCGCGACCGTCGGCGACCTCGGCAAGGCGATCGCCGTCAAGGTGACCGGCAGCAAGACCGGCTACAACAGCGTCACCAGGACCTCGCCGTCGAGCTCGGACATCGAGGCCGGCGACCAGGTCCTGACGCCGGTCCCCACGATCACCGGTACACCGCAGGTCGGCCAGCTGCTCACGGCGGTGCCGGGGACGTGGGACGACGGGGTGGACCTGACCTACCAGTGGACCGCCGACGGCACCGACATCCCGAGCGCCACGACCTCGGCGTACACCCCGGTCGCGGGTGACGTCGGCAAGCTGATCAGGGTCGAGGTCACCGGCGCCAAGGACGGCTACGCCCCCGTCACCAAGGAGTCGGACCCGACCACCGCGGTCTCCGTCGGCGGGCTCGTCAACACACCGACGCCGACCGTCAGCGGTACGCCGAAGGTGGCCGTGCCGCTGACCGCGACCGCGGGGATCTGGGACGACGGCGTGACGCTGGCCTACCAGTGGACCGCCGGCGGCACCAACATCGCCGGAGCCACCACCTCGGCGTACACCCCGGTCGCGGGGGACGTCGGCAAGGTCATCAGCGTCAAGGTGACCGGGAGCAAGTCCGGGTTCACCAGCGTCACCATGGAGTCCGCTGCCACGGCGGCGGTCGCGAAGGGCGACCTCGCGGCCACGCCGACCCCGACGATCAGCGGAACCACGATGTTCGGAGAGGCGCTCAGCGCGACCACCGGCACGTGGGACGCCGGCACGACGCTCACCTACCGTGGCTGGTGGCCGGGAGCCCGGTCCCGGGCGCCGTCGGTGCCGGCTACCTGCTCCGGGCCGAGGACGTCGGGAAGACCGTCACCGTCTCCGTGACCGGCAGCAGGACCGGCTACAACTCCGTCACGCGCACCAGCGCCCCCACCGGGGCCGTGCAGCCTCGCAGCCTGGGCGACTCCGACTGCGCGGTCGACATCCGTGGCAAGGCCAAGGTCGGGAAGACGCTGCGGAGCTCGGTCAGCGCCTGCCCGGCGGGTGCCACGCTGCGCTACCAGTGGTTCGCCGGCAACAACCCGATCAAGGGGGCGAACGCCGCGACGTACACGATCAGGAAGAAGCAGATCGGCGGCCGGCTCCGGCTGCTGGTCACCGTCGAGGCGTCCGGCTACCTGCCGGTCATGCGGGGCAGCGGGAAGACCGGAAAGGTGCACAAGTAGCAGCGCCCCGACCGCTTCCCGACCCCGGCCGACCGGACTAGATTGACTAGGTTGGCTTGGCTGGCGAGGGAGGCGGTCATGGCGGCTCTTGGCAGGCGCATGGCGCCGCTGGTCGCGGGCGCGCTCGTGGCGGCGGGTCTGTCGGTCGCTCCGGCGTACGCCGACCGCAACGTCGGCAACGCGATCGACGGTCCCCTGACCTCAGGCGACTCGCTCTTCCCCAACCAGGGCAACGGCGGCTACGACGTGAGCCACTACGACGTCGACATCGCGTGGTCGCCGGACGGGACCATCGACGCCACGACCACGATCACCGCCGCCACCACCGGCGCGCCACTGTCGTCGTTCGGGCTGGACCTCGAGGGGCTCACGGTGGACTCCGTGACCGTCGATGGCGACGCCGCGACGTCCAACAGGATCGCTGACCCGACGCCCGAGCCGCCCGGTCAGCAGAAGCTGGTGGTGACGCCGGTCGACCCTGTGGACGGCACCTTCACCGTCGTCGTGGAGTACCACGGCACGCCAGTGACCCACGTCGACACCGACGGGTCGCCCGAGGGCTGGATGCCGACCCCGGACGGCGGGACGTTCCTCGGCCAGCCGATCGGGTCGATGGCCGTCTTCCCCAACAACAACACCACCAAGGACAAGGCTTCCTACACCTTCTCCGTTGACGTACCAGAGGACCGCGAGGTGGCCGCCAACGGCGAGCTGGCCTCGTCGGTGATCGCGTCCGGCCGACGCACCTGGGTCTGGGAACAGACTCAACCGATGGCCAGCGAGCTGGCGATCATCTCGATCGGACAGTACGACGTGCTCGAGTCGGAGGTCAGCCTCTCCGACGGTCGCAGCGTCCACGAGTGGTCATTCGTCGACTCCGGCCTCACGCAGAGCACGAAGGACGCGATCAATGGCCGGCGGGCCCAGCTCTCGGCGGTCCTGACCGGGCTCGAGGGTCTGTTCGGCCCCTACCCCGGGAACAGCACTGGCGTGGTCGTCGACAACCTCGACACGGGCTACGCCCTCGAGACGCAGGATCGGCCGTTCTTCCCCGGGAGCATCGGCCAGACCACCTTCGTCCACGAGCTCGTCCACCAGTGGTACGGCGACGCGGTTGCACCCGCCGACTGGAACGGGCTGTGGGTCAACGAGGGGATGGCGACCTGGGCACCGACGCAGTACGCCGGCGGCAACACCGAGACAACGAACTTCACCAAGTGGAGCAATCCCAACTTCGACTGGTCGGTCCCGCCGTCGGGCATGACCCAGACCGTTCAGCTGTTCGGCTCGCAGAGCTACGACCGCGGCGCGATGACCTACGAAGCCCTGAAGGCGGCAATCGGCGACCCGGCGTTCTTCCAGCTGATCAAGCAGTGGCAGACGACGTACACCGGCCAGACGAGGAGGTGGACCGACCTCATCGCGATGGCCGAGCAGATCTCGGGCCGGGACCTGACCGCGTTCTTCCAGGACTGGATCTACGACGCCGACAAACCGGCCTGGCCGGGCAAGCTCAGCCTGGCCCTCCGCGCCTCGCCCGCCGCAGGCGCCGTGGCTCCGGGCTCGACCGTGACCTACGAGCTGAATGCCACCAACACGGGGAAGGTGCCGCTGACCGGTGCCGTGGTTTCCGTCGACCTCTCCGACGTGCTCGATGACGCCACCATCGGCCTGCTGCCTGCGGGGCTCGGCCTGGCCGGTACCACCCTCACGTGGACGGTCCCGACGACGTCGCTGGGCGGGATCGCGACCGCCTCGTTCCCGGTGACGGTCAGGCCGAACGCCACCCAGGGCAGCGCCATGGCGGCGAGGAGCACGATCTCGACCCTGGGCGGCACCTGTGCATCGTGCACGGTCACGCACACGGTCGGCCCGAGCAGCTTCGGCGCCGGATGCCAGGTGGGCGTCAGCGGGAAGGCGCGCGTGGGCCGGAAGCTGACGGCGCACCTGAAGGGCTGCCCCGCCGGCACCACCGCCACCTATGCCTGGTTGGCGGGCGGCAAGCCGATCGCGGGCGCCACCAAGGCGACGTACAAGATCAAGCGGTCGAAGCTCGGCAAGCGGATCAAGGTGCAGGTGACGTTGAGTGCGCCCGGGTACGTCGGCGCGCAGCGGGTCAGCCCGCCGACCAAGAAGGTGCGCTAGGCCGCAAGCCCTAGCAGCGCGCGGGCCTCGCCGGTGGTCATCGGCGTGCGCTGGGCGACCCGGCCGGCCTCGACGGCGCGGTCGACGAGCTGCCGGTTGGACTCGACCGGCACGCCCTTGCTGATGGTCAGCACGTCCTCCATGCCCACCCGCAGGTGACCGCCCTGGGCCAGCGAGGCGAGCATCACGCTCAGCGTGGTGCGGCCGATACCGGTGGCCGACCACGACGTGACGGCGTCTGGCAGGGCCGCGACGCCGGCGACCAGCGCGGCCGCGGTGCCGGGCATGCCGCCCGGGACGCCCATCACGAAGTCGACGTGCACCTTGCCGCCGTACGGCAGGCCGTAGCGGTCCAGCAGCCGACGCAGCGCGGCCACGTGGCCGAGGTCGAACAGCTCGAACTCGGGGACCACCTGGCGCTCCTGGCTGAGCTGGTAGAGCTCGGTGATGAACGGCCACGGGTTGGAGAAGACGTCGTCGCCGAAGTTGGTGGTGCCCATCGTGAGGCTGCACGAGTCAGGGGCGGCATCGAGGACCTTGAGCCGCAGGTCGAGGGGGTCGTGCACCGAGCCGCCGGTCGAGAGCTGGACGACCAGGTCGGTGCTCTCGTGCAGCGCGGCGACAGTGTCGGTGAGCCGGCCGAGGTCGAGGGTCGGCCGATGCTCGGCGTCGCGGATGTGCACGTGGATCATCGCCGCACCAGCCGCCTCGCACTCCTTGGCGGTCACGACCAGCTCCTCGAGCGTGGTCGGGAGCTGGGGGCAGTCGGCCTTGGCGGTCTCGGCGCCGGTCGGAGCCACGGTGATCAGCAGCGGGTCAGCCATGACGGGCATGGTGCCAGACGGAGGATTGTGGCGGTTGGGACGTGCCCACCGTCGGGCTCCGCCGTTGACGAGTGCTCGCCACGACCGGACTGGGATGCTTGTCGACATGAGGGCGGTCGTCCAGCGGGTCCTCGGCGCCTCGGTCACGGTCGATGCCGAGGTGGTCGGGTCGATCGCAGGGCCGGGTCTGCTGGCCTACGTCGGCGTCACCCACTCCGACGGTCCCGCCGAGGTGGCGTGGCTCGCCCGCAAGCTGTGGGAGCTGCGGTTGCTCCGCGACGAGCAGTCCGCCTCCGACGTGGGCGCCCCGATCCTCGTCGTCAGCCAGTTCACGCTGTACGGCGACGCCCGCAAGGGCCGCCGCCCGACCTGGCAGGCCGCCGCCCCGGGGCCGGTCTCCGAGCCCCTCTACGAGGCCGTGTGCGCCGAGCTCGAGCGGCTCGGTGCCCACGTCGAGCGCGGAGTGTTCGGCGCCGACATGCGCGTCGAGTCGGTCAACGACGGCCCGATCACCCTGGTGCTCGAGACCGGTTGAGCCACCAAGGTCTCCTCGGCCGTCACTCCGGCCGGAGCTCGGCCCAGGTGACCTTGCCGTTGGGCTGGGCCTCGATACCCCACGAGGCCGAGATCGCCGAGACGATGACGATCCCCCGCCCACTCTCGGCCACGGCGCTGAACGGCTGAGGCTCGGGCGTCCCGGCGTCGGCGTCGGCGACCTCGATGCGGACCACTCCATCGGTCCGGCTCAGCCGGACCTCGTACGGCGAGTCGGCGTGCAGCACCGCGTTGGTTGCCAGCTCGGTGACGATCAAGGAGGCCTCGTCGAAGACATGGTCGGCGCCGATGTCGTGCAGCCATTGGCGCACGAACTCGCGGGCCAGCGGCACGGTGCTCACGTCCGCGTCGAAGCGGGCCGCGTCGTTGCCGTCGCGCGCCCCGGCCGAGGTCGTCGAGCAGCCCCACCAGGTAGTCCAGGTCGCCGCTCTTGCGGACGTAGCCGGCGGTGTGCTCCTCGTAGAAGGCCGGTTCGTCGTTCTCGGCTCCGGTGAAGACCACGACCTTGGCGTCCGGCGCCACCTCGCGCACCCGGCTGAGCACGTCGCGGCCGGCCAGGTCGGGGAGCCCCAGGTCCAGGAGCACGATGTCGGGCCGGAGCCGGGTGGCCAGCTCGATGGCCTGCACGCCGGCCCCGGCCTCGCCGACCACCTCGAAGCCACCGCGGAGCCGCAGTGCGATGCGCACCAGCCTGCGCACGTCCGCGACGTCGTCGACCAGCAGCACCCGGACGGTCACGGCGTTGCCGTTGCCCTCGGCAGGCGGACGGTGAACGCATTCTGCTCAGGCGCGTAGGTGGCCTCGCCGCCCAGCGCCCGGGCCAGCTCCCGGACGATGTGCAACCCCAGCCCGGTGCCGGGCCCGCCCCTGGTGGCGAACCGCTCGAACAGCCGGTCGCGCAGCTCGGGCGGGACGCCAGGGCCGGCGTCGCGCACCGTGAGCTCGGCCGCGTCGCCGTCCTCGCGGGTCGACACGTGGATCGGACTGCGGCCGTACGCCACGGCGTTGGCCACCAGGTTGTCGACGATCTGAGCCAGCCGGTCGGCGTCGACCACGGCGCGCACTCCGGCGCCGAACTCGCTCTCGATCACGGCATCCGGATGAGCGATGCGGAGCCGCTGGAGCGCGGGCTCCAGCACCTCGGACAGGTCGCGCTCCGCGAGGTCGAGGGCAAGGGTGGCTGCCTGAAGCCGCGACGTCGTGAGCAGGTCGCCCAGCAGCCGCTGCAGGACTCCGGCGCTGCTCTGCATCCCGGCCAGCAGCTCCTCGCGCTCGGCGTCCTCGAGGCGCTCCCAGTTCTCACCGAGCATCCGGCCGGACGCGCTGAGCACGCCCACGGGCGACCGCAGCTCGTGGGCGGTGATGGCAAGGAAGCGGGACTGCTCCTCGGCCGCGGCCGCCAGCTCGGCGTTGGCTCGTTCGAGCCGCGTGTTGGCCTCGGCCAGGGCGTCGGCGTACTGCCCGCGCTGCTCGAGCATCTGCATCCGCTCGGTGTGGTCACGGGTCACCTTGGCGAAGCCGATGTGCTGCCCGTCCTCGTCGGTGATCTTGGTGATGGTGACGAAGGCCCAGAACCGGCTGCCGTCCTTGCGGACCCGCCACCCCTCCTCCTGGTAGACCCCTTCCCGCGCCGCGATCTCGAGCTCGTGCTCCGGGTGCCGGGCCTCCTGCTGCTCGGGTGGGTAGAAGATGCGGAAGTGCTGGCCGATCACCTCGGCGGCGGTCCAGCCCTTGGCGCGCTCCGCGCCGACGTTCCAGCTGGTGACGTGCCCCTCGGTGTCCAGCATGAAGATGGCGTACTCGCGGACGGCGTCGACCATGAGCCGGAACCGCTGCTCGCTGTGTCTCAGCTCCAGCTCGGCGATCCGCTGGGCGGTCACGTCCTGGCACTGCGCGAAGAGATACAGAGGCCGGCCGGCGCGGTCGCGGACCACGATCAGCGTGGTGCGCCGGTAGGCGTCGCCCACCTGTGGGTGCTCGAGGGTCACCACGTCCGCGCCCTTGTCCACGATGGCCTTGATCGCGTCGGCCAGTGCCTGATCGTCGTCGACCGCCTCGCCGTAGGCGATCCCGAGGAGCTCGTCAGGCCCCCTGCCGAGGATGCGGCACAGGGCGGTGTTGGCGCGCACGATCCGGCCCTGCAGGGTCATCGTGGCCATGCCGATCGCGGCGTCGTCGAACACGCTCTGGAACCGCTCGACCTGGTCCTCGAGCGTCCCCTCACCGTCGTCGCCGACGGCCTCGTCAGCCCCGGCACCGCCGGCGACGTCCTCGCGCGACCCGGCCTCGGTCGGACCGCCCACGGCGGCAGCGTCTCCCGCGACGCCCACCAGCTCGTTGACGACGTCCTCGAGCGACGAGGTCTTGGCGAGGTACGACGTGGCGCCGAGGTCGAGGGCCCGCAGCGCGAGCGGCTCCTCGTCGAACCCGCTGAACATGACGACCCGGGTGCCCGGGGAGCACTCCAGCACCAAGGGCAGAGCCGCCAGGCCGTCCATCCCGGGCATGGAGACGTCCAGCAACATGGCGTCGGGCTGGAGGCGACGGGCCAGGTCGACGGCGTCGGCGCCGTCGGCGCCCTCGCCCTCCACGACCGCGGCGCCGGACAGCCGGAGCTCGGTCCGGACCAGGGTGCGGACCTCGGCCGAGTCGTCGACGATCACGACCCGCACCGAGCCCGTGGTGTCGGAGGCGACGCGCCGAGGAGCCGGGTAGCCGGTCAACGACCACGCGCCGGGTTGACGCCAGGCGCGCCAGTGCCGTCCCTGCTCAGGCATAGTGCGGGGAGGGTAGCGGCGATCGCCCCTCCCGGGCTCACCCCCGGGGGCGGTAACGAGCGCCCTCCCCGGACCGGGAGGGCGCTCGCGTCGCACCGATGACTCAGATCGCGACGGTCACCTCGGCGACGGAGCCGACCTCGGCGTGCACCACGTTGTCCACCGGCTCGGCCTGCGGGGCCAGGGTGCGCAGGGTCCAGTCACCCTCACCGGCGAAGAACCGGAAGTGGCCGGTGGCCGAGGTCGGGACCTCGGCGGTGAACTCACCGGTGCGGTCGAGCAGCCTCACGTAGGCGTTGCCCACGGGCTGGTCGTCGCGGAGCACCTGTCCCTGGATGACCGCTTCCTTGGCGACGTTGACGCCGTCGAGCGAGAGTCCGCCCTTGGTCGCGCCGCACATCAGGCTTCCCCTGCCTCGTCACCGAGCGCCACGGGGACGCCGACCAGCGAGCCGTACTCGGTCCAGGACCCGTCGTAGTTCTTGACGTTCTCCTGGCCGAGCAGCTCCTTGAGCACGAACCACGTGTGCGAGGAGCGCTCGCCGATGCGGCAGTAGGCGATGGTGTCCTTGCTCCAGTCCACCCCGGCCTCGCTGTAGATCTCCTTCAGCTCGTCGTCGGAGCGGAACGTGCCGTCGTCGTTCGCGGCCTTGCTCCACGGGACGTTCGCGGCCGTCGGGATGTGGCCCGCGCGCTGGGCCTGCTCCTGCGGGAGGTGGGCAGGGGCGAGCAGCCGGCCGGCGTACTCGTCGGGGCTGCGTACGTCGACCAGGTTCTGGGTGCCGATCGCGGCCACGGTCTCGTCGCGGAACGCGCGGATCGTCGTGTCCTGCTCCTGCGCGGTGTACGACGTCTTCTCCCGGGTCGGCAGCTCGTCGGTGAGCTCGCGCGAGTCGAGCTCCCACTTCTTGCGGCCGCCGTCCAGCAGCTTGACGTCCTGGTGCGCCGTAGAGCTTGAAGTACCAGTAGGCGTAGGCCGCGAACCAGTTGTTGTTGCCGCCGTAGAGCACCACGGTGTTGTCGTTGGAGACACCGCGGTCGGAGAGCAGCGCTTCGAACTGCTGCTTGTTGACGAAGTCGCGGCGGACCTGGTCCTGCAGGTCCGTCGTCCAGTCGAGCTTGATGGCGCCCTTGATGTGGCCCTTGTCGTAGGCCGTGGTGTCCTCGTCCACCTCGATCAGCACGACCTTGGGGTCGTCCAGGTGCTCCTCCACCCACTGGGCGGTGACGAGCGAGCTCTCGCGAGTCATTCGGGGTTCCTTCTCTCTGTTGTTTCTGACGTTTCGGTGAGCGGGTTTCGAGACGGTGCGGTGCGCGACCTCCTCAGCCACCAATGCGCTTGACGAGCAGGTACAGCTCGCAGCCCAGGCAGAGCCGGAAGACCGCGTTGAGCAGGGCCGCGACCAGGGCGAACCCGATCGCGACCTGGCCGAGCAGGGTGAGGCCGGCCGCGAACGCGACCAGGGCGACGAGCACGAACGCCAGACCGACGCCCTGCGCGAACCGCGGCGGCGCCGGATCCTCGAGCTCCTCCGGGGCCGAGAGCCGCGGGCGTACGACGGTCCGGAACAGCCACGCGTGCGGCGTGTGCTGCACGCCCCGGGTGGCCCCGATGGCGAACAGCACGGCCTGGACGCCGGTCAGCACCGCGGCCCACGGGCTGGGCAGCAGCAGGACCGCGACGAGCACCACGGCCGTGATGCCGGCGGTGAGCTGGGGTCCGCGGGGGTCGATGCCGACGGCGGTCTGCGTCGCAGCGGGTGCGGTGGTGGTCATGGCTCTCCTCGGTCGTGGGGCAGGCGGGCGGCAGGGCCCGGCGCACGACGACACCGCTGGGTTTCGGTCAGGGAAGGACCAGAAAGGGGGCAGCGTCGTCAGGAGAGGCGACAGAGCGACGAGCGGACGCGGCAGTGGTCCACCGCGCGACGCTTCGTCAGCCAGGTCGTGAACACCCTTCGAGGGTAGGGGTGGCCGGCGAGGGCCACCCAACGATTGTCTCAATCAGTGGACGACTGGTCCACATGATGAGATACGCCGGGTTGCGCCCACCTCCGCGGCCGGGCCGTCGTGGACGGCATATCCTCACCACGCACCGTCAGGACGGAGTCCCCGAGCGTGGCCAAGCGCGCCTTCATCACCGGAATCACGGGCCAGGACGGCTCGTACCTCACCGAGCTGCTGCTCGCGAAGGGCTACGAGGTGCACGGCCTCGTCCGCCGCGCCTCGACGATCAACCGGGGCCGGATCGACCACATCGAGAGCCCCGACCTGCACCTGCACTACGGCGACCTCACCGACGGGGTCAGCCTGGTCAACCTGATCCACGCGATCGAGCCGCACGAGGTCTACAACCTCGGCGCCCAGAGCCACGTCAAGGTGTCCTTCGAGATGCCTGAGTACACCGCCTCGACCGACGGCACCGGCGCGCTGCGGCTGCTCGAGGCGATCCGCGCGGCCGGGATCGACTGCCGCTACTACCAGGCCTCGACCTCGGAGATGTTCGGCGCCAGCCCGCCGCCGCAGGACGAGCGGACGCCGTTCCACCCGCGGTCGCCGTACGGCGCGGCGAAGCTCTACGCGCACTGGGTGACCGTCAACTACCGCGAGGCCTACGACCTGTTCGCGGTGTCGGGGATTCTGTTCAACCACGAGTCGCCGAGGCGCGGCGAGAGCTTCGTGACCCGCAAGATCACCCTCGGCGTCGCCGCGATCGTGCTCGGTGCCCGCGACTCGCTGCACCTCGGCAACCTCGACGCGGTCCGCGACTGGGGCTACGCGCCGGAGTACGTCGAGGGCATGTGGCGGATGCTCCAGCACGACGAGCCGGGCGACTACGTGCTCGCCACCGGCGAGGGCCGCACGGTCAGGCAGTTCGTGCAGGCGGCGTTCTCCCACGCCGGGCTGGACTGGGAGCAGTACGTCACCTACGACGAGCAGTACGAGCGGCCCACCGAGGTCGACGCGCTGGTCGGCGACGCGTCGAAGGCGCGCGAGGTGCTCGGCTGGAAGGCGGAGACGAACGCCGACCAGCTGGCCGAGCTCATGGTCGACGCGGACATCGAGCAGATGACCCGCCTTCTGGGCAGCTGAGCCGGTAAGGACTTCGAGCCGAAGGTCGACGGTGGTGGAGCTCCTTCACGGCGAACCGGTCAGTCGGAGACGGCCGCCGAGACCGCGGCGAGCACCTGGTTGCGGGTCGGCGCGCCCGACGCGCGGGACACCTCGCGGCCGGCGGCGTCGAGCACCAACGTGGTCGGCGTACGCAGCACGCCCACGCGACGGACCATCGCGAGGTGGTCCTCGGCGTCGATCTCCACGTGGGTGACCCCAGGCACCAAACCGGCCACGTCCGCCAGGATCCGCCGGGTCGCCCGGCACGGCGCGCAGAACGCCGAGGAGAACTGTAGAAGCGTGGCGCGTTCGCCCAGCTGCGCCTCCCACGGAGAGCCGTCGAGCACCGACATCGGCGGCCGCCCGGTGGCCGCGCTCGCGCCGCGGACCGCGTGGGTTCCGCGGAACCGGCCGTTGAGCAGCGCCAGCGTGGCCCCGGCGACCAAGCGCGACGATGACTGCGCCCGACACGACGTACACCCCGCTGCTCATGCCTGCTTCAACCGTCGCTGTTGGTGGCTTCTTCCCCGCGGTGGAAGTCGGCGAGGTGGTCCGGCAGCTCGACGCGGAACGTGCTGCCCTCCCCGAGGGTGCTGTCGACGGTGACCAGCCCGCCGTGCGCCTCGACGATGGCGCGGACGATGCTCAGGCCGAGACCGGCCCCGGGGATGTGCCGCTGCGTGGCCTGCGTCCCTCGGAAGAACCGGCGAAACAGTCTCCCGACCTCCTCGGGGGCGACGCCGATCCCGGTGTCCGAAACCACGAGCTCGATCACGGCCTCGCGCCGCCGCAGCCGCACGCGAGACCGACCCTCCGGTCTCGGTGTACTTCACGGCGTTGCCCAGCAGGTTGTCGACCACCTGCCGCACCCGTGGCCCGTCGACGCTGGCGACCACGGGCTCGTCGGGCACGTCCACATGTAGCGAGACCTCGGCGCCCTGCGCGGCCGGACCGGACCGCGTCCACAGCCTCGATCACCAGGTCGCCGAGGTCGACCGGCTGGCGGGTGAGCGTCAGGTAGCCGTCCTTCATCTGCGCGACGAGCAGCAGGTCGGCGACCAGCTCGCGCAGCCGCACCGCGTTGCGCTGGACGACCCGGACCTGGTCGGACAGCTCGTCGGACAGGTGTGGCGACTCCACCAGCAGCTCGAGGTGGCCGAGCACCGACGTGAGCGGAGTCCGGAGCTCATGGGACACCGCCGCCACGAAGTGGTCCTTCGCGGTCAGCGCCCGGACGAGCTCGGTGACGTCGGCGTACGCCAGGACCGCGCCGGAGAACTCCCCACCGTCGCCGCGGACCGACCGCGCCGACACCGACAGCGCGCGCTGGGTGACCGGGTCGGTGCCGACTCGGATGATCACGTCGTCGAACTCCTCGCCGGCCGCTGCGCGGGTCGAAGGCAGCTCGTGGGCCTCGAGCCGCCGCCCGTCCTCGGCGAAGATGTCACCCGGCTGGCCGGCCATTCGCTCGGTGCCGTCCGGGTGGGCCAGCTCGATGTACTGCTGGTGTCGGCGGTTCACCGCGAGATAGCCGCTGTCGAGGTCCAGGACCGCCACTCCGATGTCGACGGAGTCGAGGATCACCTCGAGGTGGCGCCGCTGCCGGTCCAGAGCGCGTGAGGTCTCGGCAAGTCGCTCGGCGTACTCGTGCGCCTCCGTGACGTCCAGGATCTGCGAGATGAAGTGGATCGGGGTCCCGTCGGGCTCGCGGAGCAGGGCCACCGACAGGTCACCGTGCACGACGTGCCCATCGGCATGCAGGTACCGCTTGCGCAGCCGGTACGACGAGCGCACGCCAGCCAGGGTCTCCTCGACCAGGGCCAGGTCCTCGGCCAGGTCGTCGGGGTGGGTGATCTGCTGGAACGTCAGCGCCCGGATCTCCCGCTCGGAGTAGCCGAGCATGTCGCACAGCGCCTGGTTGGCACTCAACAGCCGCCCGTCGGGAGCGACGAGCGTGGTGCCCACCGGGGAGTGTTCGACGGTCAGCTGCCACAGCTGCTCGCCACGGCCACCTGCACCGTCACGTCGTCAACCTCCACGCGGGCGTGACCCAACACCCGCGGTGCCCACGTTCGCAGACAGCGACCCGGCGCGGGGTCGAAACTGAAACACCGTGACCTCATCGCGGCCGACGAGACCTGGCGAGCGCGGATCAGCCGCCGGCGAACGGCGGCAGGAACTCCACGACGGCGCCCGGCTCGATGACGTACGTCGCGGGGTCGGCCTTGCCGACGGGCCGGTCGCCGACCAGCGTCGAGCAGGCGGCCAGCACCTCGGCCAGGCGGGTGCCGGGGTGCAGGGCGGCGGCCGCGGCCCGCAGCTCGGCCAGCGTGATCGCTCCGTCGACGGGTACGTCGTCGGACTCGGTGCCGGCGGCCGCCTTGGCGGCGGCCCAGTACCGGGCCCGGATGACGTTCGTCTCAGCCACGAGCTAGTTCCTTCAATGTGACGGTGGGTTTACCTAAACTTCTCAGACAACCGGAGCCCAGTGCTGTGCCTCGGTCCGACCCAGACTCTGGGAGGGGACCCTCTTGAGCACCTTGCTGCTGCTGACCAACGCACTGCAGCCCTCCGTCGAGGTGCTGCCCGGGCTCGCCCTGCTCGGCCACCAGGTCAAGATCCTGCCCGCCGAGGGAAGTGCGCTGCTCGAGGCCCCCGACTCCGACCTCGTGCTCGTCGACGGACGCCAGGACCTCGCCCACGCCCGCGACCTGTGCCGGCTGATCCGCACGACCGGCACCGACGTACCCGTCCTGCTCGTGGTCACCGAGGGCGGCCTGTCCGTGGTCACCCACGACTGGGGCATGGACGACGTGCTGCTGCACACCTGCGGCCCGGCCGAGCTCGAGGCCCGGATCAAGCTCGCGATCGGCCGCCTGCTGGCCCAGCGCGAGGCCGCCGATCCCGAGGCGCACGTGATCCGCTCCGGCGAGGTGATCGTCGACGACGCGACGTACACCGCCAAGATCGGCAAGCGCCATCTCGACCTCACCTTCAAGGAGTTCGAGCTGCTGAAGTTCCTGGCCCAGCACCCGGGCCGGGTGTTCAGCCGCCAGCAGCTGCTCCAGGAAGTGTGGGGCTACGACTACTTCGGGGGCACCCGCACCGTCGACGTGCACGTGCGCCGGCTGCGCGCCAAGCTCGGCCCCGACAACGAGACGCTCATCGGGACCGTCCGCAACGTCGGCTACCGGTTCGTCATCCCGGCCAAGGAGCCGTCCAGCGCCAAGGAAGCCCGCGACTCGGCCGAGGCCACCGAGCCGTCGGAGCAGACCACGGCCTAGTGTCCTGAGTCGGAGGTCCATGGGCACTCGGCGTGCTCAGAGTGCGTGCATCGCAAGGCGGCGGAGCGACGGCAGACTGGGCGTCTTTCGAGCGACGCCAACGCGGCGAGGTGCGTGCTATGTGTGCGCGGAGCGCACACGGACCTCCGGCTCAGGGCACTAGTGTCCTGAGTCGTGGTCACCCGGGTCGACAGCACTGCCGACGACGCGTGGCGCGACGTCCTCGACGCGGTGCGCGCGGCCGGCCGCGCGGCCGGCGAGCAGGACGTCCTCGACGAGGCCGCCCAGCTGCGCCTCAAGCACGACGGGCTGGCCGGCGGCACGCTGTGGCTGGCCGGCGAGGACGGGTTCGCGCTCGCGCACGACGGGGCGGTGGACCTCGCGGTCGCTCCCGCGGCGCGGGGCCGGGGGCTGGGCGGCGAGCTGGCCGCCGCGGCGCTGGCCGGCGACGCGCCGGTGACCGCGTGGTCGCACAACGACCACCCCGCGGCGGCGGTCCTGGCCGCGCGGCACGGGCTGCGCCGGGCCCGCGAGCTGTGGGTGATGCGGCGCCGGAGCAGCGAGCCACTGCCCGGGCTCGTCGTACCCGACGGCGTCACGGTGCGTGGCTACCGCGACGAGGACCGCGACGAGGTGCTGCGGGTCAACGCGGCGGCGTTCGCGCACCACCCCGAGCAGGGCTCGCTGGACGCGGAGGGCCTGGCGGCGCGGATGGCCGAGGAGTGGTTCGACCCGGCCGGGCTGCTCGTGGCCGACGCGGGCGGGGAGCTGCGCGGGTTCCACTGGACCAAGCAGCACAGCGCCGAGCTCGGCGAGGTGTACGTCGTGGCGATCGACCCGGCCGCCCAGGGGCAGGGACTGGGCCGGGTGCTGACCCTCGCGGGGCTGCAGCACCTGCACGGCCTCGGGGTGGGCGAGGTGCTGCTCTACGTCGAGTCCGACAACTCCCCGGCGGTGCACGTCTACGAGGGACTGGGCTTCACCCACGCTGCTGCGGACACCCACGCGCAGTACCGGCGGCCTTGACTGCTCCGTCGCCCAGTTCGCGTCGAGTGCACCCGATCGCAGTTTTCTCCACTGTGGAGAACATGCCCATGCGGTCACTCGACGGGAATACGACACTCAGCGCAGCGGGCGCACGTGCAGGCCGACCTCGGGGTCGACCACGATCTCCTGCGCGGCGGGCATGCCGTCGACCAGGAGCTCGGCGCCGAGGTCGACGTTGCGCTTCACGAGCGCGAGCGCGATCGGGCCCAGCTCGTGGTGCCGGGCCGACGAGCCCACGAACCCGACCGACTTCTCGCCGAGCAGCAGGTCCGCGCCGACCGGGGGCAGCCGGTTCTCGCTGCCGTCGAGGTGCAGCAGCGTCAGCCGCCGCGGCGGCCGGCCGAGGGTGTGCACCCGGGCGACGGTCTCCTGGCCGCGGTAGCAGCCCTTGTCCATGTGCACGGCCGAGCCGATCCAGCCGACCTCGTTGGGGATCGTCCGGGCGTCGGTGTCGACGCCGAACCGAGGCTCGCCGCGCGCGATCCGCAGCGCCTCGAACGCCCACAGGCCGGCCGCGGGACCGGCGGCCTCGGCGTACGACGCGAGCTGTTCGCGCGGGACCAGCTCGTAGCGGTCGTAGGCCTCACCCCGCGCGGGCCGCCAGGTGACGGCGTACGACGAGGTCACGTCGGTGAGCTCCGCGCGCATCATGAACTTCATCCGCTCGAGGAACTCGACGAGCGCCGCTGCCCGGCCCGGTTCGGTGTGCAGCGTGAACGCGGTGCCGTCGTCCGTGCCGACGAAGGCGTGCTCGACGTGGCCCTGCGGGTCGAGGACCAGCCCGGGCAGGGTGACGCCGGGGACCAGGGACTCGAGGTGCTGGGTGGTCAGCGAGTGCAGCCAGGTCAGCCGGTCCGCACCCTCGATCCGCACCACGTCGCGGTGCGACAGGTCGACGAAGCCGTCGCCGTTCTCGAGGGCGCGCTGCTCGACGTTGAACGAGCCGTAGTGCGCGGCCACCGGGGCGTCGATGCCGTCGCCGGCCACGGCCCCTGGCAGGTCGAGCAACGGGCTGGTCATGAGTCTCCTTGCTTGCCGGGAGGACAGTCGAGGCACCGACCGAAGACGGTCAGGTGCCCGATGTCCGCCTCGAAGTCGAACTCGTCACGCAAGCGCGCGAGCAGCGGGTCGAGCACATCAGGTCCAACCGAGATCACCTTCTGGCAATTCCGGCAGACCAGGTGGAAGTGCTCGTGGTCGCGGACCGAGTGGTACGTCGGAGCGCGGTCGCTGAGGTGGGCGTGCCGCACCAGGCCGAGCTCCTCGAGGACCTCCAGGGTGCGGTAGACGGTGGAGACGTTGATCGCCGACGACTTCGTGCGGACCTCGGCGAGCACCTCGTCCGGCGTCGCGTGGCCGAGGGTGTCGACGGCGTCGAGGATCAGCTCCCGCTGAGGAGTCAGGCGGTAGCCCTTCTCGCGCAGCTTCTCGCGCCAGTCGGTGCTCATCGTGGGCTCATCGTCGGCTCACTGCCTCTGCAGCCTCGCCCAGGTGTGCGGCTGGAGCGGCTGGCCCATCGCCGCCATGTCGTAGGCGTAGAGCAGGTCACCCTCGACCAGGCCGTAGAGCCGCTTGCCGGCGACGTACTCCTTGGCCGACTCGGTCCGGGCCACGGCGTCGGTCACCAGCTCGAACTTCGCCGGCTCCGCCTCGCCGTACCAGATCTCGACGAAGCCGGTGTTGTGCGCGAGCAGCAGCTCGAGCTTGCCCTCCGGACGGCAGCGCAGGAACCCGGTCTCGAGGGCGGCGTCGCGGACCTTCTCGCCGTTCTCGTCGACGATCCAGGCCCGGGAGAGGTAGTGGAAGAACGGCCGGCCGTCGTGGGTGAAGATCAGCTCCTGCCCGAACTGGTACGGGTCGATCGTGGGGTAGTCGCCGTGCCCGTTGCCCTGCCAGGTGCCGAGCAGCCACGCCACCGGCGCGCAGTCGGGGTGGAGGTTGTCGGGCAGCTCGAACGGCACGCCGACCAGCCTAGAGTGTGGCTATGCCCAGAGCGCTCGTCGTCAAGGTCACCTGCGGGGCGGAGGACCCCTGAGCGCTGCAACCAGGGGTTCACCGTGGCCGCGACCGCACTGGCGGCGGGCGCCGAGGTCTCCCTGTGGCTGACCGGGGAGGCGGCGTGGTTCGGCGTCCCGGGCCGGGCCGAGGAGTTCGCGCTGCCCACTGGCGACACCGCTCGCCGACCTGCTGGGAGCCGTCCTCGCCGACGGGCGGGTCACGGTCTGCTCGCAGTGCGCGGCACGCCGTGAGATCGGCCCGGAGGACGTGCTCGCGGGCGTCCGGATCGCCGGTGCCGCGGTGTTCACCGAGGAGATCCTCCAGGAGGGCGTCCAGGCACTGGTCTACTAGCTTCCGCGCTCGTCCTCGGCGAGTCGCTTGACTGGCGCGCCGCAACTACACTCGCGGCAATGACTCGTGCGGCCGACCACCCCTCGACCGCGCCGACCGCCCCACCCGACGAGTTTCCCGAGGCTCAAGATGGCGACGACGCCGACGACGCCGTGAGCCCCGAGCTTTCCGACGTCGAGTCGGTGCAGGCGCGGCTGCTCGAGCACGCCCGCGTCGCCGAGCGGTCGGCCCACCTGCGCCGGATCGCCGAGGAGGCGGCCGCCCTCCAGGCGGCCGAGCGGCTGGCCGCGGAGGAGTCCGCGCAGCGCGCCGCCGAGGCCCAGCAGAAGGCCGAGGAGCTGGCCACCCGGCACGCCGCCGCGGCCCAGGAGGCGCACGAGGCCCGCGCCGCTGCGGAGCGCGCGATCGCCGAGCACACGGAGGGCCGGCGTACCGCCGAGGAAGCCGCTCTGGCCAGCACGCGCGAGCGCCAGCTCGCCGAGGAGGCCGCGCTCGAGCAGACGAAGGCCGCCGAGGCCGCTTCGCTGGCGCGCCAGCAGGCCGAGCAGCTCGCGGAGAAGCAGGCCCGGGCGCGGTACGCCGCCGAGCAGGCCGCGCGGCAGCAGGCCGAGCTGACGGCCGAGGCGAACACCGCCCGCGCCGAGGCCGAGGGGCAGGCGCAGGCCCAGCACGAGGCGGCCGAAGCCGCGCTGGCGGCCCGCGCGGAGGCCGACGAGCAGGCTCGCGCGCACGCCACGAGCGCCGCGCAGGCGCACCGCGAGCGCGGTGAGGCCGAGTCCCGGCTGACCACCCTGGCCCAGGAGCTGGAGACGGTCCGGGCGCAGGCGCTCGAGGAGACCCAGGTCGCCACCCTGGCGCGGGAGCGCGCCGAGGCCGCGGCTCGCGAGCAGGCCGGGCTGCGCGCCGAGGCCGAGCGGGCCGCCGCCGAGCACGCCGAGGCCCGGCAGATCGCCGACGAAGCCGCGACCAGGCACGCCGAGCACGCCCAGATCGCGCACGAGGCCAGGTTGGCCGCCGAGGAGAGCGCCCGCGACCTGGTCGCCTCCGCGGAGGAGACGGCACGGGCGGTGGTCACCGAGGCCGAGCAGCGCGCCCGGGCGACGATCGCCCGCGCCGAGTCCAGCGCCCGCGACGCGCTGGCGCTGGCCGAGCACATGGCCGAGGAGGCGCGGGTGGCCGGCGAGGCCTCGCACGCCGCCCGCACCGAGGCCGAGGACGCCGCGCGCGAGCACGGCGAGCTCGCGAGCCAGGCCGCGGCCTCGGAGCACGCGGCCCACGAGGCTGCCCGCGAGCGGGCCGAGGAGGCCGACCGCGCGCAGGCCGCCCGGGCGGAGGCGGAGACGCTGGCCGCCGAGCACGCCGAGCTGGCTCGCATCGCCCACGAGTCGCGCACGGAGGCCGAGGAGCTCGCGCGCGCCGCTCACGAGGCCCGGACCGCCGCCGACCAGAGCGCGGCCGAGCAGGCAAGGCTGGCCGACGAGGCGTACGCCGGCCGCACCCGCGCCGAGACCTCCGCCGTCGAGGCGGCCGAGGCCCTGGCCGAGGCCGAGGAGCTGGCCCGCACGCACACCCGTCGGGCCGCCGAGGCCGCCGAGGCCGAGCGACTGGCCCACGAGGCAGCCGAGGCACGCGCCACCCAGGCTGCCGAGGCGCACACCGCCCGCCAGGCCGCGGAGGAGGCCGCCGCGGAACACGCCTGGCAGGCGCGGGCCGCCCACGAGGGCCGGGCCACCGCCGACGACATCGCCCAGTCGGCCCAGACGCTGCGCGCCGCCGCCGAGGAGTCGGCCGCGGAGCAGGCCGAGCTGGCCCGGCAGTCGCACGAGGCGCGGCTGGCCGCCGAACAAGCCGCGGACCAGGCGCAGGCCGCGCGGTTCGCCGCCGAGCAGGCCGCGCTCGAGCACGCCGCCGCGGCCGGCCAGTCCGCCGCCGCCGAGCACGCCGCCCATGAGGCCGCGCAGGCCCGCGCCGCAGAAGCGGAGGCCGCGCACACCGCGCACACCGAGGCACAGATCACCTCCGCCGAGCACGCCGAGAGCCGCTCGCCTGGCCCACGAGGCCCGCACCGCGGCCGAGGAGCTGGCTCGCGAGGCGCACGAGGCACGGACGGCTGCCGAGCAGGCAGCCGCCGACCAGGCCCGGCTCGCCGAGGAGGCGCAGCAGGCCCGCGCCGCCGCCGAGCAGGCGGCCCTCGAGGCGGCGGACGCCGGTGAGCAGGCACAGCGCGCCCGCGCGCAGGCCGAGCAAGCAGCGACCCAGCAGGCCGCCCTGGCCGAGCAGTCCGGGGCCGCCGCGCAGGCCGCGCACGAGACCGCCGAGGCGCGGGCGACCGAGGCGTCCGAGGCGCACGCCGCCCGCGAGGTGGCCGAGCAGTCCGCAGCCGAGCAGGCCTGGCAGGCGCGGCTCGCGCACGAGGGCCGAGCCACCGCCGAGGACATCGCTCAGTCCGCCCAGGTGGTGCGGGCCGCCGCCGAGACCGCCGCCGCGGAGCAGGTCGAGCTGGCCCGGGAGGCGCACGAGGCGCGGTTGGCCGCCGAGCGCGCCGCCGACGAAGCACACGCCGCCCGGCTGGCTGCCGAAGAGGCCGCGGCCGCCCAGGCCACCGCCGCGGCCCAGGCGGCCGAGGCCGAGCTCGCCGCGCACGAGAACGCCACCGACCACGCCACCGCGGCGCAAGCCGCCCACGATGCCCGGGCCGCCGCCGAGCAGGCCACGTCCGAGCAGGCCGAGGCCGCCCGACTCGCCCACGAGGCGCAGGCCGCGGCCGAGGAGCTCGCCCGTGGCGCCCACGAGTCCCGCACCGCCGCCGAGGGCTCGGCCACGGAGCAGGCCGACCTGGCCCGGCAGGCCCACGAGGCGCGCCTCCTGGCCGAACGAGCCGCCGACGACGCCCACACCCAGCGCGCCGAGGCCGAGCAGGTGGCCGCCGAGCAAGGCGCCCTCGCCGGTCAGGCGGCGGCCGCAGAGCTCGCCGCGCACGAGGCCGCCGAGGCGCAGGCCGAGGCAGCCCGGGTCGCACACGACGCGCGGGCCGAGGCCGATGCCGTCGCAGCCGAGCACGCCGAGGCCGCCCGGTTGGCCCACGAGGCCCGGGTCGAGGCCGAGGCCGCCGCCCAGACCTCGCACGACGCGCGCCGAGCCGCCGAGGAGGCCGTACGCCGGCAGGCCGAGGCCGCGCGCGCCGCCGTCGCCGAACGTGCCGCCGCCGAGCAGGTCGCGACGATGCAGGCCTCCGACGCCGAGGCCGCGCACGCAGCGCGCACGGTCGCGGAGGAGGCGAGCACGGCGTCCGCCGAGGCCGCCAAGCGCGCCGCGGAGGCGGAGCGGGCCGCCCACGAGGCCGCCGAGGCGCGGGCCACCGAGGCGGCGACCGCCCACGCCGACCGCATTGCCGCAGAGGAGCTCGCCGCCACCCAGCTGGCCGAGGCGACCGCGGCCCACGAGGCCCGGGCCGCCGCCGATCGCGCCGCGGAAGCGGCCCAGCTGGCCCGCGAGTCCGCCGAGGCCACCGCCCGCCAGCACGGCGCGGAGGCCGCCGAGGCCCACGAGCAGCGCACGGCGGCCGAGCAGCTCGCTGCCGAGGCCACCATTGAAGGCCGAGGAGGCGCAGCGGCTGCGCGAGGAGGCGGAGCGGCGCACGCTCGACCAGCACGCGCTCACGGTCGCCGCCGCCGCCGCCGAGGAGACCGCGCACCGTGCCGCCGACGAGCACTCCGAGCTGGCGCGCGCGGCCCACGCCGCCCGCGCCGCCGCCGAGGAGACCGCCCAGGCGCACGCCGAGGCCGCGGCCGAGGCGCACCAGGCCCGCACCGTCGCAGAGGAGGCGGCGCTCGAGGCCCAGGAGGCTCGGCGTACCGCCGAGGAGACCGCGAAGGCCCAGGCCGAGCGGGCCACCAGGGCCGGCAAGGAGCGGGCCACCGCCGAGTGGCGGACGGCGGAGGCGCTGGCCAACCTCCAGGTCGCGGCCGAGGAGCACGACGAGCAGCTCCGCGAGGCGATCGACGCCCGGATCGCTGCCGAGGAGGCCGCCACCGAGGCGATCGCCGCGCGGGCGTCGGCCGAGCGCGCGGCGGCCCGGCTGGCCGAGGAGCTCACCGAGGCGCGCGAGCGGCTCCTCGAGCTGGAGGAAGCCGAAGCAGGGGCTAGCTAGCCCAGGGCCCTCAGCGCTCTCGCCAGCTTGCCCCCGCAGAGCCGGTGGCCCGCCGGCGTCGGGTGGTCGTAGTCCGGCCCCACCAGCGCCGGCCGGCCCTCCAGCCAGTGCTGCGCGTTGATGTAGGGGATCCCGAGCCGGGCCGCCGCGGCGGCCAGCGCGCCGATCACGCCGTCGGTGTCGGCGAAGCTGTCGACGGTCGGGTCCATCGTCCCGACCAGCACCAGCCGGGCCTCCGGGTGCCGCTTGGCCGCGGCCGTGAGGGTCTTGACCGCGCGCCGGGTGATCAGTCCCGGGTCGTTGTTCTTGTCGTTGCCGCCGCCCTCGACCACCAGCCAGTCGACCGGGCCGACGTCGAGCGCGCCAGTGCGGATCTGACCGAGGAACGCCGGGATGCCGTAGTCCGGGTTGCCGGACACGAACCCGGTGCCGCCGCCCCCGCGGATCTGGTACTGCCAGCCGAGCCGGCGGGCGGCGATCGCGCCCATGGAGTTCTTCGGGCCGGTGTAGCCGCCCCCGACGATGTAGGAGTCGCCGAAGAACAGCGACGTGGTCGGTCCCGACGGGCGGGCGGCGGTCGGCGCCGGCGGGGTCACCGGGGCCGTGGGCGCAGGGGGCGCCGGCACGGCAGGCGTGGTCTGGCTGACCGAGCTCGCCTGCGGCGTGCCGCTCCCGCCCGCGGCACAGCCCACGAGGGCGAAGAGGAGCGGCGCCACGGTGAGCGCGGCCAGCGCTCGGACCAGGCGTGCCACACGCGTCACTGTAGGCCGGAGGCCCAGGTGCGACGGATCAGGCGCCGCGCTTGCTGAGCGCCTTGGCGAGCCGCTCGCCGAGGGGCCCCTGGGCGGCGTACGTCGGGTGGACGTAGTCGTCGCACAGCCACTCGGGGTGGCCGGCGAGCCAGGTCATGTCGTCGATGAACGGCACGTCGACCTGCTTCGCGACCGCGTGCAGCGCGTCGCGGATCGGGATGCTGTCGGCGTAGCCGCCGTACGGGTCGAGCGGCCCGACGAGGACGAGCAACGCGCGCGGATACTTGTTCCGCGCGATGTCGAGGATCTTCCGGGCGTTCTTCTTCACCTGGGCGACCGGCAGCCCCACGTCGTTGGAGCCGCCCGCGATCACGACGAGCTCCGGGCCACGCACGTCGAGCTCGCCGTCGCGGATCTGCCCGAGGTACGGCGGGAGGTCGTACTCGGGGTTGGCGGCGACGAACCCGGTGCCGCCGGCGCCCCGGACGGTCGTGCGGTAGCCGAGCTCGGTGCCGGCCAGGTAGGCCATGTCCTGCTTCGCGTCCGGACTGCAGCCACCGCCCACGAAGTAGGAGTCACCGAAGAAGAGCGCGCGCGGGTGGCCCCGCTCCGCGGACGCGGAGCGGTGGGCCGGGGCGTCATGGCGTGGGCCGGCGCACCGAACATGGCGGACGCGAGCAGTGCGACGACGAGGGAGAGGATGCGGCGCACCCGCCGAGGGTAGCGGCGGCACGGGCTCCCTTCAGGACAACGCGGAACCAAGAGCGCGGGCGATCCGGAGGTTCGCGGCCCGCACGGCGCACCAACCTGGATGACGACCGGCGCCAGAGGTCACCTGTTCACCGTGCGGTGCCACACTGGCCGACATGACCCTCGACAGCACGGACACCGCCGTCGCGGCTCGTGGCGACGGCGTGCCCGAGGAGCCGTTCGACGTCGAGCCGCCGTACGTCGCGAGCGCGGCGGCGCTCGCCGGGGTCGAGAAGTTCGAGGACCGCTTCCTCGACCGTGAGCTGTCCTGGCTCCGCCTCAACCAGCGGGTCCTCGAGCTGGCCGAGGACGAGACGCAACCGCTCCTCGAACGGGTCCGGTTCGCGGCCATCTTCACCAGCAACCTCGACGAGTTCTTCATGGTCCGCGTGGCCGGGCTCAAGCGCCGGATCGTCGCCGGGCTCGCGGTGCGGGCGGCCTCCGGAATGATGCCGCGCGACACGCTCGAGGCGATCTGGGAGAAGTCGCGCGACCTGAGCGAGCGGCACGCGCGGCTGTTCACCGAGACGCTGGTGCCCGAGCTGGCCGGCGCGGGCATCGAGCTGGTGCGCTGGAGCGACCTCGACCGCGACGAGCAGAGGTTCGCGAAGAAGCTGTTCAAGGACCGGATCTTCCCGGTGCTCACGCCGCTGGCGGTCGACCCGGCGCACCCGTTCCCCTACATCTCGGGACTCTCGCTCAACCTGGCCGTGACGATCCGCAACCCGAAGACCGACAAGGAGTACTTCGCGCGGGTCAAGGTGCCCCCGATCTTCGACCGGTTCGTGCCGCTCGGGAACCAGCGCTTCGTCCCGCTCGAGGACGTCATCGGTGAGCACCTCAAGAGGCTGTTCCCGGGCATGGAGGTCCTGGAGGTGCACACCTTCCGGGTCACCCGCAACGAGGACCTCGAGGTCGAGGAGGACGACGCCGAGAACCTGCTCGCCGCACTCGAGAAGGAGCTGCTGCGCCGCCGGTTCGGCCCGCCGGTCCGGCTCGAGGTCGAGGAGTCGATGACCCAGGGCGTGCTGGATCTGCTGGTCTCCGAGCTGGGCGTGAGCGTCGAGGAGGTCTTCCGCCTCCCCGGCCCGCTCGACCTGCGCGGGCTGCACAACATCGCGGACCAGAACCGCCAGGAGCTGAAGTACGACGCGTTCGTGCCGAGCACCCACCCGCTGCTGGCCGAGGTGGAGTCGTCGGCGCCGGTCGACGTGTTCAAGGCGACCCGCCGCAACGACGTGCTGCTGCACCACCCCTACGACTCGTTCGCGACCTCGGTGCAGCGGTTCATCGAGCAGGCCGCCGCCGACCCGCACGTGCTCGCGATCAAGCAGACGCTCTACCGCACGTCGGGTGACAGCCCGATCATCGACGCGCTCATCGATGCCGCCGAGGCCGGCAAGCAGGTGCTGGTGCTGGTCGAGATCAAGGCCCGCTTCGATGAGGAAGCCAACATCCGGTGGGCGCGCAAGCTCGAGCAGTCGGGCTGCCACGTCGTCTACGGCCTGGTCGGCCTCAAGACCCACTGCAAGCTGGCCATGGTCGTGCGCGACGAACCGGACGGCATTCGCCGCTACACCCACATCGGCACCGGCAACTACAACCCGAAGACCTCGCGGATGTACGAGGACCTCGGCCTGCTCACCACCGACGAGCTCATCGGCGAGGACGTCGCGCACCTGTTCAACAACCTGTCCGGCTGGTCCCGCAACGCGTCGTACGGCCAGCTGATGGTGGCGCCCGACTCGGTCCGCACCGGGCTGGTGGAGAGGATCGACCGCGAGATCGAGCACCACCGGGCCGGCCGTCCGGCGCGGATCCGGATGAAGATGAACTCGCTGGTCGACGAGGCGATCATGGACCAGCTCTACCTGGCCTCCCAGCAGGGGCTCCCGGTCCAGCTGGTCACCCGTGCGATCTGCGCGCTGCGGCCCGGCGTACCCGGGCTGTCGGAGACGATCGAGGTGCGCTCGATCCTCGGCCGCTTCCTGGAGCACAGCCGGGTCTTCTGGTTCGACAACGGCGGCGAGCCGGAGGCCTGGATCGGCTCGGCCGACATGATGCACCGCAACCTCGACCGCCGCGTCGAGGTGCTGGTCCGGCTGCCCGAGGCCGCCCTGGTCGAGGAGGTCGGCGAGATGCTCGATCTCGCGTTCTGGCACGACACGTCCGCGTGGGAGCTGCGCAGCGACGGCGACTGGGTGCGCAACGGCGGCAAGGTCTCGTATCAGGAGGCCCTGATCGAGCGCCACCGCCGGCGCCGTACCGGGGGATGAACGAACCCTGATTTGCGCGTGGCGCCGGGGCACCCCCTAGGCTGTCCGGCGGCCGACACCGGTCCTGAGGTCGACACCCGCCGTCTCGCCAGGAGAAGTCAGTGGCATTGCGTTTCCGCCCGGTCGACACGGGGTTCTACGACCTCTTCAGCGACCAGGCACAGCACCTCCTCGTGGGGGCCGGGCTCCTCGCCGAGATGCTCAGCGAGACCGCCGTCCACGAGGACGTCGCCGCCCGGATGCGCCAGGCCGAGCACGAGGCGGACGAGACGACGCACGCGCTGTTCAAGCGGGTGAACTCGACGTTCGTGACGCCGTTCGACCGCGAGGACATCTACCGGCTCGGCTCGGGGCTCGACGACGTCATGGACATGATGGACGAGGTCGTCGACCTGATCCTGCTCTACGAGGTGAAGGTGCTCCCGGCCGAGCTCTCCCAGCAGGTCGACGTGCTCCAGCGGTGCGCCGAGCTGACCGCGACCGCGATGCCGGGGCTGCAGTCGCCGCAGAAGCTCGAGGAGTACTGGATCGAGATCAACCGGCTCGAGAACACCGGCGACAAGAACCATCGGCGGATGCTGGCGAAGCTGTTCTCGGGCGAGTTCAAGACGATCGAGGTGCTCAAGCTGAAGGACATCGTGGAGGCCCTGGAGCGCGCGATCGACGCCTTCGAGAGCGTGGCCCACACGATCGAGCAGATCGCCGTCAAGGAGAGCTGAAGCCTTGGGCGTCTCCCGTCACCTCATGGCCTGCTGCGCGCCGTCATCCGCGCACGCCGGCAGCATGGTTCGCACCCGCGCCTTCCCGTCGCACGCGTCCGACGGCGCCCGCGACGGCCGAGGGTGACGGGGACCTCCACGCATGGAGCTCGCGCTCGTCATCTCGGTCGTGGTCGTCGCCCTGGGCTTCGACTACACCAACGGCTTTCACGACGCGGCGAACGCCATCGCCACCTCGATCTCCACCCGGGCGCTGACTCCGCGAATCGCCCTGATCATGGCGGCGGTGATGAACTTCGTGGGCGCGCTTCTCGGGCAGGAGGTCGCCAAGACCGTCCAGAGCGTGCTCGACATGGCCGGCGTCTCGGAGAACGAAGGCCTGGTGATCATCCTGTCCGGGCTGCTCGGCGCCATCACCTGGAACCTGATCACGTGGTACTTCGGCCTGCCGTCGTCCTCGACGCACGCGCTGATCGGCGGGCTGGTCGGCGCCGGCATCGCCGGGGGCGTGACCGTCGAGTGGAACACGATCACCGAGAAGGTGCTCATCCCGATGATCGCCTCGCCGATCGTGGGCTTCACCCTCGCCTTCATCATCATGCTCTCGATCATGTGGATCTTCCGGCGCCGGAACCCGCACAAGGTCCAGCGGGGCTTCCGGATGCTGCAGACCCTCTCGGCAGCCGGCCTGGCGCTCGGCCACGGCCTCCAGGACGCCCAGAAGACGATGGGCGTGATCTTCCTGGCGGTCACCACCGCCGGCTACTACTCCGCCACCGACGAGAGCCTGCCGCTCTGGATCGTCCTGAGCTCCGCCGCGGCGATCTCGCTCGGCACCTACTCCGGCGGCTGGCGGATCATGCGCACGCTGGGCCGCAGGATCATCCACCTCGACCCGGCCCGCGGCTTCTCCGCCGAGACCGCGGGCACGATCGTGCTCTACACGACGGCCTTCGCCTTCCACGCCCCGATCTCGACCACGCACACCATCACCTCGGCGATCATGGGCGCCGGCGCCACCAAGCGCTTCTCCGCGGTCCGCTGGGGCGTCGCCCGCTCCATCGTGATCGCCTGGGTCCTCACCTTCCCGATGGCCGGTGCGGCGGGCGCCCTGTTCTACCTCGCCTTCACGTACGTCGCCCGGCTGCCCTGACGGCTCACCCCTGCTGCGGCTTCGCCAGGGCCTTGATCTTGACCGTCGCCTCGCTGCCCGACGCGTTGCTGTCACCGACCCACGAGAGCGTGAGCTTGTGCTTGCCGGGCTTGAGCTTCTTCAGGGTGATGGTCACCTTGCCGTTCGCAAGAGTGCCGGTGCCGACGACCTTGCTGCCGTCCTTGATGGTCACCGTCCCGGTGGCCGTGGACGACGAGCCGTTCAGCGTCACAGTCACCGTGCCCTTGGCCTTCTTGCCGAACTTGACCGTCTTCGGGAACGAGCCCGTGATCGACGAGGTGGCCCTCTGGACCGTTCCGCTGCCGGTGCCTTCGGAGGCGGTGTACGGCGTGTTCGCGGCCGGCGTGAAGACGGCCCTGTAGGTGTGCGCCCCCGGGTGCGCCGTCTGGATGTGGACCGCCTGGCCCGAGGTCAGCGGCACGCCGCTGGCCAGCTGCGTGGCGCCCTCGAAGAACGCGATGGTGCCGCTCGGCGCCGACGAGCCGGTGACGCTGGCAACGATGCGGGCCGAGGAGGCGCTGGCGCTTGTCACGGTCACCGTGGTCGTGGTCGTCACGTTGGCGGTGACCAGGTTGGTGGTCGGGTCCTGGGTCGGCTGGCCGCAGACACCGCCCTTGGACGGCGGGAACAGCTGCCGGAAGCCCCGGGCCGCGATCAGCGTCTTGCCAGCGGGCGAGCAGAAGAAGCCGTCGGTGCCGAACGCCGCGAGGATCTCGGCCTTGGCTGCGTCGGCCCCCCGGACCACGTTGTAGACCGCACGGTCGGCGCTGAAGCCGGGCTCGGTCGACACCACGGCCGGGTTCGCCAGGGTGGACTTCTTCGCCAGCGAGAACGGTGCGATGGCGTCTGGATCGTTCATGATCGGCGCCGGGTCGTGCTCGGTCACCGGGGTGGCGACGATCACCGGAGCCACACCGCCGTTGGCCGCGGTGAGCTGGGCTGTGAAGAAGCTCAGGGTGCCCGAGCCGCTCTGCGGGATGAGCGGCTTGATGGTGCCGGCGGTGCCGCCGACCTGGTTCCAGTTCGTCACGGTGCCCTGGTAGATGTCCAGGAGTTGGGCGACGGTCAGCGACGCCGGGGCGTGAGAGGCCACGCTGCCGGACTTGACCATGATCAGGGTGTCCACCGCGAACGGGAACGACTGCAGCCCGTCTGCGGTCTCGCCCGCGCTCTGCGCCGACGACGAACGGGCGAAGTCGATGTTGGGGTCGTTCGTGACCCCGTGCAGGAGGTCCTTGCCGGCGCCGGAGCCGACCGGACGGGTGATGCTGCTGGCGTCCGGCATGACGAGGGTGCCGCCGCCGGTGGCGGAGTACGACACGATCTTGGCTGCGGGCGCGGTGGCGTTGAAGGCGTCGGCCAGGACTTTCACGACGCGCTGGGTGGTGTCGGACCCGACACCGACCAGGTCCGCAGCGACGCCGGGCCGGTAGGTCGTGTCGTCGGGATCCGGGGTGTAGACCGCGGACGCCGGAACGGCCGTCAGGGCCAGGACCGACACGGCCACCGCGGAGGTGGCCAAGCCGGCGAGGAACGTGCGTGCCTGCATCGTGTGCTCACTCCAACCTCGTGCCGCTGCGCGACAGCTCCGTGAACGGCGGGGGAAACCAAGCGGATTGGTTGAGAGGCTAGTTCTTCTGCACCTTGTAGGTCAGCGTGACCACGGTGATGTTGCCGGCCTTGTCGGTGGCCGTCGCGTCTCTGCTCAGCCGAAGCGGCCGGAGATGTAGGCCTCGGTCGCTTCGTTGTCCGGGTTGCTGAACATCTTCTTGGTCGCGTTGAACTCGACGAGGTGACCGGGCTGGCCGGCCGCCTTGAGGTTGAAGAAGCCGGTTTCGTCGGAGACCCGCGCCGCCTGCTGCATGTTGTGGGTGACGATCACGATGGTGTAGTCGGACTTGAGCTCGTGGATCAGGTCCTCGATGGCGGAGGTCGAGATCGGGTCGAGCGCCGAGCACGGCTCGTCCATGAGCAGCACCTGCGGGGCGACCGCGATGGCCCGGGCGATGCAGAGCCGCTGCTGCTGGCCACCGGAGAGGCCCATGCCGGGCTTGTTGAGCCGGTCCTTGACCTCGGTCCAGAGGTTCGCGCTGCGCAGCGACTTCTCGACGATGGTGTCCGACTCCGCCTTCTTCATCCGCTTGGCGTTGAGCCGGTTGCCGGCCAGCACGTTGTCGTAGATCGACATCGTCGGGAACGGGTTGGGGCGCTGGAAGACCATCCCGATCTGGCGGCGCACGGCGACCGGGTCGATCGTCGGGTCGTAGAGCGACTGCCCGTCGACCATGATCTTGCCCTCGACGCGGGCCCCGGGGATCACCTCGTGCATCCGGTTGAGCGAACGGAGCATCGTCGACTTGCCGCAGCCGGAGGGCCCGATGAACGCGGTCACCGACCGAGCCTTGATGGTCATGTTGACGCCCTGGACGGCGAGGAAGTCGCTGTAGTAGATGTCGAGGTCGGAGACGTCGATGCTCTTGGCCATGGGTGGTTCAGCCCTTCTTGACTGCGAAGATCCGGCCGATGAGGCGCGCGATCAGGTTGAGCGCCATCACGATCACGATGAGGACGAGTGCTGCGCCCCAAGCGCGGGCGATGCCGGGTGGGTCGGTCCCGGGTGGGGCGTCGATCGGGACCGTGCCCGGCTGGGTGAACGAGTAGTAGATGTAGACCGGCAGCGTGGTCATCCGCTCGCCGAACAGGTTGAAGTTCACCGAGTCGGTCTTGCCGGCGATCACCAGCAGCGGTGCCGTCTCGCCGATCACCCGGGCCGTGGCCAGCATGATGCCGGTGATGATCCCGCCGATGGAGGTGGGCAGCACCACCTTGAGGATGGTCCGCCACTTCGGCACCCCCAGGGCGTACGACGCCTCGCGCAGGTCGTCGGGGACCAGCCGGAGCATCTCCTCGGTGGAGCGCACCACGATCGGGATCATCAGCAGCGAGAGCGCCACCGAGCCACCGAAACCGAGCCTGATCTCGGGACCGAAGAGCAGCACGAACAGCGCCAGCGCGAACAGGCCGGCGACGATGGACGGGATGCCGGTCATCACGTCGACCAGGAAGGTGATCCAGCGGGCCAGTCGTTTGCCCTTGCCGTACTCGATCAGGTAGATCGCGCAGAACAGGCCCACGGGGACCGAGATGATCGCCGCCGCAGTCGTGACCAGCAGGGTCCCGATGATCGCGTGGTAGATGCCGCCCTGTTCATCGCCGACGACGTTCCTCATGTCGTAGGTGAGGAACTGGCTGTTGATGGCCTCGAGGCCGTTGTCGACGACGGTCCAGAGCACCCAGACCAGCGGGACCAGTGCCACCGCGAACGCCGTCCACACCAGGGAGGTCATCAGCCGGTCGACCGCTCCGCGGCGTCCCTCGACGGACACCGCCCAGAGCGGCAGCGCCACGATGAAGATCACCGCGGTCAGTGCCGCCAAGGCCGTGATGCCCCAGCCGGCCAGCAGGGCCAGGAGCCCGGCGGCGCCGAACGCCACGACACCAACCAGCGCCGGTGCCCAGACTGGGCAGCCGGGGCGCGGTCAGCGGCAGCGACGCGCGGCTCTCGGGTGGAGCGTCGGTCGTGGTCATCGGTCGAACTTCCGCTCGCTCCGGGCCACGATCGCGCGCGCCGTGAAGTTGACCGCGAACGTGAACGCGAACAACACCAGGCCGGTCGCGATCAGCACCGACAGCTTGGCGGGCGTCGCTTCCGCGAAGCTCGAGGCGATGTTGGAGGCGATCGTCGCCGGGTTGGTGTTGGAGATCATGTTGAGGGTGACCACCGGGCTGGCCGAGAGGACCATCGCCACGGCCATGGTCTCGCCGAGAGCGCGGCCGAGGCCGAGCATCACCGCGGAGACGATGCCCGAGCGGGCGTAGGGGAGGACGGCGTACCGGATCATCTCCCACTTCGTCGCGCCCAGCGCGAGCGCCGCCTCCTCGTGGAGGCGTGGGGTCTGGGCGAAGATCTCTCGGCTGATCGCGGTGATGATGGGCAGGATCATGATCGCCAGCACGACACCTGCCGTGAGCGAGGTCTTGCCGGTGACCGAGGCCGGGCCCGCGAAGAACGGGAGGAACCCGAGGTTGTCCTCGAGCCACTGCTGGACGGGCACCAGGTACGGCGCGAGGTTGCGGGCGCCCCAGAGGCCGAAGACGACCGACGGCACGGCGGCGAGCAGGTCGATGACGTAGGCGACCGGCACGGCGATCGCCGGCGGGGCGTAGTGCGAGATGAAGAGGGCGATCCCGAGTGCGAAGGGGACCGCGATCACCAGGGCGATGAGGGCAGTGAAGATGGTGCCGTAGAGCAGCCGGCCGACGTAGGGCCAGAAGCTGTCGAGCGGAGCGTAGTTGCTCGCGGGCTTGTTCACGCCGGGGATGCCCTCGACGGCGAGGAAGATGAACACTGCCGCGAGCGCCACCAGGATGGAGATTCCGGCGGCGCGGGCGAGGCCCGCGAAGATGCGGTCCCCGCGCTGGGTCGGCGGGCTCACCTGCTGCTCGGTCTCGGTGGTGGTGGTCACGCTGCTCCTGGTCGGGTCGGGTTGGTCAGTTCCGAGGTTCGGAGACCGTGCTGCGGCGAGCCGACCGGTTGGCCGACCCGCCGCATCACGGACCCTGTGGTGATCTCCGGAGCCTCTACTTGATCCCGTCGACGATCCCCGCGGCCTCGTCTGCCATCGCCGAGTCGAGCGGCGCCGAGCCGGCCTGGTCGGCGGCGGCCTGCTGGCCCTCCTCCGACACGACGTAGGACGAGGAAGCCCTTGACCAGGGCGGCCTGGTTCGCGTCGTCGTAGCTCGGGCAGGCGATCAGGTAGGAAGCCAAGCAGCAGCGGGTAGGCACCCGACTCGGTCGTGGTGCGATCCACCTCGACGGCCATGTCGTTCGTCGCCACGACCCTCGACCCGCGGCGAGGCGGCCACCACCTGCGCGGCACCTTCGGCCGACGGCTTGTTGAACTCCTCACCCACGCCGATCGCGGCGATGCTCAGCCCGCCGGCCTGGCTCTCGTCGGCATAACCGATGGTGCCCTCGCCTGCCTTGACCGCTGCGACCAGGCCGGACGTGCCCTCGGCGGCCTCGCCGCCCTGGATCGGCCAGACGCCGTCCGGGTCGTAGGACCACGCGCCGCCAGCAGCCTTGGACAGGTAGTCGGTGAAGTTGCCGGTCGTACCCGAGTCGTCGGAGCGGTGCACCGGGGTGATCGCCGTGTCGGGCAGGTCGGCGTCGGGGTTGTCGGCGGCGATAGCTTCGTCGTTCCACTTGGTGATCTTGCCGTCGAAGATCATGGCGATCGTCTCGGGCTTGAGGTTGAGCTCGTCCACGCCGGGCAGGTTGAAGATCACCGCGATCGGGCTGATGTAGGCCGGGACCTCGACCACGTCGCCGCCGCACCGCTGGTTGGCGGCGTCGAGCTCGCCCTCGTCGGTGCTCAGCGCCGAGTCGGAGCCGGCAAAGGCGAAGGCGCCGCTGATGAAGTTCTCGCGACCGGTGCCGGAGCCCACCGGGTCGTAGTTCACGGTCGCGCCGGAGTTCGACTCCTGGAAGCCGGCGCGCCAGACACCCTGGGCGGATTCCTGGGCCGATGAGCCGCCGCCGTTCAGCGTGCCGCTGAGGCTGCTGCCGCCGTCGCTGCTGTCGCTGCTGCTGTCGCCGCCACTGTCGCTGTCGTTGGCGGCGCCGCAGCCGGACAGGGCGAGCGCGAGAGCGGCGATGCCGGGAACGATCGCGCGCCGGATGGACTTGGTCTTCACACGTATCTCCTGAGTCTGCTCGGGACTTACGTCGTGAACGTAGGGAGGGCAGGTGTCTGGTCCTGTGGGCGCGGGTGAACGGCGCGTGAACGGGGGCGGTCCGTCTCATGGCGCCCGCGCAGGCGTGAGACGACGATCACGTGAACGACGGCGCGGCGCAGGGCCGGGCGGGGTAGGTCAGGCGACCTGGTGCCGCTCGACCGCCCGGATCCGGCCCTTGCGCAGGTGCAGGACGGTCAGCTCGCCCGCCGCGAGCCCCGGGTCGTCGAGCCCGAGGGCGTCGAAGACCCACGGCAGCACCGGCCGGTGGGTGCAGACGACCAGTCCGCCCGCGGAGGCCGGCCGCTCGTACAGCCCGTCCGTCAGCGACCCGAGCGCGGCGCGGACCGCCTTCGGGCTGGCGCCCTCCTCGCTGAACTTGTCCTCGTTGCGCAGCTTGCGTCCGGTCGCCGCGGCGTACGGCTCGAGGGTCTGGACGCATCGGGTGCTGGACGAGGTGACCAGCCGGCGCACGTCGTACGCCGAGAGCAACGGCACGAGCCGCTCAGCGTGGTGCTTGCCGGTGGCCAGCAGCGGGCGGTCCTCGTCGTCACCGCGCCAGGTCTTGCGCGAGCGGGCTTGGCTGTGCCGCAGGATCACCAGGGTCCGCGTCTTCTGCGCGTGCACCAGCGCCTCGTCGAGGGTGTCGATGTCGAAGTCGTAGGTCAGCCGGCGTCGCGCCTTGTCGATCGGGAACCAGGCGACCTCGTCGATCTCCGAGTTCGGCTCGTAGCCGCCGACGTCGCCGTCGCCCACGGCGCGGCCGACCCAGTAGTGCACCAGCTTGGTGCCGACCCGGATCGGGTAGCGCTGGCTGGCCAACGGCACGCCGAGCCGGACCCGGACACCGGTCTCCTCCTCGACCTCGCGCACCGCGGCCGCGGTCGCATGCTCGCCGCGGTCGAGCTTGCCCTTGGGGAAGGACCAGTCGTCGTACCTCGGCCGGTGCACGAGCAGCACCGTGGCGGCGGGACCCAGCACCACCGCCCCGGCCGAGACGACCTCGCGCGCGCGACCTGTCGGCGGGGACATGCCACTAGTCTCACACCATCGCGTGGCCCGTCGACAGCCCGGAGGAGACCCGGTTTGGCACAGCCGTGGAGACGCCGGCTGACCGTGGTCGGAGGCGCAGCCTTGGTCGTGGTCCTCGTCGCCGTCGCAGCGGTCGCCGGGGTGCGCTGGTGGCAGGACCGCCACCGCACCGACCTCGAGCGGGCGCTGGCCTACGCACCCGCCGGCACAGCGCGCTACTCGTGGACGGACTGGGCCGGCGTACGCCGCGAGCTCGACGCCGACGTCGACGACCGCTCGTCGGCCGAGGACGTCGAGCAGTTCCTGTCCGACGGCTTCGACGCCGACCTCACCTCCGGCTCGGCGATGGTCGACTCGGCCACGGTGCTGCAGCAGGCCTTCGGCTTCTCGCCCGCCGACGTCGACTGGGAGGTCCTCGCCCAGAGCGACACCGGCTCCGTGCTGATCGCCGGCCTGCCGGACAGTCTCGACGTCGACGAGCTCGGCGACGGCTTCGAGGCGCTCGGCTACGAGCGACCCGATGAGGGCGGCGGCGTATGGAACGGCGGCGAGGAGCTGGTGGCCCGCATCTCCGACAGCAACGGCAGCAGCCTGTCGCCGCAGTTCCAGTACCTCGCCCTCGACGCCGACAGGCACCTGCTGCTCGCCAGCGACAACGGGCCCTACCTGCGAGAGACCGTCGCCGACCTCGACGACGACCTCGACGACGAGGGCCTCCGCGACGTCGCTGAGGCGGTGGACGAGCCGCTCTCGGCCGCCGTCTACACCGGCGACTTCGCCTGCAAGTCGCTGGCCATGGCCCAGGCCGACGAGGACGACCAGAGCACCGCCGACCAGCTGGTCGCGCAGGCCGGCCGCGTCGACCCGATGACCGGCTTCGCGATGGCCGTCGAGCCAGACCAGCAGGTGACCGTGGCGATGGCGTTCGAGACCGAGGACCAGGCGCGCCGCAACGCCGACAGCCGCGCGAAGCTCGCCGCCGGACCCGCGCCCGGCCAGGGCGGCGACTTCAGCGAGCGGTTCACGCTTGGCCCGGTCACGGCCGACGGCAACGTCGTGACCATGCAGCTGGAACCCGTCGAGGACATCCCCGTCCTCTCCGACCTGTCGACCGGGCCGGTGCTGTTCGCGACGTGCTGACGGCTACCGCCAGACGACGCTGAGCACGTGGCCGACCGCCAGCCGCAGCCGCTGCCACCACCGCTGCTTGGGCATGCCCCGAGGTAACCCGTCGCCACGGGACCGCACTCCCCCCGAAGGGGTGGTTTTCGCGGCCCGGGACGAGGGGTCAGCGGAAGGAACGCAGCCGGAGGCTGTTGGTCACCACGAAGACCGAGGACAGGGCCATCGCCGCGCCCGCGAGCATGGGCGTCAGCAGTCCGGCCGCGGCGATCGGCAGGGCCGCGATGTTGTAGGCGAAGGCCCAGAACAGGTTGCCCCGGATCGTCGCCAGCGTGCGCCGCGCCAGCCGGACCGCGTCCGCGGCCACCCGCAGGTCGCCGCGGACCAGGGTCAGGTCGGACGCCGCGATCGCGGCGTCGGTGCCGGTGCCCATCGCGATGCCGAGGTCGGCGGTGGCCAGGGCGGCGGCGTCGTTGACGCCGTCACCGACCATCGCCACCACCCGGCCGCGGGCCTGCAGGTCGCGGACCGCGGCCACCTTGCCTTCGGGCAGCACCCCGGCCACGACCTCGTCGACACCGACCTCGGCCGCCACCGCGCGCGCCACCTGCTCGTGGTCGCCGGTGAGCAGCACCGGCTCGAGCCCGAGTCCGCGCAACCTGCGAACCGCGTCGGCCGAGCCCTCCTTGACCGTGTCCGCCACCGCGAGCACGCCGCGTGCGCGGCCGTCCCAACCCGCGACCACCGCGGTGCGCCCGAGCGCGCGGGCGCTCGAGACCGCGGACCGCAGGTCGGCGGGCACCGCGAACCCCTCGTCCATGAGGAGCTCGGGGCGTCCGACCAGCACGTCGTGGCCGTCGACCGTGCCGCGGACGCCGCGCCCCTCGAGGTTGCGGAAGTCGGCCACGCCGGGGTGCGGCCCGGCGCCGGCCAGCGCCTGGCCGATCGGGTGCTCCGAGGCGGCCTCGAGCGCCCCGGCCAGCCGGCGTACGACGTCGGCGTCCTCTCCCTCCGCAGCGACGACGTCGACCAGCGCGAGCCGGCCGGTGGTCACCGTCCCGGTCTTGTCGAGCACGACCGTGTCGATGCGCCGGGTGGCCTCGAGCACCTCGGGGCCACGGACCAGGATGCCGAGCTGGGCACCCCGGCCGGTGCCGACCATCAGCGCGGTCGGCGTCGCCAGCCCCAGTGCGCACGGGCAGGCCACGATCAGCACCGCCACCGCAGCGGTGAACGCCGTCGCCGGCGCCGCACCGGTCCCCAGCCAGAAGCCGAGCGTCGCCACCGAGAGCGCGATCACCGCCGGGACGAAGACCCCGGAGATCCGGTCTGCGAGCCGCTGCGCCTGGGTCTTGCCGTGCTGGGCCTCCTCCACCATCCGGGCCATCCGCGCCAGGTGGGTGTCGCTGCCCACGCGGGTGGCCCGGACGACGAGCCGTCCGTAGGTGTTCACCGTCGCGCCCGCCACCGACTCACCCGGGCCGACGTCCACGGGCACGGACTCGCCGGTCAGCAACGCGGCGTCGACCGCCGACGTACCGCTCTCGACGACCCCGTCCGTGGCGACCTTCTCCCCCGGCCGCACCACGAAGACGTCCCCGACCCGCAGCTCGGCGACCGGGAGCCTTGTCTCGACGCCGTCGCGAAGCACGGTGACGTCCTTGGCGCCCAGCTCCATCAGCGCCCGCAGTGCGGCTCCGGCCCGCCGCTTCGAGCGCTTCTCGAACCAGCGGCCCGCCAAGAGGAACGTCGTCACCCCGGCCGCGGCCTCGAGGTAGATGTTGTCGAGCCCGTTGGTCCGCTCGAGGGTGAACCGGAACGGGTGCGTCATGCCGATCACGCCGGCGGAGCCGTGGAAGAGGGCGACCAGCGACCAGCCGAAGGCGGCCAGCACGCCGACCGAGACGAGGGTGTCCATGGTGGTGCTGCCGTGTCGCAGGTTCACCAGCGCGGCCCGGTGGAAGGGCCACGCACCCCAGACCACGACGGGCGCGGCCAGGGTCAGCGACAGCCACTGCCAGCCGTCCACCTGGAGCGCCGGGACCATCGCCATCAGCACCACCGGCACGGTGAGCAGCGCCGAGGCCAGCAGCCGCTGGCGGAGTCCCGTCGAGCTCGGGGTCCCGCTCGTCCGTCTCCACCGGCGCCGACTCGGCTGCGGGCAGCGTGGCGGCGTACCCGGCCGCGGCGACGGTCGCAAGAAGCTGGTCGGTGGAGACGGTCGCGGAGTGCGTGACCAGGGCCCGCTCGGTGGCGTAGTTGACGCTGGCCGTGACGCCGTCGAGCTTGTTGAGCTTGCGCTCGATGCGGTTCGCGCAGGACGCGCAGGTCATGCCCGTGATGTCCAGCTCGACCCTTCGAGGCTCGCCAGCTCGCACCTCAGCGCCGTGGCCCAGGGTCTCGGTCGTCTCAGTGGTCATGGCCACCGCCCTCGGTTCCGTCGACCGACACCGTGAACGCCGCGGTGTGGACCGAGCCGCCGTGCCGGAAGTCGAGGAACAGCCGGTAGCGACCGGCAGCGGGGAACTCGGTGCCGAAGGAGATCTCCGGTCCCGGCCCGGTGTCGCCCTCGGGGTGGACGTGCAGGTAGCCGAGGTCGCCGTCGCGCAGCGAGACCAGGTGCCCGTAGGCGCCGAGGTAGGGCTGCAGGTCGGTGACCGGCTCCCCGGCCTGCGTCACCGTCGCGGTGAGCACCGTCTCCTCGCCGGCCTGGACGGAGCCGCCGAGCGTGACGTCGTAGCCGTCCACCTGCGCGGTGAGCTGGTCGGCACTCAGCGGCTCCGGTGTGAAGTCGCCGGGCACCAGCAGGTCCGCGCCCAGCACCACCGGCTCGCCGCCCGAGGGCCAGAAGTCGGCCAGCAGGCGCCAGGCACCCGGGAGGAGGTCGACCCGGGTGGTCCAGCGGCCGGTGGTCACGTCGAGGCGTGGGTGGACGTGCTGGAAGCCGGTCAGGTCCCGGCGTACGACGATCAGGTGCAGGTCGCGCTCGTGCTGCTCGTCGTAGGCCGTGACGGGGTGCCCGTCCGGGCCGATGACCGTGAAGTCGACTCGCTGCCGCCCCTGGCCGGGCTGCGCCTCGGCCAGGCTGAGCGTGTAACCGTGTCGCCGACGACTCGAGGCCGCCCACCTCGTGCTCGGACATGCCGGCCATGCCTTCCGTACCGTCCGACATCCCGCCGTGGTCCGCATCGACGGGATCGGCGGCCACCGGTCCGACCCACCGGCCGATCCCGAGTGCCACCGCGAACACTGCGGCGCACCCGGCCACGAACCCGAGGACCCGGGGCACGGCGTTCATGTCAGCCTGTAGCCGGCCTCCTCGACGGCAGCGGCGGCGGCCGCCGGGTCGAGGGGCTCGGTGCTGGTCACGGTGACCCGCCCGGTGGCGTGGTCGGCGCTGACCTCGAGGACTCCCTCGAGCTCGCCGATCTCTTCCTGCACCGACAGCTCGCAGTGCGCGCAGGTCATGCCGGCGACGGCGTACGTCGTGGTGTGCGTTCATGACCGGACCAGCCGGGTGATGGCGTCGACCGCCTCGGTGACCTTGTCGCGGCCCTCCTGGTCCCCGGCGCGGGCCGCGTCGACGACGCAGTGGTTGAGGTGGTCCTCGAGCAGGGAGAGCGAGACCGCCTGCAGCGCCTTCGTGACCGCGGCGACCTGGGTGAGGATGTCGATGCAGTAGGTGTCCTCGTCGACCATCCGCTGCAGCCCGCGGGCCTGTCCCTCGATCCGGCGCAGCCGCTTGAGGACGTCGTCCTTGCGATTTGAGTAGCCGTGCACGTGCTCCATGCAGCACTACCCTACCCCCCTAGGGTATATGGCGCAAGGCGTGCGAATGCACCGCAAACGCGGTGCGCACCGGGGTCAGGAGGCCCGAGGGCGGACGCCGAGGATCCGGTCGATCTCGGCTGTCGTCATGTGCTCGTCGGCCTCGCTGGCCGCGATGATGAGGTTGGTGGTGAGCTCCACCTCGCCCAGAAGGTCGGCGTCCTCGAGCGTCACGTCGAACTGGTCATGCACGCCGGGTCCTCCCTTCACGTAGTCGTACCCTCCCGGGTACGAACAGGAACCCGGGATGCACCCTGCTGCCCTCCAGCGTAGTCGTCGGGGTCGCCGGAGACAGTGATCCGATCGGGTGGTGGGGAGACCACCCACAAGGGCCGTGCCCGCTACCTCGGGCCCTAGAACGCACGAGACCCCACCCGAACGGGTGGGGTCTCGCGACGTTGGTTCGGGTCAGAGGGCCCGAACGTTCTCCGCCTGGGGGCCCTTGGGGCCCTGGGTGACGTCGAACTCAACCTTCTGGTTCTCGTCGAGGGACTTGTAGCCCTGCGACTGAATCGCCGAGTAGTGCACGAAGACGTCGTCGCCGCCGTCCTCCTGCGCAATGAAGCCGAAACCCTTCTCGGCGTTGAACCACTTCACGGTGCCCTGAGCCATTGCTCGATTACTCCTTAGTCGGGGCGAGAGGCCGCCAACTCGACGACCCCGCAATAGATGCGATGACTCGCCGCTCCCGACCTGGGGGGTCTCCCCCACAAGCAGAAACGCCGTTGGTCCCAAACCCACCGGCGTCAGACCAGCTGGATGTTGCACCTGTTGCTGGCGCAAACAGTACCAACACCGGGCGGGGAGGAAACCAGTCGGAGCCGAGATCTGGACCGATCCGCGTGACGTTTCGGCGACGGCCCCATGACCGGGGCGTGACGGACGTCGCGGCGGGCACGCCGGCGTACCGGCGCCAGCTGGTGGCTCCGCGCTCACGAGCCGAGTGCTGTCACCGTCCCGTGTGGGTGCTGTTGCCAATGTCTATACCGGGGTGCCCACCAAGAGGCACGTAGGTCCCAGAAGGCACTTTCTGCCCCAAATTGTTGGGCCGATCGGACTAGTCCGAAATGACTATGCCCTCGGCGATCTACCGATCATCTACAGATCGTCTTCACCGGTTGTTACCGGGTAACGAAGGTTAGGGACGTGACCTACCCCCGAGGTCACAGACCCCCACCGGTCCGCCGGACGTGACCCCCGGCCGTTTCCCCCGACGGCACACGTACGACGGACCACAAAACCCCCTGGATGGCCCCCGATGTCCACCCCCAAGCTCCGCTTCCCCGCCCGGCTGGCAATTCTTGCCGCCGCCGCGGTCGGCGCCTCGCTGGCACTGCCCCAGTCCACCGCGCACGCCGCCGGAGCCACGACGTACTACGTCTCGCCCGCCGGCTCCGACTCGAACAGCGGCACCTCTCCCGGCAGCGCCATCCAGACACTGGGCCGGGCCTCCGGCCTCCAGCTCAACCCCGGGGACCAGGTACTCCTGCAGCGCGGCGCCACCTTCTCCGGCAAGCTCGCCGTCTGGAAGTCCGGCACCGCCGGCGCCCCGATCACCATCGGCGCGTTCGGCTCGGGCAACAAGCCCGTCGTGACCGGCGACTGCCTCGAGGTCGGCGGCTCCTTCATCACGATGACCGACTTCACCGTCGCGTACTGCACCTCCAACGGCATCTGGACCGACGGCACCGGCAACGTCATCACGAACGTCGAGGCGACCCACAACATCCACGGCATCGACGTGGGCGAGCACGCGCAGAACACCAAGGTCGTCCGCAACTACCTGCACCACAACGACCGGATGGCTCCCAACACCCCGGGCGCCTTCGACGACTACGGCGCGGTCGGCGTGGTGGTCCAGGGCGACAACACCGAGGTCGCCTACAACACCATCACCGACAACTGGGCGGCGTCCGCCGACTTCGGCACCGACGGCTCGGCGGTCGAGATCTACGGCGGCATCGGCTCCCTGGTGCACCACAACACCGCCAGCAACAACCGGACCTTCACCGAGCTGGGCAACAACCGCTCCGCCGACACGACCTACGCCTACAACCAGGTCACCTCGAACCTGCGGGACACCGAGTTCCTGATCACCCGCGGTGACGCCGACTACTTCGGCCCGGTCCGCGGCACGGTCGCCGTGAACAACTCGGTGAAGCTCACCGGCGCGAACTCCCTCGGCTTCTCCTGCTACGCCGGCTGCACGGCCGCGTACTTCATGCTCTACAACAACGTCCTCGACGTCGCCGGCCGGATCGGCTACCTCGAGGGCTCGATGGCCGGCGGCAACAACGTCTACTGGCGCGGCTCCATGGGCGGCCTGCAGCTGATGAACGGCGACCGCTACGTCGACCCGCGGTTCAAGGGCTCGCGCCTCATCCCGACGGCCAACAGCCCCCTCGTCGACGCCGGCCGGCCTGCTCCGATGAAGAAGGACCTCAACGGCGTCCGGGTCGGCGTGGACGGCAACGGCGACGGCCGGCGCGGCGCCGACATCGGCGCGTACGAGGCCAAGGCCAAGGGCCACCGCGGTGGCAAGGGCCACCAGGGCGGCAAGGGTGGCCACGGCGGCAAGGGCCACAACCAGAGCTGCCCACCACGGCGGCAACGGCCACCACGGCCAGCAGTGGGCGCAGCACGGCGGCAAGCACGGCCGGCTCGCCTACCGCACCTAAGACCTGGCCCGGGGGACCCCAAGGGGTCGGGGTCCCCCGGGCTCGGATGGGAGCTTCGGCTCCCAGCCCCCCGCGGAAGTCTTCACTCCCGCACCGGACCCAGCTTCCTACCACCAGCCCGGGGGTGACAGGAAACGAAGTCCACAGGACGTCCCGGCCCAGGGGGGCCGGGACGTTCGCCGTTCCGGGACGTTCCGGGCCCGGCTTCCCCTAGACTCCTGACTTCTGCGGGCCCTTAGCTCAGTTGGTAGAGCATCGGACTTTTAATCCGCTGGTCGTCGGTTCGAGCCCGACAGGGCCTACCCACGGTTTCTGCTGGTCAGATGTGGTGTGCGCTCGAGTGGTGAGCGCTCACCACTCGCCTCACCACCTGTTTGTGGCCCAGATGTGGCACACCACGTCGAAACAGGACCCGCCTCAGTCGCAAATGTCCGCCGGTCATTCAGACGTGTTGTCGTCGCTCGCCGCGGTCAGCAGCGCGTCCGGAGTGGCGGCGACCGAATCGAGGTCGTTCTCGAAGAGCCCGGCGTTGTGCGGGGCTCATCACCGACGAGCGGTACGCCGAGGCCACCACCCAGGCCATCCTCGACGTCGTCTCCTCGGTCCCGAACAACCAACCACTGGTGAAGTGACCTAAGCACGGCAAGTAGGTCAATTACCGTTCCTGCCCATCCGACCAGGCCGCAATCAGTGCGTCCCGCTTGTGAGCTACTCATTCGAACGCGCGGCACTGGCGCGATGGGCGAGCTGAGGCGAGATTGCTTTGCGCGGGAGGCATATCACCGGCTGAGGGGCCGGTTGTTCCGGACAGAGCCCACGACGTCGAGGATGGCTTGGGCAGTAGTGGCGGCGTACGTCTCGTCGATGACCAGGTCCGTGTGGGTGGCGCCGGCGACGATCTCCTGCAGGCTGTTCGTCGACAGCGTCAACATCTTGTCCTGCGCCGCCATCCAGGAAGCCGGATGTTGGCTGGCGCTCAGGACGAAGAGTGGCTTGTTGCCGAAGTCGCGAAGTGAGGCAGCCTCTTGCGCCGACGCCGTACCTCGCAGGTACTCGTCGACGGTGCTGCTGACCCAGCTTGCCTTCGCATTGCCGGCGGCTACCTCGTCTCGAGATTGCGACGGAAGCGCCTCCCATACGAACTGCGCGACCAAGCGGGGCACGCCGACGCGGGCTGAGAGCGATGCCAGGACGGGGACTCGGCCGACGGGGCCGGCGGAGGTGCCGTCGGAAGCTGGAATGACAGACTTCGCGGGTTCCTTCGACGCAGTCGAGTCCACGAGGACCAGGCCCGCAACCTCGTCGGAGTAGTGCGCGGCGAAGATGCGCACGTACAGGCCACCGAACGAGTGCCCGGCCAGGACATACGGTCCAGGTACGCCTGCGCGGTGCAGCAAGGTGTGGAGGTCGGTGGCTATCTGTGCGCCGTCCTGCGTTGTGTCGGCGGTCTCGCTCCAGCCACGACCCGCACGGTCGTACACGCACACGCGGGTGCTGCGTGCGACGGCCGGTGTGATCCAACCGAGCTGCGAGGACGTTCCGCCGGCGCCGGGTTCGAGGACGACGGTCGGGCTGCCTGAGCCGACACAGGTCAGATACAGCTTGTGGCCGCCGACGTCGATCAACCTGCCGGTCTCAGGGACGGCGTTCGAATCCGTCGCCTCCCCAAGGGTCTCGTAGCCGCCTCCGACCGCCGAGAGGGCAAGGATCGCGAACACCAGGTAGAGCTGGACGCGGCCGCTGCGGCTGCGCATGTCCCTGCGCGTCCGGTACAGCATCCAGATCACCAACAGGAAGAGCGTGGGCGGCCAGACCCAGCTGAGGGTCACGCGCACAGAAGAGCCGAAGGCCACCAGCATGAGCCCGCCGACCCCCATGAACACAGCAGGTACCGCCGCCCACCGCTGAGGCTGGTCGGTGAACCGCAGCGAAAGCAGCCACAGCACCGCCCAGCCCGACGCGAATCCGCACAGGACTGCGCCAGTGATGACGCTTTCCCTGACCGGGACCAGCGGGAGGGCGGCAAGGAGGACGGCTGCAACGAACCCCGTGGCCAACGAGAGGGCCACGACCCGACCCACGCCAGCCGACGGACGAGGCCTGCTGCTTGATCGGGTGCCTGAACCTTCCTCCGCGCTGCCGGAAGTCCGGTTGGTGGTGGGAAGCATCAGCGTCATAGCGTTGTCTCCTCGGCGTCGGGACTTCAGCGGCTGGCGTCGGCCGCCTGCTGCGCCGCCGGGGGGCTTGCGGGCAGCGTGGGATGGAGGACGAACGGCGCGGTGACGACGGTGCCGTCGGCGAGCTCGAACTGCGCCCACAGCCGGTAGGCGCCGGGACGGTCGAACCGGACGTGCAGGTCGAGTCGGGACCGAACCGGTGCCGGGGAGCGCCAGCACCGGCCGGCCGTGGTCGTCGAAGGTCTCGGCGTGCCGGTGGGCGAACGTCGAGCCGTCGGCGCGCATCACCACGACGTGGCCGGCCGCGCCGAGGTAGGGCTGCAGGTCGGTGACCGGGCCGGCACCGGCTGGCGGCGTCGACGTGGGCGAAGGTCAGGGTGAAGTCGCTGGTGTCGCCGACGGTGGCGTCGCCCGTCGAGGTGGATGCGGACCCCGTCGCCGGTCCACGACGCGGACGTCCGTCGCGGGCACGGCGCGCTGCGGGCGGCTGGCGGCCGGCGACGGTGACGTCGTGGGTGTCGAGGACGTCGGCCATCTGCCCTTGCGGCGGAACTCGGTGTGCACGAGCGTACGTCACCGGCGGTCGGGAACGTCGCCTCGACCGTGAACACGCCCGGCGTGCCGGTCGGCTCGGGGTGGATGTGGGCGAAGGTGCCGAGGTCGGCGCGGGTGACGATCATGTGCATCCACACCTGGTGGGTGCGGACCAGGTCGTCGACGAGCTCACCGGATCGGCGTCGCGGACCTCGATGGTCACGTGCGTCGGGCTGGCCGGGGTCGACGTCGGCCGGCACGTCATGAGGTCGACCGTCGAGGCCGGCGTCGTGCGGGGTCGACCGGCGGGATGTCGGTCTCCTCCATGACGCTCATCGCGGGCCGCATCGGCATGCCCATGCCCTCGGACCAGGCGAGGACGCCGTTCATGCCGCGCTCGGCCTGGTCGGTGCGGCTGGCCCAGGTGAACCCGGCGCCGAGCGCCAGGGCGACCACGGCGATCGCGACCAGGTAGGCGGAGTCGGCGACCCGGGTGCGCAGCGGCCGGTGCGGTGATCTCGTGGGCGGTCGCTGGGGCGGTGAACCGGCGCAGCCGCAGGGCGTTGGTGACGACGCTGACCGAGCTCATCGCCATCGCGGCGCAGGCGAGCACCGGGTCGAGCAGCAGGCCGTCCCACCAGTACAGGGCGCCGGCGGCGACCGGGATGAGCAGGACGTTGTAGGCGAAGGCCCAGGCGAGGCCCTGCTTGATCGTGGTGACGGTGCGCCGGGACAGCGCGATCGCGGAGACGATGCCGCGCAGGTCGCCGCCGACCAGGGTGATGTCGGAGGCGGCGATGGCGACGTCGGTGCCGGTGCCGATGGCGATGCCGAGGTCGGCGCGTGGCCAGGGCGGGGGCGTCGTTGATGCCGTCGCCGACCATCGCGACGACGTGCCCGGCGGCCTGGAGCGCGGCGACCCGGTCGGCCTTGTCGGCCGGGCAGGACCTCGGCGATGACGTGGTCGATGCCGACCTGGTCGGCGACGGCGTCGGCGGTGGCGGCGTTGTCGCCGGTGACCATCCAGACCTCGAGGCCGAGGGCCTTCAGCTGGGCGACCGCCTCGGCGGCGTCGGGCTTGACGGTGTCGGCGACGGTGACCAGGCCGGCCAGCGCGCCGTCGACGGCGACGTACATCGGGGTGCCGCCAGCCGCTCGCGGCCCGAGCGGCCTCGTCGAGCCAGCGGAGCGGTGTCGACGCCGAGGCTGGCCATGCAGCGCCTGGTTGCCGACCGCGACGCTGGTCGCGTCGACGGTGGCGGTGATGCCGTGTCCGGGGTGGGCGGCGAAGTCGGCGGCCGGCCGCAGGGCCAGGCCGCGGTCGCGGGCGGCGGTCGACGATGGCCTCGCCGACCGGGTGCTCGCTGCCGACCTCGGCGGCGGCGACCAGGGCCAGCAGCTCGTCGGCGTCGTGGCCGGGCAGCGGTCGGCGACGTGCTCGAGGGTCGGGGCGGCCGTGGGTGATGGTGCCGGTCTTGTCGAGGACGACGGCGGTGAGCCGGCGGGCGGTCTCGAGCGCCTCGCCGTCGCCGATCAGGATGCCGAGCTCGGCGGCCTTGCCGGTGCCGACCATGACGGCGGTCGGGCGTGGCCAGGCCCAGGGCGCAGGGGCAGGCGATGATCAGGACGGCGACGGTGGTGCCGATGGCCAGCGCCAGGCGGTCGGCGTCGGGCCCGAAAGCCATCCAGCCGAGGAAGGTCGCGAGCGCGGCGAGCAGGACGGCGGGCACGAACCAGGCGGAGACCCGGTCGGCCAGCCGCTGCATCGGGGCCTGCGGAGCCCTGGGCGTCCTCGACCAGGCGGACGATCTGGGCCAGCGTGCTGTCGGCGCCGACCGCGGTCGGCGCGGACCACGAGGGTGCCGGTGCGGTTCGACGGTGGCGCCGATGACCTGGTCGCCGGGCCGCTTGTCGACCGGCACGCTCTCGCCGGTGAGCATCGACTCGTCGACGGCGGACGAGCCCTCGACGACGGTGCCGTCGACGGGGACCTTCTCGCCGGGCCGGACCCGGACGAGGTCGCCGACGGCGACCTGGTCGAGGGGGACGTCGACCTCGGCGCCGTCGCGCAGCACGCGCGCGGTCGTGGGGGCGAGGCCGACCAGGGCCTTGATCGAGGCGGCGGTGCGCTTCTTGGCCTTGAGCTCGAGCCAGCGGCCCATCAGGACCAGCGCGACCACGATCGAGCGCGGTCTCGAAGTAGAGGTGGAGCGGCAGGCCCCAGCACTGTGCCTGCGCCGGGCCAGAGGGTGACGAAGGCGCTGTAGCCGTAGGCGACGCCGGTGCCGAGCGCGACCAGCGTGTCCATGGTGGTGGCGCGGTGCTTCGCAGCGGCCCAGGCCTGCGCGGTAGATGTCGGCGCCGGCCCAGAGCTGGACGCCGGTGGCGATGACCAGGATCAGCGGCATCAGCCAGTCCATGGTGTCGATGTAGAGCGGCAGGTACATGACGCCCATCAGCGCCAGGCCGGTGGTCAGGGCGACCTGCCAGCGGCGCTTGAGGTGGGCGATCTCGGTGTCGCGGCGGGCGTCGAGCTCGTCGACCGGGTTCGGACCCGCCGCAGGTGCCGCGTCGAGTCAGCCGCGGGGCCGACCGTCTGACCGGTCGTCTCGCCGGTCCGGGTTGCCGGACTGGGGGTGCGGGGTGCAGCGGTGTAGCCGGCCTTGGCCACCGCGGCGGTCAGCGTCTCCAGGGAGGTGAAGGCGGGGTCGTAGGAGACGGTGGCGGTCTCGTTGGCGAGGTTGACCGAGGCCGCGACCACGCCGTCGACGCGGGTGAGCGCCTTCTCGACCCGGCTGACGCAGGAGGCGCAGGTCATGCCGCCGATGTTGAGGCTGGTCTCGACGCACTCAGCGGTCTGGGTCGGGCTGGGTGCGTGGGTGGTGGTCGCGGTCATCTCGGTTCCTCGGTCTCCTGGGTGCTGCTGTGGGGCGCTCTGGTCAGGAGGCGAGCTGGTAGCCGGCCTCGTCGACGGCGGCGGCCACCTCGGCGGTGGTGATCTCGCGGCCGCTGCTGACAGTGACGCGCCGCTGGCCAGGTCGACGGCGACGTCGGTGACGTCAGCGATGGCGCCGACCTCCTCCTTGACGGCGGCCACGCAGTGGCCGCAGGTCATGCCGGTGACCTGGAAGGTCTGCTGGAAGGTGGACATCTGGTTCTCCTCAGGTTGTGGTGGTGCGCTTGGGTTAGGCGGGTTCAGCGTCGGTCGTGAAGCTCCTGGGTCGCGCTGGCGAAATCGCCGGGTTGGCTCCGAGTGAGCGATGCAGGGGGCCGCGCGCTCCGGCGAGTGCTCGGGGGTCTGCTCGCCGGAGCGCAGGTCGAAGGTGGAACGACGCGTCGGGCCGGTTGACCAGCCCGCTGCTTCGCGGCGCTCGGTTGGTGACGGCTTAGGCGGCCACCTGCTCGTCCGAGGCAGCCTCGGCTGGCGCCTGAGGGGCAGGGGTGCGCAGCCAAGCGGCCGCGACCACCGCACCGACCGCCGCGATGGCGGCGGCCCCGAGAAGAGCCGCCGAGAACCCGTCGGTCAGCCCGACGAGGTCGCTGTGCTGAGCCTTCGGCTGCCGAACGCGGCGGCGACCGCGGTCATCGCGGCCAGGCCCGAGCGCGGAGCCGACCTGGTAGCTGGTGTTGACGATGCCGGCGGCCAGGCCGCCCTCCTGCGGGGCGGCCGAGGACAGTGCCAGGCCGAGCGAGGGGATGAACGCCATCGCCATGCCGGCGGCGGTGACCAGGGTGGCGGGCAGCACGTCGACGACGAAGCTGCCGTCGGCGCCGGATGAAGGACAGCCACACCAGACCGGCGGCCAGGGTGGCCAGGCCGGCGACGGTCATGCGCCTTGGGGCCGAACCGGGCGATGAGCCGCGGCGCGACAGCGACCATCCCGACCATGATCGTCACCGTCAGCGGCAGCAGCGCCGCGCCGCTGGCGAAGGCCCCGAGGCCGAGCACCTGCTGCAGGTAGAGGTTGACGAAGAAGAACATCGGGATCCAGGCCGCGCCGAGCAGGAACTGGGCGGCGTTGGCGGCCGCCAGGTTCGGGTGCCTTGAAGATGCCCAGCCGCATCAGCGGCTGCGGCGGCCTGGCCTGGAGGGCGACGAACACGGCCGAGCAGCACGAGCCCGGCCAGCGCCGAGCGACCAGGGTGGACGCCGAGGTCCAGCCGGCCTGCGGGGCGCGGACGACGGCGAACACGAGGGCGCCGAGCCCGGCGGTGACGGTGATGGCGCCGGCGACGTCGAGCGAGCCGCGGCGCGTCGGCGCCGGCCGGCATCACCGACGGCGTCGAGCCAGGACGACGCCGCGGCGAGCGGCACGTTGATGAAGAACACCCACGGCCAGGACGCGTACTCGGTCAGGACGCCGCCGAGGAACACCCCGGCGGTGCCGCCGGCGGGCGCAGCGGCGCCGTACAGCGCCAGCGCCTTGGTCAGCTCCTTGGGCGTGCGCGCCGAAGATGCGTGAACAGCAGGGTCAGCGCGGCCGGTGCGATGAGCGCCGACCCGGCGCCCTGGATGGCGCGGCCGGCCAGCTCGACGGCCGACGCTGCCGGCGAGCGCCGGCGACCAGCGACCCGGCCGCGAGGACGACCCAGCCGATGGCGAAGATCGCGGCGGGCGCCGAACAGGTCGGACAGCCGGCCGCCGAGCAGCAGCAGCCCGCCGAACGCGACGACGTAGGCGTTGAAGACCCAGCTGAGGCCCTGCGGGGTGAAGCCGAGGTCGTGCCTGCATCTCGGGCAGCGCGACCCCGATGATGGAGGTGTCCATGATGACCATGAACTGGGCCGCGGCGATGAGGCCGAGAGCCAGCCAGCGCCGGCTGCTTGGCGCCCCGGATGGCTGAAGTGGAAGACATGGTGAGCCCTTTCTGAGTGACGAAGCAGCTGCTTCGGCTGTCGGGTTCGGCGAGCGTCACAGCGGCCACTGTCCGGTCGCTGTCGTGGCGCTGTTCAGACGAAATCGGGGCGGTAGGTCGTCCCGGTGAAGGCGTCGAGCACGTCCTCGGCAGCCATCGACCCGCCGAGACGGACGGTCGATGTGGCGGCTTCTGCAACGACCGTGTGCACGCCAGGCACATCCCGCAACCTGGCAGTGACCTCCCGGACGCAGCGGGGGCAGCCCATGCCGCGGACATACAAGGTCATCTCTCTCATCGTTGATCGCTCTCGAGGTTCGGGTCGTTTGGAAACGTCACTGTCGGCCGTCGGGCTGTCCGGCGACTGTCCGGGTCGGCGTACGGCAGCGGCCAGCGACGCATGGCCGTCCAATGGCTACAGCTCCGGCTTCAGCCCCAGCCGTGACCAGTGGCGCGAAGTGCGCGGACCAGCGCCCCGCTGGACAACTAGCCGGATACCCCGTCTGCGTCGTGTGCGGTCCACACGCTGACTCGGGCAGAACCCGGACAGAGGCCGGACAGCCGTCATGGCCACGCTCTCGTCAAGTCATCAGCTGGTGCGCGGCCTCGTGCCCGTCACCGGCCACACCGAGAGGAACAGCTATGAATGTCATGGAACCGCGTATCGCGTATCTCGAGATCGATCGGCGGCTGCGGGCCGCCGAGCACCGTCGTCGCGTCCGTTGGGCCCGGGCCGCTACCCGCAGCCCTGGCTCCCCTGCCTTCCCGGGACGTGGGGACAAATGAAGACCACCGTCGGCGCCTCGGTGCGGCCTTCGGCGGTGCGGACAGTGGTCGGACAGCGAGGCGCAAGCGGCCCGTCCGACAGTCGTCGCAGAACAAGACCACGACAGGGAAGGACGGCACGACATGAACACGACGACGACCCGGACAGAACTCACGTCCCACGTCCGGTCGGGTGGACTCGCGTCCGCGCGCCCCTGCTGGTGTGGGCAGGAGCTGGACCGCAGCCGGTCAAGGTTCTGCCCGCGCTGCGGAAGCGCGAGCCGACCCGGTACTCCGGTGGCGTTTTCTCTCCACGCGTCCTGATGCCGTGCGCTCACGTCGAGTTCGCTCGGGGCTCGACCTACCTCGCCGCGACGGGCTCGCGCCGCTCGTGCGGCGGCGCCGGCCGCGCGAACCGCTCCCGGATGTCAGCTGCCTCACGGCTCATCCGGTCGCCATCCTCGTGCCGTCCGGCTGCCCGGGCCAACCTTCCCAAGCCCTCGAGCGAGGCCGCCGTCACGCTCGGCTCGCCGAGCTTCCGTCCGACGGCCAGGGACTTCTCGTACAGGCCACCGGCGGCGGCAAGATTGCCGAGCGCCTCAAAGCAACGCCCCTGCCCGGCCAGGGCGATCCCGGCCCAGACTGGCGTGCCAAGCCGCTCAAAGCCGATGACCGCCTCTTCGTAGCGTGGTCCGGCGCCCTGCCAATCCTCGTCCACCTCGGCGAGCAGTCCGTAGCCGTAGGAGGCCAGCACCTCACCTGCACCGTCGCCGACCTCCTGGGAGGCGTTCGCGGCGCGGTCGAACAGGTCGTGCGCTGTCCCCAGGTCGCCGACATAGACCTTCTCGATGGCAAGGTCGGCGTAGGCCCACTGCACGGTGTTCCACAGTCCCGCGGACGCGGCCACGTCGATGGCCTCCTCCAGGATGCGCGCGCCTTCCTCGAGCCTGCCGAACTGCCGCAGCCCCCAGCCGAAGTGGTACAGCGTGGCCGACAGGCCCCATAGATCCTCGAGCTGACGGAAGGCGGCCGCCGTCGCCGGGCCAAGACGAAGAGCAGCGGCGACGTCACCTGCCTTCATCGCGGTCTCCAGGCGCACGAACCCGATGACCGCGCGACCCCAGGCGTCGCCCTCGCGTGAAAACTCCTCGTCCGCCTCGCGCAACAAGGCGTCGGAGCGTTCGGGGGAGGCGCCAGTCACGCCTTCCACCGACACCAGCACCTTCGACAGCGCCGCATGCCAGGGGTCATCGAGGCTGTTGAAGATGGACAGGCTCTCCTCCGCGGTCTCCGCACAGCGGGGGTGAGGGTGCACGAGGCAGCCGCGTGGCCGCTCGACAATGGACACCGCCTGCAGTGCCCTCGCCCGGGCCGGTGTCGAACCCTCGCCGCTCTCCACCAGCCGGCCCAGAACTTCACGGCCCTCGAGATGGCGGCCCAAGTGCCAGAACATCCCCAACGACCCGGCGGTTACCAGGGCGGAGTCGATGTCGCCACCGGGCCGGGACAGCCACGTGATGGCCGCCCGGATGTTCGGTTGCTCCTCACGCAGCAACCGCAGGGTCTCGCGTTGCCCGTGCCCTCGCAGCTCCACCTCGGCTCGCTCGGCGACCGCCCGGAAGTGGCTCGCGTGCCGACCCGCTATCGCCTCGGACTCACCTGAGGCGGCGAGCTGCTCGGCGGCGTACTCCCGCAAGGTCTCCAGCATGCGGTAGCGAGTGGTGCCGCCGCGCTCCACCCACACCATGGACCGCTCGACGAGCCGGCCAACGGTGTCGAGGACGACGCCGGCGGACAATTGGTCGTCGGCCACGACGGCTTCAGCGGCCGTCAACGACCAACCGCCTCGGAAGACCGACAGCCGGTTGAACACCCGTCGCTCGACCTCGCTCAGCAGTGCATAGCTCCACTCCACCGTCGCCCGCAGCGTCTGCTGCCGGGCTTCGGCGGTACGGGTACCGGATGTCAGGAACGAGAAGCGCTGGGCGAGCCTGTCCTCGATCTCGCCGGGTGACATCGACGCGACCCTGGCGGCGGCAAGTTCCAGCGCCAGCGGGATGCCGTCGAGCGCCCGGCAGATGTGGCCGACCGCCGAGAGTTCGTCGCTGTCGAAGACCAAGCCGGGTCGCACGGCGCCCGCCCGCTCGGCGAACAGCTGTGCGGCGGGGTACTCCAGCACACGGCTGGCCGGTGTGCCCTCCGGCGGGGTGGCAAGCGGAGCCACCGTCACCTGCACCTCGTCGGGTAGGGCGAGGGCCTCTCGACTCGTGGCGAGGACGGTGACGTCGGGGCACAGACCGAGGATGTCGTCGATGATGCTGGCCGCCGCGTCCACGACGTGCTCGCAGTTGTCGACCAGCAACAGCATCTGACGCCGCGCCAGGAAAGAGGTGAGCCGCTGGCGAACATCGCGCTCGGCGCCGCTCCCGTCCAGCGGCACACCTAACGCATCGGCTACCGCAAGCGGTACCTGGTCACCGTTCGCGACGGATGCCAGCCGAACACCGAACGCTCCGTCACGGTAGGAGTGGGAGGCCCGAAGCGCGGCCGCGAGTGCCAGGGAAGTTTCCCGGCTCCACCGGGGCCGATCAGGGACAGGAGCCGGGCCCCGCCGAGCATGGTGGACAAGGAGTCCAGCTGCTCGTCGCGGCCGATAAGCGGACGGACAACGGTCGGGAGGTTCGTGACAGCCGCACGGTCCTCGGAGCCTCGACTGCGGCCAGAGGCGAACGCGCTGGCCGCGGCCACGTCCGAGCCGCCCCCCAGCGACTCGTCCTGCCGCAGCACCCGCTCGTGCAACGAGCGGAGCGAGACCGAAGGCTCCAGTCCGAGCGTCTCGTCGAGCACGCTACGAGTGCGAGCGTAGATCTCCAGTGCGTCGGCCTGGCGTCCGCTGCGGTAGAGAGCCAGCATCAAGAGACCCGCTAGGGACTCCATGGTCGGGTCCTCGGACACCAGCGGCTCCAGATCGCCGACGACCTCCAGATTCAGGCCGAGCGCCAAAGCGACCTGGGCGCGCTCGATGAGAGCGGCCATGCGCAGCTCCACCAGCCTCGCGGCCTCCGTGGTGGCCCACTGCTCGGTCACGAAGTCGCTGAGCGGCTCCCCACCCCAAAGAGCCAACGCGTCGTCGTAGGCCCGCAGATGGCGTTGTTCGAACCCACCGTCGGCGGCGGCTCGAGTCGTCTCCGCGCGCGCGGACCGAATCCTGTTGGCAAAGTCCAGGGCGTCGACCTGGGACGGGTCGACCGCCGCGCGATACCCCACACCCTCACGAGTGACGAGCTCATTGACGCCCATCGCCCTCAGCGCCCGGCGCAGCTTGGAGACCCGGATCTGCAGGGCGTTCATCGGGTCCACCGGGAGCGTCGCGTCGGACCAGAGCCGGTCGACGAGCAGGGTGGCGGGGATGGTGCGGCCCGGGCGACAGGAGCAGCTGGACCAGGAGGGCGCGTTCGGCCACTCCCGGCAGCTTCGCCGGCGCCCCCTCCACGAGGATTTCCATCGGCCCGAGCAGCTGGAAACGTATGTCGTCCATGACCGCCCCTCCCTAGGCTCCGCCATCGTCTCCCGCGGCGACCCAACCATCAACCGTCCTCTCGGGCGAGCGGCGGCCGTTCGAGCGTCGGCTTGACGCCCTCGGAAGACCCACGGGTCTTGTGCGGGCACTGATCGGTGGTCGTGGTGGCTCCAGCGCTGCGGCGAAGGCCCCGTACCGTTCACGGCCGAACGTGGGACGCCCCAAGGCACGAGGAAGAACCCGGCAAATTCAGCCGGCGCGAGGTGTGGTCCTCAGCAGTCACTGTGGAATCACGAGCACCCGACCGACCACGGAGACGGCGACGACGATGGACACGATTGACATTCGACCGAAGTCGACACGACGCAAGGGCTCGGTTGTGCACTGCGTGGCACACCGGAGCCGAAAAGGGTCACAAAACGACGAGAACCGTCAGCAACGTTTGCGCACGTCAGACGGCATTTGGGGCTGGTCGGCACAGGTGGCTTTTCGACTTTTGATCCGCTGCGCCGTTCGAGCCCGACAGGGCCTACTCATGGTTTTGTGCCGGGCTGGTGCTGTCACACCGACCCGAGGCACGCGCCCGAAAGGGTTGTGTGCGTGAGGCTAGTGTGGAGAGACATCGCGCCACGGCTTCGCGCAACCAGCGCCCGTCGTGGGCACGCTGGGAGAGAAGGCACCATGCCCCGGCCTCGTGAACGTGATGAGGCTCTACTCATTGCCCTGTTGTTCGACGTCAACCAGGCACGCGCAGAGGTTCGCGCCGGCCGGCGCGTGCCGACCAGCTCGACCAACCGACACGATCAGCAGCACCGGCGTGGCCGACTGGCCGAGGCGATGGAAGCCTACGCGGACGCTGCTGCGACGTCGGGAGTGCCGCTCCCGTACCGGTATCGAGACGAGATGCGGCTCAATCGGTCGATGGCAGGAAAGGCACGGGACACCCTCCTCCCCACGTGACATCACGGGGCTGCACCAACGCTGTCCAGGCCGTCGGGTAACCACGGCGCGAAGGCAGCGGAGCGCTCGGTGCGTCTAGGGGTCCGACCAGACAGCCCGGCCGCTGACGCGCTGCGCCGCTTGGGTTGAATCAGATTCCCAGGACCCGGTGGAGATAAGGGTTGTGAAACTTTCCACGAGGATCGACCCGGTGAGCGAGGTCGCGAAAGTCCCTCAGTCTCGGGTAGGCGACTGCCAAGACACCGGAGTCGGCCAGGAACAGCTTCCCCCAGTGCGGCCTGGCACCCAACGGAAGTAGAGCGCTCTCGACCTGCTGCAGAACGGCCCTCACCGCCGGCTCGTCCAGATGCCAGGTGCAGTGGATCGCGATCACGTCGGTCTCATAGCTACCGCTGAGCCAGAGACCGTCTTCGGCGACGGTTCGTACTTCTGCCACCTGCAACACCGGCGCCATCAGGTCGCCAAGGGCTCGCATGGCCGCGAGTGCATCGACAGCGTTCCCACGAGGCAGCAAGTACTCACTCTGCAGCTCCCGACCCGAGGAGGGAGTGAACTCCAACCGGAAGTGCGGCAAGCGGGTGTGCCACGGCCCCGGCACACCCAGCTGCTCCGTGCAGGCCGCCGCGTCCCCATCCGGGAGCATGTGAAGGGGCTGGGGCGCGGGCTGCGCGCCGAACAACGTGCCACCCTGAGCGTGCTCGGCCACCTTGGCCTTGAGCCACACCTGCTCGACCTCATCTCCCCGAAACTGGGTGAAGAGACTGGTGCTCCACGCGGCCCCGGTCACCTCATCGAGGTGCTCGAGCGCCGCCGACCAGGGCAGACCGGTCATGACCGTCTGCACCACGTCGAAGGTGGGTTCCACCGAGAGCAGGACGTGTGACCACACCCCGGTCGCTCCGAGAGCAATGACCTCCCCGGGGAAGCTCGGCTCGCCTTGACGCACAGAGACAACGGAGCCATCGGCGCGGATGACTTCGAGTCCGACCACGTTGGAAGCGAGATTGCCGCAGCGATCCCCGGATCCATGGGTTCCGGTAGCCACGGCCCCGCCTACAGAGATGTGTGGCAACGACGCGAGATTGGGCAGCGCCCAACCCTCGGCGTGAAGTCTCGCCCCGAGCTCACCGTACGAAGCGGCAGCCGAGACCCGGACCACACGCGTTTCGGAGTCGACCTCGTGGTGACTTGGCAGCTGACGAAGAGAGACAAGGTCGCCATCGACGGCGTCCGTGTCACCGATGTCGTTGAAGCAGTGCCGCGACGCGACAACGCGTAGGTGTCTCGCCTCGCCGACGAGCGAGATCAGCTCGTCAACGGTGTCGGGTTCGTGGAAGCGCGCGAACCTGTAGGCGTGGTTCCCTGCCCAGTTCCGCTCTTGCTTCACCCGCCCATCATGTCGGTGGGCGGTTCGTCCGCTCGAGACGTGCGACGCGTCGACGTTGCCGCTGCTCGTTTGTTGGTCGACCGCGCCGCCTCCTGAGCGGTTAGCGTTCACACCGTGGCTCGCTCGGTCTTCGGCAGGATTCCCGACGGGCGCGACGTGCACGTGCTCACGTTGGGCGCCACACCCGGCGTCATGCTCGAAGTGCTGACTCTAGGAGCGACCACGCACCGCCTCGAGGTCACGGGCGGCGACGGCGTGCGGCGCAACGTCGTCCTGGGTCACGGCACGGTCGCCGAGCGGCTGGCGTCCAGCGACTACCTCGGCAGCACCATCGGCCGCTACGCCAACCGGATCGCAGGCGGCCGGTTCGAGCTCGAAGGCCGCGAGGTCGTCGTCGGCACCCACGACCGGGGCAACTCCCTGCACGGCGGGCCGGACGGGTTCGACCGCCGGCTCTGGACGGTCGAGGAGCACGGCGCCGACCACGCCGTGCTCGGACTGACCAGCCCCGACGGTGACATGGGCTTCCCAGGCACCCTCACGGTCCGGGTCCGCTACGAGGTGGCGGGCGAGGTCGTCCGCATCAGCCACGAGGCAACCACCGACGCGACGACGGTCGTCAACCTCACCAACCACGCCTACCTGAACCTCGACGGCGACGGGGCCGGGACCATCGACGAGCACCTGCTGACCCTCACGGCCGAGGAGTACACACCCGTTGACGACACCGGGATCCCGCTTGGTGGTCACGAGCCGGTGGACGGGACGCCGTTCGACTTCCGGCAGCCGCGGGCGATCGGACCGGCCGTGCGCTCCGACCACGAGCAGGTCCGGGCTGCGCGCGGCATCGACCACGACGTGGTGGTGCCCGGCGACGGCCTCAGGGTCGCGGCCGTCCTGGAGTCGCGCCGCACCCAGACCCGCCTCGAGCTGTACGCCGACCAGCCCGGGCTGCAGGTGTACACGGGCAACTTCCTCGACGGCTCGGGCACCTCATCGGAGGGCGTCGCCTACCGTCAGGGCGACGGCATCGCCCTCGAGCCACAGCTGCATCCGGACACCCCGAACCGGCCGGAGTGGCCTTCGGCGGCGCTGGCGCCCGGGGCGACGTACCACGCCCGGATGGAGTGGCGGTTCAGCTCGACCGGTACGCCGTGACCAGCAGGGCGTGCACCGTCCCGGTCATGCTGTAGTAGATGACGGCGAAGGTTGACTCGTTCCATGCTCCAGCGCATCGAGGACAGCCTCCGCGACCGCGCCACAGAGGCTAGGCGTCGCGCCACACCATTGAGACGGGTCCTTGGAGCACGAAGTGAGCACGCACTCGTGAGACACCTCATCGTGGAGTCACCCGACGGCGCCCTCCTCGCCGTCCAGGAGGGCGGCCGTCTCGATGGGCCGACCCTGCTCCTGCTGCCCGGACAGGCCAACTCACATCGGTGGTGGACGGGTCTGCGCGAGACCTTCGAACTAACCCACCGGACGATCACCTTCGACTATCGCGGAACGGGCGCGACGGTGGCTCCGGAGTCGGACTGGTCGACGGCGTCCTTCGCCGAAGACGCAGCCCAGGTGCTCCGGTCCCTGGAGGTCACTCGAGCAGACGTCTACGCCACGTCCATGGGCGGGCGGGTCGCCCAGATGCTCGCTGTCGGATTCTCTGATCTGGTACGCCGACTGGTGCTGGCGACGAGTTCCAAGACCAGGTCTCGATCGGGATCCAACGCTTCCTACGGGACTAGCCCGAGCTGTCTGCGCTCATTGGCGCGGCACGGCGATCCGGGTCTCCAACAGCTCATCCGCAATACGCGTGTCGCGTAGTTGCGGTGCGCCTCCGGCACTACCCGGTTCATAGTCCATGCCGCCATCAATGCCACCCATGCACTGGCCGGCCCGGCCGAGCGCGCAAGCCCGACTCAAACGTGAGCCGCCCGCGTCACGGATCCCCCAGAATCGCAACGCGAGCGGCCTACGCCTGTGACCCGGACAAGCCTAGGAAGGACGCTTCATGGTTGCCATGACCCACTTGGGTCCACCCATCGGGGTGAGAAAGGCCAGGGCTCACCGGATGTCCTTCGCCAGCTTCACCAGCGCCTTCACGGCGTGAGCGCGCGGCCGGAACGAACGGCGCCCACGACGTCGAGAACTGCCTGGACCGAGTCCTGCGACTCGGCGTCGTCCTCGGTGAGCGAGGCGTGCGTGGCGCCGGGAAGCAGCCGTTGCACGCTGTTCGTCGACAGGCCGGTCATCTCCTCCTGGAGCGGCAGCCACCCAGCCATCGCGTCCTTCTCTGCGGTCACGACGATCAACGGCTTGTCGCCGATGCTCGTGAGGGCCTGCGACTCGATCAGCGCCTGAGGGAGTGCGACGAGCTCGTCACGAAGGCTTCGGTACTGGCTCGGCCTCGACCAGCCGACCCGCACCTCGTCGCGAGCTGCTGGAGGGAGACCGGCCAACGCGGTCTTGTAGAAGAGGCGCAGCACACCCGTCCGGGCCAGCGACGGCGCGAGCGCCATTCCCCTGCGAAGTCCGGCGTACATCGTGGGGTAGCCAGGCAGCCTGGTCATCGCCTCGCTCGGCTGGGCGTCGAGCAGCACCATGCCGGCGACCTGGTCGGGATACTGCGCGGCGAAGACCTTGACGTAGGCGCCGCCCGAGGAGTGCCCCACGAGCACGTACGGGCCGTCGACCTCGGCGCGGGCGAGCAGAGCGTGCAGGTCTGCGGCGTTGGCGACCGCGTCCTGAGGATGGGCGGGCGATTGGCTCCAGCCGCGCCCCGGGCGGTCGTAGACGCACACGCGCGTCGACGTCGCGACCGCTGGCTGGATCCAGCCGGCCATCATCGCGCCCGACTCGCCGAGCCCCGGCTCGAGGACGACCGTGGGGCTGCCCGAGCCGGTGCAGCTGATGCGCATCGCGTGGCCGCCCACGTCGATCAGCCGGCCGCTCATCGCCGAGGCGTCGCGGACCTCGCTGACCTTCTCGTAGCCGCCTCCGACCGCAGCCAGGGCCGCCAGCGCCAGGACCGGGTAGAGCACCACCGAGCGCGACCAGTGGTGCAGCGACCGGCGCGACGTGCGGACGACCCAGACGACTGAAGCCAGCAGAAGGACCGGCCACACCCACCCCGGCCCCGCGCATGACGTCGTCCGACGGTCGGATGACGACGGTGGCGAGACCGACGACGGCCAGTGCCGTCGCCGGGGCCCAGGCCCAGGGCTGGGGTTGCCGGGTGCGGCGGGTCGTGACGGCGAGCAGCGCCCAGCCGCAGGCGAAGCCCAGCAGGGCCAGGCCGGTGATGACGGGTTCGACCGCTCCGCCGAAGGCCAGGACCACGAGGACCAGGGCCGTGGCTGCGCCCGCAACCATGCTGCCGGCAACCCTGGGACCGATGCGACGTTCCCGCGAGGGCGTCATCGGGCGTACTCCTTCTGGACGGACTGCGCGCTCGCGTGCGGCGAGCGAGCGGTGATGCGGTCGATCAGCCACGCGGCGTCGTGCTGGACGAACCCGAGCAGGGACGAGCCGCGGGTGTGCTGCCAGGGCAGCCCGATGAAGGAAAGGCCGGGCACCTCCGTGATGCCGCGGTGGTGGAGGACCGTCCCCCGGTCCACGACGCCGGGTACGTCGATCCAGGAGTAGTCGCGGGAGAAGCCCGTGGCCCAGATGACCGTCGCGGGGCTGGAGGTCGCGCCGTCGGCGAACTGGACACCGTCCGGGGCCGCGGAGACCAGCCGGCTACGGACGACCACACCGGCCCGGCGCAGCTGACGCAGCGGGGTGCCGATCACCAGGTCCCCGCGGCACCGCAGCCGGCGCGCGAGCAGCGACTGGTCGGTCTTGGTGACCACGCCGAGCCCGGTCAGCCACCAGAAGAGGTCGTGGCCCAGGATCCGCTGGGGAAGCTGGAGTGACTCGGTCCCGACCGCCAGCGTGACGTCGTGGCTGGCGGCGAGCTCGAGGGCGATCTGGCGACCGGAGTTCCCCGCGCCGACGACCACGACGGGGCCCTGAGGGAGGTCGGTCGGGTTGCGATAGGCCGAGCTGTGCAGCTGGACCACGGACTCCCCCAGGTCGCGGGACACGGCGGGGACGACCGGCCGCTGCCACGGGCCGGTGGCGACCACGACCTGGCGAGCCAGCAGGCGGCCCTGGCTGGTCTCGACGGCGAAGCCACCCTTGAGCCGGGTGAGGCGTCGTACGGCGCAGTTCAGCAGGACGGGCAGGTCGAACCGCCGGGCGTACTCCACGAGGTAGTCGGCGGCCTCGTCCTTGGTCGGGTAGGTGCCGGCCGGGCCGGGGAACGCCATGCCTGGCAGCGCGTCGTACTCCGCCGCCGTGAAGAGTCGCAGCGAGTCCCAGCGGGAGCGCCAGGCATGGCCGATCTCGGAGGCGGCGTCGACGACGAGGAACCGCCGGCCGCGCTGCTTGAGGTGGTACGCCGCGGCCAGGCCGGCCTGACCGGCACCGATGACGATGACGTCGAGGGCCTCGGCGCTGTCTGTGTGCTGCATGGGATGTCCTTCGGTAGAGCGGTCCGTGGCTGGACCGGTGCCGGCACGCTCCCAACGTACTGCGGCCCGGCCGCGCCGGTGGAATCGCCGGGATTGACCGGCCCCGTCGACCCGGCGACCTGAGGCGCCGAACCCGGTGGTTTTCCCGGCGCGACCCCGGTGCCGTCGACGGGAGGCTCGAGCCACTCGAAACCGAACCCACCAGGAGTCCTCATGTCCCACTCACTCCACACGGCGCCCGCGCCGCACGCCGCCGACGAGCAGGCGGTTCGCCGACCCTGGACGGTGCTCGGCCTGATGCTCGCCGCGCAGTTCATGGTCGTGCTCGACGTCAGCGTCGTGAACGTCGCGCTGCCCAGCATCGGTTCCGACCTGAGCTTCAGCTCCTCCGACTACCAGTGGACGGTCAGCGCCTACGTGCTGATGAGCGGCGGCCTCCTGCTGCTCGGCGGCCGGATGTCCGACCTCTTCGACCGGCGCCGGATGTTCCTCATCGGGGTGACGCTCTTCACCGGCGCCTCGCTGGTCAGCGGCCTCGCCGACTCCGCGCTCACCCTGATCGTCGCGCGGGGCGCCCAGGGCGCCGGCGCCGCGATGCTCACCCCCGCGGCCATGTCGATCGTCATGACGACGTACGCCGGCCGCCAGCGCGCCACCGCCCTCGCCGTCTGGGGCACCATCGCCAGCATGGGCATCGCCGCCGGCGTGCTCTTCGGTGGCCTGCTCACCAGCGTCCTCGACTGGCGCGCGGTGTTCTTCATCAACGTCCCGATCGGGATCGTCACGCTGCTCGGCGCCCTCCACGTCGTCCCCCGGGGCGTCTCCACGGGCACGGGCTTCCGTGGCCTCGACGTGCCCGGCGCGATCACCCTGGTCGGCGGACTGCTGCTCCTCGTCAACGCCGTCCAGAGCACCAACAGCCACGGCTGGACCTCGCCCATGACCGTGGGCAGCGCCGCCGCCGCAGTGGCGCTGCTGGTCGCGTTCGCCCACATCGAGCGCAAGGTCACCAATCCGCTCGTGACCCCGCACATCTGGAAGCTCCGCTCACTGGTCTCGGCGTCCGCCGTCATGGCCGGCGTCACCGGCGCCCTGGTGGGCGTCATCTTCCTCAGCTCGCTGTTCCTGCAGCAGGTGCTCGGCGCCTCGGCGATCGTCACCGGCCTGGAGTTCCTGCCGCTCGCGGCGATGATCACGCTCAGCGCGGCGGCCGCCTCCCACCTGATCGGCCATGCCGGCCCCCGCTTGCTGATCGCGCTGGGTCTGGTCGTCTCCGCCGCGGGTGCACTGCTGCTGAGCACGGCCGGCGCGGACGCGACGTACGCCGCCGACGTGCTGCCCGGCTTCCTCGTCATCGGCCTCGGGGTCGGCCCGATGTTCGTGGCCATCTCGGTGGGCGCGATGAGCGAGGTCCCCGAGCGCGCTTCCGGTCTCGCCTCGGGCGTGATGATGACCGGCCACGAGGTCGGCGCCGCGCTCGGTGTCGCCGTGCTCACCGCCGTCGCCGGCGACATCACCACCCGGGCCGGGCTGGTCGCCGGCCACCCGGATGCGTTCGTCGCGGTCGCCGTTCTCCTGCTCGCACTGCTCGTGCCGACGGCCTTCGTGCCGAAGACGGCCGGCAGCGGGGGCGGTGGCCACGGCCACCTGCACTGATCCCAGAAGTGACCCCGGCGCGACGGCCCAGCCGTCGCGCCGGGGTCACGTCAGCGACAGCTGGGTGAGCGCACCACGGGAGCTGATGCCGGTCTTGGCGAAGACGTTGCGCAGGTGGAAGTCGACGGTGCGGGGGCTCACGAAGAGCTGGGCAGCGACCTCGCGGTTGGACAGGCCCTGCTGCACCAGCTGCGCGACCTGCAGCTCGGTCGGGGTGAGCTCGAGCTCCGTCGCCTGGTCGCGCTTGCGTGCGCTCTCGCCCGAGGCCCGCAGCTCCTGGGCCGCACGATCGGCCCAGGGCAGGGCCTTGAGGTCCTCGAAGGTCTCGAGGGCGGCCCGCAGGTGAACGCGGGCATCCACTCTCCGCCGCTGACGCCGCAGGTGCTCGCCGTACGCCAGCTGCGTGCGCGCCCGCTCGAACGGGCGGACCGAGTCGGCGTGCAGCGCGAGGGCCCGCTCGAACCAAGACTCCGCATCGTCCTCGTCTTCGCTGACGGCCAGCACGGCTCGCCCGTGGGCCGCCATCGCGGCGGCCCACGGCTGTCCGGTGGCCGCGGAGAACGTCTCCAGGTCGTCGATCCACAGGCGCGCGGTCTCCGACTGGTCGGCGTACACCGCGGCCTCGACCCGGTCGATCCCCGCAGAACGCCGGATGATCGGGTGGCTGATCTGGGCCAGGTGGTGGAAGGCCGTCGGCCACGCGGGCGCTGCGTGCAGGCCCTTCGCCCACCTCGTCACGTCACGCAGGACCATGTCGAGGACGCCCACGGGCTGCTCCTCGAGAACGCGTTCGAGCCCCTCCAGCTGCTGGCCATAGGCGTCGTCACCGCGGAGCGCCGAGAGCAGCACCAGGGTCGCGAGCGGCATCGCGGCCAGGACCGGCTGGCCGGTGCCCTCCCCGAGCCGGAGGGCTTCCTGCTGTTGGGCGACCGCAGTCGCCCAGCGTCCGTTGGGCACGTCACTGAAGGCCAGCCGGGTCAGTGCATAGAGAACCGTCACGGCGGCGCCGGAGCTGCGAGCCGTGGTGAGCAGCCGCTGGTGATAGTCAGCGGAGGCGAGGGTGTCGCCGAGGTGCAACGCGGCGATCCCGAGGTTGGGCAGCAGCTCGAGGTCGTCGAGGTCGAGGCGACCGCCGGTGGCGAACGACCGTCGGAGCATGGCCGAGGCGGCGTCCCAGTCGCCCGCCACCACCTCGCCCAGGCCGAGGGTCAGCTCGGCGTAGCAACGCTGCCGCTCCGACGCGTCGGAGGGGACGGTGGCGAAGGTGGCCGGGTCGACGTCGACGCCGGAGTCGCCACCGAAGGCCGCGATCGCGGCAGCGACCATCGCCATCTCGCGGGCTCGATCCGCGTCGTGGCGTACGACGTCGCGCGCTCCCTCGAGGAGCATCCGGTGGGCGACCTTCACCGAGCCGGTGTTCCACTCGACCCGTGCTCTGCAGCCGGATGACGTCGGCCAGCAGCAGCGGGTCCTCGGCGGCCGCGCGCGCCGAGTCGACGAGCGCCCGAGCGCGCACCGGCCGCCCGGCGAGCCAGGCGCTCCGCGCCGCGCTGAACAGGCGTTGCGCGCGACCGGTGGCGTCCGGACTGAGCTCTGCGGCGCGCTCCCAGGCCGCTGCCGCGGCCTCGTGGCCTCCTCGTGCCTCGGCGCGGCCGGCGGCGCGCTCGAGGTCGGCGACCACGTCGGCATCAGGCTGGTCCACGGACGACGCCCGGTGCCAGGCGCGCCGGTCCGCATCATCGGGATGACGCAGGGCATCGGCCAGGGCGGCGTGCACGTGGCGGCGGTCGATGCTCGTGGCGGCGGCGTACACGGCGGACCGGACGAGCGGGTGCCTCAGCTCGACCTTGCCCCCGGTGACCTGCACGAGGCCGGAGCGCTCCGCCTCGGCCAGGGCGTCCGGGCCGGCGCCCGTGGCGGCCGCGGCACTCTCCACGGTGGCGAGCTGCATCAAGTCGTCCGCGGCAGCCACGAGCAGCAGCTGCTGCGCACCTGGCGAGAGCCGTCGGGCTCGGTCGAGGAAGACCCGCTCGATGGTGGCGGTGACCGGAAGCTGCCCGGGCAGGCTCGCCCGGCCGGCCAGCTGGTCCGACGAGAGCGCCTGCGGCATCTCCACGAGAGCGAGCGGGTTGCCCCCGGTGCTTGCCAAGAGCTGAGCGGCCACCGCCGGGCTCACGTCTGAGCTCGCCCGCTCCTGGAGCAGTCCGGTGGTCGCCGCCAGGTCCAGTCCCGCGAGCCGCAGGGTGGGCAGCTCGCCGACATCGAAGGTCCGCACATCCAGCTCCCGAGCCGCGAACAGCATCGCCACCCGCTCGACCTCGAGACGCCTCGCCACGAACAGCAGGGCCGCCGCCGACGCGTCGTCGAGCCAGTGCGCGTCATCCACGACCACCAGCAGCGGCTGCGTCTCGGACGCCTCGGCGAGCAGGCTCAACGCCGCGAGGAAGACCAGGAACCTGTCGCCGGCGCCCTCGCCGGCCTCCATGCCGAACGCCACCCGCAACGCCTTCGCCTGCTGGGCAGGAAGAGCCTCGGCGAGCGGCATCAGCGGCCTGAGCAGCCGTTGCAGCGCGGCGAACGCAAGCGGCGCCTCCGACTCGATCCCCTGGGTCCGCAGCACTCTCATGTCCTGCTCGGCCTCGTCCAGCACGCGGGTCAGGAGCGCGGTCTTGCCGGTGCCCGGGTCACCCAGGACCACGAGAGCCCCGCCCTGACCGGACCGCGCAGCGTCGAGCAGCTGCGCCGTCCGGGCCTGCTCCCTCACGCGGCCGTGCAGCACGCGGTGACCTTACGTCCGGCTGGGTCCGTCCAGATCGTCGATGAGCGCCTCGACGCGCGTGCGGATCTCGTCGCGGATCGGTCGGACCGCGTCGATGCCCTGGCCGGCCGGGTCGTCGAGGACCCAGTCCTCGTACCGCTTGCCGGGGTAGAACGGGCACTCGTCGCCGCAGCCCATGGTGATGACGACGTCTGCGGTCTGCACGGCCGAGTCGGTGAGGAGCTTGGGTTGCTCCGCCTCGATGTCGATGCCCTCCTCGGCCATCGCCTCGACGGCCGCCGGGTTGACCTGGTCGGCCGGCTGGGAGCCGGCGGAGAGGACGTCGATCCGGTCGCCGGCGAGGTGCTGGAGGTAGCCGGCGGCCATCTGGGAGCGGCCCGCGTTGTGCACGCACACGAACAGCACCGTCGGCCGATGCTGAGACTCGGCGTGGTCGGTCATGAGGCGACTCCTCGGGTCGGGTGCAGTAGTACGACGAGCCCGAGGCCGACCGCTCCGCCGACGACCTGCATCAGGACGAAGGCCGGCGCCGACGCCGGCGCGATGCCGGCGAACGTGTCGGAGAGCGTTCGAGCCAGGGTGACCGCGGGGTTGGCGAAGCTGGTGGAGCTGGTGAACCAGTACGCCGCTGTGATGTAGCCGCCGACCGCGTAGGCGACCGTCTCGAGTCGGCCGGCGCGGATGCTGCCGAAGACGATGACGACCAACCCTGCCGTGGCGACGACCTCGGCCAGCAGGGTGCCTGACGAGATGCGGTCGTGGTCCGACAGCGAGACTGCGTCGAGCTCGAACATCAGGTTGGCGAGCACGCAGCCGACCACCCCGCCGAACACCTGGGCAGCCACCAACAGCACCGCCTCTCGGGTCGTGACCAGACCGAGCACGCGCTCGATCGCGGTGACGACCGGGTTGAAGCTGGCCGAGACCGGCTGGAGCGCCAGGATCAGCGCGACCAGGGCGGCCCCGGTGACGAGACTGTTCACCAGCAGCTGCAGGCCCGCGTCGCCCGGCGAGAGTCGCTGGGCCGCGATGCCGGAGCCGACGACGGCCATCACGAGGAACGCCGTACCGACCGCTTCCGCGGTCACCCGACGACCGAGGCTCACCCGGCGACGCCGCCGATCAGCGCGCCCAGGTCGCCGAGGGCCTCGGGCTGGACGCGGTAGTAGACCCACACCCCGCGCTTGCTGCGGTCCAGCAGCCCGGACTCGTGCAGCACCTTCAGGTGGTGGCTGATGGTCGGCTGGGAGAGGTCGAAGGCGTCGTTCAGGTCGCACACACAGGCCTCGCCGTCGGCGTGCGAGGCGACGAGCGAGAGCAGTCGCAGGCGCACCGGGTCCGCGAGCGCCTTGAGGAGCGGCGCGATGCGCTCGGCAGCGTCGGCGGTCAGCGGCTCCTTGGTCAGCGGCGCACAGCAGGCCACCGTCTCGACCGGGGTCAGCTCGAGCAGAGACTTCGACATGCATCAATATTGACATTCATCAATGTCTGACGCAAACTCCCACACATAGACATTCATCTATGTGAAGGAGTCACCATCCATGTCCCGCCTCCAGCTCGCCATCAACGTGGACGACCTCGAGACCTCGATCGACTTCTACCGCCGGCTCTTCGCCACCGAGCCGGCGAAGGTCCGCGCCGGCTATGCGAACTTCGCCGTCACCGAACCGCCCTTGAAGCTGGTCCTCATCGAGAACCCCGGCCACGGCGGCTCCCTCAACCACCTCGGCGTCGAGGTCGAGGACGTCGACACCGTCGACGCGATCCAGAACCGCCTCGCAGCGGACGGGCTGGCCTCGGTCGACGAGCGCGACACGACGTGCTGCTACGCCAAGCAGGACAAGTTCTGGGTCGCCGGGACGCCCAACGGCGAGTCCTGGGAGATCTACACCGTCCTGGCAGACAGCCCGACACCGAACGGCGAGGCCGAGGGCCAGGAGTGCTGCACCAGCGCTCTCATCGAGGCGTCGCCGGCGCAGGAGGCCGCGGCAACCGCCTGCTGCTAGAGGGGCTCAGCTCAGCACCGTGTCGAACCGCTCCCAGACGCGGTGGGCGCCGAGCGCGGCGTGCACCTCTGCGAAGACCGCTGCCGGGTCGTCACCGGTGAAGACGCCGGCAGAGACCGCGACGCCGGCGTGCTCGAGGGCGGAGACGCCGGCACCCCAGGCGCCGATCGCCTTGGCGTGCCGGAAGCACTCCTGGAGCAGCAGGACCACCCGGGGATCGAGCTGCGGCTCGCGGTCCTCGCCGGCCTTGCTGTCCCGGACAGCCAGTGCGTCGGCGGCCGGTACCGGGCTGCCAGCCAGCAGGACGGCGTCGAACTCGACCGACCGCGTTGCGGCGAAGGTGCGCTGGACAGTGGTGCCGTCCGGCAGCTTCCCGCCGTGGGGCGCGACGACCAACGGCACCATCCCGGCCGCGGTCACGGCGTCGCGGACAGCGTCGATGCCATCCAGGTCGCCGTCGGGGTCGACGAGGATCCCGATGACGCGACCGTCACTCGGCCAGTCCGTGTCAGAGAGCTGCGACAGGGCTGGGCTCGGGTCGAGGTCGTCCAGCGGCTCGGCCGGGTCGGGTGCAGGGAGCCCCAGTCCGGCGGCGACCTGCGCACACAGCTCCGGGTCGATGTTGGCCAGCGCCAGCAGCTGCCGCTCCTTGACCGCCTGCTCGAAGCACTTGGCGAGCTCGAACGTGTACGCCGCGACGATGTGTTCCTTCTCGGGCGCCGTCATGCTGAGCCAGAACTGCCGCGCCTGGCTGAAGTGGTCGTCGTACGACGCCGGCGCCTCGCGCGTCTTCACCGACTCCGCGACGGGGGCAGGCACGTCGACGAAGGCGCCGTCACGAGCGCCACCCGCGAAGAACGGGCACCCGCCGTCGAGGGAGTTCGGCTTGTACGGCGCCACGCCGCCGTGGACCGCGTTCTGGTGGAAGCCGTCACGCAGCATGTCGTTGACCGGCGCGTGCGGCCGGTTGATGGGGAGCTGCGCGAAGTTCGGTCCTCCCAGCCGGGTCAGCTGGGTGTCGACGTAGGAGAACAGCCGCGCCTGGAGCAACGGGTCGTTGGTGACGTCGATCCCCGGCACCAGGTTGCCCACGTGGAAGGCGACCTGCTCGGTCTCGGCGAAGTAGTTCGTCGGGTTGCCGGTCAACGTGAGCAGTCCGATCGCCTGCACAGGTGCGAGCTCCTCCGGGACCAGCTTCGTCGGGTCGAGCAGGTCGATCCCCTCGAACATCTCCTCGGGAGTGTCGGGGAAGACCTGCACCCCGAGCTCCCACTGCGGGTAGGCGCCGCCCTCGATCGCATCCGCGAGGTCGCGCCGGTGGAAGTCCGGGTCGGTGCCGGCAAGCAGCTGCGCCTCCTCCCAGGTGAGGGAGTGCACGCCCAGGACCGGCTTCCAGTGGAACTTGACCAACGACGTGTCGCCGGCGTTGTTCACCGACCGGAAGGTGTGGACACCGAAGCCCTCCATCATCCGGTACGAGCGAGGGATGCCGCGGTCGGACATGTTCCAGATCGTGTGGTGCTGTGCCTCGGTGTGGAGCGAGACGAAGTCCCAGAACGTGTCGTGCGCGCTCTGCGCCTGTGGGATCTCCCGATCCGGGTGCGGCTTGCCGGCGTGGATGACGTCCGGGAACTTGATGCCGTCCTGGATGAAGAAGACCGGGATGTTGTTGCCGACCAGGTCGAAGGTCCCCTCGTCGGTGTAGAACTTCGTCGCGAACCCTCGCGTGTCCCGCACCGTGTCCGCCGACCCGCGTGAGCCCAGCACGGTCGAGAACCGCACGAACACTGGGGTCTCGATCCCCTTGGCCAGGAACCCGGCCTTCGTCACCGACCGCGCATTCCCGTAGCCGACGAAGATGCCGTGGGCCCCGGCGCCCCGCGCATGGACGACGCGCTCCGGGATCCGCTCGTGGTCGAAGTGGGTGATCTTCTCCCGCAGGTGGTGGTCCTGCAGCAGCGTGGGGCCGCGCTCGCCTGCCTTGAGCGAGTGGTCGCTGTCGCGCAGCCGGGCGCCCTGGGCCGTGGTCAGGAAGCGACCCTGCCCGGACACGGCGTCGGCGGCGACATCGGTGGCAGCCCCCGTCGCCGTCCTGCGCTCCGGGCCGGTCTGGTCGGGCTTGGGCGGCAGCGGATCGCGAGGCTTGGTGGGCTCCGCGACGACCGGGGTCCCGCGTCCGGGCGTCCCTGGTACGGGCGCCGTCTCGCGCTCCGACAGAAGCTCGGACACTCGCGCCGCAGCACCCTCCACGCTGGCCTTGACGGCCTTCTTCACGGCCTTGGCCGGCTTGCTCGCAACCACGCTGCCTCCTGAGTAGGGAACCCGCGGTACCCCCTACGTCCTGCCGCGCATCTCACCCCTAGGGGGGTGCGCCACGGCGGGTGAAGCGCGCCGTCACCGGGTACGGCCCGTCGTGGCTTCCGGAGAACTCGAACCGCACGAGGGGGACGGCGTATTGCTCGCGCCCGACGCCGGGGCGGACTGCCACGACTTCGTCGCCAAGCTCGCAGCGCGTACCCGGGCGGCGAGCGGCGACCTCGACCGCGCGTTGGCGCTCGCGCGTGACCTCGGCGCCGAGCTCGCGGCACCGGGCGTGGGCCAGACTCGCAGCCGGTGGTCTGCTCTCGCCACGCTGGGGGCGATCGACCTGACCGTCGCTCGTGTTGCCGAGCCTCACCTCGACGCCTTGGCGATCCTGGCCGAGTCGGGCCGGCCCGAGCCTGCCGACGTCAGTCTCACCGGCTCCACCTGGGGCGTGTACGCCGCCGAAGGCGGCGCCGCGCGCCTGAGTGCGCAGCCGAACCCGGGTCTTGACTCCCAGGCGCCGAACGCATGGCGAGCTGGACGGGACCAAGCCCTGGTGCTCGCTGGCCGAGGTGGTCGACCATGCTCTGGTCACGGCCTGGATGGACGGGGACCAGCGCGGGTTGTTCGCGGTCTCGCTGCGTCAACCCGGCGTGACCGCCCAGGCCCGGCCGGGGACCTGGGTCTCGCACGGCCTGAGCAACGTCCGCAGCACGCCGACGTCGTACCGGTCGGCCGACGCGACCCTCGTCGGCGGACCTGGCTGGTACCTCGAACGGGACGGTTTCGCCTGGGGCGGCATCGGCGTCGCGGCCATCTGGTTCGGCGGCGCGGTTGGCATCGCGCGGCGGCTGCGCCGGCAGGCCACCGAGCGTGAGCCGGACCAGATCGGCTGGGCCCATCTCGGCGCGGTCGACTCGGCGCTGCACGCTGCCCGGTCGGTACTGCTGGAATCCGCGGACGAGATCGACCACGGCCGCGCCGATGGTGAGTCGGGGGCCTTGCTGGCGCTGCGGGTCCGACAGGTCGTGGCCGACGCGGTGGAAGCGACCATCCGGGTCGCCGACCACGCCTTGGGGCCCGGCCCGCTGGCCTTCGAGAACGAGCACGCCACCCGGGTCTCAGACCTGCGCGTCTACGTGCGGCAACACCATGCGGAGCGGGACACCGCCGCGCTGGGCAGAGCAGCTGCGCGGGACCAGCCATGGTGAGGTCGTTCACCCATGACGGACCCGGCACACCGGCCAGCGAGTGGGCGGAGCGGCCGGAGTGGGAGCACGTCCCATCGGCCGATCTGGACGGCTTCGACCACGTCCTGGTCGTGGCCGCGCACCCCGACGACGAGACCTTGGGCGCCGGCGGTCTCATCGCGACTGCCGCCGTGGCCGACCTCGACGTACACCTGTTCGTCTGCACCGCCGGCGAACACAGCCACCCGAAATCGACCACCCACCGTCCCGAGGAACTTGCGGCGCGGCGCGAGAACGAGGTACGAGCGGCCTTGGGCGAGCTCGCGCCCGGCGGCGCCGGCATCACCCTCCTCAACGTCCAGGACGGGCACCTCCACGAGGCCGAGCAGACCCTGGTCCAGCTTCTCGTTCGCCTGATCAAGGATGGCCGCCGGACCCTCATCGTCGCGCCGTGGCGCCACGACGGACACCCCGACCACGACGCAGCGGGGCGCGCGGCAGCGACCACCGCGCGCCGAACCGGCGCGACGCTGTGGGAGTACCCGATCTGGTGGTGGCACTGGGCACGGCCCGGCGACGCACCGTGGGACGACCTGCGGCAGCTGGACCTGACCGATATCGCCACCAGGCGGCGCCGTCGCGCCCTTGACCATCATCGGAGCCAGACCGAGCCGCTGTCCGACGCGCCCGGCGACGAAGCCCTGCTGAGACCCCACTTCGTGCAGCACTTCACGGGCCCCCGGGAGCGCTTCATCCTGCAAGAGACCCGGGACGACACCCTCGACCGACTGCACCGCGCCGAGCCCGACCCGTGGGGGGTCGACGAACGACGCTACGAGCGACGCAAGCGCGCCCTCAGTCTCGCGATGCTGCCTCGCGACCGGTTCGCCCGAGGTCTGGAGATCGGGTGCTCCGTCGGAGCGCTGACCGCCGACCTCGCACAGCACTGCGACGTCCTGGTCGCAGTCGACTCGAGCAGCTCCGCGGTCGAGTCAGCGCGCCAGCGCCTCTCCGTGGACTCGTCCAGCAGCCATGTGGAGGTGCGCCTCGCGGAGGTGCCCGCCGACTGGCCGGAGGGTCTCTTCGATCTGGTCGTGGTCTCCGAGATCGGCTACTTCCTGAGCCCGCGTGACCTCGACGACCTGGTCGAGCGCATCCGGGGGTCGCTCACCCCGGACGGCGTCCTGCTGCTGTGTCACTGGCGTCACCCCGTCGTCGGATGGGTGCTCGACGGCGGGCGGGTGCACACCGCAGTCGAGCAGGCGCACCTGCGACCCGTGCAGGCGCGCTACACCGAGCGAGACTTCGAAGCGCTCGTGCTGTGCGCCGACACGGCCTGGCCGGACGTCGACGCATGACGGTCCCGACGCCGTTCGCCGTGCACGTGGTCATCCCGGCGCACAACGAGGCCGCGCTCATCGGACGGTGCCTGACGTCGGTCCGCGACGCCGCTGCCCACCTCCTCGACAGCACCGGGGTAGCGGCGACCGTGACCGTCGTGGCCGACAGCTGCACGGACTCGACCGTCGAGGTCGCCCGCCAGTACGGCGCCGAGGTGCTCGTCCTCCAGGCGCGGTGCGTCGGTCGAGCTCGCGACGCCGGGGTCCGGCAGGTGCTCGCTTCTTCCGGAACCTCGGACGGAGAGCGGGTCTGGATCGCGATGACCGATGCCGACTCCACGGTCACTCCGGACTGGCTCGAGTTCCAACACCGGGCGGCGACCGGTGGGATCGGCCTCTGGATCGGGTCGGTGCAGCCCGACCCGGTGAGCGTCTCGGCTCCGGTGCTGCGTGAGTGGGTCGTGCGACACCACCCTTCCGACCAGCTGCACGTCCACGGTGCCAACCTCGGCTTCACCACGACCACCTTCCTCGGAGCGGGGGGCTTCCCTCCCCTCACCGAGCACGAGGACGTGGCGTTCGTCCGGGCCGCGCTCGCCTCGGGCAGCACCTGGTCCGAGGGTGGGCCGACCGTGCGGACGTCGGGCCGCACCCACGGGCGGACGCCCGGCGGGTTCGCGGGCTACGTCCGGAGGCTGGTCGCCGACCTGGAGGACGCGCTAGCTCCGGTTGCGGCGCACCCGGCGCCGCAGCTGCAGGATCCTCAGTAGTCCGGCCAGAAGGGCGAGGAAGAGGCCGGCCACTGCCGCGATCAGCAGCGCGACCGACACCGGAACCTGACCGTCCCACGCCAGGAACGACACGGTGGTCTGCCGGGTGTTCTGCGCGATGAAGACGATGAGCAGCAGCAGGACGACGCCCAGCCCGACTGTCGCGGCCCAGAAGCCGCTGGTGCGCGATCCCCGCAGCGGATCGCCGTCCTGCCGATCGAGCTCCTCGTGCAGGAGGCGATCACGGGCAGCCTCGGTGTCGTCAGTCATGGTCAGTCGGTACCCATGACCAGCCGGGGGCCGGTGGTGCGAACCGACGCGCAGCGGCTCCGCGTCGGCGTCAGCGCACGAGATACGCCGAGGGGCCCTCGGGCTCGCGGGCACCCGACTGCAGCCAGTCGGCCATCACCTCGGGCTCGCGGCGTTCGAGCTCCTCGAGGAGTACGCCGCGCGCAGCGGCCACCCGGGCGCGGTCCGCGGGCGTGGGGGCCGCATGCAGGCCGGCCTGGCTCTTGCGCCAGAGGGCGCACAGCTGGGGCGTGGTCAGGCCGGCGAGCGGCAGGCGCCGCTCGGCGGTCCTGCCGGACCCGCGCGGCGTACGACGCAGTGCCCAGAGGCGCACACGCCTGACCAAGCTGAGCACGATCACCTGCCCGAGATCCCGAGAGACGAAGGTCGCGGATTCGACCCGGGCCAGCCTAGGGAGTACCGCCCAGTACCCGTCAATCCCATTCGTACGCCGGCCCAGAAGGTGACGATTCGGCCAACCATCCGAGCGAGCCATAGACGAGAACACGTTCTAGTTGGCAGAGTGTCCGCGATCACACGGGACGCTCACGCTGCCCGGGTGGACCGTGGGGAAGCAAACGCTTTTGGGAGAGGGAACCGATGACTGTTGTGCGGACACGCACCCGAGCTCTCGCGGCCGCGAGTGCCGTGGCCCTGCTGCTGGGCCTGGCAGCCTGCGGTGGAGGGGACGACGACAAGGACAGAAGGACAGCAGCTCGTCGGAGACTGCCGACCCAGGACCCGAACGTGAAGTTCACCGGCGACCCGGTCACCGTCATGACGATCTCGACGTACGACACCGACACCCTCAACGCGAAGGCCGTCCTCGACATCGCCCAGGGCGCAGTCGTCCAGATCAACAACGACGGCGGCCTCGGCGGCCACGAGCTCAAGCTGATCACCTGCAACGACAGCGCCGACCCCAACAAGGCCGCGGACTGCGCGCGGCAGGCCGTCGACGAGGGCGTCGCCGCGATGGTGGGCGGCTTCACCGCCAACGGTGACGCGATCATGCCGATCCTCGAGCAGGCCGGCATCCCGTGGTTCGGCCCGCCGGGAATCTCGTCGGGCGAGCTGTCCAGCGAGAACAGCTACCCGATCACCTCCGGCGTGCTGGGCCTGGCCGGCCTGGGCCAGATGGCGGCCGAGGACGGCTGCGACAAGGTCGCCTCGGTCAACTACGACCTCCCCTCGGCAGGCCAGATCGCCCAGCTGGTCGACCTGGCGCTGACCAACGCAGGGCCACGAGCCGTCCACCCTGATCAAGGTCCCGCCGACGACCACCGACTTCAGCACCATCGCGCAGGAGACGAGCGACTACGACTGCGCCGTGGTCGGCACGCCGCCGCAGCCGTTCCTCGGCATCGCGGCCGCCGGCGCCCAGCTCGGCAGCACGACCAAGTACTACGTGGTCCCCGGCGGGCTCACCGACACCGTGGCCGAGAACGGCGGGGCGGCGGTCGAGGGCACCAAGTCGCTCTCGAACTTCCCGGACTCTCGACGACCCGATCTGGGACGACGCCAAGAAGTACGTCGGCGACCTGGCGGACGAGGAGAACGGCGGCTGGTCCGGGCTCTACTTCCAGAACACCTGGGTCGCCTACCGCACCTTCCTGTCGCTGATCAAGAACAACGACGACTTCAGCGGCCGCCGGCGTCAAGGCGACGCTGGACGCGACCACGCAGGTCGACACCGACGGCTTCACGCCGCCGTTCAGCTTCGCCGAGGACTTCCCGGCGCCGGGGCTGAACCGGGTCTTCAACTACTCCGAGCTGACCTTCGAGATCAAGGACGGCAAGCTGCAGCAGGACGGCGACGAGTACACGGACATGCGGCTGGCGCTCGTCCCCGCCTCGTAACCGTGTCGGCAACAGTGACGCCCGGGCCGGCCGCGACGCCGACCCGGGCCGGCGAGGTCATCGTCGAGGCGCGCGGGCTGACCGCCGGGTACGGCGGCACCCCAGCCATCCACGGCATCGACCTCGAGGCGAGGGCCGGCGAGGTGGTGGCGCTGCTGGGCGCCAACGGCGCCGGCAAGACCACGACGCTGCTCGCGCTCGCGGGTGAGATCGCGCCGATCTCCGGAACCATCGCCTTCCACGGCGACGCCCGGCGCCGCCGGCTGCACCAGCGCGCCCGGCAGGGGCTGGGCTTCCTCACCGAGGAGCGCTGCGTCTTCATGCAGCTGACCGGCTGGCAGAACCTCAAGCTCGGCCGCGGCCGCCCCGAGCAGGCGCTGGAGTTCTTCCCCGAGCTCGAGGAGCACCTCGGCAAGAAGGTCGGCCTGCTCTCGGGTGGCCAGCAGCAGATGCTGGCTCTCGGGCGAGTGCTCGCCTCCGAGCCCCGCGTGCTGCTGGCCGACGAGCTGTCGCTGGGCCTCGCGCCGATGGTGGTCGAGCGGCTGCTCACCGCCGTACGCGCGGCCGCCGACCAGGGGGTGGCCGTGATCCTCGTCGAGCAGCACGTCCGCCAGGCGCTCGCCGTCGCCGACCGGGTGCACGTGCTGCGCCGCGGCCGGGTCGTGATGTCCGGCGATGCCGCCGACCTGCGCGGCGATGCCGAGGGCATCGCCGCCCACTACCTCACGGGTGATCCAGGAAGCCATGACTGACCTGCTCCGCTTCTCGCTGCTCGGCCTCGGGACGGGCGGCATCTACGCCCTGCTCGGCCTCGGGCTCGTGGTCATCTACCGCGGCTCGGGCGTCATCAACTTCGCGCAGTCCGGCTTCGCCCTGGTCGGCGCCTACTTCGTCTACCGGCTGCACATGGAGGACGGGCACGGGCTGTTCCTCTCGGTCGTCGTCGCCGTCGCGGCCTGCGCCGTCCTCGGCGTCCTCGTGCACTTCCTGGTCATGCGTCCCCTGCGCTCGGCCAGCCCGCTGGCGCGGGTCATCGCCACCCTCGGCGTCCTCACCGTGCTCTCCCAGGCGGTCGTCCTCGAGTACGGCGGCAAGACGGTGATCTCGAAGTCCCCCGTCCCGACCGAGGCGATCACCCTGCCCGGCGACATCGTGGTGGGCCGCTACGCCTTCTGGCTGCTCGGCATCGCCGTGCTCATGGCCCTGCTGCTCACCGTCACGAGCGCACGCACCCGGTTCGGCTACGCCATCTCGGCGGCCGCCGAGAACCCGCGCGCCGCCTCGGCGCTCGGCTGGTCACCCGACCTGCTGGCCAGCGTGACCTGGGCCGTGGGCGGCGGCTGCGCCGCGGTGGCCGGAGCCCTGCTGCCGGCGACCACCGCGGGCTTCATCTCGCCGATCACCTTCAGCATCCTGATCATCGGCGGCCTGGCCACCGCTCTGCTGGGCGGGTTCAAGTCCTACCCGGCGGCGCTGCTCGGCGGCATCTTCATCGGCGTCGCACAGTCCCTGGCCACGCACTGGAGCAACGACCTGCTCGCGGCGCCGCACCGCCAGGGCATCGCCGACGCGGTGCCGTTCCTGGTCATCATCCTGGTGCTCGTGGTCCGGGGCCGCGGGCTGCCGTTGCGCGGCAGCATCACCGACCGGCTGCCCCGGGTCGGCACCGGCCGGATCCGGCCGCTCGTGGTCCTGGTGCTCGTGGCGCTGGCCGTGGTCTGGCTGCTGACCTCGTCGGCGTCCTGCACCGACGCCGGCTGCACCAACACCCAGCGCTACGTCGCCACGATCATCAGCGTCACGTTCGCCATCGTCGGCCTCTCGGTCGTCGTCCTGACCGGCTACACCGGCCAGCTCTCGCTCGCGCAGTTCGCGCTGGCCGGCATCGGCGCGTTCACCGCCGGCAAGCTGACGGCCGCTCACGGCTGGCGGTTCGAGCCGGCCCTGCTGGTGGGGGTGCTGGTCGCCATGGCGATCGGCTTCGTGTTCGGCCTGCCGGCGCTGCGCACCCGCGGGGTCAACCTCGCGGTGGTCACCTTCGGCCTCGGGTTCGCGGTCTTCCAGCTGGTCTTCAGCAACAGCTCCTACACCGAGAACGCCCGCGTCCAGCCGTCCGACATCACCTTCCTCGGGCTCCCGGTTGACCCCGTCGGCCACCCGCGCAACTACGCCTTCCTCTGCCTCGGCTTCCTGGTGCTGGCCGCCCTGGCGGTCGCCAACCTGCGCCGGGGCCGGATCGGCCGGAGGCTGCTCGCCGTACGCACCAACGAACGCGCGGCCGCCGCGATCGGCGTCAACGTCTTCGAGGCCAAGCTCTACGCGTTCACGCTCTCGGCCGGCATTGCCGGCCTGGGCGGCGTCCTGGTCGGCTTCTCCAACTCGGCGATCCTCTACCAGGCGGTCTTCCAGCCCGGTGCCTCGATCAGCGTGCTGGTGCTGACCGTGATCGGCAGCGCCGGCTACCTGGCCGGCCCGATGGTGGGGTCGCTGCTGGCCTCCGGGGGGCTGGTCACCCTCACCTCGTCGAACGGGCCGGTGAACGCCGCCGTCGACGACAGCTCGAGCTGGCAGCAGTACCTGCCGATCGCCACCGGCGTCCTGCTGCTCGTCGTGCTGATCCTCAACCAGAACGGCGTCGCCGAGCGCGTCGACGCCCTGACCCGCGGCTTCCGGTCGCGGATCCCCGGGCTGCGGCCGCCCGCGCCCGAGCCGCTCCCGGCCGCCGTCCGGTCCGCCGTCCCCGCGCGGACCCTCGCGGTGTCCGGCCTGACCCAGAGGTTCGGCGGCTTCACCGCCCTCGAGGACGTCGAGCTGCACGTCGCACCCGGAGAGGTGGTCGGCCTGCTCGGCCCGAACGGCGCCGGCAAGACCACGCTGATCGACTGCGTCGCAGGCAACAACCGGCTCACCGCCGGCTCGATCACCTGGGACGGCGCGGACATCACGCACTGGGCGCCGTACCGCCGGGCCCGCGCGGGCCTGTCCCGCTCGTTCCAGTCACTCGAGCTGTTCGACGACCTCACCGTGCGCGAGAACCTGCTCGCCGCCGCCGACCCGCGCGACCGGCTCGCCTACCTGACCGACCTGGTCGTCCCCGGGCACCCGCCGCTGCCGACGGCCGTGGTCGCCGCGGTCGAGGAGCTGTCGCTCGCCCCGCTGCTGGACCGGCGGGCCGAGGACCTGTCCTACGGCCAGCGCCGGCTCGTCGCGATCGCCCGGGCGGTCGCCTGCAGCCCGTCGGTCCTGCTGCTGGACGAGCCGGCCGCCGGCCTCGACGAGACCGAGAGTGCCGAGCTCGGCCGGCTGGTCCGCCGGCTCGCCGACGAGTGGGGCATGGGCGTGCTGCTCATCGAGCACGACGTCGCGCTGGTGCTGGAGACAGCCGACCGGGTGGTCGTCCTCGACTTCGGCCACAAGATCGCCGAGGGCGTACCCGCCGAGATCCGCAGCAACCCCGCAGTGCGCAAGGCGTACCTCGGTGAGGAGACCGAGGCGACGACCTCCTAGAGGTCTCAGGCGCCCATCACGGCGGCCGGATCGAGCACCTTGGCCGGCTTGCTGCGCGGCAGGAACCAGGCCGGGACCAGGCACACGGCGACCAGGATCGTCGCGACCAGGAAGCAGCCCGCGAAGGCGTCGGTCATGCCTGCGATCGCGCCCTGGGGTGTGGCTGCGTCGACGTCGTTGAAGCCGTTGGTCAGCAGCACCGAGAACAGCGCCGTGCCGATCGAGGCGGCGACCTGCTGGGTGATGTTCATCAGCGTCGACGCCCGCGCGATCTCGTGGTTCCTGAGCGTCTGGAGCGCCGCGGTCATGATCGGCATCATCGTGCAGCCCATGCCGAGTCCCATCACGAACAGCGCGCCGATCAGGAAGGCGTACGACGGCGCCTGGGCCGCGAACGAGTCGCCGGACGCCGCGACGTCGGCGACCCCGACGCCGACCTGGGTGAACATGGCCATGCCGATCGCGATCACCACGATGCCGCTCAGCACGATCTTGCCGGGGCCGATCCGGTCGGTCAGCACGCCGGCGGCCGGCATGGTCAGCATCGCCCCGATGCCCTGGGGAGCCAGCAGCAGCCCGGCGCTCAGGGTGGTCTCGTTGCGGGTCAGCAGGAAGTACTGGGGGAACAGGAGGCTCGCCCCGAAGAACGCGATGGCGAACAGCGCCATCGCCACCACGGCGACGGTGAGCCGCGGGTTGCGGAACAGGTACAGGTCGACCAGCGGGTGCTCGGGCGCACGGAACAGCGAGCGCAGCACGAACAGCACGATCAGGATCAGCCCGACCGCGGCCGAGACCAGCACCCGGGCCGCCCAGACGGTGCCCTCCCCCGGGATCGAGGAGACGCCGAAGAGGAAGAGGGCCAGCCCCGGCGAGAGCAGCAGCATGCCGAGGAAGTCGAACGTCTCGGAGGGCGACACCTCGTCGCGCGGCAGCACCTTGGCGGCGTAGAGCAGGGCGCCGGCACCGATCGGGACGTTGATGAGGAAGATCCAGTGCCAGCTCGCGATGTCGATGAGCCAGCCGCCGAGGATCGGGCCGAAGATCGGGCCGAGCAGCATCGGGACACCGAGCACCGCCATCACCCGGCCGACCCGGTCGGGGCCGGCGGCGCGGGTCATGATCGTCATGCCGACCGGCATCAGCATGCCGCCGCCGAGCCCCTGGAGCACGCGGAACGCCACGAGCATCTCGATGCTGGTCGCGGTGGCGCACAGCACCGAGCCGGCGGTGAACAGCAGCACCGCGAGCATGTAGAGCCGCTTGGTGCCGAACCGGTCGGCCGCCCAGCCGCTCAGCGGGATCACCGTCGCCAGCGCCAGGGTGTAGCCGGTCATGGTCCACGCGGCCTCGGCCGGAGAGCAGTCGAACACTTCCTGGAAGGTCGGCTGGGCGACCGAGACGACCGTGATGTCGAGGATCGACATGATCGCGCCGAGCACCACGACTCCGGCGACCAGGAGAACGCCGCGGTCGAGCTTGTCGTCGCCGCTCGGTGCGGCCTGCGTGGGGGAGGTCTCGGTCGTCACCAGACAACGGTAGGTCGAAGCACCGACACGATTCACGTGGGTTTCGTCAACCGCGCCTTGATGGTGTCCGTGGTCACACGGTGCCGGGCGCCGGGCGGGACGGCATGATGTGCGCCATGACGAAGCCGGTCGAGAAGTCGTTCGCGGGTCTGGGCGGCACCAACATCGTGTACGACCTCTACGAGCCGCCGGGCGAGCCGGTCGGGCTGATCCTGGTGTCTCACGGCGTGGCCGAGCATGCCGGCCGCTATCCGCACGTGGCCGACGTGCTGGTCGGACTCGGCCTCCGGGTCGCGATCCCCGACCACCACGGCCACGGCCGGTCCGGCGGCAAGCGGCTGCTCGCCCGGGATCTCTCGGAGTTCACCGCGGACCTCGAGACCCTGCGCCGGCTCGAGGTGGTCGAGGGCCGGCCGACGTTCCTCCTGGGTCACAGCATGGGCGGCGAGATCGCCCTCGACTACGCGCTCGACCACCAGGACGTGCTCGCCGCGCTGGTGCTGTCGGCACCGGCGGTGCTGCCCGGCGATGACATCAGCCCGATCCTCATGAAGGTCGCCAAGGTGATCGGCAAGGTCGTGCCCGGCCTGCCCGGCCAGAAGCTCAGCTCCGCCTCGATCTCGCGCGACCCCGCGGTGGTCAAGGCGTACGACGACGACCCCCTCAACTTCCGCGGCGCCCTCCCCGCCGGCATCGGCGGCGCGATGCTGCGGACCATGGACACCTTCCCGTCCAGGCTGCCGTCGCTGAAGCTCCCGCTGCTGGTGATGAGCGGCACCCAGGACAAGCTGGTCAACCCCGAGGGCGCCCGGCTGGTCGACCGGCTGGCCGGCTCCACGGACAAGACCCTCAAGATGTACGACGGCCTCTACCACGAGGTCTTCAACGAGCCCGAGAAGGAGCTCGTGCTCGGCGACCTGTCCGACTGGCTGAAGGCGCACCTGGCAGGCTGATTCCGCTCAGTCTCTCTCGACCTCGAGCACCGGCGCCGGTTCGCCCCGGGCCAGCACCTCGCGCACCTCGTGCACGGGCCGCCAGCGGTCGTGCAGCGTGGTGATGAGCGAGATCAGCATCAGGAAGAAGATCGTGTCGTAGCCGTCGAGCCGGGCGTTGTGCCGCCCCAGCAGCGGGTCGGCGACGAGGACGAGGCCGATGTTCATCGCCAGGCGGGCGGCGAAGGCGAGTGCGGTCGACCTGATGGTCCACTTGCGGCGAGCCGCGGCCAGGGTGATGCCGGAGTTGACCACGACCACGGCGGCGACACCGATGAAGACGTCGGTGGTCGAGCCGGTGAAGTCGGGCAGCATCTGGGAGAAGATCACCGCGACCAGGCCGACGAGCATGACCTTCTCGAGGGTGCCGGTGGAGAGGATCGCGTCGTACCGCATCCGCCAGGCCGCCTGCTCCTCGGGCTCGTCGATCTCCTCGGGGAGTGGCTCGGGCCGGAACTTCCACGACCAGTCCGGCGGCCACAGCCGTGGCCGCACCAGCTTCTGGAAGGCCAGCGCGAGGCCGAGCAGCACGACGATCAGCAGCCCGATGATCCACCGGTGGCGGCCGATCTCGTCGGTGACGTCGAGCTGCGCGACGTGCAGCCAGTACTCCTGTGGCAGCTTCACGACCACCCAGATGAGCGCGGCCGCGCTCAGCCACCAGCCGACCAGCAGGTGCACGGGCTGCCAGCGCGAGCGAACGGTCTCGTAGGCGATGAAGAAGTACTCGAACACGTTCGGGAAGACCAGCAGCAGCCACCGGGCGTGGGTGAGCTCGAAGGCCAGCGCCCCGACCAGCCGGTAGAAGTACAGGAACCACCCGATGCGGAACGCCGGCATGCTCTCCCAGTTGCGCAGGGTCGAGAGGTAGGCCATGGACAGGTAGAAGACGTCCATCGCCTTGTCGTAGCTCTGGTAGTTCGGCGGGTCGTGCCCGAAGGCCTGGAAGATCGTCTGGTCGACGCCGTCGAGGATCAGGCAGGCGACGATCGCCGGCAGCGGGTAGAACGGGATGGCGAGCGGAAGCAGGAACCGGGCGCCGACCACGGCCACGAAGACCAGCGTGGTCGCGGTGTCCATGGATTCATCCAAGCGTCTTGCGGACTGTCAGCGCAGCACCCGGACGGCCTACCTGCCCTTCCAGACCGGCGCCCGTTTCTCGGCGAACGCGCGGGCGCCCTCCTGCGCGTCCTCCGAGACGAAGACCGGCCCCATCAGCTCGGCCTGCTTCTGCCAGCCCTCCTCGAAGGTCCAGTCCGGGGCGGAGCGGGCGATCTGCTTGGTGACGGCGACGGCCAGCGGCCCGTTGGCCGCCACCTCGCGAGCCAGGGCGACCGCCGCGTCGAGCGCCGTACCCGAAGGTACGACGCGGTTGACCAGGCCGAGCTCCGCCGCCCGCGCCGCGGTGATCGGCTCACCGGTCAGGAGCATCTCCATCGCGATCGCGAGCGGGATCCGCTGCGGCAGGTGGATCGCGGCCCCAGCGCCCGCGACGAGCGCCCGCTTCACTTCCGGTACGCCGAGCCTGGCGTCCTCGGCGGCGACGACCAGGTCGCAGGCCAGCACGAGCTCGAAGCCGCCGGCGACGGCGTACCCCTCGATGGCGGCGACGAGCGGCTTGCGCGGCGGCTTCTCGGTGAGCCCGCCCAGCCCTCGGCCCTCGACGATCGGCACGTCGCCGGAGAGGAAGCCCTTGAGGTCCATCCCGGAGGAGAAGAAGCCGCCTCCGCCGGTGAGCACGCCCACCCGCAGACCGTCCTCGCCGTCGAGCCGGTCGAGAGCGGCCGCGATGCCACGGGCCACGTCGCCGTTGATCGCGTTGCGCGCCTCGGGACGGTTGATGGTGATCACCAGGACGCCGTCGCGCTCCTCGGTCAGGACTGCCTCGTCGGTCATGTCTTCCTCTCGGGTCAGAACTTCCGGCAGTCGTAGGGTGGCGTGCCCTTGCTGCCGTCGTCGACCCAGGCCCGGTAGGCCTCCCGCTTGTCCCCGGTGCAGTCCATGCCCGAGCGGCCCAACCCGGCGTACGCCGCAGCGGGCAGCGCGACCGGGGTCAGCAGCAGCGCGGCGAGGAGCACCGCCTTGATCCCCCCGCCGCCCCACCGCGTGAGGGCCCAGGTCGCGAGCGCAAGACCGACGAGCCACCCGCCGGGGATGAGCAGGCCGGCGGCGCCGTGGCCCGACTCGCACAGGGTGGCGCGGGTCGAGTCGCCGGCGAACGACGTCGACGTGCCGGTGCCGGTGCCCTCGTGGCAGTCGGTGAACCAGGTCGCCGTGAGGAGCACCGCGAGCCCGAAGCCGGCGACGACGGTGACCATGAACGCCGCGATGACGTACCACCGCAGCGGCTGGTCGTCAGCGTCGTCCTCGTCATCCACGTCCACGCGGATCTCGGGCTCGGTCTCGGGCTCGGTCTCGGGCACGGCCAACACAGTAGGCGGGTGGCGATGCTCGGACATCCAACTACTGTGGCTGTGTGACCGCCCGACGCGTGCTGCCCAGCGAGGAGACCGCCGAGCTCGTGAAGCTCGTCCGGCAGATCGGGGCCGACGAGCTCGCCGAGCGATCGGTCGCCGCCGAGGCCGACGGGACCTTCCCCCGCGACATCTTCCTCAAGCTCGGCCAGGCCGGGCTGCTGGGGCTCCCCTACCCCGAGGAGTACGGCGGCGGCGGGGTGCCCTACGAGGTCTACCTCCAGGTGCTCGAGGAGATCGGCGCGGTCTGGGCCTCGGTCGGCGTCGGCGTCTCCGTGCACGCGCTGTCCTGCTACGGCCTGGCCAACTACGGCACCGAGGAGCAGCGACAGGCCTGGTTGCCGGACATGCTCGGTGGCGAGCTGCTCGGCGCGTACTGCCTCTCCGAGCCGCACGCCGGCTCCGACCCGGCCGCGATGCTGACCTCTGCCCGGCGCGACGGCGACGAGTGGGTGATCAAGGGCACCAAGGCCTGGACGACGCACGGCGGCTTCGCCGACTTCTACAAGGTGATGGCCCGCACCGGCGAGGGACGCAACGGGATCTCGTGCTTCATGGTGCCGGCCGACGCCTCCGGCCTGTCGGCCAATCCGCCGGAGAAGAAGATGGGGATGACCGGCTCCACCACGACGGCGATGAACTTCGACGACGTCCGCATCCCCGCCGACCGGCTGATCGGCAAGGAGGGCGAGGGGCTCAAGATCGCCTTCTCGGCCCTCGACTCCGGCCGGCTCGGGATCGCGGCGGTCGCGACCGGGCTGGCCCAGGGGGCACTGGACGCCGCGGTCGCCTACGCGCAGCAGCGCGAGACGTTCGGCAAGCGGATCATCGACCACCAGGGGCTCGCCTTCATCCTCGCGGACATGGAGGCCAACACCCAGGCCGCCCGGGCCATCACCCTGCACGCCGCCCGGCTCCGCGACCGCGGGCTGCCGTTCAGCCGCGAGGCCTCGATCGCCAAGCTGGTCGCCACCGACAACGCCATGAAGGTCACCACCGACGCCGTCCAGGTCTTCGGCGGCTACGGCTACACCCGCGACTTCCCGGTCGAGCGCTACATGCGCGAGGCCAAGGTGATGCAGATCTTCGAGGGCACCAACCAGATCCAGCGGATGGTCATCGGCCGCTTCCTCGACCAGGACAACGCCGGCAAGGTCGAGCACGCATGACCGTCCGCCTGATCCCGCACGAACCGCTCGTGCCCCGCGCCGACGACGACATGCCCGGCCGCAGCATCATCGACCAGCCGGGTCCCGCGTGGACCGGCTTCGCGTTGATGGAGTGGCAGCTGACCGCAGCCGAGTGGACCGACCGGCACCCGCACGACGAGGTCAACTACGTCCTCGAGGGCGAGCTGCGCGTCGAGTCCGACGGCGCCACGGTCCTCGCCGGGCCCGGCGACACCGTGGTCGTCGTGGCCGGCTCCTTGGCGACGTACGCCGCGCCTCAGCACGCCCGGATGCTCGCGATCTACGGCCCCAACCCGGAGGGACTGGAGTCGGGCGACTTCGCCTTCCGCCGCCTCGACGACTGAGCACGAGCCGCTCCGGGTACCGGACGAGCATGACCAGCACCGGCATGCGCCCACCGCCCGATCCCGACGACCCGCTCGACATCGACCCCCGCTCCGACGTGGAGTCCGTCCCCGACGAGGAGCACCTCGACCCCGGCACCGTCGAGGAGGACCTCGCCAAGGAGCCGGACGAGAAGCGCAACGCCACCGACGGCTACGCGCCGGCGGACGACGAGGACTGAGGGATCTCAGCCAATCCCTGACGATCTGGGCCGTTGCAACGGCTGAGATCGTCAGGTTTCCCCGGGTACCCGGGGAAACCAACAACCCCCGGCTAGCGGCCCGGCTGCTCGAACGCCGGCGCGCCGGCGTAGGAGTGCTGGCTCGAGCTCGAGAAGTAGTTGATCCCGATGAAGTTGAACCAGAGCGTCATGGTGCCGACCAGGGCCAGGATCGCGGCGTTGCGGCCGCGCCAGCCGGCCGTCGTACGCGCGTGGAGGTAGGCCGCGTAGACGACCCAGGTGATGAACGCCCAGACCTCCTTGGGGTCCCAGTTCCAGTACGACGACCAGGCCTGGTGCGCCCAGATCGGACCGGTGATCAGGACCGCGAACGTCCAGATCGGGAAGCCGAACGCGTGGATCCGGTAGGAGATCAGGTCGAGCTTCTCCAGCGACGGGACCCGCGCCCAGAGGCCGGTCTGGGCGGCGGCCGCGCCCCGACGCCGCTTCAGCAGGTAGACGACCGAGATCATCCCGCCGAGCGTGAAGGCGCCCGTTGCCGTGATCGCGGAGACGACGTGGATCACCAGCCAGTAGCTGTTCAGCGCCTCGGGCAGCGGTCCGGTCGGGTCGTAGAGCCAGACGACGGCGACCATGAGCAGGGCCAGCACGAAGGTGACGACCACCGGGCCGAGCCAGTCGAGGGCGTAGCGCCGGCTCATCACCAGGTAGAACGCCGCGACCACGAACGTGCCCGCGAGGGTGAACTCGTACATGTTGCCCCACGGGACCCGGTTGGGGTCCGCGCTCATCCCGCGGGCGACCAGGGCGACGAGGTGGACGGCCACGGCGAGTCCGGTGAGCAGCAACGCGAGCCGGCCGAACATGGCGACCCGGACCCGTTGCTGCTCGACCTCGTGAGCGGGCGGCGGCTCGGTGGCCTCGGAGCCGCCGGATCCGACCAGGACCTGGGAGCGGTCGACCTGCCGCAGCGACGACCACTCGACGACGTACGCGAGCAGGGCCAGGAAGTAGATGACGGCTGCGGCCGCGACGGCCTGGTTGCTCAGCGTGCCCCACGCGTCATCGGTCATGCCCGTTCCTCCTGCAGCTCGGCGACCAAGCCCGAGAGTACGGCGTCGGTGTCGGCGCCTCCGGAGCGGTCCAGGGCCGCGATCTCGACCAGGGTGCCGTCCGCGCCTTCGGTGACGCGCAGCCAGACCCGGCGGGAGCGGATGAACAGCGACCCCATCAGGCCGAGCAGCGCGAGCACGACGCCCAGGAGCGCCATCTCCTTGCCAGGCGTCTGGCTGATCTGGATCCGCTGCCAGGTCACGACCGAGTCGAAGCTGACGCTGCCGAGCCCGTTCGGCAGCTCGACGGTGTCCCCCGGCGCCAGGCTGACGCGGAGCGGCTTCCCGTCCTCGCCCGGCACGGCGGTCGCCTGCGACTTGTCGAGGGTGTAGACCGACTGCGCCGCACCGGAGTCGAGGTTGAGGTCGCCGGTGTAGACGTTGAGCGAGAGCAGCGGGTTGACGTCCTTGCCGCCCAGGTTGACCGGCGTTCCGTCGACGCTCGCGAAGGTCGGGTAGAAGTAGCCCTCCAGCCCGATCTGGCCCGGCTTCGCGTCCGGCGCCTTGATCACGCCGAACGAGAACAGGTCCGGCCCCATCGGCAGGAACGGCACCGGCCCGGACGCCGCGACGTTCCCGTCGCCGTCGCGCACGGTGACCACCGGTGCGTAGCCGTGCCCGATCAGGAAGAGCTCGGTCCCGCCGATCTTGAGCGGGTGGTTGACCCGCAGGTCGTAGGACTTCTCCGGGTCGCCGGGCGCCTCGGTGTAGCCGAGCTCGGCGTCGAACCCGCGCGCCATCCCGGACGACAGCCACTCGACGTCGAAGTCCTTGACGGTGAAGGAGAACGGGTCCATCCCGTCGGGGTCGAACAGGCTGCCGGGGACGAAGTCGTCGTACTGCGTGAGGTTGTTGCTGAACGGGAGCCCCTGCACCAGGATCACGCCGCCCTTGTAGCCGAAGAGCGTGCCGGTCGCGAAGCCGACCAGGACGACCAGCACGGCGAGGTGGAAGATCAGGTTGCCGAGCTCGCGGAGGTAGCCCCGCTCGGCGCTGACCGTCACGCCGTCGGACTCGCGGCGCAGCCGGTAGCGCTTGCGCCGGAGCAGCTGGCGGGCGCGCTCGAGCACCACGTCCGCCGACTCCGTCGTGCCGTACGACGCGTGGCTGGGCAGGCGGGTCAGGTTGCGCGGCGCCGCGGGCGGCTGGGCCCGCAGCCCGCGCGCGTAGACGAAGGTGCGCGGGATGATGCAGCCGAGCAGCGAGATGACGAGCAGGATGTAGATCGCCGCGAACCACGGCGAGCCGTAGACGTTGAAGATGCCGAGCTTCTCGTAGACCGGGGTCAGCGTCTCGTGCGCGTCCTTCCACTGCGACGCCTTGAGCGAGTCCACCCGCTCCTGCGGGACCAGCGACCCGGGCACCGCGGCCAGCGCGAGCATCAGCAGCAGGATCAGCGCGATCCGCATCGACGTGAGCTGGCGCCAGGTCCAGCGCAGGAGCTCGCGCAGGGTGAGCTCGCCGGAGCGGCGCTCGGGCGCGGGCGCGGTCGGGCGGGACTCGGTCGCTGTCATCGGGGCTCATCTTTCGGGGTCCCCGCGGAAGCGCGGGCGCTCCGCGCGCAGCGTGCTCACCGAGCGCTTTCGTGGGGAAATCACACGCTCACCTGGAAGTCGTCGACCAGGTGGTACTGCACCCACTGGACGGACTGCTCCCACCAGCCGGTGAGGAGCAGCAGCCCGATCAGCGACCAGCATCAGACCGCCGACCCGGGTCACCCACTGCTGGTGCCGGCGGACGAACGCGATCGCGCCGAGCGCGCGGCGCCAGGCCAGCGCCGCGAGGATGAAGGGGATACCGAGCCCCAGCGAGTAGAACGCGAGCAGGACGCCCCCGCGGCTCGGGTTCTCGAAGCTCGCCAGGCCGACGATGACCCCGAGCGTCGGGCCGATGCAGGGCGTCCAGCCCAGGCCGAAGAGGAAGCCGAGCATCGGCGCCGCGGCCAGCCCGACCGCGGGCACCGTGTGGACCCGGACGTCGCGTTGGAACAGCGGCACCAGTCCCATGAAGACCAGCCCGAGCACGATGGCGAACACGCCGAGCACGATCGTGAGGGTTCGCGAGTTCTCGAAGAACCAGCGGCTCACGCTCGCCGACATCACGCCCAGGCCGACGAAGACGACCGAGAAGCCGAGCACGAACAGCGAGGAGCCGACGAGCATCCGGCCGCGGCGCGGCTTGGCCTCGGAGTCGGCGAGGTCGGCGCCGGACAGCCCGGTCGTGTACGACAGGTAGCCCGGCAGCAGCGGGATCACGCACGGCGAGAAGAAGGACACCAGCCCGGCCAGGACGGCGACCGGGACCGCGACGACCATCGAGCCGGAGAACGCGGTGTCGCGCAGCCAGTCATCCATCGATCTGCCCGTCCTCGGCCGCCACCTTCTCGGCGAGGTCGATCAGCGTGAGCTTGGACGGGATCTCGCCGCGGATCAGCGCGGCGACCCGGCCCTGCGCGGTCGAGCACCACTGTGCTGGGCATGTCGCGCGGGTTGAACGGCGGCGGGAAGTTCAGGAGCAACTTGCTGCCGGGGTCGTAGATCGATGGGTAGGTCACCCCGAACCCGCGCTCGAAGGCCAGCGCGGTGTCCTTGCTGGAGTCGCGGATGTTGATGCCGAGGACGGTGCCGCCGCCGGGCAGCTCGTCGGAGGCGTCGACCAGCAGCGGCGCCTCCTTGCGGCACGGCGGGCACCCGGCCCACCAGACGTTGACCACGACGACCGAGCCACGGCGGTCGGCCAGGTCCAGCTGGTCGCCGGTCAGCGTCTCACCGGACAGCTCGACGGGCTCGCCGCGCTCGTCGGGCGGAATCTCGATGACCACGCCGTCGCCCGCGACGTAGTCCTTGCCGTTGGTGCCGTTCGCGTCGGTGCATGCGGTCGCCGTACCGGCCGTCACCGCGAGCGCGGCCACGATCAGTGCAAGACGGCGACGGGCGGCCATCTCAGACGGGCTTGTTCTCGTCGGGCGCGTCGCCCGCCGAGAACGGCGCACTGCGGTCCTTGTCCGGGATCAGGTCGCCGGCGGGCTCGCTGTAGGACACCTGGGTGATCGCGTCGCCGACGAAGTGGAACGACGTGACCGAGCAGAGCGTGCACTGGCGCCGCCGCGGGTCGTGGACGAACGACCGCTTCTCGACGTGCAGCCGCGTGATCCAGATCGGCAGCTGGTGGGAGACGATCACCGCCTCGTGGCCGGTGGCCGCGATGCGGGCGTCGTGGACCGCGGCCAGCACCCGGGCCACGACCTCCTTGTAGGGCTCGCCCCAGGACGGCTTCCACGGGTTCCAGAGATAGCGCCAGGCCGACGGCCTGAGCAGCACGTTGTTGCCGTTGGCGAACCGCTTGCCCTCGAAGATGTTGGTCGACTCGATGACCCGCTCGTCGGTGACGATCTCGAGTCCGTGCGCCTCCGCCGTCGGCGCCGCAGTCTCCTGGGCGCGCTCGAGCGGAGAGGACCGGACGTGGGTGATGTCGCGGTCGGTCAGCGCCGCGGCGACCCGGTCCGCCATCTTCAGGCCGAGCTCGGACAGGTGGTAGCCGTCGCGGCGGCCGTAGAGGACGCCCTCGGGGTTGTGCACCTCGCCGTGGCGGAGCAGGTGGACGACGGTGTCCGGGGTCTGGCTCTGGTCGGAACTCACGGCGTGGGCTTCTCCTGGGCTGCGGCCGCTGCGCGGGCGGCCTCGGGAAGGGCGTCGAGCACGGTCTGCACGGCGCGGTCGTCGTGGGCGGCCGAGAGGAACCACGCCTCGTACGCCGACGGCGGCAGGTGCACGCCCCGGTCGAGCATGGCGTGGAAGAACGCGGCGTACGCCGCCGAGTCGGTGCGCTGTGCGTCGTCGAAGTCGCGGACGCCGCCGGGCCCCGGATCGGCCAGGAAGACCGAGAACATCGTGCCGGTGGCCTGGACGACGTGGGCGACCCCGGCCAGCGAGAGCGCGTCGGAGACCGCCGCCTTGAGCACGTCGGCGGTGGCGTTCAGGTGGGCGTAGACCTCGTCGGTGGCCAGCCGCAGCGTGGCCAGGCCGGCGGTGGTGGCGACCGGGTTCCCGGACAGGGTGCCGGCCTGGTAGACCGGCCCCTCCGGCGCGAGGTGGTGCATCACGTCGGCGCGGCCGCCGAACGCCGCCGCCGGGAAGCCGCCGCCCATCACCTTGCCGAAGGTCATCAGGTCGGGGCGCCAGCCCTCCTGCGCGCCGTCCAGCCCCCACTGGCCGAGCCGGGAGGCCCGGAAGCCGGTCATCACCTCGTCGCTGACGAACAGCGCGCCGTGGTTGCGGCAGGTCTCGGCCAGGAAGCCGTTGAACCCCGGCTCGGGCGGGACCACGCCCATGTTGCCGGGGGCGGCCTCGGTGATCAGGCAGGCGATCCGGTCGCCGTGCTCGGCGAACGCCTTCTCGACCGCGGCCCGGTCGTTGTAGGGCAGCACGAGGGTCAGCTCGGTCGACGAGGCAGGTACGCCGGGGGTGCCGGGGATCGCGAACGTCGCGACGCCCGAGCCGGCCGAGGCCAGCAGCGAGTCGACGTGGCCGTGGTAGCAGCCGGCGAACTTCACGACCACGTCGCGACCGGTGAAGCCGCGGGCCAGCCGGATCGCCGACATCGTCGCCTCGGTGCCGGAGGAGACGAAGCGGACCCGCTCGACCGGCGTGCGGGCCACGATCTCCTCGGCCAGCTCGACCTCGGGCCGGGTCGGCGTGCCGTACGACGTACCGCGAGCCACCGCCGCGCGCACCGCCGCCTCGACCTCCGGGTGCGCGTGGCCGAGCAGCATCGGCCCCCACGAGCAGATCAGGTCGACGTACTCGTTGCCGTCGACGTCGGTCAGCCAGGCGCCCTTGGCGGAGGCGATGAACCGCGGGGTGCCGCCGACCGCGTTGAACGCCCGCACCGGGGAGTTGACGCCGCCCGGGGTCACGGCCAGCGCTCGCTCGAACAGCGCGGCGGACTCGGCGGATGTCCTGGGGCACGCCTCATTGTCTCCGAGCCACCTGAGACCCCCGCATCCGCATCGGCCGCGGGCCGCCACCGGGTCGTCAGCGCAGCCGTCAGGCTGGTCTGGACCCGAGCGAGGAACTGCCCGGTTTGGCGTCACGTCCGAGGGGAAGGCTCGTTCAATCGGGTGACGGTGGTCACTCGGGGGTCGCCTTTTCCGTACCAACGCGTAACTTGTACGTGACACGATTCGTTGGGTGCTCGGATCGCCTGGAGGGGGCGGTTCCGGAACCATGGGAGAGAGCTCAATGTCCGCGAAGCGATTCAGCCGCTTGCACAAGGCGACGGCGCTGGTGCCGATGGCTCTGCTGTCGGCCGCCTGGACGGCCAGCCTCCTCGGTGTCAACGCGCCCCTTGCCTCGGCGGGCGAGCGCCCCGACCCGACCCTCCCGGACGGCACCAGCGTTCCCGCGCAGGCCATCGAGGCGCCGGCCAGCGTCTCCGACGGCAGCCTGCTCGCCGCCGGGGTCGGCGACGCCGACGCCGACCAGATCGTCGCCAGCGCCTCGACCTCGGGCATCCCGTCGGCCGCGCTCGCCGCCTACCAGCGCGCCGAGACGGTCATCAACGCCGCCGACGACGGACTGCCACCTCAGCTGGCAGCTGATCGCCGCGATCGGCCGGGTGGAGTCCAACCACGGCCGCGCCAACGGCAACACCCTCGACGACAACGGCCTCGCGACGCCCGGCATCTTCGGCGTGGCCCTCAACGGCGCCAACCGCACCACCGAGATCGTCGACACCGACGCCGGACAGTTCGACAACGACGCGGCCTACGACCGCGCGGTCGGCCCGATGCAGTTCATCCCCTCGACCTGGTCGGTCGTGGGCGTGGACGCCGACGGTGACGGCGTGCGCAACCCGCAGGACATCGACGACGCGGCGCTCGGCACCGCCGTCTACCTCTGCTCGGGCTCCGACGACCTCGGCACCGACGCGGGCCGCCGCGGGGCCGTCTACCGCTACAACCACAGCCAGTCCTACGTCGACCTCGTGCTCGCCATCATGGACGCCTACCTGCAGGGCGACTTCACCTCGATCCCCAACGGCACCGTGATGGCCGGCGAGATCACCAAGACCCCGCCGCCCCTGCACGTGCCCGGCACGCCGGACCAGCACGACGCGCACATCACGAAGCCGCCGCACCACTCGACCGACGACACCGTCGACCCGACGACCACCGATGGTGGACGGCGGCACGGACGACGACACCACCGACGACGACACCACGCGACGGCGGCACCACCGGCGGCGGCACCACGGGCGGCGGCAACGGCGGCGGCAACGGCGGCGGCGTCCACGTCCCGGGCACCCACGTCTCGATCCCGCCGCTCCCGACGACCAGCGTCCCGCCGGTCGACCAGGCGCTGACCCTGGCGCAGGCGACGGTCCAGTGCACGCTCGACGGGCTCAACCAGCTGCTGCAGCCGCAGGCGTTCCAGACCTGCCTCAACAACTACATGACCCAGCCACCTCAGCCCGACCAGCGGACCAAGAAGGCCGCATGCAACTGGTGCAGGTAGCCCAGCGGGCCGAGGACCTCCAGCGCGCCAGCGCGTTCTACGCCGACCTGCTCGGCGTGCCGCCCACCGCGACGTACGACCCGCCCGGCCTGGTCTTCTTCGACCTCGCCGGCACCCGGCTGATGCTCGAGCTCAACGCGCCCTCGGCCATGCTCTACCTCGCCGTCGACGACATCGACGCCACGATCGAGCGACTGCGCGGAAGCGGCGTGACCATCGAGCACGAGCCGCACGTGATCTTCAGCCACGCCGACGACACGCTCGGCCCGGCCGGCACCGACGAGTGGCAGGCGTTCGTCCGCGACAGCGAGGGCAACCTCGTCGGGCTGGTCGAACAGCGGCTGATCGGTGACCCGTGCGCGAGCTTCGAGTCGCGCGCTTCGCACGGTCGATCGCCGGCTCAACGCGCGCAGAGGTCACCGACTCAGCGGCGCAGCAAGCCGGGCGGCCTCGGCCGCCCAGTAGGTCAGCACCACGTCGGCGCCGGCGCGGCGGATCGAGGTGAGCGTCTCGAGGATGGCGGGCTCGCGGTCGATCCAGCCCTGGGCGGCGGCCGCCTCGACCATGGCGTACTCACCCGAGACGTTGTAGGCCGCGACCGGGACGTCGACGGCGTCACGGACCCGGCGTACGACGTCGAGGTAGCCGAGCGCCGGCTTCACCATGACGACGTCCGCGCCCTGCTCGACGTCGAGCAGCGCCTCGCGGACGCCCTCGAGGGCGTTCGCGGCGTCCTGCTGGTAGGTGCGCCGGTCGCCCTCCAGCGAGCTCGCGACCGCCTCGCGGAACGGGCCGAAGAAGGCGGAGGCGTACTTCGCCGAGTAGGCCAGGATGGAGACGTCGGTGTGGCCGTCGTCGTCGAGCGCATCGCGGATCGCCCGCACCTGGCCGTCCATCATCCCGCTGGGCCCGACCATGTCGACGCCGGCGTCGGCCTGGGCCTGGGCCATCTCGGCGTACACCGCCAGGGTCCGGTCGTTGTCGACCCGTCCGTCGGGGGTCAGCACCCCGCAGTGGCCGTGGTCGGTGAACTCGTCGAGGCACAGGTCGCTCATCACCGTGAGCGCGTCACCGACCTCGCCGACCACGTCGGTGATGGCGAGGTTGAGGATGCCGGCCGGGTCGATGGCGCCGGAGCCGACGGCGTCCTTGTGCTCGGGGATGCCGAACAGCATCACGCCGCCCAGCCGGAGGTCGGCCGCCTCGGCGACCGCCTTGAGCAGGGTGTCGCGGGTGTGCTGGACGACGCCCGGCATCGACGCGATCGGCACCGGCTCACTGATGCCCTCGCGGACGAACAGGGGCAGCACCAGCTGGCCGGGGTCGACGTGGGTCTCGGCGACCATCCGGCGCAGGCCCGGGGTACGACGCAGCCGGCGCGGCCGGACCAGCGGTCCGGTCAGCTCCGGTGCGTCGCCCTCGGACATGGCTGCCTCAGCGCGCCTTCGACCGCCGCGCGGAGGGCTTGCGCTCGGACGGGCGGGTGACCGGCTCGCCGGCGTCGACCATCGCCGCCCGGCGCGCCGCGCCGAAGTCGGCCAGCGCGTCGACGAGCTCGTCGACGTCCGGCTTCGGGGCCAGGACGTCGACCCGCAGGCCGTGCTCCTCCGCGGTCTTGGCCGTGGCCGGCCCGATCACCGCGATCACCGTCGACGGGTGCGGCTTGCCGGCGATGCCGACCAGGTTGCGCACCGTCGAGGACGACGTGAACACGACCGCGTCGAACCGGCCGGACTTGATCGCGTCGCGGGTCGTCGCCGGCGGCGGGGTGGCCCGGACCGTGCGGTACGCCGTCACGTCGTCGACCTCCCAGCCGAGGTCGATCAGCCCGGCGACCAGCGTCTCGGTGGCGATGTCGGCCCGCGGGAGGAAGACCCGGTTGATCGGGTCGAGCAGGTCGTCGAACTCCGGCCAGTCGGCCAGGAGCCCGGCGGCGGACTGCTCGCCGGACGGCACCAGGTCGGCGCGGAGACCCCAGGCCGCGATCGCCTGCGCGGTCTTGTCGCCGACCGCGGCGATCTTGAGGCCGGAGAACGCGCGGGCGTCGAGGCCGTACTCCTCGAACTTCTCGCGCACCGCCTTGACGGCGTTCACCGAGGTGAACGCGATCCACTCGTAGCGGCCCTCGACCAGGCCGCGGACGGCCTTGTCCATCTGCAGCGGGTTGCGGGGCGGCTCGACGGAGATCGTCGGCACCTCGTCGGGCACCGCGCCGTAGCCGCGCAGCCGCGCCACCAGCGGGCCGGCCTGGTCCTTGGTGCGCGGCACCAGCACCCGCCAGCCGAACAGCGGCTTGGTCTCGAACCACGACAGGGTCTCGCGCAGGTCGACGACCCGGCCGACCACGATGACGGCCGGCGGGGCCATCCGGGCGGCGCGCGCGTCGGCGGCGATGCCGGCCAGGGTCGAGGTGACCGTGGCCTGCTCGGTGGTGGTGCCGACCCGGGTCATCGCGACCGGGGTCTCGCGGGTCGCGGCCCCCGGCGACCAGCGCCTTGGCGATGTCGCCGACCATGTTGACCCCGGAGAGGATCACCACGGTGCGGTCGTCGGCGTACGGCGCCCAGTCGACCTTCTCGTGCGCGGTGACGACCGCGACCTCACGGTGGTCCTTGGTCGTCAGCGGGATGCCGGCGTAGGCCGGGACCGCGGAGACCGACGAGACTCCGGGGACGATGTCGAAGCCGAGGCCGGCCTTGACGCAGGCCTGCGCCTCCTCGGGGCCCGAGGCGTAGAGGAACGGGTCGCCGGTCATCAGCCGGACCACCCGCAGCCCCTTCTTGGCGTGCCGGACCACGACCTTGGCGCGCGCGGCGTGGGTGAGCGGCTGGCCGTCCTCGCCGAAGCCGCCGTCGACGAAGGTCGGGCTCTCGCACTCGGCCGGGAGCGCCAGCAGGCGTGCGGACCAGGTCGACGTGCTCGGGCGTCTCGGTGACGACGACCTCAGCCTGTTCGAGCAGGGTCACTGCCCGGACGGTCAGCAGGTCGGGGTCACCCGGCCCGCTGCCGACGAAGGACACCCAGCCGCGGCTGGTGGGAGCGGCCGGACGGTCGTTCGTGGTGGTCTTGCCTCGCGTCATGCGTCGTGCACCCTGTCTGTTTCTGGTCCTGCGGTTTCGAGATCGCCCGCGCCGTCGGCGAGCATCTCCTTGGCCAGCCGGGACCCAACCCCGGCTGCGTCGTTCGGGTCGCCGGTCGCGGACATCCGCACCGACAGCGCACCATCGGTGGAGAGCGCGACCGCGCGCACCCACAGCTCCTCGCCGTCCTCGCCCTCGACCACCTCGGCCAGGGCCCCGATCGGTGCCGAGCACCCGCCCTCGAGGGTGGCCAGCACGGCCCGCTCGGCCTCGACCGCGGCCCTGCTGGCCCGGTCGTCGAGCGCGGCGAGCGAGCTGAGGAGGTCGTCGTCGGCGCGGCACTCCACCGCCAGTGCACCCTGCCCGGGGGCGGGCAGCATCTGCAGTGGGTCGAGCACCTCGGTGACCTCCTCGAGCCGGCCGATCCGGGCCAGCCCGGCGCGGGCGAGGAGCACGGCGTCGTACTCCCCGGAGTGGACCTTCGCGATCCGGGTGTCGACGTTGCCACGAACGCCCACCACGTCCAAACCGAGGCCGAGGGCGAGCAGCTGGGCGACCCGCCGCGGCGAGCCCGTTCCGACCCGGGAACCGGCCGGAAGCTCACCCAGGGTGAGCCCGTCGCGGGCCACGACGACGTCGCGCGGGTCCTCGCGCGGAGGCACGGCGGCGAGCGCGATCCCGTCGGCGGCGGCGGTCGGGAGGTCCTTGAGCGAGTGCACCGCCAGGTCGACCCGTCCGTCGAGCAGGGCGTCGCGCAGCGCGCTGACGAAGATGCCGGTGCCGCCGGCCTGCTCGATCGGCGTCTCCGCGGGCTGGGAGCGGTCGCCCTCGGTGGTGATCTCGACCAGCTCGGTCTCGCGGCCCAGCCGGTCGCGGACCATCGCGGCCACCAGCTCGGACTGGGTGGTGGCGAGGAGGGAGGCGCGGGTGCCGATCCGGATCGGGGTCGTCATGCCAGCCCCTCCGGACGGGTCACGGCGTCGACGGCCTCGGGGTCCAGCGCGAACAGCTCGGCGAGCGCGGCGGCGTAGGAGACGGCACCGGTCTCGTTGGCGAGCTCCCTGACCCGCACGGTCGGCTCGTGGAGCAGCTTGTCCGCGACCCGGCGTACGGCGCGGAGCACCTCGGCGCGCGCCTCGGGGGTCAGGTCGGGGAGCCGGTGGTCGAGCCGCTCCATCTCGGCGTCGACCACCGAGGTGGCCATCGAGCGGAGCGCGACGACGGTCGGGGTGACGCTCGCGGAGCGGCGGACGGCGACGAAGGCCGCGACCTCCTCGGTGACGATCCGGCGCACCTCGGCGACCTCGCGGCCGGCGTCGGAGTCCTCGAGCTCCTGGGCGAGGTCGATCAGGTCGATCCGGGTGACGCCGTCGAGCTCGACGACCGAGGGGTCGACGTCGTGGGGCAGGGCCAGGTCGACGAAGACCATCGACCGCCCGTCGGTGCGGGCCGCCTCGACCTGGGCGCGGGTGACCAGCAGCCCGGAGGCGCCGGCGCAGGCGATGACCACGTCGGCCTCGGCGAGGACCGCAGGCAGGTCGCTGAGCGAGGCCGCCCGGCCGGCGTACTCGGCGGCCAGCCGGTCTGCGCGCTCGCGGGTGCGGTTGACCACGACGACCTCGGCGGCCCCGCGTCGCGAGACGGTTGCCGTGGCCAGCCCGGCCATGGCACCGGCGCCGACCACGACGACCCGGCGGCCCGCGACGTCGCTGCCGTGGCGGGCGGACCGGTCGAGGGCGGCGCCGACGAGCGTCGGTGCGGCGCTGTCGATGTCGGTCTCGGCGCGTGAGCGCTTGCCGACCCGGAGCGCCTGCTGGAACAGCAGGTTGAGGGCCGAGCCGACGGTGCCGAGCTCCTGCCCGAGCCGGAGCGCGTCGCGGGTCTGGCCGAGGATCTGGCCCTCGCCGACGGCCATCGAGTCGAGCCCGGCCGCGACCTGGAACAGGTGCGAGACCGCGCCGTCGTCGTAGTGGACGTAGAGGTGCGGGAGCATCGCGTCGGTGGACTTGCCGGACCGCTCGATCAGCAGCCGGGAGAGCTCCTCGACCGAGCCGTGGAACCGGTCGACGTCGGCGTAGATCTCGACCCGGTTGCAGGTCGCGATGACGGTCGCCTCGGTGACGTGCTCGCAGGCGGCCACGGACTGGATCAGCTTGGGGACCGCGTCGGCCTGGGGCGCGACCTGCTCCAGCAGGGACACCGGGGCGGAGTTGTGGGAGACGCCGACCACGAGCACGCTCATGACGCGGTGACCTCCCCGTGCTTGCGCTGCTCGTGGTAGGCGAGGATCTGCAGCTCGATCGAGAGGTCGACCTTGCGCACGTCGACGCCGTCGGGCACCGCGATCACCGTGGGTGCGAAGTTGAGGATGCTGCTGATGCCCGGCCTCGACCATCTGGTCGGCGACGTCCTGGGCGGCCGACGCCGGGGTGGCGATCACACCGATGGCGACGCCGTGCTCGCGGACGATCGCGTCGAGGTCGGCGAAGTCGCGGACGTCGACCCCGGCCACCCGCTCCCCCCGGCGCTTCGGGTCGGCGTCGAGCAGCGCGACCACCCGGAAGCCGCGGCTGCGGAAGCCGGAGAAGTTGGCCAGCGCGTGGCCGAGGTTGCCGATGCCGACGATGACGACCGGCCAGTCCTGGGTCACGCCGATCTCGCGGGCGATCTGGTAGCGCAGGTAGTCGACGTCGTACCCGACCCCGCGGGTGCCGTAGCTGCCGAGGTAGGACAGGTCCTTGCGGAGCTTGGCGCTGTTGACGCCCGCCGCGGCGGCGAGCTCCTCGCTGGAGCAGGTCGTGGTGCCCTCCTCGACCAGGGTGGTCAGGGCACGGAGGTAGACGGGCAGGCGCGCGACCGTGGCCTCGGGGATGTCCCGGGCGCTGTCGGTCGTGCGTGCGCTCACCAGACCTTCTCTCCAGCCGGCGGAGGAGGCCTATCCGGGCCTGCGCCACGCCGTCGGCCCCGCCACTCTAGGAGTTTGTGAACGCGAGAACAAAACCGCGGGAGCGTGGTCTTTCCCACGCGCTACCGGCGGGTAGCGGCCGGCCTGCAGCGATCCCGGGTACCCGGGTATCTCGACGATCGTGGGCTTGCAACTGCACCTGACGATCGTCAGGAACCCCGGTTACCGGGGTTCCCTGAGCGCAGGAGGCGGCCAGCGCGGCCCGCAGCCGCTCCTCGCTGACCCGCCAGAAGTCGTGCTGCTTGCCGTCGACGAGGGTCACGGGGATCTCCTCGGCGTACCGCTCCAGCAGCGCGGGGTCGTCGAGGATCGAGACCTCGTCGTAGGACTCCCCCAGGTCGGCGCAGACCCGCTCGATCACCGCCGGGCGTCGTCGCAGAGGTGGCAGCCCGGCTTGGAGTAGAGGGTGACCCGAGCGGTCACGGCCCGGTCATCTACTCGAGGAGGCCGAGCGCGCGGCGGCGCTCCATGCCGCGCAGCCGCCCCTTCTGCACCTTGCCGGTGACGCCGACGGGGAGCTCGGAGACGACCTCGACCCGGCTGGGCTGCTTGAACCGGGCGAGCCGCTGCTCGCAGTGCGACCGTACGGCGGCCGCGAGCGCGCCTGCGTCGGCGCCCGGCGCGACGACGTAGGCCACGACGGCCTCGCCGGTCTCGGGGTCCTCGACGCCGATCACCGCGGCCTCGGTGACACCGGGAACCTCGCGGATCACGTCCTCGACCTCGACCGGGTAGACGTTGAACCCGGAGACGATCACCAGCTCCTTGAGCCGGTCGACCAGGAACAGGTCACCGGTCGCGTCGAGGAAGCCGACGTCGCCGGTGGACCACCAGCCGCCGTCGTCGGGGCCCTGGGCGCCGTCGGGCCAGTAGCCGCTGAACAGGTTCGCGCCCCGGATCTGGATCTCGCCCGGGTCCTCGCCCTCGGGCGGCCGGCCGGTCTCGTCGACCAGCCGGATCTCGATGCCCGGCAGCGCGGCGCCGACCGAGCCGGGCTGGAGCTCCTTGCTGCACAGGGTGCTGGTCACCACCGGCGAGGCCTCGGTGAGGCCGTAGCCCTGGTGGATGGGGATGCCGGCGAGCTCGCTGAACTCCGCACCCAGCTCCGGCGAGAGCGGCGCCGAGCCGGACAGGATCAGCCGCACCGGGCCGAGCCGCTCCTTGAGCCCGTCGACGTCGCGCCAGTAGGCGAAGACCGGCGGGGCGACCGGGACCACGCTGCACGCCTCGTCCTCGATCAGGTCGAGGGTGCCCTGCGGCTCGAAGCGGCCGGTCAGCACCAGCTTGGCGCGGTGCCGCATCACGACGCCGAGCACCGCGTTGAGCCCGTAGACGTGGAACAGCGGCAGCACGCCGAGCACCACGTCGTCCCCGTGGATCATCGGCGGCTCGACCGCGGCGACCTGGTCGATGTTCGCGAGCAGCGCGCGGTGGGTCAGCATCGCGGCGCGCGGGCGGCCCGACGTACCGCTCGTGTAGAGGAGCGCGGCGAGCTTCTCGGGGTCCTGCAGCTGCGGGACCGGGCGGGCGGTGTCGGCCCGCAGGTGGTCGTACGAGCGCTCGCCCGGCTGGAGGGTGCCACCGACCACGACGATGCGCGGGATCACGAGCCGCGCCATCAGGTCGCCCTCGATCGAGCCCGCGGGGTACTCGGTCGACTGCGCCTGCTCGAGGGCCTGGACGGCCTCCCGCGCCGGCCGACACCGTGTCGACGTCCGCGAAGACCATCCGGGAGCCCGAGTCCGCGATCATCCGCGCCAGCTCACCGGACTGCGAGGTCGGGTTCACCGGTACGGCGACCGCCTGGGTCCGCAGCACGGCGAGGTAGGTGGACACGAACTCGATCCGGTTGCCCAGGACCACCATCACCCGGTGGCCGGCGACGATGCCGGCCGCACCGAGGCCGGTGGCGATCCGGCCCACCTCGTCGTCGAGCTCGCCCCAGGTGACCCGTCGACCGCCGGACTCGACGATCGCGAGCCGGTCGGGGTCCTCGGCCGCGGCCTGCACGAGGAGGTCCGCGACATCGGTCGCGGGTCCGGCAGCCATGGACGGATACTTCCACACAGCCGATGTGGCTAGGGTCGAACCGTGGTGCCCTCCGCCCGGCCGCGCCGCCTCAACCTCCAGCAGCGGTCCACGCTCGCCGGCGAGGCGGCCGCGGCCGCGGCCGAGGTCGAGACCGCCCTCGACCACCCGGTGGACCCCACCGCGGCGGCGTTCTTCGACGTCGACAACACCGTCATGCAGGGCGCCAGCATCTTCCACCTGGCGCGCGGTCTGCACCGTCGCGAGTTCTTCACGACCCGCGACATCCTCAGCGCCGCCTGGAAGCAGGCCTACTTCCGCGTGGTGGGCGTCGAGGACCCCGAGCACGTCGCGGAGGCCCGCAACTCGGCCCTGGGCTTCATCGCCGGCCACACCGTCAAGGAGCTCCAGGATCTCGGTGAGGAGATCTTCGACGAGGCGATGGCCCACCGGATCTGGCCGGGCACCCGCGCGCTGGCGCAGCTCCACCTCGACCAGGGGCAGCGGGTCTGGCTGGTCACCGCCGCGCCCATCGAGATCGCGCAGATCATCGCCCGCCGGCTCGGCCTGACCGGCGCGATGGGCACCGTCGCCGAGCACGTGGACGGCGTCTACACCGGCCGGCTGGTCGGCGACATGCTGCACGGCCCGGCCAAGGCGGAGGCGATCAAGGCGCTGGCCGCCCGGGAGTCGCTCGACCTGAGCCGCTGCTCGGCGTACTCCGACTCCTACAACGACCTGCCGATGCTCACCATGGTCGGCGACCCCTGCGCGATCAACCCGGACGCCAAGCTGCGCGCGCACGCCCGTGCGCAGGGCTGGCGGATCCACGACTACCGGACCGGCCGCAAGGCGGCCCGGGCGGGGCTGCTCGTGGGCGCCGTGGCGGGCGCCGTCACCGGTGCCGTGGCCGCGGGGGTCTCGCTGCGCGGTCGGCGCCGCTGATCCGACGCCAGCGGCTCGGCGGTGTAGACCAGTCCAGTGTGTCCTGGGCAACCATTTCTTCCCGTGGTGTGACCTGCGCCTCTAATGTGGGTACGGAATCGGGGGATGGCGAGGGAGGGGTCCTTGTGCCCGGACTGGGTCACGATGTCGCGCGGGGGCTTGACGCCCTTCGCGAGGCGGTCGCGTGCGCCCTCTTCGGCAACCTCGCTGAGCCGCCGCTCGCGGTCGCCCTGGCCGATCCGTCCCGCCGTACGCCGCCCGGTGCACCGCACCCGCTCGGCTGGCTCCTGAGCGAGGCCGTCGCCAACGACGAGGTCGGGGCGTCGGGCCGCTCCGAGACCCACGGCAACAAGGGCTTCGGCGACGCCGACCAGGCCGCCTCCTCCGAGGAGACCGAGGAGGCGCGCACCCGGCTGATCGCCCTGGTCGAGCTGGCCCGCACGGGCGACAGCGACGCCTTCGGGATGCTCTACGACCACTACCAGGGCTCGGTCTACCGGTTCCTCTTCTACCGGACCCGCTCGAGCACGCTCGCCGAGGACCTCACCTCCGAGACCTTCTTCCGTGCGCTGCGGAACATGCAGAACTTCCGCTGGCAGGGCAAGGACTTCGGCGCCTGGCTGATGACCATCGCCCGCAACCTCGCCACCGACCACTTCAAGGCCGGCCGGACCCGCCTCGAGCTCTCCACGGAGGACATGGGGCTCCACGACGACTCGACCGAGGGCCCCGAGCACGCGGTCCTCGCCAGCCTCACCAACGAGCTGCTGCTCAAGGCCCTCACCGAGCTGCCGAGCGAGCAGAAGGACTGCCTGATCATGCGCTTCCTGCAGGGCATGAGCATCGCGGAGACGGCCGCCGTCCTGGGCCGGAGCGAGGGCGCCGTCAAGCAGCTCCAGCTCCGCGGGGTGCGCAACCTCGCCAAGCTGATGCCGGAGGGGATCCGCTGATGACCGGACCCCATCTCGAGCGCGTAACTCCGGTGACCTGCCGGTCGTTGTGCAGTGCGTCGATGTCTCATCACGGGGATGGCATCGGCACCCACATGACAGGACAGCACCGATGACCACCCTGTTCCCGGCACGACGACGTGCCGAACGGTTCGACTCCTTGGTCGAGGGCGGACGACGAGATGACGTCGACCGCGCCAACTCCGACCTGCTGGAGCTCGTCAGCGCCCTCCGTTCGGTGCCCGAGCCACAGGCCCGGCCCGAGTTCGTGGCAGACCTGCGCGAGCGGCTCCTGCTCGCCGCAGCGGACGAGCTGACGCCGGTCCCGACCGCCGCCCGTGAGCGCGACGACGTCGCGCGGCTCACGATCAAGCCCCGCCGCACCCGCCGCGAGCGCCGGGTCGGCATCGCACTCGGCGCGGTGGCGATCATCGGCGCCACCACGTCGATGGCGGTCGCCTCCCAGGGTGCGATCCCGGGTGACGTCCTCTACCCGGTCAAGCGGGCCATCGAGAACACCCAGGCCGGGTTCAGCGTCGGCGACGACGCCAAGGGCGAGACCGTCCTCGGCAACGCGTCCACGCGCCTCGACGAGGCCGGCAAGCTCGTGCAGAAGGACTCACCCGACCCGCAGCTGGTCACCCACACCCTCAACGACTTCACCCAGCAGTTCACCGACGGCAGCAACTCGCTGCTCGACGACTACGAGGCGAACGGCAACGAGGGTTCGATCGGGCAGATCCACAGCAACGCACAGGACAGCATTGGCGCCCTGGCTGGGCTCGACGACCTGATCCCGCCGGACGGCGTCGCCCCGACCGACGGGTGGTCGGCTGCCCACGATGCCCTGCTGAATGCCGCGCAGACGGTCCTCTCGATCGACGCCCAGGCCGCCAACGCGTGCCCCGACTGCGGCGCCGAGATCCTCGACGTCCCGCCCCAGCTGGTGGCCGGTGTCGCTCAGGCGCTCACCGACGCGGCGAACAACGTGGCCGGCGGCGAGCTGCCCGGCGCTGACGTCCCCGGGCCCACGGACGCCGCCCAGCCGCAGAACGGCGGCAAGGGTCAGCTAGGACCCCTGAGCGGCCTGAACCCGCCCGAGACGCCGATCCAGATCCCGACCCAGCCCAGCGACGCCGCGACCGACTCCGGCGGCCTGCTCCCGACCGGTGGCACCGACACGAACACCGGTGGCGGCGGGAACGGCGGCGAACGGCGGCAACGGCGGCGGCGGCAACGGCGGCAAGGACGTCAAGCCCCTCCCGCCCGTCGACCTCGCCCCGGTGACCGACACGGTCAACGAGGTCGTGACCGGTGTCGTGGCGGGCGTGACCGGCCTGCTGAACGGGCTCACCGGCAACTAGCCCAGCGCGGCGCACGCACCTCCCAGCCTGGCTGCGGAGGTTTTGACACGCGATCAGCGGAAGACGGACTGCCGCTGCATCAGGAGCGAGTAGAGCGTCGACTGGATGGTCTCGCGCACCTCGTCGGTGACGTTGAAGACCAGCATCGGGTCCTCGGCGGCGCCGGCGATCGAACTCGTCGGTGCGGATGGGCTCCCCGAACTCCAGGAGCCACTTGGACGGCAGCGGCACCAGGCCGAGCGGCCCCAGCCACGGGAACAGCGGCGTGATGGGGAGGTACGGCAGCCCGAGCACCCGGGCCAGCGACGGCAGGTTGGCCACCAGCGGGTAGATCTCCTCGGCGCCGACCACCGACAGCGGGATGATCGGCACCTGGGTGCGCAGCGCCGCGGAGACGAAGCCGCCCCGACCGAACCGCTGCAGCTTGTAGCGCTCGGCGTACGGCTTGCCGATGCCCTTGAACCCCTCGGGCCAGACGCCGACGAGCTCGCCGCCGCGCAGCAGGCGCTCGGCGTCCTCGTTGCAGGCGAGCGTGGTGCCGCCCTTGCGGGCCAGGGTGCTGACGACGGGTGACTTGAAGACCAGGTCGGCGCCGAGCGGCCGCAGGAACCGGCCGGTCTGGTCGTGGATCGAGACGATCGTCATCAGGCCGTCGACCGGGATGGTGCCGGAGTGGTTGGAGACCACCAGGGCGCCACCCTCGGAGGGGATGTTCTCGATGCCGCGCACCTCGATGCGGAACCACTTCTGCGCGATCGGGCGCAGCGCGGTCATGAAGAACCGCTCGGTGATCTCCTGGTCGAAGCCGTACTCGTCGACGACGTAGTCACCGGTCACCCGGCGGCGCAGGAAGGCGAGGAAGCGGGCCAGCTGCGGCTCCCACTGGTCACCGAACAGGTCGCGGGAGGCCTGCTGGAACGCCGAGAGCCAGTCGCCGGCCGGGATGCCGCCGGTGGGCAGCCGCTCCTCGGCGTACGCCGGGGCGCGGGTCTCCTCTGCGGCCGGGGTCTCGGTGGTCTCGACGGGCTCGGTGGCTCGGCTGCTCGGTGGCCTCGGCGGGCTCCGTCGGCCGCTTCGTGGCACGGTCCTTCGCCTGGGTCGACTTGCGGGCGCCGGTGGCCAGGCTGCGCGAGGCCGCGGACGGCCTGCCGCTGCCCTGTCCCCGCCCGGGCCGGCCGCGGGTGCCGATCGGGATGATCTCCGCGTCACCCACGGGGACCACCTCCCACCGGATGGAGCGCCGGTGTCTCGTCGACCGGTGGCAGGTGGTCGAGGGCCGCGGTGAGGGCCTTCTCGATCCGGCCGCCGGTGGGCATCAGCCCCGCGGCGAAGTCGGCGAACGCCTCGGCGGTCGTGAACGTCGGGCTCGAAGCCGAGCTCCTCGCGCATCCGGGTCGTGTCCACCCCGCGACCGTAGGTGAGGAAGCTGAGCTGTTCCGGAGAGAAGTCCGCCAACCGGGCACTGCGGAGCAACGACCCGACACCACCGACCGCGAAGCCCGGCATGGGCACCGAGGGGCGCTTCAGCCGGCGCAGCGCCTGGGAGAGCATCAGGACCCCGTCACCGGCGACGTTGAAGGTGCCCGGCAGGTCGGTCCGGACGGCGTGGATGAGCACGTCCATGAGGTCCTGCTCGTGCAGGAACTGCAGCCGGGCGTCGAAGCCGAGCACGGTCGGGATCACCGGCAGCCGGAAGTACGACGTGAGCGGGCTGACCACGTGGGGACCGATCACGTTGGCGCAGCGCAGCGTGGTCACCCGGACGTCGGGGCGGCGGCGGGCGAAGCCACGCACGTAGCCCTCGATCTCCGCGACGTCCTTGGCGTAGCCGGAGCGGGCGCCGCGGCGCGGCTCCATGTCCTCGGTGAACATCGCGGGGTCGCGGTTGCTGGCGCCGTACATCGTGGTCGTGGACTTCACGATGAGGTGCTGGACGCTCGGCGCCTTCTGGCAGGCAGCCAGGAGCTGCATCGTGCCGATGACGTTGAGCTCCTTCATCGTGCCCCGGCCGCCGGCGCTGCCGGGCGTCGAGATGACGCTCATGTGCACGACCGTGTCGACGTTCTCCTTGGCGATCACCTTGGCGATCACCGGGTTGCGGATGTCGGCGCGCACGAACGAGACGTCGCCGACGTCACCCCGAGGGGGAACGACGTCGACGCCGATGACGCGGTCCACGGTCGGGTCGGCGGCGAGCGCGCGCGCCGAACGGCGCCCGAGGTCTCGCGAGACCCCGGTCACGAGGACGACCCTGTTGCGGGACGCGCCCTGGGAGGTGCTCGCCATCTCGGCCCCTGACCGGTGGGGGGAGGTGTGGGTCGGCGGTTACTTGCCGAGCTTGCGACGCTGGACGCGCGTCTTCTTGAGCAGCTTGCGGTGCTTCTTCTTCGCCATGCGCTTGCGCCGCTTCTTGATGACCGAACCCACGAACAGACCTTTCGACGGAAGGCTGACCCGGACCCGTCGGGAACCGCGTCAGCGCCCCGCGGGAAGGCCCGCAGGACCGGGCAAGCGTAACCGGCGTACGGCAAGGCGCCGAACCGCGGCCGCGTGAGGTCTGCGACAACCGCTGGCGCGGCGTCGCTCAGAGCCCCTGGGGGCGGTCAGCCCGCGCTGTAGAAGCTCTTGCGGAGGTACTCGTTGACGTCCTCTTCGACCACTCGGAACGAGCGGCCGACGCGCACGGCTGGCAGTTCTCCGTTGTGGACCAGGCGATAAACAGTCATCTTCGAGACGCGCATCATCGCCGCGACCTCGGCCACGGTCAGAAACTTCGCGTCCGACATGTCCCCAGAACCAGCCATCGTGCACCGTTCTTTCTCTGTGCAGCACGTCATCGGCTTCCCCACCGAAGAACCCCGCGCCGCTCCTAAGGGAGAATAGGGGCAGTTGTGACTCGTGGGGAAGTGGTTCCGAAAAGTGGTGCGAGTGGTCTGGCGTGTCACCTTGCGCCGAGAGGTGCATCGTGTCCGGCTCGAACTGGTCCAGACCACCCTCAGGGGAGCGGGTCGAGCCCGTGCAGCGGGAAGGCGGCTGAGCGGGTGGCGTTGATCTCGCGGTCCAGCCACGTGTCCGGGTCGTAGCCCTCGCGCCAGTCCCGGAACTCGGGCGGGCGGCCGTCGCCCATCGAGCGTGGGGCCGTGACGTGCAGCTTCTCCAGCACGTAGGCGCGCCAGGCCTCCGGCGTGGGCGTCGACGCGTCCACCGGCGCCCCGGACACGATGCCCAGCAGGTGGCTCCACGCGCGCGGGACCACGTCGACCAGGGCGTAGCCGCCACCCCCGGTGGCCACCCAGCGGCCGCCGGCGACCTCGTGGGCGAGCTCGTGCAGTGCGACGTACGCCGCGCGCTGGCCGTCCACGCTCAGCATCAGGTGCGCGAGCGGGTCCTCGGCGTGCGAGTCGCAGCCGTGCTGGGTGACCAGGACGTCGGGTGCGAACTCGCGGACCAGGTCGGGCACCACGGCGTGGAAGGCGCGCAGCCAGCCGGCGTCGCCGGTGCCCGGCGGCAGCGCGACGTTGACCGCGCTGCCCTCGGCGCCCTCGCCGCCGACGTCGCCGCTGAACCCGGTCCCGGGGAACAGGAACTGGCCGGTCTCGTGCAGCGAGATGGTGAGCACCCGCGGGTCGTCCCAGAAGATCGCCTCGACGCCGTCGCCGTGGTGGACGTCGACGTCGACGTAGGCCACCCGCTCGGCGCCCTGGTCGAGCAGCCACCGGATGCCGATGGCGACGTCGTTGTAGACGCAGAAGCCGCTGGCCCGGTCCGGCATGGCGTGGTGCAGGCCGCCGGTGATGTTGGCGCTGTGCAGCGACTCCCCCGACCAGACCTGGCGGAACGCCTCGAGGCTGGCCCCGACGACGTGCGCGGCGGCCTCGTGCATCCCCAGGAAGACGGGGTTGTCGTCGCTGCCGAGGCCGACCTGGAGCTCCGCGGCGCCGGTGTTCCCGGCCCGCTGCACCGCCTCGATCAGCGCGGCGTCGTGCACGGTGGCGATCTGGTCGAGCGTGGCGACCGGAGCCGGGACGACGCGGAGCGGGCCGCCGGTCGTGACGCCGAGCTCGTGCGCCAGCTGCATGGTCAGGTCGACACGGACCGGGGACATCGGGTGGTGCGGTCCGAAGTCGTAGTCGGTGAGCGTCGGGTCGAAGACGACCGTGCTCGGACCCGCGCACTCCATGTTCGGACGCTATCGTGGAGGTGTGCTGACGACCTCCGGTCTCTCGTGGTGGCCCGCCTGACGGCGGCCCACCGACTCCAGCACACCCCTCTCATCGGCCGCCCACGGGCGGCCGTTCTGCATCTTCGGCGTCGTCCGTGGGCCCTCACCCCAGGAGCTCCACATGACTCGCACCCTCTCCCTGCTGACCCCCTCGGGGCGGCTCACCCTCGGCAGCTACCTCGGCGCGCTGCTCCCCATGTCGCGCCGCCAGGAGGACGCCTTCTACGGCGTCTCCGACCTGCACGCGATGACCACCGAGCACGACCCGCGTGCGGCTGCGCTCGTACGCCGACGAGACGGCCACGCTGTTCCTCGCGGTCGGTCTCGACCGGGCCACGCTGTTCCGGCAGAGCCACGTGCCGGCCCACGCGCAGCTCGCCTACCTGCTCGAGTGCGTCGCCACGACCGGCGAGCTGAACCGGATGATCCAGTTCAAGGAGAAGGGTCGCGGCGTCGACTCGACCCGCGTCTCGCTGTTCACCTATCCCGCCCTGATGGCGGCCGACATCCTGCTCTACCGCCCGGAGCAGGTGCCCGTGGGCGCCGACCAGCGCCAGCACGTCGAGCTGACCCGCGACCTGGCGCTGCGGTTCAACCGGCGCTACGGCGAGGTCTTCACGGTCCCGGAGGTGGTCGTCCCCACGGGCGGCACCGCCCGCGTGATGGACCTGCTGCACCCGGACCGCAAGATGTCGAAGTCCGCGGACGCGGCCGGCTCGGTCTACCTGCTCGACCCGCCCGACGTCGTACGCCGCAAGGTCGCCCGCGCGGTCACCGACTCCGAGACCGGCCCGGACGCGGTACGCCGTTCCCCCGACAAGCCCGGCGTCACCAACCTCCTCGACATCCTGGGGGCGTGCGGCGGCTCGGCCGCCGGCATCGACACCTACGGCGCGCTCAAGCGCGCGGTCACCGACGCCGTGGTGGCGACGCTGGAGCCGATCCAGAAGCGGTACGCCGACCTCGCCGCCGACCCGGTCCACGTGACCCAGGTCTTCGCCGCCGGCGCCGCCCGCTGCCGGGAGGTCACCGCCCCCGTCCTCGCCGCCGCCACGACCGCCATCGGCCTGTGACTCGGCGGCGATAGTCGCAGACGTTCGGGACACCCCGCTCGCGGGACCGGCGTGCCAAAGGTCTGCGACTACCCCGAGCCGGCAGACATGAACGTCGGCGATGACCCGGCCGAGCTCCTCGCCGGCGTCCTCCTGGAGGAAGTGGCCGGCGTTGGCGATGGTGGGGTGGTCGAGGCCGTGCGCGCCGGGGACGTGCTGCTGGAGGATCGCCTCCATGCCTCCGGTGATCGGGTCGGAGTCGCTGAAGGCGGTGAGGAACGGCCGGTCCCACTCGCCGAGCGCGGCCCAGGCGAGCCGGTTGGCGGGCGCTGCCGGGTCGTCGGGCCGGGTCGGCACCAGGGTGGGCATCGCCCGGACGCCGACCTTGCTCTCCTCGGTCGGGAACGGCGCGTCGTACGCCGCCCGGACCTCGTCGGTGGTCCCGCGCACGCAGCCGGCGGCGACCAGTCGGCCGATGTCGAGCACCTCGGCCTTCTCGACCGCGTTGCGGAACATCCACCAGATCTCCGGCATGTCGAAGTCGCCGGTCGGGAGGCCGGTGTTCGCCGCGACCACGCGCGCGAACCGGTCGGGGTGCTCGGCCACCAGCCGCAGCCCGAGCAGCCCGCCCCAGTCCTGACCGAACAGCGTCACGTCGTGCAGGTCGAGGTGGTCGAGGACCAGCTCACGCATCCACTCGACGTGGCGCGCGAAGGTGTGGTCCTCCAGTGCGAGCGGCTTGTCCGACCGCCCGAACCCGACCATGTCCGGCGCCACGCACCGGATGCCGGCGTCGGTGAGGACCGGGATCACGTGCCGGTAGAGGAAGGACCACGACGGCTCGCCGTGCAGCAGCAGCGCGACCGGTCCGTCGGCGGGACCGGCGTCGACGTACGCCACCCGCAGCGTGCCGCCGTCGCCGTCCGCCACCTCGGCGTACGCCGGCGGCCACGGGAAGTCCGGCAGGTCGGCGAAGCGCTCGTCGGGCGTGCGGTAGGTCTCCACGCCGGCCAGTGTGGCGGTCCTAGGATGACCGGCACCATGGACAAGCCGCGCATCTTCCTCGGTTCCTCGGGCAAGCAGGCCAGGCTGCTCAAGTCGCTGACCGGCGGGCTGGCCACCGTGGCCGACGTCGAGCCGTGGACCGCCGTGTTCAACCCCGGCTCCTCCACCCTGGACCGGCTGGTCGAGCTCACCCGCGAGGTGGACTTCGCCGCGTTCGTGTTCGCCCAGGACGACTGGACGACGCCGACCCCCGGCGACCCGGGCACGGCGGTGCCCGGCCAGGCCTCGCCGCGCGACAACGTGGTCTTCGAGGCCGGGCTGTTCGGCGGCGCGCTGGGCATGCGCCGGACGTTCATCCTGCACGCGAACGGCGCGAAGCTGCCCACCGACCTGCTCGGCCTGACCTGCGTGCGCTACGACCCCGAGCTGACCCCGCACGAGCTCAAGACGGTCAACCAGAAGGTGCGCAAGGCGATCGAGGCCGAGGGCCGGCTGGCGCGCATCGAGGGCGACTGGTGGCAGTACTCGCTCACCGCGCGCAGCGAGGTCGAGCCGTCGGCGGTGAGCCTGCTCCGGATCTCCCGCGACCGGGCCGGTGGGCTCGAGGTCAGCGGCCGCTCGTGGCAGGAGGACGGGACCCTGTCGGCGCGCTACTGGAGCGAGGCGTCGAAGGAGCAGACCGACCCGGCCGGGATCTTCTACTTCGACCGGGCGAGCGGCCCCGGCACCCGGACGCGCCGCGGCTCGAGGGGACCGGCGAGATCAAGCTGGAGTCGAGTCGACCGCGCGAGCCGGCTACTGGACGACCCGCGTCGACGACCGGACGCCGGAGCTGCCGCCCGGACGTCGGCGTCTACCTGCGCGCCGACGCCGCCGACTGGGCCGTCCTCGACGCGGGCAACGTCGAGGAGCGCACGGACGCTGATCGCCCAGCGGCTGCGGGACTGGGACGCGCACGCCAACAGCTAGCGCAGAGAGTGTCGCGTCCCGCTCGGCGAGCGCCTTCAGGTTGAGGAACTGGCGGCGCATCATCACGAGGTCGCCCCAGGCCAGCGCGTGCGCGCGGACCCGGGCGAGCGGGCCGCGGGCGGCCGGCGGCGATCCGGCAGACGATCCGCGAGTCGGGGCCGTCGGGCTCGGCGGCGTACGTCATCGCGACCGGCCCGAACATCCGCTGGCCGCGCGGGGTGGTGACCGCCGTCCAGTGGTGTCCGTCGTCGAACGACGGTCAGCCGGAAGACGATGGCCATGGTCTGACCGAGCTCGAGCCGGTCGGCGCCCGGGGTGAGGGTCTGCGGGCTGCGGCGGCCGCGGTTGTCGATCCAGTCGTAGGAGTACGGCGCGACCGCGACCTGGCAGAGCCAGCGCCAGGTCAGCTCGGCCGGCGCGCCGCACCGAGATGGCGCGGGTGAGCAGCAGGCCGCCGGGCACGAGGTCGTCGGCCGGGTAGTGGCGGCCGGCCTCCTCGGGGGTCGCGCCCCAGACCATCGGCAGCCGCGCATCCATGCCACCAGTCTGGCGCGGCCGGGATGCACAGTCGTCCGCCCCAGGGCTGAAGTTCAGTCGCCCTCGGCGAGCTGGCGGGAGCGGTCGCGCGCGGCCTCCATCGCGGCGAGGAACGCGGCGCGCACCTTGTGCACCTCGAGCTCGCGCAGCGCCGACGCCGTGGTGCCGCCCGGCGAGGTGACCTGCTCGCGCAGCACGGTCGGGTGGGTGCCGGTCTCGCGGAGCATCTTGGCCGAGCCGACCAGGGTCTGGATGACCAGCTCGGATGACGGTGGTGCGCGGCAGGCCGAGGTGGACGCCGGCCTCGATCATCGACTCCACGACGAAGAAGATGTACGCCGGCCCGGAGCCGGAGATCGCGGTGACGGCGTCCTGCTGGCGCTCCGGGATGCGGAGCACCTTGCCGACCGAGGCCATCAGCTCCTCGGCCTCGCGCAGGTGCTCCTCGGAGCAGTGCGAGCCGGGTGAGACCGCGGCCATGCCCTCGTCGACCAGGGCCGGGGTGTTGGGCATGACCCGGACGACGGCGACGCCCTCGGGCACCCGCGACTCGATGAACGCCGTGGTGATGCCGGCCGCGAGCGAGACGAGCAGCTGACCGGCGCGCAGCGAGGGGCCGATCTCGTCGAGCAGGTCGGCCATGTCCTGGGGCTTGACCACGATCGCGACGGTGTCCGCCTTGGAGGCGGCCTCGATGTTGCCGACCACGGCGACGCCGTACCGCTCCTCGAGCTCGCGGGCGCGCTCGGGCCGCTTCTCGCCGACCAGGAGCTGGTCGACGCGGCGGCCGGCGCGGACCAGCCCGGAGAGCAGGGTCTCGCCCATCACTCCGGCGCCGAGGATCGCGGTCTGCTTCATCGGTGGCTCACTTCTTCGAGATCAGGGATCGCAGGAAGAATGACAGGTTCTGCGGACGCTCGGCGAGCCGTCGCATCAGGTAGCCGTACCACTCCTGGCCGTAGGGGATGTAGACCCGGACCCGCTCCCCGGCCTTCACGAGCCGGCGCTGCTCCTCGGGCCGGATGCCGAAGAGCATCTGGAACTCGTAGGACCCCTGGTCGCGGCCGTAGCGCGACGCGAGCGTGGAGGCGATCTCCACCAGCCGCGGGTCGTGGGTGGCGATCATCGGGTAGCCCTGGCCGGCCAGCAGCACCTTGAGGCACCGGACGTAGGACCGGTCCACGTCGAGGTCGGCCTGGAAGGCGACCTCCTCCGGCTCGTTGTAGGCGCCCTTGCACAGCCGCACCCGCGACCCCTCGTAGGCCAGCGCCCGGCAGTCCGCCTCGGTGCGGTGCAGGTAGGCCTGCAGCACCGCTCCGGTCTCGGGGAAGTCCTTGCGCAGGTCGCGCAGGATCGCCAGCGTCGAGTCGGTGGTGGTGTGGTCCTCCATGTCGAGGGTCACCGTGGTGCCGGCGTTGCGCGCGGCCCGGCAGATGGTGCGAGCGTTCTCGAGCGCGATCTTGTGGCCGTTGTCGGGCAGCGCCTGGCCGATCGCGGACAGCTTCACCGACACCTCGGCCATCCGGGTCAGCCCGCGCGCGGAGAGCTCGCTCGAGCACCTCGAGGTACGCCGCCACGGTCGCGTCGGCCTGCTCGGAGTCGAGGGTGTCCTCACCGAGGAAGTCGAGGGTCGCCCGGATCCCCTCGTCGACCTCCCGCGCCGACGCGTCGACCACCGACTCGGTCGTCTCGCCCGGGACATAGCTGCGCACGATCCCCGCCGAGACCGGCATCGTGCTGACCAGCTTCTTCACCATCTCGCTGCGGCTCAGCATGAGCAGCGGTCGGGCCAACAACGCCATGGCGACAGGCTACGTCCCCAGGGCGTGTCTCCCTATCCGGTGTCGAGCTGCGCGTCGTCAGACGCGTGCAATGGCAAGGCGGCGGCGCGAAGGCATACTTCCCCGTATTTCGAGCGCCCGCCAACAAAGCCAGTGTGCGTGTATGGCGGCGCGCAGCCGGCATCGGGATGGGGAGACACGCCCTGGCTCTACGGCGTACGCCGCCGCAGGGTCGCCGCGCCGAGGCCGAGCGCGCCGACCGCGAACGCCGCCACGACCAGCAGGTCCATCCACACGTCCGACGTCGAGGTGCCGCGCGTCAGGTGGGTCATCGCGTCGACGGCGTACGACAGCGGCAGCACGTCGCTGACCGCCTCGAGGACACGGCGGCAGCGCCTCGCGGGGCACGAACAGCCCGCACAGCAGGATCTGCGGGAAGACGATCAGCGGCAGGAACTGCACCGCCTGGAACTCGGTCTGCGCGAACGCGCTGACGAACAGGCCGAGCGCCGAGCCGAGCACGGCGTCGGCCACCGCGACCAGGCCGAGCAGCCAGACCGAGCCCTGGATGTCGAGGCCGAGCAGGCCGACCTCACGGTGACCGCGAGCACCGCCTGCAGGGCGGCGACCAGGCCGAACGCGACGGCGTACCCGAGCAGGAAGTCGAGCTTGCCCATCGGCATGGCGAGCAGCCGCTCGAGGGTGCCGCTGGAGCGCTCACGCAGCGTGGTCACGCTGGTCACGAGGAACATCACGATGAACGGGAACATCGCCAGCAGCGCCGGCCCGAACTTGTCGAACGGGTCGCCGAAGGAGTCCTTGAACATCCACCACAGCAGCGAGATCAGCAGGCAGGGCAGCACCAGCAGCATCGCGGCGGTGCGGCGGTCGCGGCGGATCTGGGTGAGCACCCGGCCGGCGACGGCGAGGGTGATCCGGAGGCTCATGCCGCCACCTGCTCGACGAGCTTGAGGAACGCCGACTCGACGTCGTCGGTGCCGGCGCGCTCCTTGATCGCGGCCGGGGTGTCGTGGGCCAGGATCGCGCCGTCGCGCATCAGCAGCAGCTGGTCGCAGCGCTCGGCCTCGTCCATGACGTGGCTCGAGACGAGCACCGCGGCGCCGCCGTCGGCGAGGTCGTGGAAGAGGTTCCAGAGGTCGCGGCGGAGCACCGGGTCGAGGCCCACCGTCGGCTCGTCGAGCACCAGCAGGTCCGGGCTGCCGAGCAGCGCGACCGCGAGGCTGGCCCGCGACCGCTGGCCGCCGCTGAGCCGGCCGACCACGCGCGTCGGCGTGCGAGCGCGAGGTCGACGGCGTCGATCGCCTTCGTCGACCTCGGCGTCCGGGCAGCCGAGGACGCGGGCGAAGAAGCGCAGGTTCTCGGTGACCGTGAGGTCGTCGTACACGCTGGCGGCCTGGGTCACGTAGCCGATCCGCCGGCGCAGCGGCGCGCTGCCGGCGGGCTCGCCCAGCACGCTCACGTCGCCGCCCGCGACCTGCTGCACGCCGACGATCGAGCGCAGCAGCGTCGACTTGCCGCAGCCGCTCGGGCCCGAGCAGCCCGGTCACCCCGGACCCGATCGTCACGTCGAGCCCGTCCAGCACCGGTCGGTCCCGGACCACGGTCAGCCCGCGCACCTCGATGACGTTATTCACCATATGATGAATTATGCGCTCGGTCGGCGCAGGCACGCCCGCAACACCGCGTGCGGCACGTCACGGAGTCAGCGGAGTCGGCAGCAGCGGATCTCGAGGTACCGCTGCAGCGTCGGCGCGTAGTCGCCACGAGCTCGTCGTGCGGGCATGGAGGCGACCGGCTCGACGGCGACGACGTAGCGCACGATCAGGATCAGCCCGATGAGCTGGCAGGCGACCAGCGACATCCGGCAGCTCGGGCTGGTCGACGCCCAGGGCGACGCCGACCGGCCCGAGCACCATCGCGCAGGAAGCCGTCGCGGACCAGCCGCTGGCCGCTCCGGGTCGAACGACGCTGCGGACCAGGCGTCAGCAGCGGGAGCCGGGTCGCCTCGTCGTCCCACACCGACAGGAAGGTCCGCAGCAGCCGCTCGCCGGCGCCGTCGATCCCGCCCTCGGCGACGCGGCAGCAGCACCTCCCGCGGGTCGAGCGGCAGCTCGAGCGCGGCCAGGAACAGGTCGTCCTTGGTCCCGAAGTAGTGGTGCACCAGCGCCGCGTCGACCCCGGCGGCCGAGGCGACCGCGCGGACCGACGTGCCGGCGTACCCCTGGGCGGCGAACAGCGTCCGCGCCTCGGCCAGGATCGCCGCCCGGGTGTCGGGCGAGCCGGGCCGGCGTCCGCGTCGGGTGGTGGATGCCACGACCACACCGTACGGCGCGGGGAGTACCTCCCCGGGAGTACGCCGCCCGCGGCCGCGAGGGGAAGTGCCTCCCCCGGCACGACGACCCAGGGGCGCCCGCGGCGGAGAGTCGAGGCATGTCGAACCAGACCCTTCCTCCTCGCTCCTCACCCACTCCCGACCACGACCCGACCGCACCCCGCGGGTCCGGTCGCGTGTCCCGTTTCCTCAGCGCCCACCCGCGTCGCAGCCTGCTCGCGGTGTTCCTGTTCGTGCTCGTCGCAGGCTTCTTCGGCGGACCGCTCGCCGGCTCCCTGGACGCCTCGGGAGGCTTCGCCAGCGACGACGCCGACTCCGTGCGGGCGGTCGAGCGCATCGAGGCCGCGACCGGCCAGGCGCCGGGCACCGGCATCGTGATCGTCGTCGACACCCCGCAGGGCCTCCCTGCCGACACCGCCCGGGTGCAGGAGGTGACCGACGACGCTCGCGGCCGAGTCCGGCGTCGCCCAGGTGACCTCCCCGACCACCCGCGGCGATCCCGGCACGCTGGTCTCGCAGGACGGCACGCAGGCCCTGGTGCTCGGCACCCTGTCCGCCGACGCCGACGACGAGGCGGTCGCCGAGGCGATGCTGGACACCTTCGACGGTCAGGACGACGTCATCGTCGGCGGCTCGGCGGTGGTCGGCCTCCAGCTCGGCAGCACCGTCACCGAGGACCTCGGCCGCGCCGAGCTGCTGGCCTTCCCGCTGCTGGTGGTGCTGTCGCTGATCTTCTTCCGCGGCCGCGCGGCCCTGATGCCGCTCGTCGTCGGGGTCACGACCGTGCTCGGCACGTTCCTGGTCCTCACCGGCGTCAACCAGGTCTACGGGCTGAGCATCTTCGCGCTCAACCTCGTCATGGGCCTCGGCATCGGCCTGGCCATCGACTACACGCTGTTCCTGGTCACCCGCTACCGCGAGGAGCTGGCGGCGCAGGGCCCGACCGCCGGCGCGATCCTCACCACGATGCGTACGGCGGGCCGCACCGTCGCCTTCTCCGCCAGCACGGTCGCGGTCGCCCTGGCCGCGCTCACGGTCTTCCCCCTGGGGTTCATCAAGTCCATGGGCCTCGCCGGCGCCACGGTCGCCGTCGTCGCCGCCATCGCCGCACTGGTGATCTCGCCCGTGATGTTCGGTCTGTGGGGCGCGAAGCTCGGCGCGCCGGGAGCCGCGCCGAAGCGCCGAGCACGGCCGCTGGTACCGCCTCTCGCACGCCGTGATGCGCCGCCCCGGCGCGATCGCGGTCGCTACCGGCGTGGTGATGCTCGCCCTCGCGGCGCCGGCCACCCGGGCGGAGTGGACCCCCATCGACAGCTCGGTGATCCCGACCGACCAGAGCTCGCGGACCGTCGCCGACACGATCGAGACGGAGTTCGGCGGCACCGGCGCCAGCCCGGTGACGATCGCCGTCACCACGAGCCAGGGCGCCGGCGCGACCCGAGGTGGCGGCGTACGCCGACCAGGTCAACGCCCTCCCCGGCGTCGCCTCCCCCGGCACCCCTGTCCAGCTCGACGAGAACACGTGGCAGCTGGACGTGGCCGCCGCCGGCGAGCCGGACGGGGAGACCGCCCAGCAGCTGGTCGACGAGACCCGAGCCGTGGACGCGGGGACCGGCGTCGACGCGCTGGTGGCCGGCCCGGCGGCCGAGTTCGTGGACCAGCAGTCCGCCATCGGCAGCCGGCTCGCGCTCGCGCTCGGCCTCCTGGTCGCGCTCACGCTGCTGGTCCTGTGGCTGATGACCGGCTCGGTGGTGCTGCCGGTCAAGGCGGTGCTGATGAACGCGCTGACCGTCGCGGCCAGCCTGGGCGTGCTGACCTTCGTCTACCAGGACGGACGGCTCACCGGCCTGCTCGGCTACACGCCCAACGGAGGGATCGAGCCGACCGACTTCCTGGTCACGGCCACGCTGATCTTCGCGCTGTCGACCGACTACGGCGTGTTCCTGCTGGGCCGGATCAAGGAGGTCCGGGACAGCGGCGTCGGCGAGCGCGAGTCGGTCGCGGTCGGTGTCCAGCGGACCGGTGCGGTGGTCACGGCCGCGGCGATCCTGCTGGCGGTGGCGATCGGCGCCTTCAGCACCAGCTCGATCTCGTTCATCCAGCAGATCGGGGTGGCGACGGCGTTCGGCGTCCTCGTCGACGCGTTCGTGGTCCGGTCGCTGCTGGTCCCGTCGTTGATGGGGCTGCTCGGCAAGTACAACTGGTGGGCCCCGATGCCGCTGCGCCGGCTGCACGACCGGCTGTACACCTCGCTGGGGCTACGCGAGTGACACCGGGCCGACCGCCCGCCTACGGTCGGGCCATGCGGCGGCAGCTGATCCTCGACCTGGGGATCGCTGCCGCCCTCGCGGGCGCCATGGTGGCCGAGATGGCGCTACCGCAGCGACAACCGGACCGAGACCACCCCGCTCGCGATCGCGGTCGTCGTGGTCGCGGTGCTGCCGACGCTGACCCGGCACCGGCACCCGGCCTGGTCGCTGGTGGCCTGCATGGCCCTGCTGTACGCCGTGCTGGCGGTCGTCGACGTGCACTACACCGCGCCGTTCTCCAGCATGCTGTGCGGCTACAGCCTGGCGCTGGTCGTCGACCGCCGTCGCGTCGTGCTCGCCGGTCTGGCCCTGGTGCCCGCCGTGGTCGGCGGCCATCCTGCTCTTCAGCGACGATCGCACCCTGCTCAACGCCGAGATCCCCAAGAACCTCGCGTTCGTGGCCGCGCCGCTGCTGCTCGGCGCGGCGGTCCGCAACCGCCGGGACTACCTCGCGGCCCTGGTCGACCGCGCCGAGACCGCGGAGCGCACCCGGGACGAGGAGGCCCGGCGCCGGGTCGGCGAGGAACGGCTGCGGATCGCCCGCGACGTGCACGACGTCGTGGCCCACGCGATGGTGGCGATCAACGTCCAGGCGGGGGTGGGCGCGCACCTGCTCGACCGCGACCCGGAGCAGGCCCGCCGTACCCTCCAGGACATCGAGAAGGTCAGCGGCGAGGCGCTCTCCGACCTGCGGTCGACGCTCGGGATGCTGCGCGAGGATGCGACCGGGAACGACGGGGCACCGGTCCGGCCGGCGCAGGGCCTGCGCGAGCTCGACGAGCTGGGCGAGAGCCTGCGCACGGCCGGGATCGAGGTGGACCTCGACGTCGACCCGGCGACCGCCACGTTGCCGGCCTCGGTCACCTCGACCGGCTACCGGATCGTGCAGGAGGCGCTCACCAACGTGGTCCGGCACGCCGGCGGGTCGCACGCCCGCGTCCGGGTGACGCGCGGCGCCGACGCCCTGGTGATCGAGGTCGACGACGACGGTGGCGACGAGGCCTCGGCCGCGCCGCCCGGGGCCGGGCAGGGCGTGCGCGGCATGCGCGAGCGCGCCCAGGCCGCGGGCGGGACGCTGGAGGCCGGTCCCCAGGCCGGCGGCGGCTGGCGCGTCGTGGCGACCCTGCCGACGGGAGCGCCATGACGATCCGGGTCCTGGTGGCCGACGACCAGACGCTGGTCCGGGCCGGCTTCCGTGCGCTGCTCGACTCCGAGGACGACATCGAGGTCGTCGGCGAGGCCGTCGACGGGGCGGACGCGGTCGCCCTGGCGGTCGAGACCCGGCCCGACGTCGTGCTCATGGACATCCGGATGCCCCGGCTCGACGGCCTGGAGGCCACCGCGCGCATCGTGGCGGACCCGACGCTGTCCGGGACCAAGGTGCTGGTGCTCACCACCTTCGAGCTGGACGAGTACGTCTTCGGCGCGCTCCGGGCGGGCGCGTCGGGCTTCCTCCTCAAGGACGTCGGCCCGGTGGCGCTCATCGACGCCGTACGCCTCGTCGCCGACGGCCAGGGCCTGCTCGCGCCGGCCGTGACCCGCCGGCTGATCGAGGCCTTCGTCGCGGCGTCACCAGCGGACGAGCCGGACGGGTCGCCCGAGGCGCCCGCCTCCGACCAGCTGCCCGAGCTCACCCCGCGGGAGCGCGAGGTCCTCACCCTGGTCGGCCGGGGCATGACCAACCACGAGATCGCCGAGCACCTGGTGCTGTCGCCCCTGACCGCCAAGACCCACGTGTCGCGGCTGTTCACCAAGCTCGGCGCGCGCGACCGGGCCCAGCTCGTCGTCGTCGCCTACGAGGCCGGCCTGGTCGGGTAGCTAGCGGGTCGCCGCGAGGAAGTGCTCGCGCGCGAACTCCAGCGACTCGCGCAGGTCCTTCTCCCGCTCGTCGCGCGAGGAGGCCTTGCGGGTGTTGATCTCGACGACGATCTCGCCGCGGAAGCCGGTGCGCGCGACGTGGCGCAGGAACTCGGCGGCGCCGACCGCGCCGCGGCCGGGGACCAGGTGCTCGTCCTTGGCCGAGCCGGTGCCGTCGGTGAGGTGGATGTGCCGCAGCCGGGAGCCGAGCCGGTCGGCCATCTCGATCGGGTCGTCCTGCGCGATCGCGGCGTGCGAGAGGTCGATGGTCGTGTTGGCGTACGACTCGGCGGACGGGTCCCACCCGGGCATGTACATCTCCATGCCGCGCTTCGACGAGGCGCGCCACGGGATACATGTTCTCGACCGCGAACGCGATCCCGGTCGACTCCTCGAGGGCGGCGATGCCGTTGACGAAGTCGCGGGCGTACTCCTTCTGCCAGCGGAACGGCGGGTGCACGACGACCACCTCCGCACCGACCGCCTTCGCCATCTCCGCGGAGCGCTCGAGCTTGCCCCAGGGCTCGGTGCCCCAGACCCGCTGGGTGAACAGCAGGCACGGCGCGTGGATCGCCGAGACCGGGATGCTCGTGGTGCTCGGAGAGCTGCTTGCACCGCGGAGATGGACTGGCTCAGGGCATCGATCACCATCACCTCGACGGCGTCGTAGCCGAGGCTGGCGGCGTACCCGAAGGCGTGCGCGGACGACTCGGGGTAGACCGAGGAGGTGCGAGAGACCGATCGGGTCACGCGGTGCTCAAGTTCCGAGCACCGACAGCTGGTCGAGGCGCTCGAGGATCACGCCCTCGCGCAGCGCCCACGGGCAGACCTCGAGCTCGGTGAGGTCGAAGATGTCCATGCAGCCCTCGGCGACCAGGGCGCCCGGGACGATCTGGTGGGCCCGGCTCGGCGAGACCCCGGGCAGCTCGGCGAGCTCGTCGGGCGCCATCGCCACGAGCTTGGGGATCCACTCGCGCAGCTCGTCGAGCGGCAGCGTGCGCGGGACCAGGTTGCCCTCGGTCGAGGGCGCGGCGCCGCAGATGCGGGCCAGCGAGCGGAACGTCTTCGAGGTCGCGGCCGCGCGGTCCGGCGGGCCGCCGCGGAGCAGGTGGCCGGCGTCGTGGGCGATCTCGGCGCGGATCTCACGGCGCAGCTGCGTGCACGGTCTCCTCGTCCGCGATGCCGCCGCGGAAGTGGGCGCGGGCCAGCCGGGCGGCGCCGAGCGGCAGCGACCAGGCCACGTCCGGCGCCTCGTCCGCCGCCGCCCGCGATCTCGAGCGAGCCGCCGCCGATGTCGAAGACCGCGAGCCGGCCGGCCGACCAGCCGAACCAGCGGCGTACGGCCAGGAACGTCAGCCGCGCCTCGTCCTCGCCGGCGAGCACGTCGATCATGACGCCGGTGCGCTCCTGGACGTGCTCGAGCACGTCCTCGCTGTTGCCGGCGTCGCGCACCGCGGAGGTCGCGAAGCCGAGGATGTCCTCGCACCCCTTGTCCTCGGCGATGCGCAGCGCCTCGGCGGTGAAGGCGGTCAGCGCGTCGATCCCGGTCTGCGAGACGTCACCGGCCTCGTCGAGGTGCTCGGCCAGCCGGAGCGGCTGCTTGAACTTGTACGCCGGCAGCGGTGCGGCACCGCCGTGGGCATCCACCACGAGCAGGTGCCCGGTGTTGGAGCCGATGTCCAGCACGCCCACGCGCATCTACCCCACCGAACCCTGCGGTGGGCGCGCTGCGCGCGAACGGCGCATGCTTCGGCGGGGACCCCCTGAACGCATGGGTCCAACGTACCCGCCGACCCTCGCGGGCCTACTCTGATTCCGTGCCCGAGGTCGACCTGGTGTTCCCCCGTGCCTTCGTCGAGTTCGTGAACCCCGACGACGAGTCGGAGGTGATGCGCTGCGACCTGACCTGGCTGACGTCGAGCTACCACTGCATCTTCGGGCAGGGCTGCCAGGGCATCTACAAGGAGTCACCCGACGTCGGGCTGCTGTGCGCTCGGCGCGCACTTCGCGGACAAGGACGACGAGAAGCGGGTCGCCGAGCACGTCGGGATGCTCGACGAGACCCTGTGGCAGTTCCGGCCCGACAAGAAGAAGGTCAAGAAGGACGACTGGATCGACGTCGACGACGAGGGGGAGCGCAAGACGATGGTCGTCGAGTACGACGGCCAGTCGGCGTGCATCTTCCACAACCGCAACGACTTCCACCTCGGCGCCGGTTGCGCACTGCACGCGCTCGCCTTCGTGCTGGAGAAGAACCCGCTCGAGACCAAGCCGGACGTCTGCTGGCAGCTGCCGATCCGGCGTACCTTCCGCACCGTCAAGCGCCCGGACGGCAGCGACTACACCGAGGTCTCGATCAGCGAGTACGACCGCCGCGGCTGGGGTCCGGGCGGCCACGACCTCGACTGGTACTGCACCGGCAACACCGAGGCGCACACCGCGCCCGAGCCGCTCTACGTGAGCAGCGCGGCCGAGCTCACCGAGCTGATGGGCAAGGCGGCGTACGACGAGCTGGTGCGCCACTGCGAGGCGCACCTGCGGTCGCGGTCGGCGCTGGCGATCCACCCGGCCGACCCGCGTACCTGACCGCAGCCTGACCGCGATCTGACTGGCCGGTAGAAGCGTCTCGACGTCAAGAGACAACGACCCCGCTTTGGTCGGCAGCCGACTCGGCGTTCACAATCTCTGCATGCGCCTCGACCACCTCTCGTTCGCCGCCGGACCCGATGGCCTGGCCGCGACGGCAGAGCGCATCGGCGGTCTGCTGGGCACCAACTTCGTCGACGGTGGCGTGCACCCGCGGTTCGGTACCCGCAACATGGTGCTGCCGCTGGCCGACCACACCTACCTCGAAGTGGTCGAGGTCCTCGACCACCCGGCATCCGACAAGGCGCCGTTCGGCCAGGCGGTCCGCGCCCGCTCCGCACTCGGCGGCGGCTGGCTCGGCTGGGTCGTCGCGGTCGACGACATCGCGGTGGCCGAGCACCGGCTCGGTCGCGAGGCCGTGGTCGGCAACCGGCACCGTCCCGACGGCACCGAGCTGCGCTGGAAGCAGATCGGCGTCAACGGCCTGATCGCCGACCCGCAGCTGCCGTTCTTCATCCAGTGGGAGAGCCCGGCCGAGCTGCACCCGAGCTTCGGTGCCGACGAGAGCTACTCCCTGGCCTGCCTCGAGATCGCCGGCGACCCGCAGCGCGTGAGCGAGTGGCTCGGCGAGACCGTCGAGGCCCCGCTCGAGGACGTGAAGGTCGAGTGGGCGGCACCCAACGGCACCCCCGGCATCATCGCCGTGCAGGTGCAGACGCCGCACGGCCTGGTCCGCCTCTGACCGGAGCGTTGCCGGAGGGGACTCGCCCGAGCCCCAACATCTGGAACCACACCGCGACCTACGAGGTCGAGAACCATGCCGTCGACCCCGACGGCCGGCTGTGGGCGGCGATGCGGGCGCGGGTCGACTGGTCCGGCCGCGACGTCCTGGACATCGGCTGCGGGACCGGCTTCCACCTGCCGCGGTTCGCCGAGGACGCGGCGACCGTCACCGGTGTCGAGCCGCACCCCGACCTGGTGGCGATCGCCCGGCGTCGTACCCGGCCCCTGTCCCACGTCACCGTGCACCAGGGCACCGCCCAGGCGCTGCCGCTGCCCGACGCGTCCGTCGACGTCGTGCACGCGCGCTGGGCGTACTTCTTCGGGCCGGGCTGCGAGCCGGGCCTGGCCGAGCTCGACCGGGTCGTACGCCGCGGCGGGGTCGCCCTGGTGATCGACAACGACCCGACCCGGTCGACGTTCGGGGCGTGGTTCCGGCGCGGCTACCCGAAGGTGCCAGAGGCGGCGACCGTCGAGCGGTTCTGGTCGACCCGCGGCTGGACCCGGACCCCGGTGGACATGGGGTGGCGGTTCTCCTCGCGCGCCGACCTCGAGTCCGTCGTGCGCATCGAGTTCGACCGCGACGACCGCCGAGGCGATCCTGGCCGAGCACGAGGGCACCGAGGTCGACTACGCCGTCAACCTCTGGTCGAAGGCACTTCTGACCGGTCATCACTGCTAACACCGTCGCCCATCTGGCGCGGTGGACGCAGCGACTCGGCGCCAGCCGCGTCGCCTCCCAGGATGTCGAGCCCGGATCGCGCGGACCAGTCAGCAGGACGTTCTCGAGGTCCGCCCGGAGCGGCTCGGGCACCTCGATCTCGAATCGCCGCAGTCCAGCGGTGCCTCGGCGTGCTTGCCTGCGGACCTCAGGTCGCCTGAGCAGACGATGACTGCGAGGTCGGTCCACTCCATGCCCTGGGCGTCGCGCATGACGCGAACTCGAGTCCGCCCGGATGCGTGACTGCGAAGGCCCAGCCCACCACGACGGTCCGATCACCGCGCGCTTCGACCGAGTCCACCCACCACGCGATCCGGGCGTCCCAACCCGGGTACTCGCGCGTCCAGCGTCGGAGCGGAGACACGCGGAGGGGGCCACGCAGCTGGCCATCAGTCGCTGTCCGCGCATCGAGCTCCGCCAGCAAGGCGTCGGCCCTCGCCGTCACCAGCTCCTCCGACCTGCGGATCAACCGATCGGCGTCGATGGCCCGGAGGAACCGTTTGCGCTGCCGGCGATACGCCCTGAGGGACCTGGGCTTCGGGCTGAGGCTCAGCACCGGGGCCTCGGTCGGCACGAAGCCGAACCGGTCGACCCTGAACGCGAGGTCCGACCCGGCCTGACGCAGCCCCTTCGTCAGGCTCGCGACGTACTCGTGCTGGGAACGGTTGATCGCGTGCAGGACCAAGGCCTCCGGGAGATCTGCCCAGTGCTGGACCAGGAACTCCTCGGTGACGAGGCTCCCGTGGCCCTGAGCGCGGCGATCGACCATCGGAAAGGGCTCGCGGACGAGCAGCCGGACCCCGCGCCGCGTCAGTCCCGTGTGCGCATGGAACCTACGAACCGAGCCGTCCAGCCGGACGACGGACTTCACGTGCCGGTCGAGCTGCACCTGCACCGGGCCGGCCATCGGCGCGGAGAAGGGCTTGCGGGCGAGGTCCGGCACGTCGACGCACCACGGGAACGAGACGACGTTGACGTCCGGGTCGTCAGGGACGAAGGCCTTGATGCTGGACCTGAAGTCCCGTGGCATCCAGTACTCGTCCAGGTCCAGGAACGCGACGTGCGTGTACCCCTGGCGCCGGGCCTTGCGAGCCAGACCTGCGTACGCGCGGTGCTGGAAGACCTCGCCGCTCGCGAGGCACTCGGCCAGCAGCCGGTCAGCTCTCCGGCCGGTGACCTCCGGGTGCTCCTTCGAGATCCGCTTGAGGATGCGGAGGGACGGGTCGTCGGTGCCGTTGACCCAGATCTCGATGGCGTCGAAGCCGAAGTAGCAGGTGATGGAAGACCCAGTCGGCGAGGTAGGCGCCCTCGTTCTTGGCGATGGCGCACAGCTTGACCCGAGCGGTCACGGGACGAATCTACGTGGGTGCGGGCGCGGACACCGGCGGTAGGGATACCCGGGTACCCGGGTATCCCTGACGATCTCAGGCGTTGCAACACCTCAGATCGTCAGGTTTACCCGGGTACCCGGGTAAACCGACAGCCGGGCCCGACCCTCAGCTGGAGCCGCGGACGACCAGGGTCGGGGTGAGCAGGACGCCGGGGCTGACCGACGGCGGGGCGCCGAGCAGCCCCTCGAGCGCCTTGACCACCTCGACGGCGACCTCCTCGAGCGGCAGCCGCACCGAGGTCAGGCCGGGCGGGACGGTCTGGGCGACCTGGGAGTCGTCGAAGCCGGTGACCGCGATGTCCGCGCCGGCGCGCAGCCCGCGGTCGGCCAGCGTGTGCAGCACGCCCATGGCGAGGGTGTCGGAGGCGCAGACGAACGCCGTGGGCTGCGCCTCGTCGAGGAGGACGGCGCTCGCCTCGCGTCCGGACGCGATGGTGTCCTCGACCCGCGAGGCGAGCCCCGTGGTCGGGATGTCGCGCGAGCGCATCGCGCGCGACCAGCCGGCCCGCCGGTCCTCGCCCAGCAGCGAGTCCTTGCGCCAGCCGATCCAGGCGATGCGGTGGTGGCCGCGCTCGATCAGGTGCGAGGTCGCCATGTCGCCCCCGGCGGCGCCGTCGACGTCGACCCAGGGGTGCCGGGCCGCGGGGTCGTTCCACGGCCGGCCGAACGCGACGAACGGCGCGCGCCGCTCGTTGAGCCAGGCCGCCTGCGGGTTGCCGAGGTAGGTGTCGGTCACCACGAACGCGTCCACCGCGGTGGAGCGCAGCAGGTCGTCGTACGCCGGGAGCTCGTCCTCGGCCTTGCCGGTGCGGGTGCCGGAGAACAGCAGCACGTGGTAGCCGGCCTCGCGCGAGGAGTCGACCAGCGAGTGGACGAAGCGGTCCATCGCGGCGTTGGCCGTGCCTTCCTCGGCGGCCTTGATGGGCAGGCCGATCAGGTGCGAGGCGCGGGTCCGGAGGTTGCGGGCGGCACGGTTGGGCAGGTAGCCGAGCTCGGAGATCGCCTCCTGGACCCGGTGCAGGGTGTCCTCGCGGAGCAGGTCGGGGTTGTTGACCGCGTTGGAGACGGTCTGGCGGGAGACACCCGCGCGTTCGGCGACGTCGGCCAGGGTCGGTGGGGTCACGGGCGGGCGGCTCATGATGCGCGACACGTCCCCTCCATGGAGCTGGCTACCGAGTGCTCTGGATCGTTCCAAGGGAGGATATCGCGAGGCTCACCCGCAGGGGTGCGGTCCCGTGGTGGATGGCGTCGGAGCGGCTCCCGCGGGCTGTCGGCGGTGCCGCCTAGGTTGCTGCCGTGCCCAAGTCCACGACCCGTCCTGCCTACCGCTGCACCGAGTGCGGCTGGGAGGCCGCCAAGTGGGTGGGCCGCTGCGGCGAGTGCCAGGCCTGGGGCTCGGTGGCCGAGGCGGCCGCCCCGACCATGCGGGCCTCCGCGAGCCCGGTGACCACCCCGGCGGTCCCGATCGGCCAGGTCTCGGTCGAGGAGTCGAGGTCCCGCACCTGCGGGGTGCCCGAGCTCGACCGGGTGCTCGGCGGCGGGCTGGTGCCGGGCGCCGCGATCCTGCTGGCCGGCGAGCCCGGCGTCGGCAAGAGCACGCTGCTGCTCGAGGTGGCGGCGCAGACCGCCCGGGTCCGGCGAGCGGGTCCTCTACGTCACCGGCGAGGAGTCCGCCTCCCAGGTCCGGCTGCGCGCCGACCGCACCAACGGCGTCCACGACGAGCTCTACCTCGCCGCCGAGACCGACCTCGGGGCGGTCCTCACCCACATCGAGGAGGTCCGGCCGACGCTGCTGGTCGTCGACTCGATCCAGACCATCGGCGCCTCGGGCTCGAGGGCGTGCCCGGCGGCGTCACCCAGGTCAAGGAGGTCGCGGCCGCGCTGATCCGGGTCGCCAAGACCCGCAACATCACCACGGTCCTCGTCGGCCACGTCACCAAGGACGGCGCGATCGCCGGCCCGCGGGTGCTCGAGCACCTCGTCGACGTGGTGCTGCACTTCGAGGGCGACCGCAACTCCCGGTTCCGGATGGTCCGCGCGATGAAGAACCGCTTCGGCCCGGTCGACGAGGTCGGCTGCTTCGACCTCGGCCCCGACGGCATCACCGCGGTCACCGACCCGACCGGGCTCTTCGTCGAGCACCAGACCGGTCAGGTGCCCGGCACCTGCGTCGCGGTGACGATGGAGGGCCGGCGTCCGCTGCTCGCGGAGGTCCAGGCGCTCGTCACGCCCTCACCGCTCGAGCGGCCGCGGCGCACGACGTCGGGGCTCGACTCCTCGCGGGTCGCGATGGTGCTCGCCGTGCTTCAGCAGCACTGCAAGATCCGGCTGCACTCCTACGACGTCTTCGCCTCGACGGTCGGCGGCGCCAGGCTGCACGAGCCGGCCAGCGACCTCGCCGTCGCCGTCGCGATCGGCTCGGCCACGCTCGGCGTCGCCCCGCCGTCGGGCGTGGTCGCGATGGGCGAGATCGGGCCTGGCCGGCGAGCTGCGCCGGGTCCGCGACCTCCCGCAGCGGCTGGCCGAGGCCGCCCGGCTCGGCTTCCGCGTCGCGGTCGTCCCGAGCGACCGCAGCAAGCCCGGCCCCCGCTCCCCCGAGTCGTGGATGGTCGACGGCATGCGGGTCCTCGACGTCCCCGACGTGGCCTCCGCCCTGCGGCTGCTCCAGGTCACCTCGGCCGGCGAGCCGCGGCTGCGCGCCGCCGACGAGGGCTGACGCGCGACTGCCGGTCAGGCGTGGCTCGCTACGCGTGCGTCCGCCCGTAGTCGTCCTCGAGCCGGACGATGTCGTCCTCACCCGTGTAGGAACCCCGCTGCACCTCGATGATCACGAGGGTCTCGTCGCCCTGGTTGGCGATCCGGTGCGCCTGACCGACCTCGACGTCGACGGTCTGGCCCGGGGCCAGCACGACGGTCTCGCCGTCGATCGTGCAGGTCGCCGTGCCGGCTGACCACGACCCAGTGCTCCGCCCGGTGCTCGTGCCGCTGGTAGGACAGCCGGCAGCCGGGGTCGACCACGATCCGCTTGACCTTGTAACCCGTCGCCCTCGTCCAGGACGTGCCAGGACCCCCACGGGCGGTTCTCGGAGGTGGTCACGCACGAAATCCTAGCCGTGGGCCCGGAGCGGCAGGCCCGGAACCGGGCAGACGCACGCGGTGCCGTGCCCGGACGCCTTAGGCTGGCGCTGCACCGCGAGCAGCCGCAAGGAGGTGCGCCATGCCGGAACGGTCCGACGAGACGTTGCGGCTGCGCGCGACCCTGCAGGCGATCGCCCCCGGGACCTCGCTGCGCGACGGGCTGGAGCGGATCCTGCGCGGCCGGACCGGTGCGCTGATCGTGCTCGGCAGCGACCGCACCGTGGACTCGATCGCCACCGGGGGCTTCGACCTCGACGTGCCGTTCACGGCGACCGGGCTGCGCGAGCTCGCCAAGATGGACGGCGCGATCATCATCGACCGGGACATCACCCGGATCCTCAAGGCGGCCGTGCACCTGATGCCCGACCACACGATCCCGTCGGAGGAGACCGGCACCCGGCACCGCACCGCGGACCGGGTGGCCAAGCAGACCGGGTTCCCGGTGATCTCGGTGTCGCAGTCGATGCAGATCATCGCGGCGTACGTCGGCGAGACCCGGCACGTGCTCGAGGAGGGCGGCCAGATCCTCGCGCGAGCCAACCAGGCGCTCGCGACGCTGGAGCGCTACAAGCTCCGGCTCGACGAGGTGTCCAGCACCCTGTCCGCGCTCGAGATCGAGGACCTGGTCACGGTCCGCGACGTCGCGGTCGTGGCCCAGCGGCTCGAGATGGTCACCCGGATCGCCCGCGAGATCGAGGACTACGTGCTCGAGCTCGGCACCGACGGCCGGCTGCTCGCCCTCCAGCTCGAGGAGCTGATCACCGGCGTCGACATGGAGCGCGAGCTGGTGATCCGCGACTACGTGCCCGGCGGCCGGCGCGGCAAGAACCCCGAGGTGCTGCTGCAGCGCCTGGAGGCGCTCACCGCCACCGAGCTGGTCGACCCGGCGTCCGCCGCCCGGGTGCTCGGCCTCGGCAGCGTGGAGCACCTCGACGGCGCGGTCGCCCCCCGTGGCTACCGGCTGCTCGCCAAGGTGCCACGGCTCCCGGTGGCGGTGGTGGACCGGCTGGTCGACCACTTCGGCACCCTCCAGAAGCTGCTCTCGGCCGGGGTCGAGGACCTCCAGGTCGTCGAGGGCGTCGGTGAGCTGCGCGCCCGCAGCGTCCGCGAGGGGCTTTCCCGCCTCGCCGAGTCGACGATCCTGGAGCGCTACGTCTGACCGTCCGGGCCGGAACGCACCCGCCCCACGCCACTAACTTTTCCCGTCGAGCCCCGTTGGACAGGTCGACCATGTCCCCACTCTCGACGTCTCTCCCAGGGCGTCGAGCCATTGTCGACGAAAGCGGGATCCGTGAAGAAGCCCTGGAGCCGGACCGTCGCGCTCGGTGCAGTCTGCGCCGCAGCCCTGGCCGGAAGCCTGAACCCAACGAGCACGGCCGCGGCCGACCGCGCGGGCCACTCGGCAGCGCGCGGCCAGCAGGGCGGCATCACCAGCTACGCCTACCGCGCGAACACCTTCGGCACGAAGGTCGTGGTCAACGGCGTCGAGCTCAAGACGGTCAAGGACGCCCAGGCCCTTCAGAAGTGCACGCGACAGCTGCGCGGTGAGATCGTCAAGGGCTCGAGCCTCGGCACCGACGGGCTGCTGCCCATCGGCAACGACCTGATCAAGATCTCGCCGAGCACCAGCCGCACCGAGACCTACCACTCCGGCAGCCGCTACGGCGTTCGCGGCACCAACCTGATCGCCGACATCGCGGTTGGCGGCCAGGTGGGCGGCATCCAGACGCCCGTCCTCAAGATCCAGGGGCTGGAGTCGGTCGCCAACTCGTTCGTGGACGCCGGGGCCTCTCGCGGGGGTGACCGCTTCGGCTACGCCTCGGACTTCGGCTTCAAGGGCATCAGCCTCGAGATCCCGCAGGCGACCCAGCTGCCGCCCGAGGTGCAGCAGCTGCTCCAGATCGTCAACCAGGCCACGACGCCGATCAACCAGGTCGTCGACCAGGTCGTGCAGCTCCTCACCCAGGTGGGCGGCACGATCCGGATCCCGGGGCTGGGCTCGCTCGGCCTCGGCACGAAGCACGGCAAGACCACCGCGCACAGCGCCGAGTCGAGCGCCTACGCACTCAAGATCGAGGTCGACAGCCCCCTCGACGGCTCCAAGACCGTGGTGGAGCTCGGACGGGCCACCAGCCGGATCAGCGACCCGGTGCCCTCGGGTGTCTTCCGCACCACGATGTCGGCGCTCAGCGTCGACCTGGGTGGTCTGTTGTCCTTCGGTGGCGTCAGCCAGACCTCCATCCCCTGTGAGGGCACGGGCGGCAACACCAGGAGCAAGACCATCAAGGCGGCGTCCATCCCGGGTCTCGTGAGCCTGTCCGACGTGCAGTACTCGTGGGCCGGGAAGCAGTTCTCCCGCCAGCCACGGCAAGCACGCCAAGAACAAGGCGAAGGGTTTCGTCCAGACCAGGATCGGTCAGGTCTCCATCCCGACCGCCGGTCTCGTGATCAACGGTCTGACCTCGCGGGTGGACATGAGGAGCGGCAAGGAGAACGCCCCCGTCAGGAGCAAGGCCTCCACCAGCGTCGGCTCGATCCTGATCAACGGCAGCCCGATCCCTCCCCTGCAGCCGGGCGAGACCCGGGACATCAACGGCGGTGTCCTGAAGTATGCGATCAGGTCCAACGACAGCTTCTACGGCACCGAGAACGAGGGACTCCAGGTCATCCTCTTCCAGGACAACGTGGTGATCGACCTGGCCAACGTCAACGGCCAGATCTTCTTCCGGTGAGGGCGCGCACTCCCCGTCGTCTCGCGGCGCTGGCGTCGCTGGCTCTGGCCGCCTCTGCAGTCCAGGTGGTGGCCACGGCCGCTCCGGCGCAGGCGGCCGGGTGCCAGGCCGAGACGACTCTCGGCATGTGCGACGACGTCACGCCGCCGGACACGACGCTGGTCGCCGTCCGCCCTGCGCCGACCCAGGCCGGCTACGTGCGGCAGTCGACCGTCACCTTCGACTTCGCCGGCGTCGCGGTCGACTCCACCGACAGCGGCCAGATCGCCTTCGAGTGCCAGCTCTACAACACGGCGGCCCCTCCTACGGCCTGGCAGGCCTGCGTGAGCGGGCAGCCCTTCTCCGGCCTGGCCGACACCGCGGCCACGCCGTACACGTTCCGGGTCCGGGCGGTCGACGCCACCGATGCCGCGGTGGTCTGCCCGACGCTGCTGTGCGCGGACGAACCCGACTTCGACCAGACCCCGGCCACCACGACCATCAAGGTCGACACCACCGTCCCGAACACCTTCATGACGCGGACGCCGCAGGACGACATCCGTCCGGACTGGCCGGTGACCCTGACCCGCAGCCCCCAGGTCGCGCTCAACTCCAACCAGAGCTCCGCGAGCTTCGTCTGCACCCTCAACGACAAGCCGCGCGCCTGCGCTGAAGGCCTCGTGACCTTCACGGACCTCAGGTCCGGGCCACAAGACTTGACCGCCCAGGCAGTGGACGCCGCGGGCAACGTGGACCCGACACCGTCAGCCACGAAGTTCTTCGTGCCGCTGAACATCAAGGCGCCGCACGGGTCGGGTTGGCAGCGGGTCCGCACCGTCGGTGCGTTCGACGGCGACCTGGTGCGGGCCAGCAGGGTCGGGGCCACGCTGCGGATCGGCGGGCAGCGCAACGTGCGGGAGGTCCGCCTGATCGCCCCGGCCGGCCCTCGGCTCGGGCGGGTACAGGTGCGCGTGGGCCGCAGCCAGTGGTACACCCTCGACCTGTCGGGCAAGGCGGCGCGCCAGAAGACCTACGTCGTGCGCGACCAGTACACGCCCCTGCAGAGCGGCGCGATCGTGATCAGGGTCCTGTCGCTGCCCCGCGGTGGATCTGTCCAGCTCGACGCTCTGGTGGCGCGCAGGTAGCTCCGCCAGGCCTCGAGGCTGACCCGGTGGCGGTCAGTGCCCGCCGTTGCCGTTGCCGTTGCCGTTGCCGTTGCCGTTGCCGTTGCCGTTGCCGGCAGGTGACTCGGGCGTCGCGGTCTGGGTCACGGTCGGCTGTGCCGGAGCCAGCAGCTCGAACTGGACGTCGGTCTCCTCGCCGCCCAGCGGGCCGGTCTTCACGTGGTAGAAGCCCGGCAGCGCCCATGCGGTGCGATCGCTGCACTCGTCGTCCGAGCGCCGGGAGTTCCAGACCACCGGCACCTGGATGACCGAGGCCCGTCGAACCACGACGTCCTGGACCGGGATCGCGGCGGAGCAGTCCTTGCTCGACCAGATGTGGTCGTGGCCCGAGATGATCTCCATGACCACGGTGTCGGGCGAGACCTGCCAGGTGCAGGCCTCGCTCGTCCGGGTCTGCAGGTTGAGCTGGAACGTGATGTCGCTGCCGCCGATCGGGGCAGCGGCGGTCGCGGTGATGTAGACGTCGCTGTCGGAGCACGGGCCGCTCGGGTCGGGCAGCACCGGCGTAGGTGGGGGCGTCGGCGTGGGTGTCGGGGTCGGGGTCTTGGTGCCCTTCCCGCCCTTGCCACCCTTGCCCTTGCCCTTGCCGCCCTTCCCGCTCTTGGTCGGGTCGCTGGCCGGGACGGTGGCGGTCGGGCTCGTCGAGGTGGTGGCGCCAGCCTGCGACGCCTTGTCGTCGGAGGAGCCGTCGCTGCCGTTGCCGAGCACCTTGCCGACGCCGATGAAGACCACCAGGGCGACGCTGAGCACCGCCAGCCGGCGACGCCAGTAGACCCCGGACGGCAAGGGTCCGCGCGTGCTCGCAGGCATGTCACGCACGGTAGAGCGCCGCAGCCGGCGCCTGGGGTACCCACGCCGCACGGGGTTCGAGGGCCGTCGGAGAATGGAGCCGATGAGCGCGCTGCACCGACCCGTTCTCGAGTGGTACGCCGACCACGCCCGCGGCTGCCCTGGCGCGCCCGGACGCCTCGCCGTGGTCGGTGCTGGTCTCGGAGTTCATGCTCCAGCAGACGCCGGTGGCACGCGTGCTGCCGGTCCACGAGCAGTGGCTGCAACGCTGGCCGACACCCGCCGCCCTCGCCGCGGAGCCCTCCGGCGAGGCGGTGCGAGCGTGGGGCCGGCTCGGCTACCCGCGTCGGGCGCTGCGGCTGCATGCCGCCGCAACCGCGATCGTCGAGCGACACGGCGGCGAGGTGCCGGCCGACTACGACGAGCTGCTCGCCCTGCCGGGCATCGGCGACTACACGGCGGCGGCGGTCGCGACGTTCGCCTTCGGCCGACGGCACGTCGTCCTCGACACCAACGTGCGACGGGTCCTCGCCCGCGTGCTCGGCGGCGTCGAGTTCCCGCCGGCCTCGGTGACCACGGGCCGAGCGCGACCTGGCCGCCTCTGTGCTGCCCGAGGACGACGCGGACGCCGCCACGTGGTCGGTCGCGGTCATGGAGCTCGGCGCGCTCGTGTGCACCGCGGCCGGCCCACGCTGCGCGGACTGCCCGGTGAGCGACCGGTGCGCCTGGCGGGCCGCCGGCCACCCGGCGTACGACGGACCGCCGCGGCGCGCCCAGGCCTGGGCCGGAACCGACCGGCAGTGCCGCGGCCGGCTGATGGCCGTGCTGCGCGACGCCGAGGGGCCGGTGCACCGCAGCACGGCTCGAGGCCGTCTGGCCCGACCAACAGCAGCGTGAGCGCTGCCTCCAGACGCTGATCGGCGACGGCCTGGTCACCCAGGCCGCCGCCGACCGCTTCGTTCTGTAGCCGGAAGCCGGGTCAGTCGTCCGTGCCGCCGGTCTTCGGGACGTCGACCGGGCCCGGCTCGTCGGTCAGATCAGCGAGCGAGTCGCCGGCCTCGACACCTGCGGTCTCGAACGGCGGCAGGTCGGGCAGCTCGCCGACCTTCTGGCCGGCGAAGGTGAAGGTCGCCGTGGGGCCCTCGCCCTCGACGTCCACCAGCACGATCTGGCCGGGGCCGACCTCGCCGTAGAGCATCTTCTCGGCGAGGATGTCCTCGATCTCGCGCTGGACCGTGCGGCGGAGCGGGCGCGCACCCAGGACGGGGTCGAAGCCGCGCTCGGCCAGCAGGTTCTTGGCCGCCTGGGTCAGCTCGATCCGCATGTCGCGGTCGCGCATCCGCAGCTCCACCGAGGCGATCATGTTGTCGACCATGTGGACGATCTGCTCCTGCGAGAGCGGCGGGAACACGATGATCTCGTCGACGCGGTTGAGGAACTCGGGGCGGAAGTGCTGCTTGAGCTCGTCCTGGACCTTGTTCTTCATCCGCTCGTAGGAGCCAGCGGAGTCACCGGACTGCTGGAAGCCGAGGTTGATGCCCTTGGCGATGTCCTTGGTGCCGAGGTTGGTGGTCATGATGATGACGGTGTTCTTGAAGTCGACCACCCGGCCCTGGGAGTCGGTCAGGCGACCTTCCTCCAGGATCTGCAGCAGGCTGTTGAAGATGTCCGGGTGCGCCTTCTCGACCTCGTCGAAGAGGACCACGGAGAACGGCTTGCGACGCACCTTCTCGGTGAGCTGGCCGCCCTCCTCGTAGCCGACGTAGCCGGGGGGCGAGCCGAACAGCCGCGAGACGGTGTGCTTCTCGCCGTACTCGCTCATGTCGAGCTGGATGAGCGCGTCCTCGTCGCCGAACAGGAACTCGGCCAGCGACTTCGACAGCCAGGTCTTACCGACACCGGAGGGGCCGGCGAAGATGAACGAGCCACCCGGGCGCTTGGGGTCCTTCAGGCCGGCACGGGTACGCCGGATCGCCCGGGAGAGCGCCTTGACGGCCTCTTCCTGGCCGATGACCCGCTTGTGCAGCTCGTCCTCCATCTTGAGCAGCCGCGTCGACTCCTCCTCGGACAGCTTCACGATCGGGATGCCGGTCGCCACGGCGAGCACCTCGGCGATCAGCTCCTCGTCGACCTCGGCGACCTCGTCCATGTCGCCCGCGCGCCACTGCTTCTCGCGCTCGGACTTCTTGAGGATCAGCTGCTTCTCCTCGTCGCGCAGGCGGGCCGCGGCCTCGAAGTCCTGCCCGTCGATCGCCGCCTCCTTGCGCTGGCGGACGTCGCCGATCTTGTCGTCGTACTCGCGCAGGTCGGCGGGCGCCGTCATCCGGCGGATCCGCAGCCGCGAGCCGGCCTCGTCGATCAGGTCGATGGCCTTGTCGGGCAGGAACCGGTCGGAGATGTAGCGGTCGGCCAGCGTCGCCGCCGAGACCAGCGCCTCGTCGGTGATCGTGACGCGGTGGTGCGCCTCGTAGCGGTCCCGGAGGCCCTTGAGCATCTCGATCGTGTGCGCGATCGACGGCTCGGCCACCTGGATCGGCTGGAACCGGCGCTCGAGGGCGGCGTCCTTCTCGAGGTACTTGCGGTACTCGTCGAGCGTCGTCGCACCGATGGTCTGCAGCTCACCGCGGGCCAGCATCGGCTTGAGGATGCTCGCCGCGTCGATCGCGCCCTCGGCCGCGCCGGCGCCGACGAGGGTGTGGATCTCGTCGATGAACAGCACGATGTCGCCGCGGGTGCGGATCTCCTTCAGGACCTTCTTGAGCCGCTCCTCGAAGTCACCGCGGTAGCGGGAGCCGGCGACCAGCGCGCCGAGGTCGAGGGTGTAGATCTGCTTGTCCTTGAGCGTCTCGGGCACGTTGCCCTTGACGATGTCCTGGGCCAGCCCCTCGACGATCGTCGTCTTTCCGACGCCGGGCTCGCCGATCAGCACCGGGTTGTTCTTCGTACGGCGGGACAGGATCTGCATGACCCGCTCGATCTCCTGCTCGCGCCCGATGACCGGGTCGAGCTTGCCCTCGCGGGCGTCCTGGGTCAGGTTGCGGCCGAACTGGTCGAGGACCAGCGAGGACGACGGGGCATCGCCGCCGCCGGCGGCCGCGGCGGCCGAGGCCGTCGACTCCTTGCCCTGGAAGCCGGAGAGCAGCTGGATGACCTGCTGGCGGACCCGGTTGAGGTCCGCACCCAGCTTCTGCAGCACCTGGGCGGCGACGCCCTCGCCCTCGCGGATCAGGCCGAGCAGGATGTGCTCGGTGCCGATGTAGGAGTGGCCGAGCTGCAGCGCCTCGCGCAAGGACAGCTCCAGCACCTTCTTGGCGCGCGGCGTGAACGGGATGTGCCCGCTCGGTGCCTGCTGGCCCTGGCCGATGATCTCCTCGACCTGCGCGCGCACGGCCTCGAGCGAGATGTCGAGGCTCTCGAGGGCCTTGGCGGCGACGCCCTCGCCCTCATGGATGAGGCCGAGCAGGATGTGCTCGGTCCCGATGTAGTTGTGGGAGAGCATGCGGGCCTCTTCCTGGGCCAGCACGACCACCCGGCGGGCTCGGTCCGTGAACCGCTCGAACATGCGTATCTCCTCGAAAGCTCCTGTGGGGTCGCTCGGGACAACCCCACAACCAGCCTACGCGTTCCCGCCACCCACACACCCGTCATCCGCTATCAGCGAACAGCCGCGCTGGTGGCACCGGGTGCGAGCGCGGAGCGCGCGAGGCGAGCGGAGTCGAGCGCTCCCGCGTCGGCCGGTCGGCCACGACGCTGCGAGGCCCGCGAGCCCGACGTCGTCTGGGCTCGAGCGCGCGACTCGCGACGGTAAACGTCAGTGGGCGGCTTCGAAGGCCTCGCGCACCGTGGAGGGGATGCGGCCGCGCTCGGGGACCTTGTGGCCGTTGGAGCGGGCCCAGTCGCGGATCTCCTTGGCGCTGTGGGCGCTGTTGGAGGAGGCCGAGGAGCGCCGGCCGCGGCGGCTGCCGGTGACCTTGCGGCCGTGGCCGACGTAGGTGGCCAGCGCGTCGCGGAGCGCGCCGGCGTTCTTGTCGTTCAGGTCGATCTCGTAGGACGTGCCGTCGAGGGCAAACGTTACGGTTTGCGTGGCGTCACTGCCGTCGAGGTCGTCCTCGAGGACGATGTGCACCTTTTGCGCCATGGTGTCGGACCTATTCTTTATCGGGTATGCGGGAAATGAGCGCCCTGGCGGCGTAATTCCCGCCAGGGCAACGCGCAGCATTGCACGCAGTTCCAAGAAATGCCACGCGACCCGGGCTATTAGCCGGATTATCGACAATCCTACCGATATCCGTCCGAGTCCGGAGTCGGGTCAAGAAGTGTTTGACATTTTCGCAAACCCGAATTCCCGATATCGCCGCATTGGCGGTTCAGCCACCGGATCTCTCGGTGGCCACGAAAAGCACCGACCTTGCGGGCGTCCGCGCCGTCGGGCCGCCAGCGGGCTTCGCCGATGCCTCTGGAAAGGCCCTCCATTGTTAGGGTGACGCGCGTGCCTGACCTGCTCGACTCACTGACGCCCGTGGGCACCGAGGTACCCGCAGGGCTCGAGGCCGCGTGCGCCGTGCCCGGTGTCCGCGCGTTCACCTCACCCACCGACCCCGAGGTCACCTTGCTGGTGCCGGTGGGCGACGAACCGGATCCCGAGGTCACGCTGCTGGTGCCCGCCGTCAACGAGCGGATCACCATCGAGGAGTTCGTGGCGTGGTGCCACGAGGGCCTCGCCGCGGCCGGCGTGAAGGGCGAGATCCTGATCGTCGACGCTTCGGCCGACGAGACTCCCGAGCTCGCGGTCAAGGCTGGGGCGCGGGTGCTGCACACCCCGCTGCGCGGCCTGGGCCGGGCCTACATCGACTCCATCCCGTACGTGCGCGGCCGCTACGTGATCATGGGCGACGCCGACTGCACCTACGACTTCCGGAAGCTGGCGCCGTTCGTGGAGGCCATGCGCGGCGGCACCGAGTACGCCATGGGCTCACGCTGGAAGGGCAGCATCGAGCGCGGCGCGATGCCGCCGCTGCACCAGTACTTCGGGACGCCGTTCACGACGTGGATCCTCAACCGCCTCTACGGCAGCAAGTTCAGCGACATCCACTGCGGCATGCGCGGGATCAGCCGGGACGCGTTGGTGCGGATGGGCATCGTCTCCCAGTCGTGGGAGTACGCCTCGGAGATGGTGCTGAAGTCGGTCCGGATGGAGCTGGTGACCACCGAGGTACCGGTCACCTTCCTCAAGGACCAGGAGGGCCGGCTGTCCCACCACAAGCGGTCCGGCTGGTTCTCGCCGTTCGCCGCTGCCTGGATCAACCTGCGCGCGATGTTCATCCACGGCGCCGAGTTCTTCCTCTTCAAGCCCGGCATCGTCCTGCTGCTTCTCGGACTGCTCCTGTCGCTGCCCCTGTCGTTCGGCAACATCACTGTCGGCGCCGGTGACCTTCAGCCTCTACACGATGCTCGTGGGCGTGGCCCTGTCGGTGATCGGGCTGCAGAGCATCTACTTCGGCGGCCTGGCCCACGTCTTCCTCGACTACGGCGGACTGTTGCGAGAACGCTGGCGACGGATATTCGCCTACACCAAGATGATGATGATCAGCGGCATTGGATTTGCGCTCGGCCTGGCGCTTGTCATCGCGCTGGTCGTGACGTTCATCAGCAGGGACCTCGCCCTCCCGGCCGCCTCGGCCGTCGTGGTCCACCTCGGCGTGGTCGGGCTGCTGCTCATGATCATGAGCTTCTCGACCTTCTGCTTCACGCTGCTCCTCCACGCGACGAGCGTCAGCTACGGCCCCTCCCACGACGGTGACTGAGGCCGGGGGCGGCCGGTCCAGCTCCTTCGGGGAGAGCGGTGACGTCACCGTCGTGGACCGCTTCGGCGTGTGGCTGTCCAAGCGGCAGATCAACCGGGTCGTCGGAACCCTGGTCGGCAAGGACGTGGGCGACATCGGCTGCGGCTACGAGGCCGACTTCATGCGCCGGACCCTCGGCGAGGTGCGGACCGCCACGTTGGTGGACGTCTCGCTGGCCCCCGACCTGGCCGAGCAGCCCAAGGTGCGCGCCATCGAGGGGCTGCTGCCCGGCGCCATGGACGCCATCGACGACAGCTCGCTCGACGTCGTGCTCTGCATGTCGGTGGTCGAGCACCTCTGGGAGCCGGAGCAGACCCTCGAGCACTTCCACCGGGTGCTGCGCCCGGGCGGGGTGGCTGCGGTCAACGTGCCCTCGTGGCTCGGCAAGCGTGCCCTGGAGTACTCCGCCTTCCGCCTCGGCCTCTCGCCGGCCGAGGAGATGGACGACCACAAGATGTACTACGACCCGAAGGACCTGTGGCCCTTGATGGTCAAGGCGGGCTTCATGCCCCACGCCATCAAGTGCTTCAAGCACAAGTTCGGCCTCAACACCTTCGCGGTCGCCACCCGTTCACAGGAGACACCTACATCATGAGCATGACCTTCACCGAGAGCTTCCTCCGCGAGACCGTGGAACTGGTCCAGAACCTCGACACGGAGCAGATCGAGAAGATGGCCACCGGCATCGCCGAGGTCCGCGAGCGGGGTGGCCGGCTGTTCATCCTGGGCGTGGGCGGCTCGGCCGGTTCGGCCAGCCACGCGGTCAACGACTTCCGCAAGATCTGCGAGGTCGAGTCCTACTCCCCCATCGACAACGTCTCCGAGCTCACGGCCCGGGCCAACGACGAGGGATGGGACACCACCTTCGCGGCCTGGCTGCACGGCTCGCGGCTCGACGCCGACGACGCGGTTCTGGTCTTCTCGGTCGGCGGCGGCAACGCCGAGAAGAAGGTCTCCACCAACATCGTGGCCGCCCTCGACCTGGCCAAGGAGCGCGGCGCGAACATCTACGGCATCGTCGGTCGCGACGGCGGGCACACTGCCGAGCTGGCCGACGCCTGCGCGATCGTGCCGCCGAGCTTCGGCGACCACATCACCCCCCACACCGAGGGGCTGTGCTGCGTGATCTGGCACCTGCTGGTCAGCCACCCGGCGCTGGCCCGCGAGGCGACCAAGTGGGAGTCCGTCGTATGAGCGACCGGCTACGGCGCACCTGCGTCGTCGGCGGCGCAGGCTTCATCGGCAGCCACTTCGTCCAGCGGTTGCTCTCCGACCCGGCCACGGAGCAGATCACCGTCTACGACAACTTCACCTCCGGCCGCGACTGGCACCTCGAGTCGGTCAAGGACGACCCGCGGCTGACCGTCGTCCGCGCCGACGTGGGCGACCTGCCCACGCTGACCGAGACCTTCCGCGACCACTCCGCGGTCATCCACCTGGCCTCGAACCCCGACATCGCCGCGGCGGTCGCGAACCCGGCGATCGACTTCGACCAGGGCACCCTGCTCACCCACCACGTCGCCGAGGCGGCGCGGGTGGCCGGGGTCGGGCTGGTGCTCTACGCCAGCGGCTCCGGGGTGTACGGCGACCTCGGCGAGCTCGAGGCGGCCGAGGACCACGGCCCGATGGTCCCCACGTCGACGTACGGCGCCAGCAAGCTGGCCGGCGAGGCGATCCTGGCGGCGTACGCCGCGATGTTCGACTTCACCGTCCGGGCGTTCCGCTTCGGCAACGTGGTCGGCCCGAGCCAGACCCACGGCGTGGGCTTCGACTTCGTGCGCCGGCTGCTCGACGACCCGACCCGGCTGCGCATCCTGGGCGACGGCAAGCAGAGCAAGTCCTACATCTACGTCGAGGACGTCATCGACGCCGTGCTGCTGGCGGGCTCGCTGGCGGACACCCCGTTCGACGCGTTCAACGTCGCGACCGGCGACTACGTGACGGTCACCGAGATCGCCGAGCTCGCGATGCAGGTGCTCGGCCTCGAGCCCGGGTCGACGGCGTTCGACTACACCGGTGGCGACCGTGGCTGGAAGGGCGACGTGCCCGTGGTCCGGATCGCGACCGGCAAGATCCGCTCGCTGGGCTGGGCCAACCAGCGCACCGGTCCCGAGGCGCTCCGCGACTCGATGACCGCCATGGCCGACGAGGCCCGCGCGGGTCTGCTCACGACGTGACCGGTCGCCGCGCCGTCTTCCTCGACCGGGACGGGGTGCTGAACCGCGCGTTCGTGGACGACGGCGTGCCGGTGCCGCCGCGCTCGGCAGCGGAGTTCGAGCTGCTGCCGGGCGTCGTCGAGGCGTGCACGGCCTTCGCGGACGCCGGGCTGGCGCTGGTGGTCGTCACCAACCAGCCCGACCTGGCTCGTGGCGCACTCGACCCGGAAGAGCTCGAGAGCATGCACCGCCGGCTCCGTGCCGAGCTTCCTCTGGACGACGTCGTCGTGTGCCCGCACGACGGCAAGGAGGGCTGCTGGTGCCGCAAGCCGCGGCCCGGGATGATCCTCGACGCGGCCCGGCGGCTGGGGCTCGACCTGGACCACAGCGTCGCCGTGGGCGACCGCTGGCGCGACATCGATGCGGCGCACCGGGCAGGCGTGGCCTCCGTCTGGATCGACTGGGGGCTCGGCGAACCACTCCGGGACGCGCCGGGAGCACGTTTTGGCTCTCTCGCCGAGGCGCGGGATCATGTCCTGATGGTGTGCGGAGCCTGAGCCACCGGTGCCTGACGGTTCGGCCGTCCCCGACGCGCCACGCACGACGACGAGAACCCTCTCGAGAAACTGGAGAACACGTGAAGATCTACGCCGACGGTGCCGACCTCGAAAGCATCATCGCCCTCGCGGACGATCCACGGATCTCGGGCTTCACCACGAACCCCACGCTGATGCGCAAGGCGGGTGTGGACAACTACGAGGCGTTCGCCCGCAAGGTCCTCGAGACCATCACCCGCCACCCGATCTCGTTCGAGGTCTTCGCCGACGAGCCGGCCGAGATGGTGCGCCAGGCCCGGCTGATCTCCTCGTGGGGTGAGAACGTCTACGTGAAGATCCCGATCACCAACACCAAGGGCGCACCCAGCGACGACGTGATCCGGGAGCTGTCCGCCGACGGCGTGCACCTCAACGTCACCGCGCTGATGACGACCGCGCAGGTCGAGGCCGTGGCCACGGCGTCCGAGGGCGGGCCCGGCCACGTGGTCTCCGTCTTCGCCGGCCGGATCGCGGACACCGGCCGCGACCCCATCCCGTTGATGACCGAGGCGCTGCAGGCGCTGGCCCACGACCCGAAGCTCGAGCTGCTGTGGGCGAGCCCGCGCGAGGTGCTCAACATCCGCCAGGCCGAGGAGGTCGGCGTCCACATCATCACCGTGACCCCGGACCTGCTGGCGAAGATGAAGAGCTTCGACAAGGACCTCGACCAGTTCTCACTGGAGACGGTCCAGATGTTCCACGACGACGCGGCCGCTGCCGGCTACGCACTGTGACCCACCCGGGAGAGACCGGCGACGCTCCGGCGCGCCTGAACGCCGATGGCACCGACCAGGACAACTGGGACGACCACTGGGAGACCATCGGCGAGTTCTCGAAGCGCAACCCGGCCAACGACTACCGGCACATGCAGGTGCTCCGGCTCCTCGGCGACGTGCGGCCGGGCAGCGTGCTGCTCGACATCGGCAGCGGTCAGGGCCAGTTCGCGATCGACTTCCAGCGCCGCCGGCCCGACGTCCGCGTCTTCGGTGTCGAGTACAGCGCCGAGGGCGTCCGCCGGGCGAACGAGCAGGCCGCCCGTGAGGGGCTGGCCGCCAGGTTCTTCGAGCGCAACCTGCTGGAGCCGGTGACCCTGGCCGAGGGTCAGCCGGCCGCGACCCACGCGGTCTGCTCCGAGGTGCTCGAGCACGTGGACGACCCGAGCACGCTGATTCGCGAGTCCACCAGCCTGCTCGCCCCCGGGGCCAAGGTCGTGGTCACGGTTCCGGGTGGTCCGCGCACCGCCTTCGACAAGCACATCGGCCACTACCGGCACTTCACGGCCGACGCCCTCAACGACGTTCTCACCGCAGGTGGCCTCGACGTCGACCGGGTGCTGCGCACCGGATTCCCGTTCTTCAACCTCTACAAGCTGGCCGTGATGGCCCGCGGCGAGAAGCTGGTCCGCGAGGTGCAGGAGCGGTCGGCCGCGAGCCCGCCGTCGAAGGCCGAGCGCGCGGCCGGCGCCATCTTCCGGCAGGGCTTCAAGGTCAACCGCGACGACTCGCGGTTCGGCTGGCAGCTGGCGGCGCTGGCGCACGTCCCGGCAGTGCCGGCCACCGGCGAGGAGTGAGCGCGTGCTGATCACCCGCACGCCGCTGCGGATCACGCTGGGGGGTGGCGGCACCGACCTGCCGTCGTACTACCAGGAGCACGGCGGCATGGTCATCTCCGCCGCCATCGACAAGCACATCTACATCTCGATCAACCGCACGTTCACCGACGACTACTTCCTGAAGTACAGCCAGCTCGAGCGCGTCGCCGAACCCGGACCACGTCGAGCACCCGATCGTCCGCGAGGTGCTGCTCGCCCACGACGTCGGCCCCGGTGTGGAGATCGTCTCGACCGCCGACATCCCGTCCGGCACCGGCCTGGGCTCCTCCGGGTCGTTCACGGTCGGCCTGCTCAAGGCGGTCCACGCGATGCAGCGCAACCACGTCTCGGCTTCCGACCTGGGGCGTGAGGCCTGCGAGATCGAGATCGAGCGGCTGGGCCGCACGGTCGGCAAGCAGGACCAGTACATCGCGGCCTTCGGCGGCATCACCCGGTTCGACTTCAACCAGGACGGCTCGGTCGACGTCGAGCCGGCCAGGCTGTCGCCGGACACCATGCACGACCTCGAGCAGCACCTCCTGATGTTCTTCACCGGTTACTCGCGGGCCGCCGACGAGGTCCTCGCCGAACAGGTCACCAAGTCGACCGAGCGGCGACCAGGCGATGATCGACAACCTCCACTTCGTGAAGGACCTCGGCCTGCGCCAGCTCAACGCGCTCGAGAAGGAAGACGTCTGGTCGTTCGCCGACCTCATGCACGAGCACTGGCTGAACAAGAAGAAGCGGTCGAGCTCGATGTCGAACGCCCGCATCGACAGCCTCTACGACCTCGGCCGGAACGCCGGAGCGCGCGGCGGCAAGCTGGTCGGTGCGGGTGCCGGCGGCTTCCTGATGTTCTACGCGGAGGACACCCGGCGGGTGCGCGCAGCGATGCGCGAGGAGGGTCTCACCGAGCTGCGGTTCGGGGTCGACCCGGCCGGCAGCACGATGCTCGTGCGCGAGTAGGCACCGTCGTGCAGTGCGTCGTGCTGGCCGGCGGTCTGGGCACGCGGATGTGGCCGGACGGCGCAGACCATCCCGAAGACATTGCTCCCGGTCGCCGGCCGGCCCTTCGCCGACTGGCAGCTCGGCTGGCTGGCGGAGGCGGGCGTCGACGTCCGTCGTCTACTGCATCGGCTTCCTCGGCGAGCAGGTGCGTGGACCACGTCGGCGACGGCTCGAGGTGGGGACTGGAGGTCCAGTACGTCGACGAGGGCGCGCAGCTGCGCGGCACCGGAGGGGCCATCCGGCTGGCGCTCGACCGCGACGTACTTGCTGAGCGGTTCCTGGTGCTGTACGGCGACTCCTGGCTGCAGGTCGACCCTGCGGCGGTGTACGCGGCAGCGGAGCGCGCCGACGCGCCGGCCCTGATGACGGTCTACGAGAACAGCGGGCGGTTCGACGCCAGCAACGTCGTGTTCGCCGGGGACAAGGTGCTCCGCTACGAGAAGGGGCTGGACCCGCTACCGCCCGAGATGCGCTGGATCGACTACGGGCTGTCGGTCCTGACCAGGTCGACCGTGGCCGAACAGGTCCCACCGGGAACCGTCCACGACCTCGCGGAGCTCTTCACGGCGCTGTCCGCCAGAGGCGAACTCGCGGGGTACCTGGTGGACCGGCGGTTCTACGAGATCGGGTCCCCGTCGGGCCTGGCCGAGGTCACCGACCTCCTCACCGGCCGAGGCTGACCTGCCTCAGGTCGTGGTGGCCAGCTGCGGCAGCGGCGCGTCGGCGAGCTTGAACAACAGCAGGTGCCCGTTGATGTTGTGCACCAGGCGGCCCGCCTCGAGGTCTGAGGCGAACAGCTCTCGACCGAGCGTGGCCACGCCCTCGCACTGGAACGAGCCGTAGTCGTCCCAGATCACCACGCCGCCGACGCTGAGGCGCGGCCACGCCCACTCGAGGGTGTCGCGGGCCGAGTCGTAGACGTCGACGTCGATGTGCACGAGCCGCAGGGTGGCGTCCGCGACCCGGTGGCCGGTCTCGTCGGGAAACATGCCGACGAGCACGTCCACGTCGACGCCGACCGTGGCCGCCAGCTCCTTGACGATCTCGGGAGAGGTGTCGGAGTGCTCGCCGCCGCGGTACCACGGGTCGTTGCCGCCGGCCTTGGCGACGCCCTGGAAGGTGTCGCACAGATGGACTCGGGCGTCCAGGCCGAGCTGCTGGACCCGGCGGGCCATCAGGACTCCGGTGCCCCCTCGCCACACGCCCACCTCGAGGATGTCCCCGGGCACGTGGGTCAGCTGGCCGACCTGCTCCCAGAGCTCGTAGCACTTGTACTGGTCGACGAGGGTCGAGCCGAGCACGTCGTCGTAGACGGCCCGGAACTCGCGGTCGTCGTGCCAGGGCGCGTACGTCGAGTTCAGCGGGATCACCAGCTCGTGGGAGTAGAGCGTCTGCGGGCCGCTCAGCCGACCGCGTCGGAGCATCCGTTCGAGGCGACGGCGAGTGCGCAACCACTCCTGGGCATGCTTTGCCCCGTTGCGCGCGAGATCCTTCATGGGCACCCGCCCGAGGCTACCGGTCATCGCGCCGCGCGCCGCATCGGCCGAGGCCGGCAGGACGTCACTCCTCGTATGGCCTGGTCACACCGGAGAGGACGAGCCGGTCCACGGGGTTCGCGGGGTCGCGCTGCGTCAGGTACAGCCTGTCACCCTCGTAGCCGTGCCACTGCAGACACGCGCCGACCCGCACCCGGATGGAGCTGCCGACCAGGGGCAGGGTCGCGAACAGCACTCGCCGGTCGCGCTTGGCCAGCACCGCGTTCCCGTCGGACAGCTCGAACTCGGCCCGTCCGAAGTCGCCGCCGCTGCTGGAGAACTGGGCCAGCCGATACGTCGGGAGGTCGGTCCCCTCGGGGACAGTGATCGTGCTGACGGGGACGTCCTCCTCCACCAGGAGCCGATCCACCGCGCCGGTGGCCGGTTCGGGCGAGACCGGGATGGGGGTCCGGCCGGGCCGGTTCAGCGACTCGCGCACGGGCGCGTCCTGGAGGGGGTGCGCCACGCCGTCGGAGTAGACGGCGTACAACGCCACCACCCCCTTGCGCTGGGTGTCGCTGCCGCCGTAGAAGCCGCTCTTCAGAGCGCCCGGGTTGTCGAGCTCCTCGGCCACGTCGACCCGGGCGTGCGTCGCGGCCAGGGAGGCGACGACGACCCCGCCGGCGACCACGACCACATGGCTGACGCTCCGGTCCCGTTCGGTGTCGTATGCCCAGCCGGCGTAGTGGAGGCGCCGCACAGGCACCGGTGGCGGCACGTCAAGGGCCAGCTCGGGCCCGGTCGGCTCGGAGGTCAGGAAGTTCGCGCTGTAGCCGAAGTCGCAGGCGGGGGCGGCGAAGTGGAGGCGGCTGAGCTCTGGGCCGTCGCTGAGCTCCGGCGGGTCCGGGAGATCATCGACCAGGTCGTTGCGGGCCAGGAACAGCACGCCGTTCGTGCGCAGCACGGGCGTCCAGCCGTCCAGCAGGTACTGCGAGAGCGTGTAGTGACGCACCTGGTTGTGAGGCCCGTCCCAGGCGGGGAGGCCGAAGGGCGCATCGAAGACCACCAGTGCCGGGCGCGACTTCTCCAGCTCCCGGATCACGATCTCCTGGGTGAACTCCGGGACTGCCATGCTGACGTGGAAGTACGACGTCGGCGGGTCCTCACCCAGCAGGTAGTAGAAGTACCCGGGGCTGTTGGTGAAGTCGAAAACCGGACCATCCTTGGTGTAGAGGTCCACCACCGTGCGCAAGTCGCGCAGCATCGAGCGGTCAACGGCGTCTTCGCTTGCCCAGCCGATGCCCGCCACCCGGTCCCCGCCAACGACAGAGACGTTGTGCCCAGGGGCGGCGCGCGCGGTCTCTGTGACCGACGGCAAGGTGACGAGCAGGATGGCAACCACGGCGATGGACACCGGTTGCCGCACCGACGCGAGGCTGAACCGGCGCGCGCGCACCTCGGCCACTCGGCGCCCGCTCGGGCCCGGCTCGGGCCGGATCAGCTCCCGGACTCGGTCATCGACGGCGGAGAGTGCCAGGGCGACCCAGATGGCCAGCAGCGGCGTCGCAACGGTCACCACCTGGAGCAGATGGCCGTCGTCGAAGCGGGCCAGACCCTTCTCGGCATACAGCGCGGTCGTGAGGGCGACTCCGAAGGCCACCCAGTGGCGGGAGGTGAGCGGCCTGCCGCGGATCCACCAGATCCCGCCGAGCCACAAGGTGAGACCGGCGAAGAAGACGCTGACCACGAAGACGTTGATGAAGATCTGCGAGGCGAGGTCGGGGATCGGCAGGGCGCCCGACTCGGCGTGCCCGGGCCCGAAGACCAGGTAGTAGTTCACGAACGCGCCGAGGGCTCCCTGCGTGGCCAGGTAGCCGCACAGCAGCACTGTGCAGCCGGCGCCGGTCACGACGAAGACTCGGGTGCGGACCAGCGCTCGCCACCGCCCCACGCCCTCGCCGCGGTGCACGAGGTCGCTGCCGACCAGCACGACCGTCGCACCGATCACCTGGAACGACGCCTCGGGCACCAGCACGGCCTCGATGAACATCGCTGCGGTGAGCAGGGCCGTCCAGGGCCATGTGCCGCGACGCACCGCCTCGCCGAGCAGCAGCCAGACCACGCTCATGGCCACCCACCGGTAGGACGGCCCGACGTGCACGGCTCCCCACACGAGCAGCACGGTGACTGCCAGCAACGGCGCGGCCCGGCCTCGACTGGCCCAGATGCCGATCCAGTAGACGCCGAGCCAGGTCAGAGGGATCCACACCATGCCCAGGGCGGCGTAGGTACCCCACAGCGACCGCTCGAACAGGCCGAACCCGACCGAGCTGCGCAGGGCGTCCTCGAAGAGCCCATGGATGAACAGGAAGTCACTCCACGGGAAGTAGCCCCGACTGAGCAGGTCGGCACCCACGACGCTCTGCATGTCATCGAAACCCTGGATCGGCCCGACCTGGCTCGCCATCCGACTGAGGAGCACGTAGACCAGCACCGAGCCACCCACCACGCGGACCATCGCCCGCTCGACGGCAGCGGGCCGCGCAACCCGCGCCCACAGAGCGAGGGCGCCGAGGGTGGCCAGCCACGCGAGCACCGCCCCCCACCAGGGCACCCATGGGTAGCCGACCGGCGCCTCACCCTCCAGCGGTCGAACCACCGAGTGCCGCGTGTACAGCACGAGCGCGACGACCGCTGCCGTCGCGCCCAGGTAGGTGTGCGCCACCGCCAGGGCGGTGTCCCACTGATCACGTGAGGAGCGCTGGTGGAAGCCGCGCGTGGCGCGCATCAGCAAGAAGGCGGCCAGCAGCACCAGCCCGACCACCGCGAGGGCCACCAGGACCCCGGTCACGGACAGGTCGGGGCGTGGATCGTCGCCGATCGTGCTTGCCACCACCGCCACCACGGCACCGGTTACGAGCAGCCGGCCGTAGCGCCACAGGCTCCACGGCTCTTCGGGCCGCACGGTCTCCTCGTCCACCCCGGCGGGGAGCGGGGCGTCGGTGAGCGGCACGGGGGTGCGCGGCTGCGGCTCGACGGCAAACGGTCCGGCCCTGCCGAGCAACCACCACACCGTCAGCGTGACGATGGGCAACTCCCACATCAGCAGCCGGTACGCGAGGAACTGCTGGTGATAGTCGAAGTCCTCGAAGCTCGGGTAGCCGACGATGTCGATCGGTGGGCGGAGCCCCCTCGGTGTGGCGAACCACACAACCACGGCGAGTAGCACCGCGAAGAGGAAGGCGAATCCCAGCCGGAAGGCTGCGCGAGAGCGGGCCGCCGCGACGGTCCTCACTGACTTGTCCTCCCGGGCTCACGGGGCTTCCGACCCCACCAGCCAGAAAGTCGACGCCGGAGCGAATTTACACTACGGGCGTGGCCAGCAAACTCACCGCGACGCTTGCCGCGTCCGGTGCCGTGCCCCTCCTGGCCGGCCTGGGGGTACAGGCCCTCACGACCTATGTCTTCCTCGTGGTGTCCGGACGCGAGCTCGGGCCGGTGGGGTTCGGGGCGATCTCGGGTCTCTACCTCCTCCTGACCGCCACGGCGACGGGCCTGTTCGCGCCCCTCGAGCAGGAGGTCACCCGACGGCGTGGACAGGAGCGCGCGGTCCACACGTGGGACGCGACCCTCCACCGGCGTGCGACCGTCTTGGGGCTGTTTGCCGCGACGCTCGCCTGTGCCGTGTTCCTCGCCGCCCTACCCGTCACCCGTCGGATCCTCGGCGACGAGACCTCGCTGCTGGTGGCGCTGCTGGTGGCCCTCCCCGGGTACGCCTGCTGGTTCGCCACGCGCGGCGACCTGGCCGGGACGCGGCGCCTCAGGCGGTACGGCGTGCAGCTGGGACTCGACGGCACGCTACGGCTGGCCGCGGCGGCGGTCTTCGTCGCGGTCGACGCCGGGACGGCGGCGTACGGCGCGGCATTCGCAATGTCGCCGTGGCTGACCCTGCTCCTCACGTGGAGCCACCGCGAACCGCCCGCGGGAGCGACGCCGCTGCAGGGCATCCGGCTCGGGAGCCGGTTCGCACTGCTGGTGCTCAGCGCATTGGCGGCCCAGCTCCTCATCAACGCCGGCCCGCTCGTCGTCAACCTGCTGGCCGAGCCGGCCGAGCGTGCGACAGCCGGCCTCTACCTCGCCGCCCTCCTGGTCATCCGAGTGCCGGTATTCCTCTTCACCGCGATACAGCCGAGCTTCCTGCGCGTCCTGGCCGAGCACGCCGGGCGCGGCGACCGGTCGGCGTTCACCCATCTCCTCGGCCTGCTGCTCGCCTCTCTCGTCGGGATCATCGCCGTCGCGACACTTCTGGCCACCCTGCTCGGGCCGCAGGTGATCTCCTGGCTCTTCGACTTCGACGAGCAGCTCCCTCGCACCGTCTACCTGCTGCTCACGGTGGCGGTCGGGCTGTTCCTCGTCGCGACCGTGCTCGCGCAAGCCCTGCTCGCGCTGGGCCGGCACCAGTCGGTGACCGCCGGCTGGCTGGCCGGCCTGGTCGGACTCGTGGCCGGCACCGTCTGGCCCGGGAGTGCTGTCGACCGGGCCACAGACGGACTCCTGGCGGGCGCCCTCGTGGCCACGGTGGCCCTCGGCGTCCTCCTGCGTCGCGCACTCAAGGAGTGGCAGCGGCTCGGCCACGCCGCCGCCGTGCTGGACCCTGCGGCTCCGTAGACTCGCGTGGATGACCGCCGCACCTCGCTTCTCAATCATCACCGCGGTCTACGACCCACCCCTGGACGCGTTCGCCGACACCGTCGCCTCCGTCCTCGGCCAGGACTACGACGACTGGGAGTGGGTGCTCGTCGACGACCGGTCTCCCGAACCAGCGGTCCGGGCCCGCCTTGCCGCCGTCGCAGCCCAGGATCCGCGGGTCCGGATCCACGAGCGCGAGACGAACGGCGGGATCGTGGCCGCATCCAGCGACGCGCTCGCTCGAGCCCGTGGTGAGTTCGTCTGCCTGCTCGACCATGACGACGTGCTCGACACCTCGGCCTTGGCGGTCGTCGCCGAGATGCTCGACGAGCACCCCGAGGTCGACTACGCCTACAGCGACCAGGACCGGATGACCGTCGAGGGCCGGACGCACTCGGCGTTCCGCAAGGCCGACTGGTCACCGGAGCGGCTGCGCCACCACATGTACACCACGCACTTCTCGGTGCTGCGCCGCACGCTGGCGCTCGAGGTCGGCGGGTTCCGGGCCGGCTTCGACGGCTCGCAGGACCACGACCTTGTGCTCCGGGTGACCGAGCGGGCCCGGGAGGTGCGCCACATCCCATCGGTGCTCTACCACTGGCGCGAGGTGCCCGGGTCAGCCGCGGGCGATGCCGAGGCGAAGCCATGGGCCTGGGACGCCGGGGTGCGCGCTGTTCAGGACCACCTCGACCGTACTGGCATCGGGGGCAGGGCCAGCAAGGGCCGGGCACACGGCACCTACCGGATCGAACGCGAGCCGGACCTCGACACCCCGGTCAGCATCGTCATCCCGACCATCGGCTCGACCGGCGTCGTGCACGGCGCACACCGCACCATGGTGGTGGAGACCGTCCGCTCGGTGCTCGAGTCCTCGCGCCACCGAGACCTCGAGGTCGTCGTCGTCCACGACAGGCCGACCCCCGCGGCGACGCTGGCCGAGCTGCGGGAGCTCCCCTGGAGCGACCGCGCCCGGCTGCGGCTGGTCGAGTTTCCCCACCCGTTCAACTTCAGCGAGAAGAACAACGTCGGCGCCCTCCACTCCAGCGGCGAGATCCTGCTGTTCTTGAACGACGACATGGAGGCGATCTCCCCTGGCGTCGTCGAGCATCTCATCGCTCCGCTGCGCGAGCCGGGCGTGGGCGCAACCGGGCCCAAGCTGCTGTTCGAGGGGTCCCGGGTGCAGCACGCGGGCCTGGTCTACGGCAGCGGCACCATCACCCACAGCTATTACCGTGCCGCGCACCCGCAGGTGCTCGGCGCCTACGGCGAGCTGTGGATGAACCGCGAGGTCACTGCGCTCACCGGCGCGTGCATTGCAGTGCGCCGCAGCACCTTCGAAGAGGTCGGCGGCTTCGCCGAGGGGCTCCCCGTCAACTACAACGACGTCGACTTCTGTCTGAAGCTCGGCCACGCCGGCCACCGGCTGGTGTGGGTGCACGATGTGCTGCTCTACCACTTCGAGTCGATCACGCGGTCCAACGAGGTGCGTCCCTGGGAGAAGCGATTCATCACCGAGCGGTGGGGCGACTACCTCGAGGTCGAGGAGCGCTACAGCACCAACGTGCGCTGACCTCAGCCGGCCCCGGCCAGCCGCTCGTCCCTTGCGGCGTGCCACTCCCCGTGCGTCGGGGAGTACTCGTCGAGCACCGGCGCCAGCCACCGGGCCCTGATCGCCTGTCGCTCCTTCCGGTGCACGGCCGAGACCTTATGCCGGTCGACCAGGTCGAACATGGTTGCCGTGGGCACCCACACCCGGCGCAGGCCGGCGTGGCGCACCTTCCAGGACAGGTCCACGTCGTCGAGCACGTGGAGGTCCTCGCGCAGGCCGCCGACGAGATCGAACGTCTCGCGGCGCAGCGCCAGACAGCGCCCGCCGAGGCCGGAGCACTCGTGGGCGACGGTGAGGACGCCGCCGGGACCCGGGTCGCTAGACGGGACGCCCTCGTGCACCGGCTGCACTCGGTGCTGGTGGAACGCCAGGCCGGCGTGCACCAGGTTGCCGTTGGAGGTCAGCACCCGCGGGGCGACAAGCCCAACACCCGGATCGGACAGCGGCCCGAGCAGGTCGATCAGGAACCCATCCCCGACGACCTCGGTGTGCTCGTCGACCAGCACGACCACCTCGGCGTGCGTGGTCAGCACCCCTCGGTTGAGCATCTCGACGCGGTCGGCGACTCCCGGCACGGTCACCAGGCGGACCCGCTCGTCGAGGGCGAGTAGGGCGTCACGCACGGATTGCTCAAGCGTCCCGTGGTGAACCACGACGACCTCGAGGTTGGCGTGGCCCGCGTTGCGAAGCATCGAGCGCGCCGCCTCGACAACGAACCACCGACGCTCGCCCCAGGCGAGCCCGCGGGCGCCCTGGCAGGCCAGCACCAGGGCCACGCTGAGGTCCTCGGGGAGCGCGCGGCGATTCCGGCAGGTGCCCGGCACCTCACCGGGCGTCACCACTGCGGCCACGCCGGTGCGGGCCAAGTGGGCCCGGACGACAGCGGCGGTGGCCTCGGCCGGGTCAGGGTCACGGCGGGGGCTCGAGAGCAGCGGGGTGGGGACGCGTTCGACCCCACGGACGTGGACCGACATCCGCAGCGCCAGGTCGTGCTCCCACGCTGCACCGAGCGGTTCCTCCGCGCAGGCCTCGACCGCCAGCCCCGTGCGCAGGAGGGTCGGTCGGCCGAGCCAGTTCTGCCCGAGCAGCCGCTCGGGCGACCAGAGCGGCTTGTGTACGCGCTCGACCTCGTGGCCCACCTCGTCGACGAACACCTCGTCGGCGTACAGCAGGTCGGTCTCGGGGCCGGCGGCCGCTTGCAGCGCGGCCACGGCGTCCGGTGCGAGCTCCGCGCCGGCGGACACCACCGCGACGTAGGTGCCGGCCGCCGCCGTGAGCAGCTCGACCGGTCCCTCAGTGTCCGAGCGCAGCACCTCCAGGCCGGGCTGACCCTCGAGCGACGCGACAGTGCGCTCGACCGCGCCGGGGGGAGCGTCCTCCAGGTCGAGCAGGAGCGTGAGAAAGGGCTGGCTCACGTCACTGGTCGTGGCCGCGACGCAGCTTGCCGAGGGCGCCGCGGACCGAGTCGGGGCGCTCGTCGAGCTCGCGCTGCAGCCGCGCGACCTGGTCCGCGAGCTCCTTGATCCGCTGGTTCTTGCGCTCGAGCCGCTTCTGGGCACCCTTGAGCTGCTGCTCCGCCCTGGCCACGCGGGACTGGGCTGTCGCGGCGGCTGCTTCGAGCCCGATGATGTGGTCGCGGGTGTTGAGCTGCTGCTGGCGGGCCTCGAGGTCGGCATCACTACGGGCGGTGTACTTGTCGCGGATTCGCACGGTCTCCTCGGCCACCGGTGGCACGAGGGGCGTCTCGGCGGAAGAGACCACCTCGCCGGCGCCGGCGACGTGGGCAGAAGCAATGAACTGATAGACCATCGCGTCGCGCTGGTGGCGCACCCACTCGATCACGGTCGGCGGCAGCCGATCGGCGTCGACGACCACCTCGACGTTCAGGGGGTCCGCGATGCTGCCGCTGAGCTCGTCCACCACCAGTCCGGCGGCGGCGAACATCTCCAACACCCCCGAGCGGTTGAAGAACCGGATGTGGGTTGCGTCGAGCAGTCCGGTGCCGGTGTAGACCCAGCGGCCCTGCAGCAGAGCAAGGCGGACCGAGCCGTGGGTGATGTTCGGCACCGAGATGACGATCTTGCCGTCAGGCCCGAGGAGGGTGGTCACGTCGGCCAGCACCGCCACCGGGTCGCGCAGGTGCTCGAGGACGTCCGCGAAGACGACCGCGTCGAAGCTGCCCGCCGGGAAGTGCTGGCTGGTGGGCGCGGTGTCGAGGTCGGCGACGACGACCGTCTCGAGGTCGGCCCTGGCCTTCTCGGCCGCGTCCTCGTCGACCTCCAGGCCACTGACCTGGCACCCGCGTGCGATCAGCGCCCGACCCAGGTCACCCGTCCAGCAGCCGACGTCGAGCACCCGCTTTCCGCGGCCGACGAGGTCCGCCACCAACGCGTGGCTGGTGTTCGGGTTGCCCAGGTCGATGTCCACCTCGTAGTGCGACAGGTCGCTGTCCACTCATCTCCTCGGGCTTCGGGCCGGCGTCGCCAGGAACTTGCGCCTGCTGACACTACCCGTCAGGCGTTCCGGCCGAAAACGAGCCCAGCCCGCCCGGGGCCAGCCATGGGCGTTGTCGGTGAAGCACCTGTTCGTCCGACGTGCCGCCGAGTGCGGCCGACTAGGATCTCGGCGGTGTCGACATCGGGACGAAATGACCGTGATCCGGAGCCGTCGGTCAAGTCACCCACGTTCTCCATCATCACCGCGGTCTACGACCCGCCCGCCGAGGTCTTCGAAGACACGATCGCTTCAGTGCTCGGGCAGAGCTGCCCCGACTGGGAGTGGGTGCTGGTCGATGACAGGTCGACCCGCTCGTGGGTCTGGGAGCGGCTCGAAAAACTCGCAGCGGCCGAGCCACGGGTGAGCGTGCACCGGCGCGAGGCCAACGGCGGCATCGTGGCGGCTTCCCAGGACGCCCTCGAGCGGTCGCGCGGCGAGTTCGTGGTGCTGTTCGACCACGACGACGTGCTCGTGAAGGGCGCCCTAGCGCGAGTTGCAGCGGCGCTCACGGCCCACGACGACATCGACTACCTGTACAGCGACCAGGACCGGATGACGTTCGAGGGGGCGACCCACTCGCGCTTCCGCAAGCCGGACTGGTCACCCGAGAGACTCCGACACCACAACTACGTGACGCACCTCTCGGTGTTACGCCGATCGTTGGTGGTCGAGGTCGGCGGCTTCCGGACCGGCTACGACGGGTCGCAGGACCACGACCTGCTTCTACGGGTGACCGAGCGAGCTCGCAGGGTCGAGCACGTGCCGGACGTGCTCTACCACTGGCGAGCAGTGCCCGGCTCGGTGGCCGATGCCTCCGATGCCAAACCGTGGGCGTGGGAGGCCGGCGTCCGGGCCGTCCAGGATCATCTTGACCGGGTCGGAATCAGGGGCACAGCCAGCAAGGGCAGATCCCGGGGCACCTACGTCGTGAGCCGCGAGCCGGACGTCACCACACCGACGTCGATCGTGATCCCGACCAGAGGGACGTCCGGTACGGTGCGCGGCCGGGACCGGGTCATGGTGGTCGAGACGGTGCGCTCAGTCCTCGCTACGACCGCACACACGGCGCTCGAGATCGTCGTCGTCTACGACACCGCGACCCCGGCCCCTGTGCTCCAGGCGCTGCGCGAGCTCTCGACCGACGCCGTCCCAGTGCGGCTGGTGGAGTTCACGGAGTCGTTCAACTTCAGCCGCAAGTGCAATGTGGGCGCCCTGCACGCGACCGGAACGAACCTGGTCTTCCTCAACGACGACATGGAGACGATCACCGAGGGAGTGCCAGAGCACCTCACCGCGCCACTGGCCGAGCCGGGAGTCGGGGCCACTGGCCCGAAGCTCTATTTCGAGAACGACCTGATCCAGCACGCCGGTCTGATCTACGGCAGCGGGACGATCACCCACAGCTACTACAAGATGGCGGCCAACAAGCGCGGCGCGCACGGAGATCTGTGGGGCAATCATGAGGTCAGCGCGCTCACCGGGGCCGCCTTCGCCGTGCGCCGGGTGGTGTTCGAAGACGTCGGCGGCTTCAGCGAGCAGTTCCCTGTCAACTACAACGACGTCGACCTGAGCCTCAAGATCCGCCGAAGCGGTCTACGGCTGGTCTGGCTGCATGGCGTGGTGATGTACCACTTCGAGTCGGTGTCCCGGTCCAACACCGTCCAGGCCTGGGAGAAGGAGCTGATCTGCCGACGCTGGGGCGACTACCGAGAGGTGCCTGAGCGCTACACCAGCAGGGTGCACGGAAAGGCGCGGGCCGGGCGCCGCCGCGAGCGCGACGGCGAGCTCAGCGACGGCGGCTGATCCGGGCCCTGAGCCCGGTGGGCTGTTGGGCCTCGAGCTCCTTGATCCGTGCGGTCAGCCTCTTGATTCGCGCGTTCTTGCGGTCCACTCGCTCTTGGGCCTCGTCCAACTTCTCTTGCAGGTACGCCGCGTGGGTATGCGCCGCGTCGACCTCGGCTTCCAGCCCGACCCACCGGTCACGCTCGATCAGCGCGCGGTGCCGACGTGACAGCTCGTCGTCGCCGGCGTCCTGGATCACGGTTGGCAGCCTAGGTGTTCCGCTCGAAGACCAGCTCCAGCCCCCGCAGGGTCAGCCAGGGCGCCGAGTCGGTGAAGCAGCGGCACTCCTCGACGACCAGCGGCGCCAGGTAGCCGGTCGCGATCACGGTGACGTCGTCGGGGTCGGCGCCGAGCTCGGCGATCATCCGGGCCACGAGCCCCTCGACCTGGGCCGCCACCCCGAAGACCATGCCGGACTGGAGCGCCTCGACGGTGTTCTTGGCGATCACGGTGCGCGGCCGGGCCAGCTCGACCTTGCGCAGCTGGGCGCCGCGGCGGCCGAGCGCCTCGAGCGAGATCTCGAGGCCGGGTGCGATCGCACCGCCGACGTACTGACCCTGGCCGCTGACCACGTCGAAGGTGGTCGCGGTGCCGCCGAAGTCGACGACGATGGCCGGACCGCCGTACTCGGTGACCGCGGCGAGCGCGTTGATGATCCGGTCGGTGCCGACCTCGCGCGGGTTGTCCATGAGCACCGGGATACCGGTGCGAACGCCGGGCTCGACCACGACCGCACGCACGTCGGGGAAGTGCCGGGGCAGCATCTCCCGCCACTCGTGCAGCACCGCCGGGACCGTCGAGCAGACCGCGATGCCGTCCACCTCGTCGACCAGATCGCCGAGGAGGCCGCGCAGCAGCACCGCCCACTCGTCGGCCGACCGGTGGTCGTCGGTCGAGATCCGCCAGTCCGCGCTCACCTCACCGTCGTCGAGGAGCCCGAGGACGGTGTGGCTGTTGCCGATGTCGGCGGCGAGCAGTGGCACGGGTCATCCCTCGGTGAGGTCCAGGCCCAGGTCGAAGACCTTGACCGAATGGGTCAGGGCGCCGACCGAGATGAAGTCGACGCCGGTCGCGGCCACCTCACGCGCGCGGTCGAAGGTCAGCCCGCCGGACGCCTCCAGCCGGGCCCGGCCGGCGGTGATCCGGACCGCCTCCGCCATCACCTCGGTGGGCATGTTGTCGAGCAGGATCTCCTCGCAGCCGGCCTCGAGGAGCTCGCGGAGCTGGTCGAGGTCGGTGACCTCCACCTCGACCCGCAGGTCGGGGTACGCCGCGCGCACGGCCTCGTAGGCCGGCACCACGCCGCCCGCCGCGACCACGTGGTTGTCCTTGACCATCGCGCGGTCGGACAGGCTCATCCGGTGGTTGAGGCCGCCGCCGCAGCGGACGGCGTACTTCTGCAGGGCCCGCCAGCCGGGCAGCGTCTTGCGGGTGTCGAGCACCCGCGCGGAGGTGCCCTCGAGCGCGTCCACCCAGGCCGCGGTCGCGGTGGCGACGCCGGAGAGGTGGCAGACGAAGTTGAGGGCGGTGCGTTCGGCCGTGAGCAGCCCGCGCGTGGGGCCGGCCACGCGCATGACCACGTCACCGGCCCGGACGCGCGTGCCGTCCGGGACTCGGTCGCTGATCTCGACGCCGTCGCCCAGGACGGTCTCGAACACCAGGGCCGCGATGCCCAGCCCGGCGACGGTTCCGGGCTCGCGGGCCGCGAACACTCCCTGGCCCCGAGCATCGGCGGCGATGGTGGCGACGCTGGTGACGTCCTGCGTGGGCACGTCCTCGGCGAGCGCCCGGTCGATCGCGGCCTGCACCTCGCCCGGGTCGAGGCCGGCCCGGACGAGCTCGTCGTGGACGGCGCTCACAGAGCGCTCACAGCGTGTCCGTGGCCGGGCTCGGGACGAACACCAGCTCGGTCTCGCCGTCGCGCATCACGACGTCGAAGTGGCCGGCGAACCGCTCGTCGTCACGTTCGGGGAAGTCCTCTCGCCAGTGCGAGCCGCGGGTCTCCTCGCGCAAGGCGGCCGCGTCGGCCATCGCCGTGCTGATGGTGACCAGGTTCGTCGTCTCCCACGACTCGAGGTCAACCTCCTCGGCGACCACGCCCGCCAGCTTGTCGAGCTCGGCGGTGGCCTCGGCCAGCCCGTTGGCGCTGCGGAGCACGCCGACCTCGGCCGTCATCGTCTCCTGCAGCTCGCGGCGCAGCCCGCCGGGCACCAGGCCCGCCGTGCGCCGGTCCGTGGCCGGGTCGGCCCAGTCACGGAGCTCGCCCGGCAGCACGTCGGCGATGCGGCGCGAGAAGACGAGTCCCTCGAGCAGCGAGTTGGAGGCCAGCCGGTTCGCGCCGTGCACGCCGGAGCAGGCGGCCTCGCCGGTCGCGTAGAGACCGGCCAGGTCGGAGCGGCCCCACAGGTCGGTGCGGACACCACCACTGGCGTAGTGGCAGGCGGGCGCGACCGGGATCAGCTCGGTGACCGGGTCGACGCCGTGCGACCGGGCGGTGGCGAGGATGGTCGGGAACCGGCGCTCCCAGAAGTCGGCGCCCAGGTGCCGGGCGTCCAGCCACATGTGCGGGTGCCCGGTCTCGAGCATGCGGCGCATGATCGCCTTGGCGACCACGTCACGCGGGGCCAGGTCGGCGAGCTCGTGGACGCCCTGCATGAACCGGTCGCCCTCGAAGTCGACGAGGAAGGCGCCCTCGCCGCGGACCGCCTCGGAGATGAGCGGCTGCTGGCCACGCGAGTCGGGGCCGAGGTACATGACGGTCGGGTGGAACTGGACGAACTCCAGGTCGCGCAGGGTGGCGCCGGCCCGCAGGGCGAGCGCCATGCCGTCGCCGGTCGACACCGCGGGGTTGGTGGTCTGGGAGAACACCTGGCCGAGACCGCCTGAGGCGAGTACGACGGCCCGGCAGTGCACCGCTCCGACGCCGTCGCGGACCCCCTCGCCGATCACGTGCAGGGTCACCCCCGCGACGCCGCCGTCCTCGGCGAGCAGCAGGTCGACGGCCAGGGCATGCTGGATCACCTCGATCTCGGGAGCGCGCTCGACGGCCGCGATCAGCGCCCGCTGGATCTCCGCCCCGGTGGCATCGCCGCCCGCGTGCGCGATCCGGTCGCGGTGGTGGCCACCCTCCCGGGTCAGCGACAGCTCTCCGTCGGGACTGTGGTCGAAGTTGGTGCCGAGCGCGATCAGCTCGCGGACGGCCTCGGGACCTTCCTGGACGAGGACGCGCACCGCGTCGAGGTCGCAGGCACCGGCGCCGGCCACGAGGGTGTCGAACTCGTGCTGCTCGGGGGTGTCCCCTGGACCCAGCGCGGCGGCGATGCCGCCCTGCGCCCACTGCGTGGAGCCGGCGTTCAGGACGTCCTTGGTGACGACCAGCACCTTGTCCACCTGGTCGCGGAGCCTGAGCGCAGCCGGTGAGACCCGCGATGCCGGTGCCGATGACGACGACGTCGGCGGTCGTCGTCCAGCCGGGATCGGGCGCGGTGAGGCGGCCCGGGAGTCGGCGTACAGGCCCTGTCATCTGGTGAGCTCCACCAGAGGAATCTATCGAGGTGCCGTCAGGTCGCCCCGGGCCAGTCCGGAACCACCGAACGTCTCGGCCGGGTCGAAGCCGGTCGCGAGGATCCTGTTGTCGGAGTCCACGAAGACCACGTGCGGCTTCAGCTCCCTGGCCTCCGCGGTCTCCATCTGGCCGTAGCCGATCAGGATCACGACGTCGCCGGGGTGCACCAGCCGGGCCGCGGCGCCGTTGATGCCGACCACGCCGCTGCCCCGCTCGCCGGCGATCGTGTAGGTCTCGAGGCGCGCGCCGTTGGTGACGTCGACGATGTGCACGAGCTCGCCGGGCAGCAGGTCGGCCGCATCGAGCAGGTCCTCGTCGACGGTCACCGAGCCGACGTAGTGCAGGTCGGCCTGGGTGACCGTGGCCCGGTGGATCTTGCTCTTCATCATCGTGCGGAGCATCAGTCGGGGCGTCCGATCGTGAGGGGAAGGTTGTCGATGAGCCGGGTGCTGCCGATCCGCGCCGCCACGAGGATCCTGGCCTCGGTGCCGGCCGGCAGGTCGCCCGGCAGTGCGTCGAGGTCGGGGGTGGTGACGGCGAGGTAGTCGAGATCGACCACGTGCGACGTGCGCAGCTGGGCACGGGCGGCTCCGAGCGCGGCGTCGACACCGCGCTCGGCGTCGACCTGGGCGGCCCGCAGGGCCCGGCTCAGCACCACGGCTTCGCGGCGCTGCTCGTCGTCGAGGTAGCGGTTGCGGCTCGACAGGGCCAGGCCGTCCGGCTCGCGCTGGGTCTCGGCGCCGACGATCTCGACCCCCAGGCAGAGGTCGTCGACCATCCGGCGGATCAGCACCAGCTGCTGGTAGTCCTTCTGGCCGAACACGGCGACGTCGGGCCGGACCAGACCGAACAGCTTGGCGACCACGGTGAGCACGCCGCGGAAGTGGCCGGGCCGGGTCCTGCCCTCCAGGACATGTGGCCAGCGGCCCGGGCTCGACCGTGACCTGCGGCTGGGCCGGCCAGCCGGGGTAGACCTCCTCGACCGCGGGTGCGAAGACCACGTCGACGCCCTCGCGCTCGCAGACCTCGAGGTCGGCGTCGAGGGTGCGCGGGTAGTGGTCGAGGTCCTCGGTGGGTCCGAACTGCAGGGGGTTCACGAAGATCGACGCGACCACCGGACCGGCACCGGTCCGCTCACGGGCGACGCGCAGCAGGCTCGCGTGGCCCTCGTGGAGGGCGCCCATGGTCGGCACGAAGCCGACCCTGCGGCCGGGTCCGCGTGCGTCCGAGAGCAGCGCGTCGAGCTCCTCGCGGCGTGTGCGCGAGGAGGGGCGGGTTGGTCATCGAACTTCGCGCAGGTTCCGGCCTGCCACGGCGGCGTCGAGCAGGTCGCGGATCCGGGCGGCGCGGATCGGCACGACGCGGCCGTCCGTCACGGCGCGGTCGAGGGTGGCGCGGGCCAGGGCGACGTAGGAGCCCAGGGTCTGCGGGCGCGTTGGCGGTGATGTCCTCGAGGTGGGCCCGGACGGTGCCGAGGTCGCCACGCACGATCGGTCCGGTCAGCGCGGCGTCGCCCTGCTCGAGGGCGTTGTCGAGGGCAGCGGTCAGCAGCGGGCGCAGGGTGCCCGCCGGGTCGGCGGCACCGGCCGCCGAGAGGATCTCCATCGCCTCGGTGACCAGGGTGACCAGGTGGTTGGCGCCGTGCGCGAGCCCCGCGTGGTAGAGCGTGCGCATCTCCTCCGGCACCCACATCGGCGTGCCGCCGAGGTCGGCGACCAGCGACTCGACGAAGCCACGCTCGGCGGCTTCGGCGGTCAGTCCGAAGACCGTGCCGGCGAGCCGGTCGAGGTCGACCGCCGTCCCGGTGAACGTCATCGCCGGGTGCATGGCGGCCACCCGGGCTCCGACCGCGCGGGCCGGCTCGAGGACGGCGAGCCCGTGCCGGCCGGAGGTGTGCACGACGTGCTGGCCCTCGTGCAGGGCACCACTGTCGGCGAGCATCCTGACGACGTTGCTCGAGCATGTCGTCGGGCACGGCGAGGAGCAGCAGGTCACAGTCCCGAGCGACGGCGGTCGGCTTGCGCCGCGGGACCCCGGGAAGCAGCTCGGCCATCCGTCGGCGCGAGGCGTCGGACTCGCCCGCGGCGGCGACGACGTCGTGGCCGGCGGCGCGAAGCGCAGCGCTCAGGACGGCGCCGACGCGACCCGCGCCGACGACACCCACGCGCATGCCGGGACATCTGAACCTCTTTCGTTCCAATCCCTCCGACCACCTCTCCGCAGAGAGGCCGGTGTGGGTACCGGACTACTTCGTCGTGTTCAACGACAACGGTACGGGGAAGTTTCCCGCCCGGACACCGCTGGGGACGTGACGAGGGCGACACTGCCCGGGTCTACGGCGCGGACTCGCCTGCGGTCCGAGCGCCTGCTGGGCCGGGGAGAGCGGGGCCAGCTCGGGCAGCCCGACCTCCAGCGGCCGCGGCGCGCGCGGCAGCCACTCCTGGGTGACGTGGTCGACGATGTGCACGCCGGCGGGTGCGGTGATCTCGTGCACGCCCGGCAGCACGGTGCCCTCCAGCAGCGCGTTGTAGACCGTCCACTCGCGGCGCTTGCGCTTGTTGCGGTAGCTGGTCGCGAACGACGCCGGGTCGGTCCAGTGCGCGAACTCGTCGCCGTCGAGGTACTTCAGCTCGACGCACAGGCCGTGCGGGAGGCCGATCGAGCGGACCGGGTCGGGCGTCGTACGGATCTCCCACTCGTAGGCCTTGGTGAAGACGAAGTCGGGCCCGATCGGGAAGCCCCACTCCTCGGCGTTCCGCAGCCCCAGGTCGAGGTAGCCCTTGGAGTCGCTCTCGAGGTAGAGCCCGTGCCGCGGCACCCGGATGATCGACTGGACGTCGCCGACCTGCCAGCCCAGGTCGCCGATCGACACCTCGCCCTCGGTGGTGAGGACCATGTCGCCGTCCCACTTCCACGAGTAGCGGGTCTGCACCTGCGCGAAGCACCAGTTGTAGAAGTAGGCCAGCGAGTGCACGGACCGCTCCGGCTGGGCGAGGTGCTCGGCGCCGGCGCGCGCGACGCTGAACGGGTACGTCGCCTGGCTGAGCTTGTCCGCGAGCCCGGCCGTCGCGGCGGTCTCGGCGGTCACCTCGGGGGTGCCGTCCGTCGAGCCGTTGTCGACGACGAGCACGTGGTCGCAGGCCCGCAGCAGCGGCGGGAGCACCCACGGCATGCTCCGGGCCTCGTCCTTCACGCGCAGCACGGCGGTGGCGCCGGGGCGGAGGCCGCCCGGCCTCGTCCAGGGCCAGGTGATGTCGTAGTCGGCGTGGCCCTCGAGGTTCTGCAGGCCGGTGTCGCTCATGGCGTGTCGGGGCGCTCGCCGCCCGGCCATCTTGCGCAGCCCGCGGCGGACCGACGGCGGGATCGCGGCGCGCACGCCGTGCGGGATCCGGCTCGCGCCGTGGAGCTCGACCGCCGTGCCCGGGCCCTTCTGCCGCTTGAGCCGCTGCTCGGCCGCCACGACCGAGGAGCGCGAGATCGCGGCGGACTCCTCGTAGAGGTCGACGTACGCCTCCCGGAGCTGGTCGAGGGCCTCGTGCACCGCGGGGGTGTCACCACCGGGGTCGGCGAGCTTGTTGAGCTCGTCCCACGTGGCCGCGGTGAGCTCGTGCAGCTGCTTCGGGAGGCCGAGGTCCTCGAGGGTCTGGCTCATCCGGCGCAGCCCGGGGTCGACGAACCGGTGGCCCTCGCGGATCTGCTCGCTGTCGGCGTGCAGCACGTGCTGGAGCTGGAGCGTCTCGGCCACGTGCATCGACGACTTCACCCAGTCGTCGAGGAGGTCGCCGTAGCGCACGAAGACCCGGCCGCCGTCGGCGACGGACTCACGGGTGCCGCGCTCGGTGTGCAGCATCATGTTCAGCCAGCTCGCGGCCAGGTGCGCCGAGCCGAGCCGGTTGGCGTAGTAGGTCTGCTTGCTGCCGACCACCTCGCTCGGGGCGCGCAGCATGGTCGCGAACACCGGGGTGGCGCCGGTGCGGACCGCGGCGACCCGCCACAGGCCGAGGAACCAGCCCAGTCGCGGGTCCTTCACCACCAGCTCGGGGCTGACCTGGAAGTGGCTCTCCAGCCACTCGGCGGTAGCGATCCGCTCCGGCTCGCGGGTGGCGACCCGGCCGGTCTCGAACCACGCCTCCGGCCGCGAGTCGCTGACCTGGACCAGCGCCTCCCTGAGCAGCCGGTCGTGGTGGTCGACCACCCAGCGCGGCTCGCCGAACCCCTTGGGGTTGGTCTCGTCGGCGGTGACCTCGGGCTGGGGCACGTGCAGCCCCATGATCCGCATCAGCCCGGCCATGGTGCTGGTGCCGCTGCGGCCCGCGCCCGCGACGAACAGCACCTTGCGCGGGTACGTCGCCGCGTCGGTCAGGCTCAGCTCGTTGCTGGGCTGCGGCGGACGTCACGGGGAGCAGAGCCTATCGGCCACTAGCGTGGCGCCCATGTTCGCGCGCCGGCCGTCGCTGCTCAGCGTGGTCGTGCCGGCGTACGACGTCGCGGCGTACCTGCCGGCCTGCCTGGACTCGGTGCTCGCCCAGTCGGAGACGCTCGGGAAGACCGGGCTCGAGGTGGTCGTCGTGGACGACGGCTCGCCGGACGACGTCGGGCGAGATCGCGGAGTCGTACGCCGCCCGGGACGCGCGGGTGCGCGTGGTGCACACCGAGAACCAGCGGGCTCGGGGCGGCGCGCAACGAGGGGCTCCGCCACGTGACCGGCGACCTGCTCGCCTTCGCCGACTCCGACGACGTGGTGCCGCCGGGGTCCTACGCGACGCTGCTGCGCCAGCTGACCCGCACCGGCTCGGACTTCGTGACCGGCTCGGTGGCCCGCTGGGAGCTCGGGCCCGAGGGCGAGGCCCTGGTCGAGCCGCCGTGGATGAAGCGGCTGCACCGGCAGCGGATGGACCTCGTCATCGACGACCTGCCGGAGATCCTCGGCGACGTGTTCGCGTGGAACAAGCTGTTCCGCACCGACTTCTGGCGCGACCCGGGCTCGTCGTGGCCCGAGGGGGTCCGCTACGAGGACCAGCCGACCACCACGCTGGCCTACCTGCGCGCCCGGCGGTTCGGGATCGTCCCCGAGGTCGTCTACCACTGGCGGATCCGCTCGGACGGCACCTCGATCACCCAGCAGCGCTCCTCGACGCAGGACCTGCGCGACCGCTGGGAGACCAAGCTGACCTCGCTGCGCAGCGTCGAGGAGTACGGCGCCCCGAAGGTCACCTCGGTCTTCCGCGACCGGGTGCTCGCCGGCGACCTGCACCGCTACTTCGCGGAGATCCCGGGCTGCGACGACGAGTGGTGGGAGCTGCTCCGCACCGGCGTCCTCTCCATCTGGGGCTCCCGCTCGCTCACCCACAGCGGCCTGCTGCCCGTCGACCGGCTGGTCGGCTGGCTGGTCGAGCAGGGTCGTCGCGAGGACGCCGCCGCGGTGGTGGCCTACGCCCGCGACCTCGGCCGCCCGGTCGACCGCGTCGAGACGCCCGACGGCCGCCGCCTCGACGTACCGGTGCTCGACCTGTCCACCGTCGCCCCGGCAGGCCCTGGCCCTCCGCGACACCGAGCGCTGACGCCGGCTAGCATTTCACCGGAGTACCGCGGTGATCTGCGAGCGAATCGAACTCCCGTCGTGACCCCGGCGGCCATTGCGACTGCGAAGCCTGCCAGCGTCAGCGAGCGTCGCGAGGTTTCATGACACAAGCGGCAGGTCTTCACCGGGTACCCGGTGAAACTGCCCTCGCGATGGTCCTCAGAGCAGGCCGTTCTCGCTCAGGAAGTCGGCGGCGACGTCCTCGGGCTTCTCGCGGTCGACCGCGACCCGGCCGTTGAGCTCGGTGAGGTTCTCCGTGGTGAGCGCGGCCATCAGCGGGTTGAGGATGTCGGCGACGTCCGGGTGCGCGGTGAGGAACTCCGCTGCGAGACGGCCGGCACGAGGTTCTGGGCCGGCTGGATCTGCTTGTCGTCCTCGAGCACCACCAGGCCCTGGGACTCCAGGGTGCCGTCGGTGGTGCTGGTCTCGCCGAGCTCGGACTCGCCGTCGATCACCGACTGGTAGGTCTGGTCGCTGGCGTAGCCGAGCGGCAGCACCTCGGTGACGTCGATGCCGTACTGGTCGGACAGCCCGCCCTCGCAGTCGAGCCGGCCCTCGCAGTCGGGGGCGGCGGCGAGCTTGACGCTGACTGCCCTCGAGGTCGGAGAGCTTGGTGACGCCGTTGTCGTCGGAGTACTGCTGGGTGACCATGAACGCGTTGGTGTCGGTCGCCGCCGAGATGTCGAGCAGCGTGATGCCGGCCTCGTCGAGCAGCGCCTTGCCGTCGTCGGCGAGCTGCTGGCCGTCGCCGGCCTCGAACGGCGTCGGCGTTGTCGCCGTTCTTGGCGCTGTTGAGGAAGTTGACGATGCCGCCGACGTATTCGGGGACGATGTCGACGCCGCCGGGGAAGTCGGCCATGTAGCCGTCGCGGGTGTCGACCAGCTTGGTGGTGACGTCGTAGCCGGCGTTCTCCAGGAGCTGTTCGTACATCGCCGCGACCAGGGTCGCCTCGGGGAAGTTCTGGCCGGCCAGGGTGACCGGGCCGCCGGCGGTGGTGCTGGCGGACTCGGACTCGGACGTGGTCGCGGACGGCGAGGTGCTCTCGTCGGCGTTGTCCGAGCCGGAGTCGAGGTCGTCATCGGCACACGCCGTGGCGAGGAAGAGGGTGCCGACGGCGAGCACCGCGGCAAGAGAGCGTCTGATCGACATGGTGTTCCTTCTGTGTCCCGTGGCCGGGTGGCCACGCGTGTCCGGATGGTGCTGCTGATGGGCTGGTGCTGAGGTGCTGACCCGGCTGCTCCGAGGTCAGCCGGTGTCTGTGGCAACCGTAGAGGGCGCCACCGACAGTGCTGAGTCACGGTTCGGTGACGATCCGTTACGCCCGCCGCGTGCGCCGGCGTCACGAGCCGCTGCAGCGCCCGCCGCGAGCAGCTCCAGGACCAGCGCGACGAGGCCGACGACGACCGCGCCGGCGATGCCCTTGCCGTAGTTGGTGCGGAAGAACCCGTCGGTGATCACCCGGCCCAGCCCGGGCCCGGCCACCAGGGCCGCGATGGTCGCGGTCGCCCACACCTGCACCAGCGCCAGGCGTACGCCGCTGGCGACCAGCGGCAGCGCGAGCGGCAGCTCGACCCGGAAGAACTTCTGGGTGCCGGTCATCCCCATGCCGTCGGCCGCCTGCTTCACGTCGGCCGGCACCTCGCGCACCGCGACGTAGGAGTTGGTGATGATCGGCGGCAGCGCGAACAGCGCCAGCGCGAGCAGGGTGGCCAGCCCGGCGCGACCGTAGGGCCCGAACTCGCGGACGCCGGGGAAGTCGGCGGTCACGAAGAGGGCGAGCAGCGCGAACGTCGGGATCGCCCGGCCGATGTTGGTGATGTTGATGGCCAGGAAGCCACCCTTGCCGAGGTGGCCCAGCCACAGCGCGAGCGGCAGCCCCACGACCAGCGCCATCAGGAGCGCGGTGAACGTGAGCAGCAGCTGCTGCTCCATCAGGTGCAGCATGCCGCGGTCGCCGGTCCAGTTGGCCCAGGTCGTCAGGTAGTCCCAGGTGTCGCCGAGGGCGTTCATGTCGCGCCCTCGGCTCCGGCTCCAGGGGGTCAGCAGCCGCTGCGCGACCACGATGACACGTCGAGGACGACCGCGAGCACCACGCAGAGCACCGAGGCGGTGAACAGCTCGGCCCGGAAGTTGGAGTTGACGCCGTCCTTGATCAGGTTGCCGAGCCCGCCGTACGCCACCAGCGAGCCGATCGTGGTGAGCGCGACCGTCGAGACGGTCGCCACCCGCAGCCCGGCCATGATCACCGGGATCGCCAGCGGCAGCTCGACGCGGAACAGCAGCCGGCCGGTGCCGTACCCGAGCCCGCGGGCGGACTCGACGACCTCGTCAGGTACGCCGCGCAACCCCTCGAGCATGGAGCGCACCAGGATGGTCAGCGCGTAGAGCGCCAGCGCGATCACGACGGTCGTCTTCGACAGCCCGGTGAACGGCACCATGATCGGCAGCAGCGCCAGCGACGGGATCGTGTAGATGGCGGTCGAGACCCCCAGCGACCGTCGACTCCAGCCTCGACGAACCGGCGCGCGAACAGCGCCAGCGGGAACGCGATGACCAGACCGAGCAGCACCGAGAGCGCGGTGATCTCGAGGTGCTCGATCGTGGCGTGCTGGATCTCGGGACGGAAGTCCTCGACGTACTGGCGGCAGATCCACTCGTTGGTCAGCCGGCTGTAGCAGCTCGGCCCGTCTGCCGAGGCAGTCCCGAGCAGCCACCACCGCAGGTAGGGTCACCGCATGGACAATACCGATAGAGGAACCGGACAAACCATGATCCGGCTCTCCGGGGTCGGCAAGACCTACGACGACGGGACCGTGGCGGTCCAGGAGCTCGACCTCGACGTCGCCGAGGGCGAGCTGGTCGTCCTCGTCGGCCCGTCCGGCTGCGGCAAGTCCACGACGCTGAAGATGATCAACCGGCTGATCGAGCCGACCACCGGCACCATCGAGATCGACGGCGTGGACGTGACCCGGTCCGACCCGGTGAAGCTGCGCCGCGGGATCGGCTACGTGATCCAGCAGATCGGGTTGTTCCCGCACCAGAAGATCGTCACCAACGTGATGACCGTGCCGCTGCTGTACGGCGAGTCGAAGTCGGTCGCCCGGCAGCGGGCCAACGAGCTGCTCGACCTGGTCGGCCTCGACCCGGCGTCGTACGGCGACCGCTACCCGCACCAGCTCTCCGGCGGCCAGCAGCAGCGGGTCGGCGTGGCCCGGGCGCTGGCGGCGAACCCGCCGGTGCTGCTCATGGACGAGCCGTTCGGTGCCGTCGACCCGGTGGTGCGGGTCCGGCTCCAGGACGAGTTCCTGCGGCTGCAGTCCGAGCTCGGGAAGACCGTCGTGCTGGTCACCCACGACATCGACGAGGCGGTGCGGATGGGCGACCGGGTCGCGGTGTTCGCCACCGGCGGCCGGCTGGCCCAGTACGGCACCCCGGCCGAGCTCCTCGGCCACCCGGCCGACGAGTTCGTCGAGGACTTCGTCGGCGCGACCAAGGGCCTGCGCCGGCTGACGGTCACCCAGATCGACCGCGGCCACCTCGAGCCCATCGACGGGGTCAGCACCGGTGACCTCGCCGACACCGTCGACCTCACCGCCACCCTCGAGGAGGCGCTGACCGTGATCCTGCGCAGCGACAAGGGCGTGGTCGGCGTACGCGACGGCGCGCAGTTCGTCGGCGTGCTCACGCCCAACGGCATCCACAAGGCGCTGCGGGCCGCGCTGGCCGAGCCGGCTGCCTGAGCCGCGCCCCGGCCTCACCGGACGGGTACGTCGCGGTGCCAGGACTCGGTGACGTACGACGTCTCCCAGCCCAGGCCGCGGTAGAGCCGGTCCGCGCCGGTCGGGGAGTCGGCGTCGACCTCCAGGGCGACGTGGTCGCGGCCGCGCGCCGCGGCGTCCGCGATCACGGTGCGCAGCAGGCCCTTGGCGACGCCGCGGCCGCGGGCCAGCTCGATGACGCCGATGTAGGCGACGTACGACCCGGATCCCGGACTCGGTCCCGACCAGCGCCCCCGCGGGCTGTCCGTCGACCTCGGCCAGCCACCAGTGGTCCCAGCGGTGCCCCGGGTCCTGGCGGAGGCGGAACAGGAACTCGTCGAACGTCTCCGGCTTGGAGTTGAAGTGGTCGGTGAACGCCGCCTCGAGCACGTCGTGCACGGCGCGCAGGTCCGCCTCGACCGGCATCGCCGTCGTCCTCGCAGTCGACCAGCCGGACCACGACGCCGTCCCGCTCCCAGCGCGCCGGGTCGTCGACCAGCCCCACCTCGTCCGGCGTGACCGGCCGCTTCATCTGCCACCAGGTCCGGACCTTGCTCGAACCCGCGGCGGCCAGCCACCGCCGCTGCCGCTCGTCGTCGGCGAACGCGCCGGTGTCGATCTGCTGCACGGCGAGGCCGCGGGCGGCGCCGACCTCGCGCGCCTGGCCGACCGCCCACTCGACCAGCAGGTCGGAGCAGGCCCGACCGACCTCCTCGGGCAGCCCGCGCTCGACGACGTGCAGGAACAGCATCCGGCCGGTCGGCGCGGTCGTGCACGCTCCCCCACGCCCGGATCAGGCCGGCCTCGTCGCGGACGACGACGTTCTGCCGGGTGCGCAGCCCGTGGTCGGACACCTCGACGCAGCACGTCCTCCTTGCCGGCCGCCGCCCAGCCCCGCCCGTCGCGCTCGTGCGCGCGCAGCAGCTCGGTGAGCCGGCGCAGGTCGCCGAGGTCGTCCGGGTCCGGCGTACCGACCGCCCACCCCGTCGGGCAGCCCCTCCGGCGGCTCGACCAGCTCCTCCGGGTCGGGCTCGAACCGGCTCTCCTCGGGGATCACAAGCCGCCATCCTGCCGCACCCCCGCGAGTCGACCGCGGTCGCGAGACGTTGCGCCCGGCAGCCGACCGCGGCGACTCGCCGCTCGGGCGTTCGGTCAGGCGTGGCGGCGGAGGTTCTCGGCGGCGTGCCAGGCGGCGGTGACGGTGTCGAGCTCGGCGCGCAGGGCGAGCACCTCCTGCTCGAGCTCGACGACGCGGAGCTGGGCCATCGCGGCCCGCTCCTCGGCCCCGACTGAGCTGGACCTGGAGTCCGGCGGCGCGGCGGCCCTCGGCGTTGCGCTTGCGGGTGGAGGTGGCGGCCCGGCGCTGGGAGAGGGACAGGGCGAGCTCGAGCTCCTCGAGCGCCTGCTCCTTCGCGGACAGCTGGACTGCGCACGCCCTCGACGTACGACGCGTGCTCGGTGGTGCGCTAGCTCGGTGAGCTCGTTGTAGGCCGTGGCCTGCTCCGCGCGGTCGCGGGCGGCCTCGACGCCGGGACTCGACCAGCTCGGTGTGGGTGATCCGGGTGGCTGCGGCGCCGAGGGCGACACCGAGCCCTGCGGCGATGGTGACCAGGAGCCACGAGCCGCTCAGGGCTGCACCTGCGACGACCAGGGCAGCGAGCACGATCAGGCCCACGGCGGCCGTCACGCGGATGGACCGCTGACGTCTCCGTGTTGCCTGTGTTGCAGATGGGGAAGCCATGCCTAGCAGGTTATGGGCTCTTGGGAGGCTTCGGACGCGACACGCACGTTCGAGGAGCAGCGCTCCGACGACCGTCACGACCGCCGCGACGACCGCCACGGCGCACCGCAGGATGCGCTGGCCGGCCAGCTCGGCGGGATCGCCGATCCAGCTGACGGCGTAGCCGGCGTAGCCTCCGGCGACCAGCGCGCCCACCAGGCGCACCCGCGCGGCCGAGCACCAGCCGGTTCACCGCCTGGTGCGGCTCGAGGCGCTCCCGGCGCACCTGCACCGCCCGGTAGGTCTGCCACCAGGTGATCCCGATGACCACCGCGACCAGCCAGCAGCGCCAGCGGGCTGGAACCACGAGATGACCGGCGCCGTGCCGCGTCAGCCGCTCGGCCACGGGGTGCCAGAGCCAGCCCAGCACCAGCCCGACCACCGCCCAGGCGGTCACCACGGCGTACGACAGCGGCCGCAGCGTCCCCTCGGGCTCCGGGGGCTCCTCGCTCGTCGTCGGGTCGGTGCCCGAGCGGGCCCTCGCGGGTCACTCGAGCTCGAGGACCAGGTCGTCGCGGCGGGCGATCCCGCTCTCGCCGACCGCGGAGAGCAGGTCGGCCACCGGGCCCTTGTCGGGGAACTCGGCCTGCGGGTCCACGTCGAGCCAGGGGCGCAGCACGAAGGCCCGCTCCGCGGCGCGCGGGTGCGGCAGCCGGAGCTGGTCGTCGTCGGCCCGCCGGTCGCCGACCACGATCAGGTCGACGTCGAGGGTGCGCGGCGCGTTCTTGACCTCGCTGCGCTCCCGGTCGAAGGCGTCCTCGATCGCCAGCGCGCGATCCATCAGCCGCGAGGCGGCCAGCGTGGTGTCGGCCAGCACGACGGCGTTGAGGAACTGGTCGGAGCCGTCCGGGGCATCCACCGGCTCGGTCTCGTAGACCGGAGAGACCGACGGTCACCCACACGTCGGGGGTGTCGGCGAGGGCCCGCACCGCGCCCTGGAGGTTGTCCATCCGCTCGCCGAGGTTGGAGCCCAACGCGAGCACCGCCCGACGGATCGGACGCATCTCGCCCGTCAGCGTGTCGGCGTCGATGATGTTCGGGTTGGGGGTCTCGGTCACGGGTGGCCCTCCTGGGTCTTCGCGCGAGTGATCGTCAGCGCGACGTCCGAGAACGTCGCCTCGATGGGCGCATCCGGCTTGTGGACCGTGACGCGCACCCATTCAACACGGGAGTCCAAGAGGCAGACTTCCGCGATCCGGTGGGCGAGCGTCTCGATCAGGTCGACCGGATCCTTCTCCACGGCGGCTTTCACCGACAGCGCGAGACTTCCGTAGTCGACGGTCGCTGACAAGTCGTCCGATGCCGCCGCGGCGGCGGTGTCCACGCCGAGCACGAGGTCGATGACGAACCGCTGGCCCTCGCGCCGTTCGTGCTCGAAAACGCCGTGGTGGCCCCAGCACTCCAGCCCGGTCAGGGCGAGCTCGTCGGTCACGTCGCGCCCTCCTCCCGAGCGGTGTCGAGTGCGTGCAGCACTCGCAGGGCGTCGCGAGTGGAGCGTACGTCGTGGACCCGCAGCCCCCACACCCCCTCCTGGGCGAGCACCACGCTGAGGGCGGTGGTGGCGTCCTCGCGGTCGTCGACCGGGCGCGGGTTGCCGTCGGCGTCGGCGAGCAGGGTGCCCAGGAAGGACTTGCGGCTCGCGCCGACCAGCAGCGGGTAGCCCAGCGCCTTGATCGGCCCGAGGTCGGCCAGCAGCTGCCAGTTGTGCGCACCGTGCTTGGCGAACCCCAGCCCGGGGTCGAGCACCAGCCGCTCCGCGGCCACCCCGCGGCGAGCGCCGCGTCGACCCGCTCGGCCAGCTCGTCGCGCACCGCGGCGACCACACCGCCGGGGTTGTCGTACGTCGCGAAGTCGGTCATGTGGTCGGCGTGCGCGCGCCAGTGCATCGCGACGTACGTCGCCCCGGAGTCGGCCACCACGCGCAGGATCTCCGGGTCGGCCAGGCCGCCGGAGACGTCGTTGACGATGCTCGCGCCCGCGGCCAGCGCTGCCGCGGCGACCTCGTGCCGCATGGTGTCGACCGAGACCGTCGCGCCGTCCGCGGCCAGCGCGGTGATCACCGGGATCACCCGGTCCAGCTCCTCCTCCACCAGCGGCCTGGTCGCGCCGGGCCGGGTGGACTCGCCGCCGACGTCGAGGATGTCGGCGCCGTCGGCCAGCAGCTGCCGACCGTGCGCGATCGCGCTCGCCGCGTCGGCGTACAGCCCGCCGTCGCTGAACGAGTCCGGCGTGACGTTGACGACGCCCATGAGGATCGGGAGGGCGGTCACGGCGGTCCCTGCTCGCGCTGCAGCCGGCGCTGATACGCCGCCCGCTCCTGGCGGACCCGCCACAGCTGCGTCTCGCGGTCCTCGCGCGGCTCCAGGGCGGGCACCACGGCCTCGCGGCGGCTGATCTCGGCGTACCACTCCGGCGCGGTCGGGTCGGCCCAGTCCGTCAGCAGGCCGTGCGGGTCGAGCACCTCGACGCCGGGCCCCGGGGCGGCCAGCCACGCCGCCTCGGCGTCGGCACCCTCGGCAAGCGCGTCGGGGAGGGCGTAGCGGTCGGCCAGCCCGGCGTCGTCGCGATAGCTGAAGCCGTCGCCACGCAGCTCGGCCAGGAGCCGCTTGCCGTCCTGGCTGGTGCCGAGCGCGAGGTCGGCGCGGTTGATCCGGAGGACCACCTCGGTGTCGGTGCCGAGCGAGGTGTTGCGCATCGGCTGCTCGGCGGCCCGCTCGTGGTCGGGCAGTCCGAGCGAGGCGGCCAGGTCGGCGGCCAGGTCCGGCTCGGGGGGCGAGGTCCGCACCAGGCGGACGCACGCGGCGGGTCGCGGGGAGCAGCTGGACCAGCTCGGCCAGCCGGCCGGGACGCAGCGCGGCGAAGTCGAGGATGTGCGCGGCGGCGTCCGCGGGATACTGCGCCAGCCCTTGCTTGACCAGCGTCTGCCAGCCCGAGCACCAGCGGTGCACCGGCCGGGTCGCGGTCAGGACGACGGTCAGGTCGTGGTCGCCCAGCGCCTCGACCAGCTGCGGCCGGTCCTCCTCGACGGCGCGGTCCAGGCTCTCGCTGGACAGCAGCAGCGTGCCGGTCCCGCGGTCGGGGCGCGGTGGCCACGACGTCGGCGAGCCCGGACCCTTCGGGCCGCGCAGCGCGTACCGCGCGCGGGCCCCGGCCAGGTCCGCGGCCCGGCCCTCGGAGAAGGCCACGAGCAGCGGCCGGAACAGGTCGTGATGACCGGGCGGCCCGTGCCCCCGCGCGGGGGTACCACACGTCCGGGTGCTCGGCGTAGGCAGCGCTCCAGCCCGCCTGCACCGACGTCGTCCCGGACTTGTGCAGGCCCGCGTGGAGGATGATCCGCACCCGCCCGATCGTAGGGGCACCGCTCCCGGCCGGATCAGGCGAGCTCGGCCAGCACCGAGCGAAGGAAGATCCCCTCGCGTTCCGGCCGGTAGGTGAAGTCGGAGTGGAAGCTCGCGCGGGTGAACTGGCCGTCGACCCGCGGGCACCTCCGGCTGGCACGCGACGACGTCGAGCCGGTGGCCCAGCACCGCGGACATCAGGTACTCGTTGTGGGCGGGGTAGGACTCGGAGGCGACCACGACCACGTGCGTGGGCCGGCCGGCCAGCGCGACGTGGAACATGGCGCTACCGGCGAAGCCGGCGACGACCTCGGCCCGCCGCACCATCGCGACCTGCTCGGCCAGCGGGTGGTCCTCGGGGTAGATCACCTCGAACCCGGCCGCCGTGAACTCCGCCACGAGCTCCTCGGCGTTGGTGCACGCACGCTTGGCGCTGCGCCTCCCCAGGAAGAGCCGGCGCGGTCTCGGACCGGTGCCGGCCCGGGCCTCGAGAGCCGCCCCGACCGCGTCGTACGTCGCCAGGATCGCGGGGTGCACGAAGGCAGGACGGCTGAACATGGGGGTGCACCCGACCAGCGTCTCCACCGGCAGTGGCGCCGTGCCCACGTGCACCGCGTCCGGGTCGACGCCGCCGGCGGACAGGAGGTCGCGCTGCCACGCGGTGAGTGCACCCGGACTCGGTGAACACCAGCGCGCGCAGCGACGGGTCGAGCTGCCGAGCACGCGCTGCCAGCCCCACAGATGGGACACCTGCTCGGTGAGCGCGTGCCCGAAGTGCCCGACCATGTGGTTGTCGAGGTGGAACCACCGTCCGGGCAGCGGCTCGGCGGCGTCCAGCCCGGCCGGCGGCTCGGCGAAGTCGACGCCGGTCTTGGTGAGGAACGCGTTGCGCTGACGGTGCCGCTCCACGGTCGTGAAGGTCTCGGGGAGGACCAGCCCGCCTGGACGACGAGCTGGCGCGGCAGGCAGACGACGTCGTGGTACTCGCGCAGGTACATGGCCGGGGCGTCGTACTCCTCGGGCGTCGGGTTGGCCGGCAAGGGGCCGCTGGTGCGCAGCCTGCTGCGGGCCCGCCACTTCTCACCCGGGACCGTGTCGAGCAGCCGGCCGCGGCCGGGCTCGAGCGCCAGCACCTCGGCCGCCTCGCCGTCACGGACGACCGACAGGGCCGTCCGGTCGGCCCACGTGGTCTCGGGACCCTGCGAGGTCCTCCTGACCCATCCCCCGCCGGCGCGCACGTGTCCGAGCAGGTGCGCCCGGCGCGCTCTCGATCCGCGTGCGAGGAGGTCGACCACGGCGTCAAAGGGACCGTGGGCCGCCAGCTGCACGTGGAGGCGCGGTCCTTGGGAGCCGAGCACGACCGGAACGACGACTGCGTCCGGCCAGCGCCGACGTATCTCGCCGGCCGCGGGCCGCTCCCGGTCGTCCACCACCACCGCGACCCGCGGCACGGCCTCGGAGGTGCGACTGGCCAGGACCTGGGCCAGGGCCGCCACGATGGGCGGCCCCGGATCCGTGGCGGTCACCTCGGAGACTCTAGGCCTGGCTAGCACAATGACCTCGTGGCCCACGACAGACGATCCCGCGACGACGGACACATCCTGATCGGCGGGACGGGCCGGGCCGGCACCACGGTGCTCGTGCAGTACTTCACCGTCCTCGGCTTCGACACCGGCTACACGGTCGAGGAGGCCATGGCGCGGGTCGACCCGATCTCGCGCGGTGGCCTCGAGCACAGCCTGGGTCGCGGGAACCTGGCGTACGTGTCGAAGTCGCCGTGGTACGGCAACCACCTCGGCGAACGGCTGGAGAGCCATGAGCTGGCCGTGCGCTGGATGATCGTGCCGATCCGGGAGCTGCACGCCGCCGCGGAGAGCAGGCGTGAGGTGTCCCGGCGCGCCGAGGAGTCCGGCCGGGATCCGCACTCCCAGCCCGGCGGGCTGTCCTTCGGCGCCAAGGGCAACCCGAAGCAGCAGGAGCAGCGGCTGGGCGTGCAGCTGTACCGGCTCGTGCACACCCTGGCGCGGTACGGCGTCCCGACGCTGCTGCTGCCCTTCCCGGAGTTCGCGCGCGACCACGACGTGCTGCTGCACCGGCTCGGTCCGCTGCTGGAGGAGCACGGCGTCTCCGCCGACGAGTCGCTGGCGGCCTACGAGCGGGTCGTCGATGCCAGCCACATCACCGACTACCCCAGCGGCTGACCCGCCCTCAGTCGAAGCTGTAGCCGAACTCGCGCAGGTCGGTCTCGAACAGCTCGGCCACCCGCTGGCGCATCGCGGGCGTGAAGTGGCTCCGGAAGTCACCGCCGCCACCGGCGTTGCGCTGGTCGAGCTCGGGGTCGAAGCCGAGCCGTTCCCCGACCGTCGTGATGTCCTCGGCGAGGGTCTCCGTCCGGCCGATGAAGTCGACCTGCCGGTCGCCGTCGCGGAGGTAGTCGAGCTGGGGCCGCCGCAGCCGGGCGAACCGCTCCGTGCCCTCCATGACGAAGCTCTCGAAGTCCGGGCAGTGCTCGAGGACGCCGGACCAGAAGTCGTTGCGCTCGATCCGCTGGGCGACCCACGCGTTGCCGCGCTCGGCGGTGGCCTGGCGGCGCTCGATCATCTGGTACCACGACCAGAGCCGCGCCCACGGGTTGCGGACGAAGCCGAAGGACCAGTAGCCGGCCAGCTCGGGATGGGCGCGCAGGGCGGCGCGGTACGTCGCGTGCTTGGCGCCCGGCAGCCCCGTCACCTTGCGGACGTCGGGCAGGTGCCGGCGCAGGACGTGCTCGACGCTCTGGCCACCGGTCTTCTGGACGTGCACGAACAGGACGCGCTGCCCGTCCGAGGCCATCACCGGCCGCGACCCCGGAACAGCCGGGCCAGGGTGCCGCTGCCGCCCTCCTCCAGCCTGCCCTCGGCCTGGCGCCGGCGCTTCCGCTCGTCCTTGAGCCGACCGCGGAGCTTGGCCGCCCCGGCCGCCGAGCCGCGGCGCTCGCGGTGCCGGGCCTCGTCGAGCGACACCGCGACCGCCTCGGCGTAGTGCGCGTCGTACGCCGCCCGGAGCTCGTCCATCCGGGTGCCGGCGGTCCGGTCCTCCGGGTCGAGCGACCAGCCCGCCCAGCTGCTGCCAGGCGTCCTCGGCCAGGTCGCGCAGCCAGTCCGGCAGCACGATGTCGTCCCAGGTCAGCTGCGAGCGGCGCATCCCGGGGTCGAGGAAGGCGTCGAGCCCGCGGTCCTCGTCGAGCGGCAGGCCGAGGTCGAGCTGGTCGGAGACCTGCTTCAGGGCGGTCCGCCAGTCGGCCAGCAGGTCGTCGTACCGGATGAACGCGCGCCGGGCACCGCGCGAGCCCGCCTCGGTGACCAGGGCGACGTTGAGCCAGGCCGCGGTGTTGGAGGTCTCCTTGACCCGGCGCTCGGCGTCGGTACGCCGACCCTCGCCCCAGGTGCGGTCCTGCGAGCCGACCACCGCGGCCGGGTGGCGCAGCGCGGTGAGGATCCGCAGGTCGCGACCGGCCTGCTCGGCGGCCCGCCGCCACAGCGGCAGCAGCCAGGCGGCGTGCGGGTCCTTGACGACGACGTTCGGCTCCGGCTGGCTGCTGAGCCAGTCGCGGAGCTCGGCCTCGACCGTGCCGTCCTCGAGCAGCGCCGCCACCCGCTCCTCGGCGCGCGGGCTGCCGTCGCTCGGGCGGACCAGGGCGCCGCGCATCAGGCGCTTGTGGAACTCGATCACCCACCGCGGCTCGAAGTGGCCCTTGGCGTTGCGCTCGGAGGCCGGCACCTCGGGCTGCGGGACGTGCCAGCCGAGGTGCTTGAGGCTCCCGGCCAGCGAGCTGGTCCCGCTGCGCATGGAGCCGGTCACCAGGACGACCGTGTGCTCACTCATTTCATCGGCAGCCTACGGTTTGCCGGTGATCGTCTCCCACGAGCACGGCTTCGTCTTCATGAAGACCCGCAAGACCGCCGGGACCAGCGTCGAGATCGCGCTGTCGCGGGTCTGCGGCGAGGACGACGTGATCACGCCGGTCACCGAGGACGACGAGGTGCTCCGCCGCGCCAACGGCGGCCGCGGCCCGCAGCACTACGAGTCGCCGCCGCACCTGGAGCGCAAGGCGTTCAACCACATGCCGGTCTCGATGGTCCGCAAGATGCTGGGGCGGAAGAAGTTCGAGTCCTACTTCTCCTTCGCGATCGAGCGGAACCCCTGGGACGCCGTGGTCTCGCTCTACCACTGGCGAAACCGCGACGCCGAGCCCGGCTCCGCCCTGGAGTCGTTCGGGGAGTACGTCGCCTCGGAGGCGGTCGCGACGTTCGCGACCAAGAACCAGCGGATCTACCGGATCAAGGGCGAGGTCGCCGTCGACCGGGTGCTGCGCTACGAGTCGCTGGACGCCGACCTGGCCACCGTCTGGACCGAGCTCGGCCTGCCCGGCACCCCCGACCTCCCCCACGCCAAGCGCGGCTCCCGGCCCCGCGGCCCGTCGTACCGCTCCTACTACGACGACGCCTCGCGGGAGCGGGTGGCCGAGCTGTTCGCGGCCCCGATCGCGCGCAGCTCGGCTACGAGTTCTGAACTTCCGGCCGTGACCCGCCACCACCGGCATCGGCAACCCGTCCGGCACGTCGTCGGGCGAGCCGAAGTGGTGGTTGACGTACTGGTTCGCGTCGCGGAACCAGCGCGACCAGCGCCTCGTGATGCGCCTCGGGCACGCCGGCGTCCGCGAGCGCGTCCGCGAAGCAGTGGACCGCCAGCGCGGTCCATCTCGTCGTGCGGCCCGTTGCCGGTGTGCAGCCGGACGACGTGCGACTCGTCGCCCATGGTCTCCGAGTAGGTCGTCGGGCCGCCCAGGACCTCGGCCCAGTACGCCGCCAGCCGCTCGGTGTGGTCGTCGCGGAAGCCGTGCGCGAAGGCATGGCTGACCACCGGGTCGGCGAGCACCCGCTCGTGCCACGCGTGCGCCAGCGCCAGGATCACGTCGGCTCGCCGCCGATCGCGTCGTACCAGCGTCTTCATGTGGTCAGCCAACCGGATCGACGCCAGGCGGTGTCTTGGAGGAAAGGGAAATGTCGGGCCGCCGGTGGCCCGGCCGGCCGCTTGTAACTAACTGTTACGACTTCTGGCATGCGGTTATAACCGCATGGAAGAACACCGTGACGGTTAGTTACAAGCTCGGCCACGGCCGCGCTCAGCCGTTGCGGTGGATCAGCGCCATCGCCTCGGCGCGGGTGGTGGCGTTGGTGCGGAACTGGCCGCGGACGGCGGAGGTGATGGTGCGGGCGCCGGCCTTCTTGACCCCGCGCATGGTCATGCAGAGGTGCTCGGCCTCGATCACGACGATGACGCCGCGGGCCTCGAGGAGCTCCATCAGCGCGTCGGCGACCTGGGTGGTCAGCCGCTCCTGGACCTGGGGCCGCTTGGCGTAGACGTCGACCAGCCGGGCCAGCTTGGACAGGCCGGTGATCTTGCCGGTCTCGGACGGGATGTAGCCGACGTGGGCGACGCCGGTGAACGGCACCAGGTGGTGCTCGCACATCGACCAGAGCTCGATGTCGCGGACCAGCACCATCTCGTCGTGGCCGATGTCGAAGACCGTGGTCAGCACGTCCTCGGGCGCCTGGCGCAGCCCGGCGGTCAGCTCTTCGTAGGCGCGGGCGACGCGGGCCGGGGTGTCGCGCAGCCCCTCGCGCTCGGGGTCCTCGCCGATCGCGATCAGCAGCTCGCGGACGGCGGCCTCGGCGCGCTCGTGGTCGAACGCCGGCACGTCGACCGGCGCGCGGAGCTCGTCGGTCACGTCGGTCCGGCGGAGCCCGGGGCCGGCGGGGTGGGCGGCTCGGCGCCGCCGACGGCGGGGCGCCGTGCACGTCGCCACCGGCTCCGGGCGGGGTGACCACCACGCCACCCTCCTCCGAGTCGGGTCGGGCGCGGAGCCGTTGACGCCGGGGGCCGAAGCCGTTGACGGCCGCGCGGGCGCGGATCTCCTCGGGGATCTCGACCGCGGGGATCGTCGACGGACGCCGGTCGGGCGAGCCGGTCCACGCCGGCCGCTCGGGGCGGCGGCGCAGCGGCACGAAGACCTCGGCGATCTGCTCCTTGTCGAGGGTCTCCTTGTCGAGCAGCTCGAGGACCAGCGAGTCGAGGACGTCGCGGTTCTCCTCGAGGATGTCGAAGGCCTCCTGGTGGGCGGTGGCGAGGAGCTTCTTGGTCTCCTCGTCGACGATCCCGGCGACCTCCTCGGAGTAGTTGCGGGCGTGGCCGATGTCGCGGCCCAGGAACGGCTCGGCGTTGCCGTCGCCCAGCTTGATCGCGCCCAGCCGCTCGGTCATGCCGTACTGGGTGACCATCGCGCGCGCCACGGCGGTGGCCTTCTCGATGTCGTTGCCGGCGCCGGTGGTCGGGTCGTGGAAGACCATCTCCTCGGCGGCCCGGCCGCCGAGCATGTAGGCGAGCTGGTCGAGCATCTGCGAGCGCGGCTGGGAGTACTTGTCGGAGTCCGGCAGCACCATCGTGTAGCCGAGCGCCCGGCCGCGCGGCAGGATCGTCACCTTGTGCACCGGGTCGTTGCCCGGCAGCGCCGCCGCGACCAGGGCGTGGCCGCCCTCGTGGTAGGCGGTGATGAGCTTCTCCTTCTCGCTCATCAGGCGGGTGCGCCGCTGCGGACCGGCGATCACGCGGTCGATGGCCTCGTCGAGGGTCTCCATCGTGATCATCTTCTGGTTGGTGCGCGCGGTGAGCAGCGCGGCCTCGTTGAGCACGTTGGCCAGGTCGGCGCCGCTGAAGCCGGGCGTACGACGCGCCACCGCGATCAGGTTGACGTCCTGGGCCAGCGGCTTGCCGCGGGCGTGCACCGTGAGGATCTGCTCGCGGCCGGCCAGGTCGGGTGCGTCCACCTGGATCTGCCGGTCGAAGCGGCCCGGGCGCAGCAGCGCCGGGTCGAGCACGTCGGGCCGGTTGGTGGCCGCGATCAGGATGACGCCGCCGCGGACGTCGAAGCCGTCCATCTCGACCAGCAGCTGGTTGAGGGTCTGCTCGCGCTCGTCGTGGCCGCCGCCCATGCCGGTGCCGCGGTGCCGGCCGACGGCGTCGATCTCGTCGATGAAGACGATCGCCGGCGCGTTCTCCTTGGCCTGCTCGAACAGGTCGCGGACCCGGGAGGCGCCGACGCCGACGAACATCTCGACGAAGTCGGAGCCGGAGATCGAGTAGAACGGCACGCCGGCCTCGCCGGCCACGGCGCGGGCGAGCAGCGTCTTGCCGGTGCCGGGCGCGCCGTACAGCAGCACGCCCTTGGGGATCTTGGCGCCCACGGCCTGGAACTTGGCGGGCTCCTGGAGGAACTCCTTGATCTCGCCGAGCTCCTCGACGGCCTCGTCGCAGCCGGCGACGTCGGCGAACGTCGTCTTGGGCATGTCCTTGGAGATCAGCTTCGCCTTGGACTTGGCGAACTGCATGACGCCGCGGCCGCCGCCGCCCTGCATGGAGTTCATCAGCCAGAGGAACAGCACCACCAGCAGGATGATCGGCAGGAAGGAGAAGATGAACGAGCTGAGCAGCCCCGGCCGGGAGACCTCGACCGTCGACTTCTCGATCGTGCCCGTCGTTGACCTGGCGCTGCGCCGCGCGGGAGATGTCGTCCTGGGTGCCGGTGAGCTACTTGGTGGTGACCTCGCGGCCGCCGTCGCGGTCGACGCTGTCGTCGAGGGTCGCCTTGATGACCTGGTCGCCGTCGACGAAGGTGATCTCCTTGACCTCGCCGCTGGCGATGTACTCGTTCATCTGCGACGCGCTGATCTCGTCTCCGCCGCCGGAGCTGATCAGGAACTGCATGGCGATGAGCACGCCGACCACCGCGACGACGATCCAGATCAGTGGACCCTTGAAGATGCGCTTCACGGACTTCTCTCAGCTACGGACACGGGTGAACCGACGACGGTACAGAACGCCGCAATGTCAAGTGTCTCAGGTGACTTCGGATCGAGCGAGCCGAACCGGCCTCGTTCGCTGAGGGAGGACGGATCCTCAGGCTGCGCTCAGGCGGTCGGCCGGTTGCAGGGTTACCCGGGTACCCGGGTAAACCGGAGCGATCTGGCGGTGTTGCAACGGCCCAGATCGTCAGGGATACCCGGGTACCCGGGTCGAAGCCCGACAGCCCGCTCAGCCGCCGTAGACGTGCGGCGCGAGGGTGCCGATGTCGCGCAGGTTGCGGTAGCGCTCGCGGTAGTCGAGGCCGTAGCCGACGACGAACTCGTTGGGGATGTCCCAGCCGACGTACTTCACGTCGACCGGCATGGTCAGCGCCTCGGGCTTGCGCAGCAGCGTGCAGATCTCGACGCTCGCGGGGTCGCGGGAGCCGAGGTTGGACGTCAGCCACGACAGGGTCAGCCCGGTGTCGATGATCTCGTCGACGATGATCACGTCGCGGCCGGTGATGTCGGTGTCGAGGTCCTTGAGGATCCGCACGACGCCGCTGGACTTGGTGCCCGAGCCGTACGACGAGATCGCCATCCAGTCCATCTCGACGTGCCGCGAGAACGACCGCGCCAGGTCGGCCATCACCATCACCGCGCCGCGCAGGATGCCGACGATGAGCAGGTCCTTGCCCTCGTAGTCGGCCTCGATCTCCCGGGCCAGCTCGCCGAGCCGTTCCTGGATCTGGGCCTCGGTGTAGAGAACCTCGACGAGGTCGGACTCGACGTCGGCAGCGTCCATGGCGGTCAGCCTTGCACAGCCGTCGGGCGGAACCGCAGCCGACGGTCCTCCCCACCCGAGGAGAGGTACGCCGTCACGTGGCCGGGCAGCTGGACCTCGCCGCCGGCGCCGCGCGACGACAGCAGCTGGGCCAGGGCCAGGACGTGGACGTGGAACAGCTCGGAGCCGATCGCGCCGGCCTCCAGCGCGGCCAGCCGGAGCACCCGGTGGCGGGTCGCGAGCGGCAGGTCGACGAGCGCCTTGACCTCGAGCCCGTCCGGCTCGCGCAGCTCGTCGTACGCCTCCTGGGCGAGCTGGTCGAGGAGCTCCATGTCGGCGCGGAGCTGGTCGGCGGTGCGGGCCAGCGCGCCGGCCACGCCCGGTCCGAGCTCGTCCTCGAGCACCGGGAGCACCTTGCGCCGCACCCGGACCCGGGCGTACGTCGGGTCGATGTTGTGCGGGTCGTTCCAGTACTCGATGCCCTCGACCTGGCAGGCGGTCACGGTGTCGGTGCGGGTCACGTCGAGCAGCGGCCGGCGGTAGTGGTCGAAGCGGCGGCGCATGCCGGCCAGCGACCGGCCACCGGAGCCGCGGGCCAGGCCGAGCAGCACGGTCTCGGCCTGGTCGTCGAGGGTGTGGCCGAGGAGCACGCCGATCGCGCCGAAGTGCTGGACCAGCTGGTCGAGGACGGCGTACCGCGCCTCGCGCGCCGCCGCCTCCGGACCGCGACCGCCGCCCTGCACCTCGACCCGGGCCGTGGCGGTCTCGTCGGCGCCCAGCTCGGCCATCTGCGCGACCACGTGCTCGGCGTGCGCGGCCGACTCCTCCTGGAGGCCGTGGTCGACGGTCACGCCGATCACCCGCAGGCCGAGCTTGTGACCCTCGAAGACCGTCGCGGAGAGCAGCGCCAGGGAGTCCGGGCCGCCGGAGCACGCGACCAGCACGGCGGCGTCCGGCGGCAGCGCCGCGGCCGGGCTGCTCGGCGACGAGCGCGGCCAGGGTCCGGCGTACGGCGACGCGGACCGCCGCGACGGAGGGGTGGAGGCTCACCGCTCGGCCGCGGACTGCACGACGTCGCGTCATGAGCACGCGCGCCATCCAGGCGTCGGGGTCGGCGATCTCGGCGCGGGTGGGCAGGTGCTCGGGCTGCTCCCAGACCACGTTGAAGCCGGGCATCCCGGCCTTGTCCACGACCGCGCGGACGAAGGCGGCGCCGTCGCGGTACTGCGCCATCTTGGCGTCGAGGCCGAGCACCCGGCGCAGGAGCCGGTCGAGCACGCCGACGCCCTTGCGGCGCTCGTTGAACTTGGCGCGGATCTTGGCGACCGACGGGATGACCGTCGGGCCGACGCCGTCCATGACGACGTCGGCGTGACCCTCGAGCAGCGACATCACGCCGGTCAGGCCGTCGAGCAGCTCCTTCTGCTCCGGCGTACCGACCACGTCGAGGAGGCTGCCGCCTGACGAACCGCCGGCGCGGGCGTTCTTGAGCCCCTCGAGGACCCGGGTCAGGCCGTCCTCGAGCAGCCCGGACGGCTCCATGGTCTCGGCGAACTTCTGGATCTGCCCGAACATGTGGTCGCGCATCCACGGCACCGCGGTGAACTGCACCCGGTGGGTCTCCTCGTGCAGGCAGACCCAGAGCCGGAAGTCGTGCGGGTCGGCCTGGAGCTCGCGCTCGACGTGCACGATGTTGGGGGCCACGAGCAGCAGCCGGCCGTCGGGCTCGTGGAACGGGTCGAACTGGCCGAGCACCTTCGACGCCAGGAAGCCGAGCACGCTGCCGACCTCGGCGCCGGTGACCCTCGAGCCGATGGCGGCGGTGAGCCCGGTCGGCGGCTTCTTCTCGGTGAGCTTGTCGACGATCGGCGCGAGCAGCGTCGCGAACGCGTCGGCGTTGGCCTGCACCCAGCTGGCCCGGTCGACACCAGCACCGGGGCCGAGTGGTCGCGCGCCACCAGCCCGGTGAACTCGCGCACCAGCCCGGTCGAGCGGTCCGCGCCCGCGCGGAGCTCCTCGACGATCGCGGCCGCCTCGTCGCGGCCCACCGTCGGCCCCTCGCCGGCCAGCCGGCTACCGATGCGGACCGCGAGGTCCCAGTCGACCATGTCCGGTCGGCCGGCCCCGTCGGCGCCGTCGGTCCGGAAGGCGTGGCTCATGCACTCAACGTATCCCGACGCCCGAAGGGTGACCGGGCATGGCGGTCCGCAGGCTGCGCCACACAAAGAATGCGGCATGACCGAACCGCACCTCGACCTCTGGCAGGTCGGCCGGCTCGACCTCGACGGCTACCTGGCCCGGGTCGGCCAGGACGCGCTCCCGCCGTCGCGAGCGGCCCTCGACGCCCTGCACGAGGCGCACGTGCGGACCTTCACCTTCGACAACGTCGACGTGCTGCTCGACCAGCATCCGGGCGTCGGGCTCGAGCAGGTGCAGGGCAAGTTCGTCGGCCGGGGCCGCGGCGGCTACTGCTTCGAGCACGGCACGCTGTTCGCCGCGGTCCTCGAGCGGCTCGGGTACGACGTCACCCGGCGGCTCGGCCGGGTCGGCCCGCCGGAGGCCACCGCCCGGACCCACTGCGTCGTCGTGGTCGACGATCCCGATGGCGAGCCGGCGAGCGGCTGCTCGCCGACCCGGGCTTCGGGATGAGCCTGCTCCGGCCGCTGCCGCTGGCCGACGGCGCCACCGACGACTTCCGGGGCTGGTCCTACCGGCTGCGGGAGGTCCGGGCCGGCGACGTGCGCGCGTGGGAGCTGAGCCGGTGGCGCGACGAGCAGTGGGAGCTGATGCACACCCACGACGAGCTGCAGGTGCAGCCGCCGGACCTGGTCTCCGGCCACCACTACACGAGCACGTTCCCGGCCAGCCACTTCCGGCACATGCTGATGCTCACCAGGCACGTCGACGGCGCCCACGTCTCCCTCACCCACCGCACCGTCACGGTGCGCCGGGCGGGCCAGCCGACCGAGCACCGCGAGATCGAGGTCGCCGAGCTGCGCGACCTGCTGCACGAGCTCGCGGTGCCGCTCACCGGCGAGGAGGAGGCGCGGCTGCTCGCCCGGGTCGAGCAGCTGCGCGCCGAGACTCCCTAGAGCAGCCTAGCAGCCAAGGCCTCGCGCGTACCCCTCCGGGACCTGGCCGGCCGCCACCTCGTCGGCGTACTCCCACACCACCTCGGGGTAGTCGCCCTCGGCGTTCATCTCCTTCAGCACCGGCCACTGGCGCGAGGTCCCCAGGACCCGCGCGGCCTCGTCGGCACGTGCCTGGTCGCCGCGCGTCTTGGCGTCGGCGAACTCGGCGATCCAGGCGCAGGCGTACTGCCCGGCGACGTCGGCGCCGAACTGGTAGGGGTCCTGGCTCGTCCGACCGGTGTCCAGCGTGCGTGCCGGCCGGGAACCGTCGCGCCGGTGACCTCCTCGATCCCGTCGAGGATCTCCTCGACGGCGCCGGCCGCTCGTCGGTGGTGACGAACGACGTCGGGAGCGCCGACTCGAACTCCGCCAGCGAGACCAGCCTGAGGTGGCTGAGCAGCGCCTCGAAGGCGGCCCGGTCCATGCCGTCGCCCCGGAACTCCATCCAGTGGCCGCCGGTGCGGCTCGCGCATCACGGTGTGGTCGGTGTCGGAGTAGGCCCACAGCTGGCCCGGCCGACCCGAGCACCGTGACCGGGTCACCCGGGCGGCCGGGTCCGGGTCGGCGATGTGCTCGCGGTCCTGACGTAGGTAGTCCTGGTAGGTCTTCTCGGGGTACCACGTGATCTGCGAGCTGGCTGTCGCCGTTGGCGTAGCCGACCTCGCCGCCGTACTTCGAGTCCTCGTCGACGTAGTCGACCTCCCAGCCCGGAGCGGTCGAGCACCGCGCCGGTAGCCGGTGCCGGGCGAGTCCGGGGCCGCCTGGAAGGCTGATCGTCCGGGCTCCGTCGGCGTCGTCCGCCGCCGCCCCACCACAGCGGGCGCGCTGGCCACGGCGGCGACCGCGGCGGCCACGGCCAGCGGGACCAGCCAGCGGGCGCGGCGCGTGGCGCCGGGTGCGGGGTGGGCTCGGCGTTCTGTCGGTCGGGTGCGACGGTGGTCATGATCTCCTCCAGGAGCTCGGCCCGCCCGGACTCGAGCGGCAGCGTCGAGACCGCGTCGTCGGTCAGCTTCGGGATCATCGTCACCGCTCCTTCCGGATGAGCTCGGTTGGTCTGTCGGAGGGGTGATGTCCGGGCGGCGCCGGATCGTTGCCGAGCAGCTCGCGCAGCCGGGTCCGGGCCCGCGAGAGCCGGGGCCGGACGACGGCAGTGGTCAGCCCGAGCACCTCGGCGATCTCGCGCGACTCCAGCCCCTCCCACAGGTGCAGCTCGAGCACCTCCTGGTCGCGGGCGCTGAGCCGCCGCATCGCCGCGGTGACGTCGGCGCGCTGGACCACGTCGTCGCTGGTGTCGGGGACGTGCGTGCTCAGCTCGCGGCGCAGCCGGTCACCCAGGGCGGTGCGGCGCCGCTCGCCTCGACGATGGTTCGCGAGCACGCGACGGGCGACGCCGTACAGCCACGGCCGCAGGTCCGGGCCCTGCGGCGCGTGCGCCAGCCGCCGCCACGCGACGAGGAACGTGTCGGCGGTGACGTCACCCGCGTCCTCCGGCCGGTCCACCCGGCGCAGCGCGAAGCCGAGCACCGCGTCGAAGTGGGCGGCGTAGAGCTCCCGGAAGGCGCGCTCGCGCTCGTCGAGGGAGAGGGCCACGTCAGTCACATGTCCGGACGTGGCCGGACCGTTGCAGCGCGACTTCTAGAGGATCGCGCCGGGGACGTACGCCGCCGCCTCGGGGTGGCGCGCGGTCACCTCGGCCACCCGGCGGACGACCTCCTGGGTCTGGGCGACCGCGGCGCCGGTGAACGTGATCGGGCTCGGCGACCAGGCTGTCGAGCTGCTCGGCGGTGAGGCCGAGCCGCGGGTCGGCGGCCAGCCGGGCGAGCACGTCGTTGTCGGCCGCGCCCTTGCGCATGTCGAGGGCGACGCCGACCGCGGCCTCCTTGATCGCCTCGTGCGCGGCCTCGCGGCCGACGCCGTTGCGGACCGCGGCCATCAGCACCTTCGTGGTGGCCAGGAACGGCAGGTAGCGGTCGAGCTCGCGCTGGATGACCGCCGGGAACGCGCCGAACTCGTCGAGCACGGTGAGGAAGGTCTGGAACAGCCCGTCGGCGGCGAAGAACGCGTCCGGCAGCGCGACCCGGCGTACGACGGAGCAGGAGACGTCGCCCTCGTTCCACTGGTCGCCGGCCAGCTCGCTGACCATCGACAGGTGGCCGCGGAGCACGACGGCGAGGCCGTTGACCCGCTCGCAGGAGCGGGTGTTCATCTTGTGCGGCATCGCCGAGGAGCCGACCTGGCCCTCGGCGAACCCCTCGGTGACCAGCTCGTGGCCGGCCATCAGCCGGATCGTGGTGGCGAGGTTGGACGGCGCCGCGACCAGCTGCACCAGCGCGGAGACGACGTCGAAGTCGAGCGAGCGCGGGTAGACCTGGCCGACGCTGGTGAGCACGTGGTCGAAGCCGAGGTGCGCGGCCACCCGCCGCTCGAGCTCGGCCAGCTTGGCGTCGTCGCCGTCGAGCAGGTCGAGCATGTCCTGGCTGGTGCCCATCGGCCCCTTGATGCCGCGCAGCGGGTAGCGCGCGAGCAGCTCCTCGACCCGCTGCAGCCCGACCAGCAGCTCGTCGGCCACGGTCGCGAACCGCTTGCCGAGCGTCGTCGCCTGCGCCGCGACGTTGTGGCTGCGGCCGGCCATCACCAGCGTCTCGTGCTCGGCGGCCAGCCGGGCCAGCCGGGCCAGCGCCGCCACCGTCCGGTCGCGGAGCAGCTCGAGCGACTGGCGGACCTGGAGCTGCTCGACGTTCTCGGTCAGGTCGCGGCAGGTCATGCCCTTGTGGATGTGCTCGTGGCCGGCCAGCGCGCTGAACTCCTCGATCCGCGCCTTCACGTCGTGCCGGGTGACCCGCTCGCGGGCCGCGATCGAGTCGAGGTCGACCTTGTCGACGACGTCCTCGTAGGCCTCGACCACGCCGTCGGGCACGTCGACCCCGAGGTCGCGCTGCGCCTTGAGCACCGCGATCCACAGCCGCCGCTCGAGCACGATCTTGTGCTCGGGCGACCAGATCGCGGCCAGCTCGGCGCTGGCGTAGCGCGTCGCGAGGACGTTGGGGACGGTCACGGTGTCCATTGTCGCGCACCGAGATGGCCTGGGCAGATTCACCGGGTACCCGGTGAATCTGGCGCTGACCCGAGGAGTTCCTGACCGGAAGGGGCAGTTTCACCGGGTACCCGGTGAAACTCCCCGCCTGCCGCGATGTCGGTGCGGTGCTGGGCGCCGTCGAAGGAGATGCGGTCGACGCCGGCGTACGCCGCCGCGCGGGCGGCCTCCACGTCGGGGCCGGTGCCGACCACGGCGAGCACCCGGCCGCCGGCGGTGACCAGCTGGTCACCGTCGGGGCCGTCGCGCAGCGCCGTGCCGGCGTGGATGACGTGCACGCCGTCGCAGCGCCTCGGCGCGTCGACGCCGGTGATCACGTCGCCCGAGGACGACGACGCCGGGTAGCCGCGGCTGGCCATGCACCACGGCGACCGCGGCGCCGTCGGCGAAGACCGGCGCCGGCACGTCGGCGAGGGTGCCGGTGGCCGCGGCCATGAGCAGCTCGCCGAGCGGCGACTCGAGCAGGGCCAGCAGCGGCTGGGTCTCCGGGTCGCCGAACCGGGCGTTGAACTCGATCACCCGGACGCCGCGGGAGGTGAGCGCGAGGCCGGCGTAGAGCAGCCCGGAGAACGGCGTGCCGCGCCGGGCCAGCTCGTCGACGGTCGGCTGCAGCACGGTGGCGAGCACCTCGTCGACCAGGCCCGGCGGCGCCCAGGGCAGCGGCGTGTAGGCGCCCATGCCGCCGGTGTTCGGGCCCTCGTCGCCGTCGAAGATCCGCTTGAAGTCCTGGGCCGGCTGCAGCGGGTAGACCGTGGTGCCGTCGGTGACCGCGAACAGCGAGACCTCGGGCCCGTCGAGGTACTCCTCGATCACCACCCGCCCGCCATCGGCGCAGCAGCCGATGGCGTGGGCCAGCGCCTCCGTCGCGGTCGTCGGTGACGACCACGCCCTTGCCGGCGGCGAGGCCGTCGTCCTTCACGACGTACGGCGCGCCGAGCTCGTCCAGCGCGGCCGCCGCCTCCTCGGGGGTGGTGCAGACGAACGCCCGCGCGGTCGGGACGCCGGCGGCGTCCATCACCTCCTTGGCGAACGCCTTGGACCCCTCGAGCCGGGCCGCCCACGCCGACGGCCCGAACGCCGCGATCCCGGCGGTCCGCACCGCGTCGGCGACGCCGGCGACCAGCGGCGCCTCCGGGCCGACCACGACCAGGTCGACGCCGAGCGAGGCGGCGAGCGCCGCGACCGAGGGCCCGTCCAGCGGGTCGACGTCGTGCAGCGTCGCGACCGCGGCCATGCCCGGGTTGCCGGGGGCCGCGTGCACCTCGGTGACGCCCGGGTCGCGCGCCAGCGCCCGGGCGAGGGCGTGCTCGCGTCCGCCGGTCCCGATGACGAGGGTCTTCACGGGGAGTCAGGAGGTCGCCTGCGTCCGCCGGGACACCGACTCCGAGTAGGCGCCCGCGCCGGTAGCGCAGGATCGGGTCGTCGGACAGCTCGATGCCGTCGACCACCCGGGTCGGGTCGAAGACGGTCGGCGTGCTGGTCATCGGGCCGCCCTCGGGGTCGTCGACGGGTGCGGTCACCACGATCCGGCCGGCGAGCAGCTCGCGAGCCCCGGACCAGACCGACGTGGCGCGGTGCGGGTCGTGGCCCTCGCCGGCCACCTGGACCCACACCTCGTGCGTCACCGGCCCGCGCTCCAGCCGGGCGGCCATCTCCTCGGCCAGCCGGTCCCGGCCCGAGAACGACGCTGTCCAGCCGGTCGGCCTTGGTGGCGGTGGCGCGGAAGATGTAGCGGACCCAGGTGCGGGTGCCGTCCTCGGCGCGAGCCAGCCGTAGGCGTGGATCGGGTAGAAGGTCACCTCCGCGAAGCTGGTCCGGCGGCGCGATCGCCCCCGCCCGCGCGCTGGCCAGGACGGTCGGCAGCACCCCGGGGTGGCGGGCCAGGAACAGCGGCAGGGTCAGCGGCTTCTCCGTCGCCTCGGTGCAGCGCCACGAAGACCTCGGGGTCGTCGGTCGGGAACCGCGGCGAGGTCTGGCCGAGCAGGTCGGTGGCCGAGCCGTCCGGGAGCCGGAACTTCACCGCCATGCCGCGGATGTCCGGCTTCGCGTCGGAGCGCGGCTTGCCGGCGGCGTTCGACCAGCGGACGGTCACCTCGTGCGGCTGCCCGTCGAGGTGGCCGGCCCGGCACAGCGCGGTGGCCTCGGGGGTCGCGGTGAAGGTGCCGGTGTAGAACCGGCCCTTGGCGTGCAGCGTGCGGTTGCCCGACGGGCCCCCGAACGCCGCTCGCAGTCGGTCGATGGCCTGCTGAGGGCTCAGGGAGGTCAGCCACGCCGGCCAATCTAGGTGCCCGGGACGCACGCGTGCCCCGGTCCGCAGTGGCGGACCGGGGCACGCGGTGCGGCGGAGGCGGTCAGGCCTTGTTGGTCTTGACCTTGACCGTCGCCGGCCTTCACGCCGTTCTTGAACACGACGACCTTGTGGGTGCCGGTGTGCTTCTTGAACGCGTAGCGTCAGGTTCGAGACCGTGGCCCGCGCTCTGGTCGAACGCCGCGACGGTCTTGCCGTCAACGACGATCGTTCCAGCGTCGAGCGCCTTGCCCTGGGTGGTGCCGGCCGCGCAGTGCGTCGGAGGTGCAGCGTCACCTGTCGGCCCTGGACGAGGTTCTTCTTCGACCTCGGTGGTCGGTGACGGCTGCCGGTGACGTCCTTGGTGACGACGCCGCCGGGGGTGTCGGTGAAGACGTCACGTCGTGTCGGCCGCGGTGTCGGCGCAGGCCGACGCGTCGACGCCGCTGCCGGCGGAGCCGCCGGCTTGACGTGCGGTGGGCGGCCGCGGCTACGACCTGGCACCGAACGTCGCGTCCGTGCCGTTGGCCGCCGTCCTGTGCCGCTCGTCCGCGTGGCGTGGTCGAGTCGTTCGGTCGCACCATGACGTCGTAGACCGATCAGGTCCGGTGTGGACGTTGCCGATGCCGGCGATGTCGTCCGTCGACATCGTGGACGAGGTCGGCGAGGCTGCCGGCGACCGCGCCGGTGGTACTCGGTGACCAGCGCGATCGACTGGCCGGTCGCGTCGTCGGTCACAGCGTGGATGCCCTCGCGAGGAACTCGTAGTGCCCGGTGGTACGCGATGTCGCTGAGCGCGGTGACGAAGTCCGCCTGGCGGACCTGCTTGACGGTGACGGCGTTGGCCGCGAGCGGCCGCCGACGAGGCCCAGCGCGATGATCGCGGCCGGGACGGCGAGCTTGAGCTTCAAGAGGGTTCCTCCCCATGAACGCGCCCGGACGACCCGGGCGCCGGGAGACCTATGTCGGCTGACGCACATGGTCACCCTGACGCCGACCTATGACGTCAACCGGGCTGCGAGCTGTCAGGGCGTCAGAGCAGGTCGTGCACGACGATCGTCGCGTCGCGGGCGGGCCCGACGCCGATCGCCGAGATCCGGGCACCGGACAGCTCCTCGACCCGCGGCGACGTAGGCCCGGGCGTTGGCCGGCAGGTCCTCGAGGGTGCGGGCCTCGGAGATGTCCTCCCACCAGCCGGGGAGGTACTCGTAGATCGGCACGGCGTGGTGGAAGTCGGACTGGTTGACCGGCATCTCGTCGTGGCGGACGCCGTCGACGTCGTAGGCCACGCAGACCGGCACCTGCTCGAGCCCGGTGAGCACGTCGAGCTTGGTGAGCACGAAGTCGGTGACGCCGTTGACCCGGGCGGCGTAGCGGGCGATCACCGTGTCGTACCAGCCGCAGCGGCGCGGCCGGCCGGTCGTGGTGCCGTACTCGGCGCCGACCTTGCGCAGGTGCTCGCCGAAGTCGTCGTTCAGCTCGGTCGGGAACGGCCCCTCGCCGACGCGGGTCGTGTAGGCCTTCACGATCCCGATCACCCGGTCGAGCCGGGTCGGCGGGATGCCCGAGCCGGTGCAGGCGCCGCCGGCGGTCGCCGAGGACGACGTGACGAACGGGTAGGTGCCGTGGTCGACGTCGAGCAGCGTGGCCTGGCCGGCCTCGAGCAGCACCGTCTCGCCGCGGTCGAGCGCCTGGTTGAGCAGCAGCCCGCTGTCGCACGACGTACGGCGCCAGCCGGTCGGCGTACGACGCGAGCTCCTCGACGATCTCCTCGACCGTCGGGCGCGCGGCGGTTGTAGATCTTGGTGAGGACCTGGCTCTTCAGCTCGAGGACGCCCTCGACCTTGGCGCTGCAGGATCTTCTCGTCGAAGAGGTCCTGGATCCGGATGCCGATGCGGTTCATCTTGTCGGCGTACGTCGGCCCGATGCCGCGGCCGGTGGTGCCGAGCCGCCGCGAGCCGAGGAACCGCTCGGTCACCTTGTCGAGGGTCCTGTTGTAGCTCGGCGATCACGTGCGCGCTGGCCGAGACCTTGAGCAGCGAGGTGTCGACGCCGCGCGCCTCGAGGCCGTCGATCTCCTCGAACAGGACGCCGAGGTCGACCACGACGCCGTTGCCGATGACCGGCGTGCAGCCCGGGCGTGAGGATGCCGCTGGGCAGCAGGTGCAGGGCGTACTTCTCTGCTGTCCCTGCCGATGACCACGGTGTGGCCGGCGTTGTTGCCGCCGTTGAACTTCACGACGTAGTCGACGCGGCTGCCGAGGACGTCGGTCGCCTTGCCCTTGCCCTCGTCGCCCCACTGGGCGCCGATGATGGCGATCGCTGGCATCCGAGTCGGCTCCTTGAGGGTGGGGTCCGGGCCAACGAGAGAGGATAGGGTCACCGGCGATGGACCCCCTCCTCGTGATCACCAACAGCGACGCCGGCACCGCCGACGAGGAGTCGCTCGCAGACGGCGCTGCAGGTCCTCCGCTCGCACACCTCGGTCGAGGTGCAGGCCACGTCCAACCCGGGCGAGCTCAACAGCGCGCTGCACCGCGCCGGCTCCCGGCGGATCGTCGTCGCGGGCGGCGACGGCAGCCTGCACGCCGTGGTCACCACGCTCTACCGGCGCAACGACCTGAAGAACGCCGTGCTCGGGCATCCTGCCGCTCGGGACCGGCAACGACTTCGCCCGGACCAACGACATCCCGCTCGACATCGAGGAGGCCGCCCAGGTCCTCGTCGACGGCGAGCCCCGGCCGATGGACCTGATCGTCGACGAGGTCGGCGAGATCGTGGTCAACAACGTGCACGCCGGCGCCGGGCGCCCAGGCCAGCCGCCGCGGCGCGAAGTGGAAGGACCGGCTGCACGCGATCGGCGTCGGCAAGGTCAACCTCGGCAAGCTCGGCTACCCGATCGGCGCGCTCTCGGCCGCGGTCAAGCCGCCGTTCATCCGGGTCCGGGTCGAGGTGGACGGCGAGGTGGTCGTCGACCTCGACCAGCCGATCCTGATGGTCGCGGTCGGCAACGGCGCCAACGTCGGCGGCGGCACCGAGCTCACGCCCGCACGCCGACCCGGGCGACGGCATGGTCGACGTGATGGTCTCGCGGTCGATCGGGCCGCTGGCCCGGCTCGGGTACGGCGCCAAGCTGGTCATCGGCCGGCACCCCGAGCGCGACGACGTCGATCTACCTGCGCGGCATCGACGGTCTCGGTGTCCGGCGAGGAGTTCTGGTGCAGCGCCGACGGCGAGATCTACGGCCCCGAGCGGCACCGCTCCTGGCGGGTCGAGCCCGCGGCGTACTCGCTGGTCGTGCCCCGGTAGCGTTGGCCCCCGTGTCGAGGGGTGCTTCATCGAGTGGCGGCGAGCCGCATGACTGGGTGACGCGCGCCGCCGACGACGCGCGTGCGGCACGCCGGCGCCGGACGCCGCGATCGTCACCGTCTCCTCGGGCGCCAGCCCGTCGGGGCGGGTGCACCTCGGCAACCTGCGCGAGTTCCTCACCGTGCACTTCGTCGCCGAGGAGCTGCGGCGCCGCGGGCATCCCGACCCGGCACCTGCACGTGTGGGACGACTACGACCGGTTCCGCAAGGTGCCGGTCGGCGTCGACCCGTCGTGGAGCGAGCACATCGGCCGGCCGCTCTCGAAGGTGCCCGACCCCGAGGGCTGCCACGCCTCGTGGGCCGAGCACTTCAAGCAGCCGCTGCACGACGCGCTGCACGCCATGGGCGTCGACATGGACGAGGTCTCCCAGACCGAGCGCTACGAGGCCGGCCACTACCGCGACGCCGTGCTGACGGCGGTCGCCGCGCGCGACGAGATCGAGGCCGTCCTGGCCCGGCACCGCACCAAGGCCGCGACTCCCGAGCCGGAGAACGAGCAGGAGGCCGCCGCGCTGGCCGACTCGGTCGCCGCCGACGAGGACGAGCCGGTCGGCACCGGCGACCTGGCCCGCTTCCCCTACAAGCCCTACTGCCGCGACTGCGGCCGCGACACCGTCACGCTGACGTCGTACGACGACGAGACGACCGAGCTCGCCTACACCTGCGACTTCAACGGCTACTCCGGCACGCACCAACCTCTCCACCGAGTTCGAGGGCAAGCTGGTCTGGAAGGTCGACTGGCCGATGCGCTGGGCCTTCGAGCACGTCGACTTCGAGCCGGCCGGGATGGACCACGCGACGCCCGGGTCGTCGTTCACCGTCGGCCACTCGCTGGTCGAGGACATCTTCGGCATGCCGCGGCCGGCGTGGTTCGGCTACGGGTTCGTGGGCTTCGCCGGCGTGCAGAAGATGTCGTCGTCCGCCGGCGGCGCCCCGACCGCCGAGGACGCGCTGCGGATCCTCGAGGCGCCGATCCTGCGCTGGCTCTACGTGCGCCGCAACCCGCGCCAGACCTTCAACATCGACTTCGGGCCCGAGGTGGTCCGGCTCTACGACGAGTGGGACGCGCTGGGCCGCAAGGCCGCTCGACCCGGCGAGGCGGGACGCGCAGGTGCTCGCCTTCGAGCGGGCCGTCCGCGACCGCGACGGCCGGGCGGCTGCCCGACGCCCGCCGGTGGTCGTAGCCGTTCCGGCTGCTGTCCTCGGTCGCCGACGTGACCGCCGGCGACGCCGAGCTGATCAGCCCGCGGTCGACGTCGGCGCCGCACTCGTCGAGCCGACCTCGAGCCGCGGCTGAGCCGAGGCGATGAACTGGACCCGCGAGTTCGTGCCCGAGTCCGACCGCACCACGGTCCGCGACGGCGCCCGACGCCGAGCGCCTGGCCGCGCTGACCGAGGACGAGCAGCTCTGGCTGGCCCAGCTGCTCGACCGGCTGCCCGACGCAGCTCGACCTCGACGCCGACCACCGCGCTGGTCTACGGCGTACCCAAGCTCGCCCGCGGCCTCGGCCTCGACGACGCCGCCGACCGACGAGGTCAAGGCCGACCAGAAGGCGTTCTTCGGGCTGCTCTACAACCTGCTCGTCGACGCCGACCGCGGCCCCCGCCTGCCGACGCTGTTCGTCGCCCTCGGCGGCGACCGGGTGCGGGCGCTGCTGACGCCGCCGGCCCGCCTGAGGCTGGCCGACACTGGTAACTCACCGTTCGGTCGCTTCCATGGCGTTCGAACGCTGCAGAAGCCGCACGAACGGTGAGTTACCACGTCGTGCCGCGCTCATCCACAGCTCGCCGAGCAGCGGTGCGCAGCCACGCGATCGGGCAGGACCGCGTCATGAACGTCAAGGCTGCAGGCCGTCATGGCCGCCAACCACGGACTCATCACGCGAGCCGCAGGCGCTGGACTGCGGCCTGTCGCCGTGCGAGATCCGGCACCTGCTCGACACGGCGGCGCTGGTCGCTCGTCCGACGCGGCGTCTACGCCGACGGTCGAGGTCTGGAACGGCCTCGACGAGTACGTCGGCCGGCCCCGCCTGCGGACCCGCGCGCGCCGTCCGCACGATGCGCGGAGCTGGGTGGCGAGCCACGACTCGTCGGCTCACGAGCACGGGCTGGCGATCCTCGACCCGCCCGACCCGCACGTGCACATCACTCGCCCGGGCACGACGGGCGCCTGGACCAAGTTCGGCGTGAAGCACCACCTGGCGCGGTTCAGCGACGACCAGGTCGTCGAGGTGAACGGGCTGCGGGTCCTCGACATGGCCAGGACGGCCGTCGACATCGCACGCGAGCACGGCACGCCGTACGGCGAGATCGCCTGCGACTCGGCCATGCGACGCGGCGTGACCCGAGCAGCGCTGGAGGCGGCCGTGGCGCCCATGCGCTACTGGCCGTACGTCGCGACGGACGCGAGCCGCCGTCGCCTTCGCAGACCCGGGCGCCGAGAGCGTCGCTCGAGACGCTCGGTCGGCTCCTGGTCGCGCGCGCTCGGCGATCGGCGACGTCGAGACGCAGTTCCCGCTCGGCTCGACGACGGACGCGTCGTCTGGGGCGACATCCGGGTCGGCTGCCACATCTTCGAGTGCGACGGCAAGGGGAAGTACCTGCCCGTCGCGCAGGGCGGCCTGGCGGACCAAGAGGCCGACCGAGGTGGTGTGGGCCGAGAAGAAGCGCGAGCGCCTGCTGCACCGGCAGGGGCTCGGCACCTCGCCGATCGTCTTCGAGGACTACTGGAACCCCGACCGGCGCGACGGTGCTCCGGCGGATGCGCGAGCGAGTACGACGACACCGTGGCGCGGTTCGGCACGGAGCTCCCCGAGCACCTCGCCCGCAACGCCCGCGAGCTCCGGCAGCACGGCTCGCGGTCGTCGTGGCGCCTGAGCCGGCCCGGCCGCATCGGGTAACTCACCGTTCGGTCAGCTTCCATGGCGTTCGAACACTGCAGAAGCTGACCGAACGGTGAGTTACACCGCGCGGCCGCTACTCGACGCCGCCGAGCAGCACGTCGTACGCCGCGGGGCTGGAGTCGCGCAGGAACGTCCGAGCAGCGCTCCCACTCGTCGGTCTCGCCGATCGCCTTGGCGGACTGGGCGAGCAGGGCCAGGCAGCCGAGGAAGCCGCGGTTGGGCTCGTGCTCCCACGGGACCGGGCCGTGGCCCTTCCAGCCGTTGCGGCGCAGCAGGTCCAGGCTGCGGTGGTAGCCGACGCGGGCGTAGGCGTAGACCGTCAGCGGGTCTGCCTCCTCGGCTCGCGGCCAGCGTGCCGAGGGCGGGCCAGGCGACCGGCGAGGCCGGGTGGCGGCGTACGACGTCGCCGGGCGGCCATGCCGGCGTCCAGGTCGTCCTGCGCCGGGTCGCGCGGGCAGGTGGGTGGGCGGGGGGCCGGCCATCAGGTCCTGGTGGGTCACGGAATGCATTGTCCCCGCCCGGGTGTTGGCTTAGGTCATGACCCAGCCTTCCCCCGCTGCGCCCGACCCGCGCGCCGACCGAGGAGAAGGACCCGTGGCCGGCGCTGTTCGCCCTCTGCCTCGGCTTCTTCATGATCCTGGTCGACTCGACGATCGTCTCGGTCGCGACGCCGGCGATCATCAGCGACCTCGCACGCCGACGTCAACGACGTGGTCTGGGTGACCAGCGCCTACCTGCTCGCCTACGCCGTGCCGGTGCTGATCACCGGCCGGCTCGGTGACCGGTTCGGCCCCAAGCGGCTCTACATGACCGGGCTCACGGTCTTCACCCTCGCGTCGCTGTGGTGCGGGCTGACCAGCTCGGTCGAGATGCTGATCGTGGCCCGGGTCGTCCAGGGGCTGGGCGCCTCGATGATCACGCCGCAGACGATGGCGATCATCACCCGCATCTTCCCGGCCGCCCGCCGCGGCAAGGCGATGGCGCTGTGGGGGGCGACCGCGGGCGTCGCCACGCTGGTCGGCCCGATCCTCGGCGGCGTCCTGGTCGACGGCGCTCGGCTGGGAGTGGATCTTCTTCATCAACGTGCCGGTCGGGATCTTCGGCCTGGTCCTCGCGGCGCGGCTGGTGCCGACGCTGGAGACCCACACCCACCGGTTCGACTGGCTCGGGCGTCGCGCTCAGCGGCGTCGGCATGTTCCTGCTGGTCTTCGGGATCCAGGAGGGCCACCAGTACGACTGGTCCGCCGACGATCTGGGCGATGATCGTCGTCGGCCTCGGTGGTCCTCGGCCTGTTCGTCCTGTGGCAGGCGCGCAACACGGCAGGAGCCGCTGGTGCCGCTCGGCCTGTTCCGCGACCGCAACTTCTCGCTGGCCAACGTCGACGATCTCGGTGATGGGCTTCGCGATCACCGCGCTGGCGATCCCGCTCATGCTCTGGGCGCAGGTGGTCCGCGGGCTGAGCCCGACCCGGTCGGCGCTGCTGCTGGTGCCGATGGCGATCATGACGATCCTGCTGGCCCGGCCGGTCGGCAACCTCACCGACCGCGTCCACCCGCGGATGATCACCGGCGTTCGGGTTCGCGGCCACGATCGTCTCGCTGGTGTGGCTGTCCCGCGAGATGACGCCCGACGTGTCCATCGTGGCGCTGATCGGCCCGATGGTGCTGCTCGGCATCGGCAACGCGTTCATCTGGGCGCCCAACTCCGCGACCGCGACCCGCAACCTCCCGATCCAGCAGGCCGGCGCCGGCGCCGGCGTCTACAACGCCACCCGTCAGGTCGGCGCCGTGCTCGGCTCGGCCGCCATCGCCGTGCTCATCGACGCGCGGCTCGCGGCCGAGGGGCTGCCGGCGTTCGAGGGCACGCGGCTCGACCGGCGGCAAGCTGCCGGCGGCGTTCGCCGACGGCGTTCAGCCAGGCGATGGCGACCGCGATGCTGCTCCCGGCGGCGGTGCTGGTGCTGGGCCTGGTCGCGTCGCTGCTCTTCGAGCGGCCGCGCCACGAGGGCTACGCCGGAGCGCCCGGCGCTGCCGCTAGTGCAGCCGCTTCGGCCGACGCCGGATCCGCACCACCAGCGTCAGCAGGCTGAGCAGCAGCATCGGTCCCCACACGAAGGCGCCGCGGAGCGTGAACGGCGCGGTCGTGGTCATGCGGGCCGGACGCACCACTGCTGGCGCGGCGGGTCGGCGTTCGGCGCCTCGGCGTCGCTGGTCGAGCGTGGGTGAGGTCGTCGGCGAGGCCGTGGGCAGCGCCGACGGCGAGCCGGGCAGCTCCGGGCGGTTGGTGGGCTCGGGGATCGTCGACGGCGTCGGTGACGACGACGGGGTCGGCGGCGCCGGCGGCTCCGGGACCGACTCCGTCGGCGTGGGGGTGGACGTCGGGGTGGGGGTGGGCGTCGTGGGGGTCTGCGTGGGCGGCGGAGGAAGGTCCTTCACCCGGTTGGTGATCGTGGAGCCGAGGTTCTGGCGCTTCGCCACGACCACCACGCCGGGCTCGACGACGGGGTCGGCCCACGCCCGGAACGGCGCGGGCGGCGCCTCGAGCCGCTCGGTGACCGTGCACACGGCGCCGGCCGGGATCTGGTCGGACAGCACCCGGGCGTCCGCTCCCGGCGCGCATCCTCCAGGTGTTGTCGGCCGGGGTGACGTCCTCGTCGCCCAGGGCGCACTCGAAGCGGCCCTCGAAGAACCGGCCCGGCTCGACGACGTTGTCCGGGTCGACCAGCACGATGTCGAGGGTCAGCGTGGTGAGGTGCACCGGGTCGGCAGCGCAGCCGAGCTGCGGGTCGGGGAGGAACGGGTAGGCGTGCAGCTCGCCCGCGCCCGTGTGCACCAGGTCGCCGCCCACCAGGATCCGGCCGTTGGTGCCGAGGCCCGCGAGCGTCGTGGTGCTCGGCGCGGTCGGGACCAGCAGCGAGCCGGGCAGCTGGGCGAGGCCGCCGATGTTCACCGTCGTCGGCGGACGGGGCGTTCCACAGGAGGTGGGTGGCGAGGCTCGCGAAGTAGGGGTCGGTCAGCGGGTCGACCGGGAGCCCGTCCGGCGTCAGCAGCGCGTCGACGTCGAGGTCGACCTCGGTGCCGACGAGGTTGACGACCACGGCGGCGTCCTGCGGCACGCCGAGCAGCTGCAGGGACCGTCCGTGGTCGCCCTGCGCGGCCAGGGCGGCGCCGTCGAGGGTGAAGACCTGCGTGGGGGAGACCCCGTCGCCGGTCAGCGTGATCGCGGTGTCGGTGACCTCGGCAACCCCGGTGGCCGGCAGGCCGGCGTACGCCGCGGACTTGGCGGCCAGCTGGCCCAGCAGGTCGAGGTACGGCGCGGTCGCGTCGGCGATCGCGGTGTCCACCGTGCCGCCGTGGGGGTCCAGGTCGGTCCCGTCGGCCACACCGCCGCCGACCACGACGTCACCGCCGAGGGACTGGCCCACGTCGACGTGGGTGCCGGGTGCGGCGTCGAGGTTGCCGCCGACCGCGAGCATGTCGCTGCCGGCGTACGGCGAGACCTGTGAACCGAGCGCGGTGACGCCGACCTCGTAGGGCCCGGGGACGTCGCGCGCGAAGACGGCGTCGCCGAGGGCGACGACGGTGCCCTCGGCACCGGCCGCGGCCCCGCTGACGCGCAGGCTGCCCACCGACCAGGACCGAGACGTTGCCGTCGAAGGCCCCCGATGGCGGGCCGGCGTGCAGCGCCGGCCAGGTGGCCGGGCAGGCGTCAGTGGCGACGAGCGTTCGAGTTCGTCGCCAAGACTGCTGTCGCCGCAGGCACCCCCCCGATCACCGCCGACGCAGCCAGAAGGCATGCGGCAACGGCCCCCGAGAAGGTGTGGCGGCATGGGGTCGCCACGAAGCGATATTTACATCCCCGCGGCCGTCTCCGCAGGAGAACCGCCGAATTCGTCGAAACAGGTCGACGCGACGGGGGGATCACGCCGCAGATCATGACACCCTAGGGGTATCCGCCGAAGCCGGGGCTCAGCCGAGCGAGTGGCCCGCCGCGCGCAGGTTCTGGCAGGCCTCGACGACCCGCGCGGCCATGCCGGCCTCGGCCGCCTTGCCCCAGGCCCGAGGGTCGTAGGCCTTCTTGTTGCCGACCTCGCCGTCGACCTTCAGGACGCCGTCGTAGTTGCTGAACATGTGCGCGGCGACCGGCCGGGTGAAGGCGTACTGGGTGTCGGTGTCGACGTTCATCTTGACCACGCCGAAGTCGACCGCCGCGCTGATCTCCTCCGGCGTCGAGCCGGAGCCGCCGTGGAAGACCAGGTCGAACGGCCTGGAGCCCTCGGGCAGGCCGAGCTCCTTGATCACCGCCTCCTGGGCGCTCTTGAGGATCTCCGGGCGCAGCTTGACGTTGCCCGGCTTGTAGACGCCGTGCACGTTGCCGAAGGTCAGCGCGGTCAGGTAGCGGCCGTTCTCGCCGGTGCCGAGCGCCTCGACCGTGGCGAGGGCGTCCTCGGGCGTGGTGTAGAGCTTGTCGTCGATCGCGCCCTCGACGCCGTCCTCCTCGCCGCCGACCACGCCGACCTCGATCTCCAGGACGATGTTGGCCTTGCGGCAGGTCGCGAGCAGCTCCTCGGCGATCTGGAGGTTCTCGTCGAGCGGCACCGCCGAGCCGTCCCACATGTGCGACTGGAACAGCGGCTGCCTCGCCGCGCGCGACCCGCTCCACGGAGATGTCGAGCAGCGGCCGGACGAAGCCGTCGAGCTTGTCCTTGGGGCAGTGGTCGGTGTGCAGCGCGATGTTGACCGGGTAGTTCTTGGCGACCTCGTCGGCGTACGCCGCGAACGCGACCGAGCCGGTCACCATGTTCTTGACGTTGGGGCCGGAGAGGTACTCCGCGCCGCCGGTCGAGACCTGGACGATCCCGTCGGAGCCGGCGTCGGCGAACCCCTGGAGCGCGGCGTTGAGGGTCTGCGACGACGAGACGTTGATGGCCGGGAAGGCGAAGTTGCCCTTCTGGGCCGTGTCGAGCATCTCGGCGTACATCTCAGGGGTGGCGATCGGCATGACGTCAGCCTATTGCGCTTGCCGGCCGTCAGCCGCGCCAGGCGTCGTCGCCGGACAGGTCGGCGTGGGCGCGGACCCAGGCGTGCATCGCGATCGCGGCGGCGGCCGAGGCGTTGATCGACCGGGTCGAGCCGAACTGCGCGATCGAGAACGTCGCGTCGCACGCCTCGCGCGCCGGCGTCGGACAGCCCCGGGCCCTCCTGGCCGAACAGGAAGCAGACCCGGCGCGGCACCTCGTGGTCTCGAGGTGCAGCGAGCCGGGCAGGTTGTCGATGCCCCACAGGGCGACCGGCCCGCCGGGCTGCGTCGCGCAGGTGCGCCGCGAGCGTCGGCGACGTCCTCGTGGTGCCGGACGTGCTGGTAGCGGTCGGTGACCATCGCGCCGCGCCGGTTCCAGCGCCGGTTGCCGACGATGTGCACCTCGCGCGGCCAGGAACGCGTTGGCGGTGCGCACGATCGTGCCGATGTTGAAGTCGTGCTGCCAGTTCTCGATCGCGACGTGGAAGTCGTGCCGGCGCGGGTCGAGGTCGGCGACGATCGCCTCGATCGTCCAGTAGCGGTAGCGGTCCACGACGTTGCGCCGGTCGCCCTCGGCGAGCAGCGCCGCGTCGTACTGCTCGCCCGTCGGCCACGGCCCCTCCCACGGGCCGACGCCCGACCTCGGCCGGCCCGTGCGGCATCGGGTCGTACGGCGCCCGCTCGTCCTCCGTCCACGTCGCGACAGTAGACAGGCCGGTCGACGTACACCGAACTGCGGCTTGCGTGCACGGGCGGCAGGTACCGTTTGCGCGTGACCGTGCTCCCGGACCTCGCACGCGTTCGTGGAGCCGCTGCTGCTCGGCATCAAGTGGCTCGACCCCGACTGGCTGCTGAGCGAGTTCGGCGGCGCGTTCCTCTGGGTCAGCCTGGTCGATCGTCTTCGTCGAGTGCGGGCTGTTCTTCCCGTTCCTGCCGGGCGACACCCTGCTGTTCGCGCTGGGGCTGTTCATCGCCGGCGGCAAGTACGACGTGCTCGGCATCGACAACAAGGCCGCCGGGCTGGCTGTCGCGATCGTCGCTGCTGACGGTCGCGGCGTTCCTCGGCAACGTCGTCGGCTACGAGATCGGCCGCCGGATCGGGCCGCCGCTCTACGAGCGCGACGGCCGGATCATCAAGCGGAAGTACCTCGACAAGACCAGCGCGTTCTTCGACAAGCACGGCAACAAGGCGCTGGTGATCGGCCGGTTCGTGCCGTTCGTCCGCACCTACATCACCGTCGTGGCCGGCGTGACGCGGATGGAGCGGCGCCGGTTCTTCACCTGGAGCGCGGTCGGCGCGGTGCTCTGGGTGGTCAGCATCACGCTGCTCGGCTACTTCCTCGGCGAGACGCTTCCCGGCGCTGGGCGAGAACATCGACTACGCCGTCCTCGCGATCCTGGCGTTCTCGGTCATCCCGATCGCCTACGAGTGGTGCAAGCACCGCCGCACGCCGCCGAGCGCGCCGAGCGCCGGGCCGCCGGCACCGCCGATCCGAGCCGCGCCGTCGACGAGGCGCCGAGCCGCCTAGCTCGGCGGCGCGCGCGGCGTCGAGGTCGGCCTTGGTGAGCACCGGGCGGACCTCGAGGCCGACGTCGGCGAGCGGGTTCTCGCCCTCCGGGCTGCGGTCGATCGCGCAGACCACGACCTCGACCGTCGCGCCGGCCTCGCGCAGCGCGTTCGTCGCGTCGCGCACCGCGCCGCCGGTGGTGATGACGTCCTCGACCAGCGTGACCCGCCGGCCGGCGACGTCCGGCCCCTCGGCGAGCTTGCAGGTGCCGTACTCCTTGGCCTTCTTGCGCACGAACAGCGCCGGCAGCCCGGTCCGGCTGCTGAGCACGGTCGCGATCGGGATGCCGCCCATCTCGAGCCCGCCGAGCAGCTCGGTGCCCTCGGGGACCAGCTCGACCATCGCCTCCGCGACCCGGGCCAGCAGCGCCGGCTCGGTCTCGAAGAGGTACTTGTCGAAGTACTCGTGCGACACCTGCCCCGACCGGAGCGTGAAGGTGCCGGAGAGCCGGCACGCGGCGTCGATGTCGGCGGCCAGGGTCAGGTCGGCGGTCACGGAGCCATCCAACACCCCGACTCGTCTGCGCACGCGAGCGGTGGCACCCGGCAGCCTGCAGACGTGCGTCAGTAACGTGACGACGTGACTCCCTCGCGACCCGGCTGCAGGGCATCGCGCCGACGATCTTCACCGAGATGTCCGCGCTGGCGGTGCGGACCGGCTCGGTCAACCTCGGCCAGGGCTTCCCCGACCAGGACGGGCCGCCGGAGGTGATCGCCGCGGCGGTGCGGGCGCTGGAGCACGGCGCCAACCAGTACGCGCCCGGCCCCGGCCTGCCCGAGCTGCGGCAGGCGATCGCGCGGCACCAGCAGCGGCACTACGGGATCGAGCTCGACCCGGACCGGCAGGTCGTGGTGACCACCGGGTGCACCGAGGGCGATCGCGGCGGCGCTGCTCGGGCTGGTCAACCCGGGCGACGAGGTGGTGGTGCTGGAGCCGTACTACGACTCCTACGTCGCGATGATCCAGATGGCCGGCGGCGTACGCCGTCCGGTGACGCTGCGGGCGCCGGACTTCCGGCTCGACGTCGACGCGCTGCGGGCGGCGGTGACGCCGCGGACCCGGTTCGTGCTGCTCAACAGCCCGCACAACCCGACCGGCACCGTGCTCAGCCGCGAGGAGCTGCAGGCGGTCGCCGACGTGGCGATCGAGCACGACCTGGTGGTGATCACCGACGAGGTCTACGAGCACCTGACCTTCGACGGCACCGAGCACGTGCCGATCGCGACGCTGCCCGGGCATGTTCGAGCGGACGCTGACGCTGTCGAGCGCCGGCAAGTCGTACTCGTTCACCGGCTGGAAGGTCGGCTGGGCGACCGGCCCGGCCGAGCTCGTCGGCGCGGTGCTGGCCGCCAAGCAGTGGCTGACCTTCACCTCCGGCTCGCCGCTGCAGCCGGCGGTGGCGCTGGCGCTCGACGAGGAGCCGGACTTCCCGCGCGCGCTGGCCCGCGACCTCCAGGAGCGCCGCGACCTGCTGGTCGACGGGCTCGCGCGAGGCCGGGCTCGACGGCGTACGTCCCCGAGGGCACCTACTTCGCCACCGCGTCGGTGCGCGACCTCGGCTGGGCGGACGGGCTGGCGTTCTGCCTGGCGCTGCCCGAGCGGGCCGGGGTGGTGGCGATCCCGACCCAGGTCTTCTACGACGACCAGGCCGACCCCGACGGCGGCCGGCACCTGGTGCGGTTCGCGTTCTGCAAGACCCGCGAGGTGATCGAGGACGGCGCGGCCCGGCTGGCCAAGGCCGACCTCAGCGCCTGAGCGACCGCCCTGAGCGTCGGTCAGGCCGGTCGGCGGGCCCGGAACCAGGCCAGCGACTCCGGGCGGAGCAGCAGCGCGACGGTGGCCGCGCACGCGGCCAGCGGCACCAGCATCACGACGAGCGCGCCGACGACGCTGAGCAGGCAGAGCAGGCTGGCCAGCCCGGCCGAGACGGCGAGGCCCGTGCCGCCCACCGGACCCGGCGCCAGGCGAGCAACGCGAGCGCGGCGGCCCCGGCCGACCACGCCATGACCACGGCGCACGCGACGTAGGTGCTCGCCTTCAGCTCGGCGTCGGTCAGGCCCTGGTCGGCGAGGTCGGGGTTCTCGCGGTGGGCGGCCTCGAGCAGGGCGTCGGGCGACGCGAGCATCACGACCAGCACCAGGCCGAGCAGCCCGAACACCGCCGCCGTGGACAGCCACGCCAGCACGCACGCCCAGGTCACCGACGCGGGCCGCCGGCGCCGGGCGGCGACGGGACGCCGCCGGCGGGCGGCGGCGTACGGCGTGGGGTGCAGCGGCGGCGCGGTCGGCGGCGGGAGGTCGAGCAGCGGGTCCCGGCCGGTCGGCGCGGTCGGCGGCGCGCGGCAGCGCGGGGCGGCGGCGCCGGCGCCGCGCGCGTGATGCCGTCGAACCAGTCCCGGGCCGGCTGGAACCACAGCATCACGATCGCCGCGGTCACCATCGCCGGGAAGGCGCTGCCACCTGGCAGCCCGACGAAGAAGAAGCTGGTGACGAAGAGCGGCACCGCGAGCCCGGACAGCGCGAGCCGGGCGCCCTTGGAGCGCTGCAGCGCGTACCAGCCGAGGACCGCGGCCGCCGCGGCCGAGACCGCCGCGACCGTCCACACGACCCGCAGCAGCGTCAGCATGCCCTGCACGCCGAGGCCGAGCTGGTCACCGGGCGGGCTGGAGAGGTAGTCCTCGACCGCCTCCCGGGTGTCGAGCGAGTGCAGCACGGCGCCCTGGCCGAGCGCCATCAGCACGACGACCACCGACCCGCCCACGACCAGCCACCCGGCCACGGTGGCCTGGGGCGGGCGCACGGACTTCGGCTCGCTCATGGCTCCAGTCTGACCACCCGGCGAAACTCAGGCGGCCGGAACCCCCCGAAGCCCCCTGTGCAGATCGTCAACGTCTTGTTGGCGACAAGGGATGACGTTGTGGACCTCCATGCCTGAGAGTGCGGATGTGGCCATGACAGCACCCAGCAGTGCGGACCCGCTGCGCGGGACCCGCAAGGGCTCCGTCAAGTGGCTGGCCATGGAGCAGATCGTGCGGACCGGGATCGAGGCCGGCCACGGCACCCAGTTCGCTCGCTACGCCGACAAGCGCGAGGTCCAGGGCCAGTTCCCGTGCCAGGTCTACGACGTCACCCGCGACCCGTTCGGCACCGACGACGCGGACGCCATCGCGACCAAGGACTACGTGCTCGACTACGTCGCCGACACCGGTGACGGCTTCCGGGCGACCTACGCGATCGCCCGTAGCCTGACCGGGACGGTCGGCTCCGCCGACGCTCCGGCGGGCAAGGCCCAGCTGCTGGTGATGGGCGGCGACGAGGTCTACCCGGTCGCGTCGAGCGAGGAGTACAACAACCGGCTGGCCCTGCCGTTCGAGGAAGCGCAACGACAAACCGACCAGGAGGACGGCGGGTGGGTCGTCGCCCTCCCCGGCAACCACGACTGGTACGACGGCCTGGTCGCGTTCCGGCGCAACTTCTGCGAGTCCTGGGCTCAATGACACGCGTGGCCCCGTCCAGCAGCAACCCGTCGTGCCCGACGAATACACGGCCGACCAGATGCTCGGCCGCTACGCCTTCCAGTCGAGGTCCTACTTCGCGGTAAAGCTGCCGCACGGTTGGTGGCTGTGGGGCCTCGACATCCAGCTCGACTCCCACATCGATGTCATCCAGCTGGACTACTTCAAGAAGGCCCGGGCGTTCCTGGAGGACCACGAACGGGTCATCCTCTGCACGGCGCGGCCCGTCGTGGACCGACAGCGAGAAGCTGGACAACGACTCGTGGACGTCGAACCGGCAGGTCCTGACCTGGTTCGTGAACCGAATGTTCGGCAACGACGACCTGCGCGCCGCCGAGGACCGGGTGGACGTCGTCCGGCTGCTGCTCAGCGGCGACAAGCACCACTACGTCCGCTACGAGCGCACGCCCAGATGCCAACACGGCGCCCGAGCACCTGGTCACCTGCGGAGGCGGTGGTGCCTTCCTGTCGTCGACGCACCACGAGAAGTCCGGACTGGATGTGCCGTGGCACCTCAGCACCGAGAAAGGCGACCAGACGGGGTACCACCGCGTGAAGGAGTACCCCTCGGCCCGGCGGTCACGATGGGGGTTGAGCCTGCAGTTCCTCCGGATCCCGGTCGTCAACGGGCCGGTCACGCCGGGGTTGGTCGCGCTCGTCGACGTCGCCCTGGCCCTCTGCTTCCTCTACGGACTGGTGAGCCCGCGCAACCTTCCCTGGCTCCCCCTGGCTGTTGCGACGTTCCTGGTCGCGTCGATTCTCTCCGGCCTCAGCCTGGCCTTCCGGCCCCGGTGGCTGGGCATGCTGGTGGGCATCGTCCCCGGCCTGGTGCACACCGCGCTGCACGGCGTACTCGTGTTCCTGGTCGTCTGGGTTCTCCCCGGCACGCTGGGCAACGAGAGCCTTCGTGACGAGACGTCGTTCCGCGCGCTCTGGGACGACGCCCACACCGGGACCTTGGTGGTCGGCGGCATCGCCCTCGTCCTGGGCAGCTGGCTCGTGTTCGCGCTCTACTTCCTGTTGAGCGACGTGGTCCACCTGCACGAGAACGAGTTCTTCGCCGGCATGCGGATCCAGGGCTACAAGTCCCACCTGCGGCTGACCATCAAGCCACCGAGCCCGGAGGCTGTGAGCGCTGCGGGAGGCCCGGTCGCCGGGACCATCGAGCTCGTCGCCTATGGCATCAAGAAGACCCCGTGGCCGCAGCGGTTCGGCGAGCGACCCCCGGACCCGTCGATCGCCCGGATCGACTCCCTCACCGTGGAGCCGAACCTCGTCAACCCGGACTCCGCCCCGGGCCTCGCGCCGCGGCCACCCGCCTACGCCTGATCCCATCCACCAGGAGGACACATGAGCAACCCCCTTCCCGGCCCCGACCCGGACGGCGAGCCACGTCCGCGCCCGCGACCGGGCCCACCGATCGTGCAGCCCAACCCGCGGCGGCCCCACAAGGGGCGGCCGGATGGCGACCCGCGTCCCCCGAGGGACGGCGGCCGGTAGCGGTTAATGGTCAGCCGGCGCGCAGCACCAGCCCGTCCTCGCCCCGGTCGACCACGACCGTGCCGCCGTCGGTGACCTCGCCGCCGATCAGCATCTGCGCCAGCGGGTCGCCGATCGCGGTCTGGATCAGCCGGCGCAGCGGGCGGGCGCCGTACGCCGGGTCGTAGCCGGTGTCGGCGAGCCAGTGCCGGGCCGCGTCGGTGACCTCGATGCGTGATCCGCCGGACCGCGAGCCGCTGCTCGAGCAGCGCGAGCTGCAGGTCGACGATGCGGGCGAGCTCGTCCTGGGTGAGCGCGTCGAAGAGCACGATCTCGTCGAGCCGGTTGAGGAACTCCGGCTTGAACGACGCGCGCACGACCGCCAGCACCGACTCGCTTCTTCTTGTCCGGGTCGAGCGTCGGGTCGACCAGGTAGGCCGAGCCGAGGTTGCTGGTCAGGATCAGCAGCGTGTTGCGGAAGTCGACCGTGCGGCCCTGGCCGTCGGTGAGCCGGCCGTCGTCGAGCACCTGCAGCAGGATGTCGAAGACCTCGGGGTGCGCCTTCTCGACCTCGTCGAGCAGCACGACGGAGTAGGGGCGCCGGCGCACCGCCTCGGTGAGCTGGCCGCCCTCGTCGTACCCGACGTAGCCGGGAGGCGCACCGACCAGGCGCGAGACCGAGTGCTTCTCGGAGTACTCGCTCATGTCGATGCGGACGATCGCCCGCTCGTCGTCGAAGAGGAAGTCCGCCAGCGCCTTGGCCAGCTCGGTCTTGCCGGTGCCGGTCGGGCCGAGGAAGAGGAACGAGCCGGTCGGCCGGTTGGGGTCGGAGATGCCGGCGCGCGAGCGGCGTACGGCGTCGCTGACGGCGTCGACGGCGTCCTTCTGGCCGATCAGCCGCTCGCCGATGACCTCCTCCATCCGCAGCAGCTTGGCGGTCTCGCCCTCGAGCAGCCGGCCGGTCGGGATGCCGGTCCAGGCCTCGACGACGTCGGCGATCTGCTCGGCGCCGACCTCCTCGCCGACCAGCGGCTCGAGGCTCGGACGCTCGTCGGCCTCCTCGACCTCGGCGATCTGCTTCTCCAGCTCGGGGATCCGGCCGTAGAGGATCTCGCTGGCCGCCTCGAGGTTGCCCTCGCGCAGCAGCTTGTCGGCCTCGATCGCGCAGCTGGTCGAGCTGGCGGCGCAGCTCGCCCTCGCCCTCGAGCGAGGTCTTCTCGCGCTCCCAGCGGGCCTCGAGGCCGCGCAGCTCCTCCTCCTTGTCGGCGAGGTCCTTGCGCAGCGCGGCGAGCCGCTCGATCGACGCGTCGTCGGTCTCCTTCTCGAGCGCGAACTCCTCCATCTTCAGCCGGTCGACCTGGCGGCGGAGCTGGTCGATCTCCTCGGGCGAGGACTCGATCTCCATCCGCAGCCGGGACGCCGCCTCGTCGATGAGGTCGATCGCCTTGTCGGGCAGCTGCCGGCCGGTGATGTAGCGGTCGGACAGGGTCGCGGCCGCGACCAGGGCGGCGTCGGTGATGCGGACGCCGTGGTGCGCCTCGTACTTCTCCTGGATGCCGCGCAGGATCTGGATGGTGTCCTCGACGCTCGGCTCGCCGACGAAGACCTGCTGGAAGCGGCGCTCCAGCGCGGGGTCCTTCTCGATCCGCTCGCGGTACTCGTCGAGCGTGGTCGCGCCGATCATGTGCAGCTCGCCGCGGGCCAGCATCGGCTTGAGCATGTTGCCGGCGTCCATCGCGGAGTCGCCGCCGGCGCCCGCGCCGACGACGGTGTGCAGCTCGTCGATGAACGTGATGATCTGGCCGCCGGCGTCCTTGATCTCCTCGAGCACGGCCTTGAGCCGCTCCTCGAACTCGCCGCGGTACTTCGCGCCGGCCACCATCGCGGCCAGGTCGAGGCAGAGCAGCCGGCGGCCCTTGAGCGAGTCGGGCACGTCGCCGGCGACGACGCGCTGGGCGAGCCCCTCGACGACGGCGGTCTTGCCGACGCCGGGCTCGCCGATCAGCACCGGGTTGTTCTTGGTACGCCGGCGACAGCACCTGGATGACCCGACGGATCTCGGCGTCGCGGCCGATGACCGGGTCGAGCCGGCCGTCCTCGGCGGACCTGGTGAGGTCGACGGAGTACTTCTCCAGCGCCTCGTACGTCGACTCGGCGTCCTGGCTGGTGACCCGCCGGTTGCCGCGCACCGCGGTCAGGCCCTCGCGCAGCCCGTCGGCGGTGAGCCCGGCGTCGGTGAGCACCTTCTGCGCCGGAGCTCTCGACGGTCGGCCAGCGCGATCAGCAGGTGCTCGGTGGCGACGTAGTCGTCCTTCATCGACGGCGCGAGGTCGAGCGCGCGCGGCCAGCACCCGGGTCAGCGCCGCGCGACGCGCCGGGCTGCTGGACGGTCGCGCCGGTGGCCCGGGGCAGCGCGGTCATGCACGGCCTCGGCCTGGCCGAGCAGCGCGCGCGGCGTCGACGCCGGCCTTGCTGACCAGCGTCCCGGCGGTGCCGTCGGCGTCGCGCAGCAGCGCGACGAGCAGGTGGACGGCTCGGTCGGCGGTGTTGCCCGCCGGTGGTCGCGGCGAGCTGGGCGGCCTCGATCGCCTCGCGGCTGCGGGTGGTGAACTTCTCGGCGCCGAACTGGCTCATCTGGTGCGTCTCCTGCGGGTCGCGTGTCGGGGGTCGCTCGTGGCTCCCACTCTGTCCCAACGATCGCGCAGAAGTTGAGTCGCATTCCACTCAACTTTGAGATCGGCGCGATCCGGCGGCGGCAATCGTCCACAGTTCGGTTGACAGATCTCAGCCGTGCGTCGCCGCGGCGACCTGCTGCGCTGAACCTAGTCGTCGTGCCCGGCGTCCGACCTGCATCGGCTCGCTGCGTCAGCGCGAGCCGCGGCGTCGTACTCCTGCGGACAGGCGTCGCGGTCGGGCTCCTGGCAGGTCGGCCTCGCCGGCACGACGAGCCGGCGCGCAGCGCGTTCGCAGGACCTGCGTCAGCGTCGAGCAGCAGGCGACTCGAGCTCGCCGACGCCGTCCTGCAGGGCCTGGTCGTCGCCAAGCTGGCCCTCGACCTGGCCAGCCGATCAAGGCGACACGAGGCCGGCTCACGGCGTCCATCGCGCTCGGCCGGAGCCGCGTCATCACCGACGCTGCTCGGCAGCCACCAGCAACTCGCCGACTGCTCCGCAGCGTCCCCGCCGCGTGGCGCCCGCGCCCGCAACGACCTGCAGACGAAGCCGCCGATGAGCCGCAGCCGCGCCCGCACCCGACCGGTGCGCGTCGTCGATCGTCGACGACACCGATGACCTGCGCGAGCTGCTCCGCCTCGCGCTGAGCCGCGGCGGCATGCGAGGTCGTCGGCGAGGCGGTGACGGCCTGGCCGGCATCGAGGCGGTGCGCCTGGAGCAGCCCGACGTCGTACTGCTCGACCTGTCGATGCCCGCGATGGACGGCCTCGAGGCGCTGCCGAGCATCCGTCGCCTGGCTGCCCGCCGCCGAGATCATCGTGTTCTCCGGCTTCGGCGGCCACACCACATGTCGTGAGCGCGCGCTGGCCACCGGAGCCGACGGCTACCTGCAGAAGGGGATGTCGCTCAAGCGGATCGTCGACTACGTACGCGGCATCGTCGACGGCAGCGTCGACGGCACCGTCGACCCGTCGACGCCGAGTCGCCCGCGCTGCTGCGACGTCGTGCATCGGCGAGTCTGACAGCGACTCGTCGGATCGACCGGCAAAAGGCCGACTCGACCGTCGCGAACTCCCGGTTCAGCGCTGCCGGCGCCAGACCACGATCGACTGGTCCGGCGCGCTCGGGCGGCGTACGGCGGGCAGCCGGGTGCCGGAGGACGGCTGCGGCCGGCCGGACGACGGCCTGGCGCAGCGCCTCGCGGGTGGCCTCGAGCTCGGCGAGCAGCTCCTCGTTGCGCGACGAGAGGGCGGCGACGCTGGTTCTCGAGGTCGAGGATGCGGCGTACGCCCTCGATGCCGATGCCGGCCGAGGTGAGGTCGGCGATCTCGCGGAGCAGCTCGATGTCGCGCGGGGAGTAGCGGCGCCCGCCACCGCCGGTGCGGCCGGGCGTGATCAGCCCCATCCGCTCGTAGGTGCGCAGCGTCTGCGGGTGCAGGCCGGTCAGCTCGGCCGCGACGCTGATCACGAAGACGGCGGCGTCGGGGCCGGGCGCCGCCGAACGGCTGCGGCGCTCAGCTCGGCCTCGCGACGCCGTCGATGAGCCTGCCTCGGTGAACAGGTTGGCGCGCAGCGACGGCTCGTCGCCGGCGGCCCGGTAGGCCTCGACCGCCTCCCGCGCGCTCGGCGTCAGCGCGCCGGGCACCTGGACCTGCGACGGTGGCGAGCAGGTCGCCCTTGGTGCCGTCCTTCTTGCGGCGATCCCTTGCCGCGGACCCGGAAGGTGCGGCCGTTGGGCGTGCCGGCCGGGATCTTCAGCGTGACCGGGCTGCCGCCCAGCGTCGGGATCTTGATCTCCGCACCGAGCGCCGCCTCGTCGAAGGAGACCGGTACGTCGAGGGTGAGGTTGTCGCCCTTGCGGCCGAACAGCCGGTGCGGCGTGACCTTGCACCGTGACGTAGAGGTCGCCGGCGGGACCGCCGTTGCTCGCCGGCCGCGCCCTTGCCGCTGAGCCGGATCCGCTGGCCGTCCTTGACGCCGGCCGGGATGCGCGCCTGGATGCGTCCGCGCGGACAGGCCGCGGCCGCTGCCGTGGCAGGTCGGGCACGCCTCGTCGTAGATCGAGCTGCCGGCCGCCGCACGCGGGGCAGGTCTCGTTGAGCGAGAACGCGCCGCCGCCGACGGCGTTGACGATGAAGCCGGCGCCCTCGCACTCCGGGCAGATGTGCGGGCTGGGTGCCGGGCTTGCCGCCGGTGCCGTTGCAGTCGGGGCACGGCGCGTCGGAGGTCAGCCGCAGCGAGATGGTGACGCCGTCGATCGCGTCGGTGAAGCCGATCGTCGCGGTGGTCTCGACGTCGGCGCCCTTCTGCGGCCGCGGCTGGGCCTGGGTGCGGCCGCCGCCCGAAGCCGCCGAAGAGGTCGCCGAACATGTCGCCGATCCCGCCGCCGCGCACCGCCGGCGCCGCCGCGGTCGCGCAGCAGGTCGTCGAGGTTGAAGCCGCCGCCACCGCCCGAAGCCGCCGCGGAAGCCGCCCGCGAGCCGTAGAGCTCGCGCATCTCGTCGTACTTCTTGCGCTTCTCGGGGTCACCGACGACGTCGTAGGCCTCGGCGACCGCCTTGAACTTGTCGTGCTTGGCGTCGTCGCCCGGGTTGGAGTCGGGGTGGTTGGCGCGCGCCAGCTTGCGGTAGGCCTTCTTGATCTCGGCGCTGGTCGCGTCCTTCTTCACGCCGAGCTCGGCGTAGAAGTCCTTCTGGGCCCAGTCGGCCCGGAAGCCCTCGGTGGTGGCCATGCGCGCACCTCCCCTCTGCTACTCGTCGTGTCGTCGTACGTCGTCGGTACGTCGTCGCTGCGGCGGCTCGACCGGCTCGGCCGGCTCCTCGTCCGGGCCGGCTCGGTCGGACCCGACGCCGGGTCGACCACCAGCACCTGGGCGGCGCGGACCACCCGGTCGCCGATCCGGTAGCCGGCCTTGGCGATCACCTTGCAGGTGGTCACCTCGACGTCGGGGTCCTCGCCGATGTGGCTGAGCGCCTCGTGGAACGTCGGGTCGAACGGGTCGCCGACCGCGCCGAACTTGATCAGCCCGACGCCGGCCACGATCCGCTCGAGCTGCTCGGCGACGGCCTTGAAGCCGCCGTCCAGCTCGCCGTGCTCGCGGGCCCGGTCGATGGTGTCGAGGACCTCGGTGATCGGGGCGAGCGCGGCGTACGTCGCGTTCTCGCGGACCAGCTCGCGGTCGCGGTCGACCCGGCGCTTGTAGTTGAGGTACTCGGCCTGGAGCCGCTGCAGGTCGGCGGTGCGCTCGGCGAGCCGGATCTGCAGCTCGGCGAGGTCGTCCGTCCGTCGACCGAGGGCTGCGGCCATCACCGGCTCCTCCTCGACCTCGGTCTCGTTGGCCATCTCAGCAGCCGACGTCCGGGAAGGAGCCCGGCGGCTCGCGCGGGCTCCTCCTCGGGGGTCCACGTCCTCGCGGGGCGTCGTCGGTCACTTGGTCTCGCCCTCGCGGCGTCGCCGTCGGTCGCTCGTCGTCGGTCGAGTCGCCCTCGGCGGGCTCGTCGACGATCTCGGCGTCGACGACGTCGTCGTCGGCCTCGCCGGTCGCGCCGGTGGTGCCGCCGGCGGCCGCGGAGTCGGCCTCGGCCGCGGCGTACATCGCCGCGCCCATCTTCTGGCTCGACTCGCCGAGCTTGGTCACGCCGGCGCTGATCTCCTCGGCGGTGGCCTCGGCGTTCTCGAGCGTCGCCTTGAGCGCGTCGACGTCGGCCTGGACCTCGGTCTTCACGTCCTCGGGGATCTTGTCGGCGTTGTCGGCGAGGAACTTCTCGGTCGTGTAGACGAGCTGGTCGGCCTGGTTGCGGGTCTCGACGGCCTCGCGGCGCTGCGGCGTCCTCGGCGGCGTACTGCTCGGCCTCCTTGACCATCCGGTCGATCTCGTCCTTGCCCAGCGCCGAGCCGCCGGAGATCGTCATCGACTGCTCGCTGCCGGAGGCCTGGTCCTTGGCGGGGACGTGGACGATGCCGTTGGCGTCGATGTCGAAGGTGACCTCGATCTTCGGCACGCCGCGCGGCGCCGGCGGCAGGCCGGTCAGCTCGAAGTTGCCGAGCGGCTGGTTCTGCGACCACATCTGCCGCTCGCCCTGGGCGACCTTGATCTCCACCGACGGCTGGTTGTCGTCGGCGGTGGTGAAGATCTCCGAGCGCTTGGCCGGGATCGTGGTGTTGCGCTCGATCAGGGTGGTCATCACGCCGCCCTTGGTCTCGATGCCCAGGGACAGCGGGGTGACGTCGAGCAGCAGGACGTCCTTGACCTCGCCCTTGAGCACGCCGGCCTGGAGCGCGGCGCCGACCGCGACGACCTCGTCGGGGTTGACGCCCTTGTTGGGCTCCTTGCCGCCGAGCAGCTCCTTGACGACGTCGGTGACCGCGGGCATCCGGGTCGAGCCGCCGACCAGGACGACGTGGTCGATGTTGGCGATCGCGACGCCGCCGTCCTTGAGCACCGCCTTGAACGGCTCGTTGGTGCGGTCGAGCAGGTCGGAGGTCATCTTCTGGAACTCCGCGCGGGTCAGCTTCTCCTCGAAGTGCAGCGGGCCGGACTCGCCGTGGGTGATGTAGGGCAGGTGGATCGTGGTCTCGCTGGACGAGGACAGCTCGATCTTCGCCTTCTCCGCGGCCTCCTGGAGGCGCTGCTTGGCGATCTTGTCCTGGGACAGGTCGACGCCGTTGTTGTCCTTGAACTTCTTGACCATCCACTCGACGACCCGCGAGTCCCAGTCGTCACCACCGAGGTGGTTGTCGCCGGAGGTCGCCTTGACCTCGATCGTGGAGAAGCCGTCGTCGTCCTTGCCGACCTCGAGCAGGGACACGTCGAACGTGCCGCCACCGAGGTCGAAGACCAGGATGGTCTGGTCGCCGTCGCCCTTGTCGAGGCCGTAGGCCAGCGCGGCCGCGGTCGGCTCGTTGACGATCCGCTGGACGGTGAGGCCCGCGATCTCGCCGGCCTCCTTGGTGGCCTGGCGCTGCGCGTCGGAGAAGTACGCCGGCACGGTGATCACCGCGTCGGTGACGGTCTCGCCGAGGTAGGCCTCGGCGTCGCGCTTGAGCTTCTGCAGCACGAACGCGCTGATCTGCTGCGGCGTGAACGTCTTGTCGTCGATGTTGACCTTCCAGTCCGTGCCCATGTGGCGCTTGACCGACCGGATGGTCCGGTCGATGTTGGTGACCGCCTGACGCTTGGCGACCTCGCCGACCAGCACCTCGCCGTTCTTGGCGAAGGCGACGACCGAGGGGGTGGTCCGGGCGCCTTCGGCGTTCGCGATGACGGTGGGTTCGCCACCCTCGAGGACGGCGACGACGCTGTTCGTCGTGCCGAGGTCGATGCCGACCGCTCGTGCCATGTCTGGTTCCTCTTTCGTTCTGGGGACTGTGGAGTTGAGTCTGATCGACTCAACTTTGCTCACTCGGCTCAACGCTACTGGGCCGCCCAGTGTTCCCGAGGCGGGGGAATTTTCGGGGGTGGCCGGGGCTAGGTTTGACCGGGTGGACCTCAAGGAGGAGCTGCACGAGAAGCTGCGGGTCACCCGTGGGGTGCTGGTCGCGAAGTGCGAGGGGCTCTCGGACTACGACGTGCGCCGGCCGGTCACGGCGAGCGGCACCAGCCTGTTGGGCCTGGTCAAGCACCTGATCGGGATGGAGCAGGTCTACCTCGGCACCTCCTTCGGCCGGCCGACGCCGTTCACGCTGCCGTGGGTCGAGGACGGGTCGATCTGGGACGGCGCCGACATGTGGGTCACCGAGGACGAGCCGCGGGAGTGGCTGCTCGACCTCTACGCGCAGGCGTGCGCGCACGGCGACGAGACCATCGCGGCGCTCGACCTCGACTCCCCGGGCTCGGTGCCGCACTGGGACGAGGAGCGCCGGGCCACCACTCTCGGGGTGCTGCTGATCCGGATGGTCGACGAGACCGCCCACCACGCCGGCCACGCCGACATCTGCCGGGAGATCGTCGACGGCCAGGGCCAACCCGACCGCGACGAGGTCGGCGACGACGCGTACTGGTCGACCTACGTCGCGCGGATCCAGGCCGCCGCCGACACGTTCCGCAGCTAGTCGAGCGGTGAAGGGCGCTGCCGCAGCCGCGGTCGTGGCTGGACTCCTGCTCGCCGGTTGCACCGAGGACGAGCCGCCCGCGCCCGTCCACAGCGCCCACGAGCAGCCCACCGGCTTCGACTCCGCTCCGACTCCGGCTCCCACGCCGACTCCGTCGACTCCCCCACCCCCGTCCGCCCCCGGCGCCGTCCCCACGAGCCGACCAGGACGACGTGCGCGTCGGCGACCGCGATGGCCGCCGTGCGGCACCTGGCCGGGACCATCGGCCCGCGGCCCGGCACGTCGCCGGCGTACTTCCGGGCCGCCGCGTGGGTCGAGGCGCGGCTGACCGAGCTCGGGTGGACGGTGGAGCGGCAGCGGTTCCACACCCCGGCCGGGGTCTCGTGGGGAGTCCCCGTGCCGGCGGGGCCGTCGGTCAACCTGGTCGCCACCCGCGGTGACGTGGTGCCCGGCGAGCCGTGGCTGCTCGTCGGCGCGCACCTCGACACCGTGCCGCAGGCGCCGGGCGCCGAGGACAACGCGTCCGGCATCGGCGTGCTGCTCGCGGCGGCCGAGGCGCTGGCGGGCCACCGGACCCGGCTGCCGGTGGTGCTGGTGGCGTTCGGCTCGGAGGAGCCACGCGGTCCGAGCGACGCGGACCACCACTACGGCTCGACGGCGTACGTCGAATCGCTCACCCGGTGCCGAGCGCCGGACCCTGCGCGGCATGGTCGCCATGGACCGGGTGGGGGTCGGGGACGTGGTGCCGGTCGGCTCGGCGTACGAGCCGGATGCGCTGTCGGACGAGCTCCGCGCCGCGGCCCGCCGGGCCGGAGTGCCGACGCTGGTCGACACCGACCAGAAGTCGAGCGACCACTGGTCGTTCGTGCAGGAGGGGCTGCCCGGCGTCCGGCTCGGGAGCACGCCGTACTCCGAGTACCACTCGGCCGACGACGTGCCGTCCGTGGTGGATCCCGCGCAGCTGGAGCGCACCGCGCGGCTTGTCGTGGCCTGGCTCCGCTAGCGCCCAGCAACGAGCAGCGCGCCTACCCTGTCTTGAGGGACCAGGCCGCGGTTCGGCTGCCTCGCCGCGCGAACTTTCTCACTCGGCGACCGTCGCCAATGCGAGCGCCGGCCAACGGTCCATGTCCTCGATGGTCGCGCTCCGGTCAAGACCGGACTTGTGGAATCGCCCTCGACGGGGTCCGCGGACCTCTAGCCTTTCGTAGGACAGGAGGTGGCCCAGTGGGTCGAGTGCGCGCGCCCCTTCTCGTCGCGCTCCTGTGGACGGGGACTGCAGCGCTCGTGGTCGCGCATCTCCTGGAGCCGACGAATCCGCTCGCGGACGCGACGTACCTCACCGCGATCCTCGGGGGCGCAGCGATCGCCTGGCTGGGGACATGGAAGACCTCCGGACCGAAGCTGATCCCGGTGCTCATCAGCGCCGGACTCACGGCCTCCGCACTCGGAGACGTGATCTGGATGGTCTACACCTGGGCCGGCCTCGAGCCCGACGTGTCGCTGGCCGACATCCCCTTCTACGCGGGCTACCTCGGGCTGGGCGCCGCGATGCTGGTGATCATCCTGGCGCACCGCCAGGACGCCCGGCGCGTGGACGTCGACGCAGCCATCGACGCTCTCACCGTGGTGACGGTGAGCGTGCTGATCCTGTGGAGCATCGTCGTCCACGGGATCGTCACCGACACGTCCATGTCGGCGACCACGCGCGCCGTCCTCGCGGGATACCCCGTGACCGACGCCGTGCTCCTGGCGCTGGTGCTCCGCGTCCTCTCGGAGCGCCGCCACCGGGCGGCGCTGGGCTATCAGCTTCGCGGCCGGCGTGGCCTGCTGGCTCGTCTCCGACCTCGGCTACGCCCTGTTCCTGGTCTCGGAGCTGGTGTCGGACATCCTCGACGTGGGCTGGATGGTCGGCGGCATCCTGATGGCCACCTCGACGTGGCGTCGTCCGCGCCCGACGCCCGGCGGAGGCGGAGCCCGAGCACGTGCGGGCGCCCCTGGAACAGCTCGGCCTCGCCATCCTCCCGCTCCTGATCCCGCCGGTGCTGCTCGTCGTCATCTACGCCCGCGGCGAGGAGATCCGGCCCGCCGAGGGGGTCGCCGGGATGCTCATCCTGACCGCGATCACCTTCGTCCGGATGGCTCGTCTCCTGCAGTCCCAGACCACGGCCCGCCAGGAGCTCGCCGCTGGCCCGCGACGCCGCGCTGGAGGCGTCCCGGGCCAAGTCGACGTTCCTCGCCACGATGAGCCACGAGATCCGCACGCCCATGAACGGCGTGATCGGCCTGAACGACCTGCTGCTCGACCACCGACCTCGACCAGCGCAGCGGCAGTACGCCGAGGGCGTGCGCGGCGCCGGGCGACGCGCTGCTCGGCGTCATCAACGACATCCTCGACTTCTCGAAGATCGAGGCCGGGCAGCTCGAGCTCGAGGACATCGACTTCGACCTCGTCGCCGCTCGTCGAGGGCGTCGCCGAGCTCGTCAGCCGAGCCGGCCCGCGCCAAGGACCTCGAGCTGCTGGCCTACTGCTCGCCGGACGCTGCCCGCCTGCGCTGCGCGGCGACCCGGGCCGGCTCCGCCAGGTGCTGCTCAACCTGGCCGGCAACGCGGTGAAGTTCACCGCCGACGGGCGAGGTGGTCGTCCGGGTGCGGCTGCGCCGAGCGGCCGAGGCCGATCGGCTGCGTGGTCCGCTTCGAGGTGTCCGACACCGGCATCGGCATCGGCCGACGAGGACGCGGCCCGGCTCTTCGAGACCTTCTCGCAGGCCGACGCCTCCACCACGCGCCGGTACGGCGGCACCGGGCTCGGGCTGGCCATCTCGCCAGCAGCTCGTCGACGGCCGATGGGCGGCGAGATCGGCGTCGAGAGCGAGCCCGGCGCGGGCAGCACCTTCTGGTTCACGGTCCCGCTCAGCCGCGCCCAGCGACGCCGACGTCGTGACCGCGCCGCAGGTCGGCAGCCGACCCTCGCCGGGCTGCGAGTGCTGGTGGTCGACGACAACGCGACCAACCGCACGATCCTCCACGACCAGCTCGCCCACTGGGGCATGGCTGTCGACGTGGTCGACGGCGCCGCGGCCGGCGCTCGACCGGCTCGGCGCGGCTGCCGCCGAGGGCGCGCCGTACGACCTGGCCGTCCTGGACCTGCTGCATGCCGGACATGGACGGGCTCGAGCTCGCCCGGCGCATCTCCGCGACGCCGCCGCATCGCGGGCACCCGGCTGGTCCTGCATGACGTCCGGGCCGGACGATCAGCTCGCGCCGAGGCGCGAGCCGCCGGCATCGCGACGCGCGCTCACCAAGCCGGTCCGCATGTCCCGCCTGCGCACCACCCTGGAGCAGGTCGGTCGCGGCCGACGCCGGTGCGCACGCCGAACGCCGGCCCGCGGCGGCGGCGCCGACGCCGCGCGGCGCGTCCTGGTCGTCGAGGACAACGAGGTCAACCAGCTGGTCGCGGCGCGGGATGCTGGCCACCTCGGGCTACGCCGTCGAGGTCGCCGACGACGGCGCCAAGGGCGTGGCCGCGGCGATCGCGCGCCGGTTACGACGCGATCCTGATGGACGTGCAGATGCCCGAGCTGGACGGCTACGCGGCCACCGCCGAGATCCGGCGCCTCGAAGGCGGCAGCCGCCGCACGCCGATCATCGCGATGACCGCCACCGCCATCGCGGGCGAGCGGGACGCTGCCTGGCCGCCGGCATGGACGACTACCTGACCAAGCCGATGCGGCGTGCCGACGTGGCGACCGTCCTCTCCACCTGGGTGCCCTCGGCCTGACGCTGCCGTTGGCCCGGAGCGGAATGAACCCGGCCGGTGTCGGTTACGGACAGGTATGACCGTCCCGACCCTGACCCTCAACAACCAGACCGAGATCCCCCAGCTGGGCTTCGGCGTCTTCCAGGTGCCGCCGGCACAGACCGCCGACGTGGTCAGCCAGGCGCTCCAGGTCGGCTACCGGCACATCGACACCGCGCAGATGTACCAGAACGAGCAGGAGGTCGGCGAGGCGCTGAAGGCCGTCGGACATGCCGCGCGAGGAGCTCTGGATCACCAGCAAGCTCAACAACGGCTTCCACCGGCCCGACGACGCCCGCCGCGCCTTCGACGAGTCCCTGGCGAAGCTCGGGCTCGAGCAGCTCGACCTGTTCCTCATCCACTGGCCGCTGCCCACGCTGTACGACGGCGACTACGTCTCCACGTGGCGGACCCTGACCGAGTTCGTCGAGGACGGACGCGCCCGCTCGATCGGCGTCTCGAACTTCCAGCCCGAGCACCTCGACCGGATCGTCGCCGAGACCGGCGTCGTACCGACCGTCAACCAGATCGAGGCGCACCCCTACTTCACCAACGAGGCCGCCCGCGAGGGGAGCCACCGCCACGGCGTGCTGGTCGAGGCCTGGTCGCCGATCGCGCAGGGCCGCGTCCTCGACGACGAGGTGATCGGCAAGATCGCCGCCGCACACGGCCGGACGCCCTCGCAGGTGACGTTGCGCTGGCACCTCGAGCGCGGCGACATCGTCTTCCCGAAGACCACGCACCGGGAGCGGATGGAGGAGAACTTCGCGCTCTTCGACTTCGAGCTCACCGCCGACGAGGTGGCTGCGATCAGCGCCCTCGACCGGGGCGAGGCGGGCCGGAACGGTCCGAACCCGGACACGTTCGCCTACGTGCCGAGCTGACCGGTCCCGGCCGTTCGAGGTTTCGAGAGCTCGAGCGAGCTCAGCGTCAGTGGATCTTGACCTTGACCTCGTTTGAGACGTCAGGGCCGCTGGTGTCGCGGACGCGGAACTTGTTGACGCCGAGCTGGGCGGTCTGGACGTAGGTCGAGAACGTCTCGCCACTGACACTCGCGTCCACCGGGAAGTCCTCCCACTTGTCGTTCTCGAACCGCTGGACCTGCAGCACGGCACCCTCCCCCCCGGGGTAGACGCCGGTCAGGTAGATCTCCTCCATCGGCCCCACCTCGGTCACGGCCGCCGACAGCGAGATGGCGAACTGGGGCGGCGCCTCGGAGGTCACCGCGGCGGTCGGGGGTCTCCTGGCCGGGCTGCAGCGTGATCTGGGGTGCGGTCTCAGGCACGGTGTCCGACGGCTTGGGGAGGTACATCGACTGCTGGCTCGACGCCGTGCCGTCGTCGTCCCCGCCACCGAGGCCGAGGATCGAGCTGGCCGCCAGCGCACCGCCGCTCACCAGGATCCCGACCACCACGCCCACGCCCACGAGTGCGGCGAGGCCGGAGAGGACCGGGTGGCCTTCGTCGTCGTTCAACGCCGAGGTCCTTCCGTGGTCGGGATGTCGCGGGGGTACGACGCGGTCATTCTCGGTCAGGATCCCCCAGCGTTCCAATCGGCCGCCCCGACGGGCGGCACCGATCTGGTCTGATGGCGCCATGCAGAACCCGTTGGCCAAGCAGCGCGCCCTCCTCGCCCTGCGCTCGCAGGCGGCCCGGTGGCTGGCGGAGTACAACGCGGCACTCGTCGCGCGCGGGCTCGGTTTCACCCCCGAGGACGTCGCCGCGGTCGAGGCCTCGCACCGGGCGCGTCCCACGCCGACGGAGAAGCCGGGCCCCGGCACGTTCGTCCAGGCGGTCTGGGTCGGGCTCAAGGCGACGTTCAAGAGCTACCCGGGGGAGCTGAGGGAGGACGACCCGAAGCTCGCACCGGTCGCCGGCCTCTCCTTCCCGGCGTACGCCACCGCCGCTGCCGCGATCGGCTGGGCCACCGACGACGCGGCCCTCGTTGCGCGGGTCACCGCCGCGGTGGGGGTCAGCCCGGCCGACTGGGAGGCCGCGATCGAGGGCTGGACCGAGCGGATCATGGACGACGTCGTGATCGCGACGATGTACGGGCAGCTGTTCGCCCAGGTCAAGAAGCTGCCCATGAAGGTCTCCCCGGCCCAGACGCCGACCCGCTAGGTGCCCCGCATGCCTCAGGACCCGGCGGCCATGGGCCGCGCAATTCAGGCGATCATGGCGCAGGCCGGAGCGTGGATCGCCCAGTACAAGAGCGACCTCACCGGCCGCGGCCTGGGCTTCACCTCCGACGACCTGGCCGCGGTCACCGCCTCCGCGACCGCGCACCCGCTGCCGCCCGGTGGCGCGACGGCCAGCGAGGCCGACCTCGCCGAGATGGAGCAGGTCCGGCAGGCGGCGCTCGACACCGTCTACCCGGAGACCGGATTCGCGCCCGAGGACCCGAGGCTGACGCCGGTCGGCATGCCGCTGGTGGCGTACGCCGTGGCCGCAAAGGCGGTCGGCTGGGCCAACGAGGACGACGCCCTCATCGACCGGGTGGTCAAGGCGCTGGGCCACACCCGCGAGGACTACGACAAGGCCGGCGACCACTGGACGCCGATGCTCAAGACCGACATGGCGGTCGCGACCCTCTACGGCCAGCTGTTCGCGAACGTCGGCGACCTGCCGGTCAAGACGGCCTGATCACATCAGATGTTCTGCTTCCAGATCACTTCCTCGTGGAGCCGTCGGCTGCGCCAGCCGTCCGGCGTCCGCGTCAGTCGCGTGGTGGTAGATCCCGCCGATCTCGACCAGCTTGGTGCCGCCGACCCCATCGTCCATGGGCATCGGGTTGTGGAAGTACGCCGACACCTCCGCGCTGTCGCCGTCCAGCCGGATCTCGACCTGGCCCAGGGTGTGCATCCGCTTCGGGAAGAACGCCGGGAGCATCTCGGCCAGCCACGGCTTGACCTCGGGGAAGGCCGCCGCGATCCCGCCGGACTCGGTGTAGTCGATCTGCGCGTCCGGCGTGAACACCGTGTCGAGCCGGTCCCAGTCCCCGGTGTCGATGGCCCGCGTGTAGCGGATCAGGACGTCGTTGATCTCGGCGCGGTCGCTCAGCTCCTGCAGGTCCACGCGCGGCAGGATCGCACAAAACTGGAACGTGTTCTAGGTCTAGCCGCCCGCCCGGTTGAACGGAGCACCGCTGACCGTCGCGAGCGCAGGAACCGCCCCGGCCGGCACAAGGGCGAAGTCGGCGAACACGTCGGCCTGGACGCTGCCCGAGCGCGCGACCAGGAGCCGCTGACCGGGGCTGAGAGTGAGGGCCGGGTCGAACGTGAGCTCGGTGAGTCCGAGACCAGGCGGATGCGACGGTCTCCGACGATGCTGCCGACACAGGCAGGCGAGGGTGCCGACCGCGACGATCAGCTGCTGCAGCGAGGCCAGGTGTCGGGTTGGCGAAGGTGTCGATCCTCAGCTGGCTGACGAGTCAGGCCCGACCCGGCTCACAGCGTTCTGCGATGGTGTGGCAGTCGTCGTCGTCGACCAGCGCCTCACCGTGGGCGGAACGTGTGGGGGTCGCCGAGCTGGGCGGTGACCTGCCCCTGCACGGTGGTCGGCACCGTGCCCTGCACCGTGGTCGGCACCGTGCCCTGCACCGCGGTCGGGACGACGCCGGACAACTGGGCGGCGACCTGGAGGCGCCCCTTCGACACGGTGGCGGCCTTGCCGCCCTTGCCGACGATGGCGACCTTGGTGACACCGGCGGCCAGGGCGCCCGCAGGCAGGCCGAGGCAGAGCAGCGCGGTGACAATGACAACGGTCAACTGGTTGCTGGAGAAACGTGGCATGCAACCGAGCGTGTCCCTGCCGGGAGACCGCGTCCATGGCTGTCTGGGCCATGGCTGGCGGGTCAGCAGATGTCGCCGTCGCCGGCCCATGGGCGCCAGTGCTTGCCGACCGGGCCTCCGGGTCGGTGCGCGACGCGGAACTCAAGCCGGGTGTACGCCGCCGAGCCGTCCGCGCAGGCGCCGAGCCCCTCGGCGCGGAGCACGATCCGGCCGGGCCGGGCGTAGTAGCCGCCCTCGGGGCGCAGCAGCCAGGTCACGCCGCGGCCGGTGGCGGTGGCCTCGCCCCAGTGCCGCCACTCGAGCTTCGCCACCTCGCCGGACGGGTCGCCGCCGTTGAACACGTGCTTCGGTTGCGCCTTGCCCCAGCCCTGGCCGGCGGGGGCAAGGTACGACGGCGAGCCGAGCAACGGCTGGTCGTCGGCGGCCGCGGTGACCGGCTTCAGGGTCATCGCCAGGAACAGCGCGGCCAGCAGCGGGGTGATCAGCACGAGGAGTCGGAGGGAGCGCACACTCGGAAGACGCGCGAGAACCGGCCGGGGTTGCCGGCCTGCGGTCACGATCCGGTCTCACCCTGTCGGCGGCGGTACGCGCGGGCGGCCGCCCGGTCGTTGCACAGCGTGCAGCAGTAGCGGCGAGTGCGGCCGCGGGTGCGGTCGACGTACGCACAGCGGCAGGGGTCGCTGGCGCAGATGCCGAACCGGGCCACGCCATGCTCCGCCACGTGGCGGGCCACCGCGAAGAGCAGGCGGCCGCGTAGGTCGCCACTGACGACGAGCCCCTCGGGTGCTACCTGGACCACCGCCTCTGCCGACAGCAGCGCGACGTTCAGGACCCGGCGCGCCTCGTCGTCCTCGGCGCACTCGAAGATCGTCCGGATGGTCGCCCGCAGCGACTGCAGCATCGGCAGGTCGGCGTCGCGCTGCACCGCGGCCAGCTCGGCGAGGCCGTTGCGCGCGAGCGCCCGGCGCCACCAGCCGAGGTCGTCGGCCATCCGGTCGGGCGGGTCCTCGAGCAGGTCCACGGAGTTGAGGAGGAGCACGGCCAGGTCGAGGTCGGTGACTGCCACCCGATGCTCCTTCATCAGTTGCTTGACGATTTATGCTACTGACGGTTGACTCGTTCCGTGAGTGCAACACCCGCGGCCGTCCGCATCGTCGACGTCCCGCTCCCCGTGCCCGGCCAGGACCACGTTGCCGGTGCCTGGCTGGTCACGGAGGACGACGAACGGTGGCCGCGGCCGGCGGTCCTCTGGCTGCACTGGCTGGGCCAGCGGCACAACGACCGCGGCGAGTTCCTCGCGCTGGCGGTCGAGCTCGCCTCGCGCGGCGTCGTCTCGCTGCTACCGGCGGGGCATTTCCCGTGGGTCCCCGACCCGGACGGCACCGCCACAGACATCCAGCGCGTCCACGACCAGGTCGACGCCCATGCGGCCGCGCTCGCCCACCTCATGGCCCAGCCCGGGGTCGACCCTGCGCGGATCGCGCTGGTCGGCCACGACTACGGCGCGATGTACGGCGTCCTGCTCGCCGACCGCGACGACCGGATCTCGACGGTGGCGCTGCAGGCGCCGGACACCAGCTGGGAGAACTGGTTCGCGTCGTACTGGCTCAAGCTCGACGACGAAGCTCGCAAGGAGTACGCCGGCCGATTCGCCGACCTCGAGCCCGTCGACGCGGTCGCCCGGCTGGCCGCCCGGCTCGGAGACGGGATGCTGCTCCAGTGGGCGGGCAACGACAAGTTCGTGACCGCGGAGTCGCGGACGCAGTACGAACGGGCGAACCCTCGGGCCCGCAGCGTCAGCTACGACAACGCCGACCACATGCTCGACGACCGGGCCGCCGTCGACCTCGTTGCGTTCCTCGCTGCCCGGCTGGGGCTCGACCAAAACTGGAACACGTTCTAGTCTGTGCGCCATGCGGTTCACCTACGCCGAGGCGATGACCCAGGCGACGTACTACGCCCCGCTGGCCCAGGCCGCGGAGGCCGCCGGCTACACGAGCGATGACCGTGGCCGACAGCCTGATCTACCCGCAAGGAGTCCGACTCGAAGTACCCCTACACCGACACCGGGGACCGGGAGTTCCTCGACGGCAAGGAGTTCATCGAGACGATGGTGCTGTGCGCGCACCTGTTCGCGGTGACCACGACGCTGCGGCTGACGCCGTTCGTGCTCAAGCTGCCGGTGCGGCCGCCGGTGCTGGTCGCCAAGCAGGCCTCGTCGCTGGCGTTCCTCTCCGACAACCGGCTCGGCCTCGGCGTCGGCATCTCGCCGTGGCCCGAGGACTTCGCCGACCTCGGCGTCGACTGGGCGAAGCGCGGCAAGCGGATGGACGAGTGCATGGACATCCTGCGCGGGCTGACCACCGGCGAGTTCTTCGAGCTACGACGGCGAGTTCTACGAGATCGACGACGCTCAAGCAGTGCCCCGGCGCCGACCGAGAAGATCCCGCTGCTGGTCGGCGGCCACGTCGACGCCGCGCTGCGCCGCGCCGTACTCAAGGGCGACGGCTGGATGCACGCCGGCGGCGACGGCGAGGAGCTCGACCGGCTGCTCGCCCGGCTCGCCGAGATCCGCAAGGAGGAGGGCGACACCCGCGACGACTTCGAGGTGCACGTGATCTCCTACGACGCCTACGACCTCGACGGCATCAAGCGCCTCGAGGACAAGGGCGTCACCGACTGCATCGTCGGCTTCCGGGTGCCCTACATCAAGGGCCCGGACACCGAGCCGCTCGAGACCAAGAAGATCGACAGCACCTCGAGCGGTACGCCGAGGACATCATCCAGCAAGGTCGAACGCGCGATGAGCCGACGCGAGACGGCGCGGTCGTGACGAGGCCTCGACTCACCAGGCCCTCCAGGACGCGATCGCGGAGGCCGAGGAGCTGATCGCGAACGCGCCGTTCATCAGGACCGAGCAGGACCGGCTCGAGGGCTACGACTACCTCGCCGGCCGGATCCGGATGGCCATGCAGATGGCCTTCGACTACGACCTCGACCGGCCGCTGTTCGTCAACCCGACCCACCAGTTCTCCCGGCAGGGCCTCGACAACCCGGACGCGATCTACTTCAACGCCTTCCTGCGCGAGGGCGTCGAGTACGTCGTCCGCGGTCGCCGCGGCACCAGCGCCGACCTGTCGTTCCAGGTGATGGGCGGCGCCTACTCCGCCGACTCGGCGGCCACCTCGCTGATGGCCTTCGACGACCGCGAGCTCGACGTGGACGCCGGACGGCAGCTTCGAGTTCACCTACGTCGCCGAGCCCGGCGCGAAGACGATGATCGTCCGCGAGGTCTTCAACGACTGGGACACCGAGGAGCGCGGCACCCTCACCATCGAGCGCGCCGACACGCTCGGCCAGCCGGCCAAGGCGCTGACCGCGGCGACCTGCTCGCGAAGAAGTACGAGCGTGGCCGCGCGGTCGCTGGTCGGCTCGATCCAGACCTGGTTCGCCTTCCCGCAGTTCTTCCAGTACAAGGAGCCGGTCAACACCCTGACCGCGCCGCAGTCGACGCCCGGCGGCCTGGCCTCGCAGCGCTCGTCGATCGGCCACTACGAGCTGGCCGACGACGAGGCGCTGGTCATCACCGTGCCCCGAGTGCGACCGACTGCGCCTACCAGGGCGTCCAGATCGGCTCGGACTGGTACGCCTCGACCGACTACGAGACCCACCAGACCTCGCTCACCAAGGCCCAGGCCGTCACCGACCCCGACGGGATGATGCGGTTCGTGGTCTCGCGAGCAGCAACCCGGCGGCATCGCGAACTGGCTGGAGACCACCGGCCACCGCACCGGCGCGATCATGCTGCGCTGGCAGCGGCTCGAGCGCGACCTCGGCCCCGACGGACGGCCCGACCGTCGAGTGGTCCAGTTCGCCGACGTACCGCGAGCACCTGCCGCACTTCACCCCCATCACCACCGAGGAGTACGCCGCGCGGATCGCCGCCCGGCAGCGCTCCGTCGCCCGAAGGATGATCAGTTGACGCACGAGCTCGGCTACGCCGAGGCCCACGACACCTCGATCGAGGAGCGCTACCAGCCGGTCCCGCTGCTGCAGGGCAAGGTCGTCGTCATCTCCGGCATCGGCCCCGGCCTGGGCCGGTCGCTGGCCGAGGAGGCCGCCAGGATGGGCGCCGACCTGGTGCTCGCCAGCCGCACCGAGGCGCGGCTGCTCGAGCAGCAGGCCGAGGTGGTCGCGGCGCACGGCGCGAAGGGCGCTCGTCGTGGTCACCGACGTCACCGACGAGGACTCGCGGGTGAACCTGCGTCGACAAGACGCTCGAGGCGTTCGGCCGGGTCGACTGCGTCATCAACAACGCGTTCGCGATCCCGCCGATGGACCCGATCACCCAGATCGAGCCGCGCAAGCTGCGCGCCAGGTCAACGAGACCAACGTCTTCGCGCCGCTGCGGCTCTCGGCGCTGTTCGCCGACGCGCTGGCGGAGCGCAAGGGCTCGATCATCATGCTCAACTCCTGCGTCGTCGTTCAGCTCGCAGCCGGAGTACGCCGGCTACAAGCTGTCGAAGGGCGCGCTCGAGCACCTCGCCTCGTCGCTGGCCACCGAGCTCGGCCCGCGCGGCATCCGGGTCAACAGCGTGGCGCCGTCGTACATCTACGAGGACGTCAACCGCGGCTACTTCGACTTCCTGGCCGCCGGTCGAGGGCAAGACCCACGAGCAGATCTACGCCGAGAAGGCCGGCGCCGACCGACCTCAAGCGGCTCGCGTCGTCCGAGGAGGTCGCCCGGGCGACGCTGTTCCTCGCCACCGACCTGGCCTCCGCGGTCACCGGCCAGATGCTGACCGTCGACTGCGGCGAGTTCCACGACTGAGCGACGGCGCTGAGCCCGATGACGCGACAACGATCATGGCTGCCGGCGAGCGCGCCCGGACGTCGGGTCAGCTACGAGGACATCGTCGCGCCGCCGTGCGCACCACCGGGCATGTCCGACTTCGGCGGCACCGCGCACGAGGAGGGCCTGCGGGTCCTGGTCGAGGACCTGGCCTCGCCGGAGGCCGGGCTGACGCCGCGCGGCAACTACTTCCAGCGCTCGGAGGTGAAGAGCGCGCTGGTCGGGCGTGCTGCTCACCCAGGCGCAGTTCGCCGCGCACCCCGAGCACGCCGACGTGCCGATCGAGCGGCCGATCTTCCTGATGGGCCTGCCGCGCACCGGCACCACCGCCCTGCACCGGCTGCTGCACGCCGACCCGACGGCCCAGGGGCTGGAGATGTGGCTGACCCAGTACCCGCAGCCGCGGCCGCCGCGCGAGACCTGGGAGGACGACCCGATCTTCAACGCCATGCAGCAGGCGTTCACCGCGCACCACGTCGAGAGCCCGGAGTTCATGGGGATCCACTACATGGATGCCACCACGGTCGAGGAGTGCTGGCGGCTGCTGCGGCAGACCGGCAAGTCCAACTCCTACGAGTCGCTGGCCAACCTGCCGCGCTACACCGCAGTGGCTGCAGGGCCAGGACTGGACCGACGCCTACGCGCGGCACAAGCAGAACCTGCAGCTGGTCGGCCTCAACGACCAGGACAAGCGCTGGGTGCTCAAGAACCCGTCGCACATGACCGCGCTCGACGCGCTGATGACCGTCTACCCGGACGCGCTGATCGTCTACACGCACCGCGAGCCGGTCACCTGCATCGCCTCGTCGTGCTCGCTGTCGGCGGAGACCACGGCCGGCCACTCCGACGACGTACGTCGGCGGCGTCATCGGCCAGACCCAGCTCGACCTGTGGTCGCGGGCGTTCCACGCGTTCCACGACGCGCGGCCGGCGTACGACCAGGACCAGTTCGCCGACGTCGCGTTCGAGGACCTGCGCGAGGACCCGCTCGGCGTCACCCGCGGGCTCTACGAGCAGTTCGGTCGCTGGACTGGACGCCCGAGGTGGAGGCCGCGATCGAGGAGATCGACCGGAGTCGAAGCAGGGCACGGCAGCCCCGAAGCACGACTACTCGCTCGAAGGACTACGGCCTCACCGAGCAGCAGGTGCGACGCCTTCGACCGATAGCGCCCACGGCCTGCTCGGTAGCTGGCGGCCACGAGGCGGCGGCGCGGAGGCTGACTGCTCAGGCGTCGGCCAGCCAGCCGCGCAGCCGGGCGAAGGTCTGCGGGCCGTTGTCCGTCTCGACGCTGGCGGCCAGGTCGGCGATGGTCACGCCGCCGAGCGAGGCGCGCCAGGCGTCCTCGGCGGCGTACATCGTCCGAGCGATCCCGCAGGGCGGCGGCACTGCTGGGCGGTGGCGGGGAACGGGCCGTTCTGGCGGATCTCGGTGCAGCGGAACGCCGGCTCGTCGCCCTCGATCGCGAGGACCACGTCGAGCACGCGTGATGTCCTGCGGCCGCGCGGGTCAGCGTGTAGCCGCCGACCCGGCCCTCGGTCGAGCGCGACCAGCCCGGCCCGGGAGAGCTGCTGGAGGTGCTTGGCCAGGTAGGTCCGGGAGACGCCGTGGATACTCCGCCAGCCGCTGCGCGGGCACCGGCTCGTCGGCCTGCGACAGCACCACGCAGCAGTGCACGGCCCACTCGACCCCAGCGGACATCTTCATGGGCGGAGCATACCCGGATGACAACTGTCCGAGTTCATGGTTGACTATTCGTGGACACTAAATATCCGCGAATAAGGAGAGACAGCATGCGCATCGCCATCGCCGGCGCCACCGGCCTGATCGGTTCCCAGCTCACCGCCCTCGCCCGCAAGGAGGGGCACGACGTCGTCGAGATCGCCCGCGAGACCGGGTTCGACCTGCTCGCGCCCGAGCCCGGCCAGCTCGAGGCCGCGCTCGAGGGCACGGACGCCGTGGTCGACGTGACCTCGACCGGGGGCCTCCTCAGCGACCAGGAGACCCTGGACTTCTTCACCGGCGTCGCCGGGACCCTCGGCCGGGCCGCGACCGCGGCCGGGGTGCCGCGCACCGTCACGTTGTCGATCGTGGGCATCGAGAAGAGCCCCGACTACGGCTACTACGTGGCCAAGCTCGCCCAGGAGCGCGTCGCCCGCGAGGCGAACGCGGGAGCGCTGGTGCTGCGCGCGACCCAGTTCCACGACTTCGCCCGTCAGATGTTCGAGTGGAACCGCGACGGCGACGTCACCCGCGTCTTCGACGTCCCGACCCAGCCCGTCGACACCCCCGAGATCGTGCGGCTGCTGCTCGACCTCGCCACCGGCGCGGTGGACCACGACGTCGAGCTGGCCGGGCCGAAGCCGGAGCGGCTCGTCGACCTCGTCCAGCGGTACGCCGCCCACGTGGGCGCGGACGTCACCGTCGAGCCGGTCGAGGCACCGGCCAGCGTGGCGGCCGGCGCGATGCTGCCCGACAACGACGCGCGTCCTGCTCCGCGGCATCGACTGGCAGACCTGGCTGGAGCGGCAGCCGGCCTAGGGCGTGCCCTAGCCGCGACCTGTCTTGACGACGGCCGCCACGGTATCGTCCTTGCTCTTGGCGTTCGTCGACTCCACCCGGATCTCGAACGTGCGCTTGCTGCCGGGCCTGGCGCCCTTGAGCCTGGTGATCTTGACCGTCAAGGTGGTCGACTCCCCGGGCTTCAGGGCGCCGGTCTGGTAGGTCCCGGCGAGGACGTCGGCAGTCACGTTGTGGCCGCCGTCGAGGTAGGCCACCTTGAACTGCGGGCTCCTGCGCGTACCGACAACCACCATCCGGTCCGTGCTGCTACCCCGGTTCGTGACTCGGACCTGGAACGCCACGCTCTTCTTGCGACCCTTGAGCTTGGAGGTCACCCGTTGGTCCGAGACCTGGTAGCTGTCCTTGCCGACGAAGTTGCCCTTGGCCCCGCGGATCTCGGCGTCGGGCTGGAAGTCTGCGTCGACGCCGGTCGAACCGCTACCGCCACCGGCTGCCACCGCCGCCGCCGGTGCCCGCCACCGCCGCCGGTGCCCCCGCCCCCGCCACCATCCGTGGTGCCGACCGTGAGGACCTGGCTGGAGGAGCCGGTGTTCTGGGCGGCGTCGGTGACCGAGGCCACGACGTCGTAGGTTCCAACGGCCAGGCTGGCCGCGCTCACGCCCCAGGCGCCGCCGGACAGCACGGTCGCTTCCAGGGCCTGCCCGCCGATGGCGACGTGCACCGTCGTACCTGCCTGCTCGGCCGTCGTTCCGTAGATCCACGGGGAGGTGTCGTCGGTGTTGGCGACGGGGCCGCCGGTGATGGTGACGACCGGCAGGGTCACGTCCACGACCAGGACCTGGCTCGCCGTCCCGGTGTTCAGAGTGCTGGGACAGCCCTCCCGACATGGAGGGCTGCCCTTTTCTCGCAAG
>CAVTHU010000046.1:0-21201 GCA_963734355.1 uncultured Actinomycetota bacterium
ACGCTTCGTCGGTCCGGGTGTCCATGGCCACGACTGAGCCACCCGCAGGGGTGAAGAGCCGGTCGGTGGCCACGGGTACTGACCCAGCCCGTCCCATCACGACTGGAGTCACCGTGGCCGCCCAGCGCCCAGCGAAGAAGTCAGCCAAGACCGCCAAGCAGCCAGCGAAGAAGTCAGCCAAGCAGGCAGCCAAGAAGACAGCACAGAAAGCAGCCAAGAAGCCACCAGGCACGTCTGCGACGAAGACCGCCAAGAGGGCGGTGGGCAAGGCCGCGCGGAAGGCGGCCGCCGCGGCCGAGAAGCTCCTCGAGCCGGCCATCCCCGGGACGCCGGGCGTTGCCCCGGCGCCGCTGGAGGAGCCCACCGAGGCGCGGGCACCGCTGCCGCCCAAGCCCGACCAGGGCACGCCTGACCCACGGACGCCGACGGGGGCGAAGCTGGACGCCGACCCGACGGACGCTGCCCAGCAGGACGCCTTCCTGACCACGGCGACCGGTGTCCGGCTGCTCGACAGCGACCACTCGCTGAAGGCCGGCCCCAGGGGGCCGACCCTTCTCCAGGACCACCACCTGCGCGAGAAGATCACCCACTTCGACCACGAGCGGATCCCCGAGCGGGTCGTGCACGCCCGCGGCGCCGGCGCACACGGCGTCTTCGAGGGGTACGGCACCGCGGACGACGTGACGGTCGCCGGCTTCCTCGCGAAGGGCAAGGAGACCCCGGTCTTCGTCCGCTTCTCGACCGTCCTGGGGTCCCGCGGTTCGGCAGACACTGTCCGAGACACCCGGGGCTTCGCGACGAAGTTCTACACCGACGAGGGCACCTTCGACCTGGTCGGCAACAACATCCCGGTCTTCTTCATCCAGGACGGCATCAAGTTCCCCGACGTGATCCACGCGGCCAAGCCGCACCCGGACCGCGAGATCCCGCAGGCGCAGAGCGCGCACGACACGTTCTGGGACTTCGTCTCGCTGCACACCGAGGGTCAGCACCACACGATCTGGAACATGTCGGACCGGGGCATCCCGCGCTCGTACCGGACGATGGAGGGCTTCGGCGTCCACACCTTCCGCTGCACCAACGCCGATGGCCGGACCTCGCTGGTGAAGTTCCACTGGAAGCCCGTGCTGGGCGTCCACTCCCTGACCTGGGAGGAGGCGCAGATGCTCGCCGGCCTCGATCCCGACTTCCACCGCCGCGACCTGTACGACGCGATCGAGTCGGGTGCGTTCCCACAGTGGGAGCTCGGCATCCAGGTCTTCGAGGACACCGACGACCAGCTGTTCGCCGGGATCGACCTGCTCGACCCGACCAAGCTGGTGCCCGAGGAGCTCGCCGAGGTGCAGCCGATCGGACGGCTCACGCTCAACGCGAACCCGACGAACTTCTTCGCCGAGACCGAGCAGGTCGCGTTCCATGTCGGCCACCTGGTGCCGGGCATCGACGTCACCGACGACCCGCTGATGCAGGCGCGTCTCTTCTCGTACGTCGACACCCAGCTGACCCGGCTGGGCGGCCCGAACTTCAACCAGATCCCCATCAACCGGCCCCACGCCCCGGTCAACGACATGCTCCGCGACGGCTTCCACCAGCACGCAGTCCACGGCGGCGTCGCGCCGTACAAGCCGAACTCGCTCGACGGCGGCTGCCCCTTCTTCGCCGGCGCGGACGGCCGGGCCATCGAGGGCGCGTTCGTCGACTCACCGGTGCGGGTCGCCGAGGACACCAAGGTGCGCGCCAACCCGGCGTCGTACGACGACCACTACAGCCAGGCGCGCCAGTTCTGGCTGAGCATGACCCCGGTCGAGAAGGAGCACATCGTCCGGGCCTACACCTTCGAGCTCGGCAAGTGCTACGAGCAGGCCATCAAGGAGCGCCAGCTCCTCGCGCTGGCCAACATCGATCCCGTCCTGTGCCAGGAGGTGGCGACCGGACTCGGCCTGCCGGCTCCCAAGGCGACGATCAAGCTCGAGGAGCTCGACCCCAGTCCGGCCCTGTCGCAGCTCGGCGGCGAGTACCCGCCGGACGGCCGCACGGTCGGCATCGTCATCGACCCCGACGGCGACCTGTCCGGCATCGGCACCCTGCGCGCGACCATCGACGCCGCCGGCATGGTGCCACTGCTCATCGCCCCGCACGGCGGCACCGTGGACGGCATGCCGGTCCAGCGGACGTTCGCCACCGGTCGGTCCGTGGAGTTCGACGTGCTGCTGGTGGCAGGCGCGCCGATCCCCGCTCCTGATGCGCTGCCCGCACGAGACGAGAAGGCGGGCGCCGACGAAACCGCCGCCGTGGACCCGCGGGTGCTCCTGATGCTCGAGGAGTGCTACCGGCACGCCAAGGTGATCGGCGCCTGGGCCGACGGCGTCCGGGCCCTGGACGCGGCCCGTTGCACAGGAGCCCGCGGGGTGGTCACCGGTGACGACGCGGCCACCGTCTTCGCCGAGGTCCAGACCCTGATGTCCGCGCACCGCGTCTGGGCGCGGTTCCCCTCGTCGCTCGCCTGACCCATCAACAACGAACTCCAACCGTAAGGAAGCCCATGTCCACTGACGCCATCGTGCTGCTCAAGGAAGACCACAAGGAGATCAAGAAGACCTTCGACGCCTTCGAGAAGGCCGGCGAGAACGCGCACGCCGAGAAGGGACGGCTCGTCGAGAAGATGATCGAGCTCCTGACCGCGCACACCTACATCGAGAACGAGGTCATGTACCCCCGAGTGCGTGAGCTCCTCCCGGAGCTCGAGGACGACGTGCTCGAGTCCTACGAGGAGCACCACGTCGCCGACGTCCTGGTGATGGAGCTGGTCGGGATGAAGCCCGACGCCGAGCGGTTCACCGCCAAGACGACCGTCCTGATCGAGAACGTGCGCCATCACATCGACGAGGAAGAGAAGGAGTGGTTCCCCCAGGTCCGCGCCGGCCTGGGCCGCAAGGCCCTCCAGGACATCGGGGCCGAGATGGCGGTGGCGAAGAAGAAGGCGCCGAAGAGTCCCGCCCAGCCCAGTGCGCTCAAGAAGACGATCGACGCGGTGATCTCCTGATCGCGAGGCGCACCGGTTTCGCCATCGCCAAGACCAAGGACATCGACAGCCCGGAGTGACCGTGCGCCACAACGGGTCGTTCGCCGGTGTGGCGTCTGGCACTTGCCCGCTGACGATGGGCGCGCAACCATGCGCGGGTGGGTGCCGACGAGGATGACGTGGCACTGCTGGTCTCTGCCCGCACCGACGCCTTGATGTGCGGGGACGTCGATCGGATGCGGGAGATCTTGGCTCCTGACTTCACCTACACCAACGCCAACGGCGTCTCGTGCGACCGTGACGAGTACGTCGCGGCGTACGTGGGTTCCTCCGAGCTGGTCTGGCTGTCGCAGGAGTTATCCGACCCAGCGGTCCGCGTCTACGGCGAAGCCGCCGTGGTGACCCTCGACGTGCACGACCGGCTGACCTGGCAGGGCGAGATGGTCGAGAGCGACTTCAGGTCCATCTTCGTTTACGTCAGGGGTGAGGGCACGTGGCGGTGCGTGGCTGGCCAGACGACGACGCGTCCTCCGGACATCGCCTGAGGCACTGCGTGACGGCGCGCGCCCTCCTCGAATCGAGCCCGCGCCCCGGATCTGCTCGTCGTCGGAGTGCAGGTCGCCCGTTGTCTCAGGCCGGGATCAGCACGCCCATCGCGGCGATGTGCGCCGGCGTCGACCCACAGCAGCCGCCGACCAGGTCGATTCCGAGCTCCGCGAGCCGGGCGGCGTGCGCAGCGAGCTCGCCGGGGGTGGCGTCGTACTCGAAGTGGTCGCCGACGACCTGCGGGAGACCGGCGTTCGACTGCGCGATCAGGAGCAGGTCACCTGTGCGGGCCTGCGCCATCTCGGCAGCGATGACCTGCATCTCTGTCCGGACCACGACCGCAGTTGGCACCCACGGCGTCCGCGCCGGCCCCGGCCAGATGGGCCACGGCGTCGCCGGGACGGACGCCCATCATCGTGCGCAGGTTGGTGTCGAAGCTCATCGTGACCATGACCGGCAGGTCGGGCGCGACCTGACGTGCCGCCGCCAGTGCCGCGTCAGCCTCGCCGAGGTCGCTCAGCGTCTCGACCAGCACCAGGTCGATCCCGCCGTCGACCAGCGCCGCAAGCTGCTCAGCGAACAGCGCCTGGGCGTCCTCGAGGGTCATGCTGCCCAGCGGTGCCAGCAGCTCCCCGGTCGGGCCGAGGTCACCGGCGACGAGCAGCCCGCGTTCGTCGGCGACCGACCGGGCGATCTGCGCCGCGTTCCGGTTCACCTCGGCCAGTCGGCCGCCGAGCCCGTGCATGTCCAGGCGCGGCCGAGTGCCGCCGAAGGTGTTGGTGGTCAGCACTCGCGCCCCGGCGTCGGCGTACGCCGCATGGGCCGCGCGGACCGCCTGCGGGTTCTCGAGGTTCCACAGCTCGCCCGGCGCGCCGTCCTCGAGGCCACTGTCCTGGAGCAGGGTGCCCATCGCGCCGTCGAGCAGCACCGGACGGCCCGCCCCCAACAGCGCCGCAAGCCGGTTCATCGACCCAGCCCGTCGAGGTAGGCGGAGATCCGGTCGGCCGGCCACTCAGCGTCGAGGGCGGCCGTCACCCGGTCCAGCACCTCCGCCGGAGCCCCGTCCGCCGCGGTCCACGGGGTCCTTCCCCACCCGGCGAGGTAGTCGTCGGCACCGGTGTCACCCAGCCGCATCGCGGCCTCGTCGATCGCCTCCTGGAACCGCTGGGCGAGCTCCGCCTTCACGGTCTCGTCGCCGGCACGCGCCGCCACCATCGACGGCAGCTCGCGCCATCGGGTCACCTGGTACTCCGTCACGCGAGCGAGCCTAGGTCCGCCTCCGTGTCTCGGCGGAATCGTCTCGACAGATGCCCCGTCGAGGTTCCGTCACGCGGCTGCGCCGCCGCGGGCTCGCGGCAGGCGGGAACCTGCGCGATGAGCGGGACGGCGGCTGCTGGGCTACAGCGGCTCGAACTCATTGAGGGTCCAGGTCTGGTCGAACCAGGGCTCGAGCGGGCCGTAGAGCCGGAACAGCTGGAACCATGACTTGCCGGGGATGGTCTCGACCCAGTTCGACTCGCTGCCCTCGGGGGCGGTTGGCCCGAAGTAGAGGTCGTGGGAGCCGTCCGGGTTGGCCCGGAGGGTGCCGGAGTTGCTGGCGAGCGCTGGGTACGGCGTGGACGGGACCTGGATCAGTGACCGGGTCTGGGTGTCGTAGACGTCGACGGACCAGAAGTTCTTGGCCGGCGGGTTCGCGTCGACGTGAAGGCGGTAGGTCCGGGCTCCGTCGAGGAGGTCGCCGTTGCTGTCCTGGACGGTGTAGGCGTACGCCGATCCCGCGCCGACCTGGGCGTGGGCCATGGCCGGGGTGATGACGGTGGCGAGGTAGTGGAACTGGGTCCGCGCGTCGAGCAGACGTGCCCCGTTGCGGAGGAACTCGTGACTGCCGCCGACGAAGGCGTTCTTCCACGACCCGACGAGCACGGCATCCGGGTCGCGCGGCGCGTAGGCGACGACGCGGGACATACCGGCTCCGATGGTGGCGGCCCGGTTCAGGGTCTCGCGACGGTGGTCGTCGGGCGCGAACGGCTCGCCCTTGACCAAGCCGATGGCGGCGAGCTGACCGGCCCGCTCAGGGTCGAGTGCTTCGATCGGCTCCTCCTGGAGGAGTTCGTCGATCTCCTCGAAGAAGGAGAAGTCGTTGGCGTGGACGGTGTTGAAGACCAGTTCGGCCAGGTTGATGAACACGTTCTCGCCGGGCGCACCCGCTTCGGCGAGCGGGTAGATCCGGGTCTGCTTCATCGCGGGGACTCCGCCCAGGGCGCGGAGCACGACCCAGTTGGTGAACGTCGGGCACTCGTAGGTGAAGTAGCCGTCGGGGACGTCGCCCTCGTAGCCGGGCGGCAGGAAGAGGTACTTGCCGCCCGCACCGCGGTCAGGTCCGGCGATCCCCATGTCGGCGACGTAGCGGAACCAGAAGTCGTCGACCACGCACAACGACTCGGGCGGTGCCTCGATCACCGTGGGACCCCACTCGCGCAGATCCAGGAAGGTCGACCCGTACGTCGTCTCCGTGTTCGGGGTGAGGAACAGGCTGCCCGAGTTCGCCCGCGGATCGGTCAGGCCGATGACCCGGCCCGAGGTCACACCCGACGCACGGAAGCCTCGGCGCATCGCCACAAGCGACGCCCCGGGGACGCAGTTGAGGAACACCTCGATGCCACGCATCAGGTCCAGGGCGTCGTAGACGGCGGTCACGGTGGTCGGACGCGGGACCCCGTCGAAGAAGTCGAGTCGACCGAACGGCGTCTCGATGGTGTCCGGTGTCGAGAGTGAGGCGATCGCCTCCTGCATCTGCTCTGCCGACATTCCCGGCGTGCCCGACTCCGACATCTACGCGTCCCGTCCCTTGACTACACGGCCGGTTCCGACTGTTCCAGCCGGCTGTCGGTGCGTTCTCACCCGAGAAAGGTGAAGCACCCGCTCAATGCCCAGCACCGGGTGCACGGGATCGGTATCCGCTGCCGCCGGATCCACCCCTACTGGGGACGGTCCCGTTCGACATGCAGGAGGAGAGCACCAACACCCTCCACTTCCCCCAGCCCGTGCCGCACGACGCCCCCAGCGTCACCTTCACGATCACCACGGCCGGCGTAGGACCCACTAGTCCGGTCACGCTGACCATGTCGCCGAGCTGATCCCGGCAGAAGCCGGGCGGCCTATCGTCTCGGCATGGAGCGACTCGTCGTCGTGGCCGGTGCGACGGTCGTTCTGTGGGCGATTTGCTGCCTGCTGATGGTGGTCCTCGCTTCGCGGCTCCCGCCCGGGCTGATGCGCCAGGTCGCGGAATTCCTGCCCTCGTGCGTTGCCACCGCCCGGACGCTGCGTCATCACCCTGACGTACCGCGGCGCGCGAAGATCGCCCTTCTGGTCGCCGTGGTCTGGGTCGTGTCACCGATCGACCTGCTGCCTGAGTTCCTGCCGGTCATCGGGCCTCTGGACGACGTCGTCGCAGTCATCCTCCTGCTGCGGTACGCCGCACGAAGCATTCCGCGCGACACCCTGATGGTCGCCTGGCCGACTGACCCGCGGCTCCTGGAGCGAGTACTTGGTCGCCAACGTGCGTGACCAACAGCAGCGAGCCCGGCTGTGGGCTGGTCCCGGACTCGACACCCCTCTCTCCAAGGCTCGCATGGGCCATCCCTGGACGGACTCCACGGTGGATGCTAGTTTCCCGATTGGTTAAATAACCAAATTGGAAAGTAGCCCCATGACGGCGATGGTCGACGAGCGGCTGGACGCGGCGTTCGCCGCGCTGGCGAACTCCACACGACGGGCCATCCTGGCCCGGCTGGCGGCAGGGGAGGCGACGGTCAGCGAGCTCGCGGAGCCGTTCGACATGACTCTCCCTGCGGTCTCCAAGCACCTCAGGGTGCTCGAGGAGGCGGGCCTCATCCAGCGCGGGCGGCGGGCCCAGTTCCGACCCTGCATGCTCGATCCGGCCGCGCTCGACGCCGCGATGAGCTGGGCGGCGACCTGCCGCGACACCTGGAACGCGCGCTTCGACCGGCTCGATGCGCACCTGACCAGATCCACAGAGAAGTGAGAGCCCGATGACCCAGGACGCCGACAACGCCGTACGCCTGGCCCGCACCTTCGACGCGCCCCGCCACGTGGTCTGGCGGATGTGGACCGACCCCGCGGAGTTCGCCTCCTGGTACGGCCCGGACGGCGCCACCGTCGAGGTGACCGAGTGGGACCTGCGTCCCGGAGGCCGACGAGGTGTGGCGATGGGGGTCGAGACACCGGGCGGCCCGATGACGATGCGGTTCACCGGCGAGTTCGTCGAGGTCTCCGAGCCGGTACGGCTCGTCTACACCGAGGCGATGGCCGACCAGGAGCACCCGCCGACCTGGGTCGAGGTCGAGCTCCACGACGACGGCGAACGCACGTCGCTCCTCCTTGTCCACCACGGAATCCCGGCCGGCTCGCCCGGCGAGGCCGGCTGGGCGGTGGCCCTGGGCCAGCTCGCCGCGCGGGTGCTGTCGACGTAGCCGGCACGAAGGCGTCAGGTACGCCGAGGCCGGGGCCGACGGGTCCGCGAGGGTCCTGGCGACGGCCACGGCGGGTGCGAGCATCTCAGGACTGTCCCCGCCCCGTCCTACGCTCCGGTCATGAACCGCATCGACCGCCTCTACGCGCTGGTCGAGGAGCTGCGGGCCGCCGGGCCCCGTGGCCGTACGGCGCGCCAGCTCGCCGGACACTTCGAGGTCAGCGTCCGCACGATCGAGCGCGACCTGAGCGCGCTGGGCCAGGCCGGCGTACCGGTCGCGACCAAGCAAGGACGCACCGGCGGCTACATGGTCGACCGCTCGATGAGCCTGCCGCCGCTCAACTTCACCCCGCGGGAGGCGGCGGCCGTCGCAGTGGCCCTGAGCCGCAGCGATCACGTGCTCTTCGCCCGCGACGGGCGCAGCGCGCTGCAGAAGATCGTGGCCGCGATGCCCGAGCGCACCCTCGCGGAGGCACACGCGACCGCCGACAAGGTCCGGCTGCTCGTCCAACCCGTGCCGGAGCTCGACGCCGAGGTGGCCGAGACCATCTGGCGGGCCGTGCGAGACGGCCACGTGCTGCACATCGGCTACATCGACGTCGGCGGCGTCGAGACCGACCGAGAGATCGAGCCCCAGCACGTCGTCGTCGGCCCCAACGGCTCCTACCTCACGGCCTGGTGCCACCTTCGACGTGACGACCGGGTGTTCCGCATGGACAGGATCACCCGCGCCGAGCGAGTCCCGTCGGGCCCGCGCCACCAGCGTCTCGTCGCGGAGCCGGTCGTCGACGGCCACGTCACGAAGCTGCCCGCGTCGGCGCTTCGTCCCGGGGATCTTTTTCCAGAGACCGGGAAGAACACCGACACAGGGTTGTCGCGAGGCCGCGACACGGTGGGGACAGCCAGCCAATCCGGCGGCTGAACCCGACGAAGGAGAGACGCCATGACCAATCCCGCTCCCGGAACCCTGGCCTGGTTCGAGGTCGCCACCGACGATCCCGACACCGCCGAGAAGTTCTACGGAAGCCTGTTCGACTGGACGTTCAATGCCGACGGCCCGGCGGCATCCGGTGGCATGGACTACCGCAACATCACCGCCTCTGGCGCCGACGGACCGATGGGCGGCGTCTTCGGCACCGGAGGCCAGCAGCCCGGCCACGCGGTGTTCTACATCCTCGTCGCCGATGTCGAGGCCACCTGCGTCGATGCCGAGCAGCTCGGCGGATCGGTCGTTAGCAAGCACCTGGACCCCGGCCCGGGCGCCCCCACCTTCGCCTACCTGCGCGACCCGTCCGGCAACCAGTTCGGCGTCTTCACGCCTCCGGCGGCCTGATGGACGACGACGCCAGGAGCCTCTACGACGAGCTGACCGACGACCTGCTCTACGACCCGGCCGTGGGCCGGGCCACGATGATGGGGCACCCGTGCGTGAGACTGGCCGGGAGGTTCCTGGCGTCGTACGACATCAAGGCCCGCAGCCTGGTGGTGAAGCTGTCCCGCGAGAGAGTGGCCGAACTCGTCGAGCAGGGCGTCGGCGAGCCGTTCGCCCCGGCCGGCAAGGTCTTCGGCGAGTGGGTGGCGATCCCCACCGTTGACCGCGACCTGTGGCAGCAGGTGCTCGCCGAAGCCGTTGACTTCGCACGGGAAGGGCTGGCGGGTTCGAGCTAGCCGGATCAGGCGGCCAGCACGAAGTAGCGAGGTGCGATGTAGGGGATGCAGAGGCCGATCGTCACCGCGGTCACGACCAGAGGGTCGTCGTGTTGCCCCAGTGTTGCCCGAGGGTCGCCAGGGCCGCCTACGTACTCGCGTGCGGACGCACCAGACCTGTGGCCATGAGGCACCCGATCGCCAGCACAACGAAGGCCCACGCATAGTTTCCCAAAGCAGATGCCAGGAGCGTGCCCGCCCACGGCGCGAACGCCGCCGCGGCCAGCACTGCGCCCGACAAGATGCCATTGCGGGCTCCGAAGTCCTGCGTTCCCCACCGGTCGCTGATGGCGGTGGCTTGGATCAGCGTGAAGATGCCACGTGCGATACCTGCGCCGAAGGACAGGGTGCACACGACGGCGACGGGTTGGTGCACGACCGCGAGGGCCAGTGTCGTCAGACTGGCTGCCGCCAACGTGCCCATGGTGCGGGTCCGTGCCGAGAAGCGGGTGAGCACCGGACCATAGAAGAGCCGACCGGCCACCTGACCCGCTCCGCCGATGCCCAGGGCCACTGCGGCTGCGGTGGTGCTCAGGCCGTGCTGGGTGAGCAGGGGTACGAGGTTCACCACCACGGCGTACACGCAGAACCCACCGAGAGTCATGGCTGCGACCAGCAGGACGAACTCCGGTTGGTGGACGACCCGTCGTCGCGCGTGGTCCGCCCCTGACTCGGACTCGGCTGGTCCGGCCAGCGATGTCCAGGGCGCGCGGAGACCCCACCAGTGCAGGGGGACGGTGCCGACAAGGACCACGGCGAGGATCGCGTAGGTCTGGCGCCAGGTGAGGTGGTCGGCGAGAACCGCGGTCAGGGGCGCGAAGACCGTCGACGCCAGCCCAGCAACGAGGGTGACCGCGGTCAGTGCCCTGACTCGCTGGTCGCCAGCCCAGCCGGTGACGGCCGCGAACGCCGGGGCGTAGAGCGTCCCGGACATCGCCACACCGGCGACGAGCCAAGCGAACAGGAACAGCCAGAGAGTCGGCGCTGACGCGATGGCGACCACGGCCAGGACCCCGAGAATCGAGCCGGCGGTCATCACGCGTCGTGGACCGTAGGCGTCGATATGGCGCCCGACCCAGATGCCTGCCGCGGCGGCGACCAGCTGGGCCGCTGTGAAGCAGGCGACCAGCCAGGTCAGGGACCAGCCCTCGGTGTCGCGGATCGTGGTGCTGAGCACGGGGAAGGCGTAGAAGAGAATTCCCCACGAGACGATCTCGGTGACGCAGAGGACTGCCACGACACGGCGTAGCGGTCTGGGCTCGAGCGCAGGGGGGGAAGTGTTCTGCACCCCATACGTCATGACGGCAGTCTGGCCGAGGGCTGCGCGCGCTCGACCATTGGCGACCCCGGGGTGGGTGTCGAGGGGGCCTCACCGTCCCAAGGTGGCTGCCAGCGTGAGCTGTCTTCGGTGATGGTCGTAGTGCTGGGTTGGGTAGTGGTACACATCGCGCATCGTCATGAAGCTCTTGAAGTACGGATCCCAGCCGACCGGGAAGTGCATACCCCGATCAAGGGATTCATCGCTGGCTCTCCGCAGATTCGCCTGGAGGCTGTCGAGAACGCGGTCCATGAGCCGCTCCAAGCCAGCTAGGCCCAGAACGCGACCGCCGAACAGCGAGCTGACGTAGTTGATTGCGTGGAAGGGTCGCGTCCCCGCGTCGAGGGTTGCGGCGAACACCCGCGAGGCTCCCTCGGGGAGGCGGGAGAACCCCCACACCAGAAGGCGCAGGTTTCGCACGAGCAGGTATCCGAAGAGCATGTGGAACAGCAGTTGCTCGTTGTTCCACTTGGTCCCTTCGGTTGGTCGGTGGAGTTCGGAAGGCGTCGCGGTGCTGAGCAGGTTCCGGAAGTCGCCCCGAACCCGATCCATCTCGGAACAAATCTGCTCTCGCTGCATTGTCCTCTCCTTGCGGACCTGCTCGCCTGCGAGCCTAGATCGCACTCACATCAGAAGCGCGCGCGAAACCACGAGACGCCTCGAGCTCGAAGCAAACCTCCACGAGCCGTGCTCGCGGACCCAGGTGGGCGTCACCTTGGGGTGCGGTGACGACTGCCCGATCTTCCCCGGCAAAGCGCTACGAGGACTGGGTCCTCGACGACCCCGCCGGCCAGGACCTGGCCGCCGTGCGACCGATCCGTGACGAGATCGAACGCCGGGTCATTCATCTGCTGAACGACGAGCTCGGCACCCCGGTCGTCCGGACCGCGGACGCGACGGTCGGCTGAACCTAGACAACTAGCAGGCGCAGTCCGCGGCCGTGAAGTCCGCGTCGTCGTCTCGGCGACGCTCGAGGAACACGGTGTCCCGCCAGACGCCGTCCAGCTGCGCGATCCGGCTGCGGACCGCCAGCGTGCGGTAGCCGGCGGAGTGGTGGAGCGCGATGCTCGCCCGGTTCTCGGGGAAGATCGAGGTCTGGAGCGTCCAGAGGCCACCGGCGTCGGCCTCGGTGACCTGGCGGTACATCAGCGCCTTGCCCACACCCTGGCCACGGACATCCTCGGCGACGTAGACCGAGGTCTCGCCGACACCGGCGTAGCAGGCGCGGGAGGAGACGGGATTGGTGGCCGTCCAGCCCACCACGCTTCCCTGGAGCTCGGCGACCCAGCGGTGCTGCGGCAGCCACTTGGTGCGCAGCTGCGCCACGTTCGGGGTCTCGGTCTCGAACGTCGCGTTGCGGGTCGTGATGCCCTGGGCATAGATGTCCCGCACCGCCGGGAGGTCGTCGTCGGTCATGGCTCGAGTGGTCACCGTGGCCGGCCAGTCGGTCGGACAGCAGGGCGCGGTGGCCGTCGTGCCCATCACCACGTCCGCAGCCTGGGGGAGCCCCGTGCAGCAGGACTGGTTGACCGAGACCATGCTGGTGCGGCCCACCCGGTCCACGATCAGGAAGCCGACTTCGGAGAGCCGGCGGACGTGGTGGGAGCAGGTGGACTGGCTGATGCCGAGCCGCTCGGCCAGGTCGCCGACGGTCAGCGCGCCCGAGGCCGATGAGGCGACCGCGTGCAGCAGCTTGAGCCGTGTGGGATCGGAGATGGTCCCGAACCACTCCGCGTAGGTGGCCGCGACATCGTCGGCCAACAGCGGGTGTGGGGAGTCAGCGCGCTCCACGCTGAGGGTCTCGGCGGTCATGGGCCCATCGTATCGATCGACGTCGATGCTTGCATTCATCGACCCGCATCGATACGATCTGGTGCGAGACATTGACGTTCATCGATATGAGGAGTACTCATGCCGCACCCCGTCGTGATCATCGGCGCCGGACCCATCGGCCTCGCCGGTGCCGCGCATGCGCAGTCGCGCGGACTCGACACCATCGTCCTTGAAGCCGGCCCATCGGCCGGCGCTGCGGTGAGCCAGTGGGGCCACATCCGCCTCTTCTCGCCGTGGTCCGAGCTCGTCGACCCAGTGGCGGTTGCGCTCCTCGACGGCTCCGGCTGGGAGGCGCCCGTCGCCTCGGCGTACCCGACGGGCGACGAGTGGGTCACCGGCTATCTGCAGCCCCTGGCCGACGCGCTCGAGAAGACTGACGAGGTCGAGGTCCGCTACGGACACCGGGTCGTCGGCGTGACGCGATTCGGTCGCGACCGCCTCGTGGACTCCGGTCGTGAGGACGAGCCGATGGTCCTCCAGGTGGACACCGGCCGCGGCCTCGAGCGCATCACTGCCTCGTCCGTGGTCGACGCCTCAGGAACCTGGGGCGGACCCAACCCGCTCGGAGGTGACGGCCTCCCCGCACTCGGCGAGACCGCCCACGCCGACAGGCTCAGCTACCGCGTTCCCGACCTGCGCAGTGAGCAGGGCAGGCAGAGGTACGCCGGCAAGCACGTCGTCGTCGCCGGCACGGGAGCCTCCGCTCAGAACGCGCTCGTCGAGTTCGCCCACCTCGCCGAATCCGCCCCCGGCACCCGGGTCACGTGGCTGGTTCGTCGGCCGAGCGTCGGGAACGCTTTCGGCGGCGGCGACAACGACCAGCTCGAGGCACGCGGGGCACTTGGCAGGTCCGCCGAACGGGCAGCGGGCAGCGGGGCCGTGAACGCTCGCACCTCGTTCCGCACTGCCTCGGTCGAGAAGCAGACCGATGGCCGGTTGACCGTGACGGACTTCGACGGCCAGACCGTCACCGACGTCGACGAGATCGTCGCCGTCACCGGCTTCCGACCAGACCTCGCATTCCTGTCCGAGGTCCGGCTGGACCTCGACCCGGTCCTGCAGTCGCCGCGCACACTCGCGCCGCTGATCGACCCCAACGTCCACTCGTGCGGCACCGTCTACCCCCACGGGGCCAAGGAGCTCGTCCAGCCCGAGCCTGGCTTCTACCTGGTCGGCATGAAGTCCTACGGCCGCGCGCCATCGTTCCTCACCCTCACCGGCTGCGAGCAGGTCCGCTCGGTCGTGGCCGCCATCGCCGGCGACCGGGAGGCCGCCGAGCGTGTCGAGCTCGTCCTCCCCGACACGGGAGTCTGCGGTGGCTCGGGCTCGTTCGACGAGTCCGAGGATGGTGGTTGCTGCACGCCCGCGGTGTCCGAGCTGGTCACGATCGGGAATGTCGGATCGAACGTCTCCCGGTAACCCATCGGGAGCGATCCGTGGAGCGGTGGAGCGTCGTCAGGCGTTCCACCCCTCGGGCATGGACCGCGCGCTCAATGCGGGCCCAAGGGTGATGTCCCGTCGGCCGACCAAGGAAAGCCGTTTGCCCTGCTACGACTGCTGCGACTCCGACGAACCAGCGAACTGAGCAGCTGCGCGCCAGCTCCGCGCGCGCGCTCAGTCCTGCCCATCTTCGTCCATACAGGAGTTTCGCCATGCCCGTCCACAATCAACCGACGCGGGCGCCCGCGCGCGTCGCCATTGCGGCACTCGTCGCCGCAGCAGCCTGTTGGGGCCTCGGAACCGTCGTCAGCAAACAGGTGGTCGACGACGTCGCACCACTGACCCTGCTCCCGATCCAGCTCGCCGCCAGCGGTGTGCTGCTGCTCGTGGTCACCGCGGTGCGTCGCGAGCCGATCGCGCTGACTCCGCCGGTCCGCAAGCTCGCCGTGCTCGGGGTGCTCAATCCGGGCGCCGCCTACGCTCTCGGCCTGGTCGGCCTCACGACCATCACCGCCAGCATGTACGTGCTGATCTGGGCCACCGAACCCGTGGTGATCCTCGTCCTGGCCGCCCTGGTGCTGCGGGAACGCATCTCGCTGCGGCTCGCCGTGCTTGTGTCTGTCGCCGTCGCCGGGGTTCTCCTGGTCGTCCACCAGCCGGGTGTGTCGGGCGACCTGGTCGGCATCCTCCTCACCATCACGTCGGTGGGGTTTTGTGGCCTCTACACAGTCCTGACCAGGCGCCTGCTCCTCGACGACGCCTCCCTCACCGTCGTGATCGTCCAACAGGCGGCCGCGCTCGCGTTCGCCGTGCTGCTGGCCAGCGTCGCCGAGCTACTCGGCACCAGTGGTTGGGACGTCGCGGGGCTTGGCGCCACGTCGTTGCTCTTCGCCGGAGTGTCGGGCGTCCTGTACTACGGGCTCGGTTTCTGGTTCTACCTGACCGGCCTCCGGCTCGTCACCGCCTCGTATGCGGCAGCGTTCCTGCCCCTGATTCCGGTCTTCGGACTGGCTGGTGGCTACCTGATTGGCGAGCGGCTCAGCCCCGTCCAGTGGGTCGGGACTGCATTGGTCGTCACCGCCACCCTCGCCATCGCCGCTCGCCAAGGATCCCCGCCGGAGAGCACTCCGGGGGTGACTGTTGGGTCGTCGGCACGGACAGACAACCAGCAGGCCATCCACAGCGTGGATTGAGTCGAAACGCGTTTCAGCAGGTCAGACTCGGTCTGGACAGGGCGCCCCCGGTAGGATTCGAACCTACGCTCCCGCCTCCGGAGGGCGGTGCTCTATCCCCTGAGCTACGGGGGCTCTGGGCGGAGATGACCATACCCGCCGCCCGTCCGCCGGAAGAAACTGGTGCAGAGGCGATGCGGGCGCGCCGATACCCTTGGCCGGTGACTCCCGAGCAGCTGTCCGCAGCGATCGTCGACGTGCTGGCGACGCTGTCCGGCGAGGGTGCACTCACCCTGCCGGACGGCGTACCGAGCGCGGTGACGATCGAGCGACCGCGGCAGAAGGAGCACGGCGACTACGCGACCAACGTGGCGCTCCAGCTGGCCAAGAAGGCCGGCATGAATCCGCGCGACCTGGCCGGGCAGGTCCAGGACCGGCTGCTCAAGGTCGAGGGGATCGCGGCGGTCGAGGTCGCCGGACCCGGATTCCTCAACATCAGCGTGGCCGCGAGCGCCCAGGGCGTCATCGCCGAGCAGGTGGTGGCCCAGGGGCAGGAGTACGGCACCAGCGACACCGGCGCGGGGGAGCGGGTGAACGTCGAGTTCGTGAGCGCGAACCCGACCGGCCCGGTGACGCTGGCCAGCGCCCGGTGGGCCGCGGTGGGCGACACGATCACCCGGCTGCTGCAGGCGACTGGCTCCGAGGTGAGCCGGGAGTACTACTTCAACGACCACGGCGCCCAGATCGACCGGTTCGCCCGATCGCTCCTGGCCAGCGGTCGCGGGGAGCCCACGCCCGAGGACGGGTACCCCGGGCAGTACGTCGCCGAGATCGCGTCGGCCGTCGTCGAGCAGCGCCCGGAGGCGCCCGGGCTGCCCGACGACGAGGCGCTCGAAGCCTTCCGCGCCGACGGGCGTCGGCCTGATGTTCGAGGAGATCAAGCAGACGCTCGAGGACTTCCGGGTGCCCTTCGACGTGTGGTTCCACGAGAACGATCTCTACGAGTCCGGCGCCACGGACCGGGCCCTGGCCCGGCTCCGGGAGCTGGGCAACATCTACGAGAAGGACGGCGCGGTCTGGCTGGCGACCGAGAAGTTCGGTGACGACAAGGACCGGGTCATCGTGAAGTCCGACGGACACGGCGCCTACATCTCCGGCGATGCGGCGTACTACCTGGACAAGCGCGAACGCGGCTTCGACCGCTGCATCATCCTGCTCGGCGCCGACCACCACGGCTACGTCGGCCGGTTGATGGCGCTCTGCGCGGCGTTCGGCGACGAGCCGGGCAAGAACCTCGAGATCATCATCGGCCAGATGGTCAACCTGCTCAGCCACGGCACGGTCGTCCGGATGGGCAAGCGGAGCGGCAACATCGTCACCCTGCTCGACCTGGTCGACGAGATCGGCGTGGACGCCGCCCGCTACGCGCTGGTCCGCAACTCCCTCGAGACCAACCTCGACATCGACGTCGACCTCTGGACCAAGGCGACCAGCGACAACCCGGTCTTCTACGTCCAATACGCCCACGCGCGGGTCAGCTCGATCCTCCGGAACGCCGCGGACCTCGGTCTCGCGCCCGAGTCGCACCCCGAGCTGCTCACCCACGAGAAGGAGGGCGACCTGCTGCGGGCGCTCGCGGAGTTCCCGCGGGTCGTCCAGGCGGCGGCCGACCTCCGCGAGCCGCACCGGATCGCGCGCTACCTCGAGGACACCGCGGCGGACTACCACCGCTTCTACGACAACTGCCGGGTGCTCCCGATGGGCGACGAGGAGGCCACCGACCTCAACCGGGCCCGGCTGCTGCTGGTCGACGCCACCCGCACCGTGCTCGCGAACGGCCTCGCTCTCCTCGGCGTCAGCGCACCCGAGCGGATGTGACCCACCGATGACCCACGAGGCCGGCTGGGCCCACGCGCCGGGCGCCCTCCGCGCACCTTCGTGGCTCCGCGAGCCCAGCGACCCGAACGCCCTCGTCAGTCACCTCTGGTCGCAGACCGCGCACAAGGAGGACGGCGTGCTCAGCGTCGGGGGTGTCCGGCTGACCGACCTCGTCGCCGAGCACGGCTCGCCGGCGTACGTCCTCGACGAGACCGACTTCCGGACCCGCGCCCGGGCCTTCAACGAGGCGTTCGCGGCGTACGACGTCTTCTACGCCGGCAAGGCGTTCCTCTGCACCGCCACCGCCACGTGGGCGGCGGAGGAGGGGCTGAACCTCGACGTGTGCACGGGCGGCGAGCTGGCGGTCGCCGAGCGGGCCGGCCTCGACATGGCCAAGGTCGGGTTCCACGGCAACAACAAGAGCGAGGCCGAGCTCGAGCGCGCGGTCACGCTGGGCGTCGGCCGGGTGATCGTCGACTCGTTCCACGAGATCGAGCGGCTGGCCGAGATCGCCGAGCGGCTCGGGCGCACCACCAGGGTGCTGGTGCGGGTGACGGCCGGCGTCGAGGCCCACACGCACGAGTACATCGCCACCGCTCACGAGGACCAGAAGTTCGGCTTCTCGATCATCAACGGCCAGGCCTTCGACGCGGTCCGGCGGGTGCTCGAGGCGCCGGCGCTCGAGCTGCTCGGCCTGCACAGCCACATCGGCAGCCAGATCTTCGACTCCTCCGGCTTCGAGGTGGCTGCCCGACGGGTGCTTGCTCTGCACGAGCAGATCCAGCGCGAGCTGGGGGTCGACCTGCCCGAGCTCGACCTCGGGGGTGGCTTCGGCATCGCCTACACCACCCAGGACGACCCGACCGAGCCCAAGCAGCTGGCCCACGAGATGAGCGAGATCGTCGCCCACGAGTGCCGCGCGCTCGGCATCGCGGAGCCGCGGCTCAGCATCGAGCCCGGGCGGGCCATCGTCGGGCCGTCGATGTGCACCGTCTACGAGGTCGGCACCGTCAAGGAGGTCGCCCTCGACGGCGGCGCCAGCCGGTCCTACGTCTCGGTCGACGGCGGCATGAGCGACAACATCCGCACCGCCCTCTACGACGCCGACTACTCCTGCACCCTGGCCAGCCGAAGGTCGGACGCGCCCCCGATCCTGGCGCGGGTCGTCGGCAAGCACTGCGAGGCCGGCGACATCGTGGTCAAGGACGAGTTCCTGCCGGGCGACGTCCGCCCCGGCGACCTGATCGCGGTCCCCGGCACCGGCGCCTACTGCCGCTCGATGGCCTCCAACTACAACCACGCGCTCCGGCCGCCGGTCGTCGCCGTGCGCGACGGGCGGTCCCGCGTCGTCGTCCGCCGCGAGACGCTCGACGACCTGCTCGCCACTGATGTTGGGATGACCCCGTGACAGACAGACGGCTCAAGGTCGCGGTGCTCGGCTGTGGCTCGGTCGGCTCCCAGGTGGTCCGGCTGCTCCAGGAGCAGGCCGGTGACCTCGCTGCCCGGGTCGGTGCGCCGGTGGACCTGGTCGGCGTCGCCGTACGCCGCCTCGACGCACCGCGCGAGGTCGAGTTCCCCGACGGGCTGCTGACAACCGACGCGGAGGCCCTGGTCGCCCGGGCCGACGTCGACCTGGTCGTCGAGGTGATCGGCGGGATCGAGCCCGCGCGGACCCTGATCCTGGCCGCGCTCGAGAACGGCGCCAGCGTGGTCACCGCCAACAAGGCGCTGCTGGCCGAGGACGGCCCGACCCTGTTCGAGGCCGCCGAGAAGTCGGGCCGCGACCTCTACTACGAGGCCGCCGTCGCCGGTGCGATCCCGATCCTGCGGCCGTTGCGAGAGTCGCTGGCCGGCGACACCGTCACCCGGGTCCTCGGCATCGTCAACGGCACCACCAACTTCATCCTCGACAAGATGGACAGCTCCGGCGCGGGCTTCACCGAGGCGCTGGAGGAGGCCCAGGAGCTCGGGTACGCCGAGGCCGACCCGACCGCCGACGTCGAGGGGTTCGACGCGGCCGCCAAGGCCGCGATCCTCGCGTCGCTCGCGTTCCACTCCCGGATCACCGCCGCCGACGTGCACCGCGAGGGCATCACCGAGGTGACCGCCGCCGACGTCCAGTCCGCGAAGGACATGGGCTCGGTGGTCAAGCTGCTCGCCATCTGCGAGCTCAAGACCACCGAGGACGGGCAGAGTGCGGTCGCCGTCCGCGTGCACCCGGCGATGATCCCGAGGAGCCACCCGCTGGCCTCGGTCCGTGAGGCCTACAACGCGGTCTTCGTCGAGTCCGAGGCCGCCGGCCAGCTGATGTTCTACGGCCCCGGTGCAGGCGGCGCACCCACCGCGAGCGCCGTGCTCGGCGACCTGGTCACCGTCGCGCGCAACGTGCTGGCGGACAAGCGCGGCGCCGGCGAGTCGGCGTACGCCGACCGTGCGGTGCTGCCCATGGGCGAGACCGTGACCCGCTACCACGTCGCGATCGACGTCGACGACAAGGCCGGTGTCCTGGCGACCGTCGCTCAGGCGTTCGCCGAGCACGGCGTCTCGATCCAGACCGTCCGACAGGAGGGCCGCGACGACGACGCGCAGCTCGTGGTCGTCTCGCACAGCGCCACCGACGCCCAGCTCGCGGCGACCGTCGAGCACCTGCGTGGCCTCGACATCGTGCGCGAGGTCACCTCGGTGATGCGCGTCGAGGGCGGCGACGAATGAGCCGGACCCTGCAGCGCACCCACCAGTGGCGCGGTGTCATCGAGGAGTACCGCGCACCTGCTCGAGATCCCCGAGGGCACGCCGGCCGTGACGCTCCGCGAGGGCGGGACCCCGCTGGTCCACTCCGAGTGGCTGTCCGGGCACACCGGCGCCGAGGTCTGGCTCAAGGTCGAGGGCGACAACCCGACCGGCTCGTTCAAGGACCGCGGGATGACCGCGGCGATCTCGGTCGCGAAGCACGAGGGTGCCGAAGCGGTGGTCTGCGCCTCCACCGGCAACACCTCGGCCTCGATGGCGGCGTACGCCGCGAAGGCCGGCCTCACTCCGCTCGTGCTGGTCCCCGAGGGCAAGATCGCTGCGGGCAAGATGGCCCAGGCGATCCTGCACGGCGCCAAGGTGATCATGGTCCGCGGCAACTTCGACAGCTGCCTCCAGCTGGCCCGCGGACTCGCGTGGGAGTACCCCGTGTCCCTGGTCAACTCGGTCAACCCCGTCCGGCTCCAGGGCCAGAAGACCGCTTCGTTCGAGATCGTCGACTTCCTCGGGGATGCCCCCGACTACCACCTCCTGCCCGTCGGAAACGCCGGCAACATCTCGGCGTACTGGCTCGGCTACCAGGAGTACTTCGACCTGGGGCTGGCCACCCGCAAGCCCCGGATGCGCGGCTTCCAGGCCGAGGGTGCGGCGCCGCTGGTCACCGGTGAGCCGTTTCCCGACCCGGAGACCCGGGCCACCGCCATCCGCGTCGGCAACCCGGCCTCGTGGAAGCTCGCCGAGGCGGCCGCCCAGGAGTCCGACGGCCGGTTCCGGGCGCTCAGCGACGACCAGATCCTGGCCGCGCAGCGCGAGCTGGCGTCGAAGGACGGCGTGTTCGTCGAGCCGGCCTCGGCGGCCGGGGTCGCCGGGCTGCTCGCCGACGTGGCGGCGGGTGAGTCCTACGCAGGCAGCACTGTCGTCATCACGGTCACCGGCCACGGCCTCAAGGACACCGCCACTGCTCTCGAAGGGTTCGGCCCGCTGGTCGAGTCCGTCGTCGACGCGGACGTCACCGCCGCGGCCGAAGCGGCCGGGCTGCGGTGAT
>CAVTHU010000047.1:0-80766 GCA_963734355.1 uncultured Actinomycetota bacterium
ACGTCGAAGCGCTCGCGACCGTGCAGCTCCTCCGCCCGGCCACGGACCACCCGCACCTCCTCGAGCCCGAGCTCGTCGATCACCTCGTCGAGGAACGTGGTGCGCCGCAGCAGAGGCTCGACCAGGGTCACCGTCAGGTCCGGTCGGCCGATGGCCAGGACCAGCCCCGGCAGCCCCGCCCCCGAGCCCAGGTCCGCGACGGTCGCCCCGGAGGCAACCAGCGGACGTCAGGGCCAGGCAGTTGAGCACGTGCCGGTCCCAGAGCCTCGGGGCCTCCCGGGGGCCGATCAGCCCGCGCTCGACGCCGGCGGTGGCGAGCAGCTCGACGTACCGCTCCGCGAGCGGCAGCCGCTCCGACGAGAACGCCCTCCGCGCCGCTTCGGGCGTGGAGGGCGTTTCACGTGAAACATCCGTCATGGAGTCATCGCTGGGTCCCGTCACTGGGGCAGGACCACCACGAACCGGCGCGGCTCCACGCCCTCCGACTCCGAGGACAACCCGGCGGCGGCCACGGCGTCGTGCACCACCTTCCGCTCGAACGGGGTCATCGGCTCCAGTGGCGCCGGCTCCCCGCTCTCCTTGACCCGGGCCACCGTCTCCTCGGCCAGCTTCTCGAGCTGGGTCCGCTTGTCGGCGCGGTAGCCGGAGATGTCCAGCATCAGCCGCGACCGCTCGCCCGTCTCGCGGTAGACGGCGAGCCGGGTCAGCTCCTGGAGCGCCTCCAGCACCTCGCCGTCGCTGCCCACGAGCTGGCTCAGCTCGGCACCGACGATCGAGACGGCCGCACGGTCGCCCTCGACGTCCATGTCCAGGTCGCCGTCGAGGTCCGCGATGTCGAGCAGCTCCTCGAGGTAGTCGGCCGCGATGTCGCCCTCGGCCTCGAGCTGGTCGACCCGCGCAGGCGGTTCGCCCTCATCGCCGTCGTCGCCTCGTCGGCCTCGTCGGCCTCGTCGGCCTCCTCGGCCTCGTCGCCTCGTCTACCTCGTCTGCCTCGTCCGCCTCGTCGGCCTCGTCCGTCTCCGAGATCAGGTCGGCGTCCACTGCCTCGTCGACCTCGTGCCTCTCGTCCGTCTGCTCGCTCACTGCTTGTTCCCGTTCCTCTTGTCGTTCTGGCTGCTCTGGTTGCCGGCGGGACTGGCGCCGCTGCTCGGGCCGCCCCGCGCCTTCGCCTGGCGCTGGCGCTTGGACTGCCGCTGGGGCTGCTGCCGCTGGGGCGGCCGCCGGTCAGCGATCGGCTTCTCCTCGACCGCCGTCGTCGTTCCCGGCTCGGCGTCGGTGGAACCACCGTCGCCAGACGGGGCCTTTCCCGCGGCCTTCTTGGCGTCCCGCTCTTCCTTCATCCGGGCGGCCTCGGTGCCGGGCGCCGGGTTGTTGCGGATCACGTAGAACTGCTGGCCCATCGTCCACAGGTTCGAGGTGGTCCAGTAGAGGAGCACGCCGATCGGGAACGCGATGCCGCCGACCGCGAAGACCACGGGCAGCACGTAGAGCAGCATCTTCTGCTGCTGGGCGTAGGGCCCGGTGAGCGCGTCCTTGGGCATGTTCTTGGCCATCAGCTGCCGCTGGGTCGTGAACGTGGTCGCGGTCATCGCCAGCACCAGCAGGGCGGCCACGATCTGGACCGCGAGGATGCCCTGCGAGTCTGGTGAACGACGCGGCGAGCGGGATCTTGCCGAACAGCTCCGCGTCACCGAACTGCTTCGCCTGCTCCGCGGTCATGAAGCCGTGCGCGGTGCCGTTCTTGGCGGCCTGGTCGATCAGCCGGAACAGCGCGAAGAAGATCGGCATCTGCAGCAGGATCGGCAGACAGGACGCGAACGGGTTGGTGCCCGAGTCCTTGTAGAGCTTCATCGTCTCCTGGGCGAGACGCTCCCGGTCGTGGCCGTACTTCTTCTGCAGCTCCTTGACCTTGGGCTGGATCAGCTGCATGTTGCGGCTGGCCTTGATCTGCTTCACGAACAGCGGGATCAGGGCCGCCCGGATGACGATGGTCAGGCCGATGATCGACAGCGCCCACGAGGCGCCGCCGTCGGGGTCGAGCCCGATCTGGCTGAAGAACCAGTGCCAGGAGAGCATCACGCCGGACACCGCGTAGTAGAGCGGGGTCAGGATGTAGTGGCCGATGGTCCCCAACGGGCCCAACATGAGTGCGGACACGGGATCAGGCTCTCCCTCTGTGGACGTCAGGCGTGCGCTCCGGCGCTGCGCGCTCGGAACCGGGTCGTAGCCGCCGGCGGCCCACGGGTGGCAGCGCCCGAGACGGCGCACGGCGAGCCAGGTCCCGCGCACGCTCCCGTGCTCGGTCACGGCCTCGAGCGCGTACGCCGAACAGCTCGGGTGGTAGCGGCACACCTGGCCGTAGAGCGGGCTGATCACGGCGCGGTAGGCGCGCAGCAGTCCGATCAACACGTACTTCACGACGCGGCCCCTGTCCGGGTGGCGCTCGCCGGGTCACGAGGAAGGTCCGCGCGCCCGACCCTCTCGAGACAACGGGCGAGATCGGCGCCGAGTTCCGTGCTCGCCATGCCCGCGGCCGGCGGCAGCGCCCGGATCACCAGGTCGGAGGAGGCGGAGAGGTGCGTCAGGTGATCCCTGACGAGATGGCGGAGCTGGCGCTTCACGCGGTTGCGGACCACGGCGTTGCCGACCGCCTTGCCCACGACCAGGCCGACCCGCGGACCCGCGTCGCCCGCATCGCCGAGCGTCGTCGAGCAGGTGCACGACCAGGGCAGCACCACCCGCCCGCCGGCCCGAACTCACGGTGCGCCGGAAGGCATTGCTGTCGCGCAACCGATGAGCGGCGGCGAGCACGGGGACTTGATGTCCGGGCTCGCTCAGACCGCGAGGCTCTTGCGGCCCTTGCGGCGGCGCGCGGAGATGATGGCGCGGCCGGCGCGGGTGCGCATGCGCAGACGGAACCCGTGCACCTTGTGGCGACGACGGTTGTTCGGCTGGTAGGTCCGCTTGCTCACGGGCTTCTCTTCCGGTGTGGAGGCAGGGCTGGTGGGTCACGTCGGCGGTCGGCGCGGGCGCATCCCGACGGAGAATCGGGCGGCGCTGCCGGGCTGCACGACACAGCCGCTGACCGATCAACGGTACGCGGTGGTCGGACACAGGGTCAAACCGGCGGCGGACCGTGGAGAATCCCCCGATCGGGTGAGCATGCCATGGCCCGGGCGCGGCTCGGGAAATGCCCCGGTCGGCCTGTGGAGAACGGGTTGTGCCGGCCCTCCGAACGGGGTTAGGTTCGGCTCTCACCGAGGTTCCCTACCGCCCTCCGGGGCGCGTCTCGGTCCGGTGTCTTCCCCGCCGAAACCGCCACAGCAGTCACACCCGTCTCGCGCACCCCGCGAAACCGGGGTGCACAGCCTGTGGAGAAGGTTGTGGAGAGCTGCGGGGGCACCACCTGGACAACTTTGAGCGGACCCGAGCAGCCCTCAGCAGAGGGCCGCAACGACACAGACGCAGTGGGAGAAGGCGACACCCTCGTGGAGCAGACCGACCCGGACCTCACCGACGCCTGGCGGGCCGTCCTCGACAACATCCAGCCCAACCAGCGGGCCTGGCTGTCCGCCTGCGATCCGGTCACGGTCCACGACGAGCTGGCGATCATCGCGGTCCCCGACGAGTTCACCCGCACCCAGGTCGAGGGCCGGCTGCGCGCCGAGCTCGAGGGTGCACTGAGCGAGGTGTTCGGTCGCAAGATCGGCCTCGGCACCACCATCAACCCGGCCCTCGTCGCCGGCTCACCCGAGCACGAGCAGCGCAAGGCGCACGCCGACCAGCAGCGCGCCCAGCAGGACGACGAGCACGACGGCTCGCCCGCCGCCCGCCTCGAGGAGCCCGGCAAGGAGAGCGATTCATCGACTGATCGACATGGCGACATGTCGACATTCGAGGGGCTGGCCACGGTGCTGCAGCTGCCCGGCGCCACCCTCGACCAGCCCGGACCGGTCCTGCACCCCGAGGTTCCAGCGGCCCGCGACATCGAGCCGCGGTCCGTGCGGCCCAGCGCGCTCGAGACCCGGCTCAACCCGAAGTACACCTTCGAGACCTTCGTCATCGGCTCGTCCAACCGGTTCCCCCACGCCGCCGCGGTCGCGGTGGCCGAGGCCCCGGGCAAGGCCTACAACCCGCTCCTCGTCTACGGCGAGTCCGGCCTGGGCAAGACCCACCTGCTCCACGCGATCGGCCACTACGTCCGCAGCCTCTACACCGGCGCCAAGGTGCGCTACGTGTCGAGCGAGGAGTTCACCAACGAGTTCATCAACGCCATCCGCGACGACAAGCAGGACGGCTTCAAGCGGCGCTACCGCGACGTCGACGTACTCCTCATCGACGACATCCAGTTCCTGGAGGGCAAGACCCAGACCCAGGAGGAGTTCTTCCACACGTTCAACACCCTCCACAACGCCAACAAGCAGATCGTGCTGACCTCCGACCGCGCACCGAAGCGGCTCGAGGCGCTCGAGGACCGGCTGCGCAACCGGTTCGAGTGGGGCCTGATCACCGACGTCCAGCCGCCCGACCTCGAGACCCGCATCGCGATCCTGCGCAAGAAGGCCGCGATGGACCGGCTCACCGCGCCACCGGACGTCCTGGAGTTCATCGCCTCCAAGATCCAGACCAACATCCGCGAGCTCGAGGGTGCGCTGATCCGCGTGACGGCCTTCGCCAACCTCAACCGGCAGGAGGTCGACATGACCCTCGCCGAGATCGTGCTCAAGGACCTCATCCCCGAGGGCGGCGAGCCCGAGATCACCGCCGGCCTGATCATCGCCCAGACCGCGGCCTACTTCGGCGTCTCGATCGAGGAGCTCACCGGACCCAGCCGCGGCCGGCACCTGGTCATGGCCCGCCAGATCGCGATGTACCTCTGCCGCGAGCTCACCGGCCTGTCCCTGCCCAAGATCGGCGCGCAGTTCGGCAACCGCGACCACACGACGGTGATGTACGCCGACCGCAAGATCAACCAGCTGCTCGCCGAGCGCCGCGCCGTCTTCAACCAGGTGAGCGAGCTGACCAGCCGGGTCAAGGCCGCGGCCCGCCAGACCTGAGCGGACGCCCCAGTCGTGAGCCGAGTCAAGAGCCTGTGGACAACACCCGCCCCGGGGTGCGAACTACACGGGGAGGATCTGCGGATCCAGCGCGCGCACGAGCCGTGCGGCCGGCTCGCCGTCCACAGCACCGCACCCGTCGGGCGGGCCGCCGTCCACACCCGCTGTGCACATCGATTGCGCTGGCCGACCTGCGCGGATGCCGTCTCTCCACAGATCCCACACTGCCTACTACGACTACCTACCTATACACGGGGCGATCACGGTGGAACTCCACGAGGACGCTCCCCTGTGGAACACCACCCGGCATGGCAGGATTCAAGCCACCCCTCGCCACGGCCGCCACCCGGTCCACCTGATCACCGAGAACCCGAAGGACCCGCCATCGTGAAGTTCCGCGTCGACCGCGACGTGCTCGCGGATGCCGTTGCCTGGGCAGCGCGCAGCCTGCCGGTCCGTCCCAGCGTGCCCGTGCTGGCCGGGCTGCTGGTGGAGGCGAGCCACGAGGGGCTGGTGCTCTCGACGTTCGACTACGAGACCTCCGCGCGGGCCACGCTCCAGGCCGAGGTCGCCGACGAGGGCCGCGCCCTGGTCAGCGGCCGGCTGCTCGCCGACATCTGCCGCAGCCTCCCGGCCAAGCCGGTGGAGATGGTGATCGACGGCGCCCGCGTCTCGCTGACGTGCGGTTCGGCGCGGTTCAGCCTGCAGACCATGCCGGTCGAGGACTACCCGACGCTGCCGGACATGCCGGCCGCGACCGGCACCGTGCCGAGCGAGGCGTTCGCCCATGCGGTCAGCCAGGCAGTCACCGCCGCCGGCCGCGACGACATGCTGCCGGTCCTCACCGGCGTCCGCATCGAGATCGACGGCTCGACGATCTCGCTGCTGGCCACCGACCGGTTCCGGCTCTCGCACCGCGAGCTCGGCTGGAACCCGCGCACCCCCGACGACACCCTCGCCGCGCTGGTGCCGGCCAAGGTGCTCGGCGACACGGCCAAGTCGCTGACCAGCGGCACCGAGGTCACCATCGCGCTCGCCACCTCCGGCACGGGCGAGGGCATCATCGGCTTCGAGGGCGCGGCCGCCGGCGGCACCCGCCGTACGACCACCCGGCTGCTCGACGGCGAGTTCCCCAAGGTCCGCAGCCTGTTCCCGAGCGAGCACCTCACCGTCGCGAAGGTCGACAAGCAGGCGCTCATCGAGTCCGTACGCCGCGTCTCGCTGGTCGCCGAGCGCAACACCGCCGTCCAGCTCGCCTTCAGCGACGGCGTGCTCACCCTCGACGCCGGCTCCGGCGACGAGGCCCAGGCGTCGGAGTCGATCGAGGCGCAGATCGACGGCGAGGCCATCACCACCGGCTTCAACCCGCAGTTCCTCCTCGACGGCCTCACCGTCATCGACGAGGACATCGTCGAGCTCGCGTTCACCCAGTCGTCCAAGCCGGTGGTCATCAGCGGCGCCGGCGACGGCGAGAAGGACGACACGGCCTTCCGCTACCTGCTCATGCCGCGGCGCCTGCTGTCCTGACCACGACGCCCCGGCCGAGCAGGATCGATCCGACGTTCCACCAGTAGCTGCCAGGAGGAGTCTCCAATGCACATCGGTCTCGTGGGGCTGGGCAAGATGGGCGGCAACATGCGCACCCGGCTGCGCAACGCCGGCCACACCGTGGTCGGCTACGACCGCAACCCCGACCTCGCCGACGTCGGGAGCCTGGCCGACATGGTCGCGGCGCTGCCCGGTCCGGACGGCGGGCCGAAGGTCGTCTGGGTGATGGTGCCGGCCGGCGATCCGACCCGAGACACGATCAAGGAGCTCGGCGGCCTGCTCGGCGAGGGCGACCTCGTCGTCGACGGCGGCAACTCCAAGTACACCGACGACCAGGCGAACGCCGCGATGCTCGGCGAGAAGGGCATCGGCTTCGTCGACTGCGGCGTCTCCGGCGGCGTCTGGGGGCTCGAGAACGGCTACGCCCTGATGTGCGGCGGCTCCGACGAGGACGTCGCCAAGGTCCAGCCGGCCCTCGACGCGCTCCGTCCCGAGGGCGACCACGGCTTCGTGCACGCCGGCAAGACAGCCCGGCGCCGGCCACTTCGCCAAGATGGTTCACAACGGCATCGAGTACGCCATGATGCAGGCCTACGCCGAGGGCTGGGAGCTGCTCGAGAAGGTCGACCTGGTCGACAACGTCACCGAGGTCTTCGACTCCTGGCGGGCCGGCACCGTGATCCGCTCGTGGCTGCTCGACCTGCTGGTCGCCGCGCTCGAGGAGGACACCCACCTCGACAAGATCGCGCGGCTACGCCGAGGACTCCGGCGAGGGCCGCTGGACCGTCGAGGCCGCGATCGACAACGCCGTACCCGATGCACGTCATCGCCGCCTCGCTGTTCGCGCGGTTCACCTCGCGCCAGGACGACAGCCCGGCCATGAAGGCGATCGCCGCGATGCGCAACCAGTTCGGCGGCCACGCGACACGCACCGAGGCCCCGGCCGGCGGCGACGTGGGACCCGACAACCCGGCGTGATCCCTCCTTGTACGTCGCCCACCTGAGCCTGCACGACTTCCGGTCCTACGCCACCGCCGAGGTCGCGCTCGAGCCGGGCGTGACGTCGTTCATCGGGCGCAACGGCCAGGGCAAGACCAACCTGGTCGAGGCGATCGACTACCTGTCCCGGCTCACCTCCCATCGCGTCGCGACCGATGCGCCGCTGGTGCGCCACGGCACCGAGCAGGCGGTGGTGCGTGCCGCGGTGGTCAAGGAGGGTCGCACCGCCGTGCTCGAGGTCGAGCTCAACCCCGGCCGGGCCAACCGGGCGCGGGTCAACAAGTCGGCGCTCCCCCGCACCCGCGACCTGGTCGGCCTGGTCCGCACGGTCATCTTCTCGCCCGAGGACCTCACGCTGGTCAAGGGCGACCCGTCCGACCGGCGTCGCTTCCTCGACGACCTCGTGGTGCTCCGCACCCCTCGGCTCGCGGGCACCCGCGCGGACTACGACCGGGTGCTCAAGCAGCGCAACTCCCTGCTCAAGACCGCCGGGCTGGCGCGCGGCTCGGCCCGCGACGCCGCCCTGGGCGACCCTCGCGGTCTGGGACGAGCAGCTCGCCCGGCACGGCGCCGAGCTGCTCGAGGCCCGGCTCGCCCTGGTCGACGACCTGCGGCCCTACGTCGGCAAGGCCTACGAGACGGTGGCCCGTGGGGCCTCGCGCGACGACGCCGAGATCGAGTACAAGTCGTCGGTGCCCCTCGAGCGCCCGCTCGATGCCGCGATCCTCGCGCGAGGTGGAACGCCGCCGGAAGGACGAGCTCGACCGCGGCATCTCGCTGGTCGGCCCGCACCGCGACGAGCTGCTGCTCTGGCTCGGCCACGGCACCGATGACCCGCCGACGACGAGGCTCCCGGCTGCCGGTGAAGGGCTACGCCTCGCACGGCGAGTCCTGGTCGTTCGCGCTCGCGCTCCGGCTCGCGTCGTACGACCTGCTGCGGTCCGACGGCGACGACCCGATCCTCATCCTCGACGACGTCTTCGCCGAGCTCGACAGCGAACGCCGCGCGCAGCTGGCCGACCTGGTCGCCGGCGCCGAGCAGGTGCTCGTGACCGCGGCGGTGCCCGAGGACGTGCCGGCCGCGCTGCACGGGGTGCGGTACGTCGTCGCGGACGGCGAGGTGACCCGCGATGGCTGACGAGACGCCGCGAGCCCGACGCCCGCCCGCAGCGCCCGCCAGGACGACGGCCTCGACCTGGCCCGGCAGCTGACCCGGGCCACCGCGAAGTCGACGCCGGCGGCCCGCAAGCGCCGGGCCAAGCGGGACAACCGGCCGCGCGACGCCAAGGTCTCCGGCGCCCACCCCGACGACCGCGACCCGCAGCTGCTCGGCGACCAGGTCGACCGGCTCGTCGCGGACCACGGCTGGGAGCTCGAGCTCCGCGTGCGGGGCGTCTTCGCCCGCTGGCCCGAGCTGGTCGGCGCCGAGGTCGGCGCGCACTGCACGCCCGAGTCCTTCGTCGACGGCCGGCTCGTCGTCCGGACCGACTCGACGGCCTGGGCGACCCAGCTGACCCTGCTCGCGCCGACCGTCGTACGCCGCCTCAACGAGGAGCTCGGCGACGGGACCGTGACCCTCATCGAGGTGATCGGGCCGCACCTCCCGACCTGGTCCAAGGGCCGCCGCCGGACCCGCGACAGCCGGGGTCCGCGAGACACCTACGGCTAGCACGCGAGGGACGCGCCGTTGCAGCCGATCTGGGAGCCGTTCGGCCATATGGGGACATGTCCGACCCCCTGCGAGGGCCTCTCGACACCATTCACGGACGTCTGTGGGCCATTTCTCGCGACATGTCGTCCCCAGCCACGGGGTCAGGACGTGGAATGCGGGCTTCTAACCGGTATCATGGACGACGGGTCGTCCTGCACAGTCCGGGCGGCCCGCTCCATGTCAACAGTCGGCCGCCAGGCCAGCAAGAAGGGGTGCCCGTGTCCCAGATCAACCCACCGGAGCCCCCCAACGGCGTCGAGTACGACGCCTCGGCCATCCAGGTCCTCGAGGGGCTCGAGGCGGTCCGCAAGCGGCCGGGCATGTACATCGGCTCGACCGGCGAGCGCGGCCTGCACCACCTGATCTGGGAGATCGTGGACAACGGGGTCGACGAGGCCCTCGCCGGCTACTGCGACCGGATCGTGCTGACCCTCACCGCGGACGGTGCCGTCCGGGTCGAGGACAACGGCCGCGGCATCCCGACCGACACCGCGCCGGGCCAGGAGCTGCCCGCGGTCACGATCGCGCTCACCCAGCTGCACGCCGGCGGCAAGTTCGGCGGCGGGGGCTACAAGGTCTCCGGCGGCCTGCACGGCGTCGGCGTCTCGGTCGTCAACGCGCTGTCGACCCACCTGATCGCCGAGGTGAAGAACCGCGGTCACCTCTGGCAGCAGAGCTTCACCCACGGCGTACCCGACGGCGAGCTCGATCGACGTCCGCGAGCTCGAGCCCGACGAGGGCACCGGCACCACGATCACCTACTGGCCGTCTCCCGACACCTTCGAGACCACGACCCACTCGCTCGAGACCATCACCTCGCACATCCGCGAGTACGCCTTCCTCAACAAGGGCCTCGAGATCGTGGTCCGCGACGAGCGGCCGGAGGCCGACGACCTGGTCCTGGCCGTCCAGGACGAGACGATCGACAACGAGGTCGACCAGTCCGGGACCGACGCCATCAAGGCCGGCGAGAAGGGCGGCCTCGAGCAGGTCTTCAAGTACGACCGCGGCCTGGTCGACTACGTCGAGCACCTCAACCGCCGCAAGCAGCCGGCCAACCCCACGATCATCTCCTTCGAGGCCGAGACGCCCGACAGCGCGCCGCACCACATGAGCCTCGAGGTGGCGATGCAGTGGAACACCACCTTCAGCGAGTCGGTGCACACCTTCGCCAACACGATCAACACCCACGAGGGCGGCACCCACGAGGAGGGGTTCCGAGCCGCCCTGACCTCCCTGGTCAACAACTGGGGCTTCGAGTGGGGGCTGATGAAGAAGCCCGAGGACCGCGTCTCGGGTGACGACATCCGCGAGGGGCTCACCGCGATCATCTCCATCAAGCTCGCGCGAGCCACAGTTCGAGGGGCAGACCAAGACCAAGCTCGGCAACACCGACGCCAAGGGGTTCGTCCAGCGCCTGGTCAACGACCAGCTCGGCGCCTGGTTCGAGCAGAACCCCGCCGAGGGCAAGGACATCGTCCGCAAGTCGCAGGCCGCCCAGCAGGCCCGGCTCGCGGCCAGGAAGGCGAGGGACCTGGCGCGGTCACGCAAGGGGCTGCTCGGCGGCGGCGGCCTCCCCGGCAAGCTCTCGGACTGCCAGTCGACCAACCCCGAGGAGTGCGAGGTCTTCATCGTCGAGGGCGACTCGGCCGGCGGCTCGGCCCGCCAGGGCCGGGACTCGCGCATCCAGGCGATCCTCCCGATCCGCGGCAAGATCCTGAACGTCGAGAAGGCCCGCATCGACAAGGTGCTGGCCAACACCGAGGTCCAGGCGATCATCTCCGCCCTCGGCACCGGCATCCACGAGGAGTTCGACCTCGACAAGCTGCGCTACCACAAGGTGGTGCTGATGGCCGACGCCGACGTCGACGGCCACCACATCAACACGCTGCTGCTGACGCTGCTGTTCCGGTTCATGCGGCCGCTGATCGAGCAGGGCTACGTCTACATGGCCCAGCCACCGCTCTACCGGATCCGCTGGAACAAGCCGCACGAGCACGAGTTCGTCTACTCCGACGCCGAGCGCGAGGCGATGCAGCGCGACGGCATCGAGCAGGGCAAGAAGCTGCCCAAGGAGAACCCCGTCCAGCGCTACAAGGGCCTCGGCGAGATGAACGCCGACGAGCTGTGGGAGACCACGATGAACCCCGACCAGCGGCTGATGCTCCAGGTCACCCTCGATGACGCCGCGCACGCCGACGAGATCTTCTCGATCCTGATGGGCGAGGACGTCGAGCAGCGCCGCTCGTTCATCCAGCGCAACGCCAAGGACGTCCGATTCCTCGATATCTAGGGATCTAGCGCCAGCGCTAGACACCGCTAGACGTACGAAGACACCGCGAGAGAGAAGCAACCGTGACCGAGACCCCCACCCCGGGCGGACGGATCGAGCCCATCGAGCTCCAGACCTCGATGCAGCGCTCCTACATCGACTACGCCATGGCGGTCATCGTCGGGCGCGCGCTGCCCGACGTCCGCGACGGCCTCAAGCCGGTGCACCGGCGGGTCCTCTACGCGATGTACGACGGCGGCTACCGGCCCGACCGCGGCTTCTCCAAGTGCAGCCGCGTGGTCGGCGACGTCATGGGTCAGTACCACCCGCACGGCGACACCGCGATCTACGACACCCTGGTCCGGCTGGCGCAGCCCTGGGTGATGCGGGCGCCGCTGATCCACGGCCAGGGCAACTTCGGCTCACCGGGCAACGACGCCGCGGCGGCGATGCGCTACACCGAGTGCCGGATGGCGCCGCTCGCGCTGGAGATGGTGCGCGACATCGGCGAGGAGACCGTCGACTTCCAGCCCAACTACGACGGGCGCTCGCAGGAGCCGACGGTCCTTCCCGCGCGCTACCCCAACCTGCTGGTCAACGGCTCGGCCGGCATCGCGGTCGGCATGGCCACCAGCATCCCGCCGCACAACCTGCGCGAGGTCGCCGACGGTGCGCTCGTGGGCGCTCGAGCACCCCGACGCCACCCGGCGAGGAGCTCCAGGACGCGCTGGTCGAGCGGATCAAGGGCCCCGACTTCCCCAACGGCGCGCTGATCGTCGGACACGACGGGATCGAGCAGGCCTACCGCACCGGCCGCGGCTCGATCACCCAGCGCGCGGTCATCGAGATCGACGAGGACGCCAAGGGCCGCACCTGCCTGTCGATCACCGAGCTGCCCTACATGGTCAACCCCGACAACCTGGCGGTGAAGATCGCCGACCTCGCCGACAGCGGCAAGGTCCCCGGGATCGCGGACGTGCGCGACGACTCGTCGGGCCGGACCGGCCAGCGCCTGGTCGTCGTGCTCAAGCGGGACGCCGTGGCCCGCGTGGTCCTCAACAACCTGCTCAAGCACACCGAGCTGCAGACCAACTTCAGCGCCAACATGCTGGCCCTGGTCGACGGCGTGCCGCGCACGCTCAGCGTCGACCAGTTCATCAGCAACTGGGTCGACCACCAGATCGACGTCATCCAGCGCCGGTCCCGGTTCCGCCTCGCCGAGGCCGAGCGGCTCGCCCACGTCCAGCGCGGCTACGTCAAGGCCCTCGACGCCCTCGACGAGGTGATCGCGCTGATCCGACGCTCGCCCGAGGTCGACGATGCCCGCGAGGGGCTGATCGAGCTGCTCGACATCGACGAGGTCCAGGCCAACGCGATCCTCGACATGCAGCTGCGCCGCCTGGCCGCCCTCGAGCGCCAGAAGATCATCGACGACCTGGCCGAGCTCGAGCTGGTCATCGCCGACCTCGAGGACATCCTCGCCAACGAGTCCCGGCAGCGGTCGATCGTCTCCGAGGAGCTCGCCGAGATCGTCGACAAGTACGGCGACGACCGGCGTACCCAGATCATCGCGGCCGACGGCGACCTCTCCATGGAGGACCTGATCCCCGACGAGGAGCTCGTCGTCTCCATCACGCGCGGCGGCTACGCCAAGCGCACCCGGGCCGACCAGTACCGCACCCAGCGGCGCGGCGGGAAGGGCGTGCGCGGCGCCACGCTGCGCGGCGACGACGTGGTCGAGCACTTCATCGCGACGTCCAACCACCACTGGCTGCTGTTCTTCACCACCGCCGGCCGGGTCTACCGCACCAAGGCCTACAACCTTCCCGAGGCCCAGCGCGACGCCAAGGGCGGCCACGTCGCCGGGCTGCTGTCGTTCCAGCCGGACGAGAACATCGCGCAGGTGCTTGCGATCCGCGACTACGAGCAGGCTCCCTACCTCGTCCTCGCGACCCGCAACGGGCTGGTGAAGAAGACCCGGCTCGGCGACTACAACAGCCCGCGCCAGGCCGGCGTGATCGCGATCAACTTCCGCGAGGACGACGACGAGCTGATCGGCGCCGAGCTGGTCTTCCCCGACGACGAGATCCTGCTGGTCTCCCGCAAGGGCCAGGCGGTGCGGTTCCGGGCCGACGACTCCCAGCTGCGGCCGATGGGCCGGGCCACGTCCGGCGTGACCGGCATGAAGTACGCCGCGGGCGACTCGGTGCTCTCGATGTCGGTGATCCGCGCCGCGCAGGTCGCGACCGAGGACTCCGACGAGAACGTCCAGTACGTCTTCACGATGACCGACGGTGGCTTCGCCAAGCGGACCCGCACCAACGAGTACCGCCTGACCAACCGCGGCGCCAAGGGCGTCAAGGCGATGTCGCTGGCCAACGAGGAGCGCGGTGTCCTCGTGGGCGCGTTCATCGTCGAGGACGGCGACGAGGTCATGTCCATCACCCAGGGCGGTCAGGTCGTCCGCAGCCGGATCGACGAGAACTTCCGGGTGCTCGGCCGCTCGACGATGGGCGTGAAGTTCGTGACGCCCAAGGAGGGCGACGCGGTGGCGGTCGTGGCCCGGTCGGTGGAGGCGAAGGTCGAGGAGGAGCTCGAGGCCGAGGCCGCCGAGGCTTCCGAGGCCCTCGACGGTCAGGTTCCCGAGGACGGGCTCGAGGTCGCTCCCGACGACGTCTCGGACACCCGCGAGACGGGTACTGAATCGGAGAATGCCGAGGTGGATGCAACAATCGACGGTGACGACGCGTCCGAGTGACGGCCCAGTCGAACAGTGCCCAGTCGAGTGCAGGGGGAGTGACAGTCAGCATGGCTGATCGCCCGAGCGACACCGGTCGAGAAGACACGGTGGCGCTGCCCCTGCCCCCGAAGCGGCCGGCGCCGGGAACCAACGGCACCTCCGGTAGCCAGGGTTCCGGGGGCGCCAGCGGTTCGAGCGGTTCGAACGGCAACGGCCGGGTGCTGCCACCGATGCCCGCCGAGACGAGCAGCGCGGCCCCGTCGAAGCCGCCGCCGGCCCGGCCCACCCGGACGACCAGCAAGAAGACCGCACGGCCACCGGCCAAGCCGAAGCCCGCCGCCCCGCCGGCCCAGCGCCGGCCCAGGCGACCCAGTCAGCTCGGCCGGCTCACCCGCCGCAGGCGCGCCGCAGGCCGACGAAGGCCGCGCCGACCAGGCCCGCTCCGGCCACCCCGCCCCCGGCGGGTGCCGCGCAGCCGAGCCCGGCCACCCAGGCCACGCCGGCCGCGCGTACGACCGAGACGGCCCGCCCGGCTGCGGCACCGCCGCCGGTCGTCGCGCCGCTGCCCGCCGCCAAGGCCGAGTCGCGAAGGTCAAGCCGGCCAAGGAGCCCCGGCCGCCCAAGCCGACCCGCGACGAGAAGCGCGCCGCGAAGGTCGCGGCCGCCCCCAGGCCGGGCCGTCGGGCGCGGCTCCGGCTGACCCGCATCGACCCGTGGTCGGTGATGAAGACGTCGTTCCTCCTCTCGATCGCCCTCGGCATCGTCATCGTGGTGTCGGTGCTCATGGTCTGGTCGGTGCTCAGCGCCGCCGACGTGTGGTCGTCGATCAACAAGACCGTCCAGGACGTCGTGGGCGGGCAGGACGCCTCGAACTTCGACATCGAGGACTACCTCGGCACCCGCCGGGTGGTCGGCTTCACGATGATCGTGGCCGCCGTCGACGTGGTCCTGGTGACCGCGATCTGCACCCTCGGCGCGTTCCTCTACAACATGTCCGCGTCGCTGCTGGGTGGCATCGAGGTCACCCTCGCCGAGGACCACTGAGGCGGTCGTTGTAGAATTCCCGGGTAACCGGGTAAACTTCTGCGCATCTACGCCGGTACAACGCTCCAGAATCCTCAAGATCGCTGGAGAAGTTGTGCCCACAGATCTGGCCATTTTGTTCGGCGTCCAACCGCTCGGGTAAGGTCTTCCCCTTCGGTCCGCCGCGCGGTCTGCCGGCGCCCTCCGCGGGCCTATAGCTCAGACGGTTAGAGCGCTTCCCTGATAAGGAAGAGGTCGGAGGTTCAAGTCCTCCTAGGCCCACCCCACGCCGACCGCGACCGCATCCGCGGTCGCCACCTCTCGCCAGGCTCCGTGCCGGCGCAGCCGCTCGGTGGGCATCGAGGGTTCTGCCCACACGGCCCCTGCTTGCTACTGTCTCCGCCGTGAAGAAGCTCCTGCTCATCGCCCTTGCCGCCGTCGGCGTCGTCTACGCCAAGAAGAAGATCGACGAGGGCAAGGCCGAGCAGGCCCTCTGGGCCGAGGCAACGGACGCGGTCAAGCGCAGCTGAACTTCGACCCCGCAAGGGGCCTTGGCGCAATTGGTAGCGCACCTGCTTTGCAAGCAGGGGGTTAGGGGTTCGAGTCCCCTAGGCTCCACCAGCCCTGTTGTGGGCTTGGCGCAATTGGTAGCGGCTCTGTTCATCCTGGGCTTTGCAAGCAGGGGGTTAGGGGTTCGAGTCCCCTAGGCTCCACCAGCCCTGTTGTGGGCCTTGGCGCATCCACCAGCCCTGTCGTGGGCCTGGCGCAACTAGCAGCGGCTCTGTCGATCCTGGGCCTCGCATGCAGTGTGTCCGGGGTTCGCGTCCTCTAGGCTCCACCACGTAAGTCCGGTCCGCGGTTCACCCGGCACGTGTGAGGCACCCAGGTGTCCGTGGTACCTAGGTTCCTGGGTGGCGGGCCTTCCGCTGCTCCAGGTCCGCGTTCACGAGAGGAAGAACATGGGCTGCATCTTCGCCGCGTTCATGAGCCTGTTCCCGCGCCTTGCGTTCTTCCTGGTGTGGGTCGCTCGACCCGAAAAGGTGGACGCGGCCTTCGACACCTTCCTGATCCCGTTCTTCGGCATCTTCCTCATGCCCTTCACCACCTTGATCTACGTGGTCATGTACAGGCCGGGAGGCCTCGAGGGCATCGACTGGCTCTGGCTGGGGCTCGCCGCGGCCCTGGACATCGCCCACTGGGGAGGCACCTACGTCCAGCGCGAGCAGATGACCGGGAGCTACCGGGCGCCCTGGGTCAAGGGCTGACCCGACCGGCGCCCGCTTCGAGCGTCCGCTTGTCGGACGCTCGACGGGCCAGCGCCCTCTGAACCATCAGCGTTCCCCAGGCGGCCAGCACCAGCATCGCGACGTTGACGCCGAGCACCTCGAGGGCACCCCAGGCGGCCCCTCGTTCCCCGAGTCCCAAGGCCACGCCGAGGTACGCCGCGGCCGGGATGGTGGTCACGGAGACAGCCACGCCGACGCCGGAGCTGGCGCGGGTCTCGAGCGCCAGCATCCCGGCCACTCCGGCAGCGAGGGCGACCACGATGGTCTCGTTGCTGACGTGGGTGACGCCCGCAAGCACCGTCGAGTCGATGTCGAACGTCGTCGGGATCCGGTCGAACCGATCCTGCGCGAAGGCAGACACCGCCGCCGCTCCGCTTGCGCACGCCATGCCGATCGCCAGGGTTGCGAGCGCGCGGCCCGCGAGGCGAAGGCGACGATCGACCAAGCCAACGCCCACTGCGGTGATCGGGAGCAGGTCGGGACTGATCGCCATCGCGCCGACGATCAGGATCTCGCTGTACAGGAGCACGCCGAAGCACGCGATCACCCCAGCGGCGACCATGAACGCGAGGTAGCGCGCGATCGGCCGGGAGTTGCGCGCGGCCAAGCCGAGCACGTCTTCCCAGACCAGGCCGGCCTCGCCCGTCCCGCCGCTCGACCGGCCGATGACCTCCAGACGCATCAGCGTGATCTGCGCTTCGGGCACTCCGAGCTGACGCAGCTCACCCACCAGCTGGTCGACCGCCCTGGGATGGACGGTTGCCAGAGCGACCGACTGCCCCGCCCGCGTCGCACTGGTGATCGTGACGCAGCTGACGTCATCGTCATCGTCGAGCAGCTTCGCGACGGCCGCCACCATCTCGGACTCGCCGACGACCTCGAGCTTGATCATCGGGGCGAGGACTCTGGGAGACTCTCCTCGGGCAACAGCGTCTTCTGGTCGAGGACGTAGAGGAGCACGAACGCCGGCACGATCAGGACCGCGGCGAGGCCGGTGGCCACCAGGACCGCGGTGATGGTGCCCGATGGCGCCGCGGCGTCCGACACCGTCAGACTCTCGGGCAGCAGGTAGTCCCACTGCGCCACTCCCCACGCGACCATGAGGCTGGCCACCGCACCCACTGCGGCAAGTCGTGCTCCGCGCCTGGCGCGTCGGGTGAGCAGCCAGAAGGCGGCCAGGCCGCACACCGCGGAGAGGATCACCAGCGGCAGGGCGCGCGACGTCAGTCCGTCGAAGAGGTACTCCGCGTCGTTGGACAGCACGAAGATCCCGACCGCCGCCACCACGCCGGCGGCCACGGCGGCCGCGGTGGCGCGACGCCGGAAGTACGCCACCATCGTCTCGTCCGCGAGCCGGCCGGCGTCACGCACCAGGAAGAACGCCGCGAGGTACGCCGTGAGGCACACGGCCAGCACGCCCCCGAGGACGGAGGTGGGGTTGACCCAGCTGTCCCACGGATCGCCGGCCTTGCCTCCGGCCGGGACGCGCCCCGAGGCGATGCCGCCGACCACGGCACCCATGCAGTAGGGCACCAGGATGGACGAGACCGCGAACGCAGCGCCGAAGTTGCGGCGGTCCCGGGTGCGGAACACCGCCTTGCGGAACGCGAAGCCGGCGCCCCGGAGCACGATGCCCAGGGCGGCCAGCGTCAACGGGACGAACATGGTCAGGGTGATCGAGGCGTAGGCCTCCGGGAAACAGGTCCACAGCAGCACGAAGATGAAGATCAGCCACACGTGGTTGGCCTCCCAGACGGGAGCGATCGAGTGGTCGATGACCTCTCGAGGTCGCTCGCCGCGCTTGGTGCCGCCCGCCACGAGATCCCAGAAGCCGGCACCGAAGTCGGCACCGCCGAAGATCGCGTAGGTGGTGATCGCCGCGAAGAGGATGACGGCAGCGGTGGTGGCCATCAGCGGAGCACCGCCCGGTCGTCCTCGGGGCCGGACGAGCTGCCCAGCTCGCTCGGCCCGTAGGGGACGTCGCCCTCGTCGTCCCGGCTGCCCTCGCGGAACCGGCGGCTCATCATGCGCAGCACCAGGATCGTGGTCACGCCGAGTCCGATGTAGAGGATCACCACGCCGATGAAGGTGATCCAGATGCCGGTGTTCGCGGTGGCGGCGTCCTCGACCTTCATCTTCTCGTAGACGATCCACGGTTGCCGGCCGACCTCGCTGACCGTCCAGCCCGCCTCGAGGCAGAGCACGGCCAGCACTCCGGTGGTGGCGGAGATGCGGAGGAACCACCTGCTCTTGGGCATGTCTCTTCGGAAGATCCACGACGCCCACCACCACAGGGTGAGCAGGAACAGCAGGGTGCCCAGGCCGACCATCACGTCCCAGGCGAGGTGGACGACGTTGACCTCGTGGTCGGTCGGACGATCGGCGGCGGGCGTCTCGTCGAGCCCCTGGACGACGGTGGACGTTCCCGTGCTCGGGTCCGACAACCACGAGGCAAGGCCGGGGATCGGCAGACCGCCGACCACCTCACCCTTCGAGTTGAGATGGCCGAGAAGCACCTCGGGCACGTCGCTGCTGGTCTTGGGCACCATCTCGATCGCTGCGAACTTGGTGGGCTGGTTGACGAAGACCCAGCGGGCCAGTGCGTCGCCGACTCCCATCTGCACCGGTGTCGCGATGGCGGCGACGGTGAAGCCGATGATGAAGCCCATCCGGTGGTAGCGGTCGGTGCGGCCCCGCAGCATCCCGATCGCGTAGACGGACGCGATCATGAAGCCGCCGACGAGGTACGCCGCGACGACCATGTGGGCGGCCATCAGCGGCATGGCGTCGTTGAAGATGACGCCCATGGGGTCGACGTCGGTCACGTTGCCGGACGAGTCGAGGGTGACGCCCTGGGGGGAGTTCATCCAGGCGTTGGCCGCCACCACCGAGATGCTGCCGAAGATGCCGGCGATCGCGATCGGCACCCCGGTCCAGAAGTGGGCCCAGGGCTTCAGCCGGCGCCAGCCGAAGATGTAGATCGAGATGAAGACGGCCTCGGTGAAGAAGAAGATGCCCTCGAAGGCGAACGGGACCCCGAACGCCGCGCCCCACTGGCCCATGAACTTGGGCCACAGCAGGCCGAACTCGAAGGAGAGCACGGTGCCGGTCACGGCCCCGACGGCGAAGGTGACCGCCATGTACTTCGACCAGCGCTGGGCCAGCAGCATCGCGTCCCGGTCGTCGTGCTTGATGCCGCGGTAGTTGGCGATCAGGGTCATCACCGACCACGACACCCCCAGCGGCACCAGGATGATGTGGAACGCCAGGGTGAAGGCCATCTGCGACCGGGCCCACGGCACCGGATCGATGGCGAACGGCACGCTCGCCAGGGCGTCAGTCAGCATGCTCGTCCTTGTCCGGCGCGGTCGCGTCGCTCGTGGCGACGAGGTGGAGGTGGGGGTCGCCGCCACCCTGCTCGATGGCGACCCGGCCGATGACCTGGCGAAGCGTGATCGTCCGCTCGGCACGGCCGCCCGAGCTGAAGGTCCGAGCCCAGTGGAACATCGCGGCGAGGCGGTTCTTGAAGCCGGTCAGGAAGGTGATGTGCACGAAGAGCCACATCAACCAGCCCAGGAACCCGGACACCCGGAGACCCTTGAAGCTCACGACGGCGTGGAAGCGCGAGATGGTCGCCATGCTGCCGAGGTCGCGATAGGTGAACGCCGCCGCCTCCTTGCCGTTGAGCCGGCGCTTGATCGAGTTGGCCGCGTGGATCCCCGACTGCATGGCGACCTCGGCGACCCCCGGGAGGTCGTGCAGCGCCATCATGTCGCCGATCGCGAACACCTCGGGATGACCCGGCAGGGTGCAGTCGTCCAGGACCGCGATCCGGCCGGCCCGGTCGCACGTCGCCCCACTCGCCTCGGCGAGCAGGGCGGCCAGCGGGGAGGCCTGCACACCGGCGGCCCAGATCTTGGTACGCGCGACGAGCCGCTCCGACGAGCCGTCCGCCGTCCGCACCTCGACACCGAACGCGTCCACCTCTGTCACGACCGTCCCCGTCCGGATGGTCACGCCGAGGCGCCGCAGCTGCCGGGCGGCCTTCTCCGAGAGCCGGTCTCCGAACGCGGCGAGGATCTCCGAGCCGCCGTCGACGAGCACGACCTGTGCGTCTGCCGGGTCGATCCGGCGGAAGTTGCGCGCCAGGCCCGAGCGCGACAGCTCGGCGATCTGACCGGCGACCTCCACCCCGGTCGCACCTCCGCCGACCACGACGAAGGTGAGCCATGCCCGGCGGACATCGGGATCATCCTCGCTCTCGGCCATCTCGAAGGCGCCGAAGATCCGCCCCCGCAGCTCCAGGGCGTCGTCGATCGTCTTCATGCCGGGCGCGAACCGCGCGAACTCGTCGTGACCGAAGTACGACTGCGCGGCGCCGGTGGCGACGATGAGGGAGTCGTACTCGAAGGTGCGCACCGTCTCGTCGGGCCGGTGCGCGGTCACGGTCCGCGACGTCCAGGTCGAGCTCGTCCACGGTCGCCATCTCCACGGTGACGTTGCGGTGCCGGCGCAGGACCTCGCGGATCGGCGGCGCCACCTCTCCCTCGGACAGGATGCCGGTGGCCAGCTGGTAGAGCAGCGGCTGGAACAGGTGGTGGTTCCGCCCGTCGACGAGGGTCACCTCAACCGGGGCACGGCGGAGGAACTTCGCGGCGAACAGCCCGCCGAAGCCCGCCCCGACGATGAGCACCCGATGGACCGCGGCTTCGGTCATGGCGCGTCAGCGTGACTCGGCGCGAGCGGTCACAGTGCCTGACCGACGTCGCGGATGTTCGACTTGGCCTGCCCCCACGCCTCGGCGAAGTCACCGCTGAAGACGAGCTTGCCGGTCGTGAGCGCGAACCCCTTGACCTCCTCGACCGTCGTGTGCGGCGGCACCGCCAGGGCGCGCGGGTCGGTCACGAAGTCGATCAGGGCCGGCCCCGGGTGGGCGAAGGCCCGTTCGATCGCGGGACGGATGTCCGCGGCGTGCTCGACCCGCTCGCCGTGCAGGCCGATCGCGGTGGCGACAGCGCCGAAGTCCGGGTTCTTCACGTCGGTGCCCCACGGCTGGTAGCCGACCACCATCATCTCGGCGCGGACCATGCCCAGCGTGGAGTTGTTGAAGACCATCAGCTTGACCGGGATGTCGAGGCCGGCCGCCGTCAGCAGCTCGCCCATCAGCATCGACAACCCACCGTCGCCGCAGAGGGCCACCACCTGGCGGTCGGGGGAGCCAACCTTCGCGCCGAGGGCCTGGGGCAGCGCGTTGGCCATCGAACCGTGGCTGAACGACGCCAGGATCCGGCGACCCGGCTTCATCTGCAGGTACCTGGCCCCCCACACGTTGCACATGCCGGTGTCGACGGTGAAGACGGCGTCGTCCTCGGCCAGGTCGCTGAGGGCGGTCGCCACCATCTCGGGCCGCAGCCCCTCGCCGCTGCCCTCGTGGTGGACGTAGGTCTGGATCCCCTTGACCATCGAGTGGTGGTCCTTGATCACCGCGTCGAGGAAGTGCGAGTCCGACCGCTTCTCCAGCAGGGGGATCAGCGCACGGAGCGTCTCGCCGACGTCGCCGACCAGGCCCAGGTCGACCGCCGCCCGGCGGCCGAGGTGCAGGGGCTTGTCGTCGACCTGGATGATCGTCTTCCCGGACGGCAGGAACGCGTGGTACGGGAAGTCGGTGCCCAGCATCAGGAGCAGGTCGCACTCGGCCAGTGCCTCCGTGGCACCACCCCATCCCAGCAGCCCCGTCATCCCGACGCCGGCGGGGTTGTCGGCCTCCAGCACGTCCTTGCCGCGGAAGGCGAACGAGATCGGGGCCTGCAGCGTCTCGGAGAGCTGCAGCACCTCGGCGCGCGCGTTGCGGGTGCCCTCTCCGCCGTGGATCGCGATCTTCTTCGCGCCGGCGATCAGCTGGACCGCCTTGTCGAGCGCTTCGTCGCTGGGCCGGATCAGCGGCCGGTCGGTGAGTACCGGGTGGCGCAGCATCTCGTGGTCGACCGTCATCGCCGCGACGTCACCGGGGAGGATGATCATGCCCACGCCGCGCTCGAGGATGGCCGCCTGCAGCGCCAGCTCGGAGATGCGGGGCATCTGGCCCGGGGTGGAGACGAGCGCGCAGTAGTTCGTGCAGCCCGAGAAGATGGCCTCCGGGTTGGTCTCCTGGAAGTACCCGCTCCCGATCTCCGTGCTCGGGATGTGCGTCGCGATGGCGAACACGGGAGCTGCGTTGCGCTGGCAGTCGTAGAGGCCGTTGACCAGGTGCAGGCTGCCCGGTCCCGACGATCCGAGGACGGCGGTCGGACGCCCCGAGACCTGGGCGTCGGCACCGGCCGCGAACGCGCCGGCCTCCTCGTTGCGCACATGGACGAACTCGATGTCCGACTCGTGCCTTCGGAGCGCGTCGACGATCGGGTTCGCCGAGTCACCGACGATGCCGTACACCTTCCGGATCCCGACCTCCATCATCTGGTCGACCAGGATCTCTGCCACCGTCTGCGCCATGCTGCGTTCTCCTGTCTCGGTCCCGAACGCCCTACGGCAGGGCGATCGGGAGGTACTCGGGCTGCCACATCGCTTCGTGGACCGCCTCTATCGGGTCGTCGACCTGGACCTGCGCGATGCCGGCCGCCGTCGCGGCATTGATGACGTCGACGGCCACGGTGGCCGAGACCTCGCGGAGCCGGTCGATGTCCGGCAGCAGCCCCTTCGCGGGATCGGACGGGTCCGCCAGCTTCGCCAGGGCGCGGGCCGCCGCGATGAACAACGACGGCGGCATCGTCGCGGCCCGGCAGACGATCACGCCGAGACCGAGGCCGGGGAACATCAGCGCGTTGTTCGCCTGGCCGATGCGGTACGTCGTGCCGTCGCGCTCGACCGGTCCGAACGGGCTGCCGGTGGCGACCAGGGCCGCGCCGTCGGTCCAGGCGAGCAGGTTCTCCGGAGTCTGTTCGGCCAGCACCGTGGGGTTGGACATCGGCAGGATGATCGGCCGCTCGCAGTGCTCGTGCATCGACCGGATCGCCTGCTCGTTGAACGCCCCGGTGACGCCCGGAGGTGCCGACGAGCATGGTCGGGTGGAGGTGGTCGATCACCTGCTGCAGGCCCAGCGTGCCGTCATCGGCTCGCCAGTCGGCGACCGCGGCGGGATCCTTGGCGTAGGGCTGCTGGTAGTCGTAGAGGTCGGTCATGTCGCTGGTGAGCAGGCCGGGGCGGTCGAGCAGGTAGATCCGGCCGGCCGCCTCCTCCGCCGAGAGGCCCTCCTCGGTCATGGCCAGCGCGATCAGGTCGGCGATGCCGACCCCGGCCGAGCCCGCACCGAACACCACGATCCGCTGGTCGACCAGGCGACCGCCGGAGACCCGCACCCCGGCCAGCACGCAGGCCAGGCCCACGGCCGCGGTGCCCTGGATGTCGTCGTCGAAGGTGCACAGACGTGTCGCCGTACCGCGCGAGGATGCCGCGCGCCGGCGGACCCGAGAAGTCCTCCCAGTGCAGGATCGCCTTCGGGAACCGCGTCGAGGCGCGCGGCGACGTAGGCGTCGATGAACGCGTCGTACTCCGCGCCCCGCACCCGGGAACGACGCAGCCCGAGGTAGCGGGGGTCGTTGAGCAGCACCTCCGTGTTCGTGCCCACGTCCAGCCCCACCGCCAGGACCCGCCTCGGGTCGATGCCGGCGGCGACGGTGTAGACCGCAAGCTTGCCGATCGAGATGTCGATGCCACCGACGCCCCAGTCGCCGATGCCGAGGATCGCCTCGGCGTCGGAGGCCACCACCAGGTCGATGTCGTCCGCACCCAGCCCGGTGGCGTCGAGCGCCCGGTCGATCCCGTCCACGTCCTCGACGTTGAGGAAGACGCCCCGCGGCCGACGGAACAGGTGGCTGAACTCCTGGATGGCCGCGCCCACCGTCGGCGTGTAGACGATCGGCAGCATCTCGTGCACGTGCTCGCCGACCAGCCGGTAGAAGAGCACCTCGTTGCTGTCGTGCAGCTGGGACAGGAAGACCCACTTCTCGACGTCGGAGTCCTTCGCCTTGAACTGCTCGTAGCACCGGGCCGTCTGCTGGTCGATCGTCTCCATGGCGGACGGCAGGAGCCCGTGCAGACCCAGGCTGTCGCGCTCGTCCATCGTGAACGCCGTCCCTCGGTTGACCTCGGGGTCGTCGAGGACGGCGAGGCCGCGAGCGTGGATCAGGGCGGCCGGCGAACCGTCCGGACCCGCGACGATGCTGAGATTCTTGGTCGGCGGCATGGTCGATCCTCCACGTCGGTGCTGACCTGCGACGCTGCCCCGGACCCGGGGTCCGACACGTCTGGCCTGCGAGCGTCTAGAGCCGTTTCTACCGCCGACGGGAGCCGCTCACCTCCCTCGCCACGGGTGATGCGCGCCTCCCCCAGTCGCTGTTCGCTGGAGCGGTGATGGACGTTGCGCAGTGCACGGCTGGGCGCTGCCGCAGTCGGCGCGTTGGTGCTGGTGGCGGGCTGCTCGTCCACTGGGGCCAAGGAGCAGGCGACGGAAGAGGCGAACGCCAAGAGCCTCGTGTCCGCCGCGCACGCGGCCGGCGTAGCTCCTGACCTCACCGTCGGGGTGGCCGAGTCGCTCTACGGAACGTCGGCTCCGCAGATCTGCGACGTGCTGAAGGACGGAATCAGCTCGGCTGAGTCGCTGCTCCTCTCCGGCAACCCCTCGGGTCGGCGCGAAAAGCTCGTCACTACCGACGCGGTCACGTACGAGCGGCTGGTCGTGAAGACCTACTGCCCGGACGAGCTCAAGACGTACGACGACCTCGTCGCCGACATCGATCCCACCGAGACCTCGGGTTGATCGGACCCGGCACACCAGCTCGACCCCGACGAAATCAGGCCCCAGATGGCAAGAAGCGCAGCCTCCGGCTCCGGCCCGCCCGTTCCCGCGGCGGAAGCCGGCGTGTCGGTCGGCACGATCGTGTGGCCCGCGCTGGCGATGATGATGGTCGCCAGCGTCGGGAGCATCGCGCAGCTGTCGGACTCGGCGACGTTCGGCCTGGGCGCCATCACCGTCTACCTCATCCCCGCCGTGCTGTTCCTGCTCCCCGTGGGGCTGGTCTCGGCCGAGCTGGCGACCAGCCACGAGGGCGGCATCTTCGTCTGGGTCCGCGAGGCGTTCGGCGACCGCACCGGGTTCCAGGCCACCTGGCTGGTCTTCATGAACAGCGTCACGCTCTACCCCTCGCTGCTCTCCTTCGGCGCCGCCGCGCTCGCCACGGCGTTCGGGCGGCCGGACCTCGCCGGCAACGGCCTCTACATGGGGTCCATCGTCCTGGTGGGGTTCTGGCTGGCCACCTTCGTGGTCTCCAAGGGAATGACGACCACCGCCGGGCTGAGCAACATCGGGGTCGGCCTCGGCACCATCGTCCCGGCCTTCGCGCTGATCTTCTTCATGTGCGCCTGGCTCATCGACAGCAAGCCGTCTGCGACGCCCCTCGACCTGGCCGCGGTGACCCCGCCCTTCGACGGGCTGTCCAGCATCGCCCTGGTCGTCGGCACCTTCGTGGCCTTCGCGGGCCTGGAGGTCAACGCCGTCCACATCAAGCACCTCAAGGGGCGCCCGCGCTCCTACTTCAAGGCGGTCCTGTCGGCCGCCCTGCTGGTGTTCGTGATGTACATGCTCGGGTCGATCGCGATCTCCGTGGCGGTTCCGGACGCCACCCTCGAGCTCACCGCCGGCGCGTCGCAGGCGTTCTCCGTCTACGCCGACGGGTTCGGGATCCCCGGCCTCTCCAACCTGCTGTCCGGCCTGCTGGTGCTGGGCGCGGTGGCCGCCTCGATCGCCTGGATCGCCGGCCCGAGCCGCAGCATGTGGCTCGTCGGCCGCGCCGGCTACCTTCCCCAGCGCTTCCAGAAGGTCAACAAGAACGACGTGCAGATGCCGATCCTGTTCTTCCAGGGCGTGATCGTGACGATTCTGTCCCTGGTCTTCGTGGTCGCACCGAACACCTCGGTCGCCTTCGCCATGCTGCAGGCCATCTCGATCATCCTGTACATGGGCATGTACATCTGCATGTTCGCCTCGGCGATGAAGCTACGGCGGTCGCAGCCCGACGTACCGCGGCCGATCCGGATCAAGGGTGTTTCCGTGATCGCGATCGTCGGCATCCTCGCGGCGCTGTCGGCCATCGTTCTCGGGCTGACCCCGCCCGCCGGCTTCAGTGCCCTGTCGGCGGGCCCGTACGCCGCGATCATCGTGGCCGGTGTCGTGGTCCTCGCCATACCGGCCCAGCTGCTTGTACCACTTCCGGCGTCCGGAGTGGACGACCGTCGACGAGGCGGAGCTCGAAGCCGAGCTGGAGGAGTAAGTGCACATGTCAGCAGTCAGCGAAGGGAACACCGCATCATGATGGATCTCGCCACCTACGCCCCGATGGGCGACAAGAAGAACTCCGACTTCTTCGAGGAGTACCTGCCCAAGGTCTACGAGCGTCGAGCCCAGTCCGGGCTGAACGAGATCGTCGGCAACATGGCGGCGCTCGTGGTCCAGGTGGAGCATGGCGACGCGATCAACTACCTCGCCGAGCTCGCGGTGATGGGGCCGTACCGGCTCCAGTCGGCCCGGTTGATCGACACCCACAAGGTGTACGTCCTGCAGTCGCAGCCGGAGTACCCCCGGCTGATCGTCCTCGAGCCGCTGACGGCGACCTACGAGGACAACATGACCCGGTGGAACATGCTCTACCCGCTCGCCCGGAACAAGCCCAACGCGCGCTACATCGGTGAGGTCTACCAGGCCGAGTCGACCAAGGCGGTCCGGGAGGCGCTCGAGCCGCAGAACATCCGCTTCGCCTACCCCGGCGACACGGTCAGCAGCTTCTACGCGCTCCCGCACCTGACGTTCACGTTCCTGTCGGACTTCACCTACAACCGGGTCGGCTACGTCGACGTCGACATCGACGACCTGGACGCGCTGGGACTGGGCGAGGCGATCAACCTGACCGCCGACGAGCAGGGCATGCTCGATCGGGCCGACGCCCTCGCGGAGCAGCACGACATCAAGAGCCTGGTGCTCGGCGTCGACCACGCCGCCACCCGGATCCTGGCCGGCGACCGTGAGAACGCGCTGCTGGAGTACCTGACGATGGTCCCGTACTACTTCTGGGGCGCCTACAACATCCACGAGATGAACTCGTCCACGAACGTGACCCGGCACCCCGACATCGGCGACGACAAGAAGTCGCCGGCCCGGGTGTTCACCGCCAACAACACGCCGTCGATCGTGAACTCGTTCGACAACCTGCCGATGCCCACCGAGGACTTCGTGCGCAACTTCGGGCGCCGCATGCACCACCTGGCGATGGCGGTCCAGGACGGCCACGTCGCGGACGAGAAGAACGTCGACTTCGTGGTGCGGCAGCTCGCCGACATGGGTACGCCGTTCCTGGCGCACGTGGTCGGGGAGTGCAAGGACGACCCCAACCTCAAGCAGATCTTCTCCAAGAGCTCGCCCTACTCGATGCTCATCACCGAGTACATCGAGCGCTGCCACAACTTCGAGGGGTTCTTCACCCGCGACAACGTCGCTTCCCTCACCGCCGCTGCCGGAGCCGACGAACGCTACGAGCACGGCCACGTCTTCGACTGATCGTCGCTGCTCGTTCGTCCGTCATCGCAGTGACCCGCATGAGCTGTCGAGCTAGGAGTACAGAGATATGGAACGCATCCGGACCAAGGTGCTCTGGACAGTCATCGTCCTCGCGCTGCTGGTGATCCCGCTGGCCGTCCTCGTGAGCCCGTGGTGGTGGCTCCTGGAGATCCTCTTCGTCCCCCTCGTGCTGCTGGGCATCTACGACTACTTCCAGCCCAAGCACAGCATCCTGCGCAACTACCCGCTGGCCGGCCGGATGCGGTTCCTGCTGGAGGGGATGGGTCCCGAGCTGCACCAGTACCTCGTGGAGGACAACACCGACGGCCGACCGTTCGACCGGGACACCCGGTCGGTCATCTACCAGCGCGCCAAGGACGTCGGCGGCAAGAAGCCGTTCGGCACCGAGCACGACGTCTACGAGGCCGGCTACAGCTGGCTGAACCACTCGGTCTCTCCGCGGCCGATGGTCGCCGACCCCGAGGCCGACCTGCGGGTGATGGTCGGCGGTCCGCAGTGCACCCAGCCCTACTCGGCGTCGGTGCTCAACATCTCGGCGATGTCCTTCGGGGCGCTCGGCGAGGCCGCCGTACGGGCCATGAACCTCGGAGCCAAGATGGGGAACTTCGCCCACGACACCGGTGAGGGTGGGCTCTCGCGCTACCACGCCGAGAACGAGGGCGACCTGATCTGGCAGATCGGGACCGGCTACTTCGGGTGCCGCGACGCCAACGGCGACTTCGACCCCGAGGCGTTCCGGAAGAACGCCACGCTGCCACAGGTCAAGATGATCGAGATCAAGGTCTCCCAGGGCGCCAAGCCAGGACACGGAGGCATCCTGCCGGCCGCCAAGGTGACCGCGGAGATCGCTGCGGCCCGGCTCGTGCCCGAGGGCCAGGACGTGTTCTCGCCCACCTACCACAAGGCCTTCTCGACGCCCCTGGAGATGTGCGCGTTCATCGCCCAGCTGCGCGAGCTGTCGGGCGGGAAGCCGGTCGGGTTCAAGATCTGCATCGGTGACCCACGAGAGTTCGCCGGCATCGTCAAGGCCATGATGAAGAGCGGGATCTACGCCGACTTCATCGTGGTCGACGGTGGCGAGGGCGGCACCGGGGCGGCCCCCCTGGAGTTCTCCGACTCCCTCGGCACACCACTGGCCGAAGGTCTGCTGACGGTCCAGAACGCCCTCGTCGGTGCCGGAATCCGCGACAAGTTCAAGATCGGCGCCAGCGGCAAGATGGTGACCGCATCGGCGATGGCCCGCTCGATGGCCATGGGTGCCGACTGGTGCAACTCCGCCCGGGCGTTCATGTTCGCCGTCGGCTGCATCCAGTCCCAGCGATGCCACACCAACCAGTGCCCCGTCGGAGTCACCACCCAGGACCCCAAGCTGCAACGGGCGCTCAACGTCCCGGACAAGGCCCAGCGCGTGCACAACTACCACAAGAACACCGTGCACGCGCTGGCCGAGATGATCGCCGCGATGGGACTGGACCACACCAGCGAGCTGCGTCCCCACCACGCCATCCGCCGGGTCACCCAGTTCCAGGCTCTCGCGCTCGACGAGATCTACCCCATCCTCGAGCCGGGGGACCTGCTCGAGGGGAAGGCGCCGGCGAGGTTCCAGCGGATGTGGGACGAGGGCTCGGCCGAGTCGTTCCGACCCTGGTCCGCCTCGGAGCGGGCCGCCGCGGCCACCGCCGGCTGAACGGTGGTACATCGCGAACCAGCCATCGCCGGACTCGGGCAGGACGCCGGGTCGGCCGAAGTCGCGTAGGCGCGGCGGGCCAACCCACGGGGCTATGCTCCGTGCGTGCTCATCCTCGCCATCATCCTGTTCGGCATGATCGCCGGCGCCGCTGCCCAGCTGATCCTCGGCCGAAAGTCCGGCAGCATCGACTGGGCGATGGCGTTCATCGCCGGCCTCTCCGGCTCGTTCGTCGGTGGGTTGCTGGCCAGCCTGCTGTCCGGTGACGGCCTCGACCTCAGGCCGAGCGGCCTCATCGGGTCCATCGTCGGCGCGGTCGTGGTCACGGCGGCTTGGCGCTGGTGGGACGGCCGGAACAAGCCGACGGCCGCGGACCGTGCCGCCAAGCGGTCGGGCGACCCTCGCAAGGCCAACCCGCGCTGATCCGCTGGCCTTGTCGGGGCTCCAGCTCGCGGGTCCCGGTTCGGGCGTTCCGGCGCGCGGCTCGCACCGACGCCCGACAATGGTGTCCCGTGAGATACGGGGTCTCGGTGCTGTTGCTGGCTGTCGTCCTGCTGGTGAGCGGATGCTCGGACGACGAGCCCGACCAGGTGTCGTCGCCGGCCGCGGCGCCGGGTGCGACCCAGGTGCCGGCGTACGACGCCGCGCTCGAGCCGTCGGCCGCGGTGCTGGCGCTGGTGCCCCAGGCAGCCGCGACGGTGACGGTCACCGACTTCGACCAGGTCAGGCTCGAGCTCGGCGTGGGAGAGCTGACCGACCAAGTCGACGCCGCAGGAGGTTGCGACGTTCTGGCGACGAGCGACCGCCGAGCGGCCGCTGCTGAGCCCGGGCATGCTGCGGTCGGCCGGTCAGCAGCTCGCGACGACCTACGGCCTCACCGAGCTCGACGTGGCGTGGGAGGCGCACTTCTACGGCGCCGACGATCAGGAGGCGGGGTGGGTGCTGCGGTTCCGTGACGGCACCGACATGGCCAGGGTCGCGGCGGCGACCGAGGACTCGGCAGGCCCCCTGAGCGGTGGCGACGTCGACGCGGCCGGGCGGCTGGTCACCAGCGGTACGACGGACGACCCGAGGCAGAGCTGGGCCGCCGACCCCAGCGACGTGGGAGCTGGTGGGTTCGCCGGCGAGCTCGACCTACGTCTCACGCGAGTGTGTCCAGGCGGAGGTGACCGACGACGTCGACGACCTCGGGGCGTACTCGATCCAGTTCGAGGGCCAGCCTGGTGACCGCGCGGCTCGGCGCGGAGCGGCAGGACCTGTTCGCGCGGATGCGGCTCGGCCAGAGCGAGCCGACCTTCAGCGCGGCGTACGACGGGGGCGCGGCCGACCCACTCACCGGCCGGATCGGCTACGTGATGACCGACCCGGCGTCCGCGGCCAGGCTGGCCCTCGAGCACGAGCTGCCGTTCGCGGCCTGCGCCTAGCGCGACTCCTCGAGGGCGTGCAGCTGCCTGACGGTCGGTGACGTCTTCACCGCGGACGGGTCGGCGGGGTAGGTGCCGAACAGCCGGTCCGCCGTTCCGGAGCTGGTCACCGTGAACCAGTAGTGCTCGTTCTTGTAGTGGTGCAGCCGGTGGTTGCGCCACACCGCGCGATACCAGCGCGACTTCGGCCGGTGGTCGCTGTGCACCAGGTAGTGGGTCCACTCGTAGCCGAGCATGACGCCGTAGACCGACACCAGCAGGGAGAACGCCGAGGCCGCGGTCGGCATCGCGAACCAGGCGATCGCGACGTACGCCGGCAGCAGCCAGACGAGCGCCTTCCAGGGGATGAAGACCAGCGGCAGGTCGCGCGGGTCGGCGTGGTGCGCGCGATGGTCGCGGGCCAGCAGGGAGTCGATGGTGACCGGTCCGAGCGTGCGCGGCTTCCAGTGCAGGATCGCGACGTGGACGCACCACTCGATCACCGGGAACAGCGCGATCAGCGCTGCCGGGATCACCAGCTCCCACCACGAACCCCCGCCCACCGCGACGCGGGCGACGATCGAGCCCACGAGGAACGCCGCGATCAGCCAGGGGCTCGGGTGCTTCCAGAACTCGGCCCCTGCCGCGCGCAGGGACAGCGACTGCCGGCGCTTCGCCTGACCGGTGATCCGGTCTTCGTCGGCGGCCAGCCGCTGGGCGGCCAGGGCCTCGATCTCGGGGCTTGGCTTCGTCATCAGTGCTCCTCGGGTACGGCGGCCAGTGCGGCCAGCGCGGCCAGCAGGCTCTCGGTCGCCGGCCGGAGCACCCGGTCGGCAGCGGCCCGCGCGGTCTCGGGATCGCCGCCGCCGAGAGCGGCGGTGAGCACCCGGTAGGCGTCCACCTGGCCGACCTCCTCGGCCATCAGCGGGGCCAGCGCCTCGAGGGCGGGCTCGTAGGCAGCGCGCAGGCTGTTGAACATCAGCCGGAACACCATGGAGTCGGCGGCGTCGACGACCCGGTCCCAGAACTCCAGGGCGTGCAGCTGCCGCTCGATGTCAGCAGCAGGGCCGTCGTCGGTGCCGGCCAGCTTGTCGAGGGTCTCGGTCAGGGTGGCCGCCAGCGCCGGGCCGCCGCGGGCCGCGGCCAGCGCGGCGACCGCGGGACCGATCGCGAGCCGGGCCTCCAGCACGCTGCGCGCGACGGAGGCGTCGAGCTTGCCGCGGCGTACGAGCAGGCGGGGGAGCAGGTCCATGCCCGCGTAGCGCCGGAAGTCGCGCACGGTGGTCGACCCGCCGTGCCGCACCTCGACCAGGCGGGTCGCGGCCATCCGCTGCAGCGCCTCGCGGACCGCGGGCCGGGACACCCCGAGCACCTCGGCGAGCCGCCGCTCGCTCGGCAGCGACTCCCCGGCGCCGATGCCGCCGTCCACGACCTCGCCCAGCACCTGGTCGAAGACCTCGTCCGGGACGGAACGGCGGGTGACCGACTGGAACGCCATCGCCACAGCATGCTCGGCTGTTGGTCATGAGGTCAAGTGGTCTGACCAGAATGCGTGACGATCCCGCCGTAGGCTGACCGGCGTGCCCGCCGCCCTCGCCCCGAGACTGTGGCTGGGGCACCTGCTGGCGCTGGTGTTCGTCGCCGCCGCGGCGCTGCTGGGGGTCTGGCAGCTCGACGCGTGGCAGACCCGGCGGGCCGACGAGGCGCGCGACCTGACCCGAGCCGACCCGGTGGCGCTGAGCAGCGTGATGGGACCGGACGACCCGTTCCCGGGCCGGTCGGTCGGGCAGCCGGTGACCCTCGAGGGCGACTGGCTGGCGACCGGCACGGTCTTCGTGAGCGACCGCGAGCAGGACGGCCGGGACGGCTACTGGATGGTGACGCCGCTCGCGATCGGCGGCCCGGAGCAGCCGGCGCTGCCCGTCGTCCTCGGCTGGGTGGCCGACCCGGCGAGCGCGCCGGCGCCGCCGGAGGGCAGCGCCGACCTGGTCGGCTGGTTGCAGCCGCCCGAGGGGACCGGCGCCGTCGACGACGACCCGGACGACGACGTACTCCCGCAGCTGCGGATCGCCGACCTCGTGCAGCACGTCGACCAGGACCTGTACGGCGGGTACGCCGTGGCGCAGCAGGGCGTCGCCGGGCTGCCGGCCGCCGAGCTGGTCGAGCTCCCGGACGCCGGCCGGTTCACCGCGGCGCGCAACCTCTTCTACGCCGTCGAGTGGTGGTTCTTCGGCGCCTTCGCGGTGCTGATCTGGTGGCGCTGGCTCGGCGAGCAGCTCGCGCTCCCCAGCGAGGAGCCGCAGGCGGAGGACGAGGACCAGCCGGATACCGTGACGACGTGAATGGACTGGTCACCGCCTACCGGATCCTCGCCTACGTGGTGGGCATCCTCCTGGCGTTCGGGTCGCTGGTCGTCCTGCCGATGAAGTACCTGCTCTCCGAGGGGAGCACGCTCCAGCAGTTCGGCGAGGACGCCAGCATCGTGTGGCTCCTGCACGGCTGGATCTTCGCCGTCTACGTCATCGTCACGTTCTTCCTCGCTCGCAAGGCGGGCTGGAGCATCTCGTTCACCCTGCTCGCCCTCGTGGCCGGTCTGATCCCGCTGCTGATCTTCTGGGTCGAGCACCGGGTGGTGCAGAAGCTCAAAGCCGAGAACCCGGAGCTGCTGGGACTGGCACACTCCGACGCGTGACCAAGACGGCCTTCGTCCTCGGAGGGGGCGGCGTGCTCGGGGCGGTCGAGGTCGGGATGCTGCGCGCGCTGTTCGAGCGGGGCGTCCGCCCGGACCTGGTGCTCGGCACCAGCATCGGGGCGTTCAACGGCGCCCTGGTCGCCAGCCAGCCCGATCTCGCGGTGGTCGAGCGGCTCACCGAGCTGTGGCAGTCGATGAGCAGCGCCCGCGAGGCGGGGTACGGCGACCGCGCGCTCCGCACCGTCCGCCGAGCGGTCGCCTCGGGCACCCACCTGTGGTCCGCCGAGCCGCTGCGGCAGCGGCTCGAGGAGCAGCTGGGCGACCTCACCTTCGAGGAGCTGCCGGTCACCTTCCAGGTCTGCGCGGCCAGCATCGAGCGCTCGGCCGAGCACTGGTTCAGCAGCGGCCGGGTGGTGGACGCCGTGGTCGCCAGCGCCGCGGTCCCCGGGCTCCTGCCGCCCGCCGTGGTGGACGGCGAGCACTACCTCGACGGCGGCATCGTGAACTCGATCCCGCTGGGCCGGGCCGTCGGGCTCGGCGCCACCCGGGTCTTCGTGCTGCAGGTCGGCCGCCTCGACCGGCAGCTCAAGCCGCCGAAGCGACCGTGGGAGGTGGCGCGGGTGTCGTTCGAGATCGCCCGGCGGCACCGGTTCGTCCGGGAGCTGGCCGAGCTGCCGGACTCGGTCGAGTGCCACGTCCTGCCGGCCCGCGGCACGTCTGCCCGCGACGACACGCTCCTGGGCAGCCGCGACTTCTCCGGCGTACAGGCCCGCATCGCCGCGACGTACGACGCCTCTCGGGCCTATCTCGCCGAGCACACGTGAGGAGGCAGCTGAGGCGTCTGGTCACCGCGACCGGCGTCCTCGGAGTGACCCTGATGCTGTGGGTCCTGCTTCCACTCTGGCTGGTGGCCGCGGCCGCTCTCTCACCACTGCTCCCGGGCCGCTGGCGAGCCCTGCGGTTGCTCTGGATCATCGTTCTCTACGCGACGATCGACTCGCTCATGCTCGTGGTGATGTTCGGCTACTGGCTCGCGGCGGGTGGCAGCCGCCGGGTGCGGTCGCCGTACTGGCAGGGCGATCCACTACGACCTGGTGCAGGGCGTGATGTGGGTGCTGTTCCGCGAGGCGAAGCGGGTGCTCCGGCTGGACATCGTCACCGAGGGCCCGGCACCCGACGCCCATCCCGGGCAGCCGCTACTGGTCTGCTGCCGGCATGCCGGACCGGGTGACTCGTTCACGCTCATCCACGCGCTCATGCACTGGTACGACCGCGAGCCTCGCGTCGTCCTCAAGGACACGCTCCAGTGGGACCCGGCGATCGACGTACTGCTGCACCGGATCCCCGCGAAGTTCATCTCGCCCAACCCGGGGGAGGGCCAGGACCTCGAGTCGCAGATCAAGGCGCTGGCGACCGGCCTCGACGACGACGACGCGTTCGTGATCTTCCCCGAGGGCGGCAACTTCACCGCAGCGCGTCGGGACCGGGCCATCGCCCGGCTGCGCAAGCTCGGCCTCGAGCGGATGGCGTCGCGCGCCGAGCAGATGACCAACGTGCTGGCGCCGCGGCCCGGCGGGTTCCTCGCCGCCCTGGACGCCGCTCCGGAGGCCGATGTCGTCCTGGTCGCACACACCGGCCTCGACCACCTGCTCACGGTCGGCGACATCTGGCGCGAGCTGCCCATGGACAAGCAGATCGTGATGCGGTGGTGGCGGGTGCCGCGCGCCGACATCCCGCAGGACCGCGACGGCCGGATCGACTGGCTGTTCGGCTGGTGGGAGCAGATCGACGCGTGGATCGAGGAGAACCGGACCGGCCAGGCCGTCTAGGCGGGAGTCGGGCGCACCACGGTCAGGGCGACCCGCGCGGTTCCGAGGACGAAGCCGAACGGCAGCGCGAAGCCGAACCAGAAGAACGCCTCGACCGGGAACAGCGCCAGCGACATGGTCCGGCCCGCCGGGTGTCCCATCCAGAGCAGGTTGCCGGTGATGAGCTCGGCGACGCAGACGAGGACGAACGCCATCTGCATCGGCAGTGTGGGGAAGCCCCAGGACTCGAACGGGCCTCCGCCGTACGTCGGGAACCCGAGGAACGTCCACACCTCGGCGTGTCTCGTGAGGTACGCCGCGCCGTACGCACCGGGCAGGCCGAAGCCGATGCCCGCCACCCAGGCCAGGACGGCGGCGGCCCTCGTCATGGGCCGCTACTTCTTCTTGGGCGCGTCCTCGACCGGCGTCTCGAGGTCGACGACCTCGGCGGGCTCGTCGGGCGTGGTCACCGGCTGCGGCTCGTCGGCCGCGTCGGAGAGTGCCTCGTCGGGAGCGGCGGCACCGGCGTCGTCGGTGGCCGAGGGGCCCGAGCCGGCTGCCGGCGCGGGCGTCGGGACGTACGACGACTGCCAGTTGGCGCTCTGCCCGCCGCTCTGGAGCTTCTTGGCGACGAAGCCGATCGCGCCGGCCAGCGCGGCGAAGATCGCGAGCTTCTTGAGCTTGCTGCCCTTCTTCTTCTCCTCGCCCTTCAGCTGGGCAACCTTCGCGTCGGCGGCCTCCTTGGCCTGGGCCGCGACGTCACTGGCTCGCTCGGCACCGGCGGCCACCAGCGGGGCGGCCTGGACCCGGGCGTCGGCGAGTGCCGCTGTGGCCTTCTCACGCGCCTCGGCGACGTAGGGGGCGGCCTTGTCACGCGCGTCGGCAAGGGCCGGGCCGGCCTTCTCCTTGGCGTCGACGAGCGCAGGGCGGGCGGTGTTCTCGTAGAAGTCCTCCGCGGCGTCGAGCGCCGTCGCCACGGCCGACTCGACCTGCGGGCGGACCTGGTCGATGTAGTCCGATGCCTGGTCCAGCAAGGACTGCTTCTTCCTCCGTGCCATCGCTTCCTCTTCTCCGCAGATCTTGGTGGCAGTGTCCGGCGAGCGGGCCCCTGCCATTCGACCACGCCCACACAAGGGGCGGCCAGTGGGGTCCGGCTTGCGACCCGTGCGAGGATCGACGGGCACGCGAAGCGCGGTCTGTCAGGTCGGTACCCACTCGGCCCCAGGTCAGCCGCGCGTCGCGACCCTCGAGAACGACCAAGAGAACGACAGAGCAAGACACCAGAGCCCGAAAGGCAGCCATGGCAGAGCAGCAGGCCATCCTGAAGACGAACCGCGGTGACATCACCGTCAACCTCTTCCCGAACCACGCCCCCAAGACGGTGGCCAACTTCACCGGCCTCGCCACGGGTGAGAAGGCCTACTCCACGCCCAACAACCGCAGCGGCCCGTTCTACGACGGCCTCACCTTCCACCGGGTGATCGAGAACTTCATGATCCAGGGCGGCTGCCCGCTCGGCTCCGGCACCGGTGGCCCCGGCTACGAGTTCGAGGACGAGATCCACCCGGAGCTGGTCTTCGACAAGCCCTACCTCCTGGCCATGGCGAACGCCGGCCCGGGCACGAACGGGTCGCAGTTCTTCATCACCACCGCCGAGACTCCGTGGCTGAACCGCAAGCACACGATCTTCGGCGAGGTGGCGGACCAGGCCTCGCGCGACGTGGTCGACGGGATCAACACGACCGCGACCGGCGCCGGTGACCGCCCGATCGAGCCCGTCGTCATCGACAGCCTCGAGATCGTGGGCGGTTGACCGAGCCCCAGCCGTCCGCGGTGCACCGGGGTGCCGACCTGTTACCGGCACCCCGACCGCGAGGCGCACATCCGCTGCCAGCGTTGCGACCGGGTCATCTGCCCGGACTGCATGCGGCCGGCCGCGGTCGGGTTCCAGTGCCCGGAATGTGTGAAGGAGGGCGCCAAGACGACGCGGTCCGGCCGGACGGCGTACGGCGGACTGCGGCCCACCGACGCATCGCTCACGTCCATGGTGCTGATCGCGATCAACGTCGCGGTCTGGATCGCGATCATCGCGACCGGCGGCAGTGGCAGCGAGCTCCTCGACTATCTCGTGCTGCGACCGGAGGCGTTCTGCCAGGTCGGCCCCTCCGGCTTCGACGTCACCAAGGCGGCCTGCGAGGCCAACGGCGGCACCTGGATCCCGGGGGTCGCGGACGGCGCGTACTACCAGCTGGTGACCTCGATGTTCACGCACGTGCAGCTGTTCCACATCGGGTTCAACATGTTCGCGCTCTACGCCCTGGGCCCCCAGCTCGAGCTCGTGGTGGGCCGGGCCAGGTTCATCGCTCTGTACTTCCTGTCCGGCCTGGCCGGCTCGGCGCTGGTCTACTGGGGCGACCGAGGGGCCTTCGGCGCCTCCGGTGCGATCTTCGGCCTGATGGGCGCGCTCCTGATCGTCGCGCTCAAGGTGCACGGCGACGTGCGCGGGATCCTGACCTGGATCGGGATCAACTTCGTGATCACCTTCGTCTTCGTCAGCAGCATCTCGTGGGAGGGCCACCTCGGTGGCTTCGTCGGCGGCACCGCCGTGGGCGCAGTGCTGATCTACGCCCCCCGCGGCCCCCACCGCACAGCGATCCAGGTCGCCGGCATGACCGCGATCGGTCTGGTGATCGCCGCCGCGATCGTGGTCCGCACCATCACGCTGAACTGACCCGAATCACAGCGGTGTAGTTCTCCACAGGTTTCTGCACACGTGTGGAAAGCCCTCGTTCCCCGTCGAGTGGCGCGAACGGGTCGTGAAACGCGTCGAACGACGACCATTTCGCGCCTCTCGACGAGAAATGACGCAACCTCCCCGCGAGCTCGAGCCGGCGGGGAGGGGCTGTGGAGAGCTGGTGGCTACTCCCAGCGGGTGGCGTAGGTGAAGCCGACCGCCATGAAGGCGATGCCGACCAACAGGTTGTACTGGCCGAGGTCGTTGAAGACCGGCACGTCGTCGAGGTTGTTGCTGAAGACGTAGTAGGTGCAGATCCACAGCAGGCCGATGAGGAAGCAGCCCAGCATGCCCACCACGACGCCGCGGCCGCGGCCGAGCGGGGTGGAGGGGTGGGCGGCGACGACCAGGCCGACCAGGATCGCGCCGAAGCCGATCACGTAGTTCCACTTCTTCAGGTCGCCCATGAAGCCGAGGCCGCCGTAGACGGGCTCGAACGTCTTGGGGTCGATGTCGTCGGGACCGGGCCGCACGCCCACGTAGTAGTAGACGATCCAGGCGATGCCTCCGAGGATCAGGATCAGCGCCACGATCGACCGTGGCGTGACCACGGGCCCCCCGCCGGGGTCCAGGGACGACAGTGGGTCACGGGCCTTCATCCTCGACACGCGGCTACCTTAGTCAACGTGGACGCACAGCCCGAACCGGGACCGAGGTCCCGCTGGCGCCGGACCCGGGCGGTCCTGGGCTGGCGGCTCGGCTGGCGGCTGGGCACGGCCGCGGTGGTGCTGGTCTGCGGGGGGCTGTTCGTGGTCAGCGCGCAGTCCAGCGAGGGCACCGACCTGCGGCCGGGGCGGTACGACGACCTCGCCACCCTCACCGACTCCGAGACCGACCGGGCCGCCGACCTCCAGGAGCGGGTCGCCGAGCTGACCCAGGAGGTCCGCGACCTCACCGACCAGGTCGACGACGACGACGTACGCCGCTACCAGCGCCAGGTCGACGCGCTGGAGGACCCGGCCGGCCTCACCGAGCACACCGGGCCCGGCGTGGTGGTCACCCTCTCCGACGCGCCCGACGAGGTGGTCGAGGCGGCCACCGGCGACAAGAACCTGCTGGTCGTGCACCAGCAGGACATCCAGGCCGTGGTGAACGCGATGTGGGAGGGCGGAGCCGAAGCGGTGGTGCTCCAGGGCCAGCGCATGGTGAGCACCACCGGCATCAAGTGCGAGGGCAACTCGGTGGTGATCCAGGGCGTGCCCTACCCGCAGCCCTACGTCATCGAGGCGGTCGGTGACGTCGGCGAGCTCACCGGCGCCCTCGCCGCCGACGAGTACCTGCAGGTCTACCGCGATCAGGCCGACGACCCGACGATCGACGTCGGCTGGGACCTCGACATCGAGGACGAGATCACCGCGCCGGCGTACGACGGCCTGCTGGACCTGTCCTACGCGACCCCGGTCAACCCGTCCGGGCCGGCGGCAGGCTCCGCGGAAGGTCGCTAGGCCTTCGCGGCGTCGTGCCCACGGTCGGGGTCTCGGTGGGAGTCGGCAGCACCGTCGGCGTGTCGGTCGGCGGCGGGGGCGGTGGCTCGTAGGTCGACACGAACAGCGTGACCGTCGTCCCCTGCGGCTGCGGCTGACCACCGGGCGGCAGCTGGTCGGTGACCGTGCCCCGTGGCTCGGTCGACCTGTCGTCGCCACGGATGTCGTACTGGAAGCCCGCGTCGACGATCTGCTTGATGGCGTCGGACCGGTTCAGCCCGACCACGTTCGGGATGGCGTGCGGACCCTTGCTGATCGTGACGGTGACGACACTGCCCTGGTCCACCGGCTGGCCGCCCTGCGGGTCGGTCGAGAGCACCTGCCCCTGTGGCTCGTCGGACTCCACGCTCTCGAACTGCGGGTCGAGCTTGGCGGTGCGGAGCTGGTTGCGGGCCTCGTCCTGGGAGGCCCCCACGATGAACGGCACGTCGACCTGCGGCAGCCCCGAGGAGATGGTGAGGTGGATGGAGGCCCCGGGGTCGACGTACTGGTCGCGGTTGGGGTCCTGGTCGATGACCTCCCCGTTCGCTGCCTCCTCGTCGGGCTTGAAGTCGGGAGCGTCCACGCTGAGCCCGGCGTCACCGATGGCGTCGCGCGCCTCGTCCTCGGTCATGCCGATCACGTTCGGGACCTGCACCTGCTCGGGCGGCGGACTCGAACAGGTCGCTCTTGAACAGGAGGAACCCGCCGACGGCCAACGCGAGGACGAGGAGCGCGAGCAGGATCAGCACGCTGGTGCGCGGGCCGCGTCGGCGGTCGAGTCGTCGTCGTCGTAGTCGTCCAGGAGCGGCACCGGTGGCCGCATCGAGGTGCTGGTGTCAGAGGTCGGAGGCTCGGGCGGGATTGGGCGGCGGGGGCATGTGCACCGGCGCCTGCACCGGCCGGCCGGCCAGGTAGCGCTCGATGTCGCTGCGCATCGCGGCCGCGGACTGGTAGCGGTCCTCGAGCCGCTTGGCCAGCGCCTTCATGACGATCGCGTCGACCGCCGGGGTCAGGTCGGTGTCGTGGTCGGACGGCGGCCGCGCGGGCTCGCGCACGTGCTGGTAGGCGACGGCGACCGGGCTGTCACCGACGAACGGCGGCCGGCCGGTGAGCAGCTCGTAGAGCAGGCAGCCGGCCGAGTAGACGTCGGAGCGCGAGTCGACGGTCTCGCCGCGCGCCTGCTCGGGGGAGAGGTACTGAGCGGTGCCCACGACCGCCGCGGTCTGGGTCATGGTGTTGGAGTCGCTCATCGCGCGGGCGATGCCGAAGTCCATCACCTTGACGTCGCCGCTCGGGGTGAGCATCACGTTGCCGGGCTTGATGTCGCGGTGGATGATCCCGGCCCGGTGGCTGTAGTCGAGCGCGGACAGCACGCCGCTGGTGATCTCCAGCGCGCGCTCGGGCAGGATCTTGCGGCCGTCGCGCAGGATGTCGCGCAGGGTCCGGCCGGCGACGAACTCCATGACGATGTAGGGCTGCGAGACGCCGCTGCCGTCGGACGCCGGCTCCTCGCCGGTGTCGTAGACGGCCACGATCGCCGGGTGGTTGAGCGAGGCCGCGCTCTGGGCCTCACGGCGGAACCGCGCCTGGAACGTCGCGTCGCTGGCCAGGTCGGTGCGCAGCCGCTTGATCGCGACCACCCGGCCGAGCCGGGTGTCGTGGCCCTTGCGCACCTCGGCCATGCCGCCGCGGCCCAGCAGCTCACCGAGCTCGTAGCGCCCGCCGACCAGGCCGCCGCCGGGCGGTGGGGTCGGCGGCGCGCTCGGCGGGGGCGGGGGCGGGGTCGGCGGCGGGGTCGGCGAGGTCGGCGGGACCACGGGCGGCTCCGGGGGTGTCTCGCTCATCGGGTCACCATGCTCCTGCTCCTCCGGATCTGGACGCGGCCGCGGCCGGCGCGGACGTCGACGAGGACGCCGCCGGGGTCTCGGTGTCCTGAGCGTCGGATGCCGTCGAAGACGGCGGCTCCGAGGTGGGCTCGGTGGACGGCGGCTCCGAGGTCGGCTCGCTGGTGGGGGGCTCGGAGGTCGGCTCGGCCTCGCGGTAGTACTCGACGGTGACCGTGTCGCCCTCGACCAGGCCGGCGGTCGGGCTGACGGCCGCGACCGTGTCGGCGTCCTCGTCACCCGGGTTGTCGATCGGCTGGGTGTCGACCTCGAGCCCCTTGGCGCGCAGCTCGGTCGCGACGACGTCGACGTTGCGGCCGAGGTAGTCGGCCGCGTTGATCTGCACCTCGGCCGGCGCGGAGCTCGACTCCTCGCTCGGGGTGTCCTCCGTGGTGGGCGCGGACGACGTCGGCGCGCTGCTGGTGTCGGACGCGGTCGGGTCGTCGTCGCCGTCGTTCGCCCGGGTGGCCACCACGATGATCAGGATGATCGCGGCGACCAGCGCGAGCACGAGCAGCACCACCAGCCACGGGCTGCGGCGGTCGTCGGCGGGTGCCTCGGGGTCGGCCACCGGTGTCGGCGGGCGGCGGCACGTCGAGGACCTGGGTGTGCTCGGACGGCCGCCGCAGCTGGGACAGGAATCGGGACGTACGCCGTGGCGGCGGCGCCCGCCGGGTCGCGCAACGCGGCGGCGAACGCGTCACCGTCGGCGTACCGCTGGTCCGGCTCCTTGGCCATGGCCCGGCGTACGACCGCAGCCAGGTCGGCAGGGACCTCCGGCGGCAGGTCCGGCACCGGGTCGTTGAGATGGGCCAGGGCGGTCGCGACCGGGGAGTCGGCGTCGAAGGGCCGGTGCCCGGCCAGGCACTCGAACGCGACCACGCCGAGCGAGTAGACGTCGGATGCGGACGTCGCGGTGGCGCCGCGGGCCTGCTCGGGGGAGAGGTACTGCGGCGTGCCCATCACCTGGCCGGTGGCGGTCAGGCCGAGGCCGTCGGAGGCGCGGGCGATGCCGAAGTCGGTGATCTTCATCTGCCGGTTGGGCGTGACCAGCAGGTTGGCCGGCTTCACGTCGCGGTGCACGATGCCGGCCCGGTGCGCGGCGCCGATCGCGTCGGCCGCCTGGGCCATCAGGTCGCGGACCACCTCGGGGTCGAGCGGCTGGCCGCCGCGCAGCAGCGCCGAGAGCGGCTGCCCGTCGACGAGCTCCATCACGAGGAACGGGCGCGGCAGGCCGGAGCCGTCCGCAGCGCCGAGCAGCGCGGACTCGCCGACGTCGTAGACCGACGCGACGCCCGGGTGGTGCAGCGACGCGGCGTGCCGGGCCTCGGTCTCGAACCGGGAGCGGAACAGCGGGTCGTCGGCGTACTCGCTCTTGAGCACCTTGACCGCCACCGGCCGGCCCAGCGAGGTGTCGGTGGCCCGCCAGACCTCGCCCATGCCACCGGTCGCGATCCGCGACTCCAACCGGTACCGGTGCTGGTCGTCGACGAACTGCTCGTTGCTGTTGTCGGTCACTTGATCACCGCCTCCATCACGGCCTTGGCGATCGGGCCGCCGTAGGTGCCGCCCGCGATCTCGCCCCGGTCGATCCCCTCGGCCTGCTGGATCACCACGGCCACCGCGACCTCGGGGTCCTGGGCCGGGGCGAACGAGACGAACCAGGCGTAGGGAGGCACGCTCGGGATCCCGCTCTGCGCGGTTCCGGTCTTGCCGGCCACCTGGACGCCCGGGATCGCGCCCGGCGACGCGGTGCCCGAGTTGACGGTGTCGACCATGAGCTGGGTGACCTGGTCGGCGGTCTCGGGGCTGATCGCCTGGTTGTACTCCTCCGGCTCGGTCTGCTTGAGCGTCTCGAGCTCGGGGGACTGGATCGACTCGACGATGTAGGGCTTCATCACCACGCCCTGGTTGGCGATCCCGGCCGCGACCATCGCCATCTGGAGCGGCGTGGCCCGCACCTCGTACTGGCCGATCGCGGACTGGCCGGCCTGCGGCTCGTTGGCGTCGTCGGGGAAGTTCGAGATCGTCTGCGGGCCGATGTCGTCGAGGTAGTGGTCGTTGAACCCGAACGCCTCCGCCTGCTCCAGCAGGGCGTCCGCGCCCAGCTCGACCCCGAGCTGGGCGAAGGTGGTGTTGCAGGAGTTCTCCATCGCCTGGCTGAACGGGATCTTGTCGGTGCCGCAGTCGCGGCCCTCGTTGTCGATCTCGCCGGAGCTGCCGGTGGTCTGCGGCAGCTGGTACGTCGTACCGCCCGGCACCTCGCTGTCGTACGTCGTACTTGCCGCTCTCGATCGCGGCCGCCGCCGTCACCAGCTTGAACGTCGAGCCCGGCGGCAGCGACAGCTGGATGGCGCGGTTGAGCAGCGGCTGGGCCGGGTCGGCCTGGAGCCGGTCGTAGTCCGTCTTGACGCTGGCGAAGTCGTGGGAGGCGAGCTTGTTGGGGTCGTAGGTCGGCAGCGAGGCCATCGCCAGGATCCGGCCGGTGCTCGGCTGGAGCGCGACGACCGAGGCCTGGACGGGCGCCCCGGTGGTCTCCTGCAGGTTGTTCGAGCGCCTCGAACGCCGCGTCCTGGGCGTCCGGTCGAGGGTGAGCTGGACGTTGCCGCCCTTGCCCGACTTGTTGGACAGCAGGTCGACCAGCTTGTTGACGAACAGCAGGTCGTCGTCCCCGGAGAGGACGTCGTTCTGGCTGCGCTCGATGCCGGTCTGGTCGAAGAACGAGAAGTAGCCGGTCGCGTGGGCGTACTTGAACGGCTCCACGTAGGTGCGCAGGAAGTCGAACTCGTCGTCGGACTCCACGCTCTCCGCGATCGGCTCGCGGCCGACGAGGATCGCGCCCCGCTCGCGGGAGTACGCCGCCTCGATCACCCGGCGGTTGCGCGGGTCCTTGTCGTAGGCGTCGGACTTCCAGTACTGCAGCCAGGTCGCGTTGATCATCAACGCGACGAACAGCAGCAGGCAGAAGATGGAGATGGTGCGGATCGGTTTGTTCATGGCGTCGCCCCACCCATCTTGATGACCTGGGTGGCCTGGTCGTCGGACGTGTCCTCGTCGACGGCGGAGAGGTCGGGCACCGGCCGGCGGGCCTGGTCGGAGATGCGCAGCAGCAGCGCGACCATCACCCAGTTCGCGACCAGCGACGAGCCGCCGTACGACAGGAACGGCGTGGTGAGGCCGGTGAGCGGGATCAGCCGGGTGACCCCGCCGATGACGACGAAGACCTGGAGCGCGAAGACCGCCGCAAGACCGGTCGCCATCAGCTTGCCGAAGCCGTCGCGGCAGATCAGCGCCGCACGGAGGGCCCGCTCGACGATCAGTCCGTAGCAGAGGATCACCGCGATCACGCCGGTGAGCCCGAGCTCCTCGCCGATGGCCCCGATGATGAAGTCGGACTCCGCGAACGGCACCCGCTCGGGGCTGCCGCCGCCGAAGCCGCGGCCGATCAGGCCGCCCCACGCCATGCCGAACAAGGACTCGACGAGCTGGCCGCTGCCGGGCGTCTGGTCGAAGTACTTCATCGGGTCGAGCCAGATGTTGACGCGGTTCTGGACGTGCGAGAGGAACTGGTAGGACACCACGGCGCCGCCCATGAACAGCACGCCGCCGACGACCAGCCAGCCGGGCCGCTCGGTGGCGACGTAGAGCATCACCAGGAACAGGCCGAAGAACAGCAGGCTGGAGCCGAGGTCGCGCTGGAAGACCAGGATGCCGAGGCTGATCAGCCACATCACCAGGATCGGGCCGAGGTCGCGGCCGCGCGGCAGGTCGAGGCCGCCCACCCGACGGCCGGCGAGCGCCAGCGCGTCGCGGTGCAGCACGAGGTAGCCCGCGAACGCGATCACCAGCAGCACCTTGGCGACCTCGCCGGGCTGGAAGCTGAACGGACCGACGCTGATCCAGATCTTGGCGCCGTTGATGGTGTCGCCGATGCCGGGGACGAGCGGCAGCAGGAGCAGCACGATCGCGGCCAGCCCGCTGGTGTAGGTGAAGCGGGTCAGCACCCGGTGGTCGCGCAGCAGCACCAGCGTGGCGATGAAGAGGATCACCCCGAGCGTCATCCAGGTCAGCTGCTTGTGCGGCAGGCCGTGCGGCTTGAGCGGGTTGTCGGCGTAGACCAGGTCGAGGCGGTGGATGACCGCGAGGCCCAGTCCGTTGAGCGCGGTCACGACCGGCAGCAGCACCGGGTCGGCGTACGGCGCCACGATCCGGACCACGACGTGTGCGGAGATCGCGAGCGCGGCCAGGCCGGCGCCGTACCCGACGATGTCGGGCGGCACCTCGCCCTCGACCCCGATGCCGACCGCGGCGTAGGCACCGATCCCGACCGCCAGCGCGAGGATGAGCAGGAACAGCTCCGCGCCCCGGCGGCGCCGGTGCACGAAGCCCATGACGAACCCTGCCTGCGACATCAGCAGTCCGCCTCAGGGTTCGCCGTCATCTGGCGGGCCAGGTTGCTGACCGTGTCGTGGGCGTCGTCCAGGCTGTCGACGTCGATGCCCTCGCGGACCTTGTCGGCGTCGAAGTCGCAGAGCCGGTCGAGGGTGACGTTGCTGGTCTGGTAGGGATGGGACAGGTCGATGCCGGGCAGGGAGGTGTCGAGGCCGCGGAAGATCACGACGGTGCCGTCGTCCTCGCCGACGTAGAACTGGTCCTGGCTCCACGACCAGGCGCCCGCTCCGATCAGCCAGAGGCCGCCGACCACCACGGCGAGGGCGAGCAGCCGGCTCAGCCAGGTGTAGCGGCTCGGTGCGATCGGCGCGTAGCGGACCGCCTCGGGATCCGCGATCGGGTCGCTGGAGATGGCGAAGCCGACCTCGTCGGGGATCTCCGCTCGGATCGGCTCGAGCTCGCCGGTGTCGCCGGCGCGGTGGCCGCGGAACAGGCTGCCGGCCTTGGCGCCGCGGGAACGACGGGCGCGCATGTCGGCGGCGGCGCCGACCAGGAGCGGCGTGTCCTGGGTGGCGGGGTCGTCGGGGCTGCCCTCGACCAGGTCGGCGACCAGGCAGGTGACGTTGTCGGAGCTGCCGGCCTCGAGGCTGGCGCGGACCAGCTCGACGGCGGCGTAGTCGGGGGTGCCGCTGGAGAGGATGTCGGCCAGCCGGCCGGCGTCGAGGACGCCGCTGGTTCCGTCGCTGCAGAGCAGCAGCCGGTCACCCATGCGTGAGCTCGAGGACGAACAGGTCCGGCTCGAGGTCGTGGGTGCCGTCGATCGCCTTGAGGATGAGGTTGCGGTGCGGGTGCACCCGCGCCTCCGCCTCGGTGATCCGTCCCTCGTCGATCAGCGTCTGGACGAACGTGTGGTCGTTGGTGAGCTGGCTGATCTCGCCGTTGCGGTAGAGGTAGGCGCGGCTGTCGCCGACGTGGCCCATGCCGACCCGCTTCCCGTCGAAGAGCGCGACGGTGGCGGTGGTGCTGGTGCCGTTGAGGGAGGGGTTCTCGTCGACCAGCTCGGCGATCCGGCGTGCGCGCGGTGCAGCGCGTTGCTGACCAGACCGAGCAGGTCGCTGTCGCTGGTGTCCGGGCCCGGCGGCGCCTCCTCGAGCTTGCGCAGCTGCGCGATCGCCGTGCTCGACGCGATGTCGCCGCGGGCCGCGCCGCCCACGCCGTCGCAGACGGCGACGACGTGCGGGCCGACGTACCCGGAGTCCTGGTTGTCCTTGCGGACGCGACCCACATCGGAGATCGCGGAGAAGTCGAGGCGCACCGCGGCTACTCTGCCTGATCATTTCCTCAGCTCGAGGATCGTCTTGCCGATGCGCACCTGGGTGCCGAGCGTGATCGTCGTGGGCTGGGTGATCCGGACGGTGCCGATGTAGGTGCCGTTGGTGGAGCCGAGGTCCTCGACGAACCACTGGTCGCCGGACGCCGCGATCCGGGCGTGCCTCGTCGAGACGTAGTCGTCGTCGAGCTTGATGCCCGCGTCGCTGCCGCGGCCGATCAGGACCGGCGCGTTCGTCGAGGTCGGCGCGCTCGCCGACGTTGCTGCCCTCGGTCACGATCACGTGGGTGGGGCTGCCGCGCCGCTTGGGCGGCTGCTTCTTGGTGCCGCGCTTCTCCTTGCGAGCGGCGTCGGCTCCGCGCGCGGCCTCGGGCACCCGGGCACCGAACATGTCGGAGCGGATCACCGAGATCGCGGAGAGCACGAAGATCCACAGGATGGCCAGGTAGGCGATCCTGATGAGGAACAGGGTGAGCTCAGACACCGGCTCCACCCAGGCCACCGAAACTCTGTCCATTTCGGGGAATCGTCCTCGTCGTCCTCGAGGATCCGCACGGTCATGGTGGTGTTGCCGATCCGGACCTGGCTGCCGTCGCGGACGCCGGCCTTGGTCACCTTGTGGCCGTCGATGAGCATGCCGTTGGTGGAGCCGAGGTCGCGGACCTCGATCTTGAGGTCGTCCTTGCCCTGCTGCACGTCCGTGCGCACGTCGAACTCGATGTGCCGCCGGCTCACGCCGGGGTCGTTGATCCGGACGTCGGCCTCGGTGCCGCGCCCGACGACCAGGCCGGGCGGCTGGAGCGGGTGCCGGGTCTTGTTGATCTCGAGGACCGCCCGGGCCCGGCGCACCTGGGTGTGGGTGGCGTTGCTCTGCACCCGCGCCTGCGCCTTGCTCCGGATCCGGAACCTGCCCGTGGTCAGGTCGTCGGCCTTCTCGAACTCGATGCCGATCGGGCCCGGGAAGACGTAGCCCTGCGAGTCCGCGTGGTCCTGGACCTGGTGGGTGAGCTCGTCGGCGAGCGCGCTGTCGTACGGCGCGAGGCGGTCGAGGTCGACCTGGCTCAGCTCGACGTGGAAGTCGTTGGGCACCATCCGCCGCTCGCGGCTGAGGATCTGGGCGTTGTTGTCGCACTCGCGCTGGAGCGCGGCCGCGATCTCCACCGGCTGCACCGCACTGCGGAACGCGCGCGCGAAGGCGCCGGAGATGAGGTTCTCCAGCCGCTGCTCGAACCGCTGCAGCCCGCCCACGTCGCCTCCTTCCGGCTGTGTCCCGATCGCTGTTGTGATGGCATGACGACCAGCACGCGATGGCCCTGTTTGCTCGGTTGGGCACCGGTCAGCGGTCGCCCACGACTGTATCGGGGTACCCGTTCACCCTCGTGGACGCCGCCGGGCGCCGTTCTGTTCTCCGGTGAACTGTGACGGGTTACCCGGGTACCCGGGTAACCCTGACGATCTGGGCCGTTGCAACACCCCAGATCGTCAAGGATCGGCCCAGATCCCCCGGGAGAGGGCGGGTCGCCGAGGTACGCCGCCGGAACCGTTTTGGTCGCCCTCTCACCGCTGGGCTAACCTTGGCCCGCTTCACGCGCGAGTGGCGGAACAGGCAGACGCGCACGGTTCAGGTCCGTGTGTCCGAAAGGACGTGGGGGTTCAACTCCCCCCTCGCGCACCGTGAGGCTCGTCTCAGGCGAGTCCGACGTACGGCAGGCATGACGAAGGCCCCGGGCACGTGCCCCGGGGCCTTCTCCCGTTCCGAAGGGGGGCCAACAGAACGGGTGCTCGAAGTGACGCGCCGAGCAGTGAACTGGTTGTCGCGACCCGGGTAGCAGCTGGTGTGTGCGCTCTGGCAGACCGGGGAATGGGCGACCGCGGTCGGGTCGAGCACGGTCGGGTCGGTCGCCATGGCCGTGAGCGCCTCCGTGGGGATCCGTACCAATGCGCGCGCTGCATGCCCTGCGTACTCAGCCGGATCCCGGCAGGGTTCACCTGTCGGCCGAACGCCCGTCCCGCGGTCCGAACGCCGCAACCGCATCCGCGTCGCTGTTGGCCGAGCGCACGTACTCGTCGGCCCACGCCTGCCGGTCCGGGTACGCCGACCCGGCGACCACCGCGGCGACCGCGGCTTCGACGTCGATGGCGGTGTGGCGCAGCTCGACCTGGCCGTCGCGCAGCAGCGCCCACGAACCGCCGGCCCGCCCGTAGGGCATGCCGATGCTGCCGGAGTTGACGACCAGCCGTCGGTCGACCAGACGCGCGAACGGCATGTGGGTGTGCCCGCAGACGACGACCCGGTCGGTGTCGTCGAGGTCGGCGAGGACCTCGGCCCAGCGCGCCAGCCGGGTGTCGACGAGCACGACCTCGTCGTCGTCGCGCGGGGTGCCGTGGCAGAACACGACGGTGCCGAACCCGGCCACCTCGAGCCGTACCGGGTGCGGCAGCCGGTCGAGCAGGTCGACCTGGTCGGGCCGCAGCTGGCGACCGGCCCAGTTGGAGACGTCGATCGCGGAGTCGCGTCCGCGGGCGACCTCGACCAGCTCCCGGTCGGCGTTGCCGCGGACCAGCAGGCACCGGTCGCCGAGGCCGACCAGCCGGTCGAGGACCTCGACCGGCATCGGGCCGGCCGCGTGGTCGCCGGTCACGACGATCCGCTCGGCCGCGGCCACGTCGGGCTCGGCGAGCACGGCGTCGAGCACCGGAAGGACGCCGTGGATGTCGGAGAGGACCGCGACCGTCGCCACCATGACGCCAGTCTCTACCGGCCCTCAGGCGCGGATCAGCGCGGCCGGCGGGTGTGCGGGGGGTTGAACACCTCGAGCGTGTAGGCGTCGAAGCGGCGGACGAGTCGCTTGAAGGTCGTCATGTGTCCATGGTGAAAGGTTTCTTGGAACGATCCAAGCGATCCGGGCATGAGCCTCGTCACGAGACGCCGGTCACCATCCAGCGGTCACCTCTCGCCCGCTGGGTGAGCACCACGAACCGCGCGCCCATGAACACCGCGGCGAACGCGACCCAGACCGCGACCAGCCCGCCGGTGACGTACGCCGCGGCGAAGGCGGCAGGCGTGTAGACCACCAGCACCGCGAGTCCGGCCCACGCGAGGTAGCGGCCGTCGCCGGCACCGATCAGCACGCCGTCCAGCACGAAGACCACGCCCGCGACGGGCTGGCCGAGCGCGGCGACCACGAGCACCGGGACCAGGAGGTCGTGGACCTCCGGGTCGCTGCTGAACAGCGGCCCGAGCAACGGGGACGCGGCCGCGAGCAGCACCCCGCACACCACGCCGCTGACCACGCCCCACTGCACCATCCGCCGGGTCACCGCCCGGGTGCCGCCGACGTCACCGGCCCCGAGGTAGCGGCCGGTGATCGCCTGCGCCGCGATCGCGATCGCGTCGAGCACGAAGGCGAGGAAGGCCCACAGCGTGATGGCGATCTGGTGTGTCGCGAGCGCGACCGGGCGGTCCGGCCCGGAGGCGCCCACCGTCACGGCGATCGTCGTGACGAGGAGGGAGGCGCGCAACGTGATGGTGCGGATCACCAGCGGCACCCCGGCCCGGGCCGCGGAGCGGATGCCGGGGAGGTCCGGGGCCAGGGACGCACCGGACGCGCGGGCGCCGCGCACCACCACGACAAGGAGCGCCAGGGCGCTGAGCACCTGTGCGAGCACCGTCCCGATCGCCGAGCCAGCGATGCCCAGCCCGTCGAACGCGCCGACGCCGTACACCAGCAGCAGGTTGAGCACGATGTTCACGCCGTTGCCGAGCACCGCGACGACGAGGGGCGTCCGGGTGTCCTGCAGCCCCCGCAGGACCCCGGTCGTCGCGAGCATCACCAGCAGCGGGATGGTGCCGAGCCACGCGATACGGAGGTACGTCGTCGCGAAGCCCTCGACGGACGACCCCGCGCCGAACGCCCGTACCAGCGGCCCGGTGAGGGCGAGGCCGAGGACGGTGACCACGACCCCGATCAGCACCGCCAGCCAGACCCCGTCGACGCCCTGCGCCAGGGCGCCCTTCTGGTCGCCGGCGCCGACGCGCCGCGCGACGCTGGCCGTGGTGCCGTACGCCAGGAAGATGCAGAGCCCCACCGCGGTCTGCAGCACCACCGCCGCGATGCCCAGCCCGGCCAGCTGCGGCGTCCCGAGGTGGCCGACGATCGCGGCGTCCGCGAGCAGGAACAGCGGCTCGGCCACCAGCGCCAGGAACGCCGGCACCGCGAGCCGCAGGATCTCGCGGTCGCGCCCGTTCGCCACGGGGTCACCCTAGCGTCAGGTAATGATCAGTCGCGGCAAGTGATCATGACACGAGATGCGGGTGCCGGTCACCGGACCAGCAGCAGCACGATGCCGACGAGACCGGGGAGGAAGCCCACGGCCAGCCATGGCGACGCGATCGGCTTCTGGTGGATCAGCAGGCCGACGCCCACGGCCACCACCCCGAACAGGCCGCCGATGACGCACAGGCCGAACCGGGAGACAGTGGCGCTCTCGTCGACGAAGAAGGCGGCGATCACCAGCCCCACCGACAGGTGCAGGATCGTCACCACCGCCAGCGCCGACACGACCCAGCGCTGCACCTGGGTGAACGCGCGGTCGTTGACCTGCCGCACCGGGTTCGCGGGGTCCATGAGGTGCCGCGGGCGTCGGACGGGGGTCGGTTCGGTCACCTCTCCATGGTCCTCCTCCGTCGACGGGGTCCCCCCATTCCCACGGACGTGAGTTCGGTCATGACCGCTGGGGTGCCAGTGCGAGACTCGGGCCATGACTGACGGGGCGCGGGGAGTGCCGGCCGAGTGACCGGCCGGCTCAAGAACGTCCTGCTCGTCGGGCTGGTCGTGGTGATGATCAACCTGCCGTTCGTGCACAGCACCTGGCAGCAGCACCGCATCGACAGCGACGGCGTCGACGTCGTCGCCACGGTCACCGACCACGACGTGGACGACGGCCAGCAGTCCGTCACCTTCGAGGTCGCCGAGACCGACGACCAGCCGGGCTTCGGCGGGACCGTCCGCGTCGACGAGGCGACGTACGACGACGCGCTGGCCACCCAGCAGGTGCAGGTACGGGTGCTCCCGGGCTCGTCGACGGTCTGGCAGGTCGTCGGCGAGACCCACAGCAACGTCGGGCTGGTCATCACCGTGGTCGCCGATGTGTTCCTGCTGGTCCTGGTGCTGCTGCTGCTCCGGTTCGGCTCCCGGCTGCGCCAGGAGATGGTGCTGGTCGCCACCGAGGACCTCGAGCGCTGCCCGCCGGGCTCGGTGCTCGACCAGGTCGACGGGCTGCGTTTCGTCGTCTGCGGCGAGGTCGAGACCATCGAGGACGACGCGGTGGTCCTCGACCTCGGCGACCGTCGGGTCCGGGTGGTCCTGGACGGGCACCACAACCCCGCGGGCCACCAGCAGCCGGTCCGGGCAACTGGGACAATGCGGGGTTGAAGAGGCCCGGAACCCTCTACCCTTCAGCCTCGTGAGAAGTCGTCGTTTCCTGCTCGTGCCCGCGCTCGTCGCGGGCGCGCTGGTGGCCCAGGCCGGGCTGGCGTCGCCGGCCCACGCGGCGATCGTGCGCTACGCCGTCCCGGGCGGGAACGGCGCCAACAGCTGCACGTCGCCGGCCACGGCCTGCAGCATCGACAAGGCCATCAACCAGGCGGCCGCGGGCGACGAGGTGATCGTCGCCTCGGGCACCTACAACCTGGGGACCACCAGCCTCAGCAACAGCCAGACCGGGGTGAACGTGCACGGTGCGGCCGGCCAGCCGCGGCCGGTGATCACCACGTCGGCGCGACTCCGGCCTGGCCCTGTTCGGCGCCGGCGCCAGGGTCGCGGACCTCACCATCAACCAGAGCGGTGGCCTCTACGGGCTGAACGTGTTCGCGAGCAACGTCCTCGTGCAGCGCGTCGAGGTGCACACCTCCGCGCCGATCGCCTGCACGGCCGGCATCAGCGGCCTGGCCCGGGACCTGCTCTGCGTCACCACGGCGGCCAGCGGCGTCGCCCTCGACGACTCGTGGGGAAGCGGCACGTTCGCCCTCACGCTGCGCAACGTCACGGCGATCGCCACGGGTCCTGGCTCCTACGGCATCCGCGCGGACGCCAGCGGCAACGACACCAACCTCGACATCAGCGCGCGCAACGTCATCGCTTCGGGCGTCACGGCAGACATCCGCTCGACGGAGGTCGGCACCAACAGCGAGAGCGACGTGCTCCTGTCGAACTCGAACTACGACAAGATCGAGGAGGGCGGGGGCGGCAACGTCACCAACGTGGGCTCCGTCAGCAGCAACCAGACGGCGCTGCCGGTCTTCGCCGACGCCACCCTCTACCACCAGGCGCATGAACTCGCCCACGATCGACAAGGGTGGCTACCGACGTCAGCGTCGGCACCAGCGACCTCGACGGCGATCCCGCGGCAGGATCGGGTGCGGCCGCTGGACATCGGCGCTGACGAGTTCGACCCCACGCCCCCGGACGTCGCCTTCGACCACACCCCAAGCAGCAAGACCCACAAGCACAAGGTCGATCTTCACCTTCCATCGCCACCGAGGCCGTCGACGTTCACCTGCAACGTGGACAAGAGGCCGGCGCAAGCCGTGCACCTCGCCGTTCAAGGTCGAAGATCAAGAAGCGCGGCAAGCACACGGTCACGGTCGTCGGCCGCCGACGCCGTCGGCAACATGGACCCGACCCCCGCGACCTACACGCTGGAAGATCAAGAAGAAGAACAAGAAGAAGCGGCCACCACCAGCACTACCACCACCACCACTGATCAACTGAGCTGGGTACCGGCCGCCCATGACGTCCTTCTCCGCCAGACCCATGCCGAGGCGGTGGTCCTCGCGCCGCAGCAGGACATCTGGGACGTCCTCGTCGACCCCGAGCTGATGGCGCGGTTCACGCCCTTCCTCGAGAGCATCACCGCCGACGGTGACCACTGGCGCTGGCAGCTGTCCGGACTGAACCTGCTGGGCGCGAAGGTGGCGCCGGCGTTCACCGAGCGGATGGTGTTCCACGAGCCGGACCGCATCGAGTTCCGGCACGACCCTCCGGCCGGTACGACGGAGCAGGCCGGCGTGGCGGGCTGGTACGCCCTCACCCCCACTCACGACGGGACCGAGCTGGTCACCGAGCTCGAGATCACCCTCGACCTGCCGCTGCCGAAGGCGTCGGGACCGGCCGTGCGCGCGGCCATGCGCAAGGTCATCGACACCATGGGCGACCGGTTCTCGAAGCGGCTCCTGGCGCACCTCGGAGCGGAGGAGCGCCGGTGACTTGCTCGTAGGGCAACGGGGCGTGAGGCTGAGCGCGTGTCCGTCACCGCGTCGTCGTACTCGATCACCATGCGCCTGCACACCGCGCCCGACCACGGGATCGTCGGGGCGGTGGCGACCGCGATCTCCGCGGCCGGCGGCGTGGTCACGGCGATCGACGTGGTCGACTCGACCCGGGAACGGCTGGTCCTCGACGTCACCTGCTCGGCCAGCGACGCCGACCACTCCCACGAGCTGGAGGAGGCCGTCGACGCCATCGACGGCGTGGAGGTCTACAAGGTCAGCGACCGGACCTTCCTGCTCCACATCGGCGGCAAGATCGAGGTCAGCTCCAAGGTCCCGCTGAAGAACCGGGACGACCTGTCGATGGCCTACACCCCGGGAGTGGGGCGGGTCAGCATGGCGCTGTACAACCACCCGGAGGACGTCTCCCGGCTGACCATCAAGGGCAACAGCGTCGCCGTGGTCACCGACGGCTCGGCGGTGCTCGGCCTGGGCAACATCGGGCCGGGCGCGGCGCTGCCGGTGATGGAGGGCAAGGCCGCGCTGTTCAAGCGGTTCGCCAACATCGACGCCTGGCCGATCTGCCTGGCCAGCCAGGACACCGACGAGATCGTCAAGGCGGTCGAGATGATCGCCCCCGGGTTCGGCGGCATCAACCTCGAGGACATCGCGGCCCCGCGCTGCTTCGAGATCGAGCGGCGGCTGCGCGAGAGCCTGGACATCCCGGTCTTCCACGACGACCAGCACGGCACCGCGATCGTGGTCCTCGCGGCGCTCACCAACGCGCTGCGGGTGGTCGAGAAGGAGCTCACCGAGTGTCGTGTCGTGGTCTCGGGGGCGGGTGCGGCCGGGACCGCGATCGTCACGCTCCTCATCGCCGCCGGGGTCACCGACGTCGTGGTCGTGGACCGCGAGGGCGCCCTCTGCACCGGCGACGAGCTGTCGCCCGCGCACACCGAGCTCGCGTCGGTCACCAACCCGCGCCACGTGCGCGGCGACCTGAAGGACTGCCTCGTCGGCGCCGACGTGTTCATCGGCGTCAGCGCGCCGGGGATCCTGCAGCCCGAGTGGATCGCCGACATGGCCGAGCAGCCGGTCGTCTTCGCGCTGGCGAACCCGGACCCCGAGGTGGACCCCGCCGAGGCCGAGAAGTACGCCGCCGTGGTCGCCTCCGGCCGGTCCGACTACCCCAACCAGATCAACAACGTGCTGGCCTTCCCCGGCGTCTTCCGCGGCCTGCTGGACGCGCGCGCCCACGACATCACCATCGACATGCTGCTGCGCGCCGCCGACGCCATCGCGCACGTCGTCCGGGACGAGGAGCTCAACCCGAACTTCATCATCCCGACGGTCTTCAACGCCGAGGTCCCGAAGGCGGTCGCCGCGGCCATCCGTGGAGCCGGCGCCACCGGCTGATGCGCCGTACCCTCCCGGCGGTCGCCTGCGCGGCCACCCTGCTGCTCGTCGGCTGCGGAAGCGACGAGCCACGGAGCACCGCCCTCGAGCGAGCACAGCGAGTCGGCCGCGCCGCTCCAGTCGCCGACACCACCACCGCCTCCGCCCAGCCCGACCGTCGCGCCACCTTCCGAGCCCCCGGCCTCGCCGACCAAGCCGCCGGCCAAGCCGCCGCGCGACCGCCCCCGCGACGTGCTGGCCATCTCGGTCGACGGGCTCAACACCCGTGCCCTGGACGGGCTCGGGCCGGACAGCGCCTTCGGGCGGCTGTTCGGCGAGGGTGCCGCGACGCTCAACGCCCGCACCGAGGTCGAGCAGACCGTCACGCTGCCCAACCACACCGGCATGCTCACCGGCCGGCGGATCGACGCCGACGAGGGTGGCCACGGGGTCACGTGGAACGACGAGCTTCCGGGCCGCACCGTGCCCGGGCCGGACGGCCACGGCGTCTCCTCGGTCTTCGACGTCGTCCACGAGGCGGGCGGTACGACGGCCCTGTTCGCGGGCAAGGACAAGTTCGCCACCTTCGACCGGTCGTGGCCGGACGCGATCGACGAGTTCGAGGTGGACGGCGACGCCGGCGCGCTGGTCGACGACGCGGTCTCCGACCTCGCGACCGCCGAGCGACGGTTCACCTTCCTGCACCTCGGGCTGCCGGACGTCGCCGGCCACGCGTCGGGCTGGATGTCGCCGGCGTACCTCGACGCGGTCGCCGAGACCGACCGGCTGCTCGGCGAGGTGCTCGACACCGTCGAGGCGACACCGCGGCTGTCGAAGCGGCTCGTCGTCGTGCTGACCGCGGACCACGGAGGGCTGCCCGGCGAGAAGGACCACGACGACGCGAGCGACGTCGAGGACTACCGGATCCCGTTCGTCATCTGGGGCCGCGGGATCCGGCCCGCCGACCTCTACGAGCTCAACCCCGACTACGCCGACCCGGGCGCCGGCCGGCCGGCGTACGGCGGCGCGCAGCCGGTGCGCAACGGTGACCTGGCGAACCTGGTCACCGAGCTGCTCGGCCTCGGACCGGTGCCGGGCAGCGAGCTCGACGCCGACCAGGACCTGGACTGGCGGCAGTAGCTACGGCGTGCGGACGCCGCGGACCGTCTCGGGCGCGCGCTGGCGGACGATCTTCTGCCAGGCGCGGCACGGCGGCCTGCGGGCTCGCGGCGTAGACCGAGACGACGTAGGGGAACTGCGCGTACATGCCGGTGATCCGCGCGGGACGGTTGGTGCCGTCCCGGAAGATGTAGCGTCCGCCGTGGGCGCCCGGGATCACCCGGCGGTGGTCCTTGCCGATCCGCGCCAGCAGCCACCGCTCGACCTGCTCGGGGTCGTTCACCTGGTCGTAGGTGACCGTCACGGGCTGGCCCAGCGCCTGCTGGAAGCACTCGTAGGACTCGACCACGGGGTAGCTGTCGTCGTTGGGTCGGGCCGGGTGGCACAGGGCGCGGTCCCGGGCGAACGACGGGAACACCCACGCCAGGCCGCGCGCGCCTTCGGGCAGCCCGCACAGCCTGAGCGAGGCGGTCTCGCGGCCGTCCCAGCAGGTGCCACCGGTTGGCGAGGACGGCGCGGCCGGGTCGGTCGGCGGGGCGCCCTCGAGCTGGGCCGTGGCCTCAGCGGTCGGTGAGGTGCTGGCCGAGGGGCTCGTGGTGCCGCCGGCAGACGGCGTGTCGTCACCACCGAGCCCGCGGCCGTAGTGGACCAGCCCGCCGACGATCACGGCGGCGAGCACGGCCACCACCAGCGCGTCGCGCCAGCGCGGGCGCGCGGCCACCTCTTCCATCCCCGCACCCCCCTGCGTCCCCAAGAGCCGAAGCGCCCCACGCGCTTCTCGTCCATTGTTGCCTACCCCGCCCGCTGGCCCCGGTCAGGTCCAGTCAGGTGGCGTCGGGGGAACGACCGACAAGGTGGCCGTGACGTTGCCGGCGACCTGGTGGCTGATCAGCCGTCGAGCTCCTCGACCGCACAGAGCGCGGCTCCGATGACGCCCGCCTTGTTGCGCAGCGTGGCCGGCACGATCTCGGTGTCGATCTCGATCAGCGGCAGGAACTCGTCGGACTGCTTGCTGATCCCGCCACCGACGACGAACAGGTCGGGGGAGAAGAGCATCTCGAGGGTCCGGTAGTACTTCGTGAGCCGCTTGGCCCAGTGCTCCATCGAGAGGTCGTCGCGCTCCCGCGCGCTGTTGGCGGCGCGGGACTCGGCGTCGTGGCCGTCGATCTCGAGGTGGCCGAGCTCGGAGTTCGGGACGAGGACGCCGTGGTAGACGAGCGCGGAGCCGATGCCGGTCCCGAGCGTGGTGAGGATGACCAGGCCCCCGTGGCCCTTCGCCGCGCCGTACCGCGCCTCCGCGAGGCCGGCCGCGTCCGCGTCGTTGACCACGTGCACGTCGCGGCCGGTGGCCTCGGTGAACAACGCGTCGGCATCGGTGCCGACCCAGGCCTCGTCGATGTTCGCGGCCGAGTGGACGACGCCGTGCCGCACCACGCCCGGGACGGTGACGCCGACCGGACCCCGGGACCCGGGGAAGTGGCCGAGCAGCTCGACGAAGACCTCGGCGACGGCGTCGGGGGTCGAGGGCGAGGGCGTCTTGATCCGCTCGCGCTCCTCCGCGAACTCGCCCTGCTCCAGGTCGACCGGCGCGCCCTTGATACCGGTGCCGCCGAAATCGATGCCGAAGGGAAGGTCCGCCACGCCCCCACGGTAACTTCCGATCGTGTTCGTAGCGTTCGATCGTGACGTCCGGGTCAGTCTGGGCGTCATCACGCTCGGGGCGCCGGACCGGCTCCGAGGGTGTCTCGACGCGCTGTGCACCCACGTGTCGCGGCACGACTTCACCGTTGCGGTCGTCGTGAACGCAGACACCCCGGACGGCGCGCCGCCGGAGGTGGCCGCACCCGCGGGCGTCCTCGTGGACCCGGTCCGGGTGAACCTGGGCTGGTCCGGGGGCCTGCACCGTGCCCGCGCGCTCACCGACGCCGAGCTCCTGGTCTGGGTCCAGGACGACATGGTCCCGGAACCGGGCTGGCTGGACGCCCTGGTCGACGCCGCGGATGCGCACCCGAGGATCGGCGGCTTCGGATCGGTCCGCGTGGACGCGGAAGGACGGCCCGTCCCGCCCAACGCGGGATCGGCCACGCCGCACGACGCGGTCGAGCTGTGGAACGACACGGACTCGACGACCGAGTGGCCGGCCTCGGAGGTGACAACCCACGACTGGGTGACCAGCACCGGCTTCCTGACGCGTGCCGCGGCGTGGGACGAGCTGGGTGGCACCGACCCGAGGTTCTGGCCGGTCACCCACGGCGACAAGGACTACTGCACGCACCTGCGCTGCCACGGCTGGGACGTGGCGCTGGTGGCCGCGGCACGAGTCCGGCACGCCGGCGCCCAGTCCGCGCCCACGTCGTTCCGGGCCTTCATCGCGCACTGGCGAGAGCCGTGGTTCAACCACCGCTGGTCCGCGGCCGTGGCCGAGCTCGCGGGCGGGACGTCCGGGATCGGCGACACACCCCTGTGCGGACTGGCAGGACTCCGCGGCGTCGCAGCTCGAGACCGTGACAGGCGCCGAGGCCAGCCGGATGGTGGTGCCGCTCAGTCGCGAGCTGACCGAGGAGACGCGGACCGCGGCGGACTGGCACCGGGTGCGCGAGGAGGACCTGGTCCGGCAGATCGAGCACTACCACCAGGCCTGGCAGGACACCAACGCCCACGCCGAGACCCTGACGGCGGCGTTGGCGGACGCGGTCGAGCAGCGGGACCGGGCCCGGAGACGGGTGCGTCGGCTCCGTGGCCGGCTGTCCCGCGCCGAGGGCGCCTCGGTGCCTCCCCCGACGTGGCGGTCCCGGGTCCGGGGCCGGTTGAGAGGATGGACCATGACGGCTGAGACAGACCGGGAGTCCGCGACGAGCAGACCGTGACGTCCGAGGGCAGGCCGACGACGCCGGCCATCGACGGCGTGGTCCTGCACAGGCCGCCGGTGCACCTCGATCACCGGGGAGCGCTCTACGAGCTCTACAACGGCGACCCCGACCTGTGGTCGGTGCCGATCGTCTACTCCTACGTCTTCACGGTGCGACCGGGCCAGATGAAGGGCTGGGGGATGCACGAGTTCAAGGAGGACCGCTACTCGCTGATCGTCGGCGAGGACCTCCTGCTCCTCCACGACGACCGCCCCGGCTCTCCCACGCGCGGTGTCACCCAGCAGGTCGTGCTGTCCGAGCGCGGGATCCGACAGATCTGGATCCCCCGCGGCGTCTGGCACCTGCACTACAACCCGACCCCGCACGAGACGCACTTCGTGAACTTCCCGACCGAGCCCTACCACCACGAGGCGCCCGACCGGCTGATGCTCCCCTGGGACACCGACCAGCTGCCGGTCGACGTGAGCAAGTACCTGCCCCGGTCCTAGTCCGGCCCTGGTCCGGCCCTAAATCCGGTCGCTCCCGGGCGGGCCTCGGTGTCACGCTCCCCGTGTGCCCACCCAGCTGACCACCGCCCAGCACCTTGCCGGGCTGAGCGAGGCGATGCGCGCCTTCGTGCGGTACGCCGACCGCGCTGGTCTCGAGGCGTGGGTGCCGACCTGCCCCGACTGGACCGTGCTCGACCTGGTCGCGCACCAGGGGATGGTGCACCGCTGGGCCGCGGCGCTGCTGGGCGGCGAACGCCCGACCGACGACGAGGTCGCGGCGTACGAAGCGTCGGGCCGCGGTTCCGAGCACCCGTTGCGCTGGCTCGCGGACGGTGCGGCGGCGCTGGCCGAGGCGGTGAACGGTGCCTCCGACGACGTCGAGGCGCTGGTCTTCCTCAACGACGCGCCGCCGGCGCGGGAGTTCTGGGCCCGGCGGCAGTGCCACGAGACCACGATGCACGCGGTCGACGCGCTGGCGGCCTCGCTCGGCCGTCCGCCGCGACCCGACGAGGTCTGGATCGACCCCGAGCTGGCCGGCGACGGGATCGACGAGCTGCTCGGCGGCTTCCTGACCCGACCGCGGTCCCGGCTCCGCTGTGACGAGGACGCGCTCCTCGTCGTAGCACCGGACGACCTGGCGGACTGGTGGGAGGTCGCGCATGGGCCCCCGCCCGGCCGTCACCACGCGGCGTACGACGGGCGACGAGTCGCCGGACGACGCCGACTGGGAGCTGACCGGCGGTGCCGTCGAGCTCTACCTGCGGCTGTGGAACCGCACGGAGCCGCCGGAGGAGTGGCGCCGGCTGACCGCCGTGACCTGGTCCTGACCTGTCCGGACCGATGAGTCGCCGTCGGTGGCGGGGTCGACACTTGTCGAGACACGACACGTGAGCGAGGAGACTTGATGAGCGCGGGCTCGGTGATCGAGGCACGAGGGCTGGTGCAGACATTCCACCCGGGACAGGGCAAGAACAAGAAGGAGGTCCACGCCGTCAAGGGCGTCGACCTCGACGTGGCCGAGGGTGAGGTCGTCGGCTTCCTCGGGCCCAACGGTGCGGGCAAGACCACCACGCTGCGGATGCTGGTCACGCTGCTCACGCCGACGGCGGGCACCGCGCGCGTCGCGGGCTACGACGTGGCGACGCAGCCGGTCCAGGTCCGGCGCAGCATCGGCTACTGCTCGCAGGTCGGCTCGACGTTCTCCGGCGCCTACGCCGGCGACGAGGTGGTCGACCACGGGATGCTCTACGGGATGTCCCGCAAGGACGCCGTGGCCAAGGGCCAGGAGCTGTTCGAGAAGTTCCAGCTCGACGGGCTCTGGAAGCGGATGAACAAGAACATGTCCGGTGGCCAGAAGCGCCGTCTCGACATCGTGATGGGGCTGATCCACTCGCCCTCCCTGGTCTTCCTCGACGAGCCGACCACCGGGCTCGACCCGCAGGCGCGCGCGAACCTCTGGGAGCACATCGAGGGGCTGCGCAGCAACGAGGGCGCGACCGTCTTCCTGACCACCCACTACCTCGACGAGGCCGACGCCCTGGCCGACCGGATCGTGATCATCGACCGCGGCGAGATCGTGGCCAGCGACACCTCCGACAACCTCAAGGCCACCGTCTCCGGCGACCAGGTCTCGCTCGAGCTGTCCTCGGACGACCAGGTCTCGGTGGCGCGCGACAAGCTCGCGACCATCAGCGACGACGTACTGGTCGACGGCCGGCACGTCCACGGCCGGGTGGCCCGCGCCGGCAAGGCGGTGCCCGGACTGCTGCGCGACCTCGAGGCCTCGGGCGTCGGGCTGGAGGGCATCGAGGTCATCCGACCCAGCCTCGACGACGTGTTCCTCACCCTCACCGGCCGCTCGCTCCGCGACGCCGACGAGACCGCCGATCCAGAGGCGGCCGGACCGGAAGGAGAAGACCAGTGACGACGCACCTGCGGGAGTGCTCGATCGTCTTCCAGCGTCAGATCCGGATGAACCTCCGCAACCCGGCCTGGGTGCTGATCGGCATCATGCAGCCGGTCCTCTACCTGCTGCTGTTCGGGCCGCTGCTCAAGCCCCTGGTCTCGCAGTTCGACACCGGCACCGACAACGCCTACACGTTCCTGGTGCCCGGGCTGCTGGTGCAGCTGGGCATGTTCGGCGCGTTCTTCGCCGGCTTCTCGCTGATCGGCGAGTGGCGCGAGGGCGTCATCGAGGCCGAGCGGGTGACCCCTGCCTCGCGCTCGGCGCTGCTGATCGGCCGGCTGTGGCGCGACGTCCTCCAGCTGCTGGTGCAGGCCGTGATCCTGGTCGCCCTCGGCTACGTGATCGGCATGCGCGCGCCTCTGGACGGCGTCGTGCTCGGGGTCGTGATCACCCTGCTCGTGGGCGGAGCCTGCGCGGCGGCCTCCAACGCGCTGGCGATGGCCACCAAGGACGAGAACGTCATGGCCCCCGTCGTGAACGTCGTGATGATGCCGATCCTGCTGCTCAGCGGGATCCTGCTGCCGATGACCCTCGGTCCCGAGTGGCTGCAGAAGGTCTCGGCGTTCATGCCGTTCCGCTACATCGTGGACGCCGCCCGTGATGCCTTCACCGGAGACCTCGGAAGCAGCGAGGTGTTGGTGGGGACCGGCATGGCGGTCGCGATCTTCGCCCTGTCCCTGTGGTGGGGCACCAACGTCTTCTCCAAGGAGAACGCCTGATCCGGGGCGAGAGTTGCCCCAGGTTGGTCATGCCGTGGGCTCGCGGTGCGACCAGCATCCGAAGATGAGCACTCGCTGGAACTGGGCGCCCCGGGCGACGGGCTTGGGACTGCTCATGCTCCTGCTGGTGGGCTCGCTGTCGTCACCGTCCCTTGGCCACGACGCCGGCTCGGCGACCGGCCCCGAGGCCGGTCCCGTCGTACGGCAGGCGGACAAGGGTGGCCCACGCCTCGTCGTGGCTGACCGGTTGCGCGGATCCGCCGCGCACGTGCGTCGCTGGCCGGGTCGCACGATCACCTACTCCGAGAGCATCCCCGCCAAGTGGGACTGGAGCCTCGAGCGCGCCCTCGAGGCATGGAACACGTCCGGTGGTCATCTCACCTTCGTCAAGGCGAAGAAGGGGCGCCGGGCCCAGCTGGTGATCGGCTACGGCGACACCCGGGGTGCCGATGGCTACGCCACCGTGGGTCCGGCTCCGCGCGCCTTCGTGCACCTCAACCCGGGCTACAAGAACGCCCCGGACACCGCGGAGCGCAAGGTCTGGGTGGGCAGGCTGTTCACCCACGAGCTCGGCCACGTGGTGGGGTTCCAGCACACCGGCGGGCGGTGCTCGCTGATGGTGCCGGTCTTCAACCTGAGCGACTGCCCCCTCCTCGACAAGGAGCCCGGCTACTACGCCTGCCGCTGGATCGACAAGCCGTTGTTGAAGCGGTTCGTGGCGGCGTACGGCGGCAAGGCGAAGCAGGCTCCGCAGAAGTGCCTCATCGACCCGCTCCCGGGGCAGCTCGGCAACGTGCAGTTCTCCGGTGGGAGCGGAGGGCCGGTGACCCTGCGCTGGTCCGCGCCGTCGTCGGCGCCCCGCGGCTCGAAGGTGCACGTCGAGGTCTGGGCCGGCGCGTCGTGCGCCGGCAACCCCCCGCGCGACCTGGCCGTCGACCTGCCGCTCGGGGCAGGAAGCTGGACCGACCCGAGCGACGGCAGCGGTGGTCCGCACTGCTTCCGCGCCCAGGTGGTCAACCAGTACGGCGCCGGCCCGGCGGCGATCACGGCGGTCGTCAACCGGTACCAGAACCCGGTCGCCGCGCCATCGGTCGTCGGGGGAGCGTGGGACCCGTCGGAGGGAGGGTGGAGCTTCACCGCGTCCTGGCCCGCGCGCGCGACGCTGGTGGCCTACACGAGCTATGTCGATCCGGCGACGTGTCCGGCGCCCGGTGCGGCCGGCACCTCGCAGAGGTCCTACGACCAGGGCGACGATCTGTTCGTGTACGCGGACGGTCCCGCCCAGTGCGTGACGTTCGTGGCCAGGTCGGCCGCCGGCGTGACCAGCGCAGCGGTGACGCTGCACCTTCTGGCGCCTCGCCCACCGACGCCGGTCGTCGGCACCCCCGTCTACGACGCGGGGACGGACTCCTGGAGCGTGACGGTGGGCCCGGTCCAGAACTATTCGCCGGTGGCCGAGGTGCGGCCCGGGTCCTGCCCCGGCACCACGCCCACGGACCTGACGTGGACCGACTCTCCGGACTTCTTCTTCGGCCAGCCAGGTCCGAACTGCCTCTACGTGGCCCTCGCGGACTTCTGGTTCGCCAACTGGTACGGCCCCGTCGTGAAGAAGGGCTTCACCCAGCCGGGGGCCTGACTCCCGCTGGCCGCAGCACCCGCGCCGCGACCCAGGCGATGTCGTCGGCCGTCCGACCAGGTGACGCGGAGGGCTGCATGACGTGGCTGAGCACCACCCGGACGACCATGTCGATGGCCGCGTCGAGCTGGGTGGCGGTCAGCTCGACGTCGTACGGCGCCACCCGCTCGACCACCACCGCCTTGGCGGTCGAGAGCAGCGTGCCGGCGTGCGTGGTCAGCAGCGGCAGCAGCTCGGTGTCGGCGCCGTGGGTGGCCGAGACGATCGCCTTCAGCAGCAGGTTGTCCTGGGACGCCTCGAGCACCGCGCACGACGCGGCGCGGATCGCGGCCACCAGGTCGGTGGGGTGCGCGTCGAAGGCGACGGTCACCAGCTCCAGGAACCGCTCCAGCTCGCGCAGGATCATCGCCTCGGCGAGCAGCGGCTTGGAGCCGACCTCGTTGTAGACGGTCTGCCTGCTGACGCCCACCACGTCGGCGAGCCGCGCCATCGTCACCTGGGCCCAGCCGTCCTCGGTGGTCAGCGTGACCGCGGCGTCGATCACCCGCTCACGCATCGTCAGCGGTGGCATGGTCACGGTCACGAGGTTAGGTGCCAGGGTTCATCGGGCCGGCTCCCGGTCCAGCGGGACGAAGTCGACCTTGTCGCGGACGCCGCAGTCGGGGCAGCACCAGCTGTCCGGCACGTCGTTCCAGGCGGTCCCGGCCGCGAAGCCCTCGTGCTCGTCACCGGCCTCGACCTCGTAGACGTAGCCGCAGCCCGGGCACTGCGCGGCGAGCACCTCGACCTGCGAGGCCTGCTCCGCGGACAGCTCCTCGGTCGAGACCAGGTCCTCGTGCGAGGGCGGCGGGTACGTCGCGAGGATCTTGTCGCGCTTGCGGGGCGAGATGTTCGCCAGGCTCAGGTCGCCGTCGAAGTGGGTGAGCACGCGAGGGTCCATCACCCGGCGCCAGACGGCGGGCACGATCGAGAGGACGATCATCCCGGCGTACCCGGTCGGCAGCACCGGAGACTCCTCGTAGTCGCGGAGGGACTGGTAGCGCCGGGTCGGGTTGGCGTGGTGGTCGCTGTGCCGTTGCAGGTGGTAGAGCAGCACGTTGGTCGCGATGTTGTTGGAGTTCCAGGAGTGCGAGGGGTCGACCCGCTCGTAGCGCTGCCGCTCGCCGACGCCGACCTTCTGGCGCAGCATCCCGTAGTGCTCCATGTAGTTGACGACCTCGAGCAGCGAGAAGCCCACCACGGCCTGGATCACGAGGTAGGGCAGGATCTCGAGGCCCAGCCAGGCGATGAGCGCACCCCAGAGCACCAGCGACATCAGCCAGGCGTTGAGCACGTCGTTGCCGAGGCGGAACGGGTGCTGCTTCTTGCGGGCGTAGCGGCGCTTCTCGATCCTCCAGGCGCTCTTGACGGAGCCGACGACCGTGCGCGGCCAGAACTGGTAGAAGCTCTCGCCGACCCGGCTGCTGGCCGGGTCCTCCGGCGTGGCGACGCGGACGTGGTGGCCGCGGTTGTGCTCGATGTAGAAGTGGCCGTAGAAGCTCTGCGCCAGGGCGATCTTGGACAGCCAGCGCTCGTTGCTCTCCTTCTTGTGGCCGAGCTCGTGCGCGGTGTTGATGCCGATGCCACCGATGCAGCCGATCGAGACCGCGAGGCCGATCTGGGCGTAGAGCGGGAGCTCGCCGCCGATCCCCAGCGGGTCGCCGCGGGCGATGAGGTACATCGCGGCCACGAACCCGACGTACTGGATCGGCAGGAAGAGGTAGGTGATCCACCGGTAGTAGCGGTCCTGCTCCAGCGCCTCGATCACGTCGTCGGGCGGGTTGGAGCGGTCGAGGCCGGCGAACAGGTCGATCGCCGGGACGATCACCAGGATCACCACCGGGCCGATCCAGAACAGCCCCCCGAGGCCGGTGAGCAGCCACCCGGCGTACCCCAGGAAGAACAGGCTGGGCACCACCAGGCCGATCAGCCACAGGTAGCGCTTCGGGTCCCGCCACCGTTCGGTCGAGCCGGCCGGAACGGTGGTGTTCGCGATGGTGTCCATTCCCCGTCATCCCCTTCTGCTTGACAGAACCCCGTCGTCTGTAAAGCGATGTACAGAACCATAGGGAATGTAAATCGGCCTGGCAAGGCCTCGGGCGAACTTGTCGAGCGTTTCGGCCTCTGTCGAGCGGGGCATTGCCGTGCGCGAGCCAGGACCAGCAGAATCGTGCCAGCCAGGCCGGGGATGCCCGAACCCCGGCCCCAGACCGGCAGGACCGGCAGAACCCGGTCAGCGGTGCAGGTGCGGCACGTGGGCCCGGTCGCGCGCCAGCTCGACGGCCTCGTGGAACGCGCGGGACACGTAGTCGGGAACCTTGAGCCCCCGGTCCCGCGCCCAGAGCAGCTCCTTCTCGACGCGCGCGACCTGCACCGCGAAGTCGTCCAGCTCGTCGGTGATGCCGAGGGCCGCCATCACGTCACCCAGGTCGGCCTTCTGGCCGGCGTTGTTGGCGCCGACCGGGGCGAACGACGCCCGCCGCATGAACCGGACCATCCAGCGCTGCCAGGCGGCGAGCTCGGCCCACAGCGCCCGGGCCGAGAGCTGGTAGAAGACGAAGTGACCCGGCTCCTGGCGCTTGATCTGGCCGATCACCGACTGGGCGATGGCCTGCTCGCCGAGGTCGAGGGTGCCGCGGTGCAGAAGGTTGTAGGCCAGCACCGCGGAGCGCTCGGTGGCCATGCCGGTCAGGTAGTAGAGCATCCGGCAGACGTCCTGGAACGGGCCGATGTGGGCCAGTGCGCCGAGGATCTTGAGCTTGAGGCCGATCGACTCGAGGTCGGCGTCGGCGGACTCCCGGCCGAGCTCGACCTGGAGCCGGTCGAGGATCAGTCCGTGCTGGATCTCCTGGGGCTGCCACACGGCGTAGAACTGCCGGTCGATCTCCGGCGGGTCCGGGAGCATCGTGGTGAGCTCGAGGACGTTGCGGTCGACCTCCAGCTCGACGCGGGCCATGTAGTCGAGGACGTGGCCGAACCGCGCGTCGAACTCGCGTGGGTTGCGCACGGTGAAGTCCACCGAGTCGAGGCGGATCGGCGGGTGCTCGTCGGCCAGCTTCGCGACGTGCTCGGCCAGCCGCAGGTCGGCAGACGGGGCATACGCACGAGACACGGCAGAAGGCTACCTTTCAGGACGTGGTTGATTCGGCGCCCGCGACGGTACGGATGGGCACGGGAGCGGGTCGAGCCGTTATTGCTGCTGCAGCGCTCGGTTCGGGCATTGCATTCCTCGACGGGACCGTCGTCAACGTCGCCCTGCGGTCCATCGGCGAGGACCTCGATGCGAGCCTCTCCCAGCTGCAGTGGATCACCAACGGATACCTGCTGTCGCTGGCCAGCCTGATCCTGCTCGGCGGGTCGCTGGGGGACCGGTTCGGCCGTCGCCGGGTGTTCGTGATCGGGACGGTCTGGTTCGCCGCCGCCTCGCTGCTGTGCGGGCTGGCCCCGAACGCCGAGGTGCTGATCGCAGCGCGGGTGCTCCAAGGCGTCGGCGGCGCCCTGCTCACGCCGGGCAGCCTCGCGATGATCGAGGGCGCCTTCGTCCAGGAGGACCGGGCGCCGGCGATCGGCGCCTGGTCCGGGCTGACCGGCATCTCGGGCGCGGTCGGGCCGTTCCTCGGCGGCGCTCTCGTGCAGTACGCCGACTGGCGCTGGATCTTCCTGATCAACCTGCCGATCGCGGCGCTCACCGTGTTCATCGCCGTGCGTGCGGTGCCCGAGAGCCGCGACCCGAACGCCTCGGTTCATTTCGACATCCCGGGGGCGGTGCTGGGCACCTTGGCCCTGGCCGGGGCGACGTTCGCGCTCATCGAATGGGGCGGGGGCACCGCCTGGTTCGCGGTCGTGGTGTCGGTCGTCGCCGGGGTCGCGTTCCTGGTGGTCGAAGGGAGGACGCGGGAGCCGATGCTGGTGCTCGGGATCTTCCGCAACCGGACCTTCAGCGCCTCCAACATCATGACCCTGCTGGTGTACGGCGCGCTCGGCGCGCAGAGCTTCTTCGTGACCATCCAGCTCCAGACGGTGAGCGGGTACGGCGCGCTCGCGGCCGGCGCGGCGTTCGTGCCGACGACCCTGGTGATGCTGGTGCTCGCCTCGCCCGGCGGTCGGCTGGGCCAGCGGATCGGTCCTCGGATCCCGATGACGTTCGGACCGCTCGTGATCGCAGCCGGGGTTCTCCTGATGCTCCGGATCGGCCCGGACGTCTCCTACGTGAGGGACGTCCTCCCCGGGGCGATCGTGTTCGGGCTCGGGCTCTCGCTGATGATCGCGACGCTGACCGCGACCGTGCTGGCCGCCGCCCCCGAGGAGCACGCCGGCATCGCGAGCGGCGTCAACAACGCGGTGGCCCGCGCCGGCGCCCTGCTGGCCGTCGCGGCGCTGCCGGTCGCAGTCGGCCTGCACGGTGCGGAGTACGCCAACCCGATCGCGTTCAACGACGCCTTCCGGATGGCGATGATGATCTGCGCGGCGCTGCTCACGGTGGGCGGCGTCGTGTCCTGGCTGACCATCCCGGCGACGGCGCTGGAACCGGACGACGAGCCGGTCCCCGACGCTCTCGACGGGGGCGCCGGCGCCGACTAAGGTTGAGGCGTCGGTGCGCATCACGAAACAGGATGCACAATGCGCAACAAAGCACAGGCCACGGCCACGATGGTGCGGTTGCTGGAGAACGCGCGCTATGAAGTGCTGCCGACCGCCTCCATCGAGGAGGTCGTGCTCGAGCACCTCGCCACCGACCTGGAGCTGACGATCACGGCCTCGCCCAGCAAGGGGCTCGAGGCCACCCTCGACCTCGCGGAGCGGCTCACCGGGCACGGGTACACCACGGTCCCCACCTGGCCGCGCGGATGGTCCGAGACCGGGCCGAGCTGTCCGAGATCTGCGACCGGCTCACCGGCAAGGGGATCACCAAGGTCTTCGTCCCGGCCGGGGACGCCGACCCGCCCGGCGGCTACCCGGACTCGCTGTCGATGCTCGAGGACCTCGCCGACCTCGGGCGGCCGTTCGCGCACGTGGGCATCACCGGCTACCCCGAGTCGCACCCGACCATCAGCGACGACCTCACCATCCAGTCGATGTGGGACAAGCGCCGCTACGCCACCCACGTGGTGAGCAACCTGACGTTCGATCCCGACATGCTGGCGACCTGGGTCGGCCGGATGCGGGGCCGCGGCATCACCATGCCCCTGCTGCTCGGGCGTCCCCGGTCCGGTCGACCGGACCAAGCTGCTCGCGATGGCCACCAAGATCGGCGTCGGCGAGTCCACCCGGTTCCTGGTCAAGCACAAGGGCACCTTCGCCCGGCTGGCCGCACCCGGTGGGTTCACCGGCGAGCGGTTCCTGGCGAAGCTGGCGCCGGCCCTGTCACCGCCCGAGATGCTGGTCGAGGGGCTGCACGTGTTCACGTTCAACCAGGTGGCCGCGACCGAGGAGTGGCGACGCGGGCTGCTCGAGCGGCTCACCGCCAAGGTCTGACGGCGCTTGTAACTAACCGTTACAGCATTTTGGCCATGGGCGGTTGTAGCTCGACAGGCCAGTGCCACGAACGGTAAGTTGACAAGTCGGACGGCGCGAGCAGCTCCTCGAGCGCCTCTTCCAGCCGACCGTCACCGGTCTCGACGACGGTGAGCGGCAGCCCGATCTTGCGGGCCGCCTCCTCAGCGAGCGCTGCGGAGGGTCTCGTCGGGCTCCTGGGCCAGCCACACCACCCGCGTGTAGTGCCGGAAGTAGTCGTCGCGCAGCTCGGGATGGCGGTCGAGGCCGAGCTCGCGGACGACCGTGCGGTCGAAGGAGCGCACCAGGAAGTCGGTGAGCAGGTAGGTCCCGGGCTGCTCGTCGAGGAACGCCGCCAGCCGGGACTCGCCGGCGAACAGGTCGTAGCAGTGCAACCCCGGCAGCCGCCGCAGCCCGAGCTCGGAGCAGACCACGTCGAGGGCGCCGTAGGTGCCGCAGTCGGCGTACGCCACGGCGACGGTCTCGTGGCGAAGCGACAGCGCGGTGGCCAGGCCGCGCACCTCGTCGGCGATGAGGTGCGGCTGGTTGTGCAGCAGCGGCGGCAGGGGGTGCACGGAGACCGACCAGCCGCGGCGCTCGACGATCTCGGCGGCCGGCTGGGCCAGCGCGCCGCAGGCGATCAGCGCGATGTCGGTGCCGCTAGAAGGCGAGCTGGTCGACGAACCGGTCGTTGAACTCGGGGCGGTCCGAGAGCTCGACATAGGTCACCTCCTCCAGCAGCGCCAGCGCCCCGGCGCGCTCGCGGATCGAGAGCAGCGCCATCTTCGCGCCCTCGCCGGCCACGTTGCCCGCGGCGACGATGCGCAGCACCGGCAGCTTCGGCACCAGGCCGATGCGGATCGCGGATGCGGCGGAGAGGTAGCTCCCGAACGAGCCCGCCAGCAGCACCTGCTGGACGTCGCGGTGCTCGAGCCCGAGCTCCTCCAGCAGCAGCGTCCAGCCGGTCGAGATGGCGGCCTTCGCGAACTGCAGCTCGCGGACGTCACGCTGGGTCAGCACGACGCAGTCGGCGGGGTCGGTGTCGACGGCCGGGCGGTGCAGCACGAAGACCCGCTCCTGACCCCGGGTGCTCGAGTCGAGCGTCGTGAGCCGGTCGGAGAGCCCGGGAGCGAGCTCCTTGGCGACCTCCTCGGGGACGAACCGCCCGCTGGAGTCGAGCAGCCCGATCCTGACCAGCTCGGCCACCGCGTCGACGAGCCCCGAGCCGCACAGCCCCTTGGGTTCCACGTCGCCGATCACGCCGAGCGTGACGCCGGCGTCCTCGCCGTCCGGGACCAGCTTCACGACCTCGATGGCACCGTCGTCGGCGCGCATGCCGCACCTGATCGCGCCGCCCTCGAACGCCGGCCCGGCCGGCGCCGCGGTGGAGAGGATGCGGTCGCCGTTGCTGAGCACGATCTCGCAGTTGGTGCCGACGTCGATGAACAGGCGGGTCCGCTTGTCGCGGTCCATGCCGGAGGCGAGCATGCCCGCGACGATGTCGCCGCCGACGTAGGCGCCGAGGGCCGGGAACAGCATGGCCCGGGCCCGCGGGTGCAGGGCCAGGCCGAGGTCGGCCGCGAGCACCGTCGGCGGCGTGGCCGTCGACATGATGAACGGCGCCACGCCGAGCGGCTCCGGGTCGATGCCCAGCGCCAGCGCGGTCATGGTGGCGTTGCCGGCGATCGCGACCTCGTAGACGTGGGCGGGCTCGACCCCGCCCTCCCGGCAGACCTGGGCGGCCAGCGCGGCCAGGGTCTCGCAGGCGGCGACGCGCAGCCGCTCCGCCGCGGTCGGGTCCATCATCGTGGCGCTGATCCGGCTGATCACGTCGCCGCCGAAGGGCTGCTGCTTGTTGAGCATCGAGGCCACCGCGACCGGGGTGCCGGTGACCAGGTCGAGCAGGGTCGCCACCACCGTGGTGGTGCCGAGGTCGAAGGCGATCGCGTGTCGCACCAGCGTGGTGTCGCCGGGCTCGACGTCGATCAGGTCCTCGTCCACGACGACCGCGGTGACCTTGAAGTCCGCCTCCCGCAGCACCCGGGACAGCCGCCGCAGCACGTGCAGGTCGGCCCGCGGTTCGAGGTCGTCGATGGCGGCGAGCAGCCGCTCGAGGTCGGTCGTCTGGTCCTGGAGGGTGGGCTCGGTCAGCTCGACGTACCGCTTCTGGACCGCCGGCCGCAGGATCACCTGCCGCCCGACGCCGACGGTGGCCGCCTTGGGCCGCGTGGTCAGCGGCGGGACCAGGACCTCGAGGTCGCGGGTCGCCCGGGCCAGGCAGGCCAGGCGCCACCCGTCGTCGAGCTGCTCGCGGCCGAACGTCTTGACGTCGTGCCGGGTCGCCGGGGTCGCCGGAGTGAGCCGCACCTTGCACTTGTGGCAGGTGCCGTGGCCGCCGCAGGTCGAGTCGATGGCGATGCCGTTCCACGACGCCGAGTCGAAGACGGTCACGCCCGGCGGCACCCGCACCGCCCGCTCGGTCGCCGGCGCCTCCTTGTCCTCGACGGTGAAGGCCAGGTCGACCCGCCCGGTGCCGTCGTGGACCGGGACCTCGGCACCGCGGACGGCGGTGAGCCCCTCGCGGCGTACGGCGTCGACGTCGAACGCCGGGAGCTCGTCCGCGGGCTCCTCAGGATCGGTCGCCGGGCCGGTCACGCCGTCGCTGCCGCCTTGGCGCGGTGCGCCGAGATCCAGGCCATGCCCCAGTCGTCGTGGTTGAGGAAGACGTCGGCGGCCTTGACGGCCTCCACGATCTGCGGCGTCCGGGTGTCCATGATCGCGCTGGTCAGCCCCGAGGCCATCGCCATCGGCAGCCAGGCCGCGCCGAGGGTGTGCCGGTCGGGCATGCCGAAGGAGACGTTGGACGCGCCGCAGGTCATGTTGATGCCGTGCTCGTCGCGGATCCGGCGCATCACCTCGAGGGTCACCAGCGAGTTCGAGGTGTCGGCACCGATCGGCATGGCCAGGGGGTCGATGACGATGTCGGCCTTGGCGATGCCGTACTCCTCGGTCGCGACCCGGACGATCTTGGCCGTGAGGTCGAGCCGCTTGTCGGCCTCCATCGGGATCTCGTCGTGGTCGTTGGGCAGCGCGATGACGGCCGCGTCGTACTTCTTGACCAGCGGCAGGATCGATGCCATCCGGTCGTCCTCGGCGGTGATCGAGTTGACGAGGGCCCGGCCCTGGTAGACGGCGAGCCCGGCCTCGAGCGCCTCGACCACCGAGGAGTCGATGCAGATCGGCAGGTCGGTGATCGACTGCACCAGCTGGATCGCCTTGGCCAGCAGCTCGGGCTCGTCGGTCAGCGGCACGCCCATGTTGACGTCGAGGACGTCGGCGCCACCTTCGACCTGGGCCTTCACGTCGCGCTCGATCGCCGAGAGGTCGCCGGCGCGCAGCTGCTCCTGGAAGATCCGCCGTCCGGTCGGGTTGATCCGCTCACCGATCAGGCAGAACCGCTGCCCGTGACCGATCACGACCTCCTTGGAGGCCGACCGGAGGATGGTCTCGTGGGTCATGCGGGCACCTTGCTGCGCTTCTCGTGGAGCAGTGACTTGGCGCGCTTGACGGTCTGCGAGGCGTCGGCCGCGTAGCCGTCCGCGCCGACCGCGTCGGCGTACTCCTGGGTGACCGGGGCGCCGCCGACCATCACGATGACCGTGTCGCGGAGGCCGGCCTTCTCCAGCGCGTTCATGTTCGCCTTGAACATCGGCATGGTGGTGGTGAGGAACGCCGAGAAGCCGACGATGTCGGGCTGGTGCTCCTCGATGGCGGCGACGAACTTCTCCGGCGCGACCTGGACGCCGAGGTCGATCACCTCGAAGCCGGCGCCCTCGAGCATGATGTTGACGAGGTTCTTGCCGATGTCGTGCACGTCGCCCTTGACCGTGCCCATGAGGAACTTGCCGACCGTCTCGATCCCGCCCTCGATCAGCAGCGGGCGCAGTCGCTCCATCGCGCCGGCCATCGCCCGGCCGGCGATCAGCATCTCGGGCACGAAGAAGTCGCCGCGCTCGAACCGCGCGCCGACCTCCTCGAGCGAGGGGATGAGGGCGTCGAAGAGCAGGGACTGCGGCTCCATGCCGAGCGTCAGTCCCTCCTCGGTGAGCTCGAGGACGCGCGGGGCGTTGCCGACGAGCGTCTCGTCGTAGAGGCCCTTCAGGACTTCGTCGGGGGTGGTCATGCTGCGCCCTCCTGTGGTGTCTTGCCGCGGAGCAGCTCGGTCAGCGCCGCGGCGTGGTGTGTCAACAGCCGGCCCAGTTCGTCGAACCGGTCCTCCAGTCGTTGCGTCGGTCCCGAGACGCCCAGTGCCGCGACCACCTGGTCGCGGGTGCCGCGAACGGGCACGGCGACACCGGAGAGCCCGACCTCGAGCTCGTCGACGGTGATGGCGCAGCCCCGGCTGCGGATGCGCTTGAAGTCGGCGCGCAGCGAGGCCGGGTCGGAGAGGCTCGCCTTGGTCGGTGTCTCCAACGGCCCGGGCGGGAGGTCGACGGCGTCCCAGGCGAGGAAGACCTTGCCGAGCGAGGAGCAGTGCGCGGGCACGTCGACCTGGGTCCAGTCACGGGTGCCGAGCAGGAACTGCGAGTCGACCTGGGCGACCTGCACGACCCGCTCGCCGCGGGCCATGCTCAGGTTCACGGTCTCGTGGGTCGCCTCGCTGATCGCCTCCAGCGTCGGGCCGGCCAACCGGACCAGGTCCTCGCCGGGGTCGTGCCGCGCGGCGTACAGCCAGAACAGGCCGCCGGCCACGTAGCTGCCGTCCATCGTGCGCTCGAGGAGCTCGGACCGCTCGAGCGCCGTGAGCATCCGCGACGTGGTGGACTTGGGCAGGTCGCAGGCCTCCTGGAGGTCCGCGAAGCTGAGCGGTTCGCCGGCCTGGATGACGGTCGAGACGAGTAGGGCAGCGCGGTCGACGGCCTGGGTGCCGTTCGTCGCCATTGCTTCCTCCGTTGACCTGTCGGCAAAGGTTCCACATCATGGAACCCAAGTTCCACATGATGAGGCTAGGATCCCGATGCCGAGCCGGTCAAGCCCAGTCGATCCCGCACCGCCGTCCACAGGAGGGCCCAATGTTCGTCAACCGCATGCCGCGCTACGAGATCCTCTCCGAGGACGCGATGGCGACCCTCGAGACCGGGTGGCGACGGTTGATGACCGAGATCGGCGTCGAGTTCATGGACGAGCGGGCGCTCGACCTCTTCCGCAAGGCGGGTCAGAAGGTCGAGGGCAACGCGGTCTTCCTCGACCCCGACTTCGTGCTGGAGCAGGCGGCCAAGGCGCCGCAGGAGTTCGACCTCCAGGCCCGCAACCCCGCGAACTCGGTGCACATCGGCGGCGACTCGATGGCCTTCGGTGCCGTCTACGGCCCGCCGTTCGTCCGTGAGGGCGACGTACGCCGCGACGGGACCATCGAGGACTTCCGCAACTTCAGCCGGCTGGCCCAGAGCTTCTCGGTGCTCGACTCGGCAGGCGGCGTGGTCAACGAGCCCAACGACACCCCGCTCGACAGCCGGCACCTCGACATGGTCTACGCGCTCCAGACGCTGACCGACAAGATCTACATGGGCAACGTCGTCTCGGGGGTCAACGCGGCGGACACGATCCGGATGACCGAGATCCTGTTCGGCTCGCGAGAGTCGATCGAGGAGACGCCGGCGATCATCTCGCTGATCAACTGCAACTCCCCGCTGCGCTGGGACGACCGGATGCTCGAGTCGCAGTTCGAGTACTCCGCGGCCAACCAGCCGGTGGTGCTGACGCCGTTCATCCTGATGGGCGCCATGTCGCCGGTGACGATCCCGGCCGCCCTGGTCCAGCAGATCGTCGAGGCGATGTCGGGGATCGCGCTCTCGCAGCTGATCCGGCCGGGCGCGCCGGTGGTGTTCGGCTCGTTCCTGTCCAACATCGACATGCAGTCCGGCTCTCCGACCTTCGGCACGCCGGAGTCCGGGATCGGTCTGCTGTGCACCGGCCAGATCGCGCGGCACTTCAACCTGCCGTTCCGGACCGGTGGCGGGCTCACGTCGTCGCAGGTGCCCGACGCCCAGGCCGGCTACGAGGCGCTGATGACGCTGATGCCGACGTTCCTCGCCGGCGCGAACTGGGTGATGCACTCGGCCGGCTGGCTCGAGGGCGGGCTCGTGGCCGGCTTCGAGAAGTTCGTCATCGATGCGCAGATCGTCGAGATGCTCCAGCACGAGTTCACGCCGCTGGAGATCGACGAGGCGTCGATGGCCTTCGACGCCCACGAGGAGGTCGGCCACGGCGGGCACTTCCTCGGCGCGATGCACACGATGGAGCGGTTCCGCACCTGCTTCTACCGGCCGTTCCTGAACTCCTCCGACAACTACGAGCGGTGGATGCGCAACGGCGCCAAGGACACCGCAGCGCGGGCCGGCGAGATCTACAAGAAGAAGCTCGAGGAGTACGAGCCGCCGCCCCTCGACGACGCGATCCGCCAGGAGCTCGAGGAGTACGTCGTCCGCCGGCGGGCCGAGCTCGGGGACTGAGGTCGACAATGGAGACCATGGCTGCTCAGTCGCGCCCCAACGAGCCGGTCGGCGACTTCGTCCTGACCCTCGCCTGCCCCGACCGGCCCGGCATCGTGCACGCCGTCACGTCGTTCCTGATGGAGCACGGCGGCAACATCATGGAGAGCCAGCAGTTCGGCGACCAGCAGGCGGGCCGGTTCTTCATGCGGATCGACTTCGAGGTCGACTCACCCGCCACGGCCGACACGCTCCGGACGGACTTCGCGGCCACCGCGGCGGAGTTCGAGATGGACTTCGAGCTGTGGTCGGCCTCGGCGCCGTACCGCACGCTGATCATGGTCTCCAAGCAGCTGCACTGCCTCAACGACCTGCTGTTCCGGCACAGCTCGGGCGACCTGCAGATCGAGGTCGTGGGCGTGGTCTCCAACCACCTCGACGCCGAGCCCCTGGTGAAGTCCTACGGCCTCGACTTCCACCACCTCCCGGTCACCCCGGACACGAAGGCCGACGCCGAGACGCAGCTCATGGCGCTGGTCGAGCAGCACGAGGTGCACCTGGTCGTGCTGGCCCGCTACATGCAGATCCTCTCCGACGGGCTGTGCCGGCGGCTGAGCGGGCGGGCCATCAACATCCACCACTCGTTCCTGCCGAGCTTCAAGGGCGCGAAGCCCTACCACGCGGCGTTCGAGCGGGGCGTGAAGCTGGTGGGCGCCACCGCCCACTACGTCACCGGTGACCTCGACGAGGGGCCGATCATCGAGCAGGACGTCACCCGCGTCGACCACACCCACTCCCCGGAGCAGCTGGTCGCCGCCGGCCGCGACGTCGAGGCGGCCGTGCTGTCGCGGGCGGTGCGCTGGCACTCGCAGACCCGGGTGCTGCAGCACGGGAACCGGACCGTCGTCTTCCGGTAGCCGCGAAGGAGTGCTCATGCTGTCCGACGAGGATCTCGAAGGCGCGTTGCGCCTCCACTGGGAGTTCTCCGGCAAGGACGAGGACCGCTCGCACGAGATCTACCACGACGATGCGGTCCTGGAGTTCCCGCAGTCCGGCGAGCGCTTCGAGGGTGTGGAGAACTTCCGGGAGTGGCGCCGCCAGTACCCCGCCGAGGTCTCGTTCCACCTGCGGCGGATCAGTCATCGCGAGGACCTCGTGGTGACCGAGTACCTGATCAGCTACGACGGCGCGCCGTGGATGTTCACCGTGAGCATCATGCAGTTCCGGGGTGACCGGGTGGCGCACGAGCGGATCTACATCATGGAGGGATGGGAGGCAGCGGAGTGGCGCCGGCCGTGGCGAGCCGAGCGTCCGGCCGATCCCGCACCGCCGCCTCCGCCTAGTCGCCCGTCCACCACTGACGTGGATTGAAGTCGGTCTCCTTCGGGCAGCGGGCAGCAGGAAGCGGGTGGTGCCGTCGCTGGAGTACGTCGTGACCCACTTGTGCCAGCCGAGCTGGCACCGTATCGGCTTCCTCATGGCCTACCCGCTCGCAACGAACGGGGGCCGCTGGTCGAAGTCGGTCTCCTTCGGGCAGCGCTTGCACTTCAAGTATCGGCTGGTTCCGTCGCTGGAGTAGGTCGTGACCCACTTGTGCCAACGGAGCCGGCACCGTATCGGCGTCGTCATCATGTCCTCCTTGATCACGCGGTCCGGAGCGGTCACCGCCGCGCGCAGCGCAGGAGCTCGTGTGATCACTCCGACGGTGTGACGCAACTGCTCGCCGCGGGACAGGTCCCACAGCTCGCCGATGAGCTCGGCGCGCCAGCGGTCCCGAGCTCCACCCGGCGGCACCACGTGGAGAGCCGCGCGGGTGGTCGACACCGACCACCACGCCGGGCGCCCCTCCGGCCGGGTCATGTCGGCTCCGGCGCAGGCACCCCTAGCCGTGGCCTGCGCGCCCTATGGGCCCGAGCCAGACCCTCTCGCGCAGCGCCGACACCGTCCGCAGTGAGCCGGTAGTAGCGGCGCGGCGGGCGCCCCGCCTTCGTCGCGTCCACGTCCTCCCAGCGGGACTCCACCCAGCCGGCGCCCTCGAGCCGGGCCAGGATGGGATGCACCGTGCCACTGGGCAGTCCGGCGGCGTCGCCGAGCTCGTAGCCGTAGCGCTCCGCGGCGGCGTCCTCCAGCAGCACCTGCAGCACCAGCTGGGTCGGAATCGTCATCCGCATAACTTGAACTCTACCTAGCCCCTAGGTAGATATCAACCCTGCCCCCGTACGACCCGTGCCACCACATCGGCACAGACGCCTGCCGTGCCGTGCATCAGCCAGTGGCAGCCGTGGACGCGGTCGACTGGACCGTCACGGTCTCCTGCGACGGCATCAGGATCCACAGGAGGGGGTAGATCAGGATCTGGCTGCCCGGGATGACCATGAGCAGCAGGACGAAGAGGAGCCGTGCGGTCCACGGCGCGATGCCGAAGCGCTGGCCCAGGCCCGCACACACGCCACCGAGGACGCGCCCCTGCTGCGGTCGTACGAGGCCGTAGCCGGCGAAGCTCTGGTGGATGTCGTTCATGTGGTTCTGCACTTCCTTCGTGATGGCGAGGGCGTCTCCCTCACACCTCCACTGTGCGCGCTCGGGCACGACCGGACCATCGGGTGAAGCCCTGCCTCAGCCCTGAAACTGGGTGCCGCGCGGACTCGGGGTCGCCCGACAGCGGTACGGTGCGCGCATGACGGCGGTCGACGACTCGCAGGCCGCCACCGCGTCGGGTGCGTCCGTCCAGAGCGTCGACCGGGCGCTGACGATCCTCGAGATGCTCGCCCGCGAGGGCGAGGCGGGGGTCACCGAGATCGCGGCCGACCTCGGCGTGCACAAGTCGACGGCGTTCCGGCTGCTCGCGACGCTGGAGAGCCACCGGCTGGTCGAGCAGGAGGGCGATCGCGGGCGCTACCGGCTCGGCGTCGGCAACCTCCGGCTGGCCGGCGCGACGACGGCACGCCTTGACCTCGTGACGGAGGCGCGGCCGGTCTGCCGGCAGCTGGCGGCCGACACCGGCGAGACCGTGAACATCACCGTCCGCAGCGAGACCAGCGCCCTCTACCTCGACCAGGTAGCCGGCAGCAGTGCGCTGCAGAGCCACAACTGGGTCGGGCAGCACATCCCGCTGCACGCGACCAGCAACGGCAAGGTGCTGCTCAGCGAGCTGGGTGAGAAGGACCTGAAGGCGGCGCTGAGGGATCTGCCGCGGTTCACCGATGCCACCGTGACCAGCCGCAAGAACCTCAAGACCGAGCTCGAGCACGTCCGTGAGATCGGGTACGCCGTCGCGGTCGACGAGCTCGAGGTGGGGCTGACGGCGGCGGCCGCGCCGATCCGCAGCGCCCACGGCGACGTCGTCGCCTCGATGAGCATCTCGGGCCCGACGTTCCGGCTCACCGACGAGCGGCTCGCGGAGACCGTGCCGATGCTCGTGGCGGCGGCCACCGAGGTCTCGCACCGGCTCGGGTGGGGGCAGCGCACCTGACCCGACGGGGTCAGTGCGTATGACACGGACGGGTCACGTCCTCGGTGTGACCGTTGACACAGCGAGCAGGAGACTTATTCTGCGAAGGCAGCAC
>CAVTHU010000048.1:0-132783 GCA_963734355.1 uncultured Actinomycetota bacterium
GCTGATGAAGCTGCGCTTCGCCGCCCGGAGCTGCTCGTCGACATCAACAGCCTGCCCGGCCTCGACTACCACCAGGTCGACGCCGACGGCACGATCCGCATCGGCGCACTGTGCCGGCACGCCGACCTCGAACGCTCGACGCTCCTGCCGGCCAAGCAGCCGACGATGGCCGCGGCGGCGCCGCTGATCGCCGACCCGATCGTGCGCAACCGGGGCACGCTGGTCGGCTCGCTGTGCCACGCCGACCCGCAGGGCGACTGGGCGTCGGTGGTCACCGCGCTCGGCGGCCACGTCGTCGCGCAGGGCGCCGGCGGGCGGCGCACGATCCCGATCACCGAGTTCGTCACGGGTCCGTTCCAGAACACGCTCGCCTACGACGAGATCGCCGTCGAGGCGGTGATCCCGGCGCCGCAGGGCACGCTCGCCGGCGGCTACCTCAAGCTCGAGCGCCGGGTCGGCGACTTCGCGACGGCCGGTGTCGCCGTCGCGGTCGAGCTGGTCGGCGGCCGGTCGCCCGGGCCGGCATCGCGCTGACCGGCGTCGGCGGCTCGACCATCGACGCCCCGACGCGGCCGCAGGCGCTGGTCGGCGGGCCGCTCGACGAGCGCGAGCGATCAGCCGCGGCCGCCGAGCTGGCCGCGGCCAGGCCGCCCAGCCGCGCACGCGACCACCGCGGCAGCGCCGAGTACAAGCGGCACATCGTCCGCACGTTCGTCGAGCGCATCCTGACCCGCGTCGTCGACGGTCGAGGAGGCGGCGCGAGCATGACCAGCCTCGTTCGACGAGATCCCGCGAGCCGCGCCGGACGCGACGTCCCGATGCGCCGGGTCACCATCACGGTCAACGGCGAGCGGCGTACCGCCGACATCGAGCCCCGGCTGCTGCTGGCCCACCTGCTGCGCCAGGGCCTCCGGCTGACCGGCACCCACACCGGCTGCGACACCACCAACTGCGGCGCCTGCACCGTGCTCTTCGACGGCACGCCGGTGAAGAGCTGCACGATGCTCGCCGTGCAGGCCGACGGCCACGAGGTCACCACCGTCGAGGGGCTGGCACGGCCGAGCGAGCTGCACCCGATCCAGGAGGGCTTCAAGGAGGAGCACGGCCTGCAGTGCGGGTTCTGCACGCCGGGCATGATGCTGGCCGCCAAGGCGCTGCTCGACGAGAACCCCGACCCGACCGAGGACGAGGTGCGCTGGGCGCTGTCGGGCAACCTGTGCCGCTGCACCGGCTACCAGAACATCGTCAAGTCGGTGCTGTGGGCCGCCGAAGAAGCTGCGGGGCAGAGCAGCCGTCGGACGGCCACGCAGCGAGAGCCAGGCGCTGGACGAGATCAAGATCGGCGGGATGGGCGCGAGCCGCAAGCGGGTCGAGGACAACCGGTTCATCCGCGGCAGGGGCAACTACGTCGACGACATCGTGCTGCCCGGCATGCTGCACATGGAGATCCTGCGCAGCCCGCTGGCCCACGCCCGGATCAACTCGATCGACACCAGCAAGGCCTGGGCGATCCCCGGCGTCCGCCTGGTGCTCACCGGCGAGATGATGGCGACCCGCAACCTGGCCTGGATGCCGACGCTGTCCTACGACACCCAGGCCGTGCTGGCCACCGACAAGGTGCGGTTCCAGGGCCAGGAGGTCGCCTGCGTCATCGCCGACGACCCGTACATCGCCAAGGACGCGCTGCGAGGCGATCGACGTCGAGTACGAGCCGCTGCCGGTGATCGTCAACCCGACCCAGGCGCTGGCCGAGGACGCGCCGCTGATCCGGGACGACAAGGAGAACCAGCACGACAACGTCGTCTTCACTGGGAGGTCGGCGACAGGGACGGCCACCGACCGGGCGTTCGCCGCAGGCCGACGTGGTCTCGAAGCTCGAGCTGCACTACCCGCGCTCGCACCCGTCGCCGATGGAGTGCTGCGGGTCGATCGCCGACTTCGACCGGGCGACGTCGAAGCTGACCGTCTACATGACCACGCAGGCGCCGCACATCATCCGCGCCGCCGTGGCGCTGGTGGCCGAGCTGCCCGAGCACATGATCCGGATCGTCTCGCCCGACCTCGGCGGCGGCTTCGGCAACAAGGTGCCCGTCTACCCGGGCTACGTGATGTCGATCCTGGCCTCGATCCTGCTCGAGCGGCCGGTGAAGTGGATCGAGGACAAGACCGGCAACCTGATCTCCACCGGGTTCGCCCGCGACGTCTACCTCGACGGCGAGCTGGCGCTGCGCCAGGACGGCAAGATCCTCGGCGTCCGGATGCACACCGACTCCGACCACGGCGCCTTCTTCTCCGACGCCCAGCCGAGCAAGTTCAAGATCGGGCTGATGCACTCGGCGTTCGCCTGCTACGACATCCCGGCCGCGCACCTGACCGCCCGCGGCGTCTACACCAACAAGGCGCCCGGCGGCGTCGCCTACCGCTGCTCGTTCCGGGTCACCGAGGCGATGTTCTTCCAGGAGCGGATGGTGCAGGCCGCCGCCGACGACCTCGGGATGGACCAGGCCGAGTTCCGGCGGGTCAACTTCGTCCGCGACGACGACTTCCCGCACCGCACGCCGTTCGGGTTCCTCACCGACTCCGGGCAGTACGGCAAGTGCCTCGACGTCGGGCTCGAGGCGATCGGGTACGACGACTTCCTCGAGCAGCAGGAGGAGGCCCGCAAGCGCGGCCGGCTGCTGGGCATCGGCATCTCGACGATGACCGAGCCGCTCGGCGCCGGCAACAGCCGCGAGTACGACATCCTCGGCATCAAGATGTTCGACTCCGCCGAGCTGCGGGTGCACATGACCGGCAAGGCGCATCCTGCGCACCGGCGCCAAGACCCAGGGCCAGGGCCACGAGACGACCTGGGCGCAGATCGTCGCCCACGAGCTCGGCATCCCGGCCGAGGACATCATCGTCGAGGAGGGCGACACCGACACCGCGCCGTTCGGCATGGGCACCTACGCCTCCCGCAGCACGCCGGTCGCCGGCGCCGCGGTCGCGATGGTGTCCCGCAAGATCCGGGCCAAGGCCCGCAAGCTCGCCGCGCACCTGCTCGAGGTGTCCGAGGAGGACGTCGAGTGGGAGCTGGGCCGGTTCTACGTGCGCAGCGCGCCCGGCCCAGGGCGTGACCATCCAGGAGTGCGCGATGGCGGCGTACAGCAACATGCCCGACGGCATGGAGCCCGGCCTGGAGGACAACGCCTACTACGACCCGCCGAACCTGACCTGGCCGTTCGCCTGCTACATCGCGACCGTCGAGGTCGACCCGCAGACCGGCGTCTGGGACGTGCTGCGGTTCGTCGCCGTCGACGACTGCGGCGTGCGGATCAACCCGATGATCGTCGAGGGCCAGATCATGGGCGGCCTGACCGAGGCCTACGCGATGGCGAACATGCAGTTCATCACCTTCGACGCCGAGGGCAACTGCATCGGCTCCAACTACATGGACTACCTGCTCCCCACCGCGTGGGAGACGCCCGGGTGCGAGCTGCACGAGGTCGTCACGCCGTGCCCGCACCACCCGATCGGCGCCAAGGGCGTCGGCGAGTGCGCGACGGTCGGCGGGCCGGCCGCGTTCGTGAACGCCGTCATGGACGCGATCAAGGCAGCGCGCGGTCCGCAACATCGACATGCCGCTGCTGCCGGACCGGGTCTACGACGCGATCACCCAGCAGCACGACGTCTCCGGCGCGCCGCCGGTCAAGCAGGGCGACTGAGGGACGGCCGCCATGGGTGACGAGAGCTGGGAGGTCCTGGAACGGGCCCGCGAGCTGGCCGACCGGGGCGAGGAGTTCGCGCTCGCCACGGTCGTCTGGCGGCAGGGCGCCGTCCTCGGGCCAGACCGGCGCCCGCGCGCTGATCACCGCGGACGGGCAGGTGCACGGGTTCATCGGCGGCGCCTGCGCCGAGCCGGTCGTGATCCGCGAGGCGCAGCGCGTGATCCAGTCCCGCGAGGCCCGGCTGCTGTTCCTGGGCACGACCGACCCGGTGACCCGGTCGCCGGCGTGCCGGACGGGATGATCTACGTCCCGATGTCCTGCCAGAGCGAGGGAGCCCTCCAGGTGTTCGTCGAGCCCGTCGTACCCGTCCTGCGACCTGCTCGTCGTCGGCCGCTCGCCGATGGTCCACACGCTGGCCGAGCTGGCCCGGCCTGGGCTGGAACGCCCGGGTCGGCGACCTGCCCGAGCTCAGCGCCGACGACATCCGGAGCGGTCGCTGGTGGTCGTGGCGACCCAGGGCCACGGCGACGAGGAGGCGCTCGAGCTGTGCGCCCGGGCGCGCCGGCGTTCCTCGGCCTGGTCGCCTCCCGCAAGCGCGGGGTGTCGCTGCTCGGAGTACCTCGCCGAGCGAGGCGTCCCGCAGGACCTGCTCGACCGGGTGCGCACCCCGGTCGGGCTCGACCTCGGCCACACCTCGCACCGCGAGATCGCGGTGGCGGTCCTCGCCGAGCTGGTGCAGCGGCGCGCCGCCGGCGAGTTCAGCGTCCCCCGGGAGGAGGCCGTCGGTGTCCCCGAGCCGGCGGCCACTCCGAGGCGATCGACCCGGTGTGCGGGATGACCGTGACCGTCGACGCCTCGGGCTGGTCGGCACACCCGCACGAGCACGACGGAACGACGTACCACTTCTGCTGCGTCGGCTGCCGCGACCGGTTCGCCGCCGACCCCGCTCCCTACCTCACCGGTCAGGAGGCCTGAGACATGCTGGTCAGCAACGAGTTCGAGGTGTCGCAGCCCGTCGACAAGGTCTGGGAGTTCTTCCACGACGTGCCAGGGTGGCCGCCTGCCTGCCCGGCGCCGAGCTCACCGACGACCTCGGCGACGACGAGTACGCCGGCACGGTGAACCTGCGGATGGGGCCGGTCAAGCTCGCAGTTCGCCGGCAAGGCGCACGTCGGCGGAGCGGAACGAGGAAGCCAGGCGGCTGGTCCTCGACGCGTCCGGCTCCGACCAGCAGGGCCGCGGCAACGTCGAGCTTCAGGTGACCGCAAGGCTCAGCGAGGGCTCGGGCGGCGGCACCAAGGTCGCGGTCGACCAGGACCTGCAGATCTCCGGGGCGGCCGCGCAGTACGGCCGCGGGATGATCACCGACGTCACCTCGGTGCTGATGAAGCAGTTCGCCACCAACATGCAGACAGCGCATCAGCGCGGCCGAGCGTGGCGAGTCCGTGGCGGAGATCGGCGCCGGCGACGCGAGTGGCCTCGCGATCGGCCTGCGGGCCGTGCAGCTCGCACTGATGCGGGTCTTCCGCCGGTTCTTCCTGCCCTACGACCCCAGCAGTTCCCGAGCCGAGGAGGCCTCTGATGCTCTGGTGGATCGGCAACATCATCCTGCTGCTCGTCGTGGTGCCGGTGCTGGTGGCGCTGCTCAACCGGGTGCTCGCCGCCCTGGAGCGGATCCGCGGCGCGGCCGACGACATCCTGGCCGGCGGCGGCGCGCTCGCCGGTGAGCTGGACGGCGTACCGGAGGCGCTGACGACGACCGACGCGGTCGTCGCGGACGTCGCCAACGGCGCGGTCCGGTACGCCGGCTCCGTCGGAAAGCTCCTGGGATGAGCCCATGAGAGGGAGGAACCGCTGATGCCTGCCGTCGCCGTGGTGACGCTGATCATCGCCACCCTGATCATCGCCGCAGCCGCCCTCGGGCTGCTGCGCGTGATCCTGCACCTGCGAGCCGTGGCCGGGACCCTCGACGGCGTGATCGCCGGCGTGGGCGTGGTGGCCGATCGGACCGCGCTCGTGCCCGACGGGCTGGCCTCGGTCAACGCCAGCCTCAAGCCGGTCCGCGACTTCTGCGAGTCGATATGAGCGCCGCTGACTGCCGGGATCGTCGTTCTCGAGACCGGCTCGACCACCGGCTGGAAGGTCGGCTACGTCATCACGATCGTCGTGGTGCTGGTCGTGGTCGCGCTCGTCGTACCGATCCTGCTGCTCGCGCACAAGATCGGCGGCCAGGCCGCCGCGATCGACGAGTCGCTCCAGCAGTCGGTGACCAACACCGCCGGACTGGCGCAGCTGCACACGACGATCGACCACGCCACCGAGATCATCGGTGGGCTCAACCGCGGCCGGACCCGGCTGGGAGGCTGACATGTTGACCGTCATGCTCACCGACACGCAGCGCTCCCTGTGGTGGGGCGCGATCATCGGCGGCTTCGTCATCGTGCTCGCGGTCGCGGCGCTCCTGACCATCCTGGTGCTGGAGGTGCGCACCATCGAACGACGGGTGCTCACGGTCAAGGAGACCCTCAAGCAGGCCAAGACCAACACCGACGACACGGCGCTGATCGGGGTCACCGCCAAGGGCGTCGAGGCGGTGCTGGCCGAGGGGCTCGAGCACCACCTCTTCCTCGGCCGGGTCCTCGGGAAGGTGCGCTCATGACCACGCTCGTCGTGCTGTCCGTCGTCGACATCGTGCTGCTCATCGCCGGGCTGGCGTTCTACCTGTTCGTGGTCGGCGGACAGCTCACCCGGGTCGCCACCGACCTCGAGGAGTGCGCCGAGATCGTCTGGGACATCAAGAAGAACGCCGAGCCGATCGTCGAGGGCGTCTCCAACATCAACCGCGTCGGCGGTGTGGTCGCCGGTGCGCTGCCGCTGCTCTACGGCATGGCCGAGGGCATCGTGGTCGGCGCCACCTATCAGCCCCCGCCCGAGCGGCCCCCGCCGCTCCGGCGTCGGGCACCCGGCGGTCCCGGATGCACGACATGGTCGGCTACACGCCCTGATCCTCCTCGCGTGACCGGCCGGGCTGTCGGCCGGTGCTGAGCGGCGCCGTGGTCGGCGCCTCGTAGCTGCCGATCCAGTGGTCCTGCCAGGCCTGGTCGAACTGCTGCTCGTTGCAGCTCGGCTGGTAGACGGCGCACAGCTCCTCGACGATCAGCTTGCGGTGCGACTCGAGCCCGCCGGGGATCTCGTAGGTCGCGATGAAGACCTTCCACTTGCTGCCGGCGCGCTCGATCCAGCACGGCGAGCGCGGATGGCGGAACGGGAACGGCTCGGCCGAGAGGTCCTCGCTGTGGCCGACGTACATGACGGCGTACTGCTGCTTGGTCGGGTCCGGGAGGTAGAGGATCGCGAAGACCGCGGGGATGGCGGGAGCGGTGAAGCCGGCCAGCACCCGCGGCCCCTCGAACGGGTAGCCCGCCAGTGAGCCGAGCCGGATCACTCCAGCTCCAGGTCATCGGCACTGTCCTCGGCCTCGGAGATCGCGTCCAGGGTGGTGACGGGCCAGGCCGGGAGCCCGGCGGCCGCGGCCGCTTCCACGAAGATCGCCTGTCCGAGCGCCATCGCCTCGTCGCGGTCGGCCGCCTCCACGACGAGCTGGGCGCCGTACGCCGGCGCGCCGATGCCCGAGGCCACGCCCTGCGCGGCCGCGACCGCGTCCGCGAGCTCGACGATCTCCTCGTGGGTCATCGGGCGGTCGCCGACCGCTTGCACGCTGACGCTCCAGAGCACGCCGGTCACCTGATCCGGGTCAGCGTGGTGGCGAACTCCTCGAGGCTGGCCAGGTCGTGGCCGGAGAGCAGCTCGTCGACGTACGGCGCGGCGACCATCATGCCGAGCGTCGTCGGGACGAACTCCTTGGCGCTGCCCTTGTGCGGGTTGAGCCAGATGATGCGGTGGCAGAGCCGGGAGAGCCGCTCCATCGCCGCCGAGAGGACGTCCGGGTCGCCGCGGTCGAGACCGTCGGAGCAGATCACGACGATGCCGCCGCGGCACATCCCGTGCCGGGCGTGGTCCCGGACGAACCGGTCGAGCGACGCGCCGATCTGGGTGCCGCCGTCCCAGTCCAGGACCGCCTCGGCGGCGAGGTCGAGGGCCTCGTCGGGGCGGCGCCGGTCGAGCTCGCGGGTGATGCGCGTCAGCCGGGTGCCGAAGCAGAACACCTCCACCCGGCTCGACGTGCGGGTCGAGGTGTGGGCGAACTGCACGAGGTTCCGGGAGTAGTCGGCCATCGAGCCCGACACGTCGAGGATGAGGGTCAGGGGCCGATGCCGCAGCCGGCGCTCGCGGCGGAGCAGCTGCGCGGGCTCGCCGTGCAGCCGCAGGGTCTCGCGGACCGTCCGGCGTACGTCGAGCGAGCGGCCCGAGCGGGCCGGCCGGGTCCGGCGCGAGCGGCGCCGCGGGGGAGTGAGCCTCATCGTGCGCAGGATCCGGCGGAGCGCGGCGAGCTCCTCGGGGGTGCAGGCACCGAAGTCCTTGCGCCGCATCGTCCGCGCCCCGGACGCGACCAGGCCGAGCTTCGCCTGCAGCTGGTCGCGCTCCTCGCCGTGCGTCTCGGTCTCGGGCACGTCGAGGTCGGCGCGGCCCAGGGTCCGCTCCTCGCGAGTGAACCTCTGGGTCGCCCTGCTCTCGGGCCGGCCGTCGAGGAAGTAGCGCTCGAAGGCCCGGTGGTAGACGGGCACGTGGTCACGCTGGCTGACCAGCGTCGTCCGGCCCGCCCAGTAGAGGTCCATCAGGTCGGTGGGGTCGAGCGTGGCCACCGCCTGCGTGTAGGTCAGCACGTCGCCGGAGCCGACGTTGATGCCGTCGTCGCGCAGCGTGCCCGCGAAGTCGACCAGCATCGCGACGTACTCGTCGCCCTGCCTGTCGTCGGGCTCGTCACGCACCTGAGATGACCCGATCCAGGTCGCCGGCGACCAGCTCGAGGTCGTCGCGGTCCTTGATCACCGCGCCCAGGGTGTCGGGCACGGCTTCGTGCGTCGAGGTCCTCCGCGCCGACCACGCCGAGGGTGTTGACCCAGTCGATGGTCTCGGCGACGCCGGGCGGCTTGGCGAGGTCCATCTCGCGCAGCCGGTTGACCGCGGTGACCACGGAGCGCGCCAGCCGTTCGGACACGCCGGGCGCCCGGACCAGCACGATCTCGACCTCGCGCTCGGGGCTCGGGAAGCCGACCCAGTGGTAGAGGCAGCGGCGCTTGAGGGCGTCGTGCAGCTCGCGGGTGCGGTTGGAGGTGAGGATCACCAGCGGCGGCTGCTCGGCCTTGATCGGCCCGATCTCGGGGATGGTGATCTGGAACTCGCTGAGCAGCTCGAGCAGGAAGGCCTCGAACTCGTCGTCGGCGCGGTCCACCTCGTCGACGAGCAGCACCGCCCGGTCGCCCGCGCGCACGGCGTCCAGCAGCGGTCGTTCGACGAGGAACTTCGGCCCGAACAGCGCGTCGACGGAGTCCTCGTCGGTGAGCTGGTGCTCGGAGAGCGCGCGGATCTGCAGCATCTGGCGGGCGTAGTCCCACTCGTACAGCGCCTGCTGGGCATCGATGCCCTCGTAGCACTGCAGCCGGATCAGCCGCCGGTCGAGCAGCTCGGAGAGGGCCCGCGCGACCTCGGTCTTCCCGACGCCGACCTCGCCCTCGAGCAGGACCGGACGGCCGAGCTGCAGCGCGACGTGCAGCGTGGTCGCGAGGCCGCGGTCCGCCAGGTAGCCGACCTCCCGCAGCGCCTCGGTCAGCTCCGGGACCGACTCGGGGCGCGCCATTGCGTTACTGGTCCCCCATGACGAGGTCGCGGAGGCTGCCCTCGCTGAGCTTGCCCTCACGCTTGAGCTTGTCGCGCCAGGCCTGGCCGAGATCGCTGCCGGCGGGCGCGAAACCGTCGAAGCTCACGTCCTTCATGTTCTTGCACGCCTTCTGGTTCTCGGGCGTGCAGTCCTCCTCGAGCTCCTGGCCCTCGGCCTGCCAGAGCGCGCGCAAGACCTTCTGGGGCTCGTCCATACCTCTCACTGTAGGTCGATCACCGGCTCTCCACGAGGCGCACCTAAGGAGTTGCTTGACTGCCTTGGGCGCGCCGGGTCCGCTCCGCGATGGCCTGGGCGAGGATCGCGACGGCCACCTCCGCCGGGCCGTCCGCCCCGATGTCGAGCCCGGCCGGCGTGTGGATCCGCTCCAGGCCGCCGATGCCTCGGTCGGTGAGCCAGGTCTCCCGGCTCTGCTGCATCGCCCGGCTGCCGAGCGCGGCGACGTACCCGGCCTGTCCGTCGAGCGCGCTCGCGAGCACCGGCCCGGCGAGCTCGACGTCGTGCATGGCGAGGACGACGGAGTCGAGCGGCCCCAGCCCGACCACCAGGCCACGGGCCGTGTCCGGGTCGTTGGCGCGGTGCGTCTTCCATCCCAGCAGGGGCGTCATCTGCTGGAGCGCCTGCAGCACCGGCCCGCCGCCGGCGAGCACCACGGTGGGCACCGGCCGCCAGGTCGTGGTGACCTCGGTTTCGTCGACCTGGAAGCTCGCGTCGTGGCCGTCGGCATCCTCGAGCCGCGCCTGCACGAGCTCGTCGCCGTCGCGCTCGAGGACGAGCGTGACCGCGTCGCGCTCCAGCAGCAGGTTCCAGAGCTCGACGGGCAGCAGCCCGGCGGGTGCGACCACCGCGGTCGCCGTGCCGCCGCCCGCCAGCCCGAAGGCCTCCGCCTCCAGGTCGCCGACCTGCAGGGTGACCAGGCGCCCGCCCTCGCCGAGCGCCTGGGCCCGCTCGGCGAGCTGCTGGTCGAGGGCGCCGCCGAGGAGGCTGCCGACCCGGCCGCCGCCCGGTGTCAGCGCGAGCGCCCCGGACGGGTCGACCGGTACGCCGCCCGCCGGCGCCAGGTCCGTCTCGACCACCCAGGCCACGTCCACACGGGTCCCGGACCGCAGGCACGCCGCGACGGTCAGCGCTATCTCGTACACACGGTCGAGGCTAGGCGTGCATGCCGGTTGCCGTCGGGTCCGGCTAAGCGATCGCTGAACTCCCCTCCGTCTGTGCCCGCTCCTTCGCCTCGTCCAGCTTCCCGCTGCCGAACGAGTCCGGTCGGCCGGCACCTGACTCGATGAGGTTCTTCAGCGAGCCGAGGATGTACTCGCCCCAGGCGACGCGGCACACGCCGTAGCACTCGACCTGCGGCTCCAGCCCGTGGTGCGTGAACCGGACCTCCGTCCCCTCGGCAGTGGGGACGACGTCGAAGCGGACCGTGGTGCCGGTCCACTCCTGCTGGTCCTCCGTGAACGAGAGCCAGCTGTCGGTGACCAGCCACGCCACGGACCGGTCGGGCACGAGCCCGGTGATCCGGAAGGCGCTGAAGTGGATGTCCGGGACCCGGTAGCTCCACTCGGCGCCGAACACGTCGGTGCGGCCCTCGATGTCGCCGGACCACCAGGCGCGGACGTCACAGATCGCGGCGAACGCCTCGGCGGGGGACTGCGGGACGGTGAAGCTGTAGGTCAGGTCGTCGGTCATGTCGAGCTCCTCATATCTGCAATGAATTGGTTGCAGGTAACCATAGCCGCCATCCGCTCGATCTGCAACTGTTCAATTGCAGAACGGCGAGGGATCTCGAATCGATTGGTTGCTATCTGCAACTACATGTACTATGCACATGTGTCCGACGAATCAACCCTGGTCCCGACCCGGCTCCTGCGTCAGCACCCGGTGCTGCCGGTGGTGGTGCTGTGCTTCGGCGGCCTGACCGCGTCGCTGACCCAGACGCTCCTGATCCCGATCCAGGGCGAGCTCGGGCTGCTCCTCGGGAGCAGCCAGGCGAACGCCGCCTGGGTCATCACGATCACGCTGCTGGCGGCCGCGGTGGCGATGCCGGTGGCGGGGCGGCTGGCCGACCTCTTCGGCAAGCAGCGGGTGCTCGTGGCGAGCGCCGGGCTGCTGCTGGTCGCGAGCATCGTCTGCGCGCTGAGCGACTCGCTGGCCCCGATGCTGGTCGGCCGGGCGATGCAGGGGCTGGCGATGGGGTTCATCCCGGTCGGCATCTCGCTGATGCGCGAGATCACCCCGCCGCACCTGACCGGCACGGCGATCGCGGCGATGAGCGCGACGCTCGGCGTCGGCGGCGCGATCGGGCTGCCGCTGTCGGCGTTCGTCGCCCAGAACTGGGACTGGCACACGCTCTTCTGGGTGGCCGCCGCGCTCGCGGCCCTCGTGGTCGCGTCGGTGTGGTTCCTCGTGCCGCACGTCTCGGACGCCGCACCCGGTCGGTTCGACGGCATCGGTGCGATCGGCCTGGCGGTCGGCCTCGTCAGCTTCCTCGTCGGCGTGTCGAAGGCCACCGACTGGGGCTGGACCGACCCCCGGACCCTGGGTGCGATGGCGACCGGGCTCGTCGTGCTCCTGGTCTGGGGTCGCTACCAGATGCGCACCCACGAGCCACTCATCGACCTGCGGACCACCGCGCGCCTGCCGGTCCTGATGACGAACGTCGCTGCGGTGGCGATCGGCTTCGGGATGATGGCCCAGGCGATCGTCGTGCCCCAGCTGCTGCAGATCCCCGAGGTGACCGGCTACGGCCTGGGCCAGTCGATCCTGGCGGCCGGCCTGTGGATGGCGCCCTCCGGCCTGATGATGCTGGTCTTCGCGCCGGTCTCGGCCCGGCTGATGGTGGTGCTCGGCGCCAGGCGCACGCTCATGATCGGCGCGGCCGTGCTCGGCAGCGGCTACCTGGTCGGGTTCTTCCTGATGAGCTCGCCGTGGGAGCTGATGGTGGCCTGCCTCGTCGCGAGCGCCGGCGTCGGGATCGGGTACGCCGCGATGCCGACCCTCATCCTCGACGCGGTCCCGGCGACCGAGGCCGCGTCGGCGGTCGGCGTCAACGCCTTGATGCGCTCGGTCGGCACCACGCTGGCCGCCGCGGTGATGGCGACCGTCCTGACCAGCTCGACCAAGGCGTTCGGCGGCATCCCGTTCCCGACCGAGGGTGCCTTCAAGTGGTGCTTCGCGCTGGGCGCCGCGGCGGCGTTCGCGGGCGTCGCGATCGCGGCCTTCGTGCCGCGCAGGGACGAGGCGGCTACGGAGCAGGCGGCTCCGGTCGCAGCCGGGAGTGTGCCCGGTCCAGCCCGTCGTTGAGCTCCCGCAGCTCGGCCACCAGCGCCGAAGAGCGCGAGGCACCGAGCTCGTCGAGCACGGCCTGGTAGACCTCGGCGCGGAGCTCCGCGTCCTGGACGTACGCCGTGCGGCCGGCCTCGGTGGGCCGGAGCAGCCGCGCGGTGCTGCCCGGCTCGGCGTACCGCTCCACCAGGCCGTGGCTGATCGCGGCGCTCACCTGCCGGGTCACCGTCGACGGGTCGAGCTGCAGCTCGTCGGCGAGCTCGCGCTGCGTGCGCGGCGGCCCCTCGGTGAGGAGCCAGAGCAGCCGGAACGCGGAGGTGTCCAGCTGCGACCCGGGGTAGGCCTGGGTGCGTCGGCGCGTGAGCCGCATCAGCTCGTCGCCGAGCTCGCGCAGCACCCTGTCGTCCATCGACAGGCAGGCTATCGGCGGTTTGGCGCCACCTCATGACATCTTTTGACGTCCGACGCTCGTAGAGGGGACATGGATCTGGACTCCGAACTGGCCCGCGAGCTCGAACGCGCCATCCCTCACCTGCCGACGGCCCCCGCCTCGTCGCACCTGAGCGCCGGTCGCCGGGCGCGGCGCCGCAGGCAGGCGTACGCCGGCGTCGCCGGCGCCGCAGTTCTCGCGATCATCGCCGGCGGAGCCCTGTCGGTGCCTCGACGGCCCGATCTCGACGGCCGAGGACGACGCCGACCGCCGACTCCCCGTCACCGGACATCCCGGACTGGGCGCGAGGAGTACGGCAACCACGGCCCCGCCTCCATCTATCCGGACGGCCGGCTCTGGGTCGCTCCCGACGCTCGGCTGATCAGGACCGTCGAGAACCCCCTGGGACACCGACCGCGAGGAAGTCATCAGCTCCTACGCCGTGGAGGCGGAGATGGACGGCGAGCTCGACTGGTCGTTCGTCTACCGCGTCGATGACGGCGTCTTGGGCGAGATGGGCCACCCGGGCGAGTGGACGAACGACTTCGAGATGTGGATCGAGGACGTCACGTCGAACCTCGAGAACCGCCGGTCGCTGTCCGAGCGGCTGGTGCACTTCGCCGGCGACGGCTCCGAACGGCTGGTCGCGGGTGCGGGTGCTGTGCATCGTCGACCAGACCGACGACGTGGTGCTGCCCAACTGGGAGACAGCACCCGGGCAGCGCGGTCGCCAAGGTGACCTTCGAGGGGAGGACCTGGTTCGTCCTCGCCATGGACCCGGCGAAGGGCAAGCCCTTCTACTCGCGCCTACGAGGGGTCGGTGGTGTCGGCCTCGACGGTCGACGGGTTCCTCGACTTCCTCCGCGACGACGGGACCGACAAGTGAGGCGTCCCGGCACCGGGCAGGCCCACGACGCGGCGTACGTCGAGTTCGTCACCGCACGCCAGGACCGCCTGCTGCGGATCGCGTACGCCGTGTGCGGTGATGCGAACCGGGCCGAGGACGTGCTCCAGGAGGCCCTGGTCAAGCTCTACCTCGCCTGGCCCCGGGTGCGGAAGGAGGGGAGCGAGGAGGCCTACGCGCGGCGGATCATCGTCCGCGCCGACCTCGACGACCGTCGCCGTCCGTGGCGCCGACGGCGGGTCCTGGTCCCCGACGCTGACCTCGAGCGCTGGCCCGCGCGGTCCGAGCTCCCCGCCGAGGAGCGGTCGGCGCTGTTCGATGCTCTCCAGGAGCTGCCACCCATGCAGCGGCGCACGGTGGTCCTGCGCCACTGGCTCGGGCTGTCGATCGAGGAGACGGCTGCCGAGCTCGGGATCGGCATCGGCACGGTCAAGAGCCACAGCTCGCGAGGTGTCGCTGCCCTGCGTGGTCTGCTGGCCGGCTCAGCAGGTCGACCGCTGAGTCCGGATCAGCTCCGGATCAGCTCCGGATCAGCGCCGTCGCGGTCGCGGTCGCGACCACCACCTCGCCCTGGATCAGCTCGCCGGCCAGGAACGCCACCCGCCGACCGCGCTGGACCACGCGCGCCCGACCCAGCAGACGGCCCACCCGAGCCGGGGCGAGGAAATGGGTGTGCAGCTCCAGGGTCGGGGCCCACTGCTCGGGACCGAGGGTCGCCACCAGGCACGGCCCGAGGGTGTCGTCGAGCATCGCGCCGAGGATGCCGCCCTGCACGTCGCCGACCGGGTTGCGGAACTGGTCGGTCGCCGTGAAGCCGACCTCGATGGTCCCGGCGTCCGGGTCGACGGCGACCAGATCGAAGCCGAGCAGCGCCGCGATCGGCGGCGGATCGGCTCGTCCGGCGACGAAGTCCCAGAACGGTCCGGTGCGCTGTTCGGCCGACATGTGCCCCGACATGTGCACAGACGCTAGGCGGACCCACGGACAACCTGCCCCAGGGCGGGGTATATTGACCCCGGAACACCGGCCGCCGTAAGGCCGGAGAGGCGCCGATCAGGCGCCGCATCGCGTCGGGGGGCCGAGCCAGGTCCCTCCGCACTGCGGTAAGCGTCGTAACGGCTCGCCCCGGGTACGGCGTCTAGCAGTGCCGCGGCCCCGGGGGGCCCGCGGCAGTCGAAAGGGAGACCTTGGCCAGACGAGGCCAGCGCCAGTCCGGTAACACCCGGACCCAGGCCAGCCAGCGCAACGGACGCCGGCACGGCGACAACGAGGGCATCATTCCGGTCCTCGCGCGCGCCGTACGAGAGGTCGAGGCGCGCTCCCAGCGCGGGCCGGTCTCGCCGTCCGCGCGCACCAAGTTCCAGGTCGTCGCGCTCCTGGTCCGCGAGGAGCGGGCCCGGATCAAGGCCGACACCGAGCTCACCGAGTCCAAGAAGGCCGACCAGCTCAAGCGGCTCGACGGCGTGGCCACGATCCTGGCCAAGACCGCGGCCAGCGACACCACGCTGCTCTCCCTGCTCGCCGAGGACGCCGTCGTCTCCGACGCCGCCAAGGAGCTGCGCCGCGAGATGATCGCGTCCGCCGGCATGGAGCTCGAGGAGGAAGAGGAGCCCGAGCCCGACGAGGCCGAGCTGCTCGCCGGCGATCGCCGGGTGGTGCCCCAGTCCGTCGTCCAGCGCCGGCTCTCGAACCCGTTCCTCGTCCCCGACTTCTCCGCCGCCGACGAGCGCCGGCCCAAGGCCCGCCGGCTCGCGACCTGGGAGCTGCTCGGCCCGCTGTTCCGCTCCTTCGAGTACGGCGGTGGCGCGGCGTGCATGCCGCTGCCCGAGCCGCGCGACATCCGGATGCCCCAGGGGCGCGAGCTGATGCTCCACCAGGCCCAGCTGATCCAGGCCGCGGCCGACGGGCACCGCACCTTCCTGCTCGCCGACGAGCCGGGCCTCGGCAAGACCGCGCAGGCGCTGCTCGCCGCGCAGGCCGCCGAGGCGTTCCCGCTGCTCGCCATCGTCCCCAACGTCGTGAAGACCAACTGGGCGCGCGAGGCCTCGATCTGGACACCCAACCGCCAGGTCACCGTGATCCACGGCGACGGCGACGACATCAACGGCTTCGCCGACATCGTGGTCGTCAACTACGAGATCCTCGACCGCCACGTCGGCTGGCTGGGGGAGTTCGGCTTCGGCACGATGGTGGTCGACGAGGCCCACTTCATCAAGAACAAGCAGTCCCAGCGCTCCCAGAACGTCCTGCACCTCTCCGAGAAGATCCGGGCCCGCACCGCCCGGCCGCTGCTCCTGGCGCTGACCGGTACGCCGCTGATCAACGACATCGAGGACTTCCACGCGATCTGGGAGTACCTCGGCTGGATCGACGACAAGAAGCCGCTGGCCAAGCTGATGGACAAGCTCGAGGAGACCGGGCTGACCCCGGCCGACCCGGGCTTCTACCCGGCCGCCCGCAACAGCGTGGTCGAGATGGGCATCGTGCGCCGTCGCAAGGTCGACGTCGCCGCGGACATCCCGGCGCGCCGCATCGCCGACCTGCCGGTGGAGCTCGACGACGAGATCGGCCGCTCGATCCGCGAGGCCGAGCGCGAGCTCGCCAGGCGGCTGCTGGAGCGCTACGACATGGCGATCGCCACGCGCCGTACCGGCTCGGTCATCGACGGCATCGACCACGAGCTGGTCCGCCGGGTCGCGACCTGGGAGCGCGAGGACACCACGACCACCACCAAGGACGGCGACAACGTCTTCACGATGCTGCGCCGGATCGGCCAGGCCAAGGCCGGCCTCGCCGCCGACTACGCCGCCCAGCTGGCGCGCAACGTCGGCAAGGTCGTCTTCTTCGCCAAGCACGTCGACGTCATGGACCTCGCCGGCGACACGTTCGCACGCCGCGGCATCCGCTACTCCGAGATCCGCGGCGACCAGACGCCCAAGGCTCGCGAGGCGGCGATCAAGGCCTTCCAGGAGGACCCCGAGGTCCAGATCATCGTCTGCTCGCTGATGGCGGCCGGCGTGGGCATCAACCTCCAGGTCTCCTCCAACGTCGTGCTCGCCGAGCTGTCGTGGACCGACGCCGAGCAGACCCAGGCGATCGACCGGGTGCACCGCATCGGCCAGGCCGAGCCGGTCACGGCGTGGCGGATCATCGCCTCGCAGACGATCGACACCAAGATCGCCGAGCTGATCGACAGCAAGGCCGGCATGTCGGCCCGCGCGCTCGACGGCTCCGACGACGAGGTCGGCTCGTCGGTCGACATCCAGCTCGAGGCCCTGGTCGCACTGCTGACCGAGGCGCTCGAGGAGCGGGCCGCCTGATACCCCCGCGAGCTTCGGCCCGGCCCACGACGGACGCTCGCTCCGCTCGCTGGCTTCGCAGTCCATCGTGGCCGCCGGGCCGATCGCGGGGCGCGCTCGCTCCGCTCGCAACGCTCGCTTCGCTCGCCGGCGCTGATCGCGAGGGGCGTTCGCTCCCTCGTCCGCTCGCCGGTGTCGGAGAGGATCCTCAACTCTCCGCGGTGGTTGAACATCGCAACTACAGTTCCTCGTGCGACGACGGGGGCGTGGGGGCACGTCGCCTCGGCGGTGGCGCTGTGCCTGGTCGGCTGCCGGCCTGAGCGCGTGCGGCCGCGCGGCCGACGAGCCGGAGCGTCGAGCTGGTCTGGAGCGACGAGTTCGACGGCGCCAACGGAGCCCTGCCCGACCCGGACAAGTGGAAGCTCGAGCAGTACGCCGACGCCACCGACGACGAGAAGCAGTGCTACACCAACAGCGTCGAGAACGTGCACACCGACGGCAGCGGCTACCTGGTGATCTCGGCGAACAAGGAGTCCGGCAACTGCGCGGACGGCTGGTACCGCGACATCACGTCGGCCCGGCTCACGACGAAGGACCTCGAGAGCTGGGAGCACGCCCGCTTCGAGATCCGCGCCAAGATGCCCACCGGCGTCGGCACCTGGCCGGCGTTCTGGGCGATGGGCGACGACGACCAGGTCGAGTGGCCCGCGGTCGGCGAGATCGACGCGATGGAGTACGTCGGCCGCGACCGGTCGCACGTGATCGGCACCGTGCACGGCGCCACCGACGACGGGGGCCACTGGTTCCTCCAGGCCGACACCGACAGCGACACCCTGCTCAGCGCCGACATGCACACCTACGCGGTGGAGTGGGACGACGACAAGGTCAGCTGGTTCCTCGACGGCGAGGAGTACGGCACCGTCACCCGCCGCGAGGTCGAGGCGGAGGGCGACTGGGCCTTCGACCGGCCGTTCTACCTGATCCTGAACCTCGCGATCGGCGGCGTGCTCGGCGGCGAGGTGCCCGACAGCCTGACGTTCCCGCAGGAGCTGGTCGTCGACTGGGTGCGCGTCTACGCCTGAGCCCTTCGAGGCTCGCAAGCTCGCACCTCAGGACAGCCCTGACGCAGCCGCACCCGCGCGTACCGGAACCCGACCATCCGCTGGAAGTGCCGCAGCCCGTTGGTCTGCTCGGCCGGGGTCGCGGTGTCGAGCAGGTAGCGCACGCCGTGCCGCGCCAGCTCGGCGACCAGCGCGCTGCTCGCGAGGTAGCGGGCGTCGCTGTGCGCGTCGCTCGCCCCCAGGGTGCGGAAGTAGCGCAGCGTCGCGAACTCGCCGTCGCGCGGCGCCACCACGAGCAGCAGCGGCTGCCCCTCGGGGTCGTCGACGGTGAGCCAGACGTCGTGGTCCATCAGGTCGTCGTTGCGCGGGGTCGGCACGCGGTACGACGGGTCGACGTGGTTCTGCTCCGCGTGGTTGGCGACCTCGACCAGCGCGCGCCGCTCGGAGTCCTCGTCGATCCGGCGGACCTTGAGCCCGCGCCGCTCCGCCGAGCGGATCTTGCGACGCAACGTCTGGGCGCGCCGGCCGAGGACGTACTCGTCGCCGTCCTCGGGCACCTCCAGGATCGCCGTCCCGAGCAGCCGCCCCGGCACGCCGTACGACGCGCGGGTGGCCAGGACCCGGTGCACCGCCCGGCCGCCGGGTGTGGCGGACGGCCGCGCCTCGACCACCGGGAGCCGGCGAACGGACCGGAACGCGGCCCACGACCTCGGCCAGTTCCTGAGGATGAACGGCGCCCCGCCGCGGCCGGCGTCGACGTACGCCGTCCAGTAGGCCGCCAGAGCCTGCTCGGACGCACTGTCGGTCCGGTCCGCGAGGCTCGGACCACGGCGGCGGCCGGACTGGTCGTGCGTGAGCATCGCCGATGTCCTTCTGTCCGCGCGGTGGTCGACCCGATGTCGTGCTGGTGGTCGGGGCAAGCGTAGGCGACCCTCCTGTACGCACGGCCCTCGATGAGCAGATCCTCATGGTCAGTACGGTTTGGCCATGCACCGCTCTCGGATCGGACTCGTCCTGATCGACCACCCCGAGGAGGCCTGGGACGCGGCGCTCGCGTTCTGGGCCGGGGTCCAGGGCGTCACGCCGGTCAGTGAGGACGAGACGATGCCGGAGTACCGCTCCCTCGGCGCGATCGGCTCGGTCGCCCTCGAGTCGCAGCGCACCGGCCCGGGCACACCGCCCCGGGTGCATCTCGACATCGAGACCGATGACGTGCCCGCCGAGGTGACCAGGGTGATCGCGCTCGGCGCGACCGTCCTCGAGGAGCGCACGAGCTACACGATCCTGCAGGACCCGGCCGGCATGGTCTTCTGCGTCGTCCCCGTCCAGACCGGCGACGACTTCGACCGCGAGGCGCTCACCTGGGGTGACTGAGCCGGGTCACTCGACGGGAAACCGGGAGCGTTTCATCGAGTAGATCCAGCGCCGCCTCGGGTGCTCGCTGACCGACCACAGCAGGTCGGTCGAGGGCCACCAGGCGATGTCCTCCGGGCCCATCGGGGTGGCCCAGCGGAAGCGCCGGAACCCGCCGGGCCGGCCGGCGTACACCGAGCCGGGCACCCACGCGCCGGTGGAGCGGGTGAGGTACCAGCGGCCGTTCGCGATCGCCGCGCCCTGGGTGCGGACCACTCCGCCGTCGTCGACCACCAGCGGCCGCGAGACGCCGTCCTCGCCCTGGGCCAGGAAGAGGGTCTCCGGGTCGAGCGGGAAGCGGGCCAACCGAGTGGTCTGCGCACTGTTGCCGTACTCGCCCACCACCAGCTCGGGTGGCGACACGCTCCGGTCCAGCGACAGGAACGAGTAGCGCAGCCGCTCCAGTCCCTCGTCGGTCATCGCGCGGTAGGCGAACCGGACCGGGAGCACGTAGCGGTAGCCGTACGACGACACCCGGTCGTCCTCGAGCCCGAGCCGGCTCACGTCGCCGAGCGAGTCGTCCGGGACGCGGAGCAGGTCGTCCAGGCGGCAGGTGATGACACCGCGTGCGGTGGCCGCGATGTGCAGGTAGGGCCCGCACCACACGACTCCGCCGGCATGCACGCGGAGCGGCTCCAGGGCCAGCACACCGTCGCGGACCACGGGGTTCACGAGCAGCACGTGCCGGTAGCGGCGGGTGGCCAGGTCGAGGAAGGTCAGCCGCGAGCCCTGCCGGCTCCCGGGCTCGCCGGGCAGGTCCTTGGCGTACCACGAGACCACCAGCATCCGGCGGCCCTCGACGTCCTCGGTGTCCGACGCGTCCGCGGAGGTCGAGATCCCCTGTGGCCACCATTGCCGGTCGCGGCGGTCCTCGGCGTCCCACGTCAGCGCGCGGTGCACGGCCCAACCGGGCGCGAGCGTGCGGCGCGCCCGCCGGCTCAGGTCCTGGAGCAGGGTCGGCAGCCCGGCCCGGCCGCCCATCCGTTCGGCGAGCTCGTCGATCTCGTCGACGTTCTCCTCGGTGCGCACCAGGTGCACACCCGGAGACCCCGGCGTCGCCGTCACCCGGACAATCTAGGGCGTGGTGGTGGAGCGGCAGGTCGTGGTCGGCGCCGCGATCGTCAGGGACGGTCGCGTGCTGGCCGCGCGGCGTACGTCGCCCGCGAGCGCCGCCGGGCGCTGGGAGCTCCCGGGCGGCAAGGTCGAGCCGGGTGAGACCCGGGCCGAGTCGCTGGTCCGCGAGATCGACGAGGAGCTCGGCGTCCGGATCACGGTGGTGAGGTGGCTCGAGGGTGCGGAGGAGATCGGCGAGCGCTACGTGCTGCGTGTTGCCCTCGCGTCGTTGGACGGCGGGGAGCCGGTGCCCACCGAGCACGACCAGGTCCGCTGGCTGGCCGTCGACGAGCTCCTCGACGTGGACTGGCTGGACCCGGACCGACCCTTCCTGACCGAGCTGTCGGGGTTGCTGCCTAGTCTTGATGGGTGACCGACCGTCCCGACCTGCGCCTGCTCCTGGTCCATGCTCATCCGGACGACGAGTCGATCGGCCAGGGCGCCACGATGGCGCGTTACGTCGCGGAGGGAGCCGGCGTCACGCTGGTCACCTGCACTGCCGGTGAGATGGGAGAGATCCTCGTCCCCGAGCTGGTGCACCTCGCCGCCGACCAGGAGGACAAGCTCGGCGAGCACCGCCGCGGCGAGATCGCCGACGCGATGAAGGTCCTCGGCGTCACCGACCACCGCTGGCTGGGCGGCTTCCAGACCTACCGCGACTCAGGCATGAAGTGGCACGAGGACGGCTACGCCATCGCGGCCGATGACATCCACGACAACGCGTTCTGGCACGCCGACCTGACCGAGGCCGCCGACCACCTGGTCCGCGTGATCCGGGAGGTCCGGCCGCAGGTGCTGGTCACCTACGACCAGTTCGGTGGCTACGGGCACCCCGACCACATCCAGGCCCACCGGGTGGCGATGTACGCCGCGCAGCTGGCCGCCGTACCGTCCTACGACCGCGACCTGGGCGAGCCGTGGGAGATCGCCAAGATCTACTGGGGCGCGATGTCGGAGAGCCGGATGCGCGAGAGCCTGCGCGCGATCCGCGCGGCCGGCGACACCACGAGCTTCGAGGGGATGGACCCCGACGGCCCGCTGCCGCCGTTCGTCACGTCCGACGAGAACCTCTCCGCCGGCATCGACGGCTCGGTCTACCTCGAGCAGAAGATGCAGGCGCTGCGCAGCTACCCGACCCAGATCACTCTCGACGGCCCGTTCTTCGCCCTGTCCAACAACGAGGGCAACCAGATGTGGGGCGAGGAGTACTTCCGGATCGCCAAGGGCGAGCGCGGAGAGCTCGGCGCGGACGGCCTGGAGTCGGATCTCTTCGCCGGCATCGAGCCGTAGTCAGTGGGGGGCGTGCGGCTGGCTCCGGTGACGCTGCTGGCCGGCATCGGGACCGCCATCGGCACGGTCGCGGTCTACCAGTGGTGGTGGGGGCTGCTGCTGGGCGCGGCGACGACCCTGCTGGTCCTGTTCGCGACACCTCCCGGCTGGGGCACCCGGCTGCCGCTGGCGGTGGGCTTCGTCGGGACGGTCGCACTGATGGCCGTGCCGCGCGGCGAGGGCGACTACCTGGTCGCCTCGACCCGTGCCGGCTACGCCGTGCTCGGGCTCGCCCTGGCCGTGCTCCTCATCTCCATCGCGACGCTGCCGCGACCCGGTGCCCGACCTTCCGACGGAAAAGCGCGTGCGGAGTGACTCATGTTCCTACAGTGAACATGTGAGGCGTACGAGACGACGCGGTGTCGGCCACGAGGGCGAAGGTGGGCAGGCCGTCGTCCTGATCCTGCTGGTCGTGCTGGTGATGGGCGTCGGCGGCTGGGTCGCGGCGTACGCCGGCGCCAACGGCAAGGTCCCGCGCGGCACCACGGTGGCCGGTATCGAGATCGGCGGCCGCGACCGGACCGCCGCAGCGGCCGCACTGGCGCGCGGCGTCCACACCCAGGGCCAGGACCCGATCACGGTCGCGGTCGGCACGGTCACGACCCAGGTCGTACCCGAGGAGGCCGGCCTCTCGATCGACTACGTGGCCACGGTGGCCAAGGCGCTCGGCCCGCGCAGCTGGGACCCCCGAGAGCTCTGGCGCTACTACGGCGGCGGTGACGACATCGCCCCGGTCGTGCACGTCGACTATCGCAAGCTGGACGCGCTGCTCGACGCGCTCGACGCGCTCGCCGGCCAGCCGGCCCGCGACGCAGGCATCTCGCTCTCCGGAGGCCAGATCGCCCTCACCAAGCCCCAGAACGGCGTCCAGATCGACCAGGACAACGCCCGGGTGGCGCTGGTCGACGGCTACGCGGCGGGCCAGACGACGGTACGGCTGCCGCTGCTGCTCACCCAGCCCGACGTGGACCAGGCCGACCTCGACAACGCCCTCGCGACGATCGCCAACCCGGCCGTGTCCGGCCCGGTGACGCTGGCCTTCGCGGGCTCGCAGGTGACGCTCGCGCCGCGGCAGTACGCCGACCTGCTCAGCCTCGTCGACCAGGACGGGACGCTCGCCCTCGACGTCGACTCCGCCGGCCTCGCCTCGCTGGTCGACCCTGCTGCGCAGGACACCCAGGCGGTCGACGCGACGGTCGCGCTGCAGGACGGCGCGCCCGCCGTGGTGAAGGCGGTCGCCGGCCGGAGCTACGACGAGGCCGGGGTCACCGCGGCGTTCCTCCGGGGCGTCACCGCCGAGGGCGCCGCGCGCACGGTGCCGGTGAAGCAGGCGGCGAAGACCAAGGCCACCTTCACCACCACGGACGCCAAGCAGCTCGGCGTGAAGGAGCCGGTCGCCAGCTTCACGGTCTCGGTGCCGTCGACGGTCGGCCCCTCGTTCGCCGACGCCGTCAACCGGCTCTCCGGCGCGCTGCTGCGCCCCGGAGACACCTTCTCGTTCAACGGCCGGGTCGGCGTCGTCAACGGCTCCGGCACCCGCCTCGCCACCGCGACCTGGAACGCCGGCTTCCTGGCCGGGCTCACCGACGTCGCCCGGGCCGGCTCGCCGACCTACACCGAGGGGCTTCCGGAGGGCCGCGAGGCGATGGTCGACGCCGCCACCGACCTGCAGATGCGCAACGACTCGTCGTACGGCGTGCTGTTGTCGGCGCGGCTGGTCTCGGGCTCGGTCGTCGTCGACGCGTGGTCGACGAAGGAGTTCGAGGTCAGCGCGTCGACCGGCGCGCGGTATGCGCCGACGCCACGCACCACGGTCCCGAGCACCGACCCGACCTGCGTCGCCAGCGTCGGCGCGGACGGCTTCACCGTCGACCTGGTCCGCACCGTGACCCGGATCAGCGACGCGACACCGGTGCGGAGCGACACCGTGACCACGACCTACCAGCCGGAGCAGGCGGTGGTCTGTCAGCCTGCGGGCGCGTAGGTCACCAGCATCAGCCCGCGAGCGTGACCCCCGTCCGGCCGAACCGCGGGCGAAGCGTAGGTTCGAACCCATGATCTCGGGATCTCGCGCCTCGTCGCGCCTCGCCACTGCCCTGCTCATCCTCGGCCTGTTCGCGTCGCTCGCGACGCTGGCCCCGTCCCCAGCCCAGGCCGGCACCGGACTGTCCTGGCGGGACCTCAAGACCGGCTCCGACGCGCAGTTCCGCGGTCTGGCGCCGGTCTCGCGGCACGTTGCCTGGGTGAGCGGCACCGAGGGCACCGTGCTGCGCACGACCGACGGCGGCCGGCACTGGAAGGACGTCTCGCCCGGCGGTGACACCGGTGACCTGGAGTTCCGCGACATCGAGGCGTGGGACGCGTCGCACGCGGTGATCCTGTCGATCGGCAACGGCGGCGACTCGCGGATCTACCGCACCGACGACGGGGGCCGCACCTGGAAGCAGGGGTTCCGCAACCCCTCTGAGGACGCGTTCTACGACTGCCTCAGCTTCTGGGACCGCCGGCACGGGCTGGCGATGAGCGACCCGGTGCACGGGAAGTTCCGGATCCTCGTCACCAAGAACGGCGGCCGGTCCTGGGAGAAGCGGCCCGGCGCCGGGATGCCGCCGGCGCTGGACGGCGAGTTCGGCTTCGCGGCCAGCGGCACCTGCGTGGTCACCGCGGGCAAGGAGGACGCCTGGTTCGCCGGCGGCGGCGCGGCCGCCCGGGTGTTCCACTCCGTCGACCGCGGCAAGACCTGGTCGGTCACCGACACCCCGGTGGTGCGCAGCGACGCCGGCGGGATCTTCTCGCTGGCCGCCCGCAACACTGAGACGCTCATCGCGGTGGGTGGCGACTTCGAGAAGCCGCACAAGTCGGCGGACACCTCGGCGTACTCCAACGACGGCGGCACGACGTGGCACCCCGGCGGCGACCTGGACGGCTACCGTTCCGGCTCGTCGTTCCTGCCTCGGACGGCGATCACCGGCTCGCCGTCCCACGGCGTGATCGCGGTCGGCCCGACCGGCACCAACGTGTCCTTCGACGGCGGGGTCACCTGGAAGTCGGTGCGCAACGGCGCGTTCGACGCGGTCGAGTGCACCGGCGACGGTGCCTGCTGGGCGTCGGGCCCCGAGGGCCGGGTGGGACTGCTCGACGGTCTGAAGAAGGCCCGTTGACCCGGCGCAAACTTCACGCCGGGCCACGTTGACCCGGCGTGAAGTTTGCGCCGGGTCAACGCTCTCAGGGCGCCAGGCGGTGCAGGTCGCGCGGGAAGAGGGTGACCTCGCGGATGTTGGCGGCGCCGGTGAGGCGGGCGACCCAGCGCTCGAGTCCGATGGCGAAGCCGCCGTGGGGCGGGATGCCGCGCCGGAACGCCTCGACGTACGACGCGTACGGCGCGTACGGGTAGCCACGCTCCTCGAGGGTGCGCACGTAGTCGTCGTAGCGGTGCAGCCGCTGCGCGCCGCTGACCAGCTCGAGCCCGCGGAAGATCAGGTCGAACGAGCGGGACCAGTGCGGGTCCTCGGGGTCGGGGTGGCTGTAGAACGCGCGGTGCGCGGTCGGGTAGCCGTGCACGACCACGAAGTCGCTGCCGTGCTCGGCCTTCGCCCACTCGCCGAGGGCGCGCTCGTGGGCGGGCGCCAGGTCGGGCTCGTCCGCGGGCGCGCCCGCGAGCTCGAGCGCCTCGCGGAAGTGCAGCGTGGGCAGCTGCTCCGGGACGTTCGGTACGTCGATCCCCAGCAGCTCGACGGCCCGTCCGGCCCGCTCGTGGAGGGCGGCGACCATCCCGGCGACGACGTCGCGCAGGCAGGCGATCACCTCGACGTGGTCCTCGATGAAGCCGAGCTCGACGTCGAGGCTGACGTACTCCGCGAGGTGGCGGACCGTGTCGTGCGGCTCGGCCCGGAACACCGGCCCCACCTCGTAGACGCGCTCGAAGACCCCCACCAGCACCTGCTTGTAGAACTGCGGGCTCTGGGCGAGGTACGCCGGCCGACCGAAGTAGTCGACCTCGAACACGTTCGCGCCCGACTCGGTGGCCGACTCGACCAGCTTGGGGGAGTGCACCTCGGTGAAGCCGGACGAGTCGAGCGTGGCCCGGAACCCGTGCAGGCTCGCCGCCGCCAGCTCCCACACCGCGCGCCGCCGCGGATGCCGCCACGTCGTCGCGGCCTCGTCGAGGAGGGTCGGCAGCCCGGTGTCGAGCGTCGGCCGCCAGAGCTCGACCGGCGGGGTCTCGGCCGGGTCGCCGAGGGCCGTGATCGTCGGCGCAGTGACCTCGATGCCGCCGGGTGCCTGCTCGTTCGCGGTCGCCGTACCGACCACCTCGACCGGCGTCTCCTCGGGCGGCAGCTCGGCGCCGTCCTTGACCACGACCTGCGCCAGGCCGGCCCGGTCGCGCACGACCAGGAAGGACACCGACGCGAGCTCGCGGCGCCGGTGCACCCAGCCCTGCAGTCGGACCGGTTCGCCGGGGATGGCCTGCGGAAGCTCGGCCGTCGTCGTTCGTCTCATCGTTCACCTCCAGTAGCGGGACAGCCCTGGAGGTGTGGGCGGGGGCAAGGTCGCGGTGCCACCACACCTTCGCCGACTCGGAATGGTGCTGGTCGGCCTCGTTGGTCGGCGGCCGCTCTCACGAGGGTTGTCAGGCCTCACGCCCGCCGCCGCCAAGGCTACGGCCGGAGACCCGGACGAGAAAATTCCTTAACGGGGCGCGGCCAGGTACCGGTACCTGTGATGCACGGTGAAGCCGAGCCCGTCGTACAGCGAATGCGCCCTGGTGTTGTCGCCCAGCACCTGGAGGTACGCCGTGGTGGCGCCGCGCTCGGCCCCCCACTCCAGCAGCTCGGCCATGACCAGCAGCGCGAGCCTGCGCCCCCGCTCGGCCGGGTCCACCTCGATGGTGCGGAACCCGACCCAGTCGTCCGCGTACGCCGCGACACCGCTGGCCAGCACCCGCCCGTCGTCGGCGACTGCCTCCGCGGTGACCAGCCGGTCGTCACCGACCATCGCCACGTCGACGCCGGGCAGCGGGACGCCGGCGAGGGAGCGGCGCGCGGCGGCGACGCCCGCGAGCTCGAAGACGGTGTCGTGTTCGTTGCTCTCGGGCACCCAGCCGTGGTCGCGGAAGAGCGCGTCCTCGGCCGAGTCCGGCAGCACGGCGGCGATCGGCCGTTGGCCCAGCGCCTCGTAGTGGGCGACCACGCGCTCGTAGCCCTCCTCGACGCCGGATGGACCCATCGCCAGCACCGAGTTGGCCCGCCGTGCCGTCGACGTCCGCGACCGGCGCAGCAGCCAGTCACCCAGCGGCTCGGTCTCCAGGTCGGGCCACAGGGCCAGGGCGCGGCGCTGGGCCTCGGCGGGCGAGACCCGGTGCCGGGCCGACGCACGCGGCGGGACGGGCTTCCCGGAGACGATGTCCTGCAGCCGGATGGTGACCGGTTCGCGCGGCCCCTCACCGTCGGGCTCGACCACGCAGACCCCGTCGCCCCAGGCCGTGCAGGTGCCCAGCACGTCCGTCATCGCGGGGCCCCCGCTGGGGCCGGTCTCGCCCGGCAGCACCCGGCGTACGACGACCCGCAGGCCCACGACGTGGGGACCCAAGGTGTGGGCACTGGCGTGGGACGACACGCCGGGATACTAGGCTGACAGCAACGGCTGTTCCGCAGCACCGTTCGCCAGCACCATGCGCCGGCCGAGACCCAGGAGGAACCCCGAGTGACCTACGTGATCGCGCAGCCGTGCGTCGACCTCAAGGACCGGGCCTGTGTCGACGAATGCCCGGTTGACTGCATCTACGAGGGCAAGCGGATGCTCTACATCCATCCCGACGAGTGTGTCGACTGCGGGGCCTGCGAGCCCGTCTGCCCCGTCGAGGCGATCTTCTACGAGGACGACACGCCGGAGCAGTGGAAGGGCTACTACGACGCCAACGTCCACTTCTTCGACGAGATCGGCTCGCCGGGCGGCGCCGCGAAGATGGGCGAGATCGACCACGACCACGAGCTGGTGGCGGCGCTGCCGCCGCAGGAGCACGACGAGTAGCACCCTGACCGTCTCCTCCCGCCTCCCGGACTTCCCCTGGGACAAGCTCACCGTCCATGCCGAGCGCGCCCGGGCGCACCCGGACGGCATCGTCGACCTGTCCATCGGGACGCCCGTCGACCCCACGCCCGACGTGGTCCAGGACGCGCTCCGCGGCGCCGCGGACTCGCCCGGCTACCCGACCACGATCGGCCTGCCCACCACTCGCCAGGCGGCCCTGGACTGGATGTCCTCCGCGCACGGCGTCACCGGGCTCGGCCTCGACCAGGTGCTTCCGGTGATCGGTTCGAAGGAGCTGATCGCCTCGCTGGCGGTTCAGCTCGGCCTCGGCGCCGGGGACCTCGTCGTCTTCCCCGAGCTGGCCTACCCGACCTACGAGGTCGGCGCGGCGCTGGCCGGCGCGCGCTCGGTGGCGACCGACTCGCTGACCTCCCTCGGACCCGAGCGCCCGGCCCTGCTCTGGCTGAACTCGCCCTCGAACCCGACCGGCCGAGTCCTTCCGCCGGACCACCTGCGCAAGGTCGTCGACTGGTGCCGCGAGCGCGGCACCATCCTCGTCTCCGACGAGTGCTACCTCGAGTCGGCGTGGGAGGCCGAGCCGGTCTCGGTGCTGCACCCCTCGATCTGCGGCTCCTCCGCCGACGGCATCCTGGCCGTGCACTCGCTGTCGAAGCGCTCCAACCTGGCCGGCTACCGCTGCGCCTTCGTCGCCGGTGATGCTCGACTGGTCGGCGAGCTGCTCGCCGTTCGCAAGAACCTCGGCCTGATCATGCCCGGGCCGCAGCAGGCAGCGATGGCCGCCGCGCTGTCGGACACCGCGCACGCGAAGGAGCAGCACGCGCGGTACGCCGCGCGGCGTGCGCCGCTGCGCTCAGCCCTGGAGTCGGCCGGGTTCCGGATCGACCACTCCGAGGCGTCGCTCTACCTCTGGGCGACGCGTGGCGAGGGCTGCTGGGAGACGGTCAGCTGGCTCGCGGAGCGAGGGATCCTGGTCGCGCCCGGCGACTTCTACGGGCCGACGGGCAAGCAGCACGTGCGCGTCGCGTTCACGGCGACCGACGAGCGGGTCGACGCGGCGGTCTCACGGCTGGTGTGACACCCGGTGGGATCGGTCAGGGGTCAGACGGAGAGGTCGACGAGCTGGTCGTGGCCGTCCGGCGTCAGGAAGTGCCCGTCGTCGAAGAGGATGATGCCGTTGCACAGGCGGCACCAACCCTGATCGCTGCGGTCGGCGACCACGTGGGCGCTGCAGCAGTCGGAGTCGCGTACGTCCGGGCAAGCCGGTGTGTGGCTGCACATCTCGATTTCCTCCCCAGGTCCGAGCCCCCCCGGGCTCGAACGTTCCGTTACCCATTGGACTCCCCGGGACCAAGCCACGCACACGATGTGACCGAACTGATGTGGAAAATCGTCCGATCGGACCAAATCGTGGCCCGCTCGAGATAGTCCGGTAGCGCGTTCGGACGACTCAGTAGACGTCGACGTGCACGTGGTCGCGGTGCTCGAGGATCACCGGGTCGCCGGAGCGCTCGGGCGGGTCGTAGTCGCGCCAGCCGTCGCCGGACTTCCCGCCGGCCGCCCAGATCCGGTCGTCGAAGATCACCGTCTTGATCGCCAGCCGGTCAGCCTGGCTGACGAGGTACTGCGCGATGGCCCAGCCGCGGGTCTTGTTGGCCGGTGAGACCGGCCGGACGAAGAGGTCGATCGCGCGGCCCTCGTAGTGCGCCGACCCCTCCATGTGACCGGTCGAGACCCCGCCCGGCGCGAAGCCGCCGAGCGGCTGGTCGGGGAACCGCGCGACGAGGTCGCGGCGTACGGCGTCCGCGCGGGAGGTCAGCCCGGACCCCTTGAGTGCGGTCGACTCGTCGTCGCTGTCGCCCAGTCGGCAGCTGAACCCCTCGGGCGAGTTCCCGCTCAGCGCCGAGGCCAGCGTGCGGGCGTCGGCCTCGTGGTCGGCGTACGCGTCGGGAAAGCCCGAGCGCTGCACCTCCTGCGCGGCGACGGTGATCTCGAGCTGCTCGTAGCCGTCGACCTTCGCGAGCGCGTCGTAGAAGGCGTTGGTCGCGTGCACCGGGTCGCGGACCTCGTCGAGCGTGCCCCAGCCCTGCGAGGGCCGCTGCTGGAACAGCCCGGCCGAGTCGCGGTCGCCGCCGCCGAGGTTGCGCAGGTCCGACTCCTGGTACGCCGCCGCGAGGGCGATGGACGCCGCTCGGGCCGGCATGCCGCGCTGGACGGCGATCGCGGTGATCAGCCCGGCGTACCGCGCCTGCGACGGTTCCAGCATCACGCTGTGGTCCCCGACCTCGGCGGTGCACTGGTCGGGGGCCAGGAACGGCACCACGTCGGATCGGACCACGAACCACCCCACGCCCGCGAGCAGCGCCACGACGGCGACGCCGCACGCCACGACCACCCCCCGACGCCTCACGGGGGCAAGTGTCCGGGGTCAGCCCAACCCGAATGCCCTCAGTTCGCGTGCAACGCCGCGTTGAGCGCGACGCCGTCACTGCGCCACGGGACCGCCTCGACGGTTCCGGTGACCGAGTTGCGGCGGAACAGCACGTTGTCCACGCCGGAGAGCTCGAGCGCCTTGACCACCTTCGGCGTGCCTTCAGGATCAAGGGGGTCGGCGACGGTGACCTTGGTGCCGGCGGTGACGTAGCAGCCGGCCTCGACCACGCAGTCGTCGCCGAGGGAGATGCCGAGGCCGGCGTTGGCCCCGATCAGGCAGCGCTTGCCGACCGAGATCACCTCGGTGCCGCCGCCGGAGAGGGTGCCCATGATCGAGGCGCCGCCGCCGACGTCGGAGTCCGCGTCGACCACGACCTGCGCGGAGATCCGGCCCTCGACCATCGAGGTCCCGAGCGTCCCCGCGTTGTAGTTGACGAACCCCTCGTGCATGACCGTGGTGCCCTCGGCGAGGTGGGCACCGAGCCGGACCCGGTCGGCGTCACCGATCCGCACGCCGGTCGGGAGCACGTAGTCGACCATCCGTGGGAACTTGTCGACGCCGAACACCGTGACGCGTTGGCCGGTGGCCATCAGCCTGGCCCGCGTCTGCTCGAAGCCGGCCACCGCGCACGGGCCGGCCGACGTCCACACGACGTTGGTGAGCCGGCCGAAGATGCCCTCCATCGAGATCGTCCGGGGCCGGACCAGCCGGTGGCTCAGAAGGTGCAGCCGCAGCCACGCGTCCTCGGTCGAGGCCGGTGGGGACTGCAGGTCGGCGATCTCGACCAACCGCACCTCGCGGGTCACCCGGCGTACGTCGTCCGGCCCGGCCAGGGCGGTCAGCTCGGCCGGCGCGTCGCTCCCGTCGGTGCTTCCGAGCGCGGGCGCCGGGAACCAGGCGTCCAGCACCGCGCCGGTCTCGTCGAGGGTGACCAGGGCGTGGCCCCACGCGTTCGCAGGTGTCTCGCTCACGCGGGCGACTCTACGGAGCGCGGGTGTCGGCACTCCCGCTTAGGGTCACCCCGTGGTCCACGAGCTGTCGAAGGCGGACGCCCGGCGGATCTGCGTGCAGGCCCAGCTGCTCGCCGAGCCACATCCCGACGACCTTCTCGACGTGGTCCGGCACCTGACGGTGCTGCAGGCCGAGCCGACCGCGCCGCTCGGGGCGCCGAGCGCGGACCTGGTGCTGTGGAGCCGGCTCGGTTCGGCGTACGACCGGGCCGAGCTGCGCGACCTGATCGACCGGCAGGTGCTCATCGAGCACCAGGGCTACGTCCGCCCCAGCGAGGACCTGGCGCTGTTCCGGGCCGAGATGTCGATCTGGCCGGGCCGCGAGCCGCTCAAGGAGTGGCAGCGCGACAACGCGGCGTGGGTCGAGACGAACGACGGCTGCCGGAGGGAGATCCTCGACGAGCTGCGGCGGGAGGGTCCGTTGCCGACCGGCGCGTTCGAGGACACCTGTGAGGTGCCCTGGCCGTCCTCGGGCTGGAACAACAACAAGAACGTCCAGATGATGCTCAGGCTGATGGTCGCTCGTGGCGAGGTCGCCGCCGCCGGCCGTCAGGGCCGTCAGACGCTCTGGGACCTGGCCGAGCGGATCTACCCCGACGACCCGGTCCCCGACCCCGACGAGGCGCGCCGGCTGCGCGACGAACGCCGGCTCCGCGCGCTCGGCGTGGCGCGAGCGAGGCAGAGCGTGCAGCAGGGCGAGCCGCACCACGTCGGCGAGGCCGGCGAGCCCGCGGTCGTGGAGGGGGTCAAGGGCGACTGGCGAGTGGAGCCGTCGCTCCTGGACCAGCCGTTCGAGGGCCGCGCCGCGCTGCTGTCGCCGTTCGACCGGCTGGTCCAGGACCGCAAGCGGCTCGACCAGCTCTTCGAGTTCGACTACCTGCTCGAGATGTACAAGCCGGTCGAGCAGCGGATCTGGGGCTACTACGCGCTCCCGATCCTCCACGGCGACCGGCTGGTCGGGAAGCTCGACGCGACCGCCGAGCCGGCCGAAGGCGTGCTCCGGGTCGATCAGGTGCACGAGGACGAGCCCTGGCCCGACGTGACGAGGCGGGCGGTCGCGGCGGAGATCGAGGGACTCGCCGGCTGGCTCGACCTCGAGGTGATGTACGTCGAGTGACCACTCGCCGGTCTGGACCGCTAGCACATTTCGCACGGCTCTACCCCGGTTTTCGGAAACTCGGCTGTCCGTTCCGGTGCGACCTGTGCTTGGGTGGCAGGACTCGGGCAACGCTGGGGGGCGAATGTCATGTCATATGCGCTTGGTTCTTCGTGGGCAGACGGGCCCGCGCGGGCCACTCGGTGGGGTCACCACGGACCGACCATCTTCGTCTCGGTCATCGGTGCCATGGCCGTGCTGGCCCTGCAGCCGGTCCCGTACCCCCCGGGGGCCAAGCCGCTGATCTCGCTCGCCTTCGTGTCGATCCTGATCGCCACGTGGCTGGAGATGAGGAAGCACGACCGGGCGCTGTGCGAGCGGTGCGTCGCGGACTTCCCGTTGAACCCGGCCGAGGCCGCAGTGACCTACCGACGTCGTCTGGCGATGGTGCACCTGCTGGCCGAGCGTCGAGCGGCGACCTGGTACCTCGTCGGGGTCCTGGTGGCGTGCCTGCTTCCAGCCCTGGCGCCGGCGGCGTTCCGCGTCCCCGCGCTGGCCGTGTGGTTGGCCGCGCTGGGCTCGCTGGCCTACCTGTTGCTCAGCGGCGTGAGCCACCGCCGCCTGCAACCGTGGTGTCCCCAGTGCGGACCCCAGGGCGGCAGCGACGATCGAGACCCCCAGCCGACGCCGCTGGACTCGCTGTCCGGCTGACCCCGCCGGCTACTCGCCGGTCTGGCCGTCGATCGCCTCGCGGAGCAGGTCGAGGTGGCCACAGTGCCGCGAGTACTCGTAGATCACCTGGATCATCGCGTCCCGGACCGACGCGATCCTTGTCGTCGGGGTCCACACGAAGTCCAGGCTCGTCCGGCTCGAGCCCGTCCATGAACGCGTCGGCGTCGAGCGCGCACGGCTGAGCGCCAGGTCTCGAACGCGTCCGCGACCACGGCCTCGTCGGCGACGGCGTCGCGGAACTGCGCGTCCCAGTCGCCGTCGGGCACGTACAGCTGCGGCTCGTCGGCCATCGGCTGACAGCAGTCAGCCGGAACCAGTAGTGCTCCATCTGCGCCAGGTGTCGCACCAGGCCCGAGGACCGACAGCGTCGGACGGCGGCACCGAACGGGCCGCCAGCTGCTCCGGCGACAGGCCCGTCGGCCTTCCGCTCCACCGTGGCTCGGAGGTCCGCGTCAGCCAGAGCCGAGCGCGGGCAGCTCGTCGCGCGGCTCGCTCACTGGCCGGTCCTTCCGTCGATGCACTCGCGCAGCAGGTCGGCGTGGCCGCAGTGCCGCGCGTACTCCTCGATCATGTGCACGACCAGGTCCCGGATGCTCACGACCGCGGCGTCCGGATGACCGGGGATCGGGAGCTCGCGCCCGAGGTCGGACTCCGGTACGCCGCCGAACCACTCCTCGGCCGCGCCGATCTCGCGGCGCCAGCTCGCGAACGCGTCGTCCACGCACTCCTGGGTCGGCTCGGCAGCGTTGAAGTCGAAGTCGTCGTCCTCGGCGCTCCAGTAGATCCGCTCCTCGCCGCTGGCCTGGGCCACGCGCTGGAACCAGCTGTTCTCGACCCGCGCCATGTGCCGGACCAGCCCGAGCAGCGTCATCGTGCTCGGCGGGCACGCTGCGGGTGGCCAGCTGCTCCGGGCTCAGCCCGTCGCACTTCAGGCCCAGCGTGAGCCGATAGTTGGCGAGGTACTCGACGTAGGTCGCCTTCTCGCCCTGCGGGTTGCCCTGCGTGCGCGGGTCCTGGCCTTCCGGCAGCCACATGTCGCTCATGAGGTCAGCCAACCATCCGACCCGGACGGTCCGCGTCCGGTTATCCGATTGGCCCGCGGCCAGCGCCGCGCCGTACGCTGGTGGGACAGGCGTTCGAGCCGTCATCAGCGGCAAGCCTCCGGAAGAACGGCGTCCCGCGAGCCAGCGGGGCGCCCACTAGAACCGGACGGGTGGCCCGTCACAGCCATAACGAGTGGTCACACCGATCCGGTGCGGCAATCGAGGTGGTACCGCGGCAGCCCTGTCGTCCTCGTGAGGAGACCGAGACGACGCAGGAGCCCCGCTGATGACCTACCCCAAGGCCTCGACCACCGGCGCCACGAGCGTGCCGTCGAGCCCACGCTTCCCGGAGGTCGAGGAGAAGGTCCTCGACTACTGGGAGCAGGACGGCACCTTCCAGGCCAGCATCGACGCGCGGGATGCGGGCGAAAACGGTGCCAACGAGTTCGTCTTCTACGACGGGCCGCCGTTCGCCAACGGGCTCCCGCACTACGGCCACCTGCTCACCGGCTACGTCAAGGACATCGTCCCGCGCTACCAGACGATGCGCGGCCGCAGGGTCGAGCGGCGGTTCGGCTGGGACACCCACGGCCTGCCCGCCGAGCTCGAAGCGATGCGGCTCAACGGCATCAAGACCACCGACGAGATCCTCGAGCTGGGCATCGAGAAGTTCAACGAGGCCTGCCGTGCGTCGGTGATGAAGTACACCGGCGAGTGGCGCGAGTACGTCACCCGGCAGGCGCGCTGGGTCGACTTCGACCACGACTACCGGACCTACGAGCCCGACTACATGGAGTCGGTGATCTGGGCGTTCAAGCAGCTCTACGACAAGGGCTGGGTCTACGAGGGCTTCCGGGTCCTGCCGTACTGCTGGAACGACGAGACCCCGCTGTCCAACCACGAGCTGCGGATGGACGACGACGTCTACCGGATGCGCCAGGACCCCGCGGTCACCGTCGGGATGCGGCTGACGAGCGGACCGGCCGAGGGCGCGTTGGCCCTCGTCTGGACGACCACGCCGTGGACCCTGCCGAGCAACCTCGCGGCGATGGTCGGCGAGGACATCGAGTACGTCGTCGTCGAGTCCGACGCCACCGGCACCTCCGAGCGCTACCTGCTGGCCGGCACCCGGCTCGCGGCGTACGCGCGCGAGTTCGGCGAGACGCCGGAGATCCTGGCGCGGTTCACCGGCGCGGAGCTGGTCGGCAGCACCTACACGCCGCCGTTCTCCTACTACCTCGGCCGCGAGCGCGCGTTCCGGCTGGTGCCGGCGGAGTTCGTCACCACGACGGACGGCACCGGGCTGGTGCACACCGCCGGCGCCTTCGGCGAGGACGACAAGATCGTCACCGACCGCGAGGGCATCGAGGCGGTGATGCCGGTCGGCAAGGACGGCAAGTTCACCACGCCGGTCGACGAGTACGCCGGGATGCTGGTCTTCGACGCGAACCTGCAGATCATCGACCACCTGCGCGCGGCGACCCGGCAGGACGGCGAGCCGACCGGGGCGGTCACGCCGGGCACGGTGCTGCTGCGCCGCGAGACCTACGACCACTCCTACCCGCACTGCTGGCGCTGCCGGGAGCCGCTGATCTACAAGGGCGTCTCGTCGTGGTTCGTCGAGGTGACGGCGTTCAAGCAGCGGATGCTCGAGCTCAACCAGCAGATCAACTGGGTGCCCGAGCACACCCGGGACGGCCAGTTCGGCAAGTGGCTCGAGAACGCCCGCGACTGGTCGATCACCCGCAACCGGTTCTGGGGCTCGCCGGTGCCGGTGTGGCAGTCCGACGACCCGGCGTACCCGCGGATCGACGTCTACGGCTCCTTCGCGGAGCTCGAGCGCGACTTCGGCCGGCTGCCGCAGGACCGCGACGGCAACCCCGACCTGCACCGGCCGTACGTCGACGAGCTGACCCGGCCGAACCCCGACGACCCGCGTCCTGATGGCGAGAAGTCGACGATGCGGCGCGTCGCGGACGTGCTGGACGTGTGGTTCGACTCGGGCTCGATGTCGTTCGCCCAGAACCACGTGCCGTTCGAGAACGAGGACTGGTTCCTCCACCACTTCCCGGCGGACTTCATCGTCGAGTACGTCAACCAGACCCGCGGCTGGTTCTACACGCTGCACATCCTGGCCACCGGCGTCTTCGACCGGCCGGCCTTCGAGAACTGCATCAGCCACGGCATCGTCCTCGGTTCGGACGGGCTGAAGATGAGCAAGTCGCTGCGCAACTACCCGGACGTCAGCGAGGTGTTCGACCGCGACGGCGCCGACGCCATGCGCTGGTTCCTGATGGCCAGCCCGATCGTGCGCGGCGGCAACCTGATCGTCACCGAGCAGGGCATCCGCGACGCCGTGCGGTTCGTGATGATCCCGCTGTGGAACAGCTGGTACTTCTTCCAGCTCTACGCCAACGCCTTCGACAACGGGCAGGGCTACGACGCCAAGGCATCCACGGCGTCGGCCGACCCGCTGGACCGCTACCTGCTGGCCAAGTGCCGGCAGTACGTCGAGCAGCTGACCGGAGAGATGGACAGCTATGCCATCGCCGACGCGTGCGAGACGACGCGCAACTTCCTCGACGTGCTCACGAACTGGTACATCCGCCGCTCGCGGGACCGGTTCTGGGGCGACAACACGGAAGCGTTCGACACCCTCTACACGGTGCTCGAGACGGTCTGCCGGGTCACCGCGCCGCTGCTGCCGCTGACCACCGAGGAGGTGTGGCGCGGCCTGACGGGTGAGCGCTCCGTGCACCTCGCCGACTGGCCCCTCGCGTCCGAGCTCCCCGCTGACGACGCGCTCGTCGCGGCGATGGACAAGGTCCGCGAGGTCTGCTCGGCCACCTCCGCGCTCCGCAAGGCCGGCAGCCTGCGCAACCGGCTGCCGCTCGCGTCGCTGACCGTCGTCGTCGAGGACCCCGTCGCGCTCGCCGGGTTCGACTCGATCGTCGCCGACGAGGTGAACGTGAAGTCGGTGCGACTGCTGGCGGTGGACGCGCCCGAGGCGGCGTCCTACGGCGTCTCGCAGAAGCTGACCGTCAACGCCCGGGCCGCCGGCCCGAGGCTGGGCAAGGACGTGCAGAAGGCGATCCAGGGCTCCAAGTCCGGCGACTGGTCGGCCGCCGAGGACGGCACCGTGACCGCGGGCGGGCTCGAGCTGCAGGAGGGCGAGTACACCCTCGAGACCGTGGCCGGCTCGGCCGGCTCGGCCGACGCCGTCGGCGTGCTGCCCACGGGCGGTTTCGTGGTCCTCGACACCGCGGTCACGCCGGAGCTCGCCGCCGAGGGACTGGCGCGCGACCTGGTCCGCGCGGTCCAGCAGGCCCGCCGCGACGCCGGCCTCGACGTCTCCGACCGGATCGCGCTCACCATCGGCGGCTCCGAAGCCGTTCAGGCCGCCGCTCGTACGCACGAGCAGCTGATCAAGGACGAGACCCTCGCGACGTCGTTCGAGGTCGCGGCCGGTGTCGACGGCGAGCCCCAGGTGACCGTCAGCAAGGTCTGACGCCCGCTGACCCGTCAGGATGTGCGGCCCTCTCCGCAGGGCCAGAAATGACTGCGGGTCAGCGAAACTGCGCTGAGAGGCGCCAGATTCACGTTGACCGGTGATTCCTGCAGGCGTGACCGAGGCGGCCCACCAGCTTGTCGAGGTGGGCGAGGACCTCGTCCTCGGACTTGTCGGGCACGCCCCAGATCAGCTCGGAGACGCCGGCCTCGGCCCAGGCCAGGAGGTCGTCGGGGTCGGGGCGGAAGGCGATCAGCACCCGGATGTCGGGAAGGCCCGCGCGGCCCTCCTCGGTCCAGGCGGTCTTGAGGGCCTCGATCTGGCCGCTGATGTCGGTCTGGGTGGGTGTGGTCATCCAGCCGTCGGCGTGCCGGGCGATCCACCGGAAGGTCTTGGGGCCGCCGCCCGCGCCGATGATCAGCGGGATGTGGGCCTGGACCGGCTTGGGGTAGGCCCAGGACGGTCCGAACGACACGAACTCGCCGGCGTACGCCGCCTCCTCCTGGGTCCACAGCGCGCGCATCGCCTCGACGTACTCGCGGAGCACGGTGCGGCGTCTGCCCGCGGGGACGTGGTGGTCCTCGAGCTCGTCGGTGTTCCAGCCGAAGCCGGCCCCGATCGTGACCCGGCCACCGCTGAGGTGGTCGAGGGTGGCGATCGCCTTCGCGAGCGTGATCGGGTCGGACTCGACCGGCAACGCGACCGCGGTCGACAGCCCGATGCGGGTGGTGACCGCGGCGGCGGTGGCCAGCGAGATCCACGGGTCGAGGGTGCGTGAGTAGCGGTCGTCGGGCAGCGACTCGTCGCCGGTGCCCGGGTGCGCCGCGGTCCGCTTCACCGGGATGTGGGTGTGCTCGGGGACGTAGAACGTGTCGAAGCCCCGCTCCTCGGCCGCCCTGGCCAGCCCGGCGGGCGTGATCCCGCGGTCGGAGGAGAAGAGCACCAGCCCGTTGCGCATGGCCGAAGCGTAGGGCAGAACTAGAACGAGTTCTAGTTTCTAGGATGGTGGCATGTACTCCCAGACCGCGAACCAGCTGGTCCGAGCTCCACGAAGCGCCGTCTACGCCGCCCTGCTCGACCCGCGGGCCACGGAGACCTGGCGGGTGCCCGACGACATGGTCGCCCGCGTGGCCGAGTGGGAGCCGGTGGAGGGTGGCCGGTTCCGGGTGTCGCTGACCTACCGGGCCGAGGACCGCACGGGCAAGACCGAGGGTGCCACCGACACCTACGCGGGCGAGTTCACGAAGCTGGTGCCGGACGAGCAGGTGGTCGAGCGGATCGAGTTCGAGACCGACGACCCCGACCTCAGGGGCGCGATGACGATGACGTGGACGCTCAGCGAGGTCGAGGGCGGCACCCAGGTCGACCTGCTGCACGAGGGCCTCCCGGACGTCGTACCGCCCGAGGACAACGCCACCGGCACCAGGATGTCGCTCACCAAGCTCGCGGCGTACGTCGAGGGGGCCGGCGGACCCTCGGCCTGATTGACTGTTCGAGTGCCCGACCTGGACCTCACTGCCGACGCCGTCGCCCTCACGGTGCAGCTCGTCGACATCGAGTCCGTCAGCAAGAACGAGCAGGCCATCGCGGACGCCGTCGAGGCGGCGCTGCGCGAGCTGAGCCACCTCACCGTGAGCCGACACGGCAACACGGTGGTCGCTCGCACCGACCTCGGCCGTGGCGAGCGGGTCGTGATCGCCGGCCACCTGGACACGGTTCCGGTCAACGACAACCTGCCGGCCCGCCGTGAGACGACGGAGCACGGCGAGCTGCTGCACGGCCTCGGCACCTGCGACATGAAGGGCGGCGACGCGGTCATCCTGCGGCTGGCCGCGACCGTCCCGGAGCCGAACCGCGACGTCACCTACCTCCTCTACGAGGGCGAGGAGATCGATACGGAGTTCAACGGCCTCTACCTGCTCGGCCAGAGCCACCCCGAGCTGATGCAGGCCGACTTCGCGATCCTCATGGAGCCGTCGAACGCCGAGGTCGAGGCGGGCTGCCAGGGCACGCTCCGGGTCGAGGTGCGGGCCACCGGCGAGCGGGCGCACTCCGCACGCAGCTGGAAGGGCGTCAACGCGATCCACCAGGCCGCCCCGATCCTCGAGCGGCTCACGGCGTACGAGCCGCGCAAGCCGATGATCGACGGCCTGGAGTACCACGAGGGACTCAACGCCGTCGGCATCCGCGGTGGCGTCGCCGGCAACGTGCTTCCCGACGAGTGCGTGGTCGAGGTCAACTACCGCTTCGCCCCCGACCGCAGCGAGGCCGAGGCGCAGGAGTTCGTCCGCGACTTCTTCGAGGGGTACGCCGTCACGGTCACCGACAGCGCCCCCGGAGCGCTGCCCGGGCTGGACCTGCCGGCCGCCAAGGCCTTCATCGAGGCGGTGGGTCGCGAGGTCAACCCCAAGTTCGGGTGGACCGACGTGGCACGCTTCACGGGCCTCGGTATCCCCGCGGTCAACTTCGGCCCCGGCGATCCGATGCTCGCCCACAAGCAGGAGGAGCACGTGCCCGTGGAGCACATCGAGCGCTGCGAGCGCCAGCTCAGGGAATGGCTGCAGCTGATGGTCCGGTCGAAGTCGAAGGGCCCGGTCATCCAGCGCCGCGACCAGGTCGACGGGAGCACCACCGACCAGCGGCTCCTCGACTCGCGCGGCCCCACCGACTGGGTGCACGCCGACCCGTGGCGGGTCCTGCGCATCCAGGCCGAGTTCGTCGAAGGCTTCGGCGCGCTGGCCGAGCTCGGCCCCGCGATCGCCGTCTTCGGCTCGGCCCGGACGCCGGCCGAACACCCGACGTACGCCCTGGCCCAGCGGCTGGGGGGCGCCCTGGCGGACGCCGGCTTCGCGGTGATCACCGGTGGCGGTCCGGGCGCGATGGAAGCCGCGAACAAGGGTGCCAGCGAGGCCGGCGGCGTGAGCGTCGGGCTCGGCATCGAGCTGCCGTGGGAGTCCGGCCTCAACGTGTGGGCCGACGTCGGGATCAACTTCCGCTACTTCTTCGCCCGCAAGACGATGTTCGTGAAGTACTCCCAGGGGTTCGTGGTGCTGCCCGGCGGCTTCGGGACCCTCGACGAGCTGTTCGAGGCGCTCACGCTGGTGCAGACCAAGAAGGTGACCCGGTTCCCGATCGTGCTCGTCGGCAGCGACTACTGGGCCGGCCTGCTCGCCTGGATGAAGGACGTCTGCCTGGCCGACGGCAAGATCAGCCCGGCCGACCTGGAGATGCTCGTGCTCACCGACGACCTCGACGAGGCGGTCCGGCTGATGGTGGAAGCGAGGGAGTCGCGGTGAGCCGACCATGATGTGGTTCTTCGCGGTTCTCGTCGTCCTGGTCATGGGCGGCGTGGCCGCGCTGGCCGCCGGGCGCGGCGCCCCGATGGCCGAGGCGTACGACGACCGCCCCGACGCGCTGGTCCCCAAGGGTCCGCTGGATGCCGAGGACGTGCGCAAGGTGCGCTTCTCGCTGGCCTTCCGGGGCTACCGGATGTCCGAGGTGGACGCCCTGCTGGACCGGCTCGCACGTCAGCTGGAGCGGGTCCAGGCACCGCCCTCGGAGGCCGCTGCGGACCCCGATGTCGCAGGTCAAGGTGAGGTTGCCGAGCCGCCCGCGGTTCGGGAGGCTCGTGGCGACGACCCGTTGACGTAAGGCACACTCTCGCCCGTGTCGCTGCCCGTGGTCATCTACGTGCTCACCGCCCTGTCGGCGGTGGTCGTGGTGCTCACTCGCCTGAGGATGCGAGGCGGTCAGGGCGCCGGCCGGTTCCATGTCGGCAACCGGCTGCTCGACGTGCACACGGTCTGCGGCGTGCTCGCGGTGGTGGTCTGGACGGTCTTCCTGATCGCCCCCGAGGACTCGCCGGTCGGGACGTCGACGTTCGGGATCATCGGCCTCGGTCTGTACTGGATCGTCACCTTCGCCGGGTTGCTGATCCTGGTCCGCTGGCTGCCGAGCCACGGCAAGCACGCTTCCGAGGGAAGGCAGGACAAATGGTCGGAAGGGCCGGGTCTCTCCGTCCTCGCGCACATTGGCATGCTGATCGGCGTGATCCTCTTCACCTTCGCCTACCTGACCAACGTGGTGTGAGCCGGCTCGTCCGGAGCTCGGTCGTCTCCGCGGCCCTGCTGGTCGCACTCGTGGCCGTGCCGCTCGGCGTACCCACCACCTCGGCCGCGGAGCAGCCCGCCGCCGCGCCGAGCGCCGGCAACGTGCTCGAGGCCCGGGTGCTCGGCAAGTCCGCCCGCGGCCGCCCGATCAACGCCTGGCACCTGGACAGCCGGCCGATCGGGAAGCGCAAGGGCCCCACCGTGGTGCTGATCGCCACCATGCACGGCAACGAGGGCGCGCCCCGGCGGATCCTCCAGACGCTGCGCGGTGCCCGCGCACTCCACGGCGTCGACCTCTGGCTGGTCCCGGTCTACAACCCCGACGGGTTCGCCGCGAACCACCGACGCAACGCGCACGGCGTCGACCTCAACCGCAACTACCCCTACCACTGGGCCGACCTCGACGGGAACTACGAGTCCGGCCCGCACCCAGGGTCCGAGCCCGAGACCAAGGCGATGATGCGCTTCCTGCGCGACGTCAGCCCCGACTACGTGCTCAGCTTCCACCAGCCGCTGCACGGCGTGGACACCGACAACAAGCGCCCCGGCTTCTCACGACACGTCGCGCGCACGCTCGGCCTGCCCGCCACCACCCTGGACTGCGGCGGGGTCTGCCACGGGACCATGACCGGCTGGTTCAACCACAACTTCAAGGGCTTCGCGCTCACCGTCGAGTACGGCGCCCACCCGCCGCGGCGGCTGATGCAGGTCACCGCGCCGCGTCAGGTGCTCAAGATCTTCGACGCGTTCGGCTCGTTCGGGGGTCGCTGACCTGCAGCCTGGGCGGCGGTGGGTCAGCAACCGCCGTCCACAGGTGGGCGGTGGGCCCGCAACCTCTGTCCACGTGGAGAGTGGGTGCCAGGCCACCGCCACCCCGGGTGCGCTGGGGACAACAGTTGCTCGACCACCGCTGCCCGGCCCGAGGCAGGCGGCTCAGCTCCCGGTGAAGACCGGCTTCTCCTTCGCCACGAACGCCGCGACGGCGGCGCGGTGGTCCGCGGTGGCACCGGTGCGGTTCATCATCTGGCCCTCGAGGGCCAGCGCCTCCTCGAAGGTGTGCGAGGCCGCGTAGCCGACCGAGCGGCGCATCGAGCCGAGCGCGACCGTCGGGCCCGCCGCCAGCCGTCCGGCCAGGTCGGCCACGGTCGCGTCGAAGTCGTCCGCGGGCACCACCTGGGTGGCCAGGCCGAGGGCCAGCGCCTCGTCGGCCTTGATGGTGCGCGGGAAGTAGAGCAGCTCCATCGCCTTGGCGGGTCCCACGAGTCGCTGCAGCGTGTAGCTCGAGCCGGTGTCGCAGGAGAGCGCGACGTTGGCGAAGGCCAGGTTGAAGCCGGCGGTATCGGCGACGATGCGCAGGTCGCACGCGAACGCGAGCGAGGCACCGGCGCCGGCCGCGACGCCGTTCACCGCGGCGATCACCGGCTTCTCCATCGACACCAGGGCCAGCACGGTCGGGTTGTAGTGCCGTTCCACGGTCGTGAACAGCTCGTCGCTGCTGCCGCTCTCCAGCAGCTGGATGTGCTCCTTGAGGTCCTGGCCGGTGCAGAACGCCCGCCCGGTGCCGGTGAGAACCACGCACCGGGCGGCCGGGTCCTCGGCCGCGTGCTGGACGGTCTCGCGCAGCAGCTCCTTGGTCGCGATGTCCAGGCTGTTCATCGCGTCCGGCCGGTTCAGCCGGATCGTGGCCACCCCATCGGTGACGTCGTAGCGGACCGGGGCACTCTCCACGCGGGTCTTCGAATCTGGCGCAGTCATGGACGCAGTGTGCCCTCTGCCGAGTTCCATGAGGGATAATGGTCCCGCGCCCGTACGGCGTCCTCGGGTCCGCTGGCCCGAGTTCTTGTGTATGGAAAGGCAGGGTGCCGCATGGCGGCGATGAAGCCGCGGACCGGCGACGGTCCGCTGGAGGTCACCAAGGAAGGCCGCGGCATCGTGATGCGCGTGCCCCTGGAGGGCGGTGGCCGCCTCGTCGTGGAGCTGAACGCCGAGGAGGCGGGCGCGCTCGGTGACGCCCTGAAGGAAGTCGTCGGCTGATGCCTGCTGGTCTCTCTCGGGGGACCACGACCCGGTGAGCTCGTCGCCGACGCTGCCGCCCCAGGTCTCTCCGCCCGAGTTCGCCGTCACGGCGACCCGTCCGCACGCCCTCGCGGGGGTGGACGTGATCGCGCTCCCGGTGCTCGAGGGTGCGGACGGCCAGCCCCCGGTCCTCGGTCCGGGCGCCGTCGAGGTCGGCGAGCTGCTCGACGTGGACCTGCTCGCGGTGCTCGACGCGGACCGCGCGTCGGGCAAGGTCGGCGAGCTGACCGTCCTTCCGGTCCCGCTGGGCGCCTCGGACAATGCCGACCTGCGCCAGGTGCTCCTGGTCGGGCTCGGTGCCGCGAGCGCCGACGACTTCCGCCGGGCCGGCGCCACGCTGGCCCGGGCGGTGCTCGACCGGGCCGCGGTGGCCACCACGATCACCGCGGTCGAGCCCTCGGTCGGCCTCCAGCCGTTCGTGGTCGGCACGATCCTGGGCTCCTTCGCGTTCGCCTGGCGCAAGAAGGCGCCCGAGCACGTCCCGGCTGCTCGGGTCGTGCTGGCCGGCCTGGCCGATGCCGACCGGCCCGCCCTGGAGCGCGCGGTCGCGATCGGCGGGGCGAGCTGGCGGGCCCGCACGCTCGCGTCGGTGCCGTCCAACCTCAAGAACCCCGCCTGGCTCGCCGACCAGGCAGTCGCGCTCGCCGGCGAGGCCGGGCTCGGAGTCACGGTCTGGGACGAGAAGCGGCTGGCCGACGAAGGGTTCGGGGGCATCCTCAGCGTGGGGCAGGCCTCGGAGACCCCGCCGCGGCTGATCCGGCTCGACTACACGCCTCCCAAGAAGTCGCGGAAGGCGCCCACGGTCGTGCTGGTCGGCAAGGGCATCACCTTCGACACCGGCGGCCTGTCGATCAAGCCCGGTGAGGCGATGGTCAACATGAAGCGCGACATGACCGGCGGCGCCGTCGTCATGTCCGTCATGGCGGCGCTGGCCGACGTGGGCTGCCCGGTGCCGGTCGTGGGACTGGTCCCGGCGGCCGAGAACGCCATCGGCGGCAACGCGCTGCGCCCCGGTGACGTGATCCGCCACTACGGCGGCCGCACCTCCGAGGTCACCAACACCGACGCCGAGGGCCGCCTGGTGCTCGCCGACGCGATGGCGTGGGCCGTCGCCCACCTCGACCCCGCCGTGCTCATCGACGTGGCCACGCTCACCGGCGCGATCAAGGTGGCGCTCGGACAGCAGGTCGGCGGGGTGTTCGCGAACGACGACACGCTCGCCGACATCCTCCTCGAGTGCGGCGCGAGCACGGGCGAGCCGCTGTGGCGGTTCCCGCTGGCCGCGGTCTACGAGGAGCGGCTGTCGTCGCGGGTCGCCGACTCCGACAACGCCCCCAGCGGGCCGGGGGCGATCATCGCCGCCCTGTTCCTCCAGCACTTCGCCGGCGACGTGCCGTGGGCGCACCTCGACGTCGCCTCGACCGGCGACGCCCCCGCGGACTACTACGAGTACGCCAAGGGCCCCACCGGCTTCGGCGCCCGGTTGCTGCTCGACTGGCTCGGCTCGCCGGACCCGCTCGCCGGCATCCGCGACGGGAAGAGCAGGGCGTGAACGGACTCACGGTCCGCTGGTCGCTGACAGACGCGCCCGCCGGCGTCGAGGACGCCCTCGCGTCATACGTCGCGGAGACGTCGCACGCGCGGTTCAGCGTGATGGAGGGGCTGCGGTTCAAGACCTGGCGCTGCGTGCCGGGAGAGTGGTTCGAGGGCTGCTACGTCTTCGCGGACGACGCCGCCCGCGCGGCGTTCCAGGAGACCTTCACCGCTGGCGCGGCCGAGTCGCCCGGGTCGCAGATCATCGGGAGCCCGCCGGTCCTCATCGAGCCGTGCTCGATCGTCGCGGTGGCCGAGGGTGGGTCCGGCTTCGTGGCCGCGCCGCGAGTGGAGTAGCTACTCCGGCGTCCACTCCTTCTTCGCCAGCAGCAGCCCGTCACCGACCGGCAGCAGCACCGGGACCAGGTCGTCGTCGGCGCCGACCTCCCGGATCAGCTCGCGGATCGCGAGCGTGTCGTCGTCCCGGACCGAGGGGTCGGCGACCCGGTCGTGCCACAGCGCGTTGTCGAAGGCCACGACGCCGCCGGGGCGGAGCAGCCGCAGTGCCTCCCTGAGGCAGGCGGCGTACTCGGCCTTGTCGCCGTCGACGAAGGCGAGGTCGTAGTGGCCGTCGGTGAGCCGGGGGAGCACGTCGAGCGCCGCGCCGGCGATGGTGCGGGCGCGCTGGGTCGGGATGCCGGCCTCGTTGAACGTCTCGCGGGCCAGCCGCTGGTGCTCGGTCTCGATGTCGACCGTGGTCAGGATGCCGTCGGAGCGCATCCCGCGCAGCAGCCAGAGCCCCGAGACACCCGTGCCGGTGCCGATCTCGACCACGGCGCGGGCCTCCATGACCGAGGCGAGGAAGCGCAGCGTGGCCCCGCCGCCGGGGCCGATCGCGACGACGCCGACCTCCTGGGCGCGCTCGCGGGCACGGGTGAGGATGTCGTCCTCGGCGACGAAGGCATCCGCATAGGACCAGCTCTGGGTACTGATCGGGTCCGTCACCCCAGAAACGTAGCGCGATCCGGAACCGATCAGCGGGAACACCGCCGCCCTGTCGTCCGTTCACCCCACTAGCAGCTCACAGGGAACGTTTAGGAAGACGGCGTACCGTCACGATCCCCGAGAGCCCCCAAGTAGCAGGAGACCCGAGGACCCATGGACGACGTTGCTGGCACTGAGCCGGGCGCCGTACCGACCTGGGACGAGATCGTCGAGCGGCACTCCGACCGGGTCTACCGCCTCGCCTACCGGCTGACCGGCAACCGGCACGACGCCGAGGACCTCACCCAGGAGGTCTTCGTGCGGGTCTTCCGCTCGCTGTCGACCTACACCCCCGGCACCTTCGAGGGCTGGCTGCACCGCATCACCACGAACCTCTTCCTCGACCAGGCCCGCCGCAAGCAGCGGATCCGCTTCGACGCGATGACCGAGGAGCGGGCGGACCGGCTGACCAGCGCCTCCCCGAGCCCGGACTCGGCGTACGCCGACCAGCGCTTCGACGACGACGTGGAGCACGCGCTGCAGGCGCTGCCGCCGGACTTCCGCGCCGCCGTGGTGCTCTGCGACGTCGAGGGGCTGTCCTACGAGGAGATCGCCGAGATCCTCGGCGCCAAGCTCGGCACGGTGCGGTCGCGCATCCACCGCGGACGCGCCCTGCTCCGCAAGGCACTGGCGCACCGCGCCCCGGCGTCCGGACGGGCTCGCTACTCGGGTCCCGTCACCGGACCGCTCCGCACCCTCCAGGGGCGCACGACATGATCGGTCACCTCGGCGATCGGGTCAGCGCGCTCCTCGACGGCCAGATGGCCCCCGCGGAGGAGGAGCGGGCGTGGGCGCACGTGCACGCCTGCCACCAGTGCCGCGACCTCGTCGAGCGCGAGGGGTGGATCAAGACCCGGCTGGCCGGGCTCTCCTTCGACACCGCCTGCGCGCCGTCCTCGCTCAAGGGGTCCCTGCTCTCGTCCCTGTCGGCCGGGCTGCCTCCCGGCGACCTCTACCTCGCCTCCGAGCCGGACCCGCGGCCGCGCCGGGTCTCGCTGGTCGCCCTGGGTGGCGGCGCCGCCGGAGCGGCCGTGATGGGGGTGCTGGCGCTGGGCGCCGCGCCCGCCGACGCCCCGACCGTGGACCGTCGCGCGCCGACGACGTCGATCACCACTCCGGCACCGGCCGGGCTCAGCGTGAGCAACAACCGCCGCGCGGTTCCCCTGCCCTGACCTGCGTGATCCCGACCCTTCCGGTGTGGGATTTCGTGCGACCGGGAACAATGGCCTTGTGAACGACGAGGACGGCGCCGCTCCGGGCTACGAGGAGACCCAGCCCTTGAGTACGCCGCTGAGTACGCCGCTCGGGCCGCCGCCCAGCTGGACGCCGCCGCCGTCGTACCCGCCGCCCGGCTCGACCGCACCACTGCCGGAGTCGTCGTCGCCGGCCCACCTGGAGCCCGTGTCGGCTCGACCGGCCGGCTGGATGTGGCCGGCGATCGCCGTCATCGCGCTGGTGCTCGGCCTGACCGGCGGGGTGGCCGGCAGCGTGATCTACAACCGGACCAGCGACCAGTCGTCCGACGGCCGCACCAGCCAGGGGCTGAACACGAGCAGCGTCCAGACCGCGGCGCCGATCAAGGGCGGCAAGAGCTCGGTCGCGGCCGTCGCGCAGGAGCTGCTGCCGAGCACGGTCCAGATCTCCGCGGAGTACGAAGGCCAGGAGGGTGCTGCGACCGGCTCGGGCTTCGTGATCGACGACGCCGGCCACGTCATCACCAACAACCACGTGGTCGAGCAGGCCGCCGACGATGACGGCCCGATCGAGATCGTCGACCAGGACGGCAACCGCTACGAGGCCACCGTGGTCGGCCGCTCACCGGTCTACGACCTCGCGGTCCTCTACTGCGACGAGGCCAAGGAGATGAAGCCCGCCGCCCTGGGCGAGTCCCTGGCCCTGCACGTCGGTGACCCGGTCGTTGCGTTCGGTTCGCCGCTCGGCCTCTCGTCCACGGTGACCGCCGGCATCGTCTCGGCGCTGCAGCGACCGGTCACCACCGGCGACGCGGAGAGCGAGTCGTCGTACATCAACGCCATCCAGACCGACGCCGCCATCAACCCCGGCAACTCCGGCGGCCCGCTGGTCAACATGCTCGGCCAGGTCATCGGCGTCAACTCCGCCATCGCCACCACCGGCGGCACCACCGGCGGCGACCAGGCCGGCAACATCGGAGTCGGCTTCGCGATCCCGATCGAGCAGGTCGAGGTGACCGCCGACCAGATCCTCCGCACCGGCGAGGCCCGCTACCCGGTGATCGGCGCCAAGGTGCAGACCGGCCAGCGCGACGGCTCCGGCGCCGAGATCGACGAGGTCATCGACGGCACCCCCGCCGAGGACGCCGGCCTCGAAGAGGGCGACGTCGTGGTCGCCCTCGAGGGCCAGAAGGTCACCGACGGCATCGCCCTGATCGTCTCGATCCGCTCCCACCAGCCCGGCGAGACGCTGACCTTCACGGTGGTGCGCGACGGCGACGAGAAGGACATCGACGTCACCCTCGACTCCGAGGTCGGCTAGGCCTGGGCTTCAGCGCGGGAGCACCGTGAACCGCGGCGTCTGGGCGACCACTCGGTAGCTGTCGTCGACGAGCAACCGGGCGACGTACTGTCCCGGCGGCAGCGGCCAGGGCGGCGCGCCCTCGCCCGGCGCCACGGCGTCGCTGAGCGTCAGCGACCCCTCGATCCTGGTCCGCGTGTAGCGGTAGGCCAGGTAGCTCCCGGGCTCGTCGCAGGTCCGAGCGCACCGATAGAGGCCGATCCAGTCGAGGTGCTGGCCCGGCGCCCGGTCCCACGACACGGTCACCCGTTCCCCGGGGCGGTAGGTGTCGGCGTTGGTCGTCATCCGAGCGCGGGTGCCGCGCTCGTAGACCCAGATGGGCGACCGGGCCAGGGTCTCTCCGGTGGTGACGTCGCGCAGCACCACGTCGTAACGGCCGGCGGACAGCCGCGAGGTGGGCAGCGACACCCCGCCGGAGGTGCGGCCGCCGGTCGACCGGGCGACCACCGGCTGCCCATCGGCCCCCGAGCTGGCGACGACCGCGACCGCCTCGTCCGCGCCGCCGGTGCCGTGGAACCGGACCCGCAACCGGCTGCCGTCGCCGACGATCACGCGTCGCTCCGACGGCGACACGCTCGGCGGCGCCTCCGGAGGGACGACCTCGAAGGTGGAGACCACGCCGCGGTGGTCGGTGGGGAACCTTCCCGGCGTGGCGACGTCCACCTGGGGGTTCCCCCTCTCGCCGACGAGCCGGCTCGAGACGGCGGCGGCCGGCCCCGCGGAGAGCACCCAGTCGATCCGGTCGAAGACGTCGTGGGTCCGCCCCTCAGGACCGCCGGGGGTCCACGTGAACCCCGGGTCGGCGACCGGGTCCGGGTGCACGCTGCGGTAGGAGTCCACGAAGCCGGCCTCCGCCAGCGCTGCGCTGGCCGGCCAGCGGACGGGATAGGGCACGTCCGCCCGGGCGTCGGCGACGGCGCGGGTCCAGTCGAGGTGTGAGGGGCTGTTGAAGTCGCCGGTGAGGAACACGGGGATCCCGCGCGCAGCGAGCCTGGGCAGGACGCGCAGCACGTGGTGCAGCGCGGGAACCCGCAGCCGCTGCTCGAGCGCCAGCACCTTCGCCCGCGACTTCCCCTGCTGCACCTTGTAGGGGCCGTACGGCGTGGAGGGCAGGTGCGTGTTCGCCACCGCCACGATCCGGCCCGGCACCGGCTCGACGAACGTGTAGAGCCCCTGACCGCCGGCAGGTCGCAGGAGGGGGAAGCGCGAGATCACCTGCGCGCGCGGGTCCGCGTGCCAGCCGAGCAGCCGTGCCAGCGCCTTGGTGTTGCGCTCGGCCTCCTGGAGGCCGACCACGTCGGCGCCGCTCGCGCGGATGAGGCGGGCGAGCTTGCGCAGGCCGTTCGGGCAGCCGTCGGCGACCGGGCACCAGTCGCCGGTCGCCAGGTCGTAGTCGTCGCCGCCGTAGAAGATGTTCAGGCTCATCACGGACAGGCTCACGCTGACGGGCTCCGGCCGCGGCGCCGGCGCCTGCGACGCCGAGGCCGACGTCATCGACAGGCACGCACCGAGCCCCACGACGAGCCCGAGCGCCAGGCTCAGCACGAGACGAGAACCGTGCGGCATGACGATCTCCTCGGGCCGGTGTTGACCGCACCCTAGCGGTGCCCGACGAGCTTCCGGCTGCCGCTCCCGACCACGATCGGACTCAGGTCGAGATGTCCTCGTCCGCGGGGGTCTCGGCGGGGTCGAACGGGTGGGCGTCGATGAACTTGCGTGTCTCGACCCGCTGCTGGGCGATGTAGTCCTCCAGGTCGGTCTCGCTCACCCGCCACTGGCCGCGGCCGCCGATCTTGATCGCGGGCAGGTCGCCGCGGCGGACCATGGCGTAGACCTGCGCGACCGACGTGCTCAGGATCTCGGCGACGTCCGGCAGCGTCAGAAAGCGCGGGAGGTCGGCCATGGCCTCATCGTGGCACCTCAGGGAACTCACCCGCCTCACGGATCACGATCTGTGGATGAGCGGTGGCACCGTCAAGCCTCGCTGGGCATGATGAGACCGTGGCTCGCAATCTCGGGGATGCCACGGCAGCCGCATCCGCCAGCGGAGGCCTGCCGACGGCGTCGGACGTGCCCGCGGCGCTGCGTGGGCAGCGGCCGGCGTGGCGCGACCCCCGACTCTGGATCGGCATCGTGCTGGTGGCGGCGAGCGTCGTGGTGGGCGCCAGGGTGCTGGCGGCCGCCGACGACACCGTCCAGGTCTGGGCCGCTGCGCATGACCTCGGCGCCGGTCAGCGCGTCGAGGCCGACGACCTGGTCGCGCAGCGGGTGCGGTTCGCCGACGCCGATGCCCTCGAGGGCTACTTCACCGTCGACGACGAGCTCCCGGCCGACCTCGAGCTGACCCGGAGTGTGGCCGTGGGCGAGCTGCTCCCCAGAGGAGCGGTCGGTACGCCGGACGAGACCGGCCTGGTCGAGGTGCCCGTGGCGGTCGAGCCCGAGCTCGTCCCACCCAGCGTCGCGCCGGGCGACGTGGTCGACGTCTACGTCGTGGCGCCGATCAGCGCCGACACCGAGTCCGGCCAGGCCCAGCAGGCGCCGCCCGACGGACCGGCACTGACCGGTGCGACCGTCGTCGACGCCCCCGAGCTGGCGTCGTCGTTCGGCACCAGCGGCAAGCGCCAGCTCGTCCTCGCCGTGCCCGAGGCTGACGCGCCGGCGTTCTTCGCCCTCCTGGCCCGCTACGACGCCCCCAGCCTCACCGTGGTCCGGCGCGGATGAAGGTCGTGCTGCTGCTCGCGGCCGGCGCGGCCTGGGAGACGAGGGCGCTCGGCCTGCTCAGTGCCCGGCGCGACCTCGTCGTCCTCAAGCGCTGCGTCGACGTCGACGACCTGCTGGCCACGGCCACGTCCGGCCAGGCCGACACCGCGGTGGTCGCGATCGAGGCACCCGGGTTCGACCTCGCGGCGGTGGACCACCTCGTGAAGCACGGCGTCCGCGCGGTCGCTGTCGTCGGCGACGAGCCCGGCACGGTGCGGGCCAGCCGCATCGGCGTACGCGCCACGGTCCACGACGACGACCTCGAGGCCCTCCCCGAGGCGATCACCACCGACCACCAGCTCGCACCCGAGCCGCCGCCGACGCCGGACGACCCATCACCGAGCCAGGGGCGGGTGGTCGCCGTGTGGGGACCCGCCGGCGCACCCGGCCGGACCACGGTCGCGACGGCGCTGGCCGCCCACCTCGGCAGCCGGGCCAGGACCACCCTCGTCGACGCCGACCCCTACGGCGGCACGGTCGCCCAGGCGCTGGGCGTGCTGGACGAGGTCTCCGGACTGCTGTCGGCGGCCCGGCTGGCCGGCAGCGGGATGCTGGAGGAGCGGTTCGCCAGCGTCCAGCGGGCCTTCGACGCGCAGTTCACCGTGGTGACCGGGCTGCCACGTCCCGACCGCTGGACCGAGGTCCGCCCCGGCACCATCGAGCTCCTCGCCGAGATCGCGAGCCGGCACGGCCACGTGCGTGATCGACACGGGGTTCGGCCTCGACGACGACGACCTCAGCGGCCGCCCGGGCCGCAACCAGCTCACCCTGGCCGCCCTCGAGGTCGCCGACGAGGTGCTCGTCGTCGGCACCGCCGACCCGGTCGGCCTGTCGCGGCTGGTCCGGGCCCTGGTCGACCTCCGCGAGCGGTGCCCCGTGAAGCCCACGAGGGTCGTCGTCAACCGGATGCGACCCACCATCGGCTGGACCGAGCGGGACGTCACCCAGATGCTCTCGGACTTCGCGCGCCCGGTCGGCCTGCACTTCCTCCCCGAGGACCGCGCCACGGTCGACCGCGCCCTGGTCACCGGCCGCACCCTGCTCGAGACCGACTCGGAGAGCCCGCTCGCCGTCGCCATCGGCCGCCTCGCCGACGCGGTCGTCCCGGTGGCCGGCACCGAGCCAGGGCCGAGCGCGGGGCGTCCTCAGGCTGCGAACAGCAGGTACAACCCACCCGCGGTGAAGCAGATCATCGCGACCAGCAGCGAGAGCTGGCCGGTGAGCTGGTGCTTCTTCGGCAGCAGCTGGATCGCGCGGTCGTGCGCGGCGATCACGGCGACCACGTGGCCGGCCACCACCGCAAGCACCTTGAGCGTCGCCAGCGCGGTCGGGTGGTAGGAGAAGAAGTAGGACACCTGCCAGTCCGCGGTGCCGAACCAGTTGGACCCGTTGCTGAACGGGTCACTGATGTAGACGATCGTCTGCTCGCCGACCTCGAGCAGGTAGGTCAGGTAGTGCGCGATCACGTAGCCGACCACGATCGGCACGATCGAGTGCGCGAACTGGCTGGGCAGCTCGCGGCGCGGCTGGTCGGGACCGACGCCGGTCAGCATCGTGCCGAGCGTGAAGACCAGCGCGACCACGAGCACGAAGGTGAGCAGCCCGAGGTTCGTGAACGTCGTCACCGCCCACCCGTGCGAGGCCACGAAGTCGCCCTGGATGAACTTCACCCACCGCGTCGAGTCCTTGAACGAGTCGAACGCCGTGCTGCCGAACAGCACCGACGTCACCGCGACCAGGCCCGGCGCGACCGGCGTGGTGGCGAGGTTCGCCAGCGGGCTGCGGACCACCAGCTGCTCGGCCCGGCGCCCCCACACCGACATCCGCGAGACCAGGGTGGAGTAGACCTCGAACGGGTCGGCGTGCTCGTAGAAGGTGTTGCCGAACAGGGCGCCGCCGAGCAGCATCGCGGCGACGTAGACAGCGAGCCACAGCCGCACCGGTCCCAGCTCGGTGGCGAAGGGGTAGACCAGCTCCATCCACACGAACATGTAGAGGCCCAGTGCCGCGGGCCAGTAGCCCAGCCGCTCGGGGTAGACGAACACGCCCTCCTCCGGGTCGCCGCCGGTGAGCCTCGCGAACGCCGCGTTGATGGTGCGGACCGGGCTGATCGCCTTGTAGACCGGCCCGAAGAGGAGCGAGGCCGGCACGAAGCCGACCCACAGCAGCACGTAGAAGATCCCGAAGAGCGGGTTGATCAGGCTGTCCTCGCCACCCACGGCGACCATCGCCGTGTAGCCGAGGGCCAGCAGGCCGAAGGCCCGCCACACCAGGAACCACGGCCGCGAGTCGACGATCCGCGCCAGCCAGGCCGGGGCTGGTCGGCCGCTCTGCTCGCCGGTGTAGCGCGGCGTCCGCCACGCGACCGCCAGCACCGTGAAGCTCACCGTCAGCGCGGCCACGGCGCCAGCGATGGTCAGCTCGAGCGGGATGGGCAGGTCCTTGGACCCGCCGATCCCGTGCGCGAAGACGTCGCCCCAGGACGGGGAGATCGGATCCACGCGCGGGCTACTTCACCTCGAGCTGGACGATCGTCTTCTCCAGCGCGTGCGACTCGACCTCGACGATGCCCGGCTTGTCGATCGTGAACGCCGGCAGGGTGGTGGTGCCGGCGCCGTACTCCAGCTCCTTCTCGGGGTCGGAGTGCACGTGGATCTCGCCCTCAGCGTCGGCCTTGACGACCAGCTCGATGGGCTGGTTGACCTCCACCGAGACCCGGTCCCCGTTGGGTGTGACACTGTCGCCGGTGATGGTGACGTCGATGGTCTTGGTGGGCAGGTCCGTCCCGTCGCCGGAGCCGCTGGAGTCGTCATCGCCGCAGCCGGCCAGGCCGACGGTGCAGACGACGAGGGTGAGGACAGCGAGCGCACGCCGCATCAAGTCGGCCTCCTGATTGCCTGGGGGAGTGGGTGGCGGTCTTCACGATCGTGACGGACGGCACGCGCGGGCGTCCTGAGACCTCTGTAAGAATCCCACGACGACCAAACGAGACGGATCGGGGGTCAGGCGTACGATGAGCGAACGGCTACGCCCACGCGACCTTGCGTTCCTCGAGCTCGAGACGGCGAGCACGCCACGCCACAACGCGACGGTGGAGGTCTTCGACGCCGGCGACTCCGGTTTCGACTACGACCGGTTCGTGGCGCTGATCCTCGACCGGATCCCGTTCGTGCCGCGCTACCGCCAGCGCGTGCAGGCGGTCCCGGGGCATCTCGCCACCCCGGTCTGGATCGACGACGAGCACTTCGACATCGGCTACCACGTGCGCCGCTCCGCGTTGCCCCGCCCCGGCAACACCGAGCAGCTGCGTGACCTGGTCTCGCGGATCGTCTCGCGTCCCCTCGATCGGGGCCGGCCGCTGTGGGAGATCTACTTCGTCGAGGGGCTTTCCGACGGCCGGGTCGCCCTGCTCTACAAGACCCACCAGGCGCTCGTCGACGGCGTCGAGACCGTCGACCTCGGCCAGGTGCTGCTCGACAAGGACCCCGGGGTGAAGATCCTCGGCGGCGACGAGTGGCACCCGCACCGGCACCCCTCGAACGCCGGACTGCTGGCCAGCGCGCTGCACGACAACCTCACCGACGGCGACACGGCGCGCGACACGGTCCGGCAGGCCGTCGGCTCGGCAGTCCGGACCGCGGACCGGCTCACGTCGGGCGCGAGCAAGGTGCTCGCCGGGCTGACCGGCCGCGGTGCCGACCGCGGCAACGCACTCTCCGGCGAGCTCTCCCAGCAGCGCCGGATAGTCGGAGTCGAGACCACGCTCGCCGACTACCGCACCATCCGCGACGAGCACGGCGGCACCATCAACGACGTCATCCTGGCCACCCTCACCGGTGCGCTGCGCGCCTGGCTGATGACCCGCTCCGAGTCGATGGGCGGGCTGCGCCACATCCAGGCGGTGGTGCCGGTCTCGGTCATCGACCGCGAGCTCGAGGCCACCTCGCTCGGCAGCCAGATCGCGCCACACTTCGTGACCCTCCCGATCGCCGAGGCCAGCCCCGTGGTCCGGCTGCACCAGGTCTCCTACTCCTTCCAGACCTACAAGGACAGCGGCCGCGGGGTCGCCGCCAACCGGCTCGCCGGCATCGCCGGCTTCGCGCCCGACGACGTTCCACGCGATCGGCTCGAGGGTCGCCGCCGCGGAGACGCGCCGCGGCTTCCAGCTCTCGATCACCAACGTGCCCGGCCCGCAGTCTCCGCTGTACGCCGCCGGCGCCCGGATGCTGCGCACCTTCCCGATCCCGCCGCTGCTGCCGGGCCAGACCCTCGCGATCGGCGTGACGTCGTACGACGGCCAGGTGTTCTACGGCATCACCGCGGACCGCGACCTGGTCCCCGACGCCGACGTCCTGGGCCAGTGCGTGACCGAGGCGCTGACCGAGCTGCTCGACACCGCGACCGGCGGCCGGCCGAAGATCCCGCGCGGCCGGCGCAAGAAGACCGCTCCGAAGCCGTGAGGATCTACCTCCCCACCACATGGCCGGGCTGGCCCGGCTCCGCGACGACGGCTCGCTGCCCGCCTCGGCGGACCGCTACGTCGCCGACGGCGACGGCGAGGAGCAGGAGTACGCCGCGTTGATGGCTGCCGCGGTTGATTCCGCCGAGCTGCTCGGCGGTGCCGGCCGGCGGGTGGTCGTGGTCGCCGAGGTGGCCGACCCGGACGGCGAGGTGTCGCTCCGCGACGTGGTCGCCCTCCATGCCGACCCCGCGGACCGGCCGGCCGGCGCCGATCCCGACGAGGACCTCGGCTGGTACGCCACCCAGGAGATCGACGCCGTTCTGGCCGACTAGGGTCGGCCGCGTGGACGCGATCACTTTTCCCCCGGCTCCCACCAACGAGCCGAACCTGACCTACGCACCGGGCAGCCCCGAGCGCGAGGCCCTGCTCGTGGAGATCGAGAAGCTCGAACGACGCGAGAAGGACCTCAAGGCGCACATCGGCGGCCGCCGCAAGGCCGGCGGCGGTGCCGAGATGACGGTGGTGCAGCCGCACGACCACCAGCACGTGCTGGGCCGGTTCAAGGCCGCGACCCCGACCGACGCGCGCGCGGCGATCAAGGCCGCGGGTGACGCCGCTCCCGGCTGGCGAGCGCTCGACATGGACGAGCGGTGCGCAGTGCTGCTCCGCGCCGCCGAGCTGCTGGCCGGACCGTGGCGGCAGCGGATCAACGCCGCCACCATGCTCGGCCAGTCGAAGACGGCGTTCCAGGCCGAGATCGACAGCGCCTGCGAGCTGATCGACTTCTGGCGCTACAACGTCCACTACGCCAAGCAGATCCTCACCGACCAGCCGATCGCGAACAGCCCGGGCGTCTGGAACCGCACCGACCACCGGCCGCTCGAGGGCTTCGTCTACGCGATCACGCCGTTCAACTTCACCGCGATCGCCGGCAACCTGCCGACCGCACCTGCGCTGATGGGCAACACCGTGGTCTGGAAGCCCGCTCCGACCCAGCAGCTCGCCGCGTCGCTGCTCATGGAGCTGCTCGAGGAGGCCGGACTGCCACCGGGCGTGATCAACATGCTCCCGGGCCACGGCATCCCGGTCTCCGAGGTCGCGCTGGCCCACCCGGACCTGGCCGGGATCCACTTCACCGGCTCGACGGCGGTCTTCCACCACCTGTGGCGGACCATCGGCGAGAACATCTCGACCTTCCGCTCCTACCCGCGGATCGTGGGGGAGACCGGCGGCAAGGACTTCGTCCTGGCCCACCCGACCGCCGACCCGGACGTGGTCCGGACCGCGCTGATCCGGGGTGCCTTCGAGTTCCAGGGCCAGAAGTGCTCGGCCGCCTCGCGCGCGTACGTCGCGAAGTCGGTCTGGGCCAAGATGAAGGACTCCTTCCTCAACGAGGTCGAGGCCATCGCCGATGGGCGACGTCACCGACTTCTCGAACTTCATGGGAGCGGTCATCGACGACCGGGCCTTCGTCAAGCACAAGGCCGCGATCACCCGGGCCAAGCGCCAGGCCAAGCTCGACGTCGTGGTCGGAGGCCAGACCGACGACAAGGTCGGCTGGTTCGTCCGGCCCACCGTGGTGGTCTCGACCGACCCGACCGACGCGATGTTCAGCACCGAGTACTTCGGGCCGATCCTGGCCGTCTACGTCTACGACGACGGCGACTTCGAGAAGGTCGCCCGCCAGCTCGAGGGGTTCGCGCCGTACGCCCTGACCGGCGCGATCATCGCCCGCGACCGGCGCGCCATCGCCTGGGCGCAGGAGGAGCTCCGGTTCGCTGCGGGCAACTTCTACATCAACGACAAGCCGACCGGCGCGGTCGTCGGGCAGCAGCCGTTCGGCGGCGGCCGGGCCTCGGGCACCAACGACAAGGCGGGGGCCGCGGTGAACCTGCTGCGCTGGACGTCGCCGCGCTCGATCAAGGAGACCCTCGTCCCGCCGACCGACTATCGCTACCCCTACATGGACTGAGACACTCCTGCCATGGTCCCCGAGCTGGTCTCCTTGCTGGTCGCGATGCACCTGGGGGCACTGCACCCGTACGAGAAGGTGCTCACCCTCGTGCTCGCGTTCGGCCCGTTCCTGGTGCTCGGCGCGGTCATCGTCCTGCGCCGACACCACGAAGACGGGGCCGAGGACCGGCCGTCGCCAACCTCTAGCTGACCCGCACCCGACCGCCGGACTGCACCACGAAGGCCTGGCGCAGCTCGTCGACGCCGGGCGGCGTAGACGACGAGGGCGACGGTCGTGAACAGGTCGAAGCGGGTCCGCGCGAGGGGGATCTCCACGTCAGCCGGTGAGGTACTGGCGGCCGACGGCGTTCTCGGCCTTGAGCGCCTTGCGCAGCAGGTCGGCGATGAGGGACTCGATCTTGCCGCCGACCAGGGGGATGCTGACCCGGATCTCCATCTCCACCGTCTCGGTGGTGGTGCCGCCGGACTCGCGGAGCGCCACCGTGCCGCTCATCTGCCCGGGCTTGCCGGGGATGACGACCTCGACCCGGGCGTTCTCGATGTCGGACCACCGCTCGGTCTGCACCAGCTGGATCTCGTCGCCGACGAACCTCTTGGCGAAGCCGGGGATGCCCTCGGCGGCCTGCACCATGTCGACGACGACCTTCATGCCGCCGCCGTCCTGGCCGACGCTGACGGTCTTGCGGAGCGCGTGCTGGGCGTCGCAGACCTGCTCGCGGAACGCCGCGTCCATCAGCATCTCGCCGACGGCGATCATCGGTGCGTCGTAGGTGAGGTCGTAGGTGAGTCGGGTCGCCACGTCAGTGCTCCTCGTGTCGTATCAGTGGGGTCCGTGCGCTGAGGCCGTGGTCCAGGCCTGGCGGCGGAAGGCCGGCGAGGCGAGCATCGCGTAGACCTTGTCCGGCGGCGCGTCGTACGACAGCTCGTGGCGGAACTTCACCCGGGGAGTGTGTCAGCGGCGCTTGCGGTTGGCGAGCCGGTACGCCGGGCGTGCCATCGAGTCGCCGTGCTCGGCCATGAAGCGGTCGAACCGATCGGGGAGCCGCTCGCCGGCGTACGCGAGGTAGATGCCCACCGGCTTGTTGACCAGCGGGTCGGCGTCGGCATGCAGGACCTCGGCGATCGTGAAGCCGGCGTCGACGTCGGAGTCGTCGCTGTACTTCACGAACCACAGCGGCGCGGTCATGGCCGTGCGTCGACGCAGCGGGTCGGGGGAGGAAGCGAGCTCGTGGAGCAGGTCGTAGGGGCCACCGACCAGGGTCGCCCCGATGACCCGCGGGGCTGCCCGGTCGACCATGTCCCAGGCGTCGATGCGGTCGTGGTGACGGAGATACGTGTCGCGGAGCACCGGGTCGCCCGGCCGCTTGCGCGCCTGGAAGTCGAGGATGCAGAAGGCTGCCATCCGGGCCTCGTACGACTCGTCGGCGAACAGCGCCTCGAGCTCGTCGTCATGGAGGCTCGACGCCGCCTTGGCGGTGTCGAACAGGTCCTTCATCCGCACGCCGGGGGAGAAGGCCAGCACCCGCGCCGCGGTCCACGTGGGGCCGGTCACCGAACCACGTCGGGCTCGTCCGCGACGTCCGCGTCGGGGCTGCGGCACGCCTCCATGTCGCCGATCATGCCAGTCGAGGGTGCGGCCCCCGGTTCGCCCGAACCGCCTCAGTCGAGCTTCGCGTCGCAGGCCTCCCTGGCGTCGGCGTGGGCGACGGGGTCGGAGTCGCGGAGGCCGGCGCGGTCGAGGTCGGCGCGGCATTGGACGTCTCGCTGCACCGGCTTGGCCCCGCGACCGGCGAGTCGGGCGCGCCGCCGCAGCCGGTGACCAAGAGGACGGCCGCGAGGAGTGGGATCGACAAGCGCCTCATGACGGCCACAACGATATGGCTAGGTTGACGTCATGGTGGAGGAACAGACCGACGAACAGTTCGTCTCGTTCGGGGAGCAGGGGGCGCAGCTGACCTACGGCAGCTACCTGCGGCTGCCGCAGCTGCTCGACTCCCAGCACCTCGAGTCCGACCCGCCGGCGCACGACGAGCTGCTGTTCATCACCATCCACCAGGTCTACGAGCTGTGGTTCAAGCAGCTGCTGCACGAGGCGGCGGCCGCGCGGGACGCGATGTCGGAGGGCCGGGTCTGGTGGGCCCAGCACCTGCTGCAAAGGGTGCACGTGATCGAGCGGGTGCTGGTGCACCAGGTCGACGTGCTGGAGACGATGACGCCGCAGGACTTCCTGGAGTTCCGGCAGCGGCTGGCGCCGGCCAGCGGCTTCCAGTCGGTGCAGTTCCGGGAGCTGGAGTTCATGTCGGGCGCCAAGGACCCGTCGTACGTCGACCGGTTCAAGGGGCTCACCGAGGCGCGAGCAGGCCCGGCTCCGGCAGCGACTGGACGAGCCGACCCTGTGGGACGCCTTCGTCGACGTCCTGCGCCAGCGCGGGCTGCCGGCCGGGTCCGACGAGGAGATCAGCGAGTCGCTGGGGCGGGTCGCCCACAACCGTGAGCAGTACGCCGACGTGTGGGCCGTGAGCGAGGCGCTGCTCCAGCACGACGAGCTCGCCATCAACTGGCGGGCCCGGCACGTGACCATGGTCGAGCGGATGATCGGGTCGAAGTCCGGGACCGGCGGGTCGAGCGGCTCGGAGTACCTCCGGAGCCGGCTGCCGCTTCGTTACTACCCACTGCTGTGGGGGCTGCGCTCCGAGCTCTGACTGGGACTAACCTCAGAGCGTGTCAATGACGACGCATCAGTCCACGCTCGAGCAGTCCAAGGCCGACCTGATCGACAAGGCGATCAGCCTTGCCCAGGCAGGCAAGGGCACCGGCGGCCCGCCCCACGACCAGGTAGCCGAGCTGGTGCGCGCCTACTACCGCCACGTCGCGCCCGAGGACCTCCTCGACCGCAGCGACGTGGACGTGTACGGCGCGTTCGCGGCGCACTACAAGCTCGCCACCAGCCGCCCCCAGGGCACCGCGCAGGTGCGGGTCGCCACGCCCACGCTGGCCGAGCACGGCTGGTCGGCCAGCGGGCACAGCGTCGTCGAGGTCGTGGTCGACGACATGCCGTTCCTCGTGGACTCGCTCACCATGGAGCTGTCCCGGCAGCTGCGTGACGTGCACGTGGTCATCCACCCCAGCTTCGACGCGGTGCGGGACATCACCGGCGCCCTCCAGTCGGTGCGGTCGGTGCCGGACGGCGCCCTCGATCCCGAGGGCGAGGCGGTCCGCGAGTCGTGGATGCACGTCGAGATCGACCGGCTGCCCGAGGGCGAGGACCCCGACGCGATCGTCGAGGACATCCAGCGCGTGCTCCGCGACGTCCGGGAGGCCGTCGAGGACTGGAGCAAGATGCATGCCGAGGTCGACGCGATCGTCGCCGACCTGCGCAGCGACCCGCCGCCGCTCGACCCCGAAGAGGTCCGCCAGGCCGCCGAGCTCCTCGAGTGGCTGGCCAACGAGCACTTCACCTTCCTCGGCTACCGCGAGTACAAGCTCGAGGAGCGGGACGGCGACGACTACCTGCTCGCCGTCCCCGGGACCGGCCTGGGCATCCTCCGCGCCGACCAGGAGATGTCGGAGTCGTTCGGCCGGCTGCCCGATGCGGTGAAGGCGAAGGCGCGCGAGAAGACGCTGCTGGTGCTGGCCAAGGCCAACTCCCGCGCGACGGTGCACCGCCCGGCGTACCTCGACTACGTCGGGGTGAAGAGCTTCGACGAGAACGGCGAGGTGAACGGCGAGCGCCGCTTCCTCGGCCTGCTCGCCAGCGCGGCCTACACCGAGAGCCTGATGCGGATCCCGCTGATCCGCGAGAAGACCAAGGAGGTCCTCAAGCGCAGCGGCTTCGACCCGCGCAGCCACGCCGGCAAGGCCCTGATGGACACCCTCGAGACCTACCCGCGCGACGAGCTGCTGCACACCCCGATCGACGAGCTCGCGCCGATGACCGAGGCCGCGATGAACGCCCGCGAGCGGCGGGCGGTGCGGATGTTCATCCGCCGCGACACCTACGGCCGCTACGTCTCGGTCCTCGTCTACCTGCCCCGCGACCGCTACAACACCGGTGTCCGCGAGCGGTTCGAGCGGATCCTCCAGGAGCAGCTGCGCGGCGAGTCCATCGAGTTCACGGTCCGCATCAACGAGTCCACGACCGCCCGGGTGCACTTCGTCGTCCACCTGCCCAAGGGAGACCAGATCCCCGACGTCGACACCGCCGATCTCGAGCGCCGCCTGACCGAGGCGTCCCGCTCCTGGCGCGACGACTTCGTCCAGGCCGTGATCGCGGAGTACGGCGAGGAGGTCGGCACCATCCTCGGCCGGCGCTACGCCGAGTCCTTCCCGGAGGCCTACAAGGAGGACTTCTCCGCCCGCACCGCCTCGGTCGACCTGGGTCGGCTCGAGGCGATCCGGACCGAAGGGCCCCACGACGGCGGCCTCGACCTCTCGCTCTACGAGCACCTCGACGCCGGCCCGGGCGAGGCCCGGCTGAAGGTCTACCGGATCGGCGTCCCGCTCTCGCTCTCCAAGGTGCTGCCGATGCTCTCGTCGATGGGCGTCGAGGTCGTGGACGAACGGCCCTACGCGCTCGAGGGGCTCGAGCGCGAGTCGATGATCTACGAGTTCGGCCTGCGGTACGGCGAGCAGCTGCCCAGCGGATCGCGCGAGCTGTTCCAGGACGCGCTGCGGGCCGTGTGGGACGGCTACAACGAGATCGACGGCTTCAACGGGCTGGTGCTCTCGGCCGGGCTGACCTGGCGGCAGGCCACCGTGCTCCGCGCGTACGCGAAGTACATGCGCCAGGGCAACAGCCCGTTCGCGCAGGACTACATCGAGGACGCGCTGCGCGGGAACGTCGACATCACCCGGCTCCTGGTCGCCCTCTTCGAGGCGCGGTTCGACCCCCAGCGTGATGACCAGCGCGGCGGGGGATCGGCTGAGGAGGAGATCGAGAGGCGGATCCTCGCGGCCCTCGACGACGTGGCCAGCCTCGACCACGACCGGATCCTGCGCTCCTACCTCACCCACATCAAGGCGACGCTGCGCACCAACTACTTCCAGCCGGCTCGGCCCGACGAGGGCGGGGCCGGCGGGCCGCACACCTACATGTCGTTCAAGCTGGAGCCGTCGGCGATCCCGGACCTGCCGCAGCCGCGGCCCAAGTTCGAGATCTTCGTCTACTCACCGCGGGTGGAGGGCGTGCACCTGAGGTTCGGCCCCGTCGCGCGCGGCGGCCTGCGCTGGTCGGACCGGCGCGACGACTTCCGCACCGAGGTGCTCGGCCTGGTCAAGGCGCAGATGGTCAAGAACACGGTGATCGTCCCGGTCGGCGCGAAGGGCGGCTTCTTCTGCAAGCAGCTGCCCGACTCCTCCGACCGCGACGCCTGGCTGGCCGAGGGCGTGGCCTGCTACAAGACCTTCATCTCCGGGCTGCTCGACATCACCGACAACCGGGTCGACGGCGAGACGGTGCCGCCCGAGGGCGTGCGTTCGCCACGACGGCGACGACTCCTACCTGGTCGTCGCGGCCGACAAGGGCACGGCGACGTTCTCGGACATCGCGAACGGCGTCTCGCAGGACTACGGCTTCTGGCTGGGTGACGCGTTCGCCAGCGGTGGCTCGGTCGGCTACGACCACAAGGCGATGGGCATCACCGCCCGCGGTGCGTGGGTCTCGGTGCAGCGGCACTTCCGCGAGCGCGGGATCGACTGCCAGACCGAGGAGTTCACCGCGGTCGGCATCGGCGACATGAGCGGCGACGTGTTCGGCAACGGGCTGCTGTGCTCCGAGACCACCAGGCTGGTCGCGGCGTTCGACCACCGCGACATCTTCCTCGACCCCGCGCCGGACGCCGCCACGTCGTACGCCGAGCGCCGGCGGCTCTTCGACCTGCCCCGCTCGAGCTGGCAGGACTACGACAAGAGCCTGATCTCCGAGGGTGGCGGTGTCTTCCCGCGCTCGCTCAAGTCGGTCCCGCTCAACGATGCGGTCCGTGAGGTCCTGGGCATCCACGAGTCGGTGCAGGCCATGACCCCGGCCGAGCTGATGAAGGCGATCCTCCAGGCGCCGGTCGACCTCCTGTGGAACGGCGGCATCGGCACCTACGTCAAGGGCGAGGGTGAGACCCACGGTGACGTCGGTGACAAGGCCAACGACGCCATCCGGATCAACGGCTCCCAGGTGCGCGCCCGGTGCGTGGGGGAGGGCGGCAACCTCGGCCTCACCCAGATCGGCCGCATCGAGTACGTCCTGAGCGGCGGTGACGCCGGCGGCGCGAGCGAGGAGGGCGGCCGGATCAACACCGACTTCATCGACAACTCGGCCGGCGTCGACACGTCCGACCACGAGGTCAACATCAAGATCCTCCTCGACCGGGTGGTCAAGGACGGCGACCTCACCGCCAAGCAGCGCAACACCCTGCTCGCGGAGATGACCGACGAGGTGGCCGCGCTCGTGCTGCGCGACAACTACGAGCAGAACCTCGCCATCGCGAACGCCGTCGCACACGCGCCGTCACTGCTGCACGTGCACGAGGACTTCATGCGCCGCCTCGAGCAGGCCGGCACCCTCGACCGCGAGATCGAGGGCCTGCCGTCCCGGCGGGAGGTACGCCGGCGGCTCGACCGCGGCCGCGGGCTGACCCCACCCGAGCTGGCGGTGCTCCTGGCGTGGACCAAGATCGTGCTGGCCGAGGAGCTGCTGGCCGGGGAGCTCCCCGACGACCCGTACCTCGACCTGGACCTGAAGGCGTACTTCCCGACGCAGATGCGCGAGCAGTTCCGGGCGCAGATCGAGGCGCACCCGCTGCGCCGGGAGATCATCGTGACCCAGGTGGTCAACGACCTGGTCAACGGCGCCGGCATGTCGTACTGGCCGCGGCTCGCCGACGAGACCGGTGCCTCGGTGGCGGACCTCACCCGGGCCAACTTCGTGGCCCGCGAGATCTACGCGTCGCTGCCGCTGCGCGACGAGCTGAAGTCCCACGACAACCAGCTCGACGCCAGGGTGCAGACCTCGATGCGGATCCAGATGCGCACCCTGGTGGAGCGCGCCTCGAGGTGGCTGGTCAACAACCGTCGCCCGCCGCTGGACAGCAGCGGCACGGTCGACCTGTTCGCCGGACCGGTGCAGGCGACGATGGCGCAGCTGCCGGAGCTGATGACGGGCCGTGAGCTGGAGGCGTTCCAGGAGCGGCAGGCGAGCTACGAGCGGCGCGGGGTGCCCCAGGAGCTCGCCCGCCGGGTGGCGGTGCTCGAGCCGGCGTACATGCTGCTCGGGCTGGTCGAGGTCGCCCAGCGCGAGGAGCTCGCCCCCGAGGACGTGGCCCGGGTGCACTTCGCGCTCGGCGAGCGGCTCGGGCTGCCGGTGCTGCTGCAGCGGATCGTGGCCCTGCCGCGCGTCGACAAGTGGCAGACGATGGCCCGCGCCTCACTCCGCGACGACCTGCACGCCGTGCACACCGCGCTCACCGCGCAGGTGCTGCGCAGCACCTCGCCGGACGACTCCGCTGCCGGCCCGCATCGCGTCCTGGGAGGAGGGTGAGGAAGAGCTGGTTCGCCGGGCCACGGAGACGCTCGAGCAGATCTGCGCCGACGAGGAAGGCGACCTCGCCCGGATGTCGGTCGGGCTGCGGGTGGTGCGCGGCCTGCTTGCCGGCTGACCGTCGGCCCGCCGACTCTCAGCCGCGGGCGAGGCGGGACAGGGTGTCCCATTCGATCGGGTGCACGAGCGCGTCCGCGTGCCGGTGCACCAGCCGCCACTCGTCTGATTCGCGGCGGAACGCCAAGGTCACCCGCAGTGACCAGTCCTGCTCCGGCAGCTCGCCGACCTGGCCGGCCTGCCGCTCGACCACGGCGAGCACGGCGAGGTCGGCGCCGACGTACGCCGCCTCGACCTCGACCGTGACGTCGCCGCCGTGGAAGGTACGCCGGGTGCTCTCACGGTGTCTCGTCGTTCAGCACGAAGCCGTGCACGGTCGGGCCGCCGAACGGCGGCATCAGGGAGAAGTCGTCGGCGTGCCGGACCAGCCCGGCGTAGGTGTCGAGGTCGCCGTCGAAGTACGCCTGGGCGGAGTCCCGCGCGATCCGGGTCAGCTCGGCAAGGGTGTCGTCCGAGTCGCTCACGCGATCGACGCTAGCGACTGCATGGCCTCCGAGGCGACCTGTTTCTGGCTGCCCGGCGTAAGCACCAGATATCGATTAGCCCCTGTCGGTCGTCCGATTTAGGATCGTTGACGATGGCAACCGCGGAGCACACAGACCCACCGGCGGGGATCCACTCGCTGTGGCGGCTCCGGGGGTACTTGAGGCCGCACCTGCTGGCGCTCGGGATCATGGCAGCGGCCGCACTGGGCGCGGTCGGGCTGACCATCACCATCCCGCTCGTCACCAAGGCGATCATCGACGGGCCGATCGCCGACCGCGAACTGGACGCCCTGCTCCCGCTGGGCATCCTGGCGCTCGTTCTCGGCGTGCTCGAGGCCTTCCTGATCTGGGTACGCCGCTGGGTCCAGTCCGACGCTGTCCTCGGGCTCGAGACCGAGATCCGTCACGACCTCTACGAGCGGCTCCAGGCGCTGCCGATGAGCTTCCACACCAAGTGGGAGTCCGGTCAGCTGCTCTCCCGCGCCACCCAGGACCTCTCGTCGATCCGTCGGTTCGCGGGGTTCGGGCTCCTGTTCCTGGTGCTCAACATCCTCCAGGTCACCGTGGTGACCGGGGTGCTCCTGAAGCTCTACTGGCCGCTCGGGCTGGTCGTCGCGGCCACGGCGCTGCCGGTGATCTGGCTGTCGATGCGGTTCGAGAAGACCTACGTCGTGGTGTCGCGCAAGGTCCAGGACGAGCAGGGCGACCTGGCGACCCTGGCCGAGGAGGGCGCCGTCGGCATCCGGGTCATCAAGTCGTTCGGCCGGTCCGAGCACATGTCGGTTCAGTACGAAGGCGCGGCTCGCAAGCTCTACGGGACGTCGATGGACAAGGTCCGGCTCTCGGCGAAGTTCTGGACCTTCCTCGAGGTGATCCCGAACCTGGCCGTCGTCATCGTGCTGCTGACCGGTGCGATCGGGGTCGGCAAGGGGCTGCTCACCACGGGGGAGCTCGTGGCGTTCATCAGCCTGTTGCTCTCGCTGGTCTGGCCGGTCGCCTCGCTCGGCGTGATCCTGGCCATGGCCCAGGAGGCGATGACCTCCAGCGCCCGGATCCTCGAGATCTTCGACATCGAGCCCGACATCGTGTCCGGTGACCGGGTCATCGACCAGCCGCGCGGGCACCTGCGGTTCGAGGCGGTCGACTTCGCGTTCCCCGCCTCCGACGGCTCGGTGCTGCGCGGGGTCGACCTCGACATCCGGCCCGGTGAGACCGTCGCGCTGGTGGGCGCCACCGGCTCGGGCAAGACCGTGCTGACCGCCCTGGTCCCGCGGCTCTACGACGTGACCGGAGGCCGGGTCACCATCGACGGGATCGACGTCCGCGAGCTCGACCTCGGTCACCTGCGCTCGCTGGTCGCGACCGCGTTCGAGGAGCCGACGCTGTTCTCGATGAGCGCGCGGGAGAACCTCACCCTCGGCCGCGCCGACGCCAGCGACGCCGACATCGAGCAGGCGCTCGACATCGCCCAGGCCGGCTTCGTCCGCGAGCTGCCCTGGGGGCTCGACACCCGGATCGGCGAGCAGGGGTTGGCGCTCTCGGGTGGCCAGCGCCAGCGGCTCGCGCTGGCCCGCGCCGTCCTCGCCGGGCCCAAGATCCTGGTCCTCGACGACACCCTCTCCGCGCTCGACGTGCACACCGAGAAGCTGGTCGAGGAGGCGCTCCAGCGGGTGCTGTCCACCACCACCGGGCTGATCGTCGCCCACCGGGCCTCGACGGTGATGCTGGCCGATCGGGTCGCGCTGCTCCAGGACGGCCGGATCACCCACGTCGGCGACCATCGCGAGCTGCTGGCCACCGTGCCGGCCTACCGCGACCTGCTCGGCTCCGACTCCGAGCTGGCCGACTCTGTTGACGACACCGAGCCCGAAGAGGTGTCTGCGTGACCACCGACACCACGCCGCCGCCCGAGGTCCCCGTCGACGAGACCACCGTCGTGGCGCGGGCTGGCCAAGGTCGACGCCGACGAGGCCGCCGAGCGGATGACCGCGGGCACCATCGGCGGCGGTTCGAAGCGGCTGTTGCGCGAGCTGCTCCGGCCCTACAAGCGGGCGATCCGGATCCTGATCGCCGTCGTCGTGGTGGAGAACGCCGCCCGGTTGGCCATCCCCTTGCTCGTCGCGGCGGGCATCGACACGGGCATTCCGCCGATCGCCGCCGACGACGACCTCAAGCCGCTCCTCCTCATCGTGGGGCTGATGCTCGTGGCCACGCTGACCCAGGCGGTGGCGCGCCAGCTGTTCCTCGTCCGGTCCGGCCTGATCGGCCAGGACGTGCTCTTCGAGCTGCGGCGCCGGGTGTTCAGGCACTTCCAGGTGCTGAGCCCGGCCTTCCACGACGGCTACACCTCGGGCCGGGTGATCTCCCGACAGACCTCCGACGTCGATGCGATCTACGAGATGCTCGAGACCGGCTTCGACGGCCTCGTCACCGCCGCGCTGACGCTGGTCGGCACCGCGGGGCTGCTGCTCTTCCTCGACGTGAAGCTGGGTCTGGTCGCGCTGACGTGCGGACCGTTCCTGGCCTGGATCACGCTGTGGTTCCGCCGCGAGTCCGCGAAGTCCTACAAGGTCACCCGCGAGAAGGTCGCGCTGGTCATCGTGCACTTCGTCGAGTCGATGGGCGGGATCCGCGCGGTGCAGGCGTTCCGCCGCGAGCCGCGCAACCAGGAGATCTTCGACGACGTCAACGACCAGTACCGCCGCGCCAACCTCGTCGCGTTCCGGCTGGTCGCGTGGTTCATGCCCGGCATCCGGCTGATCGGCAACATCACCATCAGCATCGTGCTTCTCTACGGCGGCTACCGCGCCTACCACGGTGACGTCACCGTGGGCGTGCTCGCGGCGTTCCTGCTCTACCTGCGCCAGTTCTTCGAGCCGATGATGGAGATCTCGCAGTTCTACAACACCTTCCAGTCCGCCTCGGCGGCCCTGGACAAGCTGGCCGGTGTCCTCGAGGAGGAGCCGTCGGTGCCCGAGCCCACGTCCCCGGTGGCGCTGAGCGGCGGTGTCGGCGGTGAGCTCCGTTTCGACCACGTCGGCTTCGAGTACGTCGCCGGGCAGGACCGTGCTGCCCGACCTCGACCTCACCGTGCCGGCCGGCCAGACGCTCGCCCTGGTCGGCACCACCGGCGCCGGCAAGACCACGCTCGCCAAGCTGGCCACGCGCTTCTACGACCCCACCGAGGGTCGAGTCCTCCTGGATGGAACCAACCTTCGCGACCTGCGCTCCGAGGACCTGCGCGACGCGGTCGTGATGGTCACCCAGGAGAACTACCTGTTCTCCGGCACCATCGCCGACAACATCCGCTTCGGCCGGCCCACCGCCACCATGGACGAGGTGGTCGCCGCCACCACCGCACTCGGCGCGCACGACTTCATCAGCGCCATGCCCGACGGCTACGACACCGACGTCGCCAACTCCGGAGGCCGGCTCTCCGCCGGCCAGCGGCAGCTGGTGGCGTTTGCCCGCGCGTTCCTGGCCGACCCGGCCGTGCTCATCCTCGACGAGGCGACCTCCTCGCTCGACGTACCCTCCGAGCGCCTCGTCCAGCAGGCGCTCCGCACCGTCCTCGCCGGCCGGACCGCCGTGATCATCGCCCACCGCCTCTCGACCGTGGAGATCGCCGACCGGGTGCTCGTCATGGAGCACGGCCGGATCGTCGAGGACGGCTCGCCGGCCGACCTGGTCGCGGGCGGCGACGGCCGCTACTCCGACCTGCACCAGGCCTGGTTGGACTCGCTGGCCTAGCCCTTCTGACGGTCGCGGTACGCCTCGGCCTTGCTGCGGTTGCCGCACAGCTCCATCGAGCACCAGCGGCGGGTGCCGGGCCGGGAGCGGTCCACGAAGTGCAGGGTGCACCGACCGCAACGCCGGATCCGGGTCCGGTCGGGTCCGGCGAGCAGGTCGACCGCGTCGCGGGCCAGCGCCGACAGCGCGGTCCCGACGTCGGAGCGGCCGCCCGAGGCCGGCGACCAGGCCGGCCCCAGCTGGGGTACGTGCGGGTGCCGCGCGGCCCACTCGTTGACGAGTCGGCGATCTGCTGGACGCGGTGTGCCGTCGGCCAACGAACGCTCGACCAGCGACCACATGGCTTCGCGCAGAGCCCGTGCGTCGGTGAGGTCCGCTGTCGAAGCAGCCGGCGTGGTGACCAGCTCCGTCTCCGCCAGCCAGCGATCGAGGTCGTCGGGGGTCTGGAGCCGCTCGCGATGAGCCCCGGGCCGGTCGGCCACCGTGGCGATCAGGTCGAGAGCGCGGCTGCCAAGACCCATGCGGAACTCCGTCACGTCACCACTCTAACTGGTTTGCACTAACCGGTTTGACTGGTTAGTGTCCGCCGCATGACCGATGCCCTTCGACTGCGTAGTACGCCGGGCGTCGCGCGGTTGCTCGCCGTGGCCCTCATCGACCGCGCCGGGTCCGGGCTCTTCGTGCCGATCTCGGTCGTCTACCTGCACCGCACCGTTGGTCTCTCGCTCACCGACATCGGGCTGGTGCTCACGCTGGCGGGGCTGGCCGGGACCCTCGCGCCGCTGGTCTCGGGACGGCTGCTCCGCCGGCTCGACGCCCGCTGGGTGGTCGCGAGCTGCTTCCTGACCTGCGCCGCGGCGCTCGCGGGCTACGCCCAGGCGCGGTCATTCGTCGCGGCCCTGGCGGCGGCGACCGTCCTGCAGGTGGCGACGCGCATGGAGCGGCCCGGCACCGCCGTCCTCGCGCTGGGGCTGAGCCGGGACCGGATCGGCGTCCTGTCGTGGCAGCACACGTGGAGCAACCTGGGCTACGGGCTGGGTGCCCTGGCCGCCGCGGGGGTACTGCTCGCCGACAGCGATGCGGCCATCATCGCCGCGGTGCTGGCGGACGCCGCGTCGTACGTCGTGGGCGCAGCGCTCGTCGCCAGCCTCCCGCGGCCCGCCGCGTCGGGTGACCCGGACCGCCGGACCACCTTCGGCGAAGTGCTCGGCGAGCCCCGTCCTGCGGCGCTGCTCGGGCTGCACGGCGTCCTGGCGCTCCACGACAGCGTGCTCCTGGTCGGGCTGCCGGCATGGGTGCTCGCCACCGAGGTCAACCCGGCGGTCAGCCCGGCCCTCTTCGCGCTCAACACCGTCCTCGTGGTCGCGCTCCAGGTGCGGGTCGCCCGCTGGTTCGCGAGATCCGGCGGTCCCGCCGGCTACACGCGCACCGGTCTGTTGCTGGGCGCGGCCTGCGTGGCGTTCGCCCTGAGCGGGACCGTCCCGCAGGTGGCGGCGGCCGTGGTGCTGGTCGGTGCGGTCGCGCTCCTGACCCTCGGCGAGACCGGGCACACGGCTGCCGAGGCCTGGCTGGCGGTCGCCCTCACCGAGGGGCGCAGTGCCGGCACCGTCCTCGGCCTCGTCAAGACGGCGATGTCGGTCCAGCAGGCGCTCGGGCCGCTGCTGGTGGTCCTGCTGCTGACGATGGGTGGCCGAGCCGGGTGGGTGGTCCTGGCCGCTCTGCTCCTGGCCGCGGCGCTGCTGGCTCGTCGGCTCGCCGTCGGTGACCTCGGCGTCGCCCGGGCTGCGGCTCCGGTCGAAGTGCGGTAGGCAGGAGCGGTGTTCGAGGGGTTCGAGACCACTGACATCGACGTCGCCGGCGTCCGGATCCACACCCGCGTGGGCGGCGAAGGTCCGCCGGTGCTGCTGCTGCACGGCTACCCGGAGACCGGGGCCATGTGGCACCGGGTCGCACCGGTGCTGGCCGAGACGCACACGGTCGTGGTGCCCGACCTGCGTGGGTACGGCGACAGCGACCGCCCGCCGTCCGACCCCAGCCATCGGGCGTACTCCAAGCGGTCGATGGCGGCAGACCAGGCCGGGTTGATGCAGCAGCTCGGGCACACGGAGTACGCCGTCGTGGGCCACGACCGCGGCGCCCGGGTGGCGCACCGGCTGGTGCTCGACCACCCGGACGCCGTGACGAGGGTGGCGCTGCTCGACATCGCGCCGACCCGGCACGTGTTCGGCGACGTCGACAAGGTGCTGGCGCTGACCTACGACCACTGGTTCTTCCTCGCCCAGGAGAACGACCTGCCCGAGGTGCTGATCGGCGGCGCGGCCGAGCACTGGCTGCGCACCAAGCTCGACCAGTGGTCGGGACCTGGCGCGCAGTTCGACGAGGAGACGGTGGGGGAGTACGTCCGCTGCTTCGACGCCGGCTGCGATCCACGCGAGCACCGAGGACTACCGCGCCGGCGCGACCATCGACCTCGTCGACGACGACGCGAGCTGGGCCGCGGGCGACCGGATCGCCTGTCCGACGCTGGTCCTCTGGGGCGCAGACGGGCTGGTCGGCCGGAGGTACGACGCGCTGGGCGTCTGGCGCGAGTACGCCGCTGCCGCCGAGCTCGTCGAAGGTCATGCGGTGCCCGGTGCGCACTTCCTGCCCGAGGAGGCACCGGCGGAGACAACCGCGGCGCTGCGTGCGTTCCTGGAGTGACGCGTCGTCATCGCGGTCACTCACGGCGGGGTCGGTAGCGGATCCAGGTGGGTGCCGCCTCCTGGCTGGTCAAGCGTGGTGGCGGCAGGTATTCGGGGCGGCAGTCGTCACGGTCGAGGCGAACCTGCCACGGAGTGTGGTGCAGGACGCGATGGTGCTCGCCACAGACCAGGACCAGGTTGTCCAGCGAGGTCCTCCCGCCGTCGGCCCAGTGCACGATGTGGTGGGCGTGACACATCACCGGCGGTCGAGTGCAGCCGGGGAACGTGCAGTGCCGGTCGCGGGCCACGAGGGCTCGCCACAGGGCCGGAGTGACGAGTCGCGCGATGCGGCCGACGTCGAGGACCTCGCCCTGGGTGCCGAGGCAGACCGGGATGAGCTCGGCATCGCAGGCCAGGCGCCGGACGGCTGCGACCGAGAGCCGCAGGCCGTCGTCGGTGCGGGCCTCGGCTCCGGGGTCCTCACCGAGGCCGGTGACGAGGGACTGGAGGTCAACCGTGATGGCGACCCGGGGACGTGCTCCGTGCGAGGCGGGCACGCGGTCGGTGTCCAAGGCGTGCTGCGCGAGCTCGACCAGAGCGTCGAACATGCGCGCGCCGTGATCGCGGGGATCGGTCTCCACCTCGCAGCCCGGGGTATCGGGGTCGACCGCGGGGATCGGTTTGGTGAGGGGGAGCAGAGCGGTGCGGAGCACGGCGCCGTCCTCCAGGCCTCCGCGCCCCTTGATCCGGACCCCGCCGGCACCGTCGTCGGTGACCGAGAGGAAGCGGCCCGTGTGTGCGGCACGCTCCTCCCTCGCCAGGGCGGCCTCGTCGCGGCGCTCGGTGCGGTCTGGGTCGATGACATCGGCGAGGTGGCGGGCGGTGCGGGCCAGCTCGGTGGCGTTGAGCCGCCGGGCCTCCTCCAACAGGGCCTGCTCTCCTCGGGTCCGCAGAGCCGGGCTCGAGGGCAGGGTGTCCACGGCGTCGCAGATGATCCCGGCCTGGGCAGCGGAGACGTCCGCGAGACGCAACGCCTCGAGGGTGCGCGACTGCTCGGCGACGAGCTGCTGGGCATGCACCACGGCACGCCGCCCGTCGCGGCGGGTCAGGCCGGCGAGGTGCGTGAACCAGTCGGTCGTCGAGCCCCAGTGCAGCTGCTTGCGGGCCAGGTCGCGGGTGTCGACCTCGGCCACCAGCTGCGCCTCGAGCGCCGACAGCCGTCCCTTCAGCTCCTGGACCGCGGCAAGCCCCTCGACCAGGTCGGCGTCGGAGAACCCGGTGACGAGTCGGTCGTCGAGCGTCCCCACCTGGTCGCGGGCGTGCTCCAGCACCACCGCGGGAGAGGCTCCTGCCACTGCTGGCTCCGGAAGTCGACACACCGATGCCCGGGGACCCACCCACGGGACTTGGGATGACCTCGATGCCAGCGCGCCACCGAATGACGAGCCCCGGGAGCACCGACCGGGGGACTACTGCATCTCTGCGACCCGAAGGCCGCGTGCTGCGTCCATTCGAACATATATTCGAATTCACGTCAAGACCCGCTGCTGAAGTGGCAGGTGGGGCTCGGTAACGTCGAGCGAGTGACCGCGCGGGCGATCGAGGTCGTCGACCTCACCATGACTTATGGCGACCTCCGGGCCGTCGACGGCGTCAGTCTCGAGGTCGGGGAGGGCGAGTTCGTCGGCATCCTCGGCCCGAACGGCGCCGGCAAGACGACGACGCTCGAGACCATCGAGGGGCTGCGCCGGCCCGACTCGGGCACGGTCATGGTGCTGGGCCAGTCGGTCTGGCCCCGCAACTCCGCGCTGCTGCCGCGGATCGGCGTACAGCTCCAGGCGTCGTCGTTCTTCGAGCGGCTCACCGCGCGCGAGCAGATCCACACGTTCGCCTCGCTGTACGGCGTCGGCGGGAAGGCCGCGGACGAGTGGCTGGCCCGGGTCGGGCTGGAGGACAAGGCCGACAGCCGGGTCGAGGACCTCTCCGGCGGCCAGGCCCAGCGGCTCTCCATCGCCAGCGCGCTCGTCCACGACCCCGATGTGGTCTTCCTCGACGAGCCGACCGCGGCGCTCGACCCGCAGGCCCGGCGCAACCTGTGGGACCTGCTCTCCGGCCTCAACGACTCCGGCCGCACCGTCGTGCTGACCACGCACTACATGGACGAAGCAGAGATCTTGTGCGACAGGGTCGCGATCATGGACCACGGCCGGATCCTGCAGTTCGACTCGCCGGCCGCGCTGGTCCGCGGCCTCGACGCCCCGGCCCGGATCACGGTCGCGCCGGGCCAGCTCGACCTCGACGCGGCGAGCGCCATCAGCGGCGTCACCGACGCGACCGAGGGCGCGGAGGGCGTCGTGCTCACCACCCGTGAGCCCGCGGCCGTCATCTCCCAGCTCGCGGACGCCGACCACCTCGACGGCGTACGCGTGCAGACCGGAACCCTCGAGGACGTGTTCCTCGACCTCACCGGCCGGGAGTACCGGGCATGAGCAGCACCGGAGCGTTCAAGGCGCTCTCCCTGGCCATCGTGAAGGGCTTCTTCCGCGACCGGACCTCGGTCTTCTTCGCGCTCGTCTTCCCGCTGATGTTCCTGGTCCTCTTCGGCGGACTGTTCGCCGACCCGACACAGTCCAAGGTCGACATGATCGAGGTCGGCAACGTGTCCCTGGTCGATGACCTGCCCGACGATGCGAGGAAGGCCTTCGACGAGACCTTCGAGGTGGAGCAGTCCGACGACCTCGACGACGCCCTGAGCAAGGTGCGCAAGGGCGATGCGGACGTGGCGATCGAGATGCAGGGCGACACCCTGGTCGCGCACTACACCCAGACCGACCAGGTGAAGGCCGCGGTCACCGCAGGGCGCTCTGCGCGCCTTCGTCGACGGCACCAACGTCGCCGAGCTCTCCGCGTCGGCCGGCCAGGAGCCGACCTACGACCTGCGCACCGAACGCGTCGAGGACGACTCCCTCAAGACCATCCAGTTCTACACGCCCGGCCTGCTCGGCTGGGCGGTCGCGATGAGCGCGAGCTTCGGCGCCGCGGCCACCCTCCAGGGCTGGCGCCAGTCCAAGCTGATCCGCCGGCTCCAGCTGGCACCGGTCTCGACCCGCACGGTGGTCGGCGCCCGGGTGGGGGTCACCCTCGGTATCGCGCTGGTGCAGATGGCCGTCTTCGTCGGGATCGCGGCGGCGGTGTTCGGGCTGACCCTCACCGGCTCCTGGTGGATGTCGATCCCGTTGCTCATGGTCGGCACGCTGTGCTTCATGTCGATCGGGCTGCTCGCCGGCGCGCTGACCAAGACCACCGAGGGCGCGGTCAACGCCGCGAACTTCATGGTGCTGCCGATGGCGTTCCTGGCCGGTTCGTTCTTCCCGCTCGACGCCGCACCGGGGTGGTTGCAGGCGTTCTCGAACGTGCTCCCGCTCAAGCACCTGAACGACGGGATGCTCGACGTGATGGTCCGCGGCGAGGGACCGCAGGCCGCGCTGGTGCCGATCGCGATCCTGGCCGCGTTCACGGTCGTGGTCACGCTGGTCGCGGCCCGGCTCTTCCGCTGGGAGACGACCTAGCCTCAGGTCAGCATCACCACGGCCGCGACCACGCCCATGATCACGATCCCGGTCCGCAGCACCGGCGCCGGCAGCCGCCGGCCGATCCGCGACCCGACGTACCCGCCGACGACGGAGCCGGCGGCCAGCAGCGCCACCGCGGCCCAGTCGAGGTCGGCGGCGAAGACGAAGATCACGCCGGACACCACGTTGCAGGCCATCACGGCCAGCGTCTTGAGCGCGTTGACGACCCGGAACTCGAGGTCCAGCCCGAGGCCGAGGACGGCCATCATCATGACGCCGGAGCCGGCGCCGAAGTAGCCGCCGTAGACGCCGGTCAGGGTCGCGAAGAGCCGGGTCACCGGCGACATCGCGGTGCGCGGCTCCGGCGCCTCCTCGCCCTTCCGGGCGCGCAGCCAGGCGGAGATCCGCGGCTGGGCGCCCACCAGCAGGCAGGTGAAGAGGATCAGCCACGGCACCACGGCCTCGAAGACCTCCGGCGGCAGCGCCAGCAGGAGTACGGCGCCCGCGACGGCCCCGACCGCGCAGGTGACCAGCACCGCGGCTGTGGTGCGCGGCTGCTCCCGCAGCTCGCGGCGGTAGCCCCACGACCCGCTGACGCGCACCCGGCGTGAGGCCGACGGTGTTGGAGGCGTTCGCGACGACCGGGGGCAGCCCCACGGCCAGCAGCACCGGGAAGCTGAGCAGCGACGCGACGCCGACCGTCGAGGTGAAGATCCCCGCCCCGAACCCCGCCGCGAGGACCGCGAGGTGCTCGAGGCCGCTCATCGTGACCACCTTAGTGACGACGCCCGCGACCAACTGCGGGGGTTGGCACCGCTCTTCTTGGGTTACCTAGGTGAAAGGTGAACGACGTCACACTCGGGAAGGACGTGGGTTCATGGACCCGGAATGGGTCGCGATCATCGGGCTGATCGCCCTCTTCGTCGTCGGCACGGCGGTGCCGATCAACATGGGTGCGCTGGGCTTCGTCGCCGCCTGGCTGGTCGGCATGTGGTCCCTCGACATGGACGAGAAGGAGATCGTCGCGGGAGTCAGCGCCGACCTGGTGCTCACCCTGATCGGCGTCACCTATCTCTTCGCGATCGCCAGGAAGAACGGCACCGTCGACCTGATCGTGCGGGTGGCGGTGAAGGCGGTGCGCGGCCGGGTCGCGCTGATCCCGTGGGTGATGTTCGCGATCACCGCGCGTGCTCACCGCGATCGGCGCGGTCAGCCCGGCCGCCTGCGCGATCATCGGCCCGATCGCGCTCGGCTTCGCCGGCCGCTACGGCATCAGCCCGCTGATGATGGGCATGTTCGTCGTCCACGGCGCCCAGGCCGGCGGGTTCTCCCCGATCAGCATCTACGGCACGATCACCAACGGCGTGATGGAGGACGCCGGCCTGCCGACCAGCGAGCTGACCATCTTCTTCGCCAGCCTCGTGGTGAACACGGTGATGGCCGCGATCCTCTTCGTCCTGCTCGGCGGCCGGAAGCTGCTGAGCGCGCGGATCGACCCCGACGAGGCGGCGGCCGAGGAGGCCGAGAAGGCGCGAGGAGGACGAGGACCGGGTGCGCCTCGACCAGGTGCTGACCCTGCTCGCCTTCCTCGCGACGTCGCGGTGATCGCGCTGATCCTCGACAAGAACATCGGCTTCGTCGCGATCACCGCCGCGGTGGCGCTCTCGTTCCTGGGCCCGAAGCGCTACCAGGACACGGTCAAGCAGATCGCCTGGCCGACCGTGCTGCTGGTCGCCGGCGTCAGCTGCTACGCGACCATCCTCACCGAGGCCGGCTCGCCGGAGTTCGTCGGCGACTGGGCGGCCGGGCTGGGCGTCGCGGCGGTCGGCGCCCTGGTCCTCTGCTACGTCGGCGGCGTGGTCTCGGCGTTCGCGAGCTCCACCGCGCTGCTGCCGGTGATCATCCCGATCGCCGTACCCCTGGTCGACGACGGCGGCATCAACGCGGCGCTGTTCGTGGCGGCCCTCGCCGTCTCGAGCACGATCGTGGACGTCAGCCCGTTCTCCACCAACGGCGCACTGATGCTGGCCAACCGGCCGGACTCGATCAGCGAGCCGGTCTACTACCGGCAGATCCTCACCTACAGCGTGATCGTGGTCGTCGTCGGTCCGCTGTTCGTCTGGGCGGCGCTGGTGCTGCCCAGCTGGTGACAACTAGGGCAGCGCGAGGCCGCTCACGTTGAGGCGCAGCGTGTAGACGCTGCTCGTCGCCGTCAGGAACAGATGGTTGAGGCGGGGGCCGCCGAAGCACAGGTTGGAGACGACCTGGGGGATCCGCAGCTTCCCGATGAGCTCCCCGCTGGGGTGGTGGACATGCAGTCCGTCGTGGGCGGCCACCCAGAGCCGCCCGGTCTCGTCGAGCCGAAGCCCGTCGAAGGAGCCAGCGGTGCAGTCGGCCAGCACGGCGCCGCCGGACAGCCGGCCCTCGGGCGAGACGTCGAACGCGCGCAGGTGCTTCTCCCGGGTGTCGACCACGTAGAGGACCGACTCGTCGGCCGAGAACGCCAGCCCGTTGGGGCGGACGAAGTCGTCAGCGACCACGGTGACGGTGCCGGACGGATCGATGCGGTAGACGTGGCACCCGTCGATCTCGGCCTCGGCGCGCTCACCCTCGTAGTCGGAGTCGATCCCGTAGCTCGGGTCGGTGAACCAGATGGAGCCGTCGCTGCGCTCCACCACGTCGTTCGGGCTGTTGAACCGGTGGCCCTGGTAGGTGTCGGCGAGCACCGTCACCGTGCCGTCGTGCTCGGTGCGTACGACGCGCCGGCCGCCCTGCTCGCAGGAGACCAGCCGTCCGGCCCGGTCGCGGGTGTGCCCGTTGGCGTAGTTGGAGGGTGACCGGAACACGCCCACGGTTCCGGTCGTCTCGTCCCAGCGAAGGATCCGGTTGTTCGGGATGTCGCTGAAGACGAGGTAGCGGCCCGCGGGGAAGTAGGTCGGACCCTCGAGCCAGCGTCCGGCGGTGAAGATCCGCTCGAGGAACTCGTCCCCGTCCACCTTCGCGAAGGCCGGATCGAGCCGTTCCCACTCCGCGGAGATGGGGTCCTGCAGGGCGCGCGGGGAGTCGTACGCGGGCAGCATCCGACGACGTTACAACTCGTGATGGCCTGCAACTTTCGGCGGTGGAGCTGTACCAGCTGGACGCCGGCCGACCGGCCGCGGAACCACCAGGAGCGCGACGCCGAGCAGCGCAACCGCGACCACTCCGTCGAGCAGCCAGTGGTTGGCGGTCACGGTGACCACGGCGACCGTGGTCAGGGCGTGCAGGCAGGCCAGGACCGCGAGGAGCCGGGGCCCGGTCCGGCAGACGACGACCGCGATCAGGACCGCCCAGCCGATGTGCAGGCTCGGCATCGCGGCGTACTGGTTGACGAGCGCACCGCTGGTCCCGTCGTACGCCGACGGTCCGTACGTCGTCATCGTGTCGAGGAAGCCCCAGTGCGGGAACATCCGGGGCGGGGCGAGCGGAAAGAGGATGTGCGCTACCAGGCCCAGCAGAGTGAGGACGACCAGGAGGCGACGTGCCCAGAGGTACTCCGAGCGTGGACGCGCGACGAAGCCCCACACCAGGAACGCGATGGTGACGGGGAAGTGCGCCGAGAGGTAGTAGACGTTGGCCGCCTCGAGCAGTCGGACGGAGTGGACGGCGTGCTGGATGGCCGCCTCGGAGGGCAGCTGCAGCACGCCTTCCAGGTGGTGCACCAGGCGGGCGTGGGCGCGGGCCGTCTCCGTGCGGTCGGCGGTGATGAGGCGGCCCAGCCGGTAGACGACGTACAGCGCGAACACCAGCAGCAGCTCGACGATGCCGAGCCCGAGCTGGCGCAAGGCAGTGCCGTCGCCTGGCCGGCTCTCCGGTCTCATGTCTTGCCGGGGCGGTGGGCCCCCCATCAGCAGCGTCACACCATCCCGACACCACAGCCCGACGAGATGTGACGTCGTGAGCGGGCCTCAGAGTGAGTCGTGGATCACCCACCCGCGATGCGCGACATCAGTACGGCGCGGGTGGGTGCCTCGCACTTGGCCAGCACCGCCCGCACGTGGTCGTTGACGGTGTGCTCGGACAGCACCAGCGCCTGCGCCATGGTCCGGGAGTCGGCGCCGGTGGCCAGGTGGCCCAGCACCTCGCGCTCCCGCGGGCTCAGCCCGTGGGCCAGCGCGAACACCTCGCGCCGCTCGGCGACGGTGCTGACCTCGATGGTCACCGCCAGCTCGACGGCCCCGGTCATCCGCTCCGCTCGCAGCGTCACCCACCGGCCCGCGCCCAGGTGCACCCGCGACCACGCCGGCCCGACCGGCACCCCGGCCTCGGCCGCGAGCAGGGCTGCGGCGACGTTCAGCGCCGCGGCCGGGATCGGGTCGGGGATCGGCTCCTCGCCGGGCGGGTTGAGCACCATCAGCGCGGTCGCGGCGGTGGCGGTCTGGCTGACCACCCGGTAGTCGGCGTCGAACAGGATGACGGCCGGCCCGGCCAGCTCCACGGGCTCGGCGTCCTCGACGAAGGTGCGTGCCTGCGCCCGGCGGATCCCCTCGGTGAGCGGACCGGTCAGGTCGCGCAGCAGCGCCACCTCCGCGGCGGCGAAGACCCCGTCGCACCGCCAGAGGTCCAGCCAGGCCCAGCAGCCGAACCGGTCCGCGAACACCGACGACGCCACGTCGGTGACCCCCATCTCGTGCAGCACTTCCCGCCACAGCGCCGACCGCGACAGCTGGCCGTCGGTCGCCGCGTGCAGCGACACCGCCGGCGTCCCCGCCCGGCGCAGCTCGGGCCACCGGTTGACCGTCGTGAGGTAGCGCAGGCGGCCCAGCTCGGGCAGCCGCGGCCAGGCCAGCATCGGTACGTCGGCCAGCGGTGACGTCCCGACGCAGGTGACCGGGTCGGTCAGCAACCACACGTGCGCGTCGAACGGCACCGCGCGGCGTACCACCTCGAGCGTCCGCTCGCGCAGCGCCTTCGCCGTCAGCGGCTCCCGGCAGAGCCGCTCGACGCGATCGAGCACGCCGGCCGACAACATTCAGCGTCCCGTGCCGAAGGTGCTTACGCGCTTCGCGCGCCCAGAGCAAGCACCTCGCGGCGTTGCCGTCGCTAGCTGGACGAACAAGTAGAGCGTCGCTCCGGCGCCTTGCGATGCACGCACTCTGAGCACGCCAAGCATGTAAGCACCTCCGGCACGGGACGCTAGCGATCGTACGGCGATCCGCGGCCCCGCAAGATCCCGAGGATCTGGGGTGTTTGCGGGGTCCCGTCCGACGCCACCCTCGGTGCACCGAGCCCGTCCGGGCTCACCGACCGAGGAGACGAACATGGCCACACTGCACGTGAGCAACATCGTGAGGAACTACGACAGCTGGAAGGGCAACTTCGACAAGTTCGACGACGCCCGCAAGCAGCGCGGGGTCCGCGGCTACCGGATCGCCCGCGGCGACGAGGAGCCCACCCGCGTGATCGTGGACCTCGACTTCGACAGCACCACCAGGGCCGAGGAGTTCGCGGAGTTCCTCCGCGGCGTCATGAACACGCCGCAGGCACAGCAGGAGCTGCTCGAGCACGACACGCCGGTCGTGCTCGAGGTCATGGAGGAGCGCCAGCTGGTCTGACCCCCGGGATGGGAGACTCGCCGCGTGGGCGACCACTGGACCGCGCAGGAGCTGCTCGACCTCGTGCTGGACGCGGACTCCTTCGAGTCCTGGGACGAGCCGATCGACATCTCCGACGCGCCGCCGGACTATCGAGCGGCGCTCGAGGCGGCCCGGGAGAAGGCCGGCACCGACGAGTCGGTGCTCACCGGTCGCGGGCTGGTGCACGGGCGGCCGGTGGCGGTCGTGGCGAACGAGTTCCGGTTCCTGGCCGGCTCGATCGGGCTGGCCGCGGCGCGGCGCATCACCAGCGCCGTACGCCGCGCGACCGCCGAGGGCCTGCCCGTGCTCGCCACGACGGCCAGCGGCGGGACCCGGATGCAGGAGGGCACACCGGCCTTCGTGCAGATGGTGGAGATCTCGCGCGCGCTGATGGAGCACCGAGCCGCCGGCCTGCCCTACCTCGCCTACCTGCGGCACCCGACCACGGGCGGCGTCTACGCGTCGTGGGGCTCGCTGGCGCACGTCACGGTCGGGGAGCCGGGCGCGCTCATCGGGTTCCTCGGGCCGAAGGTCTTCGAGGCGCTCAACGGGACGCCGTTCCCCGAGGGCGTCCAGGTGGCGGAGAACCTCTCCGACCACGGCGTCATCGACGGCGTCGCCACCGCGGAGGAGCTGCCCGGGCTGGTCGACGCGGTGCTCGCCATCCTGGTGGACCCGCCGTCCGAGCCGCGGTTGCCGCGACGCACCGGCGAGCTGGACCCCGACCGCGACGCCTGGGCCGCGATCCAGGAGACCCGCGGCGAGGAGCGGATCGGCGTCCGCGACGTCCTGCGGCAGGGCACGGAGGTGCTGCTGCCGCTGTCGGGGACCGAGAAGGGCGAGCGGGACACCACGATCCTGGTCGTGATGGCCCGGCTCGACGGCGAGCCGTGCCTGGTGGTCGGGCAGGACCGGAGCCGGCAGGGCCCGGCGACCCCGATGGGGCCAGGCGCGCTGCGGACGGCGCGGCGGGCGATGCGGCTCGCCAACGAGATGCGGCTGCCGCTGGTCACCGTGATCGACACCCCGGGCGCGGAGCTGTCGCAGCGGGCCGAGGAGGGCGCGATCGCCGGCGAGATCGCCCGGTGCCTGGCCAGCCTCGCGACGATGACCGTGCCGACGGTCTCGGTCGTGCTCGGGCAGGGCTGCGGCGGCGGGGCGCTGGCGCTGCTGCCGGCCCAGCGGGTGATCGTCGCCGAGAAGGCCTGGTTGATGCCCCTGCCGCCGGAAGGCGCCAGCGTGATCGTGCACGGCGACACCACGCACGCCGCCGACCAGGCGCGCCGGATGCGGGTCCGTGCGGTCGACCTGCTGGAGCACGGCACCGCGCACCACGTCGTGCCCGAGCCGGACGACGACACGGGTGTGGCGCTCGCCGTGGCGGTGGCCGCCGAGATCGGCGCCGCGATCCGGCTCTGCCGGTCCTGACCGATCGGTCGATTTCGCCCAAACCCCAGAGCCCGGGCGGCCTCCCGTCCTACGCTCGCCGGGTGACGGAAGTGCAGCGGCAGGGCCAGGTCGAGGGATGGCGAGAGGATCCCTACGGCCGCCACGAGCTGCGCTTCTTCGACGGGCACCGGTGGACGCCGTACGTGCGTGACGGCGACAAGAACGGACTCGACGAGCCCGGCGGGCCGTTGGGCGACAGCGCCCGCAGCCCGCTCCTCGATGAGGACGTGCTGGTCGTCGAGCGGTTCACCGACCTGGGCCGCCGCTGGTCGGACCGCTCCGTGCTGCGACCCGACGGCACCAAGGCCGGGATGCTGCGGCGCGCGGCGCCTGCCGGCCCCCGACCGACCACCGGAGTCAGGTCGATCGTCGTTCACGACCAGACCAAGAACGACGTCGTCGAGCTGGTGGACCACAAGGAGGCGGTCGCGCTGACGCTGATCCGCCCGCTCGGCGTGACGAAGAGCTGGGTCGAGGTGCGCGACAGCGAGGGCCGCGACGCCGGCCGGATCGTCCAGCAGATCCTGCGCGGCGACGAGATGACGTTCGCCTTCCTCGGCGCCAACGGCCAGTTCCTCGGCGACCTCCAGACCGACAACTGGGTCGCCTGGGACCTCCGGGTCATGGACAGCCACGGCCGCCAGGTCGCCACCATCACCCGCGACTGGGCCGGCCTCGACCTCACGAAGTTCTCGAGCCCCGACGACTACGTCGTCCGGATCAAGGAGGCGGTGCACGAGCCGTTGCGCACCCTCGTCGTGGCCTGCGCGCTCAGCCTCGAGATCGTCGTGCGGGCGGACACCCGCGGGGTCTGAGTCAGCTGGCCTTGCGCGCCGCCGCCTTCTTGGTGTGGTCTTCTTCGTAGTCGTCTTCTTGGCGGCCGTCTTCTTCGCGGCGGCCTTCTTCGTGGTCGTCTTCTTGGCGCTGGACGACTTCTTGGCGGCCGTCTTCTTCGCCGCGGTCTTCTTGGCGGGCTTCTCTTCCTCGTCGTCCTCGAGGTCGTCGAAGATCTCCGAGCCGGTCTCTCCCCGACCCTTCTTGGCGGCGTCCACCGAGCGCTGCAGCGCGGCGAGCAGGTCGACCACCTCACCGGAGGTCTTGGTCGACGTCGGGGTGCGCTTGATCTCGCCGCCCTCGATCTTGGTCTTCACCAGGGTCTCGACGGCCTCGGCGTAGTCGTCCTCGAACTCGCTCGGGTCGAAGTCGCCGGCCAGGGTCTCGACCAGCATGTGCGCCATCTTGACCTCGGCGTCCTTGACGTCACCGGTCTCGACGGAGAAGTCGGGGGTGCGGACCTCGTCGGGCCACATCATCGTCTGGAGCACGATCACGTCGTCCTTGACCCGCAGCACGGCGATCGTGGTGCGCTGGCGCAGCGCGACCGTCACCACGGCCATCCGGTCGGCGTCGAGCAGCGCCTGGCGGAGCAGGCCGTAGGGCTTGGTGCCCGACTTCTCCGGCTCGAGGTAGTAGGACTTCTCGAACAGCATCGGGTCGATCTGCTCGGTGGGCACGAACTTCTCGACCGCGATCTCCCGCGAGGACGTCGAGGGCAGCTGCTCCATGTCCTCGTCGCTGAGGATGACCATCTCGCCGTCCTCGGTCTCGTAGCCCTTGGCGATGTCCGCGTAGGCGATCTCCTCGCCGTCGATCGAGCAGACGCGCTGGTACTTGATCCGGCCGCCGTCCTTGGCGTGCACCTGGCGGAACGAGACGTCGTGCGACTCGGTCGCGGCATACAGCTTGACGGGCACGCTGACCAGCCCGAACGAGACCGCACCCTTCCAGATCGCGCGCATACGTCATTCCCTCCTGTCGAGGCCCCCCAGTCGAGCCAGCGACCAGTGTGACCGGTGTGGCGTCCAGAATCCATCGGTCACCCGATCGGCAAGGATGGACCCATGCGCCCGATGCTCGCCACGACCGGTACCCACGTGCCGACCGATGCCGGCTGGTCGCACGAGGTGAAGTGGGACGGTGTGCGGGTGCTCGCCGACACCACCCGCAGCGGTACGACGCGGCTGCTCAGCCGCAACGAGAACCCGGTCACGGTGGCCTGGCCCGAGCTCAACCGCAGCCCGCTGGGCGACCGCGACCTGCTGGTCGACGGCGAGGTGATCGCGCTCAACGACCGCGGGCTCCCCGACTTCCGGGTGCTCCAGGACCGGATGCACGTGCGCAACGCCGCGGCCGCCGCCCGGCTCGCGGACCGGCTGCCGGCGACGTACATGGTCTTCGACGTGATGCGGGTCGACGGCAAGGACGTGAGCGACCAGCCGCTGGGGGAGCGGCGCAAGATCCTGCGCGGCCTCGGCCTGGAGCACTCGACCTGGCAGGTCCCCGATGCGTACGACGACGGCCCGATGCTGTTCGGCGCCACCCTCGAGCAGGGCCTCGAGGGGATCGTCAGCAAGCGGCTCACCTCGCGCTACGTCTTCGGGGAGCGGACCAGGAACTGGCTGAAGTTCGCGCACCGGCACCGCCGCTCCTACGTCGTGGGCGGCTGGCGCCCGCAGGAGGGCACCACCGACCGGCTGGCCGCACTGCTGGTCGGTGAGGTCACCGAGCAGGGGCTCGTCTACCGGGGCCGGGTCGGCAGCGGCATCGGCGCCGCGGCCAGCCGGGCGCTCACGCCGATGGTCACCCCGATCGCCCGGGCCGACAGCCCCTTCGACGACGAGGTCCCGCCCGTCGACTCGCGCGGCACGTTCTGGGTCGACCCGGTCCTGGTCGTCGACGTCGAGACCCACGGCGCCGGCTACGCCCGGCTGCGCCAGCCGGCGTACCGCGGGCTGCGCACCGACGTGACCCCCCGCGACCTGCGGAGCGAGCTGTGATCGCCGAGCTGGTGCTGGCCGTCGCCGTGTCTGCCAGCCCGACTGCCAGCCCGACGACGCTGGACGGCGTGAAGGTCCAGCTCAGGGAGGGCACCCAGCAGGTGGTCACCGTCAACCACACCGACGGCTACCGCGCGCGGGTGACGTTCTGGAAGCTCACCGACTCCGGCTGGCGGTCCCGGTTCAGCGCCGACGACGGCCGGATCGGGTACGGCGGCCTGGTGCGCGGCACCAAGAGGCAGCAGGGCACCGGCACCACGCCGCTGGGCACCTACGCGCTGCCGTGGGCGTTCGGCATGGGGCCCGCCGACGACCGGTGGAAGCTGCGCTACCGCCAGGTCGAGAGCGGTGACTTCTGGGTGCAGGACAACGAGTCGGCGTACTACAACCGCTACCGCAACCAGGCCGAGGGCGGCTTCCGCTGGTGGCTGCCGACCAGCGACCCGGACAGCTCCGAGCGGCTCACCGACTTCCGCCACCAGTACCGCATCGCGGTGGTCACCGACTTCAACATCAAGCAGGTCCGGCACCGGGGCGCCGGCATCTTCCTGCACGTGAACGGCGCTGGTGCGACCGCCGGCTGCGTGAGCGCCCCAGGCATCTTCATGGACAAGCTGATGCGGGTCCTCGACCCGGCGCGGGTCCCGGTCATCGCCGTGGGGCGGTAGGGGTGGCGAAGTTCGAGGCGGAGGAGGTCTTCGTCGACGTCGAGGGCCGCACCCTCAAGATCAGCAACCTCGGCAAGGTCCTCTACCCGCGCACCGGCACCACCAAGGGCGAGGTGCTCAGCTACTACGCCCAGATCGCGCCGGTCATGCTGCCGCACCTCAAGGACCGGGCGGTCACCCGGATCCGCTGGCCGCACGGCGTCGAGGACATGAGCTTCTTCGAGAAGAACATCCCCGGCGGTACGCCGTCCTGGGTGCACACCGTGACGGTGCCGACGACGGGGTCGCGCACGGCGTCCAAGGAGGACGGCACCCTGACCTTCCCGATCGTGGACGACCTCGCGACCCTCACCTGGCTGGTCAACCTGGCCGCGCTCGAGCTGCACGTGCACCAGTGGACGGTCGGCCGCAACGGGCAGCCCCGCAACGCCGACCGCCTGGTCATCGACCTCGACCCCGGCGAGCCGGCCGGGCTGCACGAGTGCTGCGGGGTGGCGCTGCTGGTCTCCGACGCGCTCGAGGAGCGCGGACTGACCGCCAAGCCGGTGACCAGCGGCAGCAAGGGGCTGCACCTCTACGCCGATCTCCCCAAGCGGCTGCCGTCGCAGGAGTCGACGGCGCTCGCCAAGGAGGTCGCCGAGGCCCTCGAGAAGGAGCACCCCAAGCTCGTGACCGCGACCATGACCAAGGCCCGCCGTTCGGGCAAGGTCTTCCTGGACTGGTCGCAGAACTCCGGCTCGAAGACCACCATCTCGCCGTACTCACTGCGCGGGAAGGAGAAGCCGTACGTCGCCACCCCGCTCGGCTGGGACGAGGTCGAGGCCGGCGCGGAGGACCCGGACGCGGTCGAGCAGCTCCGGTTCGACCAGGTGCTGGAGCGTGTGGAGGAGTACGGCGACCTGTTCGCGTGACCCCGCGGGGTGCCGGGTACCAGGTGGCGGGGGCGCCCCGCACCGCGTGTTACCCAACATTGGTGCAGCCGTGGACCGGGCGTGGACTCGGGTGGACACAGTCCCCATAGTTTGGCGACACGGGCCGCTCGGGACGGCCCGTCACTCAGGGGGGTGCTGGTTTGGAGATCGCACCGGTTCCGCACCGGTCGACCCGTGGCGAGTGGCGACGGTTCGCGCTCGGTCTGCTGGTCCTTGCGCCGGTGGTGCTGCTGGTGCTGCTGCCCGCAGTGCTCGGCCTCCAGCGCTACGTCGTCACCGACCGGTCGATGGACGGGTCCCTGGCCCGAGGCTCCGTGGTGCTGGCCCGCGAGGTGCCGACCGCAGACCTCGAGGTCGGTGACGTGGTCACCTTCCCTCCGCCGGAGGGAAGCTCCGACGAGCGGGTGACCCGCCGGATCGTGGCCATCAAGGACGGCGTCGCCACCACCCAGGCCGACACCACCGGGAGCACGGACCCCAGGGCGGTCCCGCTGACGAGCGAGTCGTACCCGCGGGTGTGGCTGGGCGTGCCCTGGATCGGCTACCCGTTCGTGATGGACGGCGGCTGGGTGCTGCTGGTCGCGGCCGCACTCGCGGCGCTCGTCCTGGCCCTCACGACAGGCCGGCGGACACCGCAGAAGGTGGTCCGGCACACCCGCACCCACTTGCCGGTCGGCTAGCGCGGTTCCGTGATCGGTGGGTTGCGGCCCCCGTACTGCCTGTCTAGTCCTATGCTCGCGACATGCCGCAGAGAGTCCTCGTCGTCGAGGACGAGGAGGACATCGCGTTCCCGCTCGTGCGCACCCTCGAGCGCGAGGGGTACGACGTGCACTGGGTGGACTCCGGCCAGAAGGCGCTGGACGACGTGCAGGCGCGGCACGCGGACGTGGTGATCCTCGACCTGGGGCTCCCCGACATGGACGGGCTCGAAGTCTGCCGCAAGGCCCGCGACAACGGCTACGAAGGCGCGATCATGATCGTCACCGCGCGGGCCGGCGAGCTCGACCGCGTGGTGGGTCTCGACTACGGCGCCGACGACTACATGGCCAAGCCGTTCGGGCTGGCCGAGCTCCAGGCCAGGGTCCGGGCGTTGCTGCGGCGCACCACCGCGGCCGCCACGGCCGCCGAGAACGGCACCGAGGGCGGCCTGCGCATCGACGTGGCCGCGCGCCGGGTGTTCTCCGGCGACGACGAGGTGCCGCTGACCGGCAAGGAGTTCGAGGTCCTCAACGTGCTGGTCGCCAACAAGGACAAGGTCGTGTCCCGCACCCGCCTGATGGCCGACGTGTGGGACGAGAACTGGTACGGCTCGACCAAGACCCTCGACGTCACCATCGGCCGGCTCCGCCAGAAGCTGGAGAGCGTCGGGGTCCAGGAGAAGGTCGTGGCGGTGCGCGGGGTCGGGTTCCGCCTCGAGGGCAGCCCGTCCGACTGAGCCGTGTCCCGGCTCCGGCCACAAGGGGGTGACGGGTGCGCGCGCGCCTGACAGCATCGTTCGTCGTCCTCTCCGTCCTGCTGCTGTTCGGCGCGCTGTGGATCCGCAGCTACAACGAGTACACGCAGCTGCGCACCCACGAGAGCCGGGAGCTGCGCGGCGATGCCGCGACGCTGGCGCTGCTCGTCGAGCAGCGCCAGCAGCTCGGCGAGCCGGTGGACCGCGCCTTCCTGGCCGGGGTCGTCGAGTCGACCGACCGGCTGGAGTACGACGCCGGGGACGGCGAGCCGGTCGTCGTCGAGGGCAGGGCGTACGACGAGGAGCATCCGGACGACGCGATCGAGACCACCGTCGACGCCGGCGACGGTTCGCTGACCGTGACGCAGGCGGGGTTCGTCCTCAACACGCTCGCCGACCGCGACAAGGGCTCGCTGGGCTTCCTGATCCTGTTGGTCGGCCTGGTCGCAGCCTTGTTCGGCTACGTGATCGCCCGGTGGTTGTCGGCTCCGTTCCGCCAGCTCGCCGGCGCCGCCGGCCAGCTGGGCCGAGGCCGGTTCGACCTGGACCTGCCGCGCACCCACATCCCGGAGGCGAAGGCGATCAGCCAGGCGCTGCTCACCTCGGCCGGCCAGCTCCAGGAGCGGCTCGCCTCGGAGCAGGCGTTCGCCGAGCACGCCTCACACGTGCTGCGCACCCCTCTCACCGGTCTCCGGCTCGAGCTGGAGGAGCTGGCCCAGCGAGACGACCTACCGGACGACGCGCGGCAGTCCGCGACCCGCGCGGTCGGCCGGATCGACGCCATGGACGCCGTCGCGGGCGACCTGGTCGCGCTGGCGCGTCGTGGTGCGCTGGTGGCCGGCGCCGAGATCCCGCTGCGCGACCTGGCCACCCAGTGCGCCCAGACCTGGGCGGACGCGCTCGCCGAGCAGGACCGACAGCTCACCGCCGCGGTCGAGGGCAGCATCGAGACGACGTACACGCCTGGCCCGGTCGAGCACATCCTCGACCTGCTCCTCGCCGACGTCCTCAAGCGCGGCCTGGGCCCGGTCCGGATGGTCTTCGAGGCCGACGAGGAGGGCCACCTCTCGATCGGCATCTCCTGCGAGGACGCCCGTGAGGTCACCGGCCCGAACGTCGGCATCGCGATCACCCAGGCGCGGGCGGTGGTCACCGCGATCGGCGGCCGGCTCACCGGGGAGACGCCGCAGCACCTCTCGATCCTGCTGCCGCGGCGCTAGTCACCTGCCGGGAGCGGCGGCGGGACCGGGCTGGGGAGGTAGCGGCCGGCGTTGCCGTGCGGCCGGGTGCCGTCGAGGTCGTCGATCCCGTAGCGCTCGGCCAGGTCTCCGACGTCGACCACCTGGCCGGTGAACCGCATCGCGTCCGGGTCGGCGGCGAGGGCGGCCATCACCCGGCCCGCGAGGTGGGGAGTCTCGGTCCTGCCGGCCAGCTCCTCCTCGGTGTGGTGGGTGAGCATCAGCTCGGTGCGCATCCAGCCGGGCGCGACGGCGATCACCGGGATGCCCTTGGCCTGGAGGTGGTAGCCGAGCGCGTAGACGAGCCGGTTCTTCGCGGCCTTGCTCGACTCGTAGGGCACCCACGCCGGCGGCTCGGGGGTGTGCCAGGTGGTCGTGAGGACGAGCCCCTGGCGAGCCGGGCCCATCGCGAGCCTGAGGGTCAGCATCGTGGTGACGAAGTCGGAGTAGGCGCCGCTCAGGAGCATCGCGCGGAACTGCTCCAGCGACTCGTCCCACACCTCCTCGCCGCCCGGGTCGTCGTGGTGGTCGTGGCCGCCCCACGCGTTGTTGACCAGCACGTCGACCCGGCCGTGCCGGGCGAGCACGTCGCGCAGCAGTGCCTCGACCTGTCCGGGCTCGGTGTGGTCGCACCGGTGCCACTCGCCGTCGCCGCCGGCGGCCCGGACCGCGTCGAAGGTGCCCTCCAGCGTGAGGTCGTCGACCTTGGTCTGGGTGGCGGCCTCGCGGGTGCTGCGCGCCGTACAGACGACGTACGCCCCGGCCGCGGCCAGCTCCACGGCCGTGGCCCGGCCCAGCCCGCGCGAGGCGCCGCTGACCAGCGCCACCTTGCCTGCCAGTGGTCTCTCGCTCATGCCCCGAGCCTTCCTCGTGCGGTGGGAACTGCTTGACCGTGCTTGCGCCTACTTCGGCATCTTGTGGTTCGTGTGGTCCCTTGATCGACGTGGCGTGCTTCAGGGCCCAGGCGAGCCCGAGCAGGATCGCCGCGCCGAGGGCGGCGAGCTCGAGTCGCCAGCCGGGCGGTCGGAAGCGAACCGTCACGGTGGAGCCGACGTCGTCCGTCGTGAGCCCCACCCGGACGAGGTGCCCGCCGAGCGGATCGTCGAACCTCGCCCCCTCCACCTGGTAGCCGGGCCAGGCGATCCGGCTCAACACCACGCTGGCGTCCTGGCCACCGACCTGATCGACGACGAAGGTCGTGCTGGTCTCGCTGCGAGAGACCTCGTGGACACGGGTGCCGGCCGAGGACCAGACCACGCCTCCGGCCGTCGGCAGCGGACGGTCGCGGACCCAGGTGACCACGTGGTCCTGGTCGCGGGCGACCTGCCAGCCGTCGGGCGGCCGTGCCGCAAGTGCGGGCGGGAGGTCGACGAGGACGAGAGTGCTGATCGCGTGCAGGTCGGCCCAGGGCAGCCCGGTGGTCGGCTCGGTCTCGAGCATCGCGTCGAGGGCCTCGGGACAGACGTCGCCGTTGAACCGTATGCAGAAGCGGTAGTTGTAGTCGCGGAACCCCAAGGTCGTGTAGCCGTTGTGGACCGGCTTGCCCGTGAGGTCCCACAGGCTGCCGGGCAGCACCGACCGACCGATCTCGGGGTGGGCCTCGAGCACGTCCGGGCTCAGCCCGATGACGAGCACGTCGCCGCGCGCCCCCGGCAACAGGTCGGCATACGTCGAGAGCGCGCCGGGTGATCCTCGTTGACCGCCGACGCCCGCGGGCATGGCGGTCAGCTGCAACACCGCGATCCCCGCTGACGCGGCGATCATGACCGCGGGCATCAGGCGTCGACGAGGCGTGGCGAGAAACGTGGCCACGACGCACGCGGCGACCGCCCCGCCCGCGGCCACCTGGAGCCAGCCCGAGCTGGGTCGCAGCAGCGTCGCGCCGACGGTCGCGGCCGCTACCCACAGCAGGCTGAGACCGACCCGAGGCAGGCTCGGTCGGCCCGTTGCGCTCCGGGCCAGCGCCCGGTCGAGGAGCACCACGACCAGCAGCACCGCACAGAGGGTCACCACCGACATCACGCGGCCCGGCATCCGGATCGGACCCATCCGCTGGGGCAGCAGCGTCCACACGGTGGCCAGGACCAACGGGACGACTATGGAGACAAGCGAGCGCCACTCGTGCCGGAGCCGGGAGTACACCACCCAGCACACGAGCGGGAGGAACCACGCGACATAGGTGAACGTCACCTGGTCGGCGCCGAGCCCGGGTTCCTCCAAGAGGCTCACTGTCGGGGAGACGGTCGTCGGGTGTCCGGTCAGGAGCAGCGTCACCGGCCCCATCTCCAGGAATCCCGGCCCGTCCCCTCCCCACTCGTCCCGCCAGGTGACCGGCGCCGTCAGGATGCCGGGCAGGTAGACGGTGACGCACAGCAGCGCGACGTACGCGCTGAGCAGCACCAGCCGTCGCACGCCCGGCCAGTCACGGTTCAGCAGTGCCTCGAGCATCAGCCCGATGACCACGAGGCCGAGGTACATCGTCCCGAAGACGTAGCCCGTGGTGACGAGCAGGAACGTCGAGACCAGGAGCGGCCACGGGTTCGCGCCGGCGACCGTCCGGCGGGCCGCCCACCACGCCCAGGGCAGCAGCGCGGCCACCAGCTGTCCGGCCACCCAGCGCGGGGCGTCGGCGGAGAGGGTGAACCCGCCCAGCTGCGCGGCCACCGCGGCGACCGCGGCCAGCTCGGGACGCACGCCGTACCCGCGAGCGAGCAGGTAGCAGCCCGTGACCGCGACCGCGGCGATGACGAGCTTGACCAGCGTGGCGTAGACGACGACCTGGGGCGCCACGGTGGTGCCGATGCCGATCAGCCAGGACAGGGGGCTGTACAGACCCTCCTGTCCCTCGGCGAGAGGGTTGCCTGCGCTTCCCGCCTGCGCATCGAGCATCGGCCAGCTGGCCGTGCAGGACCGCATCGCCGAGGTGGTGGAACCAGCCGTAGTACGCGTTCTGCGTGTCGCCCTGGAAGTAGTGCCGCGGGTCGAGCAGCAGCGGGTACAGCCACGTGAGCCCGACGCAACCCACGGCGATCCCCAGCCAGACCAGGTCGCCACGGGCCGGGCGACTCATGCCGGGCGTGCGAGGGTTGGCGCAGACCCAGTGGAGCGGGTGCGCGCCGCGACGTCGTCGGCCGTGGCCCGCAGTCCGGCCCCGAGGGGTGTCCGCGCGATGGCATCGAGCTGGGGCCACACCACGGACCGGAGCCGCAGGTCGTCGCACCTGGCTTCCGGGTGATCGGCGCGTCGACAGACGGGGATGGCGACGCAACACCCGGGTGGCCTCGACCAGGACCTTCGCGACGGGGAACGATCTCCCGGACGCGAGGATCTTCGTCACGGTCGTCCCGGCGGCCTCAGCGCTGATCAGGTCCAGTCCGGCGACGATCATCGCCGCCGCGTCCTCCACGAACAGATAGTCACGCAGCGTGTCGAGTGAGACATACACGCTCAGCGTGCGCCGGGTCTCGTGGGCCAGGCAGAGCTGCGAGATCAGGCCCTGGGGCTTGCTCAGGTCCTGACCGGGTCCGTAGAGGTTGGAGATCCTTCCGACCAGCAGCCGCGTGCCGCGTCGAGTCAGCTGGCGAGCGACCTCTTCCATCTCGAGCTTCGCGTCGCCGTACGGCGACAGGGCGGCCACCGCGGAGTTCTCGTCGAAGGGGGCCACGTCGGGGGAACCTGCGTACAAGGCCCCGGCCGATGACGCCAGGAACATGCTCCTCGGCGGGGTCGGGAGCCTGGTGACGAAAGCACGGAAGATCCGCACCTCGGCGGCCAGGTCCTCGGCCGGGGTGGCGACGACACCGGCTCCCGCGCACCAGGCCAGCTGCCAGCCGTCGTCGAGCCGAGCCGCACCTTCGGCGGCGTGGAGGAGGGCCCGCAGCGCGGCGTCGTGATCCAGCCACGGCACCACGACGGTGTGCACGTCGTCGCCGGACGCGAGCAGCTGCGCCTCGACGTGACCGCCGAGGAGCCCACGACCCACCAAGAGCGTCGTCACTTCGGCTCCAGCTCCTCGACCCGCCGCTCGTCGGCGCCCAACGGCCCGTCGTGGCTGTCGCTGACGATGACGTAGAGCGGTCTGCCCATGGCCATGTGCACCGCGACACCGACGTACTCCGCGATCACGCCGAGCGCCAGCAGGATCGCGCCCGACGTGATCAGGGCCACGACCGCCAGCGAGGTCCAGCCCGCGGGTTCGACAGAGTGCTTCAGCCGCATCCACACCAGAGCGGCCGCCAACACGAAGCCGACCATCGCGAGCAGCAGACCCAGCAGGCTCACCGCACGCAGCAGCCGGGTGCCACCGGTGAGCACCGAGTGCCAGTAGTGCGACAGCAGCGTGCGGAGGCGGTAGCCGGAGGCGCGCCCACCCTCGGACCGGAGCCGGACCGGACACGTGCGGATCCGCCGGGCGACCCAGCCCAGCGCGACGTCCAGGTAGGCACCTGGTCCGGCGTACGCCGCGACGCTGCGCGCGACCTCGCCGAGCACGAGCCGGTAGCTGTGGAAGTAGTTGGCGTCGTGGTTGCCCGTCAGCCAGCGCAGCGACCGCTTGGCCCACTGCGAGGCGAGGTTCCGCAACGGCCCCGTGCGGTGCCGGGTTGACGGGCGCCGCATAGACCACGTCGGCCTGCTCGGCCATCGCACGGTCCAGCATCGGGCCGAGGAACGCCGGGTCGTGCTGGCCGTCCTCGTCCAGGGTCGCCACCCAGTCACCGCCGGAGGACGCCATGCCGGCCAGGGTCGCGGCGTGCTGCCCGAAGTTGCTGCTCAGCCACACCGGGCGCACCCAGGCGTGGGTCGCCGCGAGCCGGCGGATCACGACATCGGAGTCGTCGGGGCCGCAGTCGTGGACGAGCAGCACCTCGGTGACCCGCGCGGCGCGTCCCTGTGGCGTGGCAAACCCAGTGGTCAGGGGCGCCAGCTCCGCGACCAGCGCGTCGAGGGTGTCGGCGCCCCGGTACACAGGCACGACGATCGACAGCGCGTGCTCCCGCGACCACGTCATCAGGCAGCCTCCTTCCGCGCAACCACCACGACCGAGGAGCCGAACGGCAGGTCGCAGCGGGGCAGCAGCCAACGGTCGAGCCCGCAGGCCGCCATGAGGACCTTCTCGACGAGCGGTCCCGTCTCCGGGAGTCGGGGCGGGGCGTCGGCCGATCCGGCCCGCGACCCGCCGTCCCGCACCCGCGACCGCAGTCGGTCGGCGACGAAGAAGGGAAAGGTCCCGGCGAAGAGGTACGTCGCCCGCACCACGTCCAGGCCGCGCGCCTTCACACCGGCGACCAGCCGGCGTTGCGTGTAGCGGCGGTGGTGGCGGTTCTGCACGTCGAAGTCCGACCACGCCCACTGGTACGCCGGGACGCTCACCAGCAGACGGCCCCCCGGCACGAGGACCCGGGCCAGCTCCGACAGGACGGTCGCCTCCGGCTCGCAGTGCTCGACGACGTCGAAGGCCGCGACCACGTCGAAGGTGGCGTCGGCGAACGGCAGCTGCATCGCGGATGCGCAGACGTCGCCGGGTGCGAGCCCGCGCGGGTCGACGTCCAGCGCGACCCGACGCGCAGCCGTCGAGAGCCACCCCACGCTGGGTCCGTCGGCACTCCCGACGTCCAACACCGACGCCGACCTGCCCACATGGCGGCCGACGGCGGCGCGCAGCAGGTCCGCGCGGGCCCGGTACCACCAGTAGTCGGGTTGCGCGATCGACGGCGAACCAACGTTCTCCACGGACTCACGGTGCCCACGTGGCGAGCGGAGCATCCTCGCCTTCGATGAGATGTGCCGACCGTTGCCGCTTGACCGTGCTTGCGCACCCGTGAGGATGGAGCCATGGACCACATCGACTCGCCAGAACTCGAATCGCTGCCCGTGCTCAGCCACGCCGTGCGTGTGGGCGACGTCATCTACTGCTCCGGCCAGGTGCCGCTCGGCCCGGACGGGTCGCTGGTCGACTCCGACATCGACGCGATGACCCGCCAGGTCGTCGCCAACCTCGAGCAGGTGCTGGCGGCCGCCGGAGCGACGCTCACGGACGTGGTGCGCACCAACGTCTACCTGGCTGACATGGCCGACTACTCGGGGATGAACGCCACGTACGCCGAGCTCTTCCCCGCCAAGCCGGCCCGCACCTGCGTCCAGGTGGCGGGGCTGCCGTTGGGCGCGCGCGTCGAGATCGACTGCATCGCGGTCCGATCCTGACCAGCCCGCGTAATACCCCCTTGGTCGAGGAGGCGGGACCACGACCACTTGTACGCCGTGGCTGCCGACAGCCCGTGGGTACGATCGAGGCGTGCCAGCCTCCGGTCGTGGGACGGCGCCGCCACCGCAAGAGTTGAGGTTCTGCCGGTCGGCCGACGGTGTGCGGATCGCTTACGCACGGCACGGTTCGGGTCCACCGCTTGTGATCGCAACCTGCTGGCTGAGCCACCTGCAGCACGACTGGCAGAGCCCGGTGTGGCGGCACTTCTTGAACGACCTGGGCGAGATCGCGACCGTGGTCCGGTACGACGAGCGCGGGTACGGGCTGTCCGACTGGGACGTCGACGACTTTCGGCTGGAGGCGCGGGTCGCCGACCTCGAGGCGGTCGTCGAACATGCCGGAATACCCCAGTTCGCGCTGATGGCGATGGCACAGGGCGGCCCGCCCTCGATCGTCTATGCGGTGCGCCATCCCGAGCGGGTGTCCCGGCTGATGTTCTACGGCAGCTACGCGGCGGTGTTCCGCGATCCGACGCCGGAGGACCTCGAGCTCAACGAGACGTTCGAACGGCTGATCAAGGTCGGCTGGGCCCGGCCCGAGTCGGAGTTCCGGCGGGTGTTCACCTCGTTGATGATCCCCGGTGCCAGCGAAGACCAGATGCGCTGGCTCGACGAGCTGCAGCGTGTGTCCGTGTCGGCGAAGACCGCCTACGCGGCCCGCCGGCAACGCAGTCGCGACGACGTGTCCGAACTGCTGCCCCAACTCGACATCCCGACCCTGGTGCTGCATTCGCGGCGTGACCGGATGAACGACTTCGAGGAGGGCCGTTACCTCGCCTCGACGATCGCCGGTGCGAGGCTGGTGGTGCTGGAGAGCTCGAATCACATCGTGCTGGGTGACGAGCCGGCCTGGCAGGTCTTCGTCGACGAGGTGGCGGCGTTCATGGCGCCGGACCGCAAGCCGGACATACAGGCAGTCGGGCCGGATCCGGCATCGGTGCTGTCGTCGCGAGAGCTCGACGTACTCCGGCTCGCCGCACAAGGGCAGGACAACGCGGCCATCGCCCGATCCCTCACCCTGAGCATCCGCACGGTCGAGCGGCACCTGCACAACACGTACGCGAAGCTCGGCATCCAAGGGAAGTCGGCCCGCACCGCGGCGGTCGCCAGGTTGATGACACGCGCCTGACGAGTACGCGTAAACCGACACCGCCCGGTGAGGCGCGCACCTGACTTTGCGCGCATGCACCGACGCGCGGCAGGACGCCGCGTCCTTACCGTCGGCTCATGACCATCACCGAGCCCCCGGCCACGACCGGCGGCCCCGGCTTCCTCGAGATACCGCCGACGTCGGCCGACGTGCGCCGCCTGTACGACGACAGCATCGCGAAGCAGGGCTTCCTGATGAACCTGACCCGGCTGTGGGCACACCAGCCGGCACTGCACCGCGGCCTGTTCGACTTGGTCGGCCAGACGATCCGAGCCGGGGAACTGACCTTCCGCCAGCGCGCGATTCTGGTCGTCGCCGCAGCCTCAGCCTTCGGCGACGAGTACTGCTCACTCGCTTGGGGTTCGAAGCTCTCCGCTGTGGCCGGTGACCACGTGGCCGGCCAGGTGCTGCGCGGCGACGACGACTGGCTCGACCCGGCCGAGCGAGCCCTGGCGGGGTGGGCCCGCAGGGTTGCTCGGGACCCGAACGCGACCGAGCCCCGTGACGTCCAGCCGCTGCGCGATGCCGGCTACGACGATGCGCAGATCTTCGCGATCACCGTCTTCGTCGCCCTCCGCCTGGCCTTCGCCATCGTGAACGAGGCCCTCGGCGCACGGCCGGACGCCGAGCTGCTGGCGACCGTTCCGGCGTCTGTCCGCCATGCCGTCACCTACGGAAGACCGGCCCCGGATGCTGACTCGTCGGCGCAACACGGGGGCTAACAACTCGCCCGAACCAATCACAGTTGAGGAGCAAGTAGATGAGCATCACCGACAACCCCATCCGCAACGGCGTCGACACCGCGGGCCTGTTCGGCACGCTCGACGCCGTGAAGGGCGACACCGACCTCGCAAAGTTCCGCTTCCGGGCCACCAACACCTGGCTGAGCGGGACCCACAACCGGTCGGTGATCCACGGATTTCATGGCGCCAAGCAGGAGATGACGCACCGGGAGCCGTTCACGTTCGACGCGGACCACCCGCCGGTCCTGGTCGGGTCCGACAACGGTCCGACGCCGGTTGAGTACGTCCTGCACGCGCTGGCCGCCTGCTTGACCGCGGGCATCGCGAACATCGCGGCGGTCCGCGGAGTGAACCTGACCGAGGTGTCCTCGACCGTCGAGGGCGACATCGACCTGCTGGGCATCCTCGGGCTGTCCGACCAGGTTCGCAACGGCTACCAGCAGGTCCGGGTGAGCTTCACGCTGCGCGGCGACGAGCCGGACAAGCTGCGCGCGGTCGTCGAGCAGTCCCGCCGCCGGTCCGCAGTGTTCGACGTCGTCACGAACGGCGTGCCCGTGTCCATCGACGTCGACGCCGGCTGACGTCACGTCACGTCACCTGACTCTCGCGGATCGCCAATCACGAACCATCCCAGCCAGGAGACGACATGAGCCGCATCGAGCCCGGCTACGACGTCGTGGTCGTAGGCGCCCGCGTGGCGGGCGCCGCCACCGCTTACCTGCTCGCCCGGCACGGCCTGCGTGTCCTGCTGGTCGACCGCAGCCGGTACGGCACCGACACCCTGTCGACACACGCCCTCATGCGCGGGGCCGTGCTGCAGCTCACCCGGTGGGGTTTGCTCGACGCGATCATCTCCGCGGGCACTCCGGCGGTGCGGCGAACGACATTCCGGTACGCCGACGACCTGGTGCCGATCACCCTCAAGGAGTCGTACGGCGTGCGGGCCCTGTACGCGCCGAGGCGCACGGTCCTCGACCCGATCCTGGTCGACGCGGCCGCGGAGGCCGGTGCCGACGTGCGGTTCGGCATCGCCGTGACCGGCGTCGAGCGGGACCGCCACGGCACGGTCACCGGGATCACCGGCCGGGCCCGTGATGGCGAGCCCGTGCGGGTGGCGGCACGCATCGTCGTGGGTGCCGACGGCATCAGGTCGACGGTCGCCGAGGCTGTCGATGCGCCGTACGAGCGGATCGGAAGGTCGGTCGCCAGCGTGACCTACGGCTACTGGACAGGGCTCGAGACCGACGGCTACGAATGGAACTTCCGGCCGGACGCGGCGTCGGGCGTGGTCCCCACGAACGCCGGTCAGGCCTGTGTGTTCGCGAGCGCGTCACCCCGCCGGATAGGCCGCGGCGGTCTGGGACCGCTCACGCGCATCGTCGCCGATACGCCGGGAGACCTCACGGCACGGCTCGACGCCGCCGCGCCCCCGGCCGCGATGCGGACCTTCACCGGCAGGCCCGGTTACATCCGCCGGGCGTGGGGCAAAGGCTGGGCGCTGGTCGGCGACGCCGGCTACTTCAAGGACCCGCTGGGTGCGCACGGGCTGACGGACGCGCTGCGGGACGCCGAGCTACTCGCCCGCGGGATTGTGGCCGTGGTCCGCGATGGCGCGGATGAACGCGACGCCCTGTCTGGCTACCAGGCGACCCGCGACGCGCTGTCGACGGCCTTGTTCGACGTGACGGATGTGATCGCTGGCCACCGCTGGACCGACGCTGAGATCCCCGACCTGCTGGTCCAGCTCAGCGCAGCGATGGCCGACGAGCTCGAGACTCTTGCCGCCCTGCCGCCGCTTCCGGACCTCCTCCGGGTGCCCTGCTGAATGCCCACACGAGGGCGAGCGCGTCTTCGCTCGGGCGCGTTGGTGAACTCCCGACCAACCTCGGACGAGGCGCCTCAGGCCGTCACCCCGAGCCGGTGCGCGATCCGGGCAGCCTCCTGACGCCCGGACACGTCGAGCTTGCGAAGGATGTTCGAGACATGCACCGACGCGGTCTTGTCCGAGATCACCAGCTCCTCGGCTATCTCGCGATTCGTGCGACCCCCGGCGAGTGCGACGAGCACCTCGCGCTCTCGCTCGGTCAGGCCGTAGGTCGACAGCGGATCCTCCGCCACGTCGGGCTGCGCAGGAGTGGAGGCCGGGGGCAGCAGGTCTGTGCGGTACCAGCGCGCCAGGGTCTCGATCTCGTCCACCAGCCGGGTCGCGCCCAGCGACTGGGCCGCACTGTGAGCCGCGCGGAGCGCCGTGATGGCCTCGAATCCTTCGCCGGCACTGAACCGCGCCTCGGCCTCCCGCCACCGCGCGTACGCGGCGAGGAACGGCCGACTCACCTCGGCCCACCCATCGGCCGAGCGAGCCCAGAGCTCGGCCGCCGGCTGCCCGTCCAGTCGGGCCAGCTCGGCCTCGACCCAGAGCTCCTGCGCCCGGTGCTGGGGCAGGGCGATGACGGCGGCGTGCTGGGCCACGGCGGTTCTCGCCATGAGCAGGCGTTCACGCTGGTCCGCGCGCCGGCTCCGCGAGCGATGGTCGCGGTGCACGGAGGCGGAGTCGGCCAGAGCGCGCAGGCCAAGGGCGATCAAGTTGGTGGCCAACGCCTCGTCGTCCGAGCCGGCCACGAGGTCGAGGCCTTCCTGCACCAGGTCGAAGGCCGCGTCGGGACGCCCCGCCCAGAGCTCCACCTCGACAGCGGTCTCGAGAACGTCCCGGACCCAGCCCACAGGGGCGCTCTCCGACTCCACGACCAGGCGCGCCTGCTCGCATCGTTCCCAGGCAGTCGTCAGGTCACCGGTGGTGAGCGCGATCTCGGCACCCAGGCGCAGCAGTGGCGCGGTCTGGATGCCACGCGGGTGCCGGGCCAACGCGTCGTTGACGAGCTCGCCGGCCTCGGCGAGCCTGCCTGCCTGGACCAGCTGCTCGCTCACGTTGTTCAGCAGCAGGCTGCCCTGTTGCCGCTGCTGGCCGACCTTGGTCAGCTCTGCGATCCCGGTGCGCCCGAGCTCGACGTTCTCATCCAGCCGGCCGGCCATGCCGAACACATGGCTGAGGTTGACGTACGCCGAGCCCAGGTCCTGCGGGTCTTGCACCTCGCGCGCGATGTCCAGTGCCGCCCGCAGGTGGTCGACCGCGTCGTCGAGATCCCCGCGAAAAGCCGCCACCGTGCCCTGCGCGTTGCGCGCGACGCCCTCCTCGCGGCGGGCACCGACGTCCTGAGCCATGCGAAGAGCGATCTCTGCGAGCCGCTCGGCCTCGTCGAAGCGCGACCAGCCGACCGCCTGCAGGGCCATCTCGCCGTGGACCCGCGCCGACAGCACGCTCCGCTCGCCCTCGGGGAGCAGGGACAGGGCGTCGCGGAAGGCCGCTTCGGCAGCCGCGCCGTTGCCGGCCCTGAAGTGGATCTCGCCGACCCGCGCAGCGGCCTTCGCCCCGAGGGTCGGGTCGGTGGTCTCGACGCGCACTTGTTCGAGCAGGCCGAGCGCGGTCTCGCTCTCGCCGGCCAGGTGCGCAGCCTCAGAGGCGCGCAGCCGCACCTGCACCAGGTCGAGGTTGTGAGGGACCTGCTCGACAAGCTCCAGCACTCGCGCGTACGCCGCGTGCGCGTCGGCGAAGGCTCGGAGCCGGGTGTAGGTCTTGCCGGCCCGGACCGACATCGTCAGGGCGCGGGGGAGGTCGCCGGCCCGATGCCAGTGCCGAGCGATCTCGCCGACCACGGCTGGCGAGCGGTCCACGACCTCGCCAAGCGCAGCGGCAGCCCCCCGGTGCAGCCGGACCCGTTCACCGGGCATCAGGTCGCCCTCCACGAGCTCGCGGAAGGCAGGATGGTGGAAGTCCAGGCGGCCGTCAGCCCGGAACTCGATGACGTGGGCGCTCAGCCCCGGGCGCAGGACTCGGTCCAGATCCCCCTCCGCTGTCTCGAGGGTCCGGGCCAGGATCTGCAGCGTCGTGGGGCGCCCCAGGACCGCCGCGGCCCCCAGGGTCCAACGCGTCTCCTCCGGCAGCTCGGCGACCCGGCTGCGCAAGAGGTCCTGCAACGTGTCGGGCAGCGGAGCGTCATCGTCGACGAGCGCCAGCAGCTCGACGAAGAGCGGATTGCCCGCCGAGCGGGCCACCAGAGCGTCCAGCCGGTCCGCCGACCGGCCATCGCGGAGCTCGGTCACCAGGGCCGCCACTTCCGACCGGTCGAGCCGACCCACTGGCAGCCGCTCGACCGACCACAGTCGGCCGAGCTCGGCCAGCCACGGCGACAGCCACGCGTCCGCCGTGGTGTCGGTGCGCTGGGTCAGTACCAGTAGCACCCGCTCGTCGGTGAGGTTGGTGGCGAGGAAGGCCAGCAGGTCCAGGGTGGAGCGATCCGCCCATTGCACGTCCTCCACAACGTGCACGACCGGACGGACGGCGCTGAGCCGGCCCAGCAGGGTCAGCACCGCTTGGAAGAGCCGGAGTCTCGACGCGGCCCCGTACTCGGTGCCGGCGGGCTCCTCGTCGCCACCCGCCCGCGTGCCGCCGCCGGGTAGCAGCTGAGCCAGCTCCGGGGACCTGGCGACCTCCTGACGCACCAGGGCCGAGCCACCTCTCAGCGACTGGGTCAGTGCGGCGTACGGCAGTGGCTCCCCGACGACAGGGACGCAGGCGCCCGCGAAGACCTCTGCCTCGATGCTCGCGAGGAACTCTCGGACCAGGCGGGTCTTGCCGACCCCGAGCTCGCCGCTCACCAGCACCGCGGCGGGGTCGCCCTCGGCGGCCCTGGCCAAGGCGGCATGCAGGACGCGGAGGTGGTCCCCGCGACCCACCATCCGAGCACCCGAGGCGTCGGACATCTCGCCATGATGCTCCCGCCAGGGGCGAAAGGTCACGCGTGGGTGAGGCCGCTCGAGTCGCTCTGAGGGGGGTGCCGCCCGAATCTGAGGTGCTCTCCCCATGCGCGAAGGAAGTGCTGCTGCCTAGCGTCGCTGCGCACGACGCAACCACTCCCGGAAGGCAACCATCTCCATGACCGACCCACGCCGCACCGCCACCCCTCCCACGACCACGTCCATGACCACGTCTCGTCGCCGCCGCCTGGCCGCGCCTGTGGTCGCCGCCGGCCTACTGATCGCCGGCCTGGCCGGCGGAGCCACTGCCGTCGTCGAGCCAGGTACGCCCGCCAAGGACGTCACGGCGGGCAGGGACAACGACAACGCCGCCAACCCCTTCATCCAGCCGCCTGGCGTCACCGCCAAGCAGCACATGGACAACACCGACCTGCTGTTCGGCCGCGACAACGATGACCTGCTGATCGGCAACCTCGGCGACGACACCCTGCTGGGCGGCGCGGACGACGACATCCTCGTCGGCGGACCCGAGCGGGGCACCGCGCCGAACAGTGACGTGCTCGTCGGCGAGGAGGGGGACGACATCAACATCTGGGCTCCGGGTGACGGCAGCGACGCGTTCGCCGGCAACGAGGACAAGGACGCGATGATCTTCGCGCCGTTCGTGCTCGACGCCAGCGGCGCACTGTTGCTGACCCGCGAGCACGGACGCAAGATCCCGCACGTCGACATCGACGCGCAGCCGACCTTCACCTGCACCGTGGTGCCGGTGCCGGACTCAGAGAACCTCGGCTTCCAGTTCCTCGTCAGGTTCAACGTCAACGGCACCCCGGTCGTGACGGTGCGGCAGAAGGACGTCGAGAGGGTCTACTGCCCCAGCCCGACGCCTGGGACCGCCCAGGTCGCCAAGCTCGACGGCTACAACCCCACCTCGTTCCGCACGGTCTACCTCGACCGCATCCGTGGGACCGTCGGCGACATCCTCGGTCCGGTCGGCTGACAACCGTGACCACCACAGACCAAGGTGCGGTCCGCCATGCCGTCGTCATGGGTGGCAGCATGGCGGGCCTCCTCGCGTCGCGGGTTCTGGTCGACCACGTCGACAGAGTCACCGTGCTTGACCGCGACGAGCTACCCGCTCGCCCACTCAACCGCGGGGGGGTCCCGCAGGGACGGCACGTGCACGGGCTGCTCGCCCGAGGGCGCGAGCTCCTCGAGGGCTGGTTCCCTGGCTTGACCGAGGACCTGGTGGCCCAGGGGGCGAGGCTCGCAGACCCCGGGGAGAGCGGGGTCTGGTGCTTCCGTCCAGAGGGTCTCGCCCGCACTTCGACGGGGCTCCAGATGCTGCTCGTCAGCCGTCCGCTGCTCGAGTGGTACGTCCGGCAGCGCTTGTTGCAGGACGCACGGATCGAGATCCGGCAGAACAGCTCTGTCCTCGACCTGGCGTTCACTCAGGACGACGCGCGGGTCGTCGGCGTCATCGTCGCCGATCGCGACGGTGGCGAACCCGGCCTGGTCCCTGGCCAGCTGGTGGTCGATGCGTCGGGGCGCAACTCGCGCACCATCGAGTGGATCGAACGGCGCGGCTACCCCGCTCCGCCGGAGGACGTCCGACGAGTCGACAAGCGATACGCCACCCACCGGCTCCGTAGCGTCGCCGACTCCTCCGTTCCACTGGCCGTCGCAGTCGCGGCCCGTCCAGGAGTTCCGCGCAGCGGTGTCCTGCTCGCGCAAGAGGGCGGCGAGCACATCGTCTCGCTCGTGGGCAGGGCCGGAGTTCAGCCGCCGCTGGCGTGGCCCGAGTTCATCGAGTTCGCGCGCTCCTTGGCGGCCCCCGCGATGGCCGACACCCTCGCCAAGATGCGCCCGCTCGACGCCGGCGCGACGTACCGCTTCCCGACCAACCGGCGGCGGCGGTTCGAGAGACTGTCCAAGTTCCCCGACGGGCTCATCGTCACCGGTGACGCGTTCTGCGTCTTCGACCCCGTCTTCGGACAGGGGATGAGCGTGGCCGCCATCGAGGCCGACGCGCTCGGGCGCTGCCTGACCGACGGCGGCCCGCGGCTGGCCCAACGTTTCCACCGTGCGGCGGCCTCCGTCGTCGACAACCCGTGGATGATCGCGGTCGGCGGCACACCTGACGAAGACGGCCGGGTGCCGCTCGCGGAGCGCGTCGTCGGCGCCTATCTCGACCGCTTCCTGCTGGCGGCAGCAACGGACGCGCCGCTCGCTGCTGCGTTCCTCCGGGTGAGTCACCTGTACGGCAGTCCGCGCGAGCTGCTCGCCCCGCGTCGGGCGCTGCGCGTGGCAACCGTCCTGGCCCGAGCCGCACTCCGTCCCACGCCCCGGCTCTCCATGTCCGCCGCCCCCACCGTCTCGGCAGGAGATGTCCGATGAAGGCCTACTACTGCGAATGCGGCCAGCCACTCACCATGGTGTTCGTCGGGGTTCCCGGCACACCGTTGACCGTCAGCGACGCCGCCATCGAGCGTCTGCTGCGCGCCGCACTGGAGAGCCATCTGCCGCACTGCCCGCAAGCGGCACAGGACGTCATCCGCGCCTCCTGACTCACCACCTGGAACAGCCAGCCCGTGCCCGCATCTGAGCCCCGCTAAGGGGTCGCGGCTCAGATGTGAGGTGGTCGCCCCATGTGCCGTGCGTCGGGAGCCGCGAGGGTGGCGGCGCCGCGAACCGAGCGGCACGACGAAGGAGCTCCACCATGGCCTCCACGACCGTGACGACCACCCAAGGCCGGCCTCCGGAACGGTCGAGCCGCGGCTCGGCAGCACTCCCCGCGGTGGATGCGATGCGCAGCTGCGGATGCGGCCAGGCGCTGGACACCTCCCTCGCCGAGCACTGCCCGCGCTGCGGTGTGGAGCTGGCGTTTCCTGTCGTGGCCACGTCGATGTCGCTCCAGGGTGCCTTGCCCTGTCGCTCAGGGTCGCCGCGATGATCGCGGAGGCCGGCATGTTCAGCTCCGCCGCCATGTTCGGCGTACTCGCAGGTGTGGTGGCCGCGGCCTGCACCGTGCCCTACGTGCGCGACACGCTTCGCGGGGACACGGTCCCGCATCGCGGCTCCTGGCTGATCTGGGGCGTGCTCGAGGTGGTGGCGCTGCAGGCGCAGCGGGCCGACGGAGCCACCTGGAGCCTGGTCCCGCTGATGATCCAGGCGCTCGGCACCTGCCTGGTGCTGACGCTGTCGTTCCGGTTCGGCACCGGAGGACTCGGCCCGGCCGACCTCGCGCTGCTTGCGCTCGCCGGGCTCGGGATCGTGGGCTGGCTTGTGGTCCAGAGGCCCGTCGTCGCCACGTCCTGCGCCATCGCAGCGGACCTGATCGCGGCCATCATGATGGCACCCAAGGCTTGGCGTGACCCCCACTCCGAGACCCTGTCGACGTTCGTGCTCGCCAGCGTGTCCGGCGTGCTGATGGTGGGGTCGGTGGGGTCGCTGTCGGTGCCGCTGCTCATCTATCCCGTGTACTTCGTCGTCGTCAACGCCGTCCTCGCCGGCGTGATCGTCCACGGGCGCGCCGCCGTTCCCCACCGGGCCACGGTCCGGCTGCACCCCGTGGCCGGCCTAAGCGGTTGACCCACGCATCTAAGGCCCGGCTCCATGGATCTGAGGTACGCGGCCGATGTCGCGCCCCTCGGTGGGCCAGCAGCCTCCTGGTACCAGATCACCAACCAGGAGGAAGCATGAAGAACACCACCACCCTCGCCGCCGGTCTCGTCTCGGCCGGGGCTCTCGCCCTGGGCGCCCTCGGCGCCGTCGGTGTCGCCAACGCCGGTCACCCCACCCAGGGCCGCCCGCACAGCCACCCGGACGCGAAGTTCACCATGGTGCGCTCGACGGGCGCGGCCACGACGGGCTGCCTGCCCTACGCCAAGGCCAAGGTCAAGATCACCAAGCTGGAGGGCGCCGAGCAGATGGAGATCCACGCCACGGGGCTGCTCCCGAAGACCGAGTACGACCTCTTCATCATCCAGGTGCCCGACGCGCCGTTCGGGCTGTCGTGGTACCAGGGCGACCTCGAGACCGACCGGCACGGTGAGGCCGAGGGCACGTTCATCGGCCGGTTCAACGAGGAGACGTTCTCGGTCGCCCCGGGGGTCGCGCCGGCACCGGTGCGGCACACCTCGCCGATCGCCGACGCCAGCGCCAACCCAGCCACGGCTCCGGTGCACCAGTTCCACGTGGGGCTGTGGTTCAACTCACCGGAGGACGCGGCCGCGGCCGGCTGCGGCACCGCGGTGACCCCGTTCAACGGCGAGCACAACGCGGGCGTGCAGGTGCTCAGCACCCGGAACTTCGCACCGGGTGACGGCCCGCTGGGGCAGATCGGCAGCTGAGCCGGGCCGCTAGCGCAGCGACGGCGGGGTGGGCGGCGGGGACGCCCACCCCGCCGTCGGCGCGTCTCACGCGTCACACCAGACCTAGTTCTCCACAGATTCGGCCAGACCCCTTCCCTGTCCGCCAAGGGCGGGCTTACGGTCCCGATCAAGCAGGGCTCCTTCTCGGGAATCGGGGTCTGGATGACGACGACGCATGCCGGTGCGCCCGCGACGGCGCGCGACGAGCTGGTCGAGCGGCTCGACGCGCACGTGCGCGAGGTGGTGCGGCGCGAGGGCGTGGATCCGCAGGCCGACTCGGGCGTCGTACGCCGGATCGCGGAGTCGGTGGTGCGCGACCACGACGAGCGCAGCCTGACCGGCGTGGTGGCGCCGGTGCCCGACGCCGAGGCCGTGGTCGGCGAGCTCGTCGCGCGGGTGAGCGGCTTCGGCCCGCTGCAGCCGTTCCTCGACGACCCGGCCGTGGAGGAGCTCTGGATCAACGACCCGTCCCGGGTGTTCGTGGCCCGGCACGGCCGGCACGAGCTGACCAACCTGGTGCTGAGCCGCGCCCAGGTGCAGGAGCTGGTCGAGCGGATGCTCAAGAGCTCGGGCCGGCGGATCGACCTGAGCCAGCCGTTCGTCGACGCGGTGCTGCCCGAGGGGCACCGGCTGCACGTCGTGCTGGAGGGGATCAGCCGCGGATTCTCCGCGGTGAACATCAGGAAGTTCACGGTCCGCGCCCACCGCCTGCAGAGCCTGGTCGAGCTGGGCAGCCTCAGCCCGCGGGCGGCGGCGTTCCTCGAGGCTGCGGTGCGGGCCGGGCTCAACATCCTGGTCGCCGGCGGCACCCAAGCCGGCAAGACCACGATGCTGAACTGCCTCGCGGCCGCGATCCCCGGCGGCGAGCGGGTGGTCAGCGCCGAAGAGGTCTACGAGCTGCGCTTCACCCACCCCGACTGGGTCGCGCTCCAGACCAGGCAGCAGGGGCTCGAGGGCACCGGCGAGGTCCGGCTGCGCGACCTCGTGAAGGAGTCGCTTCGGATGCGCCCGTCGCGGGTGATCGTGGGCGAGGTGCGCGCGGAGGAGTGCCTCGACCTGCTGCTCGCCCTCAACGCGGGGTTGCCCGGGATGTGCACGATCCACGCCAACAGCGCCCGCGAGGCGCTCGTGAAGTGCTGCACCCTGCCGCTGCTCGCGGGCGAGAACATCTCCGCGCGGTTCGTGGTGCCCACCGTTGCCGCCAGCGTCGACCTCGTGCTCCACCTCGGCATCGACGAGCACGGCGTACGCCGCGTCAACGAGGTCGTGGGGGTCCCCGGCCGCGTCGAGAACGACGTCATCGAGACCGAGCCGATCTTCGTGCGCCACGGCACCGAGCTGCGGCGCACCGGCGGGCTGCCGCCGCGGCTCGAGCAGTTCGAGCGCCGTGGGATCGACGTGCACCGGATCCTCAGCGGGCAGCTGGAGAGCTGATGGGTGCGCTCGTCGGGCTCGGGGTCGGCGTCGGGCTGCTGCTCGTGTGGTCGGCGTTCTTCGTCCCGCCGCAGCCCCGGACGGCCAGGAGGCACGGACGCACCGCCGAGCTCCTCGCCAGGGCCGGGCTGGGCGAGGTGTCCATCACCGGCTTCCTGGTGCTCTGCGCCGTGGCCGGCGCCCTGACGGCGTTCGTGGTGCAGGTGGTGTCGCGGACTCCTCCGGTGGCGCTGGCGTTCGGCCTGATCGGCAGCTACGTCCCGGTCGCGGTCGTCAGTGGGCGGGCGAGGCGGCGGCAGCGCGAGCTCGCCGAGGTCTGGCCCGAGGCCGTCGACAACCTCGCGTCGGCCGTTCGCGCGGGCATGTCGTTGCCGGACGCGCTGGCCGCGCTGGGAGTCCGCGGACCCGAGCCGCTGCGGCCGGCGTTCGACGCGTTCGCGCTGGACTACCAGGTGACCGGGCGGTTCGGCGAGAGCCTCGACCGGCTCAAGGAGCGGCTGGCCGACCCGGTCGGCGACCGGGTCGTCGAAGGGCTGCGGGTCGCCCGAGAGGTCGGCGGCGGCGAGCTCGGCCGGCTGCTGCGGAACCTGTCCGGCTACCTCCGCGAGGACGTCCGCACCCGCGGCGAGCTGGAGTCGCGCCAGGCGTGGACCGTGAACGGCGCCCGCCTCGCCGTCGCGGCGCCGTGGCTGGTGCTGCTCTTCATGTCGTTCCAGACCGAGGTCATCCGCCGCTACGCATCGCCGGCCGGTGCGCTGGTCCTCGCGGTGGGCGCCGGGCTCTGCCTGGTCGCCTACCGCCTGATGATGCGGATCGGCCGACTCCCCGTCGAACGGCGGATCCTCCGATGACGCCCGCCACCTGGGGAGCACTGCATCGGGGCGGCGCTCGCCGGCGGGCTGCTGCTCGTCGGGTCGCGGATCCTGGCCCTGCGGCGACCGCGGCTGGAGAGCCGGGTGCTGCCCTACGTCCGTGACCTGCCCCAGCTGACGACCCGGCAGGCGCCGACCACCTCGGCCGCGAAGGGCGTGTTCGGCCCGCTCCTGCAGTCGGCTGGCGACGGCGTCGAGCGGGTCCTCGGCGGCGCTTCCTCGGTCACCAGGAGGCTGGAGCGGGCCGGGCTCGACGCGACGGTGGCCGAGTTCCGGGTCCAGCAGGTCGTCTGGGGCCTGGTGGCCTTCGCGCTCGCCGCGGCGTACTCCCTCCTCAAGGCGCTCACGCACCCCGGAGGACTGCTGTCCGCGGTGCTGCTCTGCGTCGGGGCGTTCGTCGTCGGCGTGCTGGCGCGCGACCAGCACCTCTCGTCGCAGGTCAAGCAGCGGGAGCGACGGATCCTCGCCGAGTTCCCGACCGTCGCCGAGCTGCTCGCACTCGCGGTCGCGGCCGGTGAGAGCCCGGTGGCGGCCCTCGACCGCGTCGTACGCCGCTCCGGCGGCGAGCTCTCCGCCGACCTGGCGACGGTGCTCGCGGAGGTCCGCACGGGCGAGCCCGTCGCGTCGGCGTTCGACCGGATGGCGGCCACGACCGGGCTGCCCCTGGTGGCGCGGTTCGCCCAGGGCATCGCGGTCGCGATCGAGCGCGGCACCCCGCTCGCCGACGTGCTCCACGCGCAGGCCGCCGACGTCCGCGAGGCCGGCCGGCGCGAGCTGATCGAGGTCGCCGCCCGTCGCGAGGTCGCGATGATGGTCCCGGTGGTCTTCCTCGTGCTGCCGGTGACCGTGCTCTTCGCGTTCTGGCCGGGCGTCGTCGGACTCTCGCTCACGACACCGTGAACACCTCTCGGGAAAGGAAGCACCATGCAGCACCTCCACTCCGCACTGACCCGGCTCTGGCTCGAGCTCGCCGCGCCACGGGTCCGTGACGAACGCGGCGACGTGCCCGGCTGGGTCCTCGTCACCGTGATGACCGCCGGGCTGGTGATGGTCATCTGGGGCGTGGCCGAGGGCCAGCTCCGCACGATGCTGTCGAACGCCCTCGGCTCCGTGAAGTAGTGCCTCGCCGCACCGAGCGCGGGGCGGCGGTCGTCGACATCGTGCTGGTGATGGTCGTGCTGGTGCCGGTCGTGCTCGGGATCCTGCAGGTGGCGCTGGTGCTCTACGTCCACAACACCCTGGCCTCGGCGGCGTCCGAGGGCGCCCGGCTGGCCGCCACCCGCGACCGCGGACCGGCCGACGGGGCCGCGCTGACCCGGGCGCAGATCGCGGGCGCGGTGTCCGGGAAGTTCGCCGAGGACGTGTCCGCGCGACAGACCGGGGACAGCGTCGAGGTCACCGTGCACGCGCGGGTGCCGGCGCTCGGTCTCGGCGGCCCGGGCATCGACCTGACCGTCACCGGCCACGCGGTCGAGGAGCCTCCGTGATGGGCCTAGGACAGCTCCTGGTCGAGGCGCACGAGCGCGAAGGTCCAGCCCTCCTCGTGCCCGCCGTCCTCGCCGGTCTCCTCGTGGGCGAGCACCATCCGCGTCAGCTCGCCCTCCGGCCTGATCTCCACGGTGACCGTGGTTGGCGGGTCGTCGTCGTGCTCCCAGTCGAAGGTGAAGACCAGCCGGCTCGGCGGCTCGACCTCGACGTAGGTGCCGCCCACGATCCACTCGCCCATCACGACCCGCCACTCGCCAGCCGGCCGGACGTCGAGCTCGCAGCTGATCGGCAGGTCCGGGTTGGGGCAGAACCAGGAGGCCAGCAGCTCGGGGTCGGTGAAGTGGGCGTAGACGCGCTCGGGCGTCGCGGCGTACGTCCGGTCCAGGGTGAAGCCGAGGTCGGAGACGGTCATGGTTGTTCCCCTTCGAGTGAGGTGCCGAGGCGGTCGAGTGCCGAGGTCCAGAAGGTGCGCCGGTCGGTCAGCCAGCCCTCGAGCTCGGCCAGCGGCTCGGGCCGGAGCCGGCAGGTGACCACCCGGCCGTGCTTGCGCCGCTCCACCCAGCCGGCGTCCTCCAGGACGCCGACGTGCTTGCGGATCGCGGTCAGCGTCATGGCGTACGGCGCCGCGAGCTCCGACAGGCTGGCCGGCCCCTGGGCGAGCCGCTCGACCAGCCCGGCGCGGGTCGGGTCGCCGAGGGCGGCGCAGAGGACGGCGACGGTCACGGAGAAAGTGAACCATTTGGTTCAGTGTCGAGGCAAGCGATGAGGCGGGACGAGCGGGGGAGCGCGCTGGTCGAGCTGACCTGGCTCGGCATCCTGCTGCTGATCCCGATGCTGTGGATCGTGCTCAGCGTCTTCCAGGTGCAGCAGGGCGCCTTCGGCGTCAGCGGCGCGGCGCGCGCGGCCGGCCGGGCCTACGCGCTGGCCCCGAACGACGCGCTGGGCAAGGCCCGCGCCGAGCAGGCGGCCCGGCAGGCGCTGGCCGACCAGGGGCTGCGCGGCGCTCCGCTCACCGTGACCGTCAGCTGCACGCCGTACCCCCACGACTGCCACCAGGGCACCTCGGTGATCACGGTCCGGGTCGCCACCCGCGTCGACCTGCCGCTGCTGCCGGACGTGCTCGGCGGTCGGGCGCCGAGCTTCGCCCTCGACGCCTCGCACACGGTCCCGATCGGCCAGTACCAGGAGGTCGAGGATGCACACCAGGGATGAAGGCGGCCAGGCCACGATCCTGATCGTCGGCTTCGCCGTGCTGATCGCAATGGTCGTCGCGCTGGTCGTCGACACCTCGGCGGCGTACCTCCAGCGCCAGGGGCTCGACACCCTCGCCGACGGCGCCGCGCTGCGCGGCGCCGACCTGGGGGCCACCGGCGAGGACGTCTACCAGGGCGGCGTCCCACAGGACTCGCTCGCGCTCACCCCCGCGCAGGCGCGGGCCGCGGTCGGCGCCTACCTCAGCGAAGCCGGGGCGTACGCCCGCTACCCGGGCCTCTCCTACACGGTCCGCGTCGACGGCGACCGGGTCGAGGTGCGGCTGCACGCGCCCCTCGACCTGCCGCTCTCCATTCCCGGCTCGCCCGAGCGCGCCACCATCGGAGCGGAAGGATCCGCGGTTGTCGGTGTGGACGACTGACCCGCGGAGCTACGCCCGGCTGCCGGCCAGGTCGGCGGCGGCCAGCGTCACCTCGGTGGCGATCCGCTCCGAGACCTCCTCGTCGGCGACGGCCACGACCACTGCCCATGCCGGGTCCATGGCGGTACGCCGACCCACCAGGGCGGCGGTGCAGGAGACCCCGTCCCGGAACTCGCCGTGCTCGCTCACCGGCGCCTGGGCCCGGACCGCCCCGAGCTCCGCCTCCAGCTCCTCGACATCGGTGCGGGTGCGGGTGGTGAACGGGCGCAGCTCGTGGGTCGCCAGGAACCGGTGCCGCTGCTGCGGAGTCATCCCGACCAGCAGCGCCTTGCCGAGCGCGGTCGCATGCGCAGCGACGTCCAGGCCGACCTCGAAGTCCTCGAGGTACGGCGACCCCGGCGCCTCGGCCAGCTCGACCACGGTGACCCGCCCGTCCTGGAGCAGGCCGAGGTAGGAGCTCAGCCCCACCCGCTCCGACAGCTGGCGCAGCACCACCGCCGCCGCGGGCGGCCGTTCGAGCGACGTGACGAGGTCGTGGAACCGGCGCGCCACGCTCTCGCCGATCACGTAGGTCCCGTTGGGCAGCCGGACCAGGTAGCCCTCGTAGGCGAGCGTGCGCACGAGGTGGTAGCTGGTCGAGATGTTCAGGTCGCACTTGCGGGCGATCGCCTTCACCGGGAGACCGGGCTCGCGCCCGACCACCTCCAGCAGTCGCACGGCGCGGCCGACACTCTGCACGAAGTCGTCCGGCCGACCGTCGCCCGGAACCTCGGCACCAGGCTCCATCGCACCCACCTCGCCCCCGGCCGTACGCCACCCGGCCGTGCCTCCATCGTATGGATCGGCGCGGCGGCGTCCACCGTTTCGCCATGCGAAATCTGAGGGGGTACCCGGCCCCCGAGCCCGGGTCGAGACTGGCGCAGTGATCGACCCGTCGGTGCGCGACGTGCTCAGTGAGGTCTACGACCCGTGCTGCCGCGACAAGGGGATCTCCGTCGTCGACATGGGGCTGTTGCACCGTGCCGAGATCGATGGGGGAGCGGCCCGGGTGGAGCTGATGCTCACCTCGGGCTGGTGTCCGTTCGCGGCGTCCGTGCTGGGTGACATCGAGTCAGCGGTGCGCACCCTCCCTGGAGTGGACACCGCCACCGTCGAGCTGGTCTGGCACGAGGCCTGGTCGCCCGAACGGCTCTCCGAGAGCGCCAAGGCCAAGCTGCGCTTCCTTCCCGACCCGGCGACGGTGGGCGACCCTGCGTCGTACGCCGCCGCGAGCCGGGCTTCCGCCCTCTCCACGAAGGACCTCCCATGATCGGTGACGCACTGGTGTTCGACGGGGTCGCGCACCCCTTCAACTTCGAGGCGGACAACGCCCGCGGCCCGGCCGGGCAGATGTTCTCCAACCACCTCTACGCCTTCCACACCGTGCTGACGCCCCCGGGGCTGCCGCTGATGTCAGCGGAGGAGTTCCTGCACAAGTGGAGCATCGAGGAGATCCACGAGATGGTCTACGAGAACTCCGACACCGACATGCTCGTGGCGATGCCGCTCCCGCTCACCGACATGTACAAGGACGGACTGTCGCCGTGGACGGAGTGCGCGAAGCTCGCGCAGCTCGACCCCGAGCGCACGGTCATGTGGGGCACCGTCAACCCCCTGGAGGGCAAGGCGGCGCTCGACGACGTGACCCGCCAGGTCGAGGAGTACGGCGCCCGCGCGTTCAAGTTCTACAACGTGCGCTACGAGGACGGCGGCCAGGTGCCGTGGCGGATGGACGACCCGAAGGTCGCGTTCCCGGTCTTCGAGCGGATCCAGGAGCTGGGCGTGAACCTGATCGGGGTGCACAAGGGGGTCCCGCTCGGCCCGCAGATGATCGAGCACACCCAGACCTGGGACATGGACGGCGCGGCGGGGGCGTTCCCGGACATCAACTTCGTGATCTACCACGTGGGGCTGCCGTTCATCGACGAGACCTGCTGGCAGCTGATCCGCTACCCGAACCTCTACGCGTCGCTGGCGGCGTCGATCAACTTCGTGGTCCGCGCACCCCGGCTGTTCGCCGAGCTGCTGGGCAAGCTGCTGTTCTGGTGCGGCGAGGACAAGATCGTCTACGGCAGCGAGGCACCGATCTGGCAGCCGCAGTGGGCGCTCGAGGCGTTCTGGAACTTCGAGATCCCCCAGGACCTCACCGACGGCTACGGCTACCCGCAGCTCACCGAGCAGGCGAAGCGGAAGATCCTCGGCGAGAACCTCCTGCGCCTGCACGGGATGGACGTCGAGGAGACGAGGGCCCGGCTGGCCGGCTGACGCCATCCCACCGGGTCATTGCCGGGAGCGCCCGACGCTCCTAGCGTCGACGGGTGGACCACCAGAGCTTCAGCGTCGCGACGTTCAACCTCTACAACTTCCAGCTTCCGGGGCTGCCCATGAACCCGTTCCAGAAGCCGTGGACCAAGGCGGAGTTCGCGCGCAAGGTCTCCTGGGTCGCGCGGATGCTGGACGGCATCGACGCCGACATCATCGGCCTCCAGGAGCTCTGGAACGCCGAGGCGATGGAGACCGTGCTGGCCCGGGAGGCGCTCGAGGGCAAGTACGACCTGCTCGCGACTCCGGCGACCGGCTCGAAGATCGTCTGCGCCGCGCTGGTGCGCAAGGGGCTGCTCAGCGGCACCCCGAAGTGGGTCTCGACCTTCCCCGAGGCGGTCAGGCTCGAGGCCGCCGACCCCATGGACCCGCAGGCCCCCGCGATCTCGGTGCACATCCCCGGCTTCTCCCGTCCGGTGCTCAACTTCCAGGTGGCGCTGCGTGACGACCCGCCGCTCATCGAGGTCTTCGTGGCGCACCTGAAGTCCAAGCTGCCGACCCAGATCAACGGCGAGACGTGGTACGACGCCGACCCGGAGACCTACCGCGACCACCGCAACGCGCTCGGCGGCGCGATCTCGACCATCCGGCGTACGGCGGAGGCCACCGCGCTGCGGGTGCTGCTGACCGAGGTGATGAAGGGCACCCAGACGCCGGTGCTGGTGCTCGGCGACCTCAACGACGGCCAGCACAGCAACACCATCAACATCCTCACCGAGCAGCCGAACTACCTGGTGGGGGAGTCGCAGGGCGGCGCCGACATCGGGCTCTACTCCGCGCAGACGCTCCAGGAGTACCGCGACACCCGCGACGTCTACTACACCCACGTCCACCAGGACCTGCGCGAGTCGCTCGACCACGTCCTGGTCAGCGAGCAGTTCTACGACCACAGCCGGCAGCGTCAGTGGCTCTTCGACGGGCTCAGCATCAACAACGACCACCTCAACGACGAGGACCACCGCGCCACGGGCACCGGCGACCACGGCGTCGTGAAGGTCGGCTTCCGGTGGAAGCCGTTCGCCGCCTGACCGGACGACCTAACCTGAGACCCATGCGCCGTCTCGTCGCCCTCCTCGCCGCCCTCACGATGCTCGTCGCCACCGGGGCCGCGTCCGCGCCCGCGCAGGCGCGGGCGAAGAGCCCGGAAGGCAAGTACGCCCAGCAGGCGTTCACCGCCACCAACGCCAACCGCGCCCACAACGGGCTCAAGGCGCTGAAGCCCAGCGACTGCCTCAAGCGTGCGGCGGTCCGGCAGGCCAAGGCGATGGCGCAACAGGAGCAGATGTTCCACCAGGACCTCGGCGCCGTGATGCGCGAGTGCAAGCTCAACACCGCGGGCGAGAACGTCGCGTACGGCTATGGCACCGGCAAGTCCGTGGTGAACGACGGCTGGATGAACTCCGAGGGCCACCGCGCCAACATCCTCAACCCGTCGTTCCGGCTGATGGGGATCGGCGCCCGCAAGGGCCACGACGGCCGCTGGTACGTCGCGCAGGTGTTCGGCCGCAGGGCCTAGCTCGATCGCGGCGAACCAAACCGACCGTCGCAGCGTCAGACCGATCACCACGCCCGCATGGGGGGTGTGGACGGCCACGGCGCACGAATCGGTGCGCCGTGGCCGCCCGCAGTAACGTTGCACCTTGTGGCAGGACCCGACTACGACACCGAGATCAAGCAGCTCCGCGCGACCATGAGCACCATCGAGCAGGTGCTCGATCTCGACGCCATGCGCAAGGAGATCGACGGGCTCGGCGTCGAGGTCGCGGCTCCCGACCTGTGGGACGACCAGGCCAACGCCACCCGCGTCACCGGCCGGCTCTCCTCGCTCCAGGGCGAGGTCGACCGGGTCACCGAGCTGGCCGACCGCATCGACGACCTCGAGATCATGGTCCAGCTCGGCCAGGAGGAGGGCGACGCGTCGACGCTCTCGGACGCGGAGTCGGAGCTCGCCAAGATCCAGAAGACGGTCGAGGCGCTCGAGGTCCGCACCCTCCTCTCCGGGGAGTACGACGTCCGCGATGCCCTGATCACCGTCCGGTCCGGTGCGGGCGGGGTCGACGCGGCCGACTTCACCGAGATGCTGATGCGGATGTACACGCGCTGGGCCGAGCAGCACAACTACCCCGTCGAGGTCTTCGACACCTCCTACGCCGAGGAGGCGGGCCTCAAGTCGGCGACGTTCGCCATCCACGGGCGCTACGTCTACGGCACCCTCTCGGTCGAGGCCGGCACCCATCGGCTGGTCCGGATCAGCCCGTTCGACAACCAGGGCCGCCGGCAGACCAGCTTCGCCGCCGTCGAGGTGGTGCCGCTGCTCGAGCAGACCGACGACATCGAGATCCCCGACGAGGAGATCCGCACCGACGTCTACCGCTCGTCCGGCCCCGGCGGCCAGTCGGTCAACACCACCGACTCCGCGGTCCGGCTCACCCACATCCCGACCGGCATCGTGGTGAGCTGCCAGAACGAGAAGAGCCAGCTCCAGAACAAGGCCAGCGCCATGGTCATCCTCAAGGCCAAGCTCCTCGCCCTGAAGAAGGCCGAGGAGGCCGCCCAGATGAAGGAGCTCAAGGGCGACGTGCAGGCCAGCTGGGGCGACCAGATGCGCAACTACGTGCTGAACCCCTACCAGATCGTCAAGGACCTGCGCACCGGCTACGAGGTCGGCAACCCGAGCGCGGTCTTCGACGGCGACCTCGACGGCTTCCTCGAGGCCGGCATCCGCTGGCGCCGCGGCCAGGAGCGCGCGGCCGAGAACTGACGCTCGGCTGCTACCTGGCCTTGACCAGCCTGGACTGCTGGCTCGGCGGTCCGGCGCCGAGAGCGTTGAGCGCGATGACCGCGAACCGGTACTTCCCCCGCCTGAGCTTCGCGGTGTACGACGTGCTGCTCGACCCGAGGCCGGTGACGGTCCTCACCAGCCTGCCCGTCGCCTTGTAGATCAGCACCGTGTACCCGGTGATCGGGCTGCTCCCGTCGGTCGCCGGCGCCGTCCAGGCGACCGTGGCCGTCTTCTTCCCGCCCTTCTTGCCCTTCGTGGCCTTCCCGATCCCCGGAGCACCGGGCGTGGTCGGGACGTTGACCGTGGCGGTTGCCGCCGGTCCCGCGCCGATCGGGTTCACGGCCCGGACCGACACCGTGTGCGTGGAGCCGCGCGTGAAGCCCGGGCAGAGTGAGGTCCCTGCTGGTGCCGGACGTCGCCGCGCCGTCGACCAGCACGTCGTACGACGAGATCGGCAGCCCGCCGTCGCTGGCCGGGGCGTTCCAGGTCACGTGCGCCGTCTGGGCGACCGAGTCGGCGAGCACCGTCAGTGCCTGGGTGCGGCCGGAGCGGTCGGGTCGGGCATGGTCACGTTCTGCGAGGCGGCCACGCCGGTGCCGATGGCGTTCGTCGCCGCCACCGAGAACAGATAGCTCGCGCCCGGCGTCAGCCCGGCCCAGGTCTTCGTGAACGTCGCGGGACTCAGCGACTCCGGCGCCGCACCGGACCGCGAGGCGGTGTATCCCGTGACCGAGCTGCCGCCGTCCGAGACGGGTGTGGTCCAGGTGACCGTCGCGGAGGTACCGGTCTGGTTGGTGGTCACGGCCAGGTCGGCCGGCGCCGCCGGTGCCGCCAGCCCGTTGCAGCCGGACACGGTGAGCGTGTAGGCACCGATGCTGGCGTAGTCGGTGTAGCCCGTGGTTCCGGTGCCGTTCCCGACGCCATCGACCCGCGCGTAGTAGGCGCCGGACGCCACGCCGGCGGTGAGGGAGGCGTTCAGGCCGGTCGCCGAGTCCCGGTTGACGACGGCCGAGGCCGGGTTGGCGGTGTCGATCACCGAGCCGCCCGCGTCGAGCAGCTCGAGCTGGATGTCCAGGTCCTGGCTCGGCGGCGCCCCGGCGGCCGAGACCGTCAGCGTCCCCGCACACGTCCCGAGCGCGAAGGTGTCGGTGTCGGCGGCCGAGGTGATGTACGCCCGGACCGGGAGCCCTGCCGCGGCGGTCCCGACAGTGTCGCCGGCCTCGTCGGCGACCACCGGGGCGCCGCCGTTCGCGATGACCGTCAGGTCGTCCTGCGTGTTGTTGGCGTTGGTGTACTGGCCCTTGCTCCACTGCACGACCGGCTTCTGGTAGCCCACGCCCATGATCGGCGCCCACATCGCATGTCCGCAGTAGTAGTTGAGGTTGCTGCAGCCCGAGGTGGACGCCGAGTTCCCGTCGTGGCTGAGCCCGAAGTTGTGGCCCACCTCGTGGCTGGCCGCCTCGGCGATGTCCTTGGTGTCGTTGTTGGCCAGGCTGTGTCCGAACACCCACGCCGGCTGGTGGTAGGCGTGCGCGGACGTGCCTGACCCGAAGTCGTTGAACACGCCGACGTACGCCACACCGCCACACCCGCTCGGACAGACCGCCGAGGAGACGGTGGTGTTGTCCGAGATGGCCGCCCGGGTGCCGTAGTTCTGGTCGGCGGCGTTGGTGCGGTCGATGGCCGCTTCACCCGGGTCCTGGGTGGTGACGTCGACGTCGAACGCGGCGTAGTCCTCGGCGACCCGCTGCCACACCGACTGGACCTGCTCCTTCTCGTTGTCGTTGAAGGTGCTGAGGTCGCCGTCGAGGCTGTACCCGGAGTAGAAGCCGTTGGGGAGGCCCCGTCGTTCCACGCAGTGCCGGACACCGTCGTGCCGTCGAAGTCGAGGTAGATCACGTGCGTCGACGTGGGGCGGCTGTGCAGCAGGAACGTCTGGTCGAGGGGGAACGGCGCCACGCCCTCGACCAGGTCCGGGGCACCGGCATCGGTCGGCTCGACGTAGTACATGCGCGCGTCGCGGTCGAGCCAGGCGGTGGGGTCCTCCCGCAGGATCCGGCGCAGCTCGGCGGAGCTCAGGCCGTTGGCCTCGGCCGCGGCCACCAGGTCGTCGCCGAGCAGCCTGATCGCGTCGGCCCCGTTCGCCGGGCGCGGCAGGTCCGGCGCGCCTGCGTCCGCCGGCGCCTGCGCCAGGACGGTGAGGGTGGACGCGGCGAGGGCGGCCAGGGTCAGCCGAGTCCACCTGATCATCCGAACACAATGGCGCAAGGGAGGCCCGGGCATCAGCCGATCCGCCAGATCAGTCCCCAGCAGCAGCCTGGAGGGTGCCGACGCACCAGCGGCCGGCCCGATCGACGACATCCCAGTCGGCCCCGGCCGGCCGCGCGACCTCGCACACCAGCCACGCGTCTCCGAACAGGCCGCGGTACGACGCCCGCACGACACCGTCCTTGGTGCAGGTCAACGCCAGCGTCGGGGCGCCGAACGCCGGTCCGCTGCCGACCTCGCAGCCCGGTGCCTTGCGGGCGACCTTGATCAGCCGCTGGGCGCCGGCGGCGTCGACCGGAGGTGCGAACACCCACGCCTGGGCCATCGTGCCGTCCGCCCCGGTGTAGCGGCAGCCGAACTCGTGGGCGACGTCCTCCACGCCGTTGCCGAGGTCGATGGTGTCGCCGTTCGTCCATGAGGAGGAGTCCGCGGGATCGCCGCCGAGCGCCGCGGAGACCTGTCGGTCGTCGATCGCGTCGCAGAACGGCCCCCGCGTGACGACGAGTCCGGTGGTGTCGTACGTCGACAGCGGCGTCGTCGTGAACGACTCCTTGGCCGGAGTCGGCTCCTCGCTGTCACGGCCGAGCGCGACGACCCCGGCACCCACGACGACCGCGGTCACCACGCCCGCGACCAGCAGGAAGGGGACGGACCGGCGCATGCCGAAGAGAGTAGGGGCCGGCCCGCGATGCGAGGATGCGACGGATGAGCGCACCTCGCGAGATCCACGCCGCGGCGGCCGGGCAGCTCGAGGGAGCGCTCGGCCTGGACGCCCTGGTGGGGGCGGGCGGGCTGAGCCCCGACCGGAGGCAGACCTTCGCGCTGCGGCTGGACCGCTACTGGCCCGACCTCGAGGCGGCCGTCACCGAGGTCCATCCCGACCCCGAGGTCGCCGGTGCGCTGCTCACCCGGCTGGTGCGCGCCGCGGCGGCGGCGTACGCCGAGCGCCCGGCCGACCTGCACCTGCTCGACCAGCGCCGGCTGCTCACCCCGGACTGGCTGCAGCAGCCGGGGATGTTCGGCTACGCCTGCTACGCCGACCGCTTCGCCGGGGACCTCCAGGGTGTCGCCAAGCACCTCGACCACCTCGAGGAGCTCGGCGTCACCTACCTGCACCTGATGCCGCTGCTGGAGCCCAGGGAGGGCGACAACGACGGCGGCTACGCCGTGCAGGACTACCGCTCGGTCCGGCCCGACCTCGGCACCACCGACGACCTCCGCGACCTCGCGACGACGCTGCGCGGCCAGGGGGTCAGCCTGGTCGTCGACCTGGTCCTCAACCACGTCGCGCGCGAGCACGACTGGGCGGTGCGCGCCCGGGCGGGCGGAGCCGAGTCGTCCCGGTACCGCGACTACTTCCACGTCTTCCCCGACCGCGACCTGCCCGACCAGTACGAGCGGACGCTGCCCGAGGTGTTCCCGGACTTCGCGCCCGGCAGCTTCACCTGGGACGACGGCCTCGAGGGCTGGGTCTGGACGACGTTCAACGAGTGGCAGTGGGACCTCAACTGGGCCAACCCCGCCGTCCTGGCCGAGTTCGCCGAGATCATCCTGTGGCTGGCCAACCTCGGGGTCGAGGTGTTCCGACTTGATGCCATCGCGTTCCTGTGGAAGCGGATGGGCACCACCTGCCAGAACCAGCCCGAGGTGCACGCGCTCACCCAGGCGCTGCACGCGCTGACCCGGATGGCGGCGCCGGCGGTGGCGTTCAAGGCCGAGGCGATCGTGGGGCCGCGCGACCTGGTGCAGTACCTCGGCACCGGCCGGCACGCCGGCCGGGTCAGCGACCTCGCCTACCACAACAGCCTCATGGTGCAGACGTGGTCGATGCTCGCCACCGGCAACACGATCCTGGCCCGGCACGCCCTCGGCGCGCTGCCGGCGACGCCCAGCACCGGCACCTGGATCACCTATGCCCGCTGCCACGACGACATCGGCTGGGCGATCGACGACTCCGACGCCCATGCCGCCGGGGTCACCGGCCCGGGGCACCGGCACTTCCTCTCCGACTGGTACGCCGGCACCTTCCCCGGATCGTGGGCCCAGGGGCTGGTCTTCCAGGCCAACCCCGAGACCGGCGACCAGCGGATCAGCGGGACGGCGGCCGCGCTGGCCGGGCTCAGAGAGGGGCAGTCGACGCCGGACCACGAGGCCGCGATCGCCCGCATCCTCCTGACGCACGCGATCGCCGCCGGCTGGGGCGGGATCCCCGTGATCTGGAGCGGCGACGAGCTCGCCCAGCCCAACGACCCCGGCTGGGCGTCGGAGGAGGGTCACGAGGAGGACAACCGCTGGGCCCATCGTCCCCGGCTGGACTGGACGCGGGCGGCCGCCCGCCACGACCTGAGGACCGTGCCCGGCCGGGTCTTCTCCGGGCTGGCGCACCTGGCCCGGGTCCGCGCCGGCCTCCCGCAGCTGCACGCGTCCGCCGCCACCACGGTGCTCCCGGACACCGACGACGGCGTCCTCGCCGTGGTCCGGCAGCACGCGAGCGGCGCCTTCGTCGGCCTCTACAACGTCTCCGGCCGTCGGCGGCCGTTCCTGCTGCACCAGCTGCGCGCGGCCGGGCTCACCACGCCGTACGACGCCCTGGGCGGGCACGTCCTCGAGGTCGGCGGCGACGGCGTCCTCTGGCTCCCCGCGTATGCGGCCTGGTGGGTCGTGGACGCGCCGCAGCGTCAGGATCCCTAGACGCTCAGGGGGCTCCCGTACCCTCGGTCCACGTGATTCGGTTCGAGAAGGTCAGCAAGGCCTACCCGGGAACGGGCAAGCCTGCGCTCGACCAGGTGAGCATCGACATCGAGAAGGGTGAGTTCGTCTTTCTCGTGGGCCAGTCCGGCTCGGGAAAGTCGACCGCGCTGCGGCTGGTGCTCCGCGAGACCCGGTCGACCGGCGGCCGCGTGCACGTCGCCGGCAAGGACCTCAACCGGCTCGCCGGCTGGAAGGTGCCCCGGCTGCGCCGCCAGATCGGCACCGTGTTCCAGGACTTCCGGCTGCTGCCCAACAAGACCGTCTCGGAGAACGTCGCGTTCGCGCTCCAGGTGATCGGCAAGTCCCGCGGCGAGATCCGCACGGTGGTGCCGCAGACCCTCGAGCTGGTCGGCCTCGACGGCAAGGGCGAGCGGATGCCCGACGAGCTCTCCGGCGGCGAGCAGCAGCGGGTCGCGATCGCTCGTGCCTTCGTCAACCGGCCGATGATCCTCATCGCCGACGAGCCCACCGGCAACCTCGACCCGACCACGTCGGTCGACATCATGAAGCTGCTCGAGCGGATCAACCGCACCGGCACCACGGTGCTGATGGCGACCCACGACAACACCGTCGTCGACCAGATGCGCAAGCGGGTCATCGAGCTCGACCACGGACAGGTCGTCCGTGACGACGCCCAGGGCGTTTACGGAGCGGCCGGCTAGTGGTCACCACCAACAGTGCGTCGGAGGTGGCCCGTGCTCCGGGTGCGTGCATGCCTTTCCGGGGTCCCCGCGGAATCGCGAGTGCAGCGAGCGCATTGCGTGGGGTGGTCGCTTGGCGCCGGAGCGACGCTCTACTTGTTCGTCCAGCTAGCGACGGCAACGCCGCGAGGGGCGTGCCCGGGGTGCGGGACACACGACGCACTGTTGGTGGTGACCACTAATGCAGTTCCGCTACGTCTTCTCCGAGCTCGGTCAGGGGTTGCGGCGCAACCTGTCGATGCACATCGCAGTGGTGCTGACCCTGTTCGTCTCGATGACCCTGCTCGGCCTCGGTGTGCTGATGAAGCAGCAGGGCGACATCGCCACCCGCTACCTCGGCAACCAGCTCCAGGTCACCGTCTACCTGTGCCGCGACGGCGACAAGAACGCCGCCTGCACCGGCGCGGTCACCGACGAGCAGAAGCAGCGCGTCGAGCAGACGATCGAGGACAACCCCGAGACCGCGTCGTACCGCTTCGAGTCGCAGGAAGAGGCGTTCGACAAGGTCAAGGAGCTGTACGGCGACGACCAGTTCGACGGCCCGAACCCGGCGATGACCTCGGCCGACATGCCGGAGTCCTACTGGATCACGCTGAAGGACCCCAAGGAGTTCGAGGGGGTCACGAGCGCGGTGGTCGGACTCGACGGGGTCTCCCAGATCCGCGACCTGCGCGAGACGCTCAAGCCGCTCTACGAGTGGCTCGGCGCGCTCAAGTACGGCTCGTGGGCGATCGCGGGGTTCCTGCTGGTCGCGGCGCTGCTGCTGGTCGCGAACACCATCCGGCTCGCGGCGTTCGCGCGGCGCAAGGAGATCGCGATCATGCGGCTGGTCGGCGCCTCGACGCTCTACATCGCGCTGCCGTTCCTCCTCGAGGCACTGGTCACCGCGGCGATCGGTGTGGCCCTCGCCGGCGGCGCGCTCGGGGCGTTCATGTACTTCGGTGTCCACCAGCGGATCGCGAACTCGATCTCGTTCATGCCGTGGATCGGGTTGCAGGACTACTGGACCGCCTTGGCCGTCATCGCGGTCCTCGGGCCGCTGCTCACGCTGCTGCCGACACTCCTACTGACCCGCAAATACCTCAAAGTCTGACGTCGGGCCCTTACGGTCGGGGAGTCCGAGAGGTTACTTCCCCGACCGATTGGTACGACGACTGTGCGCTACTTCCCCGGCGCCTCAAATCGCCCTGCGCTGGCGACCCTTCTCCTCGTGGCGACCCTGGGCGTCGGCGCACCCGCGGCGCAGGCCGGCCAGGGTGACGACCTGAAGGACAAGCAGGAGCACGTCCACGACCAGGTCGAGCAGGCCCAGGCCGACGTCGAGGACGCCAGCAAGGCGATCACGAGGGCCAAGGCGGCCCTGGACGAGGCCGAGCGGCAGCTCGCCGCCGCCCAGTCCGACTTCGCGGCCAAGCAGGCCCAGGCGGCCGAGGCCCTGACCCAGCTCCAGGCGGCCGAGACGCTGAACGCCACGATGCAGGCCGCGCTGCAGGTCGCCCAGGCCAATCTGACGCAGGCCAAGGCAGACGTGGTTGCCGGCCAGGCCGCGTTGGACACCCAGCAGGCGGCGGTCAAGGACACGGTCGTCGAGATGTACCAGCAGGGCTCACCCGAGCTGCTGGCGTGGACCGGCTACCTGGAGTCACAGACCCCCGGCGACCTGATCCGGAAGATGGAGTACGCCGACACGCTGGTCGAGGACCAGAGCAGCCTCTTCGACCAGCTGCACGCCGCCGAGCTGGCGCTGCGCGCGAAGAAGGACGAGGTGAAGGCGGCCGAGGCCGCCGCCGACGAGCAGGCGGACCTCGCGGCGCAGCAGCTGGTCAACGTCCAGCAGCTGAAGGACGAGGCCGACCGGGCCTCGAACGACGCCCTGCTCGCCCAGAACCAGGTCACGCTCACCGTCGCGGCCCGCGAGAAGGCGCAGCACAAGGCGGAGCGGGCCAAGGCCAAGGACGAGGCCGAGCTGGCGAAGCTGAAGAAGCAGGAAGCCCACATCAAGCAGCTGATCATCGCCGCGGCCGCCGCCGACCACAGCACCGGCTTCGTCGGCGCGGACAACGGCTTCCTGATGCGGCCGGTCGACGGCTCGGTCACCTCGCCGTTCGGCTACCGGATCCACCCGATCTACGGCTACTGGGGGCTGCACGACGGCACCGACTTCGGCGTCTCCTGCGGCGAGGGCATGCGCGCCGCCGCGGACGGCAAGGTGATCTCGCGCTACTACTCCTCGGTCTACGGCAACCGGCTCTACCTCGATGTCGGCAAGGTCAACGGCCACAACCTCACCGTGGTCTACAACCACGCGACGTCGTACCGCGTGAACGTCGGTGACACCGTCGCCCGCGGCGAGATCGTCGGCTACGTCGGCTCGACCGGCTGGTCGACCGGCTGCCACCTGCACTTCACCGTGCTGCAGGACGGCAACGCTGTGGACCCGATGAACTACTTGTAACGAGGCGGGCGCTCCGCGACATGTGGAAAGCGTGAGCGCGTCGGCCAGCGTCGGCCGGCGTCACGTGACCCCGAGGAGTGGACATGCGACCACGTTTCATCGCCGTAGTCATCGCAGTGCTGATGGCACTGACCGTCGGCGCGCGCCCCGCGGCTGCCAGCACAGGCGGCACGCCGGACGGCAACACCCACCCGAACGTGGGGCTCATCCTCTTCTACCAGCCCGACGGCCGGTTCCGGTGCAGCGCGACGCTGATCAGCCCGACCGTGCTCGTCACCGCCGCACACTGCACGGACGCCGACCTCGGCAAGGTGCTCGTCGACTTCCGCAGCGTGGTGGCCAACCAGCCTCCGTCCGGCTACCCCGTGGCCGCCAGCCCCGCCGCGGGCTTCACCCAGGCCGAGATCGAGAGCGCCGGCTTCCGCTCGGGCACCGCGTACACGCATCCCGCACTACTCGCACTTCACCGACCTCGACAACTGGAACGACGTCGGAGTCATCGTGCTCGACCGCCCGGTGACCGGGATCGCACCGGCCTCTCTGGCGACAGTGCCCACGCTGGACGCGATCGGCCAGAACAACCTCCGCCACACGCTCTTCACGGCGGTGGGCTACGGCACCGAGGTGCGCAAGCCGGTCTCGGGACCGCAGAAGCCGACGCCGATGGACTACCCGCTGATCCGCCGCTACGTCGAGATGCCCGGCCAGAAGCTGACCCCGCAGATCCTGCAGACCAACGGCAACGAGCACGACGTCTTCGGAACCGGCGGTACCTGCTTCGGTGACTCCGGCGGGCCGGTGTTCTACCAGGGCAAGATCGTCGCGGTGACCAGCTACGGCTACACCGACAACTGTCGCTACCTCGGCGGCTACCAGCGCCTGGACATCGCGGTCACCCAGGACTGGGTCAGGTCCTTCCTGAGCTGACCCGGCAGGGATCTCGGTTGCGTCTCCTTGCGAGAATGGCCGGATGGCCAAGGAGCAGGGGCGCAAGGTCGTCGCGCAGAACCGCAAGGCGCGACACGACTTCGCCATCGAGGACACCTACGAGGCCGGCCTCGTGCTCCAGGGGACCGAGGTGAAGTCCCTGCGTGAGGGGAGGGCCTCGCTCGTCGACGGATTCGTGGACATCGACGGGGGCGAGGCGTGGCTGCACAACGTGCACATCCCGGAGTACACCCAGGGCACCTGGACCAACCACTCCGCCCGGCGCAAGCGCAAGCTGCTGCTCAACCGCGACGAGATCGACAAGATCGAGCGGCGGGTCAACGAGAAGGGGCTCACGGTCGTGCCCCTGTCGCTGTACTTCCTCAACGGCCGGGCCAAGGTCGAGATCGCGCTGGCCCGGGGCAAGAAGACCTGGGACAAGCGGCACTCGCTCGCCGAGCGGCAGGCCAACCGGGAGACCGAGCAGGCCGTGGGGCGCCGGCTGAAGGGCATGGGTGACTGACGCTCCGGACCGGGCCGAGGACGTCGCACCGGTCCGCGCGTTCTGGGAGGGGCTCGGGCTGCCCGGCCTCTTCGACGTGCACGTGCACTTCCTGCCGCCCAACATCCAGAAGGCTGTGTGGGAGGTGTTCGACTCCGCGGGCCCGAAGATCGGCCGCGAGTGGCCGATCCGCTACCGGCAGTCGCACGAGGAGCGGGTGGAGCTGCTGCGGGCGATGGGCGTCCGCAGGTTCTCGACGCTCCCCTACGCGCACAAGCCCGGCGTCGCGGCGTACCTCAACGACTGGTCGCGCACGTTCGCGGCCGACGTACCCGAGGTGCTCTGGTCGGGCACGTTCTATCCCGAGGACGGCGTCGCGGCGTACGTCGCCGAGCTGGTCGAGGCCGGCGTCGAGCTGTTCAAGCTGCACCTGCAGGTGGGGGAGTTCCATCTCGACGACCCGCTGCTCGACGACGTGTGGGGGTTGCTGTCGGAGGCCGACGTGCCGATCCTCGTCCACGCGGGGTCGGGGCCGGTCGGCAACGACTTCACGGGGCCGGGGTCGATGCAGCGGCTGCTCGAGCGGCACCCCCGGCTGCCGATCATCGTGGCGCACATGGGAGCGCCCGAGGTGGTGCGGTTCCTGCGACTGGCCGAGGGTTACGAGCGCGTCCGGCTGGACACGACCATGGTGTTCACCGACTTCTTCGGCATGCCCTACCCCGACGGGCTGGTGCCGCGGCTGGTCGACCTGCAGCCGAAGATCCTGCTCGGCACCGACTTCCCGACGATTCCCTACCCCTACGTGCACCAGCTCGAGAGTCTGGCCCGCCTCGACCTCGGCGACGACTGGCTGCGCGCGGTCTGCTGGGAGAACGGCGGCGAGCTGTTCGGGCTCACTCGGTGAGGGGCTGCCAGGCCAGCGCGGCGTACGACCCTATCTTCACCCGCTCCGCCTGCGAGCCATCCGGACGGACGACGTAGACCCCCGTGGACTTCTCGCCGTCCGTCGTCGTCGTCACGGCGATGACGGTCCCGTCGGGGCTCCAGGTCAGGGAGGGCGCAGGCACACCGGCGCAGAAGCAGTGGCCGGCGTCCAGCAAGGGAGTGGTCGCCCCCGTCGCGAGGTCCACGGCCGTGGCGGTGTACGCGGTCTCGTCGTACCCGTCGACCCGCTCCGGCCGTGCGACGAAGTAGGCGACCGTGCCGCTGGCGGGGGACCAGCTCACCGGGCCCGTCACCGTGCCCGGCAGCGGGTTCGACACGACCAGACGTACCTCTCCTGAGCTGACGGTGACGACGTAGAGACCCTGCGCACCCACGAATGCGAGTGCCGTGCCGTCGGGGGACCACGCCGGTGCCCCCAGGAGCCCGGAGCCCGGCGCGGGGAGGTAGCTGACGACGCCGCTGGTCGCCGACTGGAGCCGCACCTGCTCCCCGTCGGTCGAGGCGATGGTGCTGCCGCTGGGCGACAGCGCGGCCGCGCAGCTGTCGTCGAGGCAGTCCCCCAGCTTGCGCTTGTTCCCCGTGGAGAGTGAGAGGGCCGAGATGTTGCCCCAGCGGTCGGCGTAGACCACCTCGTGCCCCGACGAGGTGAACTGGTACTGGGTGAACCCCGCCGGTTCCAGGGGCAGGTGCCGGGGCTGTTTACCGTCGACGGGACGCCACGCGCTGGCGGGGTCGTCCACGTGGGCGGCCAACCCTAGGAGGACGCCGTTGCGGACGGAGCCCGGCTGCGGCGCCGGCTCGACGGGCCGGTTCTGGGGGCCGAGGAGCTGCCAGCCCCCGACCGTCAGACCGACCGCCGCGGCGACGGCGACGAGGCTGGTCGTCGTCCGCCGGGTCCTGGTGCGGCGCAGGTCGGCGTACCACGATGTCGTGTCGGGCACCGACCGCTCCAGCAGCTCCTGCGTCGCGGCCCTGGCCAGCGTGTCGAAGTCGGTCACAGCTCCTCCTGTGTCGTGGCGGCGAGGCAGACGGCCAAGGAGTGGCGCGCCCGGCTGAGGTGCTGCTTCACGGTGCCTTCGCTGCAGCCGAGCGTCGCGGCGATCTCCGCGACCGGCATGTCGTAGACGTAGCGGAGCGCGGCCGACTGCGCCTGCCGCTGCGGCAGGGACCGGACGGCCGCCCAGAACTCCTCGCCGGCCTCGCTGAGCTGGGGCATCGGTTGGCGGCGTCCCGCCAGGCGGGCGGTCGCTCGAAGCTCGACCATCCGGCGGCGGAACTGCGAGACCGCGAGGTTGGCGCAGGTGCGGCGTACCCACAGGTCCGGCCGCTCCAGGTCGACCACCTCGCGCCAGCGTCGGTAGGCCACCAGCATCGCCTCCTGGGCGACGTCCTCTGCCACGTGTGCGGGGCAGAGCCCCCGCGCCAGGGCGACCAGCCGGGGGAGCTCGGCTGCGTAGAACTCGTCGAAGCCGCCCCGGCGCACGGCCGCGGTGGCGCGGTGCGGCGCCGCGACCTCAGTCCGGGACATCTCGCTCATGACCACTACCTCGCACGAGAGCCCTGTCAGGTTGACACAGCGCGGCCGATTCGGGCACCCGGCCGCTGACCTGCAGGAATACCGAGTGGGGTCTGTCGGTTCGAACCCCTAGACTGGAAGCACAACTCAAGAGGGGCTGATCGGTTTCGACTTGGGACGTTAGTTCCAGGAGAAGCGGGTCGAGGAGCCAGCGACATCTCGTAAACGACCGCTGGAAAACACAACTGCCAACGCTAAGCGCAGTTCCTTCGCTCTCGCCGCCTGAGCGGTGATCGAAGCGTCAGACCGGGCATCTGTCTCCGTCCCGGATCCTGGCGTCATCTAGGAGACTTGCTGGTCACCTCCAGTCAGGAGGGGTGATCGGGACTCAAACCTGACTGAGTCCGTCGGCGACGTGTCTGTGCGAGCGCCGGGACTGAGAAAACGTCAATACAGACTGCACCCGGAGAAGACCTGGTTCGACGCTTGAGGACGCGGGTTCGATTCCCGCCAGCTCCACTGAACGACACGCCGCCCGGGCCACGCGCACAGCGCTTGGCCCGGGCTCCGTCGGTTCTGGCGGGCCTCAGAGCAGCCCGAGACCGGCCGCGTGCCGTCGTACGGCGTCACTGTCCGCCGCCAGCACGAACGGGACGTCGTGGGACCAGGCATCGGAGATCCGCTCGACCCGGCCATCGGCGGGATTGATGCGCACCTCCCGGATGTAGACGGCGAGGATCCGCTGGGGGTGGGCGCGGACGATGTCGGCGTAGACCGCGGGGTCCTTCTCCCCGGAGTCCCCGAGCAGCACGAACGGCAGCCCAGGGTGCAGCTCCAGGATCTCGTGGATCCGGCCGTGCTTCTCCTCGCGGCCGGCGCTGGTTCCGAGCAGGTCGCGCAGCAGCACCGGCCCACGCGGGAAGTCATGGTGGCGCAGGAAGGCCACCAGGAACGAGTGCAGGTTCCACGGGCTCGAGGAGACGTAGAAGAACGGGTTCGCGCCGGCTGCGAGGTCGCGGTACAGCTCGGGTGCCCCCGGGAACGGCGTCCTGGTCAGCGCCGAGCCGGTGAAGGTCTGCTGGATCATCCGCCCCACCCGCTGGACGCCGGTCTCGAGGAGCGTGTCGTCGACGTCAGAGATGACCCCGAAGCGGGCGCCCGACTCGGGGACCAGCACCTCGATCGGCGTGGTGTGCGGCTCGGTCAAGCCACGGTAGGGCGCCGCGAGCGCGACGGTGCCGGAGGTCCACGGGCTCCTCAGGAGGGCCGGATCGGGGTGGAGGCGGGCGATGAAGTAGCCGTCATCGTCGGTGACGGTCTCGATGCTTGCGTCGGCGACCGTGACCCGCAGTGGGACGCCGGGCAGCTCGTCGGTCACGAAGTGACGCAGCGTGCGGCGTACTGCTGCTCCGACGCCCTCACCCTCGACCGCCTCCGTCGGCACCGGATCATCGAGGACCCGGCCGCGCAGCGCGACTCCGTCGGCGCCGCCATGCCCGACGTACGCCTCGATCCGGAAGTCGGTCGGAGTGTCCGTGCCGGCCCGCCGCACGCGCGCGGCGTCCCAGGCGCGCTCGAGGGAGACGACCCACCGGCTCCTGGACACGGGACAACCGTAGGGGTCGCTCAGTCGCCATCATGGACCCGTGGCCGTCATAGTCCGCGACGCGCAGTCCGACGAAGACCTCGGCGAGGTCCGGCGGCGCCGGGTGGCAGGCCGAGCTCAACGGGCTGCCCGGCGGGTACGCCGCCACCGAGGCC
>CAVTHU010000049.1:0-36962 GCA_963734355.1 uncultured Actinomycetota bacterium
CTCTCGGCCCGGCAGCTCAACCGCACCCTCCTGCTCCGGCAGCACCTCCTCGAGCGCGCCCGTCTCGACTCCCGAAGTCGTGGCGGACCACCTGGTCGGCCTGCAGGGCCAGGAGCCCACGGCGCCGTACCTCTCGCTGCTCGCGCGCATCGACGGCTTCGACCCGCACACCGTCTCGCGGGGTCTCGAGGAGGCCACCTGGGTACGGCTGAGCACGCTGCGCGGCGCGCTGCACCTGCACACCGCCGCCGACGCGCTCACCATCCGGCCGTGGCTCCAGGAGTCGCTGAACCGGCAGATGAAGGGCCGTGTCCAGATCGCGTTGGAACGGCTCACCGAGGCGACCCTCGAGATCCTCGCCGACGGCCCTGTGGAGCAGCGCGAGCTCACCGAGCGTCTGTCGGCGCGGTTCTCGGGCTCGGCCTCCGACCTGTGGGTCGCGGCCCGGGTGGTCGTGCCCCTGGTGCAGCTGGCGCCCCGCGGCACCTGGGGCGGCAGCGGACCGGTCGTCCTGGACCTGCTCGAGCGCCACGTCCGAGGCAGCCTGCGGCCGTCGACCACTCCGGAGGTGGTGCGCCGCTACCTCCGTGCGTACGGCCCCGCCGCGGCGAGCGACCTCAGCGTCTGGTCCGGCGTGACCCACCTGCGGCCGGTGCTCACTCGCATGGACGACCTGGTCCGCCACCAGGACCCGGACGGCAAGGAGCTCTTCGACGTCCCCGACGGCGTCCTGGCGGACGAGGACGTGCCGGCGCCGGTGCGGCTGCTCGGGCAGTACGACGAGGTGTGGCTCGCGCACGCCGGCCGTGACCGCGTGACCGGGCCCGGAACGCGCGGCAGCTGGATGGGCGGCACCGGGGCCGTCACGCACACCGTCTTCGTCGACGGCTGGCTCACCGGGGTCTGGCGGCCGGTCGACGGCCGCGTCACGGTCACCGAGCTGTTCCGCGACCTCACCTCCGACGAGCGTTCCGAGCTCGACGAGGAGATCGAGCGGGTCGAGACGATGATGTCCTCGTGAGGCTCTCGGCCCGGCAGCTCAACCGCACCCTGCTCCTCCGCCAGCACCTGCTCGAGCGGACCGACGCGACCCCGCACGACCTGACCCGGCACCTGGTCGGTCTCCAGGCGCAGGAGAACCTCCCGCCGTACCTCTCGCTCGCTGCCCGGCTGACGTCGTTCGACCCGAACGACGTGACCGCCGGGCTGGAGGACCGTTCGCTGGTGCGGTTCCTGACGTTGCGCGGCACCGTGCACCTGCTGGTGGCGGACGACGCGCTGATGCTGCGGCAGTGGACCGCCTCGGTGCACGAGCGCGAGATCAAGATCAGCCAGAGCATCGGCCCCGCCCGCGAGGTGGACCGCGAGGCCTTCCTCGCCGCGCTCTCGGAGCTCCTCGCCGACGGACCGCAGCCGCAGAAGGCCCTCGGTGCGGCGTTGGGCGAACGGTTCCCCGGCGTGCCGGCCACCCAGCTCGGGCAGCTGGCCCGGTCGGCCGCGCCGCTGGTGCAGTGCCCGCCGCGCGGCACCTGGAAGGGCAGCGGTGGCGTGGTCTACCAGTACGTCGACCGGTGGCTCGGCCGACCGCTGGTCGAGCCCGACGTGGAGGAGATCGTGCGGCGCTACCTGCGCGCGTTCGGCCCGGCCACGGCCGCCGACGTCACGGCCTGGTCGGGCATCACCCGGCTCGGACCGGTGGTCAAGGCGATGGACGACCTGGTCACCCACGAGGACGAGCAGGGCAAGCCGGTGTACGACGTGCCGGGGCTCGAGCTCGCCGACGAGGACACCCCGGCGCCGGTCCGCCTGCTCGGCCAGTACGACAACGTCTGGCTGTCGCACTCCGGCCGGGACCGGGTGACGACCTCGGAGACGCGGAAGCTGTGGATGGGCGTGAACGGCGGGATGGCCAGCACCGTCTTCGCCGACGGCATGCTGGTCGGCCTGTGGCGGGTCACCGACGGCCGCGTCGAGCTGCTCTCCACAGTCCGGACCCTCACCAAGCAGGAGAAGTCCGAGCTCGACGACGAGATCACCCGGGTGAACGAGCTGCTTGCCCGTTGACCCGGCGCAAAGTTCGAGCCGGGTCAACGCCAGCGGGGGGTGCGCGAGAGCAGCGCGGAGACGGCGGCGACCCCGGCGGTGGACGTGCGGAGCACCTCGGCGCCGAGCCGGACCGTACGAGCGCCGGCGTCGGTGAAGGCCGCCAGCTCCTCCGGCGCCAGTCCGCCCTCGGGGCCGACGACCAGGAGCACCCGGTCCGGCAGCTCGACCGGCAGCGGCTCGGTGGCGTCCTCGTGCAGGACCAGGGCGAGAGGCGCGCCTGCGATCAGTGCGGCGACCTCGTCGGTCGACGCCAGCGGCGTCACCTCGGGGAACCACGCTCGCCGGGCCTGTTTCGCGGCCTCCCGCGCGGTGGACTGCCACTTGGCGAGCGACTTCGCGGCCCGGTCACCACGCCAGACCGCGACCGATCGCGCAGCGGCCCAGGGCACGATCCGGGCGACGCCGATCTCGGTGAGCACCTCGACCGCGAGCTCACCCCGGTCGCCCTTGGGCAGGGCCTGGACCACGACGACCTCGGGAGTCGGAGCAGGCACGGACGAGACCGAGCGGACCACGACGTCCAGGCGGGCCTTCCCGGTCGCGGTCACCTCGCACTCGGCGACGTGGCCCGCGCCGTCGGTCAGCAGCACGGGCTCGCCGACCGCCAGGCGGCGTACGGCGACCGCATGGTGCGCCTCGGCACCCTCGACGGTCACCGACGACCCGACGTCCACGCCGGCCAGGGACGGCACCAGGTGGACGTGAAGGGACATCGGATCAGTGCGGGTTGAAGGCGTCGCGGAGCCGGCCGAAGGGGCTCTTGCGGCCTCCGGGCTTGAGCCGTGCGGCCGGCTGCTCCTCGCCGCGGATCGCGGCCAGCTCGGTGAGCAGCTCCTCCTCGCGCGGCCCGAGGCGGGTCGGCGTCTCGACCGCGATCGCCACGACGAGGTCGCCGCGACCGCCGCGCAGCCCGGGGACCCCGCGCCCGCGGAGCACCTGCTCGGTGCCGGACTGGGTGCCGGGCCGCACGTCGAGCTCGAAGGAGGTCTCGAGGTCGGTCGAGGCGCCCTCGGGCGGGACCACGTCGGCCTCCAGCGTGGGCAGCTCCAGCGTGGTGCCGAGCGCGGCGGCGGTCATCGGGATGGTGACCGTGCAGTGCAGGTCGTTGCCGTGCCGGGTGAAGACGTCGTGGTGAGCGACGTGGATCTCGACGTAGAGGTCACCGGCCGGGCCGCCACCCGGGCCGACCTCACCCTCGTCGGCGAGCTGCACCCGGGTGCCGGTGTCGACGCCGGCCGGGATCTTGATCGTCAGCGTCCGGCGCGACCGGACCCGCCCGTCGCCGGAGCACTCGCGGCACGGGTCCGGGATGATCGAGCCGAAGCCGCGGCAGGCCGCACACGGCCGCAGGGTGCGGATCTCGCCGAGGAACGAGCGCTGCACCTGCGCCACCTCGCCCGCGCCGCGGCAGGTCTCGCAGGTCTGCGGGTGCGTGCCGGGGGCCGCGCCCTCGCCGTGGCAGGTCGAGCAGACCACCGCGGTGTCGACCTTGAGCTCGCGGGTGACCCCGAACGCCGCCTCGGCGAGCTCGACCTCCAGCCGGATCAGGGCGTCCTGCCCGCGGCGGGTGCGCGGGCGCGGACCGCGCGCCTGTCCTCCCGGCTGGCCGCCGAAGAACGCGTCCATGATGTCGGTGAACGAGAAGCCGGCGCCCTGGCCGAAGCCGCCGCCCATCCCGCCGAACGGGTCGCCTCCGCGGTCGTACGCCGCGCGCTTCTGCGGGTCCGACAGGATCTCGTAGGCGCGCCCGATCTCCTGGAACCGTGACTGCGCCTCCGGGTCGGGGTTGACGTCCGGGTGCAGCTGGCGCGCCAGACGGCGGTAGGCCTTCTTGATGGCCTCCGCGTCGGCATCCCGGCTCACGCCCAGGAGGGCGTACAGGTCAGGCTGGCTCATGGTTCCTTTCGGCAGTGATCCCGGTAGTGGCCGTCAGGCCTCGTCGAGGATCCGGGAGACGTAGCGCGCGACGGCCCGTACCGCCGCCATCGTGCCGGGGTAGTCCATGCGGGTCGGACCGACGATGCCGAGGGTCGCGACCGCCTCGTCGTGCGGCCCGTAGCCCGTCGTCACGACGCTGGTCGCCGACAGCTGCTCGTAGGGGCCCTCAGCGCCGATGGTCACCGTGACTCGGCCGCCGGTGGAGGCCTCGCCCAACAGCTTGAGCAGCACGACGTGCTCCTCGAGCGCCTCGAGCAGCGGTCGGACCGCGGAGTCGAAGCTGTCGCCGTACCGAGCCAGGTTGGCCGCGCCGCCCACCACGATCCGCTCGTCGGAGCGCTGGTCGATCATGGCGTCGACCAGGAGCTCGACGACCGCGGCCGTGGCGGCCCCGTCGGCAGCAGGAACGGCGGCGCGGAGCGCGGTCACCGCGTCGGCGATCACCTCGCCGGCGGCGGCGGAGTTGAGCCGGGTGCGGAGCTCGGAGAGGGCCAGGTCGGTCAGCTCGGTGCCGAGCTCGGCGATGCGCTGCTCGACCCGGCCACTGCTGAGGATCAGCACGACGAGGAGCCGGTTCGGCGCGAGCGCGACCAGCTCGATGTGGCGGACCGTCGAGCGCGAGAGCGTGGGGTACTGGACCATCGCGACCTGGCGGGTCAGCTGCGAGAGCACCCGCACCGAGCGGCCGACGACGTCGTCGAGGTCGACCGCGCCGTCCAGGAACGTCGAGATGGCGCGCCTCTCGGGGCCGCTCATCGGCTTGACCGTGGTCAGCCGGTCGACGAACAGCCGGTAGCCCTTGTCGGTCGGCACCCGGCCGGCACTCGTGTGCGGCTGGGTGATGTAGCCCTCGTCCTCGAGCGCGGCCATGTCGTTGCGCACGGTGGCGGGCGAGACGCCGAGGCCGTGCCGCTCGACCAGCGCCTTGGAGCCGACCGGCTCCTCGGTGGCGACGTAGTCCTCGACGATGGCGCGCAGCACTGCGAGCCGTCGCTCCTCCTGCATCGCCACCTCCCGAGGTCGCTTGGCACTCTTTGTTGGGGAGTGCCAATGCTACTCGGCGCCGGGAGCCCTCGATGGCCACCGCGAGATAGGTTAGGCTTGCCTTAGTCGTGGCCCGTCGTGGAGGAGCAGCCCAACCATGAGCAATGCCGAGGTCGACGCCGAGCTGGCCCGGAGCATCCTGGCCTGTCCCGAGAGCGCGGAGCTGGCCGTCGACGGCCACCCCACGGTCGGCTGCGACGACGACCTGGGGCTACGCGACGAGGACGGCGTACCGACGTTCTCCTGCCGGGCCGCCTCGCTGCTGGCCGAGGCCGGCCGCGAGCGCAGCCGGGCCCTGGTCACCCTGGTCAGCGGGCTCGGCCCGCTGGGCGGCCCGGACCGGTCGCTGACCCTGACCCTCACCGGCCGGCTCGACCTCGGCCCGCGGGAGAGCTGCACCTGCTGCGGCGAGGAGCGGCACGACGTGCCGCTCCACCTCGACTTCGTGGTGGTCAGCCACGCCGGCGGCGAGCAGCGCCGGGTGCCGCTCGCGGCGTTCCGCTCCCCCGCCCTCAAGCTCAACCGCGGCTACCTCCAGCGCGCCCTCGAGCACGCGAACGACTGCCATCGCGAGGACCTCGGCCAGGTCGTCGTACGCACGACCGGCACGCCCGCCGAGCAGCTGCTCGATGCCCGGCTCTCCGACCTGACGACGCACGGCGCCGAGCTCACCTGGATCGACCGCGAGGGCGGCCACCGGGTGTCGCTGTGGTTCTCCCGCCCCGCCGGCAGCGTCGAGGAGCTGGGCGTGCTGCTGCGCCGGGAGCTGCACGCGGGCATCTGCTAAGACAAAGGGGTGCGCTTCACCGAGGTCGCCCACGACATCTGGGTCGGCCGCTACGAGTGGTTCGACGTCAACGTCACGCTGGTCCGGGGCTCGTCCGGGCTGCTCGTCGTCGACACCCACGCCTCTGCGGTCGCGGCCCGCGAGGTGATCGAGGACGTCCGCGCGCTCAGTGTCGGGTGGGCGCCGGCGAGGTGGTCGCGGTCGTGAACACCCACGAGCACTTCGACCACACCTTCGGCAACGGCGTCTTCCTGGCGGAGTACGGCGCCATCCCGGTGCACGCGCACGAGGTGGCCGCCGAGAACACCGTCCCGGCGGGCGAGCGGATCAAGGCGCGGTACGACGAGCCGGACAACGTCGCGGACCCGCACCGCGACGAGGTCCAGGCGACCGAGATCGTGCCGGCCGACACGACGTTCTCCTCAGCCGTCGCACTGGATCTCGGCGACCGGCTGGTCGAGCTCGTGCACCCGGGACGCGGCCACACCGGCGGCGACCTCGTGGTCCGGGTGCCGGACGCGGACGTGCTGCTGGCCGGCGACCTCGTCGAGGAGGCGGGCCGGGGCGTCCCCGGCTTCGGCGCGGACTGCTTCCCGATGGACTGGCCGCTCACCCTCGACATCGTGCTCGGCCTGCTCACCTCCGGCTCGGTCGTCGTGCCGGGCCACGGCGCACCGGTCGACCGCGACTTCGTCGAGACCCAGCGCAACGAGATCGGGATCGTCGGGGAGACGATCCGCGACCTGGCCACCCGCGGCGTCCCCCTCGCCGAGGCGCTGGACGCGGCCGAGTGGCCGTTCCCGCGCGAGGAGCTGGCCGACGCCGTACGCCGCGGCTACGAGCACCTGCCCCGCAGCCAGAAGCGCCTCCCCCTCGTCTGACCACGCCCCCTCCCGCCGAGTCGGCGCACGGCGCAGCAGCAACCCCGACCCCATCGGGTACCGGTAGGCATGACGAACTCCAGCGACGAGCAGGACAGCGGGCGCGGCATCGGGGACGAGGACCTTCCCGAGGACCTGCAGCCCGGCGACGACAACCCGCTGGCCGGGGGCCTCGACGACGCGGAGACCGCCGGCGACCTCAAGCCCGGTGAGCTGCTCGAGGAGGGCAAGCCGGCCGACCAGTGGGACGACGAGCAGCTGGAGGACTAGCTCCTCGCGGCCACCCAGCCGCTGGCGATCACGTCGTCGACGAACGCCGCCAGCTCCCCGATGGCGCCGCGATGCGGCGTCGCCATCGCCTGCCGGATCTCCATGAACCGCGGCTCGACCAGCCGGTGCCCCGGGTGGTCCGCCACCCAGGCGGTGGTCGGCTGCCGGATCCCGGCACCGGCCTCCAGCCCGTCGGACAGGTAGACGTCCACGCCTTCGTCGCCGCGCACCAGCTCGGCGTGCTCCAGGGTCCGCGTGAGGTACAGGTCGTACGCCGAACCCCGCTTGACGCCGATCCGGGTGCCCGGGCGGTCCACGTCCGCGGCGGCCGCGACCGGTGAGTCCGCGGGTACGACGTAGACGCCCTCGATGACGACGTACGCCGCGGTGAAGGCGACCTCCGCCTCGCGGGCCGGCTCGATCGCCAGGAAGCCCACGTCGGCCCGCCCGTCGACCAGCGCCGCGAACGAGTCGCGCGCCGCGGTGAAGCAGAGCAGCTCGAGCGGCACGTCGAGGCGGGTGGCGAGCTCGCGTGCGAGGTCCACGGTGATGCCGCGGGGCTCCTCGGGCGTGCCCTGGGCGAGCACCGGGTTGCCGAGGTTGATCGAGGCGCGCAGCGTGCCGGTGGGGACCAGAGTCACAGGTGAGCCTAGGTCGGCCCGGCGTGTGCTCCCCGGCGACGTCGGCGGCCACCCATAGCGTCGTGGGCATGGCCGACCGCTACGGATCCGACGTGCTCGCGTCCGACTGGCGCGCGCCCAAGCGCGGGCGTGCCGTCGAGGCCGCGGCCGAGCGCGGAGCAGTCGTCGAGGAGGTCACTGACGTGACTTTTGCGGCGAGATCGTCGCGGTCGACCGTGACCTCGACACGCTGACGCTGGAGGACCGGCGGGGCCGGCGGCGCACCTTCCCGCTCGGGCCGGGGTTCCTGCTGGAGGGCAAGCCGGTGATCCTTCGCGCGCCGGCCCGCCAGACCGCGCCCGCGAAGCCCACCCGCACCGCATCCGGCTCGGTCGCGGTCCCCGGCGCCCGGGCGCGGGTCGCGCGGGCCAGCCGGATCTACGTCGAGGGCCGGCACGACGCCGAGCTCGTCGAGAAGGTCTGGGGCGACGACCTGCGGATCGAGGGCGTGGTCGTGGAGTACCTCGGCGGCATCGACGACCTGGCCGGCCACCTGCGCGACTTCGGCCCCACGAAGGACCGCAAGGTCGGCGTGCTCGTCGACCACCTCGTGGCCGGCTCCAAGGAGAGCCGGATCGCCGACGAGGTCGCCCGGTCGCCGATCGGAGCGCACGTGCTGGTCGCCGGACACCCCTACGTCGACGTCTGGCAGGCGGTGAAGCCGGACCGGATCGGGCTCGCCGAGTGGCCCGAGATCCCCCGCACGGTGGAGTGGAAGAAGGGCGTCTGCGAGCACCTCGGCTGGCCGCACGCCAGCCAGGCCGACATCGCTCGGGCCTGGCAGCACATCCTCGGCCGGGTGACGTCCTACGACGACCTCGAGCCGGCCCTGCTGGGCAGCGTCGAGGAGCTCATCGACTTCGTCGACGGCCGGCTAGCAGTCCTGAGCATGTAGCCCTGCGCGTCCTTGCTGTCGGTCGCCAGGATGATGATGCCGTCGATGAGGCTCCAGAGCCCGCCGATGCCGCAGGTGAAGATCGCGACGAGCAGCTGGAGGACGCCGATCTTGGTGTCACCGATGTAGAACCGGCCGATGCCGAACGGCAGGAAGATCTGCAGCAGCCCGGCGACGACCTTCGACTTGTCGGAGAAGGGGATGCCGGTCACCGGGTGCAGGCCGTACGGCGCCTGCGAGCTGACGCCGTACGCGCCGACCGGGAGGCCGGGCGGCGTGTAGCCCGCGTAGCCCGGAGCGGGTGGCGGGGGCGGCGGCGGGGCCGAGCCGTACGGCTCGGTCGGGTCCGGCGGCGGGTACTCGGGACCTGTGGTCATGAGAGACACCCTAGGGCCGTCGAAGGTCGCCGAACCGCTGCCTCAGGGACGGATCAGGGTCCGGTCAGGTCCGACCTCAGGGCAGCAGGTCTCGGACCACGGCATCGGCCAGGAGCCGGCCCCGCGCGGTGAGTACCAACCGGTCGTCCTCGACGGCGACCAGCCCGCGAGCCACCTGGCCGTCGACCGCCGCGCGACCCGTGTCGTCGAGCGCGGCGAGCGGCAACCCGCTGCGCAACCGCAGCTCCAGCAGCACCCGCTCGACGCGCCGGGTCTCGGCGTCGAGCAGCTCGCGCCCGTGCGCCGGGCTCACCCCGCCCGCGATCCGGTCGGCGTACGCCGCAGGGTGCCGGACGTTCCACCACCGCACGCCACCGACGTGGGAGTGCGCGCCCGGGCCGACGCCCCACCAGTCCGCGCCGGTCCAGTAGAGGAGGTTGTGCCGGCAGCGCGCGTCGTCGTCCCTGGCCCAGTTGGACACCTCGTACCAGTGGAGCCCGGCCGCGTCGAGCGTCTCGTCGGCGAGGGCGTACTTGTCCGCGAGGTCGTCCTCGTCGGGCATCGGCAGCTCGCCGCGGCGGACCCGCCGGGCCAGGGCGGTGCCGTCCTCGACGATCAGGGAGTAGGCCGAGACGTGGTCGGGCGCGCACGCCAGCGCGGCGTCGAGCGACACCTCCCAGTCGCCCAACGACTCCCCCGGCGTGCCGTAGATCAGGTCCAGGCTCACCTGCTCGAACCCGGCCGCCCGCGCCCAGGCCACCACGTCCGGGACCCGGGCCGGGTCGTGGGTGCGGTCGAGGACGGTGAGCACGTGGTCGACCGCCGACTGCATCCCGAACGAGATGCGGGTGAAGCCCGCCTCGCGCAGCGCGACGAGGTCGGACTTGGTGACGCTGTCCGGGTTCGCCTCCGTGGTCACCTCGGCGCCCGGCGCCAGCCCGAGCTCGGTGTCGATCGCGGCGAGGACCGCGCCGAGGTCGGCCGGGCTGAGCAGTGTCGGCGTACCGCCGCCGAAGAAGACGGTCTCGACCGGGGCCGGCTCGCCGAGCACCCGCCGCGCGAGCCGGACCTCCTCGACCGCGGCGCCGGCGTACGTCGTCCGCGAGGCGCCGGGCGCGCCGGTGGCGGTGCCGAGGTCGGCCACCGTGTAGGTGTTGAAGTCGCAGTAGCCGCAGCGGACCGTGCAGAACGGCACGTGCACGTAGACCCCGAACGGCCGCTGACCGACCCCCGCGAGCGCCGAGTCCGGGAGGCTGCCGTCGCTCGGCGCCGGATCTCCTTCGGGCAGGGCGGACGGCACCGCACCAGTGTGCCTACCCGATGACTACACCGGCACGTTGAGCGAGAAGGTGTACCCCTCGTCCACCGACCCGGTCACGGTGGCGAGCTGCAGCGAGTAGCCGTCGCTGAACACGCCGTCCGTGTCCAGGCTGACGCGGTCGAGGGTGCCGACGCTGTCGTCGTACCCGTCCACGACGCCGTACACCTCCCGGCACGTGTCCTCGGGGATGGCGAGCTGCGAGGTGCGCAGCTTGTTGGAGTACGACGTCGCGGAGTCCAGCGACTGGTAGACCTCGAAGTGCATGTGCGGCCAGCGGCCGTCGTAGCAGGCCGGGAAGATCGTCGTGAACTGCACGCTGCCGTCGGCCGCGGTCTCCTGCACGCCGCGCAGGTAGTTCTCGTCGGTGACCCCCTCGGAGTACATCGAGTAGCGGCCCTCGCGGTCGCAGTGCCACAGGTAGAGCGCGGCGCCGGCCAGCGGCGTGACGGCCGTGCCGTTGAGGTCGTAGACCTTGAGCTGCACCGTCACCGGGACGCCCTCGGCAACGCCGGACGCCGAGCCGAACGACGAGGTGAGGTCGCTGCGGACGATGCCGCTCTCGCTGAGCACGTTGACGCCGTTCGAGCCGTCGCCGGGGTACGGGCCCGCCGTCTCCTCGGGGATCTCGCCGTCCGCGACGTCGACGTCGGACGCGCCGCCGGGCGCACCGCCGGGAGGTGCGCCTGGAGGTGCGCCGCCACCACTCGGCGGCTGACCGGGCCCGCCCGGGCTGCTGGTCGACTCGGACGGAGAAGACGCCGGCGAGGCCTGGTCGTCGTCCCCACATCCGACCAGGGCCACTGCGCCGACCCCGCCGAACAGCCCGAGCAGTCCCCGTCGGCCGAGGGAGCGTCGTTCCCGCTCCACGATCCGGGGCAGGTCGTGCGACAGGCCGAGGTCGTGGTCCTCGAGCTCGTCAGGTGCGTGGCTGTGCTCGCTCATGCCGCCAACTGTGCGCGGCGTACCTGTGCGGCTCCTGTGCGGGCGGAGTGGCGGCGCGCTTGGGATCGCCGGTCAGCCGGTGATCGCTGACGATTCTCGGCGTGTTGCAACGGCCCAGAATCGTCAGGATCCCCGGTTAGCCGGGGATTCCTGCGACGGGCGAGGCTCAGGCGGTGTAGAACGCGTCGATCCGCGCCTTGTTGTTGGCCTCGACGATGTTGCGCTTGACCTTCATCGAGGGCGTGAGCTCACCGGACTCGACGGAGAGGTCGTGGTCGAGGAGCTCCCACTTCTTGATGGTCTCCCAGCGGTTCAGCTTCTCGTTCAGCTCGTCGACGTAGCCGCCCACCATCGTCTTGACCGTGTCGGAGCCGACGATCTCGGAGTACGACTTGCCGGCCATGGCGTTCTCGGTCGCCCAGGCCTTCATGGCGTCCTCGTCGAGGGTGATCAGGGCGACGACGAAGTTCTTCTCGTCGCCGAAGACCACGAACTGGCTGGCGTAGGGGCACAGCGCCTTGAACTTCGACTCGATGGCCGACGGGGCGATGTACTTGCCGCCGGAGGTCTTGAAGAGGTCCTTGATCCGGCCGGTGATCGTGAGGAAGCCGTCGGCGTCGATGGAGCCCTTGTCGCCGGTGTGCAGCCAGCCGTCCGGAGTGAGCGCCTTGGCGGTCTCGTCCGGAAGGTTGTGGTAGCCGTCCATGACGTGCGGGCCCTTGATCATGACCTCGTCGCCGTCGCCCAGCTTGATCTCGCTGCCGGGGAAGGCCGCGCCGACCGTGCCCATCTTGTAGTCGTCGGGGTGGTTGACCGTGGCCCCCGCGGCGTTCTCGGTCATGCCGTAGCCCTCGAGGATCAGGATGCCGGCCGCGTTGAACCACTCCGCGATCTCCTGGTTGAGCGCCGCGGCGCCGGAGATGAAGAACCGGACCCGGCCTCCGAACCGCTCACGGACCTTGCTGAACACGAGCTTGTCGAACAGGCCGTGCTGGAGGCTGAGCGGCAGGGGCACCGACTGGCCGGCACGCTTGCGGCGGTTGACCTCGAGGCCGACCTTGAACGCCTGGTTGAAGATCTTCTCCTTCAGCCCGCCCTCGGCCTGCTGCATCGTGATGATCCGGCCGTGCGCCTTCTCGAAGATGCGCGGAGCGGCGCCCATGAACGTCGGCTTCACCACGCCGAGGTTGTCGACGATCTTGTCGACGCGGCCGTCGATGGCGGTCGCGAAGCCGCAGGCGAGCTGGGTGGACAGCAGCACCTTGCCGAACGAGTGCGCCATCGGCAGCCACAGGAACTGGAGGTCCTTCTCGTCGAGGATGTCCTGCGCCTCGATCGCGGCGCCCTCGTAGACCCAGGCGCGGTGCGTCAGCCGGACTCCCTTGGGTCGGCCGGTCGTACCGGAGGTGTAGATCAGCGTGGCCAGCTGCTCCGGCTTGATGGCCGCGACCGTCGTCTTGATGGCGTCGGGGTGCTCGATGAGGTACTTCTCGCCGAGGTCCGCGAGCGCGTCCAGCGAGATGACCCAGTCGCCGTCGGTGGTGCCGTCGAAGGTGATCACCTTGGCGACGGTCGGCAGGTCGGCCTTCCGGTCGGCGAGCTTCTTGATCTGTACGTCGTCCTCGGCGAAGACCACCTGGCACTCGGCGTCGCCGACGATGTACGCCGTGTCCTCGTCGTTCGTCGAGGGGTAGACCGTGGTCGTGGCGCCGCCGGCGCACATCACCGCGAGGTCGGCGATGACCCACTCGTAGCGCGTCGAGGACGCGATGCCGACGCGCTGCTCGGGCTGGATGCCGAGCGAGAGGAGGCCTGCGGCGAGGTTGTTGACGCGGTCACCGGCCTGCTTCCAGGTCACCGACTCCCACGCGTCTCCCTTCGGGAACCGATAGGCCTCGAGGGAGGACGACTTGGCGACCCGGTCCAGGAACAGCTGGGCGAAGTTGGGCGTCATCTTGTCGACGAAGCTCGGGTCGATGTTGCGCGGCATTGCTTCTCCTGGCTGGTCTTGTCCGAGACCGGTCGGGGGGCGACGTTTCGCGAAGTAACTTAGTTCACAAGGGCTACCGGCCGGTAGCGTATGCCTCTGCTTTGGCCCTGGCTTCGTCCACCAGCCCGTCCACGTCGAGGAGCCTTGGCAGCAGCTCCGGATGCCGGGTGAGCGCCCGGAACAGGTACGACACGGTCACGCCATGGCCCGGCCGGTGCACCACTTCGATCGGGTCGCCCGCGGTGAGTACGCCGGGCTGGAGCACCCGCAGGTACGGGCCGGGCCGCTCCCGCTCACTGAACCGGCGTACCCAGGCGGAGTTGTCGTGGCCGCAGCGGCCCAGCCACTGCTTGAAGTCGTTGCACGGCGTCCGCACCGAGGCCACCTCGAGGACGACGGTCCCGATCCGCCAGCGCTCCCCCACCTCCGCCTCGTTCACGTCGATGCCGGAGGTGGTGAGGTTCTCTCCGAACTCGCCGTCGCGGAGCTCGTCGCCGAGGTGGTCGGCCCACCAGTCCAGCTCCTCGCGGGAGAACGCGTAGACCGCCTGGTCCGGGCCGCCGTGGTGCCTCGTGTCGGAGACCTGGTCACCGGCCATCCCCAGCCGGCGCACCTCGACAGGACCGGCGACCGGCGTCTTGTCGATCGACGTCCGCCCGATCGCGGCCCACGCCGCGTCGCGCGGCATCCCGACGTTGACCGACCTCAGCAGGCCCTCGCTCATGAGTCCATGATCCCGGCCGCGGCAACAGGTATTCGTCAGCGGGCGTGACGACCCCAGGGGTTGGGGCGGCCGGTGGCGTCCTAGTCCTGGACCGCCTTGGCGACCGCGATGCACATCGTCAGGTAGTCGTGGTCCGGCGCGGACGGGTGGTCCTCCAGCTCCCAGAACGCGTTGTGCAGCATCCGTACGACGACCCAGTCGCGCGCCCGGTCCTCGTCGAGGTACGCCGCGTCGACGAGCGTGTGGAACCGCCGGCGCAGTGCGTTCCGCAGGTCGCCCGACGCGACGGCCTCGTCCCAGCGGTTCCAGAGCATCGGGGCGAGCTCGTAGTGCGGATCGCCGCTGACCGGCTTCGGGTCGATGACGAGCCACGGCTCCCGGTCCCCGGCCAGCACGTTCTCGTAGTGCAGGTCGGCGTGGATCATGGTGCCCGTGCTCGCCTCGTCGACCACGAGCTCCCGGGCCAGCGACACCGCCTGCTGCACGAGTCGATGCGGCACGGGTGCGTCCCGCGGCAGCTCGGCGAGCTGAGCGGTCCACCGCTCGACGTACGACGTGAGGAGGCGCAGCTGCGGTGGGGCGGGCACGTGCAACCGGGCATACCGCTCAGCCACCAGCTCGCAGGCCTCGAGCACGTCGACCGAGGTCAGGTCCGTCGGGTGCAGCCGCTCCAGCAACAGCGCCGAACGGTGCGGGTCGGCGCTCAGCAGCCGCACCGCGCCGTCGCCGGCCCAGTGCTGCAGCGCCAGGCCCTCGTGCTCGCCCTCGTCGTCCGGGAACGCGAGCTTGAGCACCGCCGGCTCCCCGAGGCGCCGCACCGGGAGCACGAGCGCGCAGAAGCCATGGGTCGGCTCGCCGTCGACCACCAGCTCCCACTCGTCGGTCAGCTCCCGGACCAGCCGGGGCAGCCGGTCGACGAACGCCGCCCAGTCCGGGCCGCGGTCGGCGAAGGCGAGCACGCCGGGCGGGAGCTGGACGGTGGTCACGGGCAAATGGTGACGGACCGGTCAACACCACATGGACAAGCCGGACCAGCAGCGGTTTGATGGCCGCAGCGGCGCGTCTAAGGGGGGTGCGTCCGCACAGCTGGTCCTGGGGGGACGGTCTGTGGTTGCACGCGTGCGCCGACGGATGCCGTGGCTCGGCACGATCGGACCGGTGCTGACCCTCGCCGACGCCGCCGCCGTCATCATCGCGGGCGTGGTGGTGACCGACGCCGCGCCAGCGACCCTGGCCGTTGCCGCTGGGGTCGCCGTGCTGGTCGCCCGGGCAGCCGACCTGCACCGGCCCCGGCTGGTGCTCTCGATCGCCGAGGACCTGCCCGGGCTGTTCGTGGCCGCTGCCGCCGCGACGGCGATCCTGGTCGGCGCCGGCTCGATGTGGCCGGCGCTCTGCGTGCTCGTCCTCGCCTGCCTGGTGCTCGCCCACACGTCGGTCTACGCCGGCACGCACGTGTTGCGTCGTGGCGGGCGGCTCGGAAGGCCGGTGGTGGTCGTCGGCACCGGTACGACCGCACGACGGCTCGCGTCGACCCTGCTCACCCGACCCGAGCTGGGTCTCCGGCCGGTCGGCTTCGTCGGCACCGGCCCGGCCGGCGCCCTCGACCAGGCCCGCGGGCTCCCCCTCGCCCTGCTCGGGCCGGTCGCCGGCCTGCCCCGGTCGATGACCGAGACCCACGTCGACGCGGTCGTCGTCGCACTCTCGTGCCCGGCCGGCGACGAGGAGACCGCTGCCATCGACGGGCTGCTCGCAACGAACGCCGACGTCTACGCCGTTCCGGCGTGGTTCCCGCCGGTGCGGGCGCGCGCCCGCCACCCGCGCGAGCTGGTCGACGGCATACCGGTCGTGCACCTGCACCGTCGGGGCTGCGTGGCTCCCGGTGCGGGCGTTCAAGCGGCTGGTCGAGGTGCTCGTCGCCCTGGTCACGCTGGTCGTCCTGCTCCCCGTCTTCGCGGTGCTGGCGCTTCTCGTCCGGGTCGAGACGGGCGGCGTGCTGGTCCGCCAGCCCCGGATCGACGAGCGCGGCCGGGCGGTGACGGTGCCGTGGTTCCGCACCCGGAGGGCGCGGTCGGTGGCTCGCCCGGGCACGACGTTCTCGGTCGCCATCTCGGGTCGGATCGGGCCGGTCGGGAAGCTGCTGCGCCGCACCCGCCTCGTCGCACTGCCACAGCTGGTGTGGGCGCTGCTACGCAAGATGCGCTATGCCGGCGGTGTGCCGGGCGGCACCCCTGTGGGGCTAGGGCGTCCGTCCCAACCCCTGGCGGCGCCAGCGCCGCCCAGCACGCACGCTGGCCGCGTTACCAGCGCTTGAAAGACGCCCAGTCTGTCTGCGCACCGGCGCCTTGCCATCGCACGCCCTGGACGACGCTGGCATCCACCTGGGTTGAGGCACGCCCTAGCGCCCCCGCCGAGCGCCGACCAGCCGCAGGTAGACGCGGGCCAGCTCACGCGCTGACGTCGTCACGTCGTGGTGCGACTCGACATGGGACCGGCCGCGCCAGCCCTCTTCCTCGGCGAGCAGGGGGTCCTCGAGCCGAGCGACCAGCGCCGCGACCAGCCCCGGTAGGTCGTCGAGCGCCACGACGGCACCCGCGTCGGGCGGGACGCTGTCCATCATGCCGTTGACGTCGGTGGCGACGACGCTGCGCGCGCAGGCCATGGCCTCCAGCGGCACCAGCGCCATCCCCTCCCAACGGGACGGCACCACGACCACGTCGGCAGCCGCCATCCAGAGGGGTACGTCGGTGCGGGCGCCAGCGAACATGACGCCTTCGACCCCCTCGGCCAGCCGCTCCAGGGCCTGGCGGTCGGGGCCGTCGCCGACCAGGATCAGCTGCGCCTCCGGCACCTGGGCCCGGACCGCCGGCCAGTCGGTGAGCAGGTCCTGCTGACCCTTCTGCACGCTCAGCTCGCCCACGCAGAGCACGATCGGGACGTCGTCGAGCCCCAGCAGCTTGCGCGCGTGGATCCGGTCGCGGGCTGCAGCGGGGCGGAACTCGGCCAGGTCGATGCCGTTCGGGATCACCGTCGTCGGCGCGTGGATGCTCAGGCTCTCGCCCAGCTGGCGCTCGGTCGTGCTCACACAGACCAGCTCCGTGGCCCAGCGCGCGGCGTACCGCTCCCAGCGCAGCGAGGCACCTTGGACGCCGCTCCGTGCGGCGAGGAAGGACCAGGCGTGCGGCTGGAAGACGGTCGGGATCCGGTTCCGCACCACCAACCGCCCTGCCAGCCCGGCCCGGCCGCTGTGCAGGTGCACGACGTCGGGCTCGATCTCCTTGACGATCCGGTTCAGCCGGACCACCGCGCCGGGCAGGGTGCTCTCGTAGGCATCCGCACGCCACCATCGGACCGCTGCGCCGGCCTCGCGGGCGGCGTACCCCAGGTCGCCCTTCGACGGGCAGACCACCGTGACGTTCCAGCCTCGCTCGACCTGGTCACGCACGTAGCTGGTGGCCACCGTGCCCACGCCCCCGGACGTCGGCACGGACACGTGCAGGACGTGCAGCCGCCGGTTGGTCTGGATCTGCTGGTCCTTGGGGGGCATTACGCAACGTTCCGGTCGGAGTGCTTCGCGACCAGCACGACGCCGAGCAGCCGTGCGCCCGCAGCACGGATGCGATCCGCGTGCTGGCGCAGCGCGCTCGCGGACACCGAACCCTCGACCAGGGCGAGCACGATGGAGCTGTCCACGGCCATCGCCCGCGAGTCCTCGCAGACATCGAGCGGAGGGCCGATCACGACGACGTGGTCGAACTCGGTCGCGGCGGACTCCATCACGGCAACGAACCGCTGCGCGATGAGCTCGGGGATCTCCGCGTCGCCGTACCGCCCGGCGGGGAGCACCTCGAGCAGGTCCACCGGACCTGGACTCATCGCGGTCTCGAGGTCGGCACCGAGCAGCACGTCGTAGAGGCCCGGCGTGTCGGGTGCGTCCTCGACTGGCGTGCCGAACCGGTCGCCCATCCGACCGTCGACCAGGAGGACCCGCTCGCCGGTGCCGGCCAGCGCGAGCGCGACGTTGGCGCCGATCCAGACGTTCACGTCGCCGTTGGTGATGCCGGCGACCACCACACGAGGCGACCCGGCACCGGCCTGCGCCTCGAGGGCGAGCCGGAGATGGCGGAACAGGTCTGCCTCACCGGTCCCGGGGTGCAACGCCGGCATCGTCGTGAGGTCCTTGGGCGGCGTCAGGTGGGCCAGCAGCGGCGCGGTCGCGGCGTCCTCGACCGAGGCGGCGTCGTCGACGGTGTGGGTACGTCGGTCGCGCCAGACCGCGGCCGTGATCGCCAGGCCGAGGGCCAGCAGCAGCCCGAGTCCCACCGAGAGCCGCAGGTCCGGAGAGCTGAACGTGTCGGGGACCAGCGCGGGGTCGCTGGTGGTCAGCACCAGCGAGTGATCCAGGGACGGGCCGGCCACCTCCCCGACGACGTCGCCGTCGACCAGGACGGCGGTCACGGCGTTGGCGATCGCCGCGGCCTCGTCCGGGTCACGATCCTCGACGGTGACGTCCACGAGGATCGTGCCTCGGACCCAGTCGCCCTGGATGGAGCGACGGAGCTCCGCCACACTCCGGTCGGTCGGGATCCGGTCCCGGACCTCGTCGACCACCCCCCGGGAGTTGGCGAGCTCCGCCAAGGTCGCGCGCAACGCATCGGGGTCGTCGGAGGCGGCGACGCCCGGCTCCTCGGCGGCGCTGATCGTTGCCGTTGCGGCGTACGTCTTCGGGGCAAGGAAGATCCCGGCTGCGACTGCGCTGCCGGTGATCACGAGGATCAACACGACGAGCGTTCGCTGGCGCCAGAGCGCCACCCCCACGTCGCGCACGTCCATCGATTCCCCACGCTTTGCTCAGACGACCAGCGCCCAGACCCCTCTGGACAGATGACCGTCGTGTGACGCCAGTATCCCTATGCCGACATCACGAACCCCATTGCGGCAGCGGCCACCTGCGTTGCGCATAGGACGCACCGCTGCCGAGGCCATGGTTTCCGACGACCGGCCTCCGGCGCCGCAAATTCACGATCTGGCCACCACCTGTCCAGACGACCTGTCGTGCCAGTCGCCTCCGAAGATCGGGCGTCGGATGCGGCCGGGACGGCCCAGCGCGAGCGCCAGGGCGGCCATGAACCACAGCGGGAGGACGTAGGGCTCGGACTCGAGCAGTGAGGCGATCAGCAGCCCGACCAGGGCCAGCAGGACGCTGGCGGCCAGGCGGGAGCCGTCGCGGAGCCAGCGTCGTCTGGCGGCCGCAGCGGGCACCAACCACACGGCGTACAGCGCCAGCAACCCGAGCAGGCCGAGCTCGGCCGAGGTCTCGAGGACGGTGCTGTAGGCGGTGTCGAGGTCTCGTGCGCGGTAGTGGTCGTCGTCGTCGCGGTAGTCCTGGTGGAACAGCGGGAAGGCGCCGGGACCCAGCCCGACCACGGGGCTGGCCTTGGCCATCTCGTACGCCACGAGTCGCACGTCGTTGCGCTGGGCGATGTTGGTGTCGGAGTAGCGCTGCGGGTCGGTGAGGGCCTGGCCGATGGGCAGCGGCAGCACGGCGATGACGAGCGCCGCGGCGGTCGTCACGACGGCCAGCAGGGCCCCGGCGAAGCGCAGCGCCAGCAGCCCGGTGAGCACGGCCACCAGGATCATCCCGACCACCGCGACCAAGGCTGCCCTCGACTGGGTGCCCACCCCGGCAGCCATGAGGACGGCGAAGCAGGCCCACACCCGCCAGACGGGCTGCTCGACACGAGTGCGCACGGTCCCGACCAGGGGAAGCGCGGCGACGATGAAGAAGGCGAGGGTGTCGACGTTCGCCACCGGGCCCACCACCCGGTGCCGCTCGGAGAGAACGGCGGTGACGATGCCGCACAGCGACGCGGCAACGCACGCCAGCACGTAGAGGCGGGCCGCCCGGCGAGGCGCCAGCGGTCCGCACAGGACGTCGGTCAGCACCAGCATCACGATCGAGAGCTCGGCGTACTTCGCGCAGGTCTGGACACCGGCGGTGCCGTTCGGGTGCGCCACGAACGCGACCAGGATCGTGCCGGCGAGTGCGACGACCGGCAGCGCGACCGCGAGCAACCGCTGGTCGTGCAGCGGCCCCTGCGCCCGCCGGACCGCCCAGGCGACCAGGAGCACCGCGGCCAGCCAGTCGGTCGCCCACGGTGAGATCAGGGCGAGGTAGCCCTCGAAGACGCCGGCGCCGATCACCGCCAGCGCTGCCCACTCCACTCGGATGACCAGGACCGCGGCCGAGACGACGGCGGCCGCCGCGGCCAGTGCCGCATCCGGCGACCCGCCGGCCGCGAGTCCGGCCGCGGCGGCCACCGGGAGCGGCAGCAGGAAGGCGAGCCGCCCCCGCGGCCGGGTCACCGGGACCGGGTGGGAGTCGTGCAGCGGCAACGCCGACGGCACCCTCACCTGGTCAGCCGGCCCGGCCATCGCGGCGGCCTAGGACGAGGAGCGGAACAGCCACCCCAGCGGCTTGCCCGACGCGTCGGCACCCTCGCCGACTGCGTTGTCCTGGTGATCGGTCGTCGTGCGCTCGTCGGGACCGGACCTGCCGTTGCGGCTGGGACGGCGATCCGCGTCGCGCTCGGGGAGGACCTCGAGGGTCTCCTCGTCGTGCCGCGTGCGGGCCCGCGCATTGGCGCGCATGGCGTCGCGGGCGTAGCGGGCGCCCACGTCGGCGTCGTCAGCCGGGGGCAGCGGAGGGTCGCCGTGGTCGAGGTGCGCGGACCGCAGGAACGCCTCGGTCGCGGTCATCGGCGGGTCCTCGTCGTCGTCCACGCCCACGCCGTCGAGGTCCGCGAGCGCGTCGACGAAGTGGCCGGACCGGGCGGTCCGGCCGGGGGCCGGCTCATCGTCCTCGCTGTCGTCGGGATCGTCGGGGTCACTGGTGTCGTCGTCGCCGTCGTCGCCGGCGGGGCCGTCCGCACTCGCCGCCACCGCGTCGGGGTCGGCGTCGGGGTCGTCGTCACTGGCTGCCTCGGCGTGCCGCGGCGGGACGGTCATGGGGACCGTGGCATCGCCCAGCGTCTCCGTGGACTGGGCGCGGAGCGAGTCGAGCGCGGAGAGCATCTCGGCGATGTTGGCGGTCGCGGCCTCCATCGAGACACCGAGGATGCGGACCGACGCCTCGAGGTCGCCGATCATCCCCTGCTGGCGGTCGTGCAGCCGGGCCAGCTCGCGCCGGCTCTGCTCTGCGACCTCGCGGGTGACCTGCTCGGTCAGCTCGGCGCGGACCCGCTTGCGGTGCTCCTCGACCTGGGCCTCGGCCCGCGCGCGGACGGCGTCGGCGGCGGCGCGGGCCTGCCGGGTGATGTCCTCGGCCTCGTCGCGGGCACGGCCCACGACACCCTCGGCCCTCAGCCGCGCGTCGGTGGTGGTGCGCTCGGCCTCCGTCCGGCTCTCGCGCAGCAGCTGCTCGGAGACCTGCTGCGCCTCCTCGATGACGGCGTCGGCGTCGGCGACCGCGGCCTCGCGGGTCGCGCTGGCCTCGGCCAGCAGCGCCTCCACCTCACGGCGCGCGCCCAAGCTGGCGCGCAGCTCTTGCGCACGCGCGCTGCTGCTGCTCGCAGCCTCGTTCGGCTCCATCGGCCGTGTTCCCCCTGTGTTCCGTAGCCGACTCCCCACAAGCCGACCCCGAGACGTCACCCCCCACGATGCTCGACCGGAGCTGGTCGAGGGCAACTGCGGGTCAGGATATCCCCTCTTTGGGAGAGCATTTGCGCTGGCCACGCCCGGTTTGCGCGCTCAGGCGTGAACCGTGTGACGGGTGTAGCCCCGTGCGTGCAAATGGGCTGAAGTGACGTGCGGTCCCGCTACTTGGTCGAGCGCTCCGTGGTCGAGAGCGCGGCGACGAACGCCTCCTGGGGGACCTCGACGCGGCCGACCATCTTCATCCGCTTCTTGCCCTCCTTCTGCTTCTCGAGGAGCTTGCGCTTGCGGGTGATGTCGCCGCCGTAGCACTTGGCCAGCACGTCCTTGCGCATGGCGCGGATGTTCTCGCGGGCGATCACGCGGGCGCCGATCGCGGCCTGGATCGGCACCTCGAACTGCTGCCTCGGGATCAGCTCCTTGAGCTTGGCGACCATCATCACGCCGTAGGAGTACGCCGCGTCCTTGTGCACGATCGCGCTGAACGCATCGACCGGCTCGCCCTGCAGCAGGATGTCGACCTTGACCAGGTCGGCCGCCTGGTCGCCGGAGCGTTCGTAGTCGAGGGAGGCGTAGCCCTTGGTCCGGGACTTCAGCTGGTCGAAGAAGTCGAACACGATGTCGCCCATCGGGAGCGTGTAGCGCATCTCGACGCGATCCGCGGAGAGGTAGTCCATCCCGAGCAGCGTGCCGCGCTTCTGCTGGCAGAGCTCCATGATCGTGCCGATGTAGTCGCTGGGAGACAGGATCGTGGCCCGGACGACCGGCTCCCGGACCTCGGCGATCTTCCCTTCCGGGAACTCGCTCGGGTTGGTCACCTCGTGCTCGGAGCCGTCCTCCATCACGACCTCGTAGACCACGTTGGGCGCGGTCGAGATCAGGTCGAGGCCGAACTCGCGCTCGAGGCGGTCGCGGGTGATCTCCATGTGCAGCAGGCCGAGGAAGCCGCAGCGGAAGCCGAAGCCCAGCGCGCCCGAGGTCTCCGGCTCGTAGGTGAGGGAGGCGTCGTTCAGCTGCAGCTTCTCCAGCGCCTCGCGGAAGTCCCCGAACTCGTCGCCGTCGATCGGGTAGAGGCCGGCGTAGACCATCGGGTTGGGGTGCTTGTAGTCGCCCAGCGACTCGACGGCGCCGTGGTGCTGGGTGGTCACCGTGTCACCCACGCGGGACTGACGGACGTCCTTCACGCCGGTGATGAGGTAGCCGACCTCGCCGACCCCGATCTCGCCGGCCCGGACCGGCTCGGGGCTGATCACCCCGAGCTCGAGCAGCTCGTGGGTGGCCCCGGTCGACATCATCTTGATCCGGTCGCGGTGGCTGAGCTTGCCGTCGATGACGCGGACGTAGGTGATGACGCCGCGGTAGGTGTCGTAGACCGAGTCGAAGATCAGCGCCCGGGCCGGGGCGTCGGCGTCACCGACCGGCGCCGGGGTGCGCTTGACCATCTCGTCGAGCACCTCGACGACGCCCTCGCCGGTCTTGGCGCTCACCCTCAGCACGTCTCCCGGCTCGCAGCCGATGATGTGCGCGATCTCCTCGGCGTACTTCTCCGGGTTGGCGCTCGGCAGGTCGATCTTGTTGAGCACCGGGATGACCTGGAGGTCGGCCGCGAGGGCGAGGTAGAGGTTGGCCAGGGTCTGCGCCTCGATGCCCTGGGCGGCGTCGACCAGCAGGATGGCGGCCTCGCAAGCCTCCAGAGACCGGGAGACCTCGTAGGTGAAGTCGACGTGGCCCGGGGTGTCGATCATGTTGAGCACGTAGGTGCCGGGCTCGGCACCCTGCTCGTTGCCGGGCTCGACCGTCCACGGCATCCGGACGGCCTGGCTCTTGATGGTGATCCCGCGCTCGCGCTCGATGTCCATGCGGTCGAGGTACTGCGCCCGCGCACTGCGCTCGTCGACGACGCCGGTCAGCTGCAGCATCCGGTCCGCGAGCGTCGACTTGCCGTGGTCGATGTGGGCGATGATGCAGAAGTTGCGGATCGTCGCCGGGTCGGTGCGGCCGGGCGGCGGCGCAGGCTTCGGAGACAACGGCTCGCTCTCGTGATCGGGCTGATTTCTGGACTCGCAATCTTCCCACGCCTCAGGTCGTGGTCCGATTCCTCACCGACTCGACGGCGCGCTGCACGAGGCCGTCCAGGAGCAGCACCAGGATCGGGAGGTAGCCGGTGGCCGGGATCGCGAGCATCACGACGAGCGCGAGGACCAGCAGCCCGGCGGTGACGACGCCACCGAGGGGCCCGCGGTACGGCGAGCCGTCGGTGAGCTCCGGGTGCCTGACCACCTCGGCCCGCAGCGTCGCGATGATCAGGATGCTCAGCGCCATCGTGCCGACGTAGAGCACCTTGGTCGCCGCCTGGCCGCCGGCGGTGGCGACCAGCGAGGTCGGGAACGGCAGCACGACGATCGTGAAGGTCCACGCCACGAGCAGGAAGCTGATCCGGCTGTTGCCGCTGAGGAGTGGTGCCACGGCGTGGTGCTGGCTCATCCAGATCCGGGCGATGACGTAGAAGCTCAGCGCGAAGGCCCACAGCTGGTCGGAGTGGTCGCGCAGCAGGTCACTGACACTGCCGTCGTCGCCCAGCTCCGGCGCCAGCTCGACCAGCGGGAGCACCAGGAGGGTGATCGCGATCGCGACGATCGCGTCCACGAAGGTGAGCAGCCGGTCGAAGTTCCGATCCCGCTCGGCAGCGCCCTCCGTCACGGCGGAAGACTAGTGCGCCTTCGGCAGGACAAGACATACGTTGACACGTATATATGTTTAGGCATATGTTCGACGCATGGCACTCCCCCAGACCCTCGAGGCGATCGCCGAACCGACCCGGCTGGCCATCCTCGACGCCGTGCGCGAAGAGGAGCGGTCGGTCGGTCAGCTGGTCGACCTCGTCGGTATGCACCAGCCGGGCGTCTCCAGGCACCTGAAGGTCCTGCGCACCGCAGGGCTGGTCGACGTACGCCGGGACGGCCAGCGCCGCTGCTACCGCGCCCGGTTCGAGCCGCTGCAGGAGCTGGACGCGTGGCTGGAGCTGCACCGACGGGCCTGGGACGACCGGCTCGACCGCCTCGAGGCCCACCTCGACCGCACCCGGAAGGACCCCTCATGACCACGGCCCACGGCACCGTCACCCGCGACGGAGCGCACGGCACGATCCACTTCGAGCGCCTGCTCGGCCACCCCGTCGAGAAGGTCTGGGAGGCGATCACGACTCCCGACGGGCTGGCCGGCTGGTGGCTGCCCTTCCCGGCGACGATCACCGTCGACCTGACCGTCGGCGGCGCCTTCTCCTTCTCCGCGCCCGAGCTCGGCGAGGCACCGATGACGTGCGAGATCGTGGAGGTCGAGGCACCGCACCGGCTGGTCTACAAGCACTTCAGCCCCGGGACGACGATGACCTGGCAGCTGGACCCGGAGGGAGCGGGATGCCGGCTCCGGCTCACCGAGGACACCCCGGACATCTCGGCGGCCATGGCCGAGGGCCACATCGTCGGGCTGCACCACTCGCTCGACCGGCTCGACCCGGCCCTGGCCGGCGCCCCGGAGCCGTGGGACTGGGACCGGCTCCCCGTGATCGAGGCGGAGTACCGCGAGCTCCTCGCGACGCCGCGCCAGCGCGTCGTGGACCGCTACGTGGACGGTTTCCGGACGGGCGACCATGCCGCGATCCTCGGGTGTCTCACCGACGACGTGACGTGGGACATCGTCGGCCACGCCACGGCCTCGGGATCCACCGAGTTCGAGAAGCTCATCGACGGACCCGCCGGCTCGAGCCTCCCCAGGCTGAGCGTCGAGCGACACGTCGAGGGCACGGACCTGGTCGCGACCTTCGGCACCGGCGAGTTCGACGACGCGGACGGCACCACCCACTCGTTCCGGTTCGCGGACGCCTTCACCTTCCGGGGCGACCTCATCTGCGCTGTCGTCTCGTACGTCGTCCCCATCTAGGCCGGTCGGCTCAGCCGCCCGGTGAGACCAGGCCGCGGTCGAAGGCGTAGACGATGGCGGCGGCCCGGTCGCGCAGGTCGAGCTTGGTGAAGATCCGGCCGATGTGGCTCTTCACGGTGACCTCGGAGATCACGAGGGTGCTGGCGATCTCGCCGTTGCTGAGGCCGCGCCCCATCAGCTCGAGCACCTCGCTCTCGCGCGCGGTGAGCTCCTCGATCGGCTCGGGTCGGGTCGGCACCGCGTCCGGCGTGGCCCGGAACCGGTCCAGCACCCGTCCCGTCACGGCCGGGTCGAGGAGCGCGTGGCCGGCGGCCACGGCGGCGACTCCGCGCACGACGTCCTCGGCAGGGCTGTCCTTGAGCAGGAAGCCGGCGGCACCCGCTCGCAGCGCTCCGGAGAGCAGCTCGTCGTCGTCGAACGTGGTGAGCACCAGGACCGGCGGGGTGTCCGCGCGACGACGGAGCTCGACGGTGGCGTCGATGCCGCTCATCCGACGCATCCGCAGGTCCATGACGACGACGTCGGGGCGGTGCTTCTCGACCGCGGCCACGACCTGGTCGCCGTCCTCGCACTCCCCCACGACGAGGAAGCCGTCGCGGCGGCGCAGGATGCGGGTCAGTCCGGACCGCACCAGCTCCTGGTCGTCGACCAGGAGCACGCGGATCAACGCGTCCTCTTTGGGCTGGCTCATGCGGGCCCCGGCGGCGGCGCGTCGGAACGGCGGCGACAGGCTGGGCAGCGGGCAGACGTGGCCGTCGGTGGCGAGGTCGCCTCGGGGCAGCTCCACCCGGACCACCCAGGACCGGTCGACCGGGCCGGCACGGAAGCCGGCGCCGAGCTGGGCCGCCCGCTCGGCCATCCCGGTGAGGCCGGAGCCGCCGGCGTTGCGGCGCACGCCCCGTGGGAGCTCGCTGGTGACGGTCAGCTCGCCGGGGTCGCGCGAGACGTCGAGCCTGACCTGGACCTGGGAGCGAGGCGCGTGCTTGGCGACGTTGGCGAGCGACTCCTGGACGATGCGGTACAGGCCGAGGGCGGTGGTCGCCGGGACCTGGGCGAGATCGCCCTGGGCGTCGTACGCCACGGCGAGACCGGCGCCCCGGAAGTCCGCCAACAGGCCGGGCAGGTCGTCGAGGCCGGGGGTCGGCACGGTGAGCGACGCGTGGTCCTCGCCGAGGAGTCCCACGGTGCTGCGGATGTCGGCCATGGCCTGGCGGCCGACGCGCTCGGCATCGCGCAGCGCGGCCCTGGCGTCCTCGAGGTGGACGCCGTCTCCCAGCTCGGCGGCGTCGTCGACCTCGCGGCGCGCCGCCGTCAGGTGCAGCATCGTGACGCTCAGGGAGTGGGCAACGAGGTCGTGCACCTCGCGGCCGATCCGGTGCCTCTCCTCGAGCACGGCCTGTCGCTCCCTGGTCGCGTGCTCGCGGGCCTGGGCATCGATGCGCAGCTGCTGGGACCGCATCACGAACCCCATGTCGAGACCGACCGCGATGCCGGCGGCCCAGATGGCGACCTCGGGTCCGGCAAGGTTCCCGTTCAGCCAGACCGCGACGATGACCGCCTCCCCGGCGACCATCACCGCGATCCCGCGCCAGAGTCCGCCTACCGCCGTGACGTGACCGGCCGCGAGGATGAGCAGGAAGGGCGCCCATTCGTACTCCACCGGATAGACCGTCATGAGGAGCAGCACGGCGCCGCCGGTGAGCACCACGAAGGCAATCCACGTCGAGGCGTGGGTCCACAGCTCGGCGACCCACGGGACCAGCGCGATCGCGGCGAGCCCGATGGCCGGGACCATGCCGTCGGCGTGCCGCTGGACCACCACGACGACGCCGGTGATCAGCGCGGCGGAGTCGATGAGCGCAGCGATCCACAGGGGGTAGTCGGGCAGCCCCTTGGCCACCCAGCGCTGCTTCATCCGCAGCACGAAGCCGGGGAGGTCCACATGACGAGCGTAGGGCCGCGCGGGAGCCAGCACATCCGACTGCGGTCGGAGGCGAGCCCGCCACCCGGCCATCCGTCTGGCATCCGTCCGGCAACCCGCTCGCCCCGTCGACGACGTTGCCGCGAAGATGGCCCGGTGCAACCCTCGCCGATCCCCCACGGGCAGACCGCCCGCCGTCTGGAGTGGTCGCACCTGCCCCCCACTGTGCGGGCCGCGATCGAGCAACAGTGCGGCGCACCGGTCCGCTCCGCCACCTCGCAGAACGCCGGATTCACGCCCGGGTTCGCCTCGGTGCTGGAGTGCGAGGACGACAGCCGGCACTTCGTGAAGGCGGCATCGGCCGTGGCGCAACGGATGTTCGCGGAGGCCTATCGCGAGGAGGCACGCAAGCTGGTGGCCCTGCCCACCTCGGCGCCGGCCGCCCGTCTGCTCTGGAGCCTCGACGTCGACGACTGGTTCGTCATCTCGACCGAGTTCGTCGAGGCGCGGCAGCCACGTCGGCCCTGGCAGCAGCCGGAGCTCCAGCTGTGCCTCGACACGCTGACCGCCGCGGTGCCGGTCCTGACGCCGCCCCCCGCGGAGCTCGGACTGCCACCCGCCTCGGAGGAGCTCGCCGAGTGGCCGGCGTTCTGGGACCACCTGCGCACGTCCCGCCCGGACCTGACGCAGCTCGAGGAGGCGGCGTCCCTGGCCGGGCGCTTCGTCGACGTGATGACGGGCGAGACGCTCGTGCACACCGACGTCCGCGACGACAACATCCTGATCACCACCGACGGCCGGGCGCTCCTGTGCGACTGGAACTGGCCCATGGTCGGCGCGGCCTGGCTGGACTCGCTGTTCCTGCTCATCGGCCCGCGCGGCGACGGCCTGGACGTAGCCACCGTGATCGACGGCCACCCGCTGCTGTCCGCGGTGCCGGCGGAGGACATCGACGTCGTCCTGGCGCTGGTGACGGGCTACTTCCTCAAGAGTGCCGAGGATCCGGTCCCGCCCAGCTCCCCGTTCATTCGCGACGCCCAACTTTGGCAGGGCGAGGTGTGCTGGGACTGGCTGCGGGAGCGCCGCGGCTGGGCGTGACGATTTGAGGCGCTGAGCGCACCGCTGTTACCGTTGTCCGTCGCGCTGGCGGTCCGTCCGCCGCGCCCCCGAACATCCGGCAACGTCGACTACGCATCGAGAGACCACCTGTGGCCAACATCAAGTCCCAGATCAAGCGGAACAAGCAGAACGAGAAGGCGCACGAGCGCAACAAGGCCGTCAAGACCGGCCTGAAGACCGCCGTGCGCAAGTTCCGCGAGGCCGCGGAGTCCGGCGACGCCGCCGAGGCCCAGGCCCTCGCCAAGGACGCCGCCAAGAAGCTCGACAAGGCCGCCTCCAAGGGCGTCATCCACAAGAACCAGGCCGCGAACCGCAAGTCCGCGATCGCCAAGAAGGCCGCCTCGCTCTGAGGTTGCCGCGCCGTCCGACCCGCCCTCGTGGCGGGTCGTTCTGCATTTCGGGGCTAACGAGGCTCGCGTAGCCCCGTGATCGTGAGCACCAGCCGCTCGAGCGTGTAGTTGGCGTCGCTCGCCGCACCCTTGATGTCAGCGTCGGCCTGGGCGACCGCGCGGATCGCCCTGGCCAGCCCGGCCTCGGTCCAGCCGCGGGACTGCTCCCGCAGGCTCCGCAGCTTCCACGGGGGTACGCCGACCTCGCGGGCCAGGTCCGCCTCCTTCATCCGGGGCGGGGCGCCCTGGTAGCGGGCCAGACCGCGCACCCCTCCGGCGAACGCCGACGTGACCAGGACCGGCGGCGTACCGCCGTCGAGCGCCCAGCGCAGCTCCTCGAGCGCGGCCTGGCGGCGACCGTAGAAGGCGGCGTCGGCGACCGCGAACGACTTGGCCTCCGCCCGGCCGCCGAAGTACTTCTTCACGCTCCCGACCTCGATGGTCTCGCCGGGGAAGTCGCTGACGAGCTGGTCCGCGGCGGCCGCCAGGGAACGCAGGTCCTGGCCGACCGCCTGCACCAGCACCGACGCCGCCTCACCGTCGATCCGGGCACCGTGGCGCTTGACCTCGGCCGCCACGAACTGCGGGAACTCGCTCGGACGGAGCTCGGCCGACTTGTGCTCGGTCACGGTGCCGAGCTTGCGCAGCTTGGTGAGGACGCCGCCGCCCTTGGCGCCACCGGAGTGCACCAGCACCAGCGCGACGTCGTCCGCGGGCGCGCCGGCGTAGGCGAGCAGACCGTCCACCGACTCGTCGGGGAGGTCCTCCAGGGCGCGCACCACGACGCAGCGCACCGAGCTGAACAGCGACGGCGCGGCCAGCTCACCGAAGGTCGCCAGGGTGAGGCCAGAGGCCTGCGTCTCGGAGAGCTCCGCCTCCGGGTCCGCCCGCCGCACGGCCTCGCGGGTGGCGGCGACAGTGCGCTCGCCGAGGAACTCCTCCTTGCCGGTGACCAGCGTGACCCGGCCGAGCGGCGACTCCATGCTGGCCATGACGGCAACTCTAGGGCCGCGCACCGACAGCTCAGCCGCCGGTGACGACCCGCAGCCCGCCGTCGGCGGCGACGACCGCGAGGTCGCCGTCCTGGTCGGTCCGGTAGACGTCGACACCGGTCTCCTCCAACGGTCGCAGCGCGGACTCTGCCGGGTGGCCGTAGTCGTTGTCGGCCCCCACCGACACCAGGACCACCGCCGGGTCGAGGGAGAGCAGCCAGGGCTCGTCCTGGTGGGCGCTGCCGTGGTGGGGCATCTTCAGCACGTCGACGTGCAGCCCCGGGAGCCGCCGCGCCAGCTCGGCCTGGCCCTCCGGCTCGACGTCGCCGGTGAGCAGCATCCGCACGCCGGCCACCTGCGCGAGCAGCACCACGCTCGCCTCGTTGGCCGTCGATCCGTCACCGGGGCCCACGGTCGGGGAGTCAGGCGGCGGCCACAGCACCTGCAGGGTGACCGGACCGACCGCGGAGGTCGCGGCGTACGTCGCGGGCTCAGCGGTGAGCCCGGCAGCTGCCGCCGCCTCGTCGACCTCGCTCACCCCACCCGGCGGGTCGAGCAGCCGGGTGGTCTCGACCGCCCCGACGCGGCGGCCCGTGAGGACGCCGCTGATCCCGTCGACGTGGTCGGCGTGGAAGTGGGTGAGCACCAGCAGCGGCACCGTGCCGACGCCGAGCCGGTCGAGGCAGCGGTCCACCGCCCGGGGCTCGGGGCCGGTGTCGACCACGACGGCCTGCCCCGCCCCGGCGTTGAGCACCAGCGCGTCACCCTGACCGACGTCGCACGCGACCAGCACCCACCCGTCGGGGGGCCAGCCGAAGGTCGGCGGCCGCACGAGAACGGCGACCACGAGCAGCAGCGCGGCCCCGAGCCCGGTCACCGGACGGCGCAGCAGCCGCGGCCCCAGCACCGCGACGAGCACTGTCAGCAGCGTCAGCAACGCCAGCGCGGTCGCGCCGGTCCCCCAGCCGACGGCGGCCGTCGGCAGCGCCGCGCCGTGCTCGGCGACGGCGATCAGCCAGGCCACGCACCAGGACGCGAGCGTCCCGCACAGCCGCCCGACCGGAGCCCACGCCAGCGTCAGCACCCCGCCCGCCAGCCCCAGCACGGTCGCCGGCCCGACCACCGGGGCGACCATCAGGTTGGCCACCACCGCCACGAGGCTGACCTGCCCGGAGATCGCCGCCACCAGCGGCGTGCAGGCGAGCTGGGCGGCCGCCGGGACGGCGATCGCCTCGGCCAGCCAGCGGGGCAGCCAGCGCGCGAGCGCGTCGCGCCACGGCGGGGCGAGCAGCAGGATCCCGCCGGTGGCAAGCGCGGACAGGGCGAAGCCGGCGGAGACCGCCAGGGACGGGTCGAGCAGCACCAGGACGACGACCGCGGTGCCGAGGCCGCGCAGGGCCCGATGCCGACCGTCGGTGCCGAGCGCGACCAGCCCGATCGTGCCCATCACCGCGGCCCGCAGCACGCTCGGCTCGGTCCGGGCGATCAGCACGAAGCCGACGATCCCGGCCGCGGCCACCACGTGCAGCCAACGCCCCCGAACCCGGCACCAGCGGGCCAGGGCCAACAGGAAACCGACGACCAGGGTCAGGTTGGTGCCGGAGACCGCCAGGAGATGCGTCAGCCCGGTCGCGCGGAACGCGTCCTGGAGGCCCGGGTCGACCCCGGCGTCGTCGCCGTCGACCAGCGCGGGCACGAGGGCCCGCTGGTCGGCGGGTCGGTGCGCCACCGAGTCGCGAAGTGCCTGCCGGACCGCTCCGGCAGCCCGCCACCAGGGGCCGGGTGGCTCGATGACGTCGGCCTCACCGCTCGGTCGGAGCAGCCCCGCGAGGTCGCGGTCGTCGGCCGGGAGCAGCCGGCCGTGCAGCCGCACGGTGGCACCCAGCGGCACCCGCGCGTCGTCGGCATCGCCCAGGACGAGCACCGGGGCGACCAGGTCGAGCGTGCGCCCCCGGCCGGTGACCTGCCGCACGGTGAGCCGCCAGACCACCTGGTCTCCGGCGAACGAGCGGGACCCACCGGCGACGACGCGCGGGTCGGAGGCGACCGTGCCGACTGCCGTGACGGCGGCGCCGTCGGCGGCGAGGCCCGCCACTGGATTGTGGGCGGTCCGGTCGGCCCTGAGCGCGGCAACTGCGCCCGCGGTGACGGCCACGAGGAGCAGGGCGGCCACGGCCACCACCACCTCGCGTCGGTGGCCGGCCACGGCCACAACGGCAGCAACCAGGACGGAAGCCACGAGGACCGACACCAACGCCCGACCGGTGGCCAGCGTGCCGCCGACCGCACCGAGCCACGCGGCCGCGCCGAGCAGCGGCATCCGCAGGTCGAGGCGGCTGGAGAGAGCAGGCTCAGCATCGTCGGTCACACCGTCACGTAGGGGGCGAGCTTGCCGAGGGTGACCTCACCGATGCCGTCGACCTCGAGCAGCTCGTCGACCGAGGTGAAGCCGCCGTGCTGGTCGCGCCACTGCAGGATGGAGGCAGCGGTCACCGGACCCACCTCGGGCAGCGTGTCCAGCTCGCTCTCGGTGGCGGTGTTGAGGTTGACCATGACGACCGGACCGCTCGGGTCGCCGGGCGGGGCCGATGCGGACGCGGCCGCACCCGTGGGCGCCGGACCGCCCACCACCACCTGCTCTCCGTCGACGAGGACCCGAGCCAGGTTGAGCCCGGTCAGGTCGACACCGGGACGCGCGCCGCCGGCAGCCTCGAGCGCGTCGACCACCCGCGCTCCGGCGTCGAGCACGGCGATGCCCGGGCGCCGCACCTTGCCGGCGACGTCGACGGTGACGGTCCCTGGCGCAGCTCCGGTGGATGGGCCGGCGGACGCGCCGGCACCGGGCGCGTCGGCCACCGACTCGACCGTGGGCGAGGCAGGAACCAGCCCGGGCGCCGGGGCCGCGGCAAGCGCGGGGGCGTCGTGCGCCGACCCACGCACCAGCCACCAGCAGGTGACCGCCAGCCCGATGGCCACCACCACCGCGACCACGGCGAGCTGGGCGGCACCGAGCCCGGCCGGACCGCGCGGGCCTCGACGTGCGTGCCGCCCGGGTGCCGTCGGCCTCGTGGCGACGCCCGGCAGCGATCGGGGCGCCGGTGGCGGAGACGCCGGTGGTCGGCGCGGCGCCGCCGGCCTGGTGTGTTGGTCCCACCAGGGGGCGGTCGTCAGGTCGGTGGCGGGCGGCGGCTCCGGCCGGGCCGAGCGCACGCTGGAGAGCTCGTCGCCGAGCTGGGCCAGCCGGCGCGAGAGAGCCGCGTCGTGGTCGAAGGTTCGTCGCGTGCGCATGGGTCGAACCTAGGAAGATCCGGCACCCTGCGCCGGGGCGGACGGAGAGCCTGTGGACAACCCGGCCGACCGGTGTGCCTGTGGACGACTGCTGGCGTTGCCAGGCAGGTCAGGCCGCGGCGATGGCCGCGACGGACACCAGCAGGCCGGGCACGTCGACCGGCAGTGCGGCCCCTTGCCGCGCCGGTGGGTCGGTCGGGAACCACGACAGCCATTCCTCGTTCAGGCCGGCGAAGTCGCCTGGGTCGCGCAGGATGAAGGTGGCACTGACCAGCTTGTCGAGTGAGCTGCCGGCGGCATCCAGGATCGCGGCGACGTTCTTCAGGCACTGTCGGGTCTGTTCCTGGATCGTCGTGCCGACGATCTCGCCTGTTCCGGGGTCGACCGCGGCCTGGCCGGACACGAACACGAGCCCGGCTGCCACCACGGCCTGGCTGTAGGCGGCGGACTTCGGCGCGGCGTCGGTGTTGATGGTCTGTCTCGACATCTCTGTCTCCTCACTGGGACATGGGTGACGGCCAATCAGAGCAGCGGCGCGACGCAGACCGCGAGCATCCCCGGCCCGACGTGTGCGCCGAGCACCGCACCGAGCTCCGCACAACCGACCTCGCGGCCCTCGAGGTTGTCCGCGAGCCGGATGGCCAGCTCCGACTGCAGCTGCCCGGCGCGGTCCGGACTGGCCAGGTGCGCCACGGTGACGTCGACCGGGTCCGATCCGGCGGCCTGCACGGCCAGCTCCTCCAGCCGCGCCAGGGCGCGTCCGGAGGTCCGCACCCGCTCCAGCGACGCGACCCGGCCCTCGGAGATCTCGAGCAGCGGCTTCACGGCGAGGGCACCACCGACGAGTGCTGCCGCGGCGCCGATCCGGCCGCCGCGCCTGAGGTACTCGAGAGTGTCCACGTAGAACAGGGAGTGGCACCGCGACGCCCGTTCCCGCGCCGCCTCCGCCGCGTCGGCGGCCGAACCGCCCGCGTCCACCACGTCGGCGGCCGACAGCGCGGCGTACCCGGTCGCCACCCCGACCTGCCGGCTGTCCACCGGTACGACGGGCACGGAGGCCTCGCGGGCGGCGAGCTGCGCCGACTCGAAGGTCCCACTCATCTCCGCGGACAGGTGCACGGAGACGATCTCCGTGGCACCGGTGCGCGCACACTCCTCGTAGACCTCGAGCAGCGCCGCCGGCGTCGGCCGCGACGTGCTCACCGGGCGGAACTCCTTGAGCGCTGCCGCCACCAGCTCCGGAGTGGCCCCCTCGGACCCCTCGTCGTAGACGTTGGCGCCGATCACGACCTGCAGCGGCACCACGACGATGCTGCGCTTGTCGGCCAGGTCCGGCGACAGGCTTGCCGTCGAGTCGGTGACGACGACGACCGGCATGGACGCGAGGCTAGTGCCTGGCGAGGGTGAGGGTGTCCGCCCGGGTGCTCAGTGACCCGCTCACGTCTCCTGAGCAATCGTGTCGGCGATGATCTGCGCGTCGCTCGGCCGCGGGTTGACCAGGGAGCTCGCCGGCAGGGGCTGGTCGGCGGTCTGGATCAGCCCGCGCACGCCGTCCTGGAGGACGTACGAGCGCCGGGTGAAGACAGACGACCCGAGCGAGGTGACCACCGGGACACACCGGAAGTCGGCGGTCATCGCGTCGGGCGTGATCTTCGTCGACACGTAGCCGCGCAGGTTGGTCCAGAACCTGAGGTTCGGGTTCCACGCAGCCCACGGATGGGTGCCGGTCGGCTCGTCGTAGCCGTCGCCGCCGGAGGAGATCGAGCTCGAGATCAGCTCCGACCCGACGATGCCCGACGCCGGGTCGAACGGGTCGGCGTAGATCTCCGACGCCCAGTGCGCGTGCACGTCACCGGTCAGCACCACCGGGTTGCGCGTGCCCGCGCCGACCCAGCTCTGGGTGACCCGGGCCCGGGACGCCGGGTAGCCGTCCCAGGCGTCCATCGAGACGGTGTTGGCCGCGCCGGGGTTGTTGTCGCGGCGGCCGAAGAAGACCTGCTGCCCGATCACGTCCCACCTGGCCCCCGACGTGCGGAGGCCGTCGGCGAGCCAGGCCTCCTGCGTCGCGCCGGGTAGCGACCGGGCCGGGTCGGCGGCGGCGGGGCAGTCGTCGAACCCGTCCCCGCAGGCCTGGTCGTCCCGGAACTGCCGGGTGTCGAGCATGTGGAAGGACGCGAGCGACCCCCACCGGAGCCGCCGGTAGAGCTGCATCCCGGGTCCGCTCGGGACCGAGGTCCGGCGCAGCGGCATGTTCTCGTAGTACGCCCGATAGGCCGCCGCACGGCGCTCGAGGAACGTCGGGCCGTCCGCGGCGTGCTCGGGGGTGTCGCCGGCGTAGTTGTTGTCGACCTCGTGGTCGTCCCAGACCGGCAGCCACGGCGCGGCGGCGTGTGCCGCCTGCAGGTCCACGTCGGACTTGTACTGCGCCTGCCGCTGCCGGTAGTTGGCGAGCGTCACGGTCTCCGGGCCGATGTGCGAGCGTCCGATGGTGCTCGAGCCGGCGGGTCCCTCGTACTGGTAGTCGCCCAGGTGCAGGATCAGGTCCGGACGCTCCTCGGCGAGGTGCCGGTACGCCGTGAAGAAGCCGACCGGGAAGTTCGCGCACGACGTGAACGACATCGCGAGCGAGCGCCACCGCCGCGCCGTACGACGGGGCGGTGACGCCGCGGCCGACCGGCGACTTCCAGCGCTGGACCCGGAACCGGTAGTAGTACTCGCGGCCGGGGCGCAGGCCGTGCACCTCGACGTGGACCGCGTGGGCGGACTCGGGACCCACCGACGCCTTGCCGTTCCGTCGGATCTGGTGGAACTGCTCGTCCTCGGCCACCTGCCACCCGACGGTGTAGCGGCTGGACGGCATGCCGCCCAGCCCGTCGCCGTCCAGCGGCGAGGGCGCCAACCGGGTCCAGATCACGAAGCCGTCGGGCTCCGGGTCACCCGACGCGACACCGAGGGTGAACGGGTCGACGGGCAGGGGCCCGGCCGCGGCCGTTGGTCGGCGGTCGCGGGCCGGGGCGGCCGAGGCTGGAACCGGTGCCGGCGCGAGCGGGGCGAGGGCGACGGCGCTCACGCCTCCGGCCAGCCCTGCGGAGAGGATGCTTCGCCGAGATGTCTGCATGCTCCGACATCATCCTCCGCGATCCACGAAAAGCAGACCGACAGGTGACCGATCGGCGACCGTCTGGCGTCGGTCAGGCGTCGAGGACCTCGCGCAGCTTCTTGGCCCAGCCCTCCGGGTCGCCACCGGGCTGCCCGTGGTCGCCGGCGAGGAAGCCGGCGTGGTTGCTCGGGAACTCCACCGACTCGACGCCGAGCAGTGCCGCCACCGACTTCCCGCCGCGGCAGGCCAGCTGCTGACCCGACTCGGCGCCGTGCGCGTGCACCAGCCGGTCGCCGTACCCACGCAGCACCTCGACGTCGATCTCGAACTCGTTGCAGGAGGGCATGTTGCGCATCAACGGGTTCGTCCGGTCGCCGTCGTCCTCGGCCGACATGCCGAACATCGCGGGGTCGGGAGCGGGCTGCTCGAGGTACTCCGGAGTGAGCAGGCCGTCGTACATCACCAGGGCGATGAACTTCGCCATCGCCGGGCCGTTGCCCTGGGTCCGGTAGGTCTCCTTCATGTCGCGCAGGATCGCCAGGACGACCTCCTTGTCGGGGAGGTACGCCGCGGTGGGGGCCTCGTGCGCGACGGCGCGGTTGATGTCCT
>CAVTHU010000050.1:0-78609 GCA_963734355.1 uncultured Actinomycetota bacterium
GATGACCCGCGCGCACCTGTGGCCCGGCAGCATGACGCTGCCGGGCCACAGGTTGTGTGGGTCAGTCGCTGACCACCGCTCTCAGGACGTCGACCTTGGCGGCCGAGCGGGCCGGACCGAGGGCGGCCAGCACGCCGGCCACCGCGGCCAGCGCGACGTACAGAGCGATCTGGGGACCGGGGATCGAGATGGCCTTGATCCCTTCGTCCTTGAGCGCCTGTGACAGCGCCAGCCCGATGCCGATCCCGAGGGCGGCCCCGCTCACGGCGCCGATCAGTGAGATCACGACCGACTCCCAGCGGACCATGGCCCGGACCTGTGCGCGGGTCATGCCGACCGCACGCAGCAGACCCAGCTCACGGGTGCGCTCGAAGACCGACAGGGCCAAGGTGTTGACGATGCCGAGCAGTGCGATCAGCACCGCCAGCAGCAACATCACCGTGACGAAGGTCAGCAGCTTCCCGATGAACCCGCTGGCCTCCTTCTCGAAGCCCTTCTGGTCCAGCACCTTGGCGTCCGGGTGGTCGGCCAGGGCGGCCGAGATGGCCTTCTGGACGTCCGCCTTGTCGGCGCCGGCGGCGAGGGTGACCAGGCCCGAGGCGACGAGCTGTGCGCCGGCGAAGGCGTTCTGCTCCTCGAGGCTGATCACGAAGTTGTCGCTGATCCAGCCCTTGCCGTCGTAGATCGCCACCACGTGCAGCTGGTGCTTGCCGGACACGGCGAACTCCGCCGGGATCACGTCACCCAGCTTCCAGCCCTTGGCCGTCGCGATCTTCTTCGACACCATGACCCCGTCACTTCCGAGGTCGGTGAGCGAGCCCTGCGACACCTCGAGGTTCATGACCTCTTCGGCCGTGGCCGGGTCGATGGCGGAGTAGCTCGTCTCGCCGTTGTCGAAGCGTGCCTGGCCCCAGCCACCGGCCGAGACCTTGTCCACGCCGTCGACAGCCTGGACCGCAGCAATCACGGAAGGGCTGAAACCGGGACCTTGTGCACTCGAGCTCGACAGGTAGAGATCCGCGTTCGTCTGGTCGGAGATGACGTCACCGAACGACGCCTTCAGCGAGGAGGCGAACACGCCCATGCTCACGACCAGGGTGAGGCCGATCATCAGGGCGGCAGCCGTGGAGGAGGTACGCCGCGGGTTGCGCAGCGCATTCTGCTTCGCGAGCTCACCGGGCAGGCCGCGCAGCTTGAGCGGCGTGGCGATCACAGCCGCCAGCGGACGGACCGCCAGGGGCAGCGAGACCATGACGCCCACGAGCACGGCGAACAGGCCGACCCCGAAGATCTTCATGTCGGCGCCGCCGTACAGGGCGGAGAGGATCCCCGCAGCGCCGGCTCCGATGATCGCCAGACCGATGAAGGCACGTCGCTTCGACGGCTTCTCCGCTCCGGGGGTCGACTCGCGCAGCGCCTCGACCGGCAGCACCTTGGTGGCACGCCGAGCGGGAACGAGAGCGGCGACGACGGTGACCAGGGTGCCGACGAGGAGCGAGACCAGGATGGTGCGCGTCTCGAGCTGGAGCGACGTGCTCGGAAGGCTGAAGCCCACCGCGTCCATCAGCATGGTCAGACCCTTGGCGACGCCCATCCCGAGGGCGACGCCGATCGCCGAGGCCGCGACCCCGAGCAGGACCGCCTCGAGCATCAGGCTCCGCATGACCTGGCGCCTGGTGGCGCCGATCGCCCTCAGCAGCGCGATCTCCCGCGACCTCTGGGTGACGATCATCGTGAACGTGTTCCAGATGATGAAGGACCCGACGAACAGGGCGATCCCCGCGAAGATCATGAACAGGATGCCGACGACCTTGAGGTCCTTCTGCACCGCGTCCGAGTTCTCCTGCGCGACGGTCTTGCCCGTCACCGCCTCGGTGCCGTCCGGCACGACTTCGCTGAGCCGCTTCGTCAGCTCGGCCTGGCTCACACCGTCTTCGGCGCTCACCCCGATGCTGTCGAAGAATCCGGGCATCCCGAGGACGGTCTGGGCCGTCTCGGTCTCGAAGTACGCCGACGTGGTGCCGCCGAGGTTCTTCTCGCCACCGAAGCCGACGGTGCCGACGACGGTGAACTCCTGGGTCGGGCCCTGGAACAACACGTTGATGGTCGAGCCGATCGCGATGTCGTTGTCCTCGGCGCTGGTGGCGTCGATGGCGACCTCGCCCGGGGCGTCCGGAGCGCTGCCGGACAGCAGGTCGACGTCGCCGCGGAGGCCTTCGTCGGCCGGCATGTTGTAGCCCATGGTGGGAGCGCCACCGCTGGTGAGAATCGCCCGGCCGTCATTGTCGGTGAGCAGCGCGTAGCCACTGACCGAGCCCTCGGCGGCGCGGACTCCGTCCACCTTGGCGATGTCGGTGAGGACGGCCTCGTCGATCGGTGCCCGGCTGGTGCCGACACCCTCCGAGGCGGTGTAGGGGGCGTGGGTGCGGACGACCGCATCCGTGCCGGCGGAGACCTTGCCGAAGAGCTGCTCGAAGGCGAGCCCCATGGTGTCGGTCAGGACAAGTGTTCCGGCGAGGAACGCGACGCCGAGTGCGATCGACGCCGTGGTGAGGACGAGGCGCAGCTTGTGCGCGATCATCGCTCGTAGCGTTGCGGTCAACATGTCAGGCTCCCAGGTGCTTCATGTAGTCGAGGACCTCGTCGGCAGTTGCCGCGTGCATCTCGTCGACGATGTGACCGTCGGCGAGGAAGATGACCCGGTCGGCATAGCTCGCCGCGGTCGGGTCGTGGGTGACCATGACGACGGTCTGGCCGAGCTCGCTGACCGCCTTGCGGAGGAAAGCGAGCAGCTCGGCACCGGACTTGGAGTCCAGGGCGCCGGTGGGCTCGTCCGCGAAGACGATCTGGGGCTTGGACGCCAGGGCCCGTGCCGCGGCGACGCGCTGCTGCTGCCCGCCGGAGAGCTCCGACGGACGGTGCGAGAGCCGACCGGTGAGACCGACGGTCTCGACGATCGAGGCGACCCAGTGCTCGTCCGGCTTGCGTCCCGCGATCCGCATGGGGAGGACGATGTTCTCCGCCGCGGTCATGGTCGGCAACAGGTTGAACGACTGGAAGATGAAGCCGATCCGGTCGCGACGCAGCAGCGTGAGCGCCTTGTCGTTGAGCGAGGTGATCTCGGTGTCGCCGAGGTACACCTCGCCCGAGGTGGGCCGGTCGAGGCCGGCGAGCAGGTGGAGCAGGGTCGACTTGCCGGAGCCGGAAGGCCCCATGATGGCGGTGAACTGACCCTCGCCCACTGCGACGCTGACGTCGTCGAGGGCGGCAACCGCGGCGTCGCCGCTGCCGTAGAACTTGCTGAGCCCCTCGGCCCGGGCCGCGGAAGCGGTCGAGACCTGGGGAGCGGTGGTGATGACGGACATGTGTTCTCCTGAGGTTGGTCGCCACCCGATCCGGCGGCTGTGACCAGCACACTCGAACGCCGCTCGTCCGCCCATCGGGCTGGGCACACGGCCGCGGGTGCTGTCCGCGTGGTGTCTGCGGGGGATCGTGCGGCTACCCCCACCTCGGGGGTACGGGAAGCGCCCTCCCACGAACAGCCGATGAAGGCCACACTGCACAGATGACCCGGCTGGCACGGCTGCGCCGACGATCTCGGCGAGAGTGGTCGGCCGCCGTCCTCGTGCTGGCTGGTCTCACGGTGTTCGTGGTGCTGGTGTACGTCGTGATCGTGCTGGGCGGCGGCGCGCTCACCGGTCACACCGCCTCGCCGAGCGTGCCCCTCTCGGTGCTGGCGACCGCCGTCGTCGCGCTGGCGTTCGAGCCCGTTCAGGCCAGGCTGGAGGCCTTCGCATCCCGGACGATGCACGGCGGCGTCGCCTCGCCCTACGACGTGCTGAGCCGGTTCTCCGAGACGGTGTCGGGCAGCTATGCCGCCGAGGAGCTGCCGTCGCGGATGGCCAGGGTGCTGGCCGAGGGCACCGGCGCCGAGTGGTCGCAGGTCTGGCTCGTCGTCGGCGACCGGCCCAGACTGGCAGCGACCTGGCCACCCGAGGCCACCCGCGAGCGCGCCGCGGGAGACCCGGGAGACCCGGTCGAGGACGAGGTGGCGGGCCGGCGGTCCCTCGAAGTGCGGCACGGCAGCGACGTTCTCGGCGTGCTGGTCGTCCAGGAGCATGAGCACCGCCCGCTCACGACGGTCGAGGAACGCCTGTTCGAGGGGTTGGCCAGGCAGGCAGGTCCCGTCCTGCGAGGGGCTCGGCTACGCGCGCAGCTCGAGCTGCGAGGCGCCGAGCTGTCGGCTCGAGCCGACGAGCTGCGCGCGTCGCGCGAGCGGCTGGTCGACCTGCAGGATGAAGAGCGTCGGCTGCTCGAGCGCGACATCCACGACGGTGCCCAGCAGCACCTGGTCGCGCTCGCCGTGAACCTGCGCCTCGCCCAGACCCTGGCGCAGCAGGCGCCGGAACGTGCGGACGCCATCCTCGCGGGCCAGGTGCAGGCCGCCGTCGACGCCGTCGACACCTTGGTGCACCTGTCCCGCGGTATCTACCCGAGGCTGCTCGCGGAACGCGGGCTCGCCGCCGCGCTTCGCCAGGCGGTCGTCAACAGTCCGGTCCCCGTGCAGGTCGTCCCGCACTGCGTGGGGCGACTCTCCGCGACAGTGGAGGCGGCCGCCTACTTCTGTTGCCTCGAGGCCGTCCAGAACGCAGCCAAGCACTCAGGCGCAACGATGATCCGCGTCGATCTCATGGACGAGGCCGGGTACCTGCAGTGCGTCGTCGAGGACGACGGCGTGGGCTTCGACGTGCGGACGACCACCGCGGGCACCGGTCTGACGAACATGCGGGACCGGGTCGAGGCGGTCGGAGGCACCCTCGCCATCCGGCCGGCTCCCGGTGGCGGCACCCGCATCGTGGCCCTGCTGCCGACGGCGGGTGACTGAGGTGCGGGCCCGCGTGGCATGGGTGCTGGCCGGCCTGACCGGGGTCTTCTGCGTGGCCGATGTCATCGTGACCGCGCAGTACCGGCCGCTTCTCTCCGAGGCCGCCGTGGCGGAGCACGGCTTCCCCTTCGTCAACGGCGCCGTGCTCGGATCCGCTGTTCTGGGCGCGGTCATCATCGCCCGCTACGAGCGGCATCCCGTCGGCTGGCTGCTCAGCCTGGTCGGTTCCACGGGGGCCTTCTCGCTGCTGGCCGAGGCCTACGCGATCTGGGTCGTGGCAGAGGGCGGGCCGGGCTCGAGGAGTCTCGCCGGAGTGTCGGGGTGGCTCTCGGCGCTGGTCGGCGGCCAGCTCGCGATCGGCGGCCTCGCGTTGATGTTCCTGCTGGCACCGGATGGTCAGTTCCTCTCTCGGCGATGGCGGAACGTCGCAGCAGTGCCGGCGGTCGGGATGCTGTTGTGCACGCTGTCGGTGCTCACCTCGAACCCGACGACCTTCGACCTCCAGAGCCGGGACAGCGGTCCGGTCCAGGGCCTGCTCCTCTCGCTCGGCTTCCTCCTGATCATCGCCGGACTGGTCGCGTCGGTCGTCTCCATGGTGGTTCGGCTGAGGAGGAGCCGCGGCGAGAGTCGCCAGCAGGTTCTGCCGATCGCCCTGTCCGTCCTGCTGGTAGCCATCGGTATCGCGTGCGTCGTCGTGGTTCAGAGCACCAACGGTGGCGAGCAGACCTGGGCGGCGACGATGCCGCTGTTCGTCGCGTACCAGCTGATCCCGGTCCTGTTCGCCATCGCCGTGCTGCGCTACCGGCTGTACGACATCGAGGTGATCGTCAACCGGACGGTTGTCGTGGCCGTGGGCACCGCGTTCGCCGGGCTCGGCTACACGACCCTCGTCGTCACCGTCGGCGGGATGGTGGACCGCCAGACGAGCGGCTTCTGGCTGTCTCTGGCGGCGACCGTCCTGGTCGCCCTGGCGTTCCAGCCGCTTCGCCGCTGGGTGGTCCGTCTCGCGAACCGGTTGGCCTACGGCTCCCGGGCCCAGCCCTACGAAGCGCTGTCCGACTTCAGCGGCCGCCTCGCTGAGACGCCGTCCCAGGAGACCCTGCTGCCGGCCGTTGCCGACGCGGCCGGGCGGGCCGTGTCGGCACGCCGGGCCGTGGCGAGCCTCGAGGTGCCGGGCGTGCCGACGATGTCAGCCCACTGGGGCCGCGGGGACGCCGATGGCACCGACGAGCACGTGGTCGAGGTGAGCACCGGGAGCACCCGACTGGGCACCATCGCGGTGTGGATCCCCAAGGGACGCCGACTGCGGCCGTCCGACACCCGGCTCCTGACGGCGATCTCCGACCAGGCGGCGGTCGCCTTCCGCAACGTGGCGATGGAGGGCCAGCTGGCGGGACACGTGGCCGAGCTCGACCACACCACGCGGGAGCTCTCCGCCTCGCGCTCGAGGATCATCGAGGCGGACGACGCGGCACGGCGGACCCTCGAGGAGGCGATCTCGCGCGAGGTGCTGCCACACCTGGTGGCAATGCCCGACCAGCTCGCCAGTGCTCGCCAGGCCGTCGCTCTCGGGTCGCCCGCGAACGGGGTCGACCTTCTCGTGGCCGCCACCAACGACGCGCTCGAGTCGCTCCGCGAGCTGACCCGTGGTGTGTTCCCGACCCAGCTGGCCCGGTCGGGCGTCGAGCCGGCGCTCCGCTCGCTCCTCGCCCGCAACGGGTTGGCCTCGGCGTTGCGCGTCGACGCCTCGGCGGCCGGGCAACGGTTCTCGCCGCGAATCGAGGCGGCCGTCTACTTCTGCTGTGCGGAGGCCTCGCGGTCGGCGTCGAACCTCGCTTCGCTCGAGCTGAGCGTCACCGCGGACGACCTCGTGCTGGAGGTGGCCGGAGTTTCGGCCGGCTCGGTCGACCTGCAGGCGATCGGGGACCGGGTCGGGGCGGTCGCCGGGTCAGTCACCGCCGAACCCGCCCTGATCACGCTCAGGATCCCGGTGCGGCCCTAGGCCGACCCACGGGTCATCGATCGGCCGCGGCCCAGGCCTCTGAGAGTCGGTCCGGCCCGAAAGCGGCCTTGGCGATGTACGACGCCGCGCCGCAACCGTCGAGGTCGAACTCGTCCTCGTCGTAGGTCGACAGCAGCATCACGACCGGAGGCTCCGCGCCGGCCCGGAGTCGGCGGGTGGCCTCGATGCCGTCCATGCCGGGCAGGTTGACGTCCATCAGCACCAGGTCGGGACGCAGCTCGGTGGCCATCGCCAACGACTCCTCGCCCGAGTGGGCGGAGCCCACCACGACGAAGCCGTCGGTCTCGTCGACCACGGCGCTCATTGCTCGGCGGAACGGTTCCTGGTCATCGACGACCAGGACGCGCAGATCCGGCATCGGCCACCTCCTCACCTCATGGTCTCGCGAGAAGGATCCGGCCGGGAGGTGGCTAGCCACCCTGCGGGGAGGGGTTGACCGCCGGGCAGCTCACCGGGTCGCAGCGCCACCGGTCGCATCGAGGTAGGCGAGCACGGCCATCACCCGGCGGTTGACGTCTGACTCGTGGACCAGTCCGAGCTTCTGGAACACGGAGCCGACGTGCTTCTCGACGGCCCGCTCGCTCATGAAGAGCGCCTTCGCGGTGGCCGTGTTGCTGCGTCCGGTCGCGATCTCCTGGAGCACCTCGAGCTCGCGCTCGGTCAGTCCGAGGAGGGCCGAGCTGCTCTCGGTGGACTTCCGGGCCAGAAGACCCTCGACCACCTTCGGGTCCAGCGCGGAGCCACCGCGCGACACGTCGTACAGGGCCCGGACGAGATCGTCGACCTGGCTCACGCGTTCCTTCAACAGGTAGCCGAGCCCCTCCACACCGTCGGAGAGCAGCTCGAACGCGTAGTCCTCCTCGACGTACTGGGACAGCACCACGACGCCCGTCTCGGGGAACTCGACCCTGATGCGCTTCGCCGCGTCGATGCCCTCGGTGGTGAACGTCGGTGGCATCCGGATGTCGGTCAGCACGGCGTCGGGTCGGTGGGCGGCAACCGCGGCCAGGAGCGCGCCGGGGTCGGCCACCGTCTCGACGAGGTCGATCTCGTCAGTCTCGGTCAACAGAGCCGCAACGCCCTCGCGAACGAGGAAGTTGTCGTCCGCGAAGACGACGCGCACGGTCATGGCGTCACTGTAGGCGTCCCCAGATTGGGGGCCGATCGGCCCGGGCCGGCCTGCCAGCGTGTCCCACTGCGCTACGTTCAGCCATCGACCGCGCCGTGAGTACTAGCTCGCTGGACGCTCGCGCTTCTTCTGGGAGCAGTGCTCGTCGGGGTTCCGCGCGCTGTCGAGGCGGCCACCGACGCGGTGAGCTTCACGCGCATCGACATCGCGATGCCGGCCGCTCCTGACTCGGTCGCGCTCGGAGACCTCGACGGAGTGCACGGCAAGGACATCGTGGTTGCCCTACCGGCCTCCGGCGGCGTCGGGGTGATGCTGAACAACGGGGACGGGACCTTCGCCGCGATGGTTCCCTACGCGGGCGGCCCTCAGTGTGCGGGTCTCGCGGTGGACATCACGCTCGGCGACGTGACCCGAGCCGGGCAATCCCCTGCTGCCCGACGGGAAGCTGGACGCCTACATCGCCTGCACGCCGTACGTCGTGCGGCTCACGGGAAACGGAGCCGGGGCGCTGACAAACCCGGAGCCGATCAACCTCGGCCTGCCGCAGTACCTCGGCCCCCAGACCCTCGACCTGCTCACGTTGATGCGGCGCCCGGATGGCAACCCAGTGCCGCTTCTCGTCTTCCAGCATGCAGTGGGCCAGTTCGGTCGTCAGCTCTGCATCAGCTACGAGCTCGACCCCCTCGAGGACCTGGTGTGCAACGAGACGCCGGTGCAGGGGCCGCTGGCCGTCGGCGACCTCAACGGGACCAGCGCTGGCGTGCCGCCCGACGAGATCGTGACCTCCGAGGGCGGGGCGTTGATGGGGATCTTCGGGTTCGCGCCGCCGGTCCCACCGAACACCCCGATGACCTGGAGCGACAGCACGCGCAACGTGCCGGGTGACCCTCCGGGTGCGCCGGGCCTGGAGTCGGCCGCGCATGGGCGACCTGGACAACGACTGCGACCTCGATGTGGTGGTCGGCCAGCCCATCAACAGCCTGGAATGCTCGGAAGAACTCGATCCACTACTTCAAGTGGGACCCGGCCGGCAGCGGCGGCCTCGAGCAGGTTGCCGCACGCATTGCCCTCCACGCCGGGTGTCGACGCGGTGGCCGTCGACGACGTGGACGCGGACGGGTGCAACGACGTGGTGGCTGCCGGGACCTACGGCACCGGGATGGTGCACCTCGGCAACGCCGCCGGCGGGTTCGACGGCGGCCAGGACCTGCCACAGCTCGGCTACCAGAATCCGGCCACCGCCACCCGCGTGGCCTTGGCCGTGGGCGACCTGACTGGAGACGGCCGACCGGAGATCGTCATCTCCGACGCGAACGCCCATGCGGTGATGGTCTATCGCAACACCTCCACGACGGCCGGCTCGGCGTGCGGTAGCACCCCTCCGACTGCGGTCAACGACGTTGCCGTGGTGGTGGAGGACGCCGGCGCCACGCCGATCGACGTGCTGGCCAACGACACCGACCCTGACGGCGGTCCGAAGTCCGTCATCGCCGTCACCCAGGCAGCCCACGGCAGTGTCGAAGATCGCAGGGTCGGCGTGACCTACAAGCCGGGGTCCGGACTACTGCAACAGTCCTGGTGGGGCTCCGGACAACTTCACCTACACGCTCAACGGCGGCGCTGTTGCCACGGTCACCGTCACCGTCCAGTGCGTGACCGATCCTCCGCCTCCGCCGCCACCTCCGCCGCCGCCTCCACCCACCTGCACCGCGCCGGGCACCATGCCGCACACCGTCGGGACTCCGGGAGACGACGTGCTGGTGGGCACCAACGCCCGGGAGTGCTGAGCGGGCGAGCCGGGAACGACTGCCTGTTCGGCCTCGGTGAGCGACGACCTGCTGACCGGCGGGACCGGGGCAGACTGTTCAACGCGTGCGGCGGCGACGACCGGATGAAGGGCGATGCGGGTGCCGACAAGTTCAGGGGCGGGAACGGCAACGACGTACATCACTCCGGGCGCAGGCCAGGACATGGTCAGTGCCCAAGGCGGCAATGACGACGATCCTGGCTCGCGACGGGGACGAGGACATGATCGACTGCGGCGCCGGGCGTCGACAAGGTGACCGCCGATCGAGCGATGTGGTCGACTGCAGAGTCAAGCGACACTGCGAGTATCGAGCGCAGCCGTCAAGCGGCTCTAGCTTGGCGACTCCGCGGCGCTGGCAGGTGCGGCGACGAGAGCCGCGGAAGGTCTCCCGGTACGACCGGGGTGTGGTCCCCGTGTGGGCGACGAAGTGCCGCCGCATCGCCTCGGTCGAGCCGAACCCGACCGTGTGCGCGACCTGGCTCACGGTCAGCTCGGAATCCTCGAGGAGGCCGCGGGCCAGCTCGGTACGTCGGCGCGCGATCCAGCCGGCGAGGCTCTCACCGGTCTCGGCGCGGAACCGCCGCACGAGCGTCCGCTCGCTCATGTGGGTCTTCGCAGCGACGTCTCGCAAGGTGAGGGGGTCCGCGAGGTGCAGGTCGAGCCACTCCAGCACCGGCGCCAGGGGACCTGAGCTCGGTCGCAGCAGCGGCTTCGCGTACTGCGCCTGACCGCCCGAGCGGTGCGGGGGGCTGATCAGCACTCTCGACACGTCGTTCGCATAGGCCTGTCCTTGGTCCTGGCTGAGCAGGTACAGGCACAGGTCCGCAGAGGCGAGCATGCCGCCGGACGAGAGCACCTGACCGTCGTCGACGTACATGGCGTGCTCGACGAGATTCACGCGCGGGAATGCTTCCCGGAACTCATCCGCCAGTGCCCAGTGGGTGGTGACCGTCCGGCCGTCGAGGACCCCCGCCTGGCCGAGGACGAAGGCCCCCGCGCACAACGACACCATGCGTGCCCCGTCGGCTGCTGCGTCAGCGATCGCCTCCAGCACCGCCGGGTCCTGCGGCGCCCACGGAGCTTCGAGACCGGGCACCACGATCGTGTCCGCACCCTTGATCCACTCGATCGGCTTCAGGTCCGCGATGGTGAAGCCGAGGGACGTCGGCGTCAGAGCCTCCCCGCACACGCCGACGTCGTACGGCGCTTCGGCCTCGTCGCGGATCTTCGAGAAGACCGATGGACGCCGACCGAACGCCTGCACGGCAACAGCCAGGTCGAGGACGAAGGTGCCCCCGAGCACGATCATCGCCACGCGGTGGGCCACCAAAGCCTGCCTCCTGGCCGGATCCGTGGGAACTGTGGCCGCCAGCGTAGTGCCGAGACCGGGCGACCAGTCCGAGGATCGGACCATGGCTCCCGACACCATCGTCCTCGTGCACGGCTTCTGGGTCACCCCGCGCAGCTGGGAGCACTGGGTGACCCACTACGAGTCGAAGGGGTACCGCGTCATCGCCCCCGGCTACCCGGGCTTCGAGGTCGAGGTCGAGGCCCTGCGCGAGAATCCTCAGATCATCGTGGACGTCACCGTTCCCGCGATCATCGAGAAGATCGAGGCGGTCATCAAGGAGCTCGACAAGCCGCCGATCATCATGGGGCACTCGGCGGGCGGCGCCTTCACCCAGGTCCTGCTCGACCACGGCCTCGGCGCGGCGGGCGTCGCGCTCAACTCGGCTCCGACAGAGGGCGTCCGCGTGGTGCCGCTCTCCCAGGTGAAGTCCACCCTGCCGGTGCTGAAGAGCCCGGCCAACCGGCACAAGGCGGTCGGCCTCACGCTGGAGCAGTGGACCTACGCGTTCACCAACACCTTCACCGCCGAGGAGTCGAAGGCGCTGTACGACCGCTACCACATCCCCGCCAACGGCGGCATCCTGTGGGGCAGCGTCCTGGCGAACTTCCAGCCGGGTCCGCAGGAGACCTGGGTGGACTACCACAACGACAGCCGGGCGCCGCTGTTGTTCGTCTCGGGCAGCGAGGACCACATCATGCCGCCGGCGATCCAGAAGTCGAACAAGAAGCACTACAAGTCCGAGACGGTGACCGAGATCCGGGAGTACGACGGGTACGCACACCTGCTCCCGGCCCAGGAGGGCTGGGAGCAGATCGCCGACGAGGTCCTCGACTGGGCTGTGGAGCACGCTCGTTGATCCTCACCCACATCGGCGGACCCACCGTCCTCATCGAGGTCGAGGGCTGGCGACTCCTGACCGACCCGACCTTCGACCTGGCGGGGGGTCACTATGCGTTCGGGTGGGGTACGTCGTCGGACAAGCTGACCGGGCCGGCGGTCGCGGTGGAGGACCTGCCACCGATCGACGCGGTGCTCCTCACCCACGACCACCACGGTGACAACCTCGATGTCGCCGGCCGCGAGGTGCTGCGGTTGGCCGGCACCGTCGTGACCACCGTCTCGGGGGCTCGCAGGCTCGGCGAGCTGGCGCCACGCGGACTGGCGGCCGGCCACGCGACGCGGCTGTCCGCGCCGAACCGACCCGACCTCGACATCACCGCCACGCCCGCCCGGCACGGCCCACCCGGGTCGCGACCGATCGCCGGCGAAGTCGTGGGGTTCGCCGTCCGCCGTGCGGGGGAGGAGCGGGTGCTCGTCTGGATCACCGGCGACACCGTGCTGCACGGCCCGGTGCGCAGAGCCGCGAAGGAGATGTCGGTCGACGTCCTGCTCGTGCATGTCGGCGGCGTGCGGTTCCCGGTCACGGGCCCGAGTCCGGTACACGATGACCGGTCGGCAGGCTGTCGAGCTGGTCGGGCTCGTGCAGCCCCGGGTCGCCGTCCCGGTGCACTACGAGGGCTGGTCGCACTTCAAGGACGGGCGCGCACGGATCCAGGACGCCCTCGCCGAGGCGCCCGCGGCCACCCGTGGCCTCGTCCGCTGGCTCACGCCAGGGTCTCCCACCGACGTCGACTAGGTGTGCTGCTTGATCCAGCGCAGCACGTCGACTGCGAGGGGGAGCACGGCGCCGTCCGAGTCGTTGAGCAGGACGTACCCGTGGCCCGTGTCGGGGGTCAGCAGGGCACTACCGCCTGGCGCGTTCGCCACGATCTCCTGGGCGCCGGCAGCCTCCTCGGGCCCTTCACTGGTCGCCATCGCGACGAGGACCGGCACGTCGAGCGCGCGACCTCGGCGTACGACGTCCATGCCGTCCCACTCCACCGGTCCCGAGAGGTCCACGGCGGCATCGACTCCCGGCAACGTGGCCGCGCTCATCAGGGCCACGCTGCCGCCCATCGACGCTCCGGCGACCACGACGCGCTCGGCGTGCAGCTCGGTCCGGGCGTAGTCGACGGCCACCGCCACGGGGTCGGTCTGGTCGGCGTCCGTGAACGTCTCCTGGGAGACCGCTCGGCAGTCGGACTCGCCATAGCGACACAGGTCGATCGCCAGGACCGCGAGCCCCGCGTCGGCGGCGGCCGGCATGAACGGCAGCCACCCGCACAGCCCGTTGCCGTCGGTCTGGTGCAGGAGCACGACGACGACCCGACCGCGACCGAGCCGGACGGCCGGGATCCTGCCGACGGCCGGGTCTCGCAGGGTGGTGGGCTTGAACGGGGCCGCGAGGACACCGGCGGGCTGCGGGCCGCACCGTTGGAGCGGTCCGGCGAACGACGTCCACGCCGGGCCGGTCGCTGCCGGCGGCGGAGGACTGGTCGCGGGCGCCGTCGACCCGGGTGAGGTGGCGTCGTCCTTGGTCCCGCTGTCGGTCTCGCAGGCGGTCGCCACGAGGGCGCAGGTGATGAGCAGGGTCGAGACGACAAGGCGTATCGGGCTGACGAGGCATCGCCGCAGATTAGTACGAACTCGTACTATCGGACAACGGCTCGACGGCGCTCGGCCTGATCCCCGTCGAGAGGCCCAGATTGCCTGTTTTCCACAGTGGACAACCTGCAGATCGGGTCACTCGACGCGAGCTACCAGCCCGGCGTCGGCCGCCAGCCCGGCTCGGGGTCCTCGCCCACCCGGCCATCGACCGCCTCCCGCAGCAGGTCGGCCTGGCCGGTGTGCCGTCCGTACTCCTCGACCATGTCGTAGACGATCCTGCGCACGTTGACCGGCTCGCCGACGAGCTCGGCCACGTGCACCTGCCGGTCGAGGCCGCCGTCGGCGACGTACGCCGCGATCGCAGCTCGGGACCGCGCCACCGCGCCGTCGTACAGCGCGTAGAGCGAGTCCGGGGAGTCCGACGCGGCCGAGCTGAACTCCCAGTCGTCGTCGCCGTCCCAGCCGTTCGCGTCCCACTCCGGTGGCATCGGCGCGCCGGTGAGCTTGTGCGTCGAGGCGTAGTCCTCCTGCGTGGCGAGGTGCTTGAGCAACCCGCCGAGGGTGAGCGACGACGTGCCGATTCGCGTGTTCAGCCCGTCGCGCGAGAGACCGTCGGCCTTCCACCGGAAGGTCCAGCGCAGCCGGTCGAGCGCCCCGAAGAGGTGCTCGACCTCGGTGCCCGACAGCGGCGGCTCCCAGGGCGTGTCGCTCATTGCGGCGCGTCCTCGCCGACCAGCCCGTCGATCGACTCGCGGATCAGGTCCGCGTGGCCGGTGTGTCGCGCGTACTCCTCGATCATGTCGACCACCACCCGGCGCAGGTTGGGGACCTCGCTCCACTCGGTGTACTTCGCCGCCTGGTCGAGGCCGGCGCGGCCGACCGCTTCGCGCGACCGGACCACCGACGCCTCCCAGAGCTCGCGGAGCTCCTCGGGTGAGTCGTCGGCGGCCGTCGTCCACGGGTACTCCGGCTCGGCGTCCCAGTCGACCGAGGCCCACGGCTCGGGCATGGTCGCCTCGAACTGCAGCGTGAAGTGGTGGTCCTCGACCAGCGCCATGTGCTTGACCAGCCCGGCCAGAGTCAGCGTGGACGGTGCCAGGGTGCGCCGCATCTCCTCGGCGGACAGGCCGAAGCACTTCCAGGCGAAGGTCCTCCGGTTGCGGTCCAGCGCGCCGAGCAGGGTCTGGGTCTCGTCACCCGCGGTGGGGAGGGCGACGCGGGTGGTCTCGAAATCAGTCATGGCTCGACGCTAGGACCGATTCCGGACGCTCTGCTTCCGGTTCTGGCGCTACCGTGCTGCGGGTGTACGACGACAGCAGCCCGACCGCCCGCGCCCTGCTGGCCCTCGAGCTGATCCAGGGCAGCCCAGGCACGACCGCCGAGCGGCTCGGGAACCGGCTCGGGGTCTCCGAGCGCGCGGCGCGGCGGTACGTGGCGATCCTGCGCGAGGCCGGCGTGCCGATCGAGTCGGTCCGCGGACCGTACGGCGGCTACCGGGTCGGGCGCGGGCTGCGGCTGCCGCCGCTGATGTTCACGGCGACCGAGGCGCTCGGCCTGGTGATGGCGGTGCTCGAGGCGCACGGCGGCACGCACGGCGACGACCCGGTGGGCAGCGCCGTCGGCAAGATGGTGCGGGTCCTGCCGGAGAACGTCGCGCGACCGCTCGAGGCGCTGCGGCACGTGGCCGCGCGGCGTACCGACCCCGACCCGCCGCACCCCGAGACCACCGCCACCCTGGTCCGGGCCAGCGCGGACCAGCGCCGGGTCCGGATGGGCTACGCGCTCGGCCCGCACCGCGAGCGCACCCTCCAGGTCGACCCCTGGGCCGTCGTGGTCCGGCACGGCAGGTGGTACGTCCTCGGCTGGTCGCACGCCGCCGACGCCCGGCGGCTCTACCGCATCGACCGGGTCAGGTCGGTCGAGGTGCTGGACGACCCGTTCACCCCACCGGCCGACCTCGAGCCGTTCCGCGCCCTCGAGGAACAGCTCTCGCAGGGCTGGCAGTACCCGGTCGAGGTGGAGATCGACGCGCCGCTCGAGGAGGTGCGTCGCTGGCTGCCGCGCAGCCTCGGCCGCACCGAGGCGATCGACGGTGAGCGCACCCGGCTGACCGGCACCACGGAGAACCTGGACTGGTACGCCACCGAGATCGCCGAGATCCGGGCGACGTTCACCGTCGTGGGCGGCCCCGAGATCCGCGGCGCCGTGGGCCGGCTCGCGAAGCGTCTGGAGGATTCCCTCGGTGGTTGAGGGAGTGCCTTCGCTGCGGAGGCCTCACACCCGGGCGAGGAAGGCGAGCACCCGCTCCTTGAGCAGTGCGGCGGCCTCGGGCGTCGTACGACGCGAGCGAGGAGTCCGCGAACAGGTGCGCGTTGCCCGGGTAGGTGAACAGCTCGGCGTCCTCGACCTGCTCGACGAGCTGGCGGGCGGCGTCGATGTCCCCCTCGTGGGCGAAGAACTCGTCGTCGTCCATGCCGTGGATCTGCACCGGGACGCCGTCGGGCCACGGGCCGAAGGCCCACTCGCCGGTCAGCGGGATGCAGGACTCGAAGAGCAGGGCGCCGGTGGCGCCGGGCCGGGTCTGGGCGAGCCGCTGGGCCTGGGTCACGCCCATCGAGAAGCCGGCGTAGACCAAGCCCTCGGGAAGGCCCGACGCCACCTCGTCCGCCATCGCGTCGAAGTCCGGCGCCTCGTCGCCCTGCGCGTAGGCGGCGCCCTCCTGGATCGAGTCGAACGTGCGCCCGCCGTACAGGTCGGGGGTGTGCACGGTGTGGCCGGCCGCCCGCAGCTCGTCGGCGAACTCGACGACGCCGGGGGTCAGGCCCTGGATGTGGTGGAAGAGGAGTACGTCAGCCATGGGCACGACGCTACGACGGGTTCCGGACGGTCCACGACCGCATCGAGAAGTGGCTGCACGGGTACGTTCGAAGACATGGCCGTCCGCGCGCTCCCGCCGTTCCGTGCCGACCACGTCGGAAGCCTGCTCCGACCGCCGGACCTCCTCGCCGCCCGCGCCCGACACCGGGCGGGCGAGCTCGATGACGACGGCTTGAGACAGGTCGAGGACTCCGCGATCCGCGACGTCGTCGCGCTCCAGCGCGAGGCCGGCGTCCGTACGGCGACCGACGGCGAGTTCCGGCGTACGTCGTGGCACATGGACTTCATCTACCAGCTCGAGGGTGTCGACCCGACCGACCAGAAGCTGGCGGTGCACTTCCACAACAAGGGTGGCGACCTCGACTTCGAGGCCGCCGCGCTGAGCGTCCACGACCGGATCGGGCTCGGGCACACGATCTTCGGCGACGCGTTCGCGTTCCTGCAGACGGTGGTCGAGGGCGACCAGGTCCCGAAGCTGACCATCCCCTCGCCGAACATGGTCCACTACCGCGGCGGCCGGGCGGCGATCGACGAGTCGGTCTACCCGGACCTCGAGCCGTTCTGGGCCGACCTCACGGCGGCGTACGCCGAGCAGGTGCGACGGGTGGCCGAGCTCGGCTGCACCTACCTCCAGCTCGACGACACCAGCCTCGCCTACCTCAACGACCCGGAGCAGCGCGCGCTGGTCGCCTCGCAGGGCGGCGACCCCGAACACCTGCACGAGCAGTACGTGAAGAACGTCAACGCCGCGATCGCCGGCCGGCCGGACAGCCTGCGAGTGACCACCCACATGTGCCGGGGCAACTTCCGGTCGTCGTGGGCGGCCGAGGGCGGTTACGACTTCGTGGCCGAGGTGCTGTTCTCGCAGCTCGACGTCGACGGCTTCTTCCTCGAGTACGACGACGAGCGGTCCGGCGGCTTCGAGCCGCTGCGGTTCGTGCCCGAGGGCAAGCAGGTCGTGCTCGGCCTGGTCACCACCAAGACCGGGCAGCTCGAGGACAAGGACGATCTGAAGCGGCGGATCGACGAGGCCGCGAAGTTCGTACCGATCGAGCAGCTCTGCCTCTCGCCGCAGTGCGGGTTCTCCTCCACAGTGGAGGGCAACGAGCTGACCGTGGACGAGGAGCGGGCCAAGCTGCGACTGGTCGTGGAGACCGCCGAGGAAGTGTGGGGCTGACCGAAAGGGTGGGGGCGATGGGACTGCTGGACGGAGTCGCGTGGGAGGGCAAGGTCCTCAAGGGTGGCGCGTGGGTCGACGGAGGTGGCGGGACGTACGCCGTCGTCGAGCCGGCCACCGGCAACGAGCTCGGCACCATGGGCCAGGCCGACGCTGACGACGTGGCTGCGGCCGGGGCCTCGGCGGCCGAGGCGCAGAAGGAGTGGGCGGCCCTGCCGCACACCGCGCGGGCCGGCGTGCTGCGCAAGGCGGGCGACCTCTGGGCCGAGCACGCCGACGAGATCCGGGACTGGAACGTCCGCGAGGTCGGTGCGATCCCACCGATGGCGGACTTCGCCATGCACGTGGCGGCCGAGGAGTGCTACCAGGCAGCGTCGCTGCCCGGCCAGCCGATCGGCCAGGTGCTGCCCAGCGAGCAGCCGCGGCTGTCCATGGCGCGGCAGGTGCCGGCCGGCGTGGTCGCGGTGATCTCGCCGTTCAACGTGCCGATCATCCTCGGTATCCGGTCGGTGGCCCCGGCGCTGGCGCTCGGCAACGCGGTCATCCTGAAGCCGGACCCCCGTACGGCGGTGACCGGTGGCACCGTGATGGCGCGGATCTTCGAGGAGGCCGGGTTGCCGCCCGGCGTGCTCCAGATGCTGCCCGGCGGCAAGGACGTCGGCGAGGCGATGGTCACCGACCCGCACGTCCGGGTCATCTCCTTCACCGGCTCGACCGCGGTCGGCCGGTCGATCGGCGAGCTCGCGGGCCGCCACCTCAAGCGCGCGCACCTCGAGCTGGGCGGCAACTCGGCGCTGCTCATCCTCGACGATGCGGACGTCGAGAAGGCGGTGGGGCTGACCGGTTGGGCGTCCTTCCTCAACCAGGGCCAGATCTGCATGACCACCGGCCGCTACTTCGTCGCCGACGGCATCTACGACGACTTCGTCGACCAGCTGGCCGCGAAGGCCGGCCACCTCCCGGTCGGCGACCCGAGCACCGAGCAGGTCGCGCTCGGCCCGGTGATCGACGAGAGGTCACGCGACAAGATCCACGGCCTGGTCACCTCGAGCGTCGACCAGGGTGCCCGGTTGGCCGCTGGCGGCGAGTACGACCGGCTCTTCTACCGGCCCACCGTGCTGGCCGACGTACCCCTCACGTCACCGGTCTTCACCGAGGAGGTGTTCGGCCCGGTCGCACCGGTCACCAAGGTCTCGTCGGTCGAGGACGCGGTCCGGCTGGCGGCCGAGGGCGACTACGGACTCTCGCTCGGCATCGTCACCCGGGACGTGATGCGTGGCCTGGCGCTCGCCGAGCAGATCCCGACCGGGATCGTGCACATCAACGACCAGACCGTGAACGACGAGGCGAACGTCCCGTTCGGTGGTCTCGGCGCGTCCGGCATCGGTCGGCTCGGGGGAGCGGTCGCGAACATCGAGGCGTTCACCGAGACCCGCTGGATCACGATGCGCGGGGAGCCGGCGACCTACCCGTTCTGAAGAACCTTGGCCAACCCTTCGGGGTTGGACAGCGCGACGAGGTGCCCGCCGTCGATGACGGTCGGCTCGATCCCGAGCCGCTCGCGCAGGTAGGACCGCTGGAGGGGCTCGGGGAAGAGCCGGTCGTGACGACCCGTGACCGCCGAGGTCGGCACGTCCGGCCACGCTTTCAGTGGCCAGGGCTCGCCGCACGGCTTGTCCGCCTGTTGCGGTTCGCCACGGGCGTAGACCGCCTCGGTCACCTCGGTCGGCACGTCGTGGAAGAAGATCTCCCGCTCGTCCCAGGGCGCGTCCGGGTCACGGCCGTCGCGCTCGGCGTACCGGCGGCTGGCCTCCTGCTGCCCGACGGCACCCCACCACTCGTTGAACGTCTCGCCGGGCTTCGGCACCATCGCGTTGAGCAGGACGATCCGTCGTACGTCGAGCCGGTCCACGGCGAGCGGTGCCGAGAAGCCGCCGAGCGACTGCGCCACCAGCGTCACGTCGGACGCGCCGTCGGCGGCGGCCACGATCGCGTCGGCGTACGCCTCCAGCCCGGCGTCCTCGTCACCGGCCGGCAGGTCGACGCTGACGGTGTCGGGGCCGAGCAGGGGAGCCACCAGGTGCCAGTAGTGGCCGTCGCCGCCGGCACCTGGGACGAGCACGAAGGTCATGCGTGGTGAGACCTCACCGGCGGCCCGAACTCATCGGCCACGGCCTGCCGGGTCAGACGACCTCGTTGAGCCGCCCCGTAGCCACGTCGAAGGGGGAGTGGGCCGTCGAAGTTCGCGGCGTACTTCTCGTTGTTCTCGAGCAGCTGGTCGGTCACGGTCATGGGTTTCTCCTGGAAGGAAGGACAGTCTCCCAATATAGAGAAAATCACTAGACAAACAAGGATTCCCGTGACAGTCACCTGCAAGTAACGTGCTTAGACCCCCACGATTGCCGCGCCGTTCCACGGTTCCCAGCGGACGCGACGCGCGTTCGGTTCCGGAAGGACGGACACTGTCATGCGCAACCCCCCACGCGGCGCCGCCGCCTTGCTCGCTCTTGTCGTCGCCGCTGGTCTGGCGGGCACCGCAACGGTGCAGGTCGCCCAGGCCAACAACGGCAGCCACGGCCACGGCAACCACGGCAACCACGGCAAGATCAAGAACGTCATCTACCTGCTCGGCGACGGCATGGGCCGCACCCATGTGACCGCCGCCCGCGACCGCTACTACGGCGCTGCCGGCAAGCTCCAGATGGAGAGGCTCCCGGCCGTCGGCCAGGTGAGCACCTACGCCATCCAGCAGGACTCCGGACAGCCCGGCGAGTCCGACTTCGACCCCCAGTACGTCACCGACTCGGCCTCGGCGGCCACCGCCTGGGCCTCCGGCGTGAAGACCTACAACGCAGCTCTCGGCGTGGACGGCCACGGCGACGTGGTGCCGACGATCATGGAGTACGCCAAGGAGGCGGGGCTGCGCACCGGCAACGTCTCCACCGCGGAGATCACGGACGCCACGCCGGCCAGCCAGGCGAGCCACGTGCTCCTGCGCGGCTGCCAGGGCCCGACCTACTCCGCCGCGACCTGCCAGAACCCCAGCCTGACCGGTGTCCTCCCGACCACGGACGTCCGGGTCACCCCGGTCGCGGAACAGATGGCCCGCAACAACACCGCCGACCTCATCCTGGGCGGCGGGCTGTCCCGCTTCGATGCTGCGGACGAGGCCGCGCTGGAGGCCAACGGGTACGACGTGCTCAGCTCGCCCACGAGCCAGACCGTGGCGACCGAGACCGACCTGGCCAACACGAGCTCCAAGAAGGTCTTCGCCCTGTTCAACAAGGGCAACATGACCGTCGAGAAGTACAAGCGCGAGAACCCCGCGTCGGTGCAGGCCCAGGAACCCTCCCTCCCTGAGATGACGACGAAGGCGCTCGCGCTGCTCCAGAAGGGCAACAAGAAGGGCTTCTACCTCCAGGTCGAGGGCGCCCTCATCGACAAGCGGTCGCACGCCAACGACGCGGCCCAGGCGCTCGAGGAGACCAAGGCGTTCGACGAGGCCGTCAAGATCGCCTACGACTTCGCGCGCCGGGACGGCCACACCCTGGTGATCGTCACCGCCGACCACGAGACCGCCGGCTTCAGCATCATCGAGAAGGGCACCTTCACCAACGCCGAAGCCACGTCGCCGCCGGCCAACGTCGACGCGGGCAACCCGGCGAACAGCTCGACGCCGTCGCGTCCCGCCGGTGGGACCAAGGACCCGGTCCGCAGCACGGGCATCATCAACGGTGCTGGTTCCGGTGACCCGAAGAACTTCGGGCCGGCCACCTTCCGCACCGTGGACGACCCGCCCGGTGTCGTGGACGGCTCGCCGGACGCGAACCTCTGGCTGACCTACATATCCGGCAACCACACCGGTGAGGACGTCCCGGTCTTCGCCTACGGCCCCGACTCCGACGAGCTGGAGGGCAGCATCGACAACACCGACCTGTTCGACATCGTCGCTGAGGCGCTCCGCCTCACGAACTGAGCCGGGTGCCGACGGCACCTCGCTGGTACGTCGCCGCGGCCGCCATGGTGGCCGCGGCGACGGTCGGCGGGCTGGGCGCCTACGCCTGGTCGGGAGGGAGCGACGAGTCGTCGCTCGACCCTGCGACGGTCGCGCGGACCGACCTGCCCGGCCTCACGCCCGCGACGGGGGAGCCCGAGCTCGCAGGGATCGACGGCGCGAACCCGGCGCCCGGTGAGGTGGTGCAGGTGACCGGGCCGTTCGACGACCGGTTCACCCTCGACCGGCTGACCGTCTCCGACGGCGCGGTCAGCGGTCGCCTGCTGATCACGAGCGACGTCAGCGACGTCCTGGAGCTCCAGGTGCTGGCGGGGTTCTACGACGCGCACGGGACCTTCCTCGGAACCGGCCGCGCGGACTACCACCTGGACGAGGGGTCGGACCACGCGGAGGACGCCGGTCCACCCTCGGAGCTCCAGGTGTTCCACATCGTCGCACCGCGTCGGTACGCCGACCGGGTCGCCGCGGCCACCATCGGCGTACCGGTCCTGGTCAACGAGTAGGCGGGACCGGTGGGTCAGGTGATCGTCATGCCACCGTCGACGGCGAGAGTCTGCCCGGTGATGTAGCCCGCGGCATCCGACGCGAAGAAGACCACCGCCGCCGCGAGCTCGGCCGGGTCGCCCTTGCGGCCGGTCGGGATCCGGGACAGCTGCCCGTCGAGGTAGCCGGGCGGGTACTGGTCGGTCATCTCGGACTCGAAGAAGCCGGGCGCGATCGCATTGACGCGGATGCCCTTGCGGCCGGTCCACTGCTGGGCCAGGTCACGGGTCAGCCCGATCAGCGCCGCCTTCGACGCGGAGTACGCCGCCTGCGGCAGCCCGCCGGTGGTCAGCCCCAGGACCGAGCTGATGTTGATGATGCTCGAACCGGGCTGCATCACCCGGCCGCAGGCCTGGGCCATCCAGTAGCAGCCGTTGAGGTTGACGTCGATGACCTGCCGGAACTGCTCCGGAGTCTCGCGGGTGGCCGGCACCGCCGTACCGATCCCGGCGTTGTTGACCAGCACGTCGACGTGGCCGAACTCCTCCATCGCCAGCGCGACCAGGTCGGTGCACGACTGCGGGTCGGACACATCGGTGCCGTGGGTCAGCGCCGTGCGGCCCGCGCGCTCGACGAGTGCGGCAGTGTCAGCCAGCCGGTCCACGCGGCGAGCGCCCAGCGCGACGTCGGCACCCGCCTCGGCGAGCGCCTGCGCGAACGCGACGCCCAGCCCGCTGGAGGCGCCGGTGACGACGGCGACCTTGCCGTCGAGTCGGAAGCGGTCGAGGACTGGTCGGTCGGCCATCCCGCGATCGTAGAGGGGTGTCGAGGAACCCGGTGGTTGAGGAAGTAGTGCAGCAACTGTCTCGAAACCCCACGTGCCGACGCGCGACACTGCCGCCATGAGCGTTGTCCCCGAGACCGGCCAGGTCGTCACGGTGTTCCGCAACCGGCTGCGCGCCGACGCGCACGCGTATCCGGACCACGTGGCCCGGATCAGCGCCCTGGCTCGGAGCATGTCCGGGTACGTCGAGCACAAGACCTTCACGGCCGAGGACGGCGAGCGGGTCACCGTGGTGACCTTCGCGGACCGCGCCTCGCACGAGGCGTGGGCCCAGCATCCCGAGCACCGCGAGGCGCAGCGGGCCGGCGTCCGCGACTACTACGAGGAGTACTCGATCAGCGTCGGCGTGGTCGACCGCGCCAGCCACTGGAGCCGGTCGGGAGGGACGAATGGGAGAGAGGACACCGGGGGGTAATTGTGCGTCCCCACTCCCACCGCCAGTCCGGGGTGTTGGGGGAACATCAACCGTCCCTCCGATCTGGACAACTGTCAAGCATTCTCTGGACAGATGTCCAAACGGCCCGGGCGCATGTCAGGATCCACGGGTGATCCCTGCCCCGCGCGCGCGCCGGTCACCGGTCGACAGGTTCGACGAGCGGCGCAACGAGCTCGCCGAGTCCGCGCTGCTCACGCTCGGTGAGCTCGGCTACGCCCGCACGAGCCTGCGTGACATCGCGAGCAACTCGCCGTTCAGCCACGGGGTCCTGCACTACTACTTCGCCGACAAGCTCGAGCTGGTCATCTACAGCATCACCTACTACAAGATGCGCTGCATCACCCGCTACGACAGGGTCATGGAGGAGTCGACCTCCGAGCAGGAGCTCCTCGACGGGTTCGCCGCCAAGCTGGTCGAGACGATCGTCGACGAAGCCCCCATGCACCGGCTCTGGTACGACCTGCGGATCCAGAGCATGTTCGACGCCAGGCTGCGCGACGCCGTGCTCACGGTCGACACGGCGATCCGCGACATGATCTGGCGGATCGTCAGCCGCTACTCCGAGCTGGCAGATCGCGAGGTCGCGATGGACCCGGCCTCGGCGTACGGCGTGCTGGACGGGCTGTTCGAGGCGGCACTGCTCGGCCACCTCACCGGCAACCCCGAGGCACTGCCGCGGCTGGTCGTTCAGGTGCACGCGCTGATGCCGCTGACGCTGAGCCCGCTGCCGCGAGGGGTGGACTCGGTCAGCTAGGGGCTCAGGTCTTCAGCAGGGACGCGCGGATGTCGGCCTTGAGCACCTTGCCGACCTTCGATCGGGGCAGGTCCGCCCAGACCTCGACCTGCTTGGGCGCCTTGACGCCGCCGATCCGCTCCTTGACGAACGCCGCGAGCTCGTCCGGCGCGACCGGGTCGTCGCCCCGCAGCTGCACGACGGCGGTCACCCGCTCACCCCACTTGTCGTCGGGCAGCCCCACCACGGCGCAGTCCTGGACGGCCGGATGCTGCATGAGGGCCTGCTCGACCTCGGTGGAGTAGACGTTGAAGCCGCCCGTGATCACCATGTCCTTGGCCCGGTCGACGATGTAGAGGAAGTTGTCGTCGTCGAGGTAGCCGATGTCGCCGGTGTGGTGCCAGCCGTGCGCCGAGGCCTGCGCGGTGGCCTCCGGATTGCGGTGGTAGCCGGCCATCACCAGCGAGCTGCGGACCACGATCTCGCCGCGCTCTCCACGGGGCAGCAGGGAGCCGTCCTCGGCCATGATCGAGACCGTCACCAGCGGGGCCGGTCGCCCCGCTGATGACAGCCGCTCGAGGGCGACGCTCCCGTCGGCGTGGAAGTGGTCGCGAGGCGGCAGCGTCGAGATCATCATCGGCGCCTCCGTCTGGCCGAACAGCTGCGCCATCACCGGACCGATCCGGGTCAGCGCCTCCTCCAGCCGGCTCGCCGACATCGGCGCCGCGCCGTACCAGAAGCACTGCAGTGAGGACAGGTCCGTGCTGTCCAGGTCCGGGTGGGCCAGGGCCATGTAGATGAGCGTCGGCGGCAGGAAGGTGTGGGTGACCCGGTGTCGCGCGACGTGCTCGAGGAAGCCGCCGACGTCCGGCGTCCGCATCACGACGACCTCACCGCCGAGCGCGAGCACAGGGAAGCACAGCACGCCGGCCGCGTGGGTCAGCGGCGCGAGGGCCAGATAGACCGGTCGTCCCTCGAACGGGTAGCTCATCAGCGTGATCGCCGACATGGTCTCGAGGTTGGTGCCGGTGAGCAGCACCCCCTTGGGTCGGCCGGTGGTGCCGCCGGTGCCGACGATCATCGCCAGATCCTTGTCCTGAGGTGCGAGCGCAGCGAGCCTCGAAGGGTCGGGCGGAGCCGTCTCCTCCAGGTCCGCACCGCCGTCGAGGAACTCCTGCCACGTGAGCGCGCCATCGACCTGACCGTCCAGGCAGACCAGCGTGGTCAGCGCGGGCAGGTCGCCGCGGATCTGCGCGACGAGCGCGGCGTACGACGCCTGGAAGACCAGCGCCCGGCAGCCGAACAGCTCCAGCAGCTCGCGGTTCTCGGCGGCCTCGTTGCGCGGGTTGATCGGGCACCAGACCGCACCGACCCGGCTGATCCCGAAGACCGTGGTGAACGCGTCGGGGTCGTTGGCCGACAGGATCGCCACCGTGTCGCCGGCCGCGACGCCCTGGCCGACCAGCCCCGCGGCGATCCGCCGGCTGAGCTCCTGGACCTCGGCGTAGCTCCGGGTCTCGCCGTCCGTGGTGAGACAGGGCGCGTCCGGTCCCAGGGACGCGCCCTTGTCGAGGTAGTCCGAGAGCTGCATCTCCTCAGCTCTCGACCGTGACCACCGGCTCGGACACGAGGCCGAAGCTGCGGAGCACGCCGAGCAGCTCGCGATGGCCGAAGGCCTGGCAGCCCGAGGCGAACCCGACCCGCTTCGGAGGCTGCTGCAGCAGGGCGTACGCCGCGTAGGCCTGCAGCGCACCGGTCTGCTTGTAGTTCTGGTTGCCGTGGATGACCACGTGCGCCCGGCCGAGTGGACCGGAGGCGTGCACCGAGTCGAGCGACTTGTTGAGCCGCGGGTTCTCCCGGGGCGGCATCTGGCTCATCACCTGCGACGCCGTGGCGGTGAGGGCGGCGTACTTCTCGTCCGGCTCCATGTCCTTGGTCGCCTCGACCGCGGCCGCCACGATCTGCGGCACGCCGGTCATCAGTGCCTTGTTGAAGACGCCGCCGAGGACCTTGACGTTGGCGACCCGGGGGTCGCGGCGGTACCAGACCGGGTGCGAGGTGCCACCCCACGGCAGGGCGAGCGCGAGCTCGTGCTGACCCGGGATGGCCAGCTGGTAGAGGCCGGCGTCCGGGTCCCAGGGGGCGTAGGCGTTCTGCTCGAGGTAGAAGGCGCCGGCCAGCGCGGCGTTGACCAGGATGGTCAGTGTCGAGGCGACGGTCGGGCTGCCGCCCCAGAACACCGCGATGTCGAGCGTGTCGAGACCGGGTCGCTCGAGCGCGACCTCGGCCGCTATCTCGCCGGTCGTGTACATCTGCGCGACCCCCGGCGCCAGCAGCAGACCGGCCGCTGCGAAGTCGGCGCCGTACTGCTCGTCGCAGGTGATCAGCCAGTCCTGCTCGCCCGTGGTGTCGAGGTAGTGCACGCCGTTGGCCAGGGCGGCCTCGACGACGGCAGGACCGTGCTTGCTGAACGGCCCGACCGTGTTGCAGACGACGGAAGCGCCGGCGAACAGCTCGTTCAGGTCGTCCGCGTCGTGCCCGACCTCGACGATCTCGTAGTCGGCGGTCTCGATGCCGGCGACGTTCGACTCCATCGAGTTCTTGAGCTTGCCGCCGTCGCGACCGGCGGCCACGAACGGGATGTTGTACTCGCGGAGGTACTCGCAGATGAGCCGGCCGGTGTAGCCGGAGGCGCCGTAGACGACGACGGGCTTGTCACTCATCGTCACATCCCCATTCCGCCGTCGACCGGCAGGCCGACGCCGTTGACGAAGCGCGAGGCGTCGGAGGCCAGGAAGACGACGGCGTCGGCCATGTCCTCGACCGCACCGAGGCGACCGGACGGCGTCAGCTCGATCACCGCGCCCACGGCCTCCTCGGGAGAGCCGAAGAGCCCGATCTCGGCCACGTCGTTGGCCAGTCCGGCCCCCATGGCGGTCGGCACCAGGCCGGGGTAGATGCAGTTGACGCGCACGCCGTAGCCGAGCTTGCCGGACTCCATCGCGGCCACCCGGGTGAGCCGGTCGACGCCGGACTTGGTGGCCGAGTAGACCGAGATGCCAGGGAACGCGATCGTCGCGGCCACCGAGGCGACGTTGATGACCACGCCTCCGTTGCCCGCCGCGCCGCCGGGACGCATGGTGAGGAAGGCGTGCTTCAGGCCGAGCGCGGTCCCGAGCAGGTTGACCTCGAGCTGCTTGCGCACGGCGTCGGGGTCGAGGTCGACGATCAGGCTGGTGATCTCGATGCCGGCGTTGTTGACGAGGATGTCGAGCCCGCCGAGGAGGGACGTGGCCTCGGCGATCGCGGAGGCCCAGTTGGCGTCGTCGGTGGTGTCGAGGTGCACGAACCCGTGACCGTCGCCCCCCGAGTTGGCCAGCGACTCGGCGACCTTGGGTCCGAGGTCGTCCTGCAGGTCGGCGATGACCACCGTGGCGCCCGCAGCAGCCAGGGCGTGGGCCATCCCCTCACCGAGTCCCTGGGCCCCTCCGGTGACGAGGGCCTTGCGGCCCGTGAGGTCGAGATCGGTCATGCCTGCTCCTCGATGTGTGGTGGCCGGACGTGGTGGCGGTCACAACGTAGGCCCGATCCCTTGACGACTGTCAAGACTTTTCTAGACATTTGTCAAGAAAAAACCGGTCAATCGTCAAGAACCAGGGCGACGCCACGTAGAGTGACGCCCGGATCGACTCGAGGAGGTGACTGGTGGCAGGGACCAAGGAGGCGCGACGCCCGCCGGCCGACAAGCACGACGAACGACGCGACCAGCTCGCCGAGTCGGCGCTGCGCACCCTGGGCGAGCGTGGCTACGCGCGCACCAGCCTGCGCGAGATCGCCAACAACTCCGAGTTCAGCCACGGCGTCGTCCACTACTACTTCGCCGACAAGCTCGAGCTCGTCGTCTACAGCGTCCGTTACTACAAGGCCAAGTGTGTGACCCGCTACGACGGCGTCGTCGCGGAGTCGACGAGTGCCGAGGACCTGCTCGACCGGTTCGCGGCCAAGCTGGTGGAGACCGTGCAGGACGAGGGGCCGATGCACAGCCTCTGGTACGACCTGCGCACCCAGAGCATGTTCGAGGAGAACCTGCGCGAGGCGGTCACCCACATCGACAAGACGCTGGAAGAGATGATCTGGCGGGTCATCAGCCGCTACGCCGAGCTGGCCGGCCGACCCCCGGCGATGACCCCGGCGGCGGCGTACGGCGTGCTCGACGGGCTGTTCCAGCAGGCGCTGCTCGGTCACGTGGCCGGAGACATCAGTGCGCTGCCGACCCTGGTGGACCAGGTGCATGGGCTGATGCCCCTGACCCTCGCGGTCAGGTAGCCTTGGGCCATGCACAGGACTCTGCTCCTTACCTAGCCGCGTCGACGACGCCCCGATCCGGGAGTCGACGCGGCCGCCCCTCGTGCCTCGAGGGGCCTTTCTTATTTACGCGGCCGATGCCCGAGTGAGCGAGCAGGACCCCAGTGAAGAGGACTTCGAGATGAGCAACACGGACGAGCCGGACGACGAGCGTTACGACCCGACAGCGGTCGAGGAGAAGTGGCAGAAGGTGTGGGCGGACCTGGACCCGTTCCGCGCCTCCGACGCCGCGATCCTGGAGGGCACGCGCGAGAAGCGCTACGCGCTGACGATGTTCCCCTACCCGAGCGGCGACCTGCACATGGGTCACGCCGAGGTGTTCGCGCTGCACGACGTCGTGGCTCGCTACTGGTGGCTGCGCGGCTACGAGGTGCTGAACCCGATGGGCTTCGACTCCTTCGGGCTGAACGCCGAGAACGCCGCGATCCGCGACAACGAGCACCCCGCGACGTTCACCTACGCCAACATCGCGATCTCGACCGAATCGTGCAAGAAGTTTGCCACCAGCTTCGACTGGAGCCGGACCCTGAACACCTCGGACCCGGACTACTACCGCTGGACGCAGTGGCTGTTCCTGAAGTTCCGAGAGCGGGGCCTGGCCTACCGCAAGGAGAGCCCGGTCAACTGGTGCCCGGTCGACCAGACCGTGCTGGCCAACGAGCAGGTCATCGACGGCCACTGCGAGCGCTGCGGCGCCGAGGTGACCAAGCGCGAGCTGACGCAGTGGTACTTCAAGATCACCGACTACGCCCAGGAGCTGCTGGACAACCTGGACGTCCTGGGCCCGACCTGGCCCGACCGCGTCATCAACGCCCAGCGCAGCTGGATCGGCCGCTCCGAGGGCGCCCACGTCACCTTCGACGTGGTCGACGGAGAGCCGATGACGGTCTACACGACCCGCCCGGACACCCTGTTCGGCGCGACGTTCATGGTGGTCGCGGCCGATGCGCACCTGGCGGCCGAGCTGGTCACCGACGAGCAGCGGCCGGCGTACGACGCCTACCTGGAGGAGGTTCGCAAGGCCTCCGACATCGAGCGGCTGTCGACCGACCGCGAGAAGTCCGGGGTGTTCCTGGGGCGGTACGCCGTCAACCCGGCCAACGGCCAGCAGATCCCGATCTGGGCGGCGGACTACGTGCTGGCCGACTACGGCACCGGCGCGATCATGGCCGTGCCCGGCCAGGACCAGCGCGACTGGGACTTCGCCGAGAAGTTCGACCTGGACATCGTCCGCACCGTGCAGCCGTCGGAGGGCTTCGAGGAGGACGGCGGCAAGGCGTACGTCGGCCAGGGTCCGGCGATCAACTCCGCCAACGACGAGATCTCGCTGGACGGCCTGGTCATCGCCGAGGCCAAGACCGCGATCATCGACTGGCTGGAGCAGAAGGGCGCCGGCACGCGTGCGGTGAACTTCCGGCTGCGCGACTGGCTGCTGTCCCGGCAGCGCTACTGGGGCGCCCCGATCCCGATCATCCACTGCCCGTCGTGCGGCGAGGTGCCGGTTCCCGAGGACCAGCTGCCCGTCGTACTGCCGGAGCTGCGCGGGTCCGACCTGACGCCGCGCGGCGTCTCGCCGCTGGCCGCGGCCGAGGACTGGGTCAACGTCGAGTGCCCGTCGTGCGGCGGCCCGGCCAAGCGCGACAGCGACACGATGGACACGTTCGTCGACTCGTCGTGGTACTTCCTGCGCTACTGCTCGCCCCACGACGACACCCAGGCGTTCGACAGCGACCTGGTCAACAGCGTGGGGACCGTGCGACGTCTACATCGGCGGCGTGGAGCACGCCGTGCTGCACCTGCTGTACGCGCGCTTCTTCACCATGGTGCTGAACGACATGGGACTGGTGGGCTTCCGCGAGCCGTTCTCGGCGCAGCTGAACCAGGGCACCGTGATCAACGAGGGCGCCAAGATGTCGAAGTCCAAGGGCAACGGCGTGCGATTGGGGGAGCAACTTACGAGCCTTCGGCGTGGACGCGGTCCGGCTGACGCTGGTGTTCGCCGGCCCGCCGGAGGACGACATCGACTGGGCCGACATGTCGCCCTCGGGATCGGTGCGCTTCCTGCAGCGGGCGTGGCGGCTGAGTGGCGACGTGGCCACGCCGGTCGGCGTCGACGTGACGTCCGGTGACGTCGAGCTGCGCCGGGCCACCGCGAGGGCGGTGCACGAGGCGGGCGAGCTGATCGACGGCTTCCGGTTCAACGTGATGGTCGCCCGGGTCATGGAGCTGGTGAACGCCACCCGCAAGGCCATCGACTCGGGCTGCGGCCCGGCCGACCCGGCCGTCCGCGAGGCCGCCGAGGCGGTCGCGATCATGCTGTCGCTGGTGGCGCCGTACACCGCCGAGGAGATGTGGGCCGCGGCTGGGCCACGAGCCGACGGTGGCCCGCGCGGGCTGGCCGGCGGTCGACCCGGCGCTGCTGGTCGAGTCGTCGGTCACCGCGGTGGTCCAGGTGCAGGGCAAGGTGAAGGCGCGGCTGGAGGTCAGCCCCGACATCGCCGCGTCCGAGCTGGAGGCGATGGCGCTGGCCGACCCGGCCGTCGTACGCGCGGTCGAGGGGCGCGAGGTGCGCCGGGTGATCGTGCGCGAGCCCTCGCTGGTCAACGTCGTCGTCTGACGTCACCGGTGGCCCCGATGAGTCCTGGCCGGTGGTGGGAGTCTGAGCGGCATGACCACTGACGTGCAGACCTTCACCGTCGGCGAGGGCGACGACCTCATCACCTACGACGTCCGCGGCGACCTGTCGTCGGGGCGCCCGCTGTTCATGTTCGGCTCGCCGATGGAGGCGAGCTACTTCGGGACGCTTGGCCGGGCTGGTTCCCGACCGGCCGGTCGTGACCTACGACCCGCGCGGCACCGCGCGCAACCCGAAGGGCACCGGCGAGATCCCACCGGAGCAGCACGCGGCGGACCTGCACCGGGTGATCGAGGCACTGGGCGTCGGTCCGGTGGACTGCATGGGCACGAGCGGCGGCGCGGTGAACCTGCTCGCGCTGGCCGCGGCGCACCCCGAGGACATCAACCGCGCCGTCGCGCACGAGGCCCCCACCGCGGCGTACCTCCCCGACAAGGAGGTCGTCCTGGCGATCCTGCGCGACATGAAGGAGACCTACCGGACCAAGGGCAACGGCCCGGCGATGGCGAAGTTCATCGCGCTGGTGATGTACGACGGCCTGCTCACGCCGGAGTACCTCGAGCAGCCCGCTCCGGACCCGGCGATGTTCGGCATGTCGGCCGAGGACGACGGCGACCGGACGAACCCGCTGATGCGCAACATGCCCTCCTGCAACGAGTTACGAGGTCGACGTCGAGGCGCTCGCGGCGCTCGGCGACCGGCTGGTGCACGCGCACGGCGCCGAGTCGGGCGAGCAGCTGGCCTGCCGCGGCGGGAGGTCGGTGGCGGCACTGCCTGGGTCGCCGAGTCGGTGGAGTTCCCGAGCAACCACGCCGGCTTCCTCGCCACAGCACGGGCAGCCGGGCGACCCGGAGGGCTGGGCGAGGAGGCTGCGCGAGGTGCTCGACTGAGCCTGGGGCTCATGCCGTGACCCCGGAGCGCGTTAGCCTCGCGTCCATGCCGGTCGTCGTGGTCACCGACTCGACGGCCAGCCTCCCGCCCGAGCTGGCCGACAAGCGCGGCATCGTCGTGGTGCCGCTCCAGGTCGTGATCGGCGCCGACGTCTACGACGAGGGCTCGGACGGGGCCACGCCGGAGCTGGTCGCGGCGGCGCTCAAGGAGTTCCGGCCGGTCAGCACCTCGCGGCCGACGCCGGCGGCGCTGCTCGAGGTCTACGAGGAGTGCGCGCGCACCGGTGCCACCGAGATCGTCTCCGTGCACCTGTCCGCCGACATGAGCGGGACCTTCGAGTCGGCGCAGCTGGCCGCCCGCGAGGCCTCCGTGCCCGTCGTACCGGTGGACAGCCGGCAGGTCGGGGTCGCGACCGGGTACGCCGCGCTGTCGGCCGCCGACGTCGTCGACGCCGGCGGCTCGGCCGCCGAGGCGGCCGAGGCCGCGCCGGCGAGCGGGCCGGGCGCTGCCGCTCGCTGTTCTACGTCGACACGCTGGAGTACCTGCGCCGCGGCGGCCGGATCGGCGCCGCCGCCGCGCTGCGTCGGCGGCGCGCTCGCGGTGAAGCCGCTGCTGGAGATCGCCGACGGCCGGGTGGCGACCCTGGAGCGGGTGCGCACCTCGGGGCGGGCGCTGGCCCGGCTGGAGGAGCTGGCGGTGCAGGCCGCCGGGCTCGGACCCGGTCGACGTCACCGTCGCGCACCTGGCCAGCCCGGAGCGCGCGGGGCAGCTGCAGGAGAAGCTCGCCGCCCGGCTGGCCGACAACCTCGGCGGGCGCGAGGTCTGGTGCGGTGAGCTCGGCGCGGTGCTCGGCGCGCACGTCGGGCCGGGGATGCTCGCGGTCTGCGTCGCGCCGCTGCTGCTGAGCGCCGTCGGCTCGACGCCACTGCTCGTCCACAGGCGCGCCGGTGCGACCGGTTGTCCACAGGCCGCTGCCGTCCGGCCCTGACGGAGGTCGCCGGATCTTCCTAGGTTCGTCGCATGCGCACCCGACGACCCAGCTCCGAGCACGACGCCGCCGTCTCGCGCCGGCTGGCCCAGCTCGGCGACGAGCTGTCCGCCCACGCGGGAGCGTGCGCCCGGCTCGGCCGGAGCCGCCGCCGCCACCGACCTGACGACCGCGCCTGGTGGGACGACCACACCCGGCCGGCCGCGCCCGCGACGCCGCCGACCGCCGCCCCGCGCCGCCACCGCTGCCGCGACCACTGCGCCGGCGCGCCGCTCCGCGACCCGCCGACGGCACCGGGGCGGCACGCCCTGCGACGCGCTCGCGAGGCCGGGCTGCCGCGCTCGGGCCGCGCAGCTCGCGGTGGTGGCGGTGGTCGTCGCGGTCGGGCTGGCGGTCACCTGCTGGTGGCTGGTCCGCGGGCTCGGCGCACGCCGGCCTCCGACGCTGGCCGCGGCGCCGGCGCGGGGCCTGGTCTCCGCCTCGCCGCGGTCGAGCCGGTGGCACGCTGCCGAGCGAGTCGGCGGCCCGCCACGGCCGCCGACGGCGCCGCGCCCGGCGACGGTCACCGTCGACGTCGCCGGCAAGGTGCGCCACCCCGGCATCGCGGTGCTCGACGCCGGGGCGCGGGTGGTCGACGCGCTCGAGGCCGCCGGGCGGCGCGCGGCCGGGCGTCGACCTGACCGGGCTCAACCTGGCCCGGGTCCTGGTCGACGGCGAGCAGGTGCTGGTCGGCGGGCCGGCGCCCGCCGGGCGCGCGGCCGCCGCCGTCGCCGCCGGCCGGCGCGCCGGGCGGTGCGCCGGCCGCGCTGGTCAACCTCAACACCGCCACCGAGGCCGAGCTGGACACGCTGCCCGAGGTCGGGCCGGTGACCGCGGCGTCGATCCTGGCCTGGCGCGACCAGCACGGCGGCTTCACCTCGGTCGACGAGCTGCTCGAGGTCGACGGCATCGGCGAGGTCACCCTCGGCAAGCTCGCCCCCTACGTGACGGTGTGAGCCGACGGTGCTGACCACCGATGCCCGCACCGAGCGCCGCCTCGACCTGCGGATGCCGCTGCTCGGCGCCGCCGCCTGGCTGGGCGCGGTGGCCGGCACGCTGGCCCGCGGCGTCGCGCCGCTGGTCGTCGCTCGTCGGCGGTGCCGGTCGTGGCTGCGGCCGCGGTCGGTCGTGGTCGCGGCGCCGCCGGGCGCGGCTGGTCGCGCCGTGGCCGGGCTGCTGCTCGTGGCGGTCGCTGGCGCGGTGCCGTCGCGGCGCTGCGGGCCGACCGGGTCGCGCACAACCCGGTGGCCGACCTGGCCGACGAGGGCGCCGCGGTCACGGTGGTCGGGACGGTCGCCTCCGACCCGCGCACGGTCGCCGGTCGGCCCGGTCGTTCGCCGGCGACCAGGTGGTCTGGCGGCTCGACCGTCCACGAGGTCACCGGCCGCGGGCGCACCGTCGACGCTGGCCGCGCCGGTGCTGGTGCTCGGCGACGCCGACGACGCGCGGGTGCCGCTCGGGCGCCACGGTCCGGCTGCACGGGCGGCTGGTGCCGGCCGACGACCGCGACCTGGCCGCGCTGCTCCGGCCGAGCGGCGACGCCGAGGTGGTCGGCGCGCGCCGGGCCTGTGGTGGCGGGCCGCGGCCGCGGTGCGGCAGGCGCTGCGCGACTCGGTGGCGCACCGGCCCGCCGACCAGCGGGCGCTGGTGCCGGCGCTGGTCGACGGCGACGACGCCGAGCGTCGACCCGGCGCTGCAGGACGACGTTCCGCGCGACCGGGCTGACCCACCTGCTGGCCGTGTCCGGCACCAACCTGACCCTGGTCGTCGGGTTCCTGCTGGCGCTGGCGCGCTGGTGCCGGGTGCGCGGGCGGTGGCTGCACCTGGTGGCGGCGGTCGGGATCGTCGGGTTCGTGCTGATCGCCCGCACCGAGCCGAGCGTGCTGCGGGCGGCGGTGATGGGCACGATCGGGCTGGTCGCGCTCGGTCGCCGACGGCCGGCAGCGCGGCGCTGCGCGGCCTCGGCACCGCGGTCGCTGGTCCTGGTGCTGCTCGACCCGGGCTGGCGGTCTCGGCGGGGTTCGCGCTCTCGGTGCTGGCCACCGGCGGGATCCTGCTGCTCGCCCCGGCCTGGCGCGACGCGCTGGCCCGGTGGCTGCCGCGGTGGCTGGCCGAGGCGATCGCGGTGCCGGCGGCCGCCCAGCTGGCCTGCACGCCGCTGGTCGCGGCGATCTCCGGCCAGGTCAGCCTGGTCGCGGTGGTGGCCAACCTGCTGGTCGCGCCCGGTGGTCGGGCCGGCGACGGTGCTGGGGCTGGCCGGCGGGGTGCTCGACCCTGGTGTGGGCGCCGCTGGGCCGGCTGTGCGGGACGCTCGCCGTCCTGGTGCGTGGCCTGGCTGATCGCGGTGGCCGAGCACGGCGCGGCGCTGCCGACGGCCGCGGTGGGCTGGGGGACCGGCGCGGCTGGCGCTGGTGCTGCTCACCGCTGCTGACCGCGCTGGTCGCGCTGGCCGGGCCGCGGCTGCTGCGCCGCCCGGTCACCGGGCTGGCGCGTCGCGCTGGTGCTGGTGGTCGCGGTGCTGGTCCGGCCGCCGACGTTCGGCTGGCCGCCCGACGGCTGGGTGCTGGTCGCCTGCGACGTCGGCCAGGGCGACGCGCTGGTGCTCAACGCCGGGCCGGGCCAGGCGGTCGTGGTCGACGCCGGGCCGGAGCCCGCGCGCGGTCGACCGCTGCCTCGACCGGCTCGGCGTCGACGAGGTGCCGCTGCTGGTGCTGACCCACTTCCACGCCGACCACGTCGACGGGATCGGCGGGGTGTTCGCGGGCCGCCGGGTCGGCGCCGTGCGAGACCACCCGGCTGCTCGACCCGCCGGGCGGGGTCGGCGAGGTCGACGAGGCGGCGCGGGCGGCGGGGCTGCGCGCCGCGGCCGGCGGCGTACGGCGCGACGTCGGCGGTCGGCGCGGTGACCCTCCAGGTGCTGTGGCCGCTGCCCGACTCGCCGACCCGCGGGCCCGGCGACGGCTCGACGGCCAACGAGGCCAGCGTGGTGCTGCTGGTGCGAGGTCGGCGGGCTGCGGCTGCTGCTCACCGGCGACGTCGAGCCGGAGGGCCAGGCCGAGCTGGCGCGGCTGCTGCCCGGGCTGCGGGTCGACGTGCTGAAGATGCCGCACCACGGCAGCGCCCACCAGGACGAGCCGTGGCTGCTCTCCCTCGACCCGGCGGTGGTGCTGGTGTCCGTGGGCGCCGACAACGACTACGGGCACCCGGCCGACGTCGGCGCTGCGAGCCGCTCGCAGGCGGCCGGCGCCGAGGTCTACCGCACCGACCAGGACGGCGACCTCGCGGTCGTGGCCGCGCGACGGCGGCACCGCGCGGTGGTCACCAGCGGGACTGAGGCTGTCGGTGGCGCGCGTCACGGTGGCCGTGCAGTGGCCGGCATGGCCAGCACGGACGACGCCGCTCGGCCGGGTCACGCTGGTCACCGGCAAGGAGGAGTTCCTCGGCGAGCGCACCGTCGCCGCCGTGCGCGACGCGGTGCGGCGGGCCGACCCGGAGGCCGAGTTCTCCGAGACCCAGGCGTCCGGGCTGACCCTGGCGACCTTCGGCGAGCTGGCCGCGCCGTCGCTGTTCAGCTCGGTGCGGTGCGTCGTGGTCCGCGCCCTGGAGGACCTGCCCGACGAGTCGGTCGACGGGCTGCTCGACTACGCCGCGGCGCCGGCGGAGGACGTCGCGCTGGTGCTGGTGCACTCGCGGCGGCGCCAAGGGCAGCGGCGTGCTGGCCAAGCTGCGCAAGCTGCGCCGCGGTGACCGAGGCCAAGTCGGCCGAGCTGCGGCCGAGCGAGTTCCCGCAGTTCGTGGCGGCCGAGGTCAAGCGGCACGGCGCCCGGATCGACGGCGAGGCGGCGGCCGCGCTGGTGCAGGCGGTCGGCCAGGACCTGCGGTCGCTGGCGGCGGCCGCGCACCAGCTCGCCCACGACTTCCCGGGCGAGCCGATCGAGGTCGGGAGCGGTGAAGAAGTACTTCGGCGGGCGGGCCGAGGCCAAGTCGTTCGCGGTCGCCGACGCCGCGTTCTCCGGGCGGCGCCAGGCCGCGCTCGAGGAGCTGCGCTGGGCGCTCGACGGCGGGACGCCGCCGGTGCTGGTCACCTCGGCGTTCGCCGGGGGAGCGCGCGGGCTGGCCCGCTACCACGGCGCGCCGCCGCGGATGAAGGAGGCCGACCTGGCCCGCGAGGTCGGCGTGCCGCCGTGGAAGCTGCGCAGCCTGCGCGAGCAGTCCCGGGGCTGGACCGAGGCCGGGCTGGCCCGGGCGATCCGGGCGGTCGCCCAGGCCGACGCCGACATCAAGGGCGCGGCCAGCGACGCCAACTACACCCTCGAGCGGCTGGTGCTGACGATCACCGGGCTGCGCGAGCCCGCGCTGACCCCCGAAATGCAGAACGACCCGCCCGGGACGGGCGGGTCGTGCGGGCAGGCGGCCTCAGAGAGAGGCGGCCTTCTTGGCGATCGCGGACTTGCGGTTCGCGGCCTGGTTCTTGTGGATGACGCCCTTGGAGGCGGCCTTGTCCAGCTTCTTGGCGGCGTCCGCGGCGAGCGCCTTGGCCTCGGCGGCGTCGCCGGCCTCGGCGGCCTCGCGGAACTTGCGCACGGCGGTCTTCAGGCCGGTCTTGACGGCCTTGTTGCGCTCGTGCGCCTTCTCGTTCTGCTTGTTCCGCTTGATCTGGGACTTGATGTTGGCCACAGGTGAACTCTCGGCTCGATGTCGGGTGGCTGGATGTGAGTCGGTGGGCGCGGCGGACGGGCCGCCAGCGCGACGGACAACGGTAACAGCGGGCCGCTCGAGCCGCCTCAAATCGAGCCGAGGAGGCATCGAGAGCGGTCACGCCCAGCCGCGCCGCTCGGACAGCCAGTCCCAGCACACCTCGCCCTGCCAGCGCTGGGCGTCGCGGAGGAACGGCGAGGTCGGCGGGACCGGGTCGTCGGCGCTCTTGAGGAAGTAGCCCGTCGACCAGCGCGAGGACGATGTCGATGTCCTCGGCCGGCACCGCCGACAGCAGCGGGTGGCCGGCGATCACCGCCTCGACGTCGAGGCCGTCGCCGCGCGGCCCGATCAGCAGGAACAGCGAGTCCAGCCAGGCGGCGCCGACCATGGGCCAGTTCCAGTCGCACAGCAGCGCCCGGCCGTCGGTGGTGAGCAGGAGGTTGTCGTCGCGGACGTCGGTGTGCACCAGGGTCTCGCCGGCCATGGCCTCGACGAACCGGCCGGCGAGCGCGGCGGCCTCCTCGAGGTGGGGGAGGTCGGGGCGGGCGCTGCGCAGGTGGTCCCAGTACGCCGGCCACTCGGCGAACTCCTCGGAGGCAGGCGGCAGCGCCAGCTCGGCCGGCGGCGGGGTGAGGACCGGCGCCGCGGCGGTCGAGCATGTCGAGGCAGAGCTGCAGCTCGGCGGCCGCCACGGCCGGCGCGGGGGCCGGGCCTCGACGTACTCGGTCGAGAGCACGAACCAGTCGTCGACGTCGAGGGTCCAGAGCAGCCGCGGGGCCGGGCGCCTCGGCCGGCAGCGCGGCCAGCTTGCGCGCCTCCTCGCGGTAGGCGTCCGCGAACATCCGTTGGGCCTTGGTCGAGGCCGCCTTCACGAAGTGCCGGCTGCCGTCCTCGCACTCCAGCACCGACGCGAAGCCGGGCGTGAAGCCGCCGGTCTGCGACGTGGCCGAGGCGACCGGGGCGCCGCACCGCTGCTCGACCGCGGCGCGGACCGTGGGCGGCAGGTGCGCCCACTCGAGCCGGCGGGCGGTCCGGCCGTGCGGGACGGGAGAGGGCCGCACCCGGCCATCCTCTCGCCGGCGCGGCGGCGAGCGAGTCGGGGTTCAGGCGGCCCAGGGGTACGGGTCCGGCGCCGGGCCGCCGTCCCAGAGCCGGCGCAGCAGCCGGGCGAGCCGCGAGGGCCGGCGCACGGTCGGTGGGCGGCGACCGAGGCCAGGAACTGCTCGCCGGCCGCACGCTCACCGTGGCCGGGTCGTCGAAGGTGGCCAGCCCGGCGGCGACCGCGACCGACGGCGAGCAGGGACCGGCGCGCGGTCCGCAGGGCCGGGTTGTCGGCCTCGGCCTCGAGCAGCCGGTGCACGCCGGGCTGGTCGCGCAGCGCCGAGCGCCAGGCCACGGCGACGCTGGCCTCGGGGGTCTCGGCGCCGAGCTCGAGGGCCACGTCGATGCGGGAGAGCAGCTGGCGCGACCAGTGGTCGTGCAGGGCGAGGAGGAGCGCGTCGCGGTCGCCGTACGCCGCGGCGAGCTCGCCGTTCTAGAGACGGGGGCTGGCACCGTCCTCGATCGCGCGGACCACGCGGAGGACGGTGGAGGCGGTGGCGGGTCTCGGTGGTCATGTCGACGACGCTAGGGATCCGCGGGCGCGGATCTGCCGCCGAGGGGCGGGAGTTCGGTGCCCGCCCACGGGCGGACGGGCAGCGGCCCGCCTCCGACCGGAGTCGGATGTGCGCGCCCTCGCGCGGCCCTACGCTCGTGGGGTGGACCTCCCCGGCTTCGTGCTGCGCATGAAGCGGCGCTGGGTGGCGAACGGGCTGCCCGACTACCCGCTGTGGATCGCCGCGCTCATCGACTCCGCCGCGCTGCCTGACCGCGATCGTCGTGGTGGTCCAGCGCCACGGGACGGCTGGTGCCCGGCGGTCGGCCTCGCTGCGGTCGCGCTGGTGCCGTGGGTCGCCGAGATGTGGGCCCAGGCCTCGACCTGGATCGCGTTCGTGGTGCTGACCGGCGGTGCCGTGCTGGTCCTGATGACCGTCTACCCGGTCGAGTACGAGTTCGCGCCGTTCCTCCTCATCCTGGTGGCCGGTCACGTGACCGCGGTGGGCGGGTCTGGCGCGGGGTCGCGGTGATGCGTCGCCGGCGAGGCGGTGATCGTCGCGGTCTGGATGAACGGCAACCTGGCCGGCCCCGAGGTCGCCATCTGGGCGGCCGGGATCGCGGTCGGCCTCGACATGGGCTTCGTGATGCGCTCCCAGCAGCTGCGCATCGACGCCCAGGCCCGCGAGCACGAGATCCGCGAGCGCCAGGCAGTGCTCGAGGAGCGGCACCGGATCGGGCGCGAGGTGCACGACCTGGTCGCCCACTCGCTGAGCGTGACGATGCTGCACCTGACCGCCGCCCGCCGCGAGGTCGAGGACGCCGCCGAGCAGGGCGACGCCGCCACTCGAGGACGCCAGGTCCGCGCTCCGCGACGCCGAGCGGGTCGGCCGCCAGGCGATGGCCGACATCCGCAGCACCGTGGGCTGCTCGGTCAGGACCGACGAGCCGCTCGACCGCGCCCGACGCCCGGCCTCGAGGACGTCCCGCCCTGGTGGCGGACTTCCGCGGCGCCGGCCTCGACGTGGCGTACGACGCCCAGGGCGACCTCGCCCAGGTGCCGGCCGACGACCGCGCTCGGCCTCTACCGCATCGTCCAGGAGTCGCTGGCCAACGTCGCCAAGCACGCGCCGGGCTCCGACGGTCCAGGTCCGGCTCGACGTCGCGCGCGACCCGGGCGAGCTGACCGTGACCAGCGACCTCCCGCGCGGCGCCCGCCGCAACCCCGGCGGCTCCGGCCTCTCCGGCATGGCCGAGCGGCCGCCCAGCTGGGCGCCGCGGTTCAGCGCCGGGCCGGCGGACCGGTCCTGGGTGGTCCGGGTGGAGCTGCCCCGCGGCGACCTGACCACCGACGGCCACGTCTGCCCGCTGCCGCGGCTGGCCGCGCCGTTCCGCCGCGCCGCCCGGGCCGGCGTGAGCGGCGCGGACGACGGGCTGGTCCGGGTGCTGCTCGTCGACGACCAGGAGCTGGTGCGCTCCGGGCTGCGCCGGATCCTGCGCCGCCGCGACGGCCTCGTCGTCGTCGGCGAGTGCGAGGACGGCGACGAGGTGGCGGCCGCGGTCGCGAGCACCGGCCCGACGTCGTCGTGATGGACCTGCGGATGCGGCGGACCAACGGCATCGACGCCACCGCGCGCGCTGCGCCGGCGCCGGACGCGCCGCCGGTCCTGGTGCTCACCACGTTCGACGACGACGAGCTGCTGTCCGGCGCGCTGCGCGCCGGCGCCGCCGGGTTCCTGCTCAAGGACAGCCCCGCCGAGGACGTCGTGCGCGGCGTCGCCACCGTCGCCGCCGGCCAGGCGCTGCTCGACCCGGCCGTCACCGCGCGGGTGCTCGACCGGTTCCGCGCCACGCCGGACGCCGGTGCCCGCGGCGCGGCCCGAGGCGACGAGGAGCTCACCGCCCGCGAGCGCGAGGTGCTCGAGCTGATGGGCCGCGGCCTCAGCAACGGCGAGATCGCCGAGACCCTGGTGATCTCCGAGGTGACCGTGAAGAGCCACATCGGCCGGATCTTCACCAAGCTCGACCTGCGCGACCGCGCGCCGCGATCGTCTACGCGTTCGACCGCGGCCTGGTGTCCCCGGGCGGCTGAAGCGCGACCGCTGACCGCGGCACGTCTCGTGACGAGCGGATCGGAGCGAACTTCGACCGGCTGCTCACCTTCGTCGACGCGATCGTCGCGATCGCGATCACCCTCCTGGTGCTGCCGCTGGTCGAGCTGGCGCCGGAGGTCCGCGACGGGGCAGCGTCGGCGACCTGCTGCGCGACCACTCCGACGAGCTGTGGGCCTTCGCGCTGAGCTTCTACGTCATCGCCCGGATCTGGCTGAGCCAGCACCACGCCGTGGCGCCGCTGCTGAGCCGGCAACGGCCGGATCACCGTCCTGCTCGTGGCGTGGACGTTCACGATCGTCGTGCTGCCGTTCCCCACCTCGCTCGTCGCCAACGCCGGCGAGCCAGGCGCCGACCAAGGTGCTCTACGTCGGCACGATGGCGCTGAGCATCCTGGTCATCGCGACGCTGCGCGCCGAGGTGCTCGGCCACCCGGAGCTCACCGACGGCTCGCCGTACCGCGGGCCCGCTCGGCGGCGTGGTCACCGCCGGGCTGCTCCTCCTCGCCCTGGTCGTGATGTCGCGATCCCGGCCACCAGCTACTTCCCGATCCTGGTGCTGGTCCTGGAGGGCCCGGTGCTGCGCGCGGTCGAGTCGCCTGAGGAATCGGAGCACGACCTGAGGCGTGGGAGGATTGGGAGTCCGGAAACCAGCACGATCCCGAGAGCGAGCCGTTGTCCCCGAAGCCCGCGCCGCCGCCCGGTCACACCGACCCGGCGACGATCCGCAACTTCTGCATCATCGCCCACATCGACCACGGCAAGTCGACGCTGGCGGACCGGATGCTGCAGCTGACCGGCGTGGTCGACGAGCGCGGCACGCGTGAGCAGTACCTCGACCGGATGGACATCGAGCGCGAGCGCGGGATCACCATCAAGAGCCAGGCCGTCCGGATGCCGTGGACGGTCAAGCCGCGGCAACGAGCAGGGCGCCGAGCCCGGCACCTACGAGCTCAACATGATCGACACCCCGGGCCACGTCGACTTCACCTACGAGGTCTCCCGGTCGCTGGAGGCGTGCGAGGGCGCGATCCTGCTCGTCGACGCCGCCCAGGGCATCGAGGCGCAGACCCTGGCCAACCTCTACCTGGCGATGGAGGCCGACCTGCAGATCATCCCGGTGCTCAACAAGATCGACCTGCCGACCGCCGACCCCGACAAGTACGCCGAGGAGCTGGCGAACCTGATCGGCTGCGAGCCGGGAGACGTCCTGAGGGTCTCCGCCAAGACCGGCGAGGGCGTCGCCGAGCTGCTCGACGAGATCGTCCGGCGCACCCCGCCGCCGGGGGTGACGCCGACGCTCCGGCCCGGGCGCTGATCTTCGACTCGGTCTACGACACCTACCGCGGCGTGGTCACCTACGTCCGGGTGATCGACGGCAAGCTCACCCACCGCGACCGGATCAAGATGATGTCGACCGGGGCCACCCACGAGATGCTCGAGGTCGGGGTGATCGCCCCGAGCCGGTCAGGGCCGGCGAGATCGGGGTCGGCGAGGTCGGCTACCTGATCACCGGCGTGAAGGACGTCCGGCAGTCGCGGGTCGGCGACACGGTGACCACCCAGCACCACGGCGCCGCCGAGCCCCTGGGCGGCTACAGGCAGCCCAACCCGATGGTCTGCGCCGGCCTCTACCCGATCGACGGCGACGAGTTCCGGGACTTCCGCGAGGCGCTGGAGAAGCTCCAGCTGAACGACGCCGCGCTGGCCTACGAGCCGGAGACCTCGGGCGCGCTCGGCTTCGGCTTCCGCTGCGGCTTCCTCGGCCTGCTGCACATGGAGATCATCCAGGAGCGGCTGGAGCGCGAGTTCGACCTCGACCTCATCTCGACCGCGCCCAGCGTGGCCTACGAGGTCGTGATGGAGGACGGCTCCGAGCACGAGGTGACCAACCCGAGCGAGTTCCCGGAAGGGAAGATCGCCGAGGTCCGGGAGCCGGTCGTCCGGGCACGATCCTGACTCCCGGCGACTACATCGGCACGATCATGGAGCTCTGCCAGAGAAGCGCGGCACGCTGCACGGGATGGACTACCTGTCCGCGGATCGCGTCGAGATGCGCTACCCGCTCCCGATGGGCGAGATCGTCTTCGACTTCTTCGACCAGCTGAAGTCCCGGACCAAGGGCTACGCGTCGCTCGACTACGAGCGCTCCGGCGACCGGCGGCCGACCTGGTCAAGGTGGACATCCTGCTGCAGGGCGACCCGGTCGACGCGTTCAGCGCGATCGTGCACAGGGACGCGGCGTACTCCTACGGCGTGATGATGGCCGCCAAGCTCAAGGAGCTGATTCCGAGGCAGCAGTTCGAGGTGCCATCCAGGCCGCGATCGGCGCTAGGGTCATCGCCCGCGAGAACATCCGGGCGATCCGCAAGGACGTGATCGCCAAGTGCTACGGCGGCGACATCACCCGCAAGCGCAAGCTCCTCGAGAAGCAGAAGGAGGGCAAGAAGCGGATGAAGATGGTCGGCCGCGTCGAGGTCCCCCAGGAAGCGTTCATCGCCGCGCTCTCGACCACGGAGCGCTCGCCAAGTAGCGGGACCGCCGTCAATTCAGCCCATTTGCACGCACGGGGCTACACCCGTCACACGGTTCCCGCCTGGGTGCGCAAACGGGCGTGGCCAGCCAAACGCTTTACCAAAGAGGGGATATCCTGACCCGCAGTTGCCCTCGACATGCTGCGGTCGAGCTCGTGGGGGGTACGTCTCGGGGTGGCTTGTGGGGAGTCGGCAAAGGAAACAGGGGGAACACGGCTGATGGAGCCGAACGACGCTGCACAGCAGCAGCGCGCGAGCCCAAGAGCTGCGCGCGAGCCTGGGCGCGCGCCGTGAGGTGGAGGCGCTGCTCGCCGAGGCCAGCGCGACCCGCGAGGCCGCGGTCGCCGACGCCGACGCGGTCATCGAGGAGGCCCAGCAGGTCTCCGAGCAGCTGCTGCGCGAGAGCCGGACCGAGGCCGAGCGCACCACCACCGAGGCGCGCGAGGGCCGAAGGCATCGTGGGCCGCGCCCGCGACGAGGCCGAGGACATCACCCGGCAGGCGCGGGCCGCCGCCGACGCCGTACGGCCGGGCGGAGGCCCAGGTCGAGGAGCACCGCAGGCGGGTCCGCGCCGAGCTGACCGAGCAGGTCACCCGCGAGGTCGCCGAGCAGAGCCGGCGCGAGCTGGCCCGGCGCAGGACCGCCAGCAGGCGATGATCGGCGACCTCGAGGCGTCGGTCCGCATCCTCGGCGTCTCGCTGGAGGCCGCGATCGCCAACATCGGCGAGATGCTCGGCGCGCTCGACTCGCTGCGCGCCCAACCGCGAGTCCCTGGGCGATGACGGGGTCCCCATGACCGCCCGCCGCGGCACGCCGAGGCAGCCGGACGACGACCCCGACGCCGACCCCGACGCAGGGCGGCGAGGTGGACGGCCCCGCCGGCGACGACGGCGACGGCGACACCAGCGACCCCGACGTGCGGACGCCGCGAGGCGCGGAGCCCGGCCCCCGGCCGGACCGCCGGTCCGGCCACCTCGTCGACGCGCTCGCAGACCTCGACGGCCCGGGCGTGGACCACGACGAGGACCCGCCGCGCACCGCACCGAGGCGTTCCTGCGCTCCGCGCACATCGACCACGGCGACCCTCCGCTGCCCCCCGCGGACGACGCCGACGTCGGCGCCCGCTACGCCCGCGACGCCATGCGCGCCACCGCGCGGGCCCGCACGCGGCGCGACAAGGAGACCCTCGAGGTCCTCCCGAGCGCGACCCGGAGCGCGGCCCGGCCGCAACGGCAGGCCGGCAAGACGAGCGCTCGTCGACCGATCGACCAGGACACGCAGCGGCGAGGATGCCAACGCGTCCGGCAAGCCGCTGGGCTGGCTGTTCCGCTCCTCGTCCTAGGCCGCCCGATGGCCGCGCTGGCTGACCGGGTGAAGCGTGCCCTCGGCGTTGCCGCTTCACGATGCTTACCCGGTCCCGGTGACCCGTCCGCGGGGGCGGCTCGCCTTCGGCTGCCGCTCCCGGCGGCCGCCGCGGCCGGTCTGGCAGCCGGCTCCTCGCCGCAGGCGCACTGCCGCGTCGGCCGCCGTCGTCTCGGCCGCGGTCCTGATACTCACGGCTCGAGTGGGCAGCGCTCGCCGTGATCGGCACCGGCGTCTTCGAGGACTACCTCGCGCCGCCCCCACCTGGGCCACGGAGTGGCTGGCGACGTGCTCCTGAGTCGCTGGGCGGTCCGGCGGGCTTGGGGCCCGTTGCACCACCACCGGCAGCTGAGACGCGGTGCCCGCCGGCATCTTCGCCGTCGTCCTCACGCTCGCCGCGGTGCTGCACCTGAACGGCTGGGCGTGCGACCGGCGTGACGAGATGTACGCCGAGCTCGTGATCGTCATGCTGGTCCGGCCGAGTCCTGTCGGGCCCGCTCGCGCCGCGCCGGGCGGTCCGCCTCTACGTCTGGTCGTGCGTGCCGCCTCACTCTGCGGGCTGCTCATGGCGCTCGCACCCAACGCACCGGGTGACCGGTCCAGGTCGCCGGCGCCGACGACCTGGCCTTCTTCCTCGTCGCGGCGGTGCCCCTGCTCGGCACCCTCCGCGGCAGGGCGCGCGAGCCGGAGTGGTGGATGTGGGCGGCCATCGCGACAGTCGTCATCGCACTCGTCGGCACTCGGTCACGAGCGGCGCGATGGCCGCGCTCGCCGTGATGTTCGTCGTCCGTGGTCTTCCGCATGCTGCCGATCCGCTACGCCGGCGTCCTGATGGCTCGCCGGCACGACCGCATCCGCCTTCGTGCTGGCGGTGCTGCCGCGCCCATCGGTGAGGCGATGAGCGACCCGCAGCGATACGCCGAGATGAGGATCGACGAGCGCAACGACGTGCGACCGCGGCGCTGGGATGACGAGGAAGCCCCGTTGCTCGGACACGGGCCGGGGGCCGACGCGCTGTTCCACCAGGACTACCGCGCCAAGGACGACCGCGACCGAGCTCGATGACCTGGATATGGCGTCCAGCACCGCGCTGGAGGTCTCCGCAGAGCTGGGCGTGCTCGGTGCTCGCGCTCTTCGCGGTGTCGGTGGTCCCGCTGCGCCGACCGACGACGCTGGCACCCGACCGACCGCGCTGGCCGCCAGCGATGCTGGCCCTGGGCGGCTGCTGGTCGCCTCGCTGCTCCAGACCCAGCACAACTTCCTCCCGCTGTGGATCATGGCCGCTCTGGCGGCCGCACTGGGCCGACCCGGACGCCTCCGGCGGCCCGCTGTTCGGAGGCCCCTGCACGACGGGTCGTCTGGACAGGTGCGGCCCAGATAGTGAGTTTTCGGTGCCGAGGCCAGTCGTCGGAAACGATGGGCTTGGCCGCGGTGCGTCCGATGCGCAGCGCGGGGGGCGCCGCCGGATTGGGGTTCGTGACGCCCCCACGGGGATACTGGCGGCACACGACGGCGTGACCAGGGGGGTCTGGGCGACGGTCGTCTGAGCAAAACGTGGGGACACCGATGGACGTGCGCGACGTGGGGGTGGCGCTCTGGCGGCAGCGACCGCTCGTCGTGTTGATCCTGGTGATCACCGGCGGGCCGTAGCGGCCGGGATCCTGCTCGCCCCGAAGTCCTACGCCGCCACGGCCACGATCAGCGCCGCGGAGGACCCGGAGTAGCCGACGCCGACGATCCCGACGCGCTGCGCGCGACCCTGGCGGAGCTCGCCAACTCCCGGGGGGTGGTCGACGAGGTCCGGGACCGGATCCCGAGCGACCGGAGTGTGGACGAGCTGCGTCGCTCGATCCAGGGCGACTGGGTCCGCGGCACGATCCTGGTCGACGTCACGGTCGAGGATCGCGACCCGGACGACCGCCGCCGAGATCGCCAACGCGGTGGCGGCGGTGCTCGTCGAAGGCAGGTCACCGACGAGGTCGCCGGACCTCGCTGGACAGTCGCTGGTGCTCACCACCAGCGACCCGGCGCATGCCCCCGAGACCTTCCGCTGCCCGGACCTGCGGCTGGCCGTGGGCCGGGCTGCTGCTGGCCCTGGGCCTGGCCACGGCCCGGTCTGCGAGACCGGCGGACCCACACCATCGACGACGCGGCCGGGGTCGAGGAGGCCGCCACCGCCCCACTCCTGGCCCACCTGACCCGCCCGGCGACCTGACCGCGATGCCGGCGCTGGCCCCGGGACCGGCGAGGCCGACCTGTTCCGGCACCTGCGGGTGGCCCTGGAGCGCAGGCCGGGCGGGACGCCGCGGGTGGTCGTCGCCGGCATCACCAGCGGCGACGTCAACGTCTGGATCGGTGCCAACGTCGCCCTCGCGCTGGCCGGCACCGGCCGGCGGGTCCTGCTCGTCGACGGCCGGATGGGGGAGCGGTTCGGCACGCCGGTGGAGGAGGCGCCGGACACCCCGGGCTCTACGACGTGCTGCTCGGAGCCGACCTCGAGACCGCGATGAGCCCCGGCCCCGTGGACCTGCTCGGGTCCTCCCGGCCGGGACTGGTACGGCGACGCGGCGATCCCCGAGCTGATCGCGCAGCGGTTCCCGCCGTGATGGAGGCGGCGGCGACCAGTTCGACACGTCGTCGTGCTCGGGCCGCCGCTCGAGGTGTGCGACGACTCCCGGGTGATGGCGGTGGACAGCTCGATCGTGCTCGCCGTCGTCGAGGGTTCGGTCTCCGCCACGCGCTGCGCGCCCACGCCGACCGGATCCGCGCCGTCGGGCGCCCGGCTGCTCGGCGTCGTCCTGGTCGCGAGCAGTCCGACCGGACGGCGGCCTGAGGCCCGCCAAGGAGCAGCCGATCCCGACCAACCGCCGGCTGCACGTCCTGCACGTCTCGGTCCCGACTCGGGCGGGGTCGCGACGGTGGCCACCAGCTACGTGCGCGACCAGGTCGAGCGCGGCTGGAACGTCACGGTGGCCTGCCCGTCGCGCGGCGACCTCGGGTACGCCGCGCGCGAGGCCGGCGCCGCGGTGCGCTGGTGGCGCGCGGTGCCGCACGGCGGCGCCTTGCCCGGCGAGGTGGTCCGGCTGGGCCGGATCGTCGCGGAGATCGAGCCCGACGTCGTCCACCTGCACAGCGCCAAGGCCGGGCTGGCCGGCCGGCTGGTGGTGCGCGACCGGATCCCGACCGTCTTCCAGCCGCACGCGTGGTCGTTCCTGGACGCCGCGAGCGGCGTCCAGGGCGCGTCGCTGCGCTGGGAGCGGTACGCCGCCCGCTGGACCACCGAGCTCGTCTGCGTCAGCACGACCGAGCGCCAGCTGGGCGAGAGCCTGGGCGTGCACGCGCCGACGACGGTGCTGCCCAACGGCATCGACCTGACCGGTTCCGCCCGGCCGGGGCCCGCGACCGGGTCGGGCGCGCAAGGTGCTCGGGCTGGACGACGTCCCGACCGTGCTGTGCGTCGGCGCGCTGACCGTGCAGAAGGGCCAGCAGGACCTGCTCGCGGACTGGCCGCAGGTGCGGGCCCAGGTGCCGGAGGCCCAGCTGGTGCTGGTCGGGGACGGCCCGGACCGCCGGGCGCTCGAGCGGCTCGCCGAGGGGCGTCGACGGGGTGATGTTCGCGGGCGCCCGCACCGACGTACCGACCTGGCTGGCCGCCGCCGACGTGGTCGTGGTCCCGTCGCGCTGGGAGGGGATGGCGCTGGTGCCGCTCGAGGCGATGGCCTGCGCGCGCAGCGTGGTCGCCACCGACGTGAACGGCGTGGTCGACAGCGTCCCGGCCGACGCCGGGCGATCGTCGAGCTCGACGACCGGCCGGCCTGGTCGATGCGCTGGTCGCCGGCTCGCCGACCCGGCGCTCGCCGAGGACGAGGGCTGGCGCGGCCGCTCGCACGTCGAGACCCACCACGACGTGACGACCTCAGCGCGCGAGCTGGCCCGCGTCTACTGCGTCTGGTCGGCGCCCGGCGCGGCCGCTGACCCCGACGCGGTGCCGCCGGGGCACGCCGCCGGCGGAGCAGATCCTGCGGAGCAGCGCCTGGACCAGCTCGGGCAGCTCGTCGAGCCGGGTGCGGCGCAGCAGCCGCCCGACCGGGCCGACCCGGCCCGAGATGGCCACCGACCACGTCGTGCCCGGGCGGGCCAGTGTCGGGCCCGGCGGGTGCGGAACCGCGGCACCGTCGTCGTCCGGCCGCGCTCGTCGATCCGCGGCTGGCGACCAGCACGCCGCCCGTCTCGACCCGGACCAGCAGCGCCAGCAGCGCGGAGACGGGCAGCAGGGCCAGCCAGGGTCACCAGGGCGACCAGGGCCTCGATCAGCCGCTTGACCGCCCGCACCGGGGCCACGCGCCGCTCCGGTGGAGGTGCACGACCGGGACGTCGCCGACCTGCTCGCGGGGGTGGCGGGCGTGCGCCCGCACCGGCGGGAAGTACGTCGGGACGGCGTAGACGTCGGCGGGCGCCGCGAGCACCCCGCGACCGCCGCGGTCTCGTCGTCGCCGGCCGGACCCGGAGCGCGACGACGACCGCGTCGACCCCGTCTCGGTCATCGACCGGGGCAGCGCCGGCAGCGGCCCGAGCAGGGCCAGCGGCAGACCGCGGGCCTGGCCGAGGGTGCTGGCCGGCACCGGTGCCGACGAACCCGACCGGCCGAGCCCGAGTCGGGCCGGGCCAGCAGGGTCAGCGCGAGCCGTCGGGCGGTGGTGCCGGTCCCGACGATCAGCACCGGGCTCCCGAGCCGCCCGCTACGCCGCAGCAGGTGCGGTGCCGGCGTAGACGAGGGTGTGCGCGAGGACCAGGCAGGCCAGGGCGAGCACGGCGAACGCCAGCGCCGCGTCGACCCGCGCTGACCAGGACCACGGTCGCGGCGGCTGCGGCGACGAGCAGCCCGGGCAGGTCCTCGACGATCGAGAGCACCAGCCGCGGCCGGTGCAGGTCGGCCGCGCGGGCGACCAGGACGGCGACCGCGGCGGCGAGGGCCAGGGCCGCCGGCGGCACCGTCGGGCGCCGACCAGGCCCGGCGACCAGGACGGCGGCGACGTCGGCGACGGTCAGCGCCGGCCCGATCGTGCCGAACCACGGGACCCGTCGGCGCACGCGAGCAACCACAGACTCCCCCCAGGACCATCTGTGCCGGCGCACCCCCCAGTGAACGCGCCGTGCCGTCCATCAAACCGCTGCTGGTCCCGCTTGTCCATGCGTCGGTGACCGGTCGGCGACGATCGTGCGCGTGACCGCCGTCCCGCTCCCGCCCGGCGTGCTCGCCTTCGCCGAGCGCGGTCCGGACTGGGCGGCGTTCGTCGACCGGTTGCCACGGCTGCTCCGCGAGCTGACCGAGGAGTGGGGGCTGGTGGTCGACGGCGAGCCGCTCCACGGCTACTGCTCGCTGGTCGTCCCGGTGCGCCGCGGCGGCGAGCCGGCGATGCTCAAGCTGGCCTTCCCCGACGACGAGAGCGAGCACGAGGCGCTCGGGCTGCAGCGGTGGGGCGGCGACGGCGCGGTGCGGCTGCTCGCGCGCCGACCCGCACCGCAGCGCGCTGCTGCTCGAGCGGCTGCACCCGACCGACCTCGACCGCGTCGAGTGCTGGAGGCCTGCGAGGTGGTGGCCGGCCTGTACGCGCGGCTGCACGTCCCGGCGCTGCCGCAGCTGCGCCCGCTGACGTCGTACATCGCGCGCTGGACCGCCAGCTGCGCCGCGCTGCCGCGCGACGCGCCCGTCCCGCACCGGCTCGTCGCAGCAGGCGGTGTCGCTGGGCCGCGACCTGGTCAGCCGACGAGGCCAGCACGGGCGTGCATGATCCACGGCGACCTGCACTACGAGAACGTGCTGGCCGGCGACCGCGAGCCGTGGCTGGTGATCGACCCCAAGCCGGTCAGCGGCGACCCGCACTACGAGCTGGCGCCGATGCTCTGGAACCGCTGGGACGAGGCCGTCGCCTCCGGGGACGTGCGCGCCGCGGTGCGCCGCCGGTTCCACACCCTGGTCGACGCGGCCGGCTCGACGAGGACCGGGCCCGGGACTGGGTCGTGGTCCGGATGCTGCACAACGCGCTCTGGGAGCTCGAGGACCACCCCGACGGCGCCCGACCACGACTACCTGACCATGTGCATCGCGATCGCCAAGGCGGTCCAGGACTGAGCGGAGCCGCTGGCACTGACGGCGTCGCTGACGGTGCTGGACGCGCGGATCATGGGCTCGTGAGCGAGGGCGTCCTGAGGTCGGTCAACGTCGGGATGCCGCGCGAGGCGGCGTGGGCCGGGATCGGGCGGACGTCGATCGACAAGACGCCGGTGGCCGGCCCGGTCGAGGTGGACCGGCTCGGCGTGGCCGGCGACCAGGTCTCCGACACCCGGCACCACGGCGGGCTGGACCAGGCGGTCTACGCCTACGCCCGCGAGGAGCTGGACTGGTGGGCCGGGCAGCTCGGCGACGAGCTGCGCGACGGCGAGTTCGGCGAGAACCTCACGACGTCCGGGCATCGACGTCAACGAGGCCGAGGTCGGGGAGCGGTGGCGGATCGGGACCGTCGCTGCTCGAGGTGGCCTCGGTGCGGACGCCGTGCAACGACTTCAAGACGTGGATGGGCCGCGGCGGCCACGACAACACGCGCGTGGGTACGCCGGTTCGCCGAGCGGGCGCGGCCCGGGCCTACCTGCGGGTGCTCGAGCCCGGCGTCCTCGCGGCGGGCGACCCGATCGAGGTGGTGCACCGGCCCGGGCCACGGGGTGACGGTGTCGAACCTGTTCCGGGCGCTGACCCGCGAGCCGGCGCTGCTGCCCAGGCTGCTGGAGGTGGACGGGCTGGCGACGAAGGCCCGGAGGTCAAGGTCGGAGGCCGTTCGCTACCGGCCGGTAGCCCCTGTGAACTAGGTTACTTCGCGCAACGTCGCCCCCGACCGGTCTCGGACGGACCAGCAGGAGAAGCAATGCCGCGCAACATCGACCCCAGCTTCGTCGACACCTCACGCCCAACTTCGCCCAGCTGTTCCTCGACCGGGTGGCCAAGTCCTCCTCGCTCGAGGCCTACCGCTTCCCGGTGGGCGACGCTGGGAGTCGGTCACCTGGAAGCAGGCCGGCGACCGGGTCAGCAACCTCGCCGCGGGCTGCTCTCGCTCGGCATCCAGCCCGAGCAGCGGGTCGGCATCGCGTCCTCGACCCGCTACGAGTGGATCCTCGCCGACCTCGCGGTCATGTGCGCCGGCGGCGCGACCACCACGGTCTACCCCTCGACCAACGCCGAGGACACGGCCTACATCCTCAGCGACTCCGAGTGCCAGGTGGTCTTCGCCGAGGACGACGAGCAGATCGCGAAGCTCACCGAGCGCCGGGCCGAGCTGCCCGACCGTCGCCAAGGTCGTCACCTTCGACGGCACCGCCGACGGCGACTGGGTCATCACCCTCGACGCGCTCGCCGACCTCGGCGAGAAGTACCTCGTCGAGCACCCCGACGCCATCACGACGACGGTCGCGGCGATCGAGCCCGACCAGCTCGCCACGCTGATCTACACCTCGGGCACCACCGGCCGCCCCAAGGGCGTGCGGCTGCGCCACAGGTCGTGGGTCTACGAGGGCGCGGCGATCGCGGTGCAGGACATCCTCGACGAGAACGACCTGCAGTTCCTGTGGCTGCCGATGGCCCACTCGTTCGGCAAGGTGCTGCTCTCCGCCCAGCTCGCCTGCGGCTTCGCGACCGCGATCGACGGCCGGGTCGACAAGATCGTCGACAACCTCGGCGTCGTGAAGCCGACGTTCATGGGCGCCGCCCCGCGCATCTTCGAGAAGGCGCACGGCCGGATCGTCACCATGCAGCAGGCCGAGGGCGGGCTGAAGGAGAAGATCTTCAACCAGGCGTTCAAGGTCGGCCTCGAGGTCGACCGGCTCAAGCGCGCGGGCAAGTCGGTGCCGCTGCCGCTCAAGCTCCAGCACGGCGCTGTTCGACAGGCTGGTCTTCAGCAAGGTCCGCGAGCGGTTCGGCGGCCGGGTCCGGTTCTTCATCTCCGGCGCGGCCGCGCTCAACCAGGAGATCGCCGAGTGGTTCAACGCCGCCGGCATCCTGATCCTCGAGGGCTACGGCATGACCGAGAACGCCGCGGGCGCCACGGTCAACCACCCCGACGACTACAAGATGGGCACCGTCGGCCCGGCCCTCCCCGGCAGCGAGATCAAGCTCGGCGACGGCGACGAGGTCATGATCAAGGGCCCGCACGTCATGGACGGCTACCACAACCTCCCCGAGGAGACCGCCAAGACGCTCACCGCGGACGGCTGGCTGCACACCGGCGACAAGGGCTCCATCGACGCCGACGGCTTCCTCACCATCACCGGCCGGATCAAGGACCTCTTCAAGACCTCCGGCGGCAAGTACATCGCCCCGTCGGCGATCGAGTCGAAGTTCAAGGCGCTGTGCCCCTACGCCAGCCAGTTCGTGGTCTTCGGCGACGAGCGGAACTTCTGCGTCGCCCTGATCACCCTCGACCCGGACGCGATGGCCGGCTGGGCCGAGGAGAACGGCATGGCCGGCAAGTCGTACTCCGAGATCGTCGGCTCCGACCAGGTCCAGACGATGGTCGGCGGCTACGTCGACGAGCTCAACGAGAAGCTGAACCGCTGGGAGACCATCAAGAAGTGGGAGCTCCTCGACCACGACCTCTCGGTCGAGTCCGGCGAGCTCACCCCGTCGATGAAGGTCAAGCGCAACGTCGTCCAGGGCAACAACAAGGCCCGGATCGACGCGTTCTACACCGCCTGAGCGCTGCAGCCGGTCCCGGGATGCCCGCACGGCGAACTCACGCGCCCCGGTCACAGCGAACCGCACAGGCACGCACGGCGCAGAGTGGCGGCCATGAGCGACCACAGCCACGCACCACGACGAGCTCGAGGACCACGACCTCGGCCTCTCCCACGACCTGCCCCGATCGTCGAGCGGAACGCCGGCCTGGGGCCGGCGCGGCCTGCTCGGGCTCATCGGCGGGGTCGGGGCGGTGGCGCTGGTCGGCTGCGGCGACGACGACGAGCTCGCGACGCGACGCTCCGGCGCTCGAGCCGACCTCGGCCAGGGCAGCCGCCGGGCCAGCCGACCAGGCGGCGGCCGGCGCGCCGGCGGCGGCACGGGCGGCGACTCGGCGTCGACGTCGCCGACGGCGAGATCCCCGAGGAGACCGCCGGCCCCTACCCGGGCGACGGCTCCAACGGCGTCAACGTGCTGAGCGAGAGCGGCATCGTCCGCAGCGACCTCACCTCGCGTTCGGCTCGGCGTCCGGCGTGGCCGAGGGCGTGCCGGTGACGGTGAACCTCAAGGTCTACGACCTCAACGGCACCGACGTCACCGCCGCTGGCCGGCGCCGCGGTCTACCTGTGGCACTGCGACCGCGAGGGCCGCTACTCGATGTACTCCGAGGGCGTCACCGACGAGAACTACCTGCGCGGCGTCCAGGAGACCGACGCCGACGGCGCGCGTGCAGTTCACCACGATCTTCCCGGCCTGCTACGACGGCCGCTGGCCGCACATGCACTTCGAGGTCTACGAGTCGCTCGACGCCGCGACGACGTACACCAACAAGCTGCGCACCTCCCAGCTCGCGATCCCCGAGGACGCTGCCGGAGGTCTACGGCGTCGCCGAGGGCTACGACGCCAGCGTCGAGCAACCTCGACGGGGTCAGCCTGGACACCGACATCGTCTTCAGCGACGGCTACTCGCTGCAGCTCGCGACCGTCACCGGCTCGGTCGACGAGGGCTACACGTTCACGCCTCAACGTGCCGGTGTAGGCCGAGTCGGCAGACTGGGCGGGTGCCGTCCGCCCTGCCCGAAGGAGAGCCGGCGCCGAGCGACGGCAGCCTCCCGGAGTCGGCGCTGGCCGGCGTCGGGCGAGCGGCCGTTCGGGGTCTACGTGCACGTGCCGTTCTGCACGGTCCGCTGCGGCTACTGCGACTTCAACACCTACACCGTCGCCGACCTCGGCACCGCGACCGGCGTGCCCGGCGCCTCGCGGACGACGTACGCCGGCGCGGCGGTCGAGGAGGTCCGGCTGGCCCGGCGGGTGCTCGGCGACGCCGGCCGCCGGTCGAGACGGTCTTCTTCGGCGGCGGCACGCCGACGCTGCTGAGCCCGGCCGACCTCGGCGCGGTGCTGGCCGCGATCGACGCCGAGTTCGGGCTGGCGCCGGGCGCCGAGGTGACCACCGAGGCCAACCCGGACAGCGTCACCAAGGCCGACCTGGTCGCGCTGCGCGAGGCCGGGTTCAACCGGATCTCGTTCGGCATGCAGTCCGCGGTCGACCACGTGCTCACGCGTCCTCGACCGCACCCACGACCCGGCCCGGGTGCCCGACGTCGTGGCGTGGGCGCGCGCGGCCGGCTTCGAGCAGGTCAGCCTCGACCTGATCTACGGCACGCCGGGGGAGTCGCTGGCCGACTGGGAGGCCTCGCTCGACGCCGCGCTGGCCTGCGCGCCCGACCACGTCTCGGCGTACTCCCTCATCGTCGAGGACGGCACCGCGCTGGCCCGCCGGGTCCGCCGCGGCGAGCTGCCGATGCCCGACGAGGACGACCTCGCCGACAAGTACGCCGCTCGCCGACGAGCGGCTCGCGCGCCGCCGGGCTGCGGCTGGTACGAGGTCTCCAACTGGGCCCGCGACGACGCGGCGCCGGTGCCGGCACAACCTCCTCTACTGGACCGGCGCCGACTGGTGGGGCGTCGGCCCGGGCGCGCACTCCCACGTCGGCGGCGTGCGGTGGTGGAACGTCAAGCACCCCGCGGCGTACGCCGAGCGGATCGCGGCCGGGCGTCAGCCCGGCGCACGGCCCGCGAGGTGCTCGACGCCGAGACCCGGCGGGTCGAGCGGGTGCTGCTGGAGCTGCGGCTGCGCGACGGGCTGCCGCTCGACGTGCTCGACGACGACCGGCCGGGCCGCGGTCGCCGGCCAGGTCGACGCGGGCTGGTCACGCGTCGAGGGCGACCGGCTGGTGCTCACCGCGCGGGGCCGGCTGCTGGCCGACGCGCGTGGTCCGGGACCTGCTGCCCTGAGCCTGACCCTGAACCGTCCCTGAGGCACGGGCCGGATCGGCGCTGTCGGCCGCCCTAGGCTGTCGGCCATGACCACAGGTCCCGAGACACCCGCCGCCGGACCCGACCCAGCCCTACGGCTCGGTCCCGCCGCCGCCCCCGCCGCCCCGCCGCCAGCCCGCGCCGGGCTACGCGGGCTACCACGCCGCCCGGCGCCCCGGTCGGCGCCTACGGCGTGAGCTCGCAGGCGCCGTACGGCCTCCACCCGGTCACCGGCATCCCCTACTCCGACAAGTCGAAGCTGGTCGCCGGGCTGCTGCAGATCTTCCTGCCGTTCGGCATCGGCCGGTTCTACATCGGCGACACCAAGATCGGCGTCATCCAGCTGGTCGTCACGCTGGTCACCTGCGGCATCGGCAGCCTGTGGAGCCTCATCGACGGCATCATCATGCTGGCCACCGACAGCAAGGACGCCAACGGCTACATGCTCAGGAGCTGAGCGCTCAGCCGGTCACGAAGTCGATGAGCTCCTCGACCCGGCCGAGCAGGGCCGGCTCGAGGTCGTCGTAGGACGTCACCCGGCCGAGGATGTGCTGCCAGGCGCGGGCGATGTCGGCCTGGGTCGTCGTGCGGCCAGCCGAGGTGGGGGCAGACGCCCTTCTTCCACTCGACCGAGCGCGGGACCTCCGGCCACGCGGCGAGCCCGATCCGGTCCGGCTTGACCGCCTGCCAGACGTCGACGAACGGGTGGCCGACGACCAGCACGTGCGCGCCGAGCGGCGAGCGCGGCGACCTCGTCGGCGATCCGGCTCTCCTTGGAGCCGGCCACGAGGTGGTCGACGAGCACGCCGACCCTGCGGTCCGGCGCCGGGCCGAAGTCGCGCAGGTGGCCGGCGAGGTCGTCGACGCCGCCGAGGTACTCGACGACCACGCCCTCGATCCGCAGGTCGTCGCCCCAGACCTTCTCGACCAGCTCGGCGTCGTGCCGGCCCTCGACGTAGATCCGGCTGGCCCGGGCCACCCGGGCCCTGGCGCCGTGGACGGCGACCGAGCCGGACGCCGTGCGGGTCGGCTTCGCCGGGCGCGGCCTGGCGCACCGGCGCGCGGAGGATCACCGGCCGGCCCTCGAGCAGGAAGCCCGGCCCGAGCGGGAAGGTCCGGCGCCGGCCGCGCCGGTCCTCCAGGGTCAGCGTGTCGAGGTCGCGGTCGACCGCGACGATCTCGCCGCACCAGTCGGTCGTGACCTCCTCGACGACCGCCCCGAGCTCGGCGGGCGCCTCGACGGCGCGGCCGCGCTTGGGCGCGCGCCAGTCGGTGGCGAGGACGTCGGTGCCGTAGCGGTCGGGCATGCCCGGTCGACGGTAGGTGCGGCCGCCGACACCGCCGGGGGCACACGCCGTCGGTGTCGAGCCCGGACGCCTCGTCAGCGTCGCCGGACTCGCTGCGGGTCGCTGCGCGCTCGTCGTGCTCCTCGTCGTGCCCACTGGTCGGCCGGCTTGCCCTCGTCGAGCAGCTCGCCGGGCTCGAGGTCGCCGGCGGTCTCGGCGTCGTCGAGCCCCTCGGCCAGCGGGTTGTCCTCGCCGGGCTGCAGGTCCTCGGGCAGGTCCTCGTCGCCGATGCCGTGCCCGCTCGTCGCGTGCTCGTCGCTCGGAGTTCGCTCATGCCCAGCGAGTACCCCGGCTGACGCCCGGTCAGACGAGCGGCAGCCGCTTCTGGCTGCGGGGGAGGTGCTCGTAGCCGCGGCGTACGGCGTCCGCGAGCTCCTCGCGCGGGTAGGGCCACTCGGCGGCGTCCAGCGCCTCGGCGACGGGTACGCCGCGGGTGGCGAGGTCGCGGATCGTCTCGGCGACGATGCCGATCGCGTTGCGCTGCTCCTCGACGAAGTCGCGGTCGACCGGCGCGCCGTGGCCCGGGCACGACGACCGATGGCGGAGGTGGGCAGGCCGAGCACGATGTCGAGGCTGAGCGGCCACTCCATCGGGTAGCAGTCGTCGCCGAAGCCGGGCACGCCCGTTGCGCAGCATCGACTCCTCGACCAGGTCGCCGGCGAGCAGCACGTCGGCGTCGGGCACCCGGACCACCAGGTCGCCGCCGGTGTGGCCGCGGCCGGGGTGCACCAGCTCGACCAGCCGGTCGCCGAGGTCGAGCGCCACCGCCGAGGAGAACGTCGTGTCGGCCGGCACGATCTCGGTCGCCTGCACCTCGTCGCGGTGCGGGTCGTCGCGGTTCTCGGGCTCGTCGTACAGCGCCTTGATCCGCTCGCCCGCGGCGACGGTCCGCTCGGCGGCGACCTCGTGGGCGTGGATCGGGACCGCGCCGTACGCCGCCCGGAAGGCGCCGTTGCCGAAGGTGTGGTCGAAGTGCTCGTGGGTGTTGACCACCGCGACGCACCTCGCCGGCGCCCGAGCGCGCGGACGTCGTCGATGACCTCGCGGGCGGCGACGGCCGAGGCGTGGGTGTCGACGACGAGCAGGCCCGGTCGAGCCGCGGACGAGGCGTGACGTTGACGTCGAACCACTCGTAGCGGGCGACCCAGACCGGTCGGCGACCTCGGTGAACGGCACCCCGCAGTATGTGCAGGGCGTCAGCAGATGCCGGCGTGCAGCTCCCGGCGCAGCAGCACCGCCGAGCTCCTCGACGCGTGCGCGGCCGGGCGGGAGAACCACAGCGACGCCCGGTGGCCGCCCTCGCCGGTCGATCCACGGCGAGCTCGGCGCCGTGCGTGGTCAGGTCGGACGAGCCGGACGTCGAGCAGCTGCTCGGCGCGGCGTGCCGGTCGTGCGGACGACGACCTGGCCGAGGTCCTCGCGGTGGCAGTCGTTGGCGTGCTCGAGCGCGCGCTGGAGGTAGCCGCGGTTGAGCGTGAGCGCGGGGGAGCGGAACGTCGCCGAGCGGCACCCGGCGCTGGTCGCCGCCGCCGCGGCCGAGCACCACGAAGTCGAGGTCGAGCGCCACGTCGTGGCGCTCCTCGCCGCAGCAGGCGCAGCTCTCGCGGGGGCCGAGGCTCGAGCCGGCCGGTCGAGGGTCAGCGTGAGCGCCCGGTCCGGGCCGCCGCGCGGGCCGAGGCCGCTGGCCAGGGTGACCAGCGCCCGGCTGCCCGCGCCGGCCGGCTTCGGCCAGCAGGGAGCCGGCGCGGCAGGAGAACGTCGGCGCGCCGTCCTCGTCGCGCAGCCCGCAGGTCGTCGTCGCAGCCGACGGCGGGGTGGCCGTCGACGGCCAGCTCCGCGCTCGTCGGGACAGGCCAGGATGCTGCGGGCCAGCTCGGCGTCGACCTCGGCTCGACGCTCATGGTCGGGCGCTCCTCCACGCAGGCGATCAACTTAAGGCAAGCCTAACCTATCTCTGCCGTCGACCGCGATCGGCTCCGCCGCGCGCCGAGTAGCATTGGCACTCCCGAACGACGAGTGCCAAGCACGACGATGACCTCGGGAGGTGGCGATGCAGGAGGAGCGCCGGCTCGCCGTGCTGCGCGCCATCGTCGAGGACTACGTCGCCACCGAGGAGCCGGTCGGCTCCAAGGCGCTGGTCGAGCGGCACGGCCTCGGGCGTCTCGCCGGCCACGGTGCGCAACGACATGGCCGCGCTCGAGGACGAGGGCTACATCACCCAGCCGCACACCAGCGCCGGCCGGGTGCCGACCGACAAGGGCTACCGGCTCTTCGTCGACCGGCTGACCACGGTCAAGCCGATGAGCGCCGCCGAGAAGCGCGCGATCTCGACGTTCCTCGACGGCGCGGTCGACCTCGACGACGTGGTGCAGCCGCTCGGTGCGGGTGCTCTCGCAGCTGACCCGCCAGGTCGCGATCGTCCAGTACCCCACGCTCTCGCGCTCGACGGTCCGCCACATCGAGCTGGTCGCGCTGGCCCCGAACCGGCTGCTCGTCGTCCTGATCCTCAGCACCGGCCGGGTCGAGCAGCGCGTGGTCGAGCTCGGCACCGAGCTGACCGACCTGGCCCTCGTCCGAGCTGCGCACCCGGCTCAACGCCGCCGCGGCCGGCGAGGTGATCGCCGACGCGGTCGACCGCGCTGCGGGCCGCCGTGCCCGCGGTCGACGGCGGCGCCACGGCCGCGGTCGTCGAGCTGCTGGTCGACGCGATGGTCGACCACCGCTCCGACGAGCGGATCGTGGTGGGCGGCGCGGCCAACCTGGCCCGCTACGGCGACAGCTTCGACTCCGCCGTCCGGCCGCTGCTCGAGGCGCTCGAGGAGCACGTCGTGCTGCTCAAGCTGCTCGGCGAGGCCTCGACCGGCGGCGCCGTCACCGTGACGCATCGGCGCCGAGGGCCCCTACGAGCAGCTCGTCGTCGACCAGCGTCGTCACCACCGGCTACGGCCCGCACGACGAGGCGGTCGCCACGCTCGGGCATCGTCGGGCCGACCCGGATGGACTACCCCGGCACGATGGCCGCGGTGCGCGCCGTCGCGCGCTACGTCTCCCGGATCCTCGACGAGGCCTGACGCCCCGACGGCCGACTCCGAAAGGAACCATGAGCCAGCGACCTGTACGCCCTCCTGGGCGTGAGCCGCGACGCGGACGCCGACACCATCAAGAAGGCCTACCGCCGGCTCGCCCGCCAGCTGCACCCGGACGTCAACCCCGACCCGGAGGCGCAGGAGCGGTTCAAGGAGATCTCGCGCGCCTACGAGGTGCTGTCGGACCCGCAGAAGCGGGCGGCGTACGACCGCGGCGGCGACCCGTTCGGCGGCATGGGCGGCGGCTTCGGCCAGGGCGCCGGCTTCTCGTTCACCGACATCATGGACGCGTTCTTCGGCGGCCAGGCCGGGCGGACAGGCGCGCGGGCCCGCGCCCGCGCATCCGCCGCGGCCAGGACGCGCTGATCCGGCTCGAGATCGAGCTCGCCGAGGCGGCGTTCGGCGTCACCCGCGAGCTCAAGGTCGACACCGCGGTGGTCTGCTCGACCTGCCACGGCGAGGGCGCGGCGCCCGGCACCCACCCGCAGACCTGCGAGACCTGCCGCGGCGCCGGCGAGGTGGCGCACGTGCAGCGCTCGTTCCTCGGCGAGATCCGCACCCTGCGGCCGTGCGCGGCCTGCCGCGGCTTCGGCTCGATCATCCCGGACCCGTGCCGCGAGTGCTCCGGCGACGGCCGGGTCCGGTCGCGCCGCACGCCTGACCGTCAAGATCCCGGCCGGCGTCGACACCGGCACCCGGGTGCAGCTCGCCGACGAGGGCGAGGTCGGCCCGGGCGGCGGGCCGGCCGGCGACCTCTACGTCGAGATCCACGTCGCGCGCGCACGACGTCTTCACCCGGCACGGCAACGACCTGCACTGCACGGTCACCATCCCGATGACCGCCGCCGCGCTCGGCACCACGCTGGAGCTGCCGACGCTGGAGGCCGACGTGGTCCCGCCCGAGGGCGCCACGACCGACCTCGAGACCTCTTCGAGCTCGACGTGCGGCCCGGCACCCAGTCCGGCACCGAGCAGGTGCTCCGCGGCCGCGGCGTGCCCGGGCTGCGCGGCGGCCGCGGCGACCTGGTCGTCAGCGATCGCGGTCGAGACGCCGACCCGGCTCGACCCGCGCCAGGAGGAGCTGCTGCAGCGAGCTGGCCGCGATCCGCGGCGAGGAGCAGCCGGCCGCGCGGCTCAAGCCCGGCGGCCGCAAGGGCGCCTTCGGCCGGCTCCGCGACGCCTTCAACCCGCACTGATCTGATGTCGCTGCACGTCCACCTGGTGCCGTCCCTGGCCGGCGTGGACGTCGGCGCGTCGGTGACGCGTCGAGGGTGCCGAGGCGCACCACGCGGTCGCCGTACGCCGCCTCGCGGTCGGCGAGCCGGTGCTGCTGACCGACGGCGCGGGCCACGTCGCCGAGTGCGAGGTGACCGCGACCGGCGAAGGCCCGCCTGGACGTCGTGGTCCGCTCGGTCTCGTCCGTGCCGGCCCCGGCGCCCGAGGTCGTCGTGGTCCAGGCGCTGCCCAAGGGCGACCGGGGCGAGCTCGCGGTCGAGGTGCTCACCGAGATCGGCGTCGGCCCGGATCGTGCCCTGGGCCGCCGCGCGATCGGTCGCGGTCTGGCGTGGCGACCGGGCCGCGAAGTCGCTGGCCAAGTGGCGGGCCACCGCGCGGGAGGCCGCCAAGCAGGCCCGGCGAGCGTGGTTCCCCGAGGTGACGCCGCTGGCGTCGACCGACGAGGTCGCCGCACTGGTCGCCGGCGCGCCCCTCGCCCTGGTCCTGCACGAGGAGGCCACCGAGCCGCTGCCGGTCGAGGTGCCCGGACCGGGTCGTCCTGGTCGTCGGCCCCGAGGGCGGGCTGGCGCCGCGAGGAGCTGGCGGCGTTCGCCGACGCCGGCGCTCGCACCGTCCGGCTCGGCGCCGAGGTGCTCCGCACGTCGACCGCCGGCGTCGCCGCCGTCTCCGCGCTGCTCTCGCGCACCCCCCGCTGGCGTTGAGCCGACTCGCCCGCCGGCAACGGGCAGCAGCTCGTCGACCCGGGTGATCTCGTCGTCGAGCTCGGACTGCTCCTGCTTGGTGAGGTCCGGACGGTTGAGAGCAGCTCGACCCGGCCGTCGGTGACCCGCCACAGGCCGACCAGCATGCCGTCGGCGAAGACGGTGTGGCCATCCCGCCGTTCACGCCCATCCAGAGCTTCCGCGTCTCCGGGGTCGTCACCCGGTCCCGGCCGGCGTGCGAGAGCCAGACGTTGTCGTACTGGCCGAGCAGGCGGACCGGCGCCGGCGCGTCCTCGTCGGCGAGCTCGACGCCCGGGGACGTCGTACAGCGGCTTGCCCTGCTCGTCCTCGTGGGTGACCAGGTCGTCCATCGCCTTGACCACCGGTCCGAGCCGGGTGACGCCGGACCAGGCGGTGACGTCGGCGGCCGTGGCCGGGCCGAACGCGCGCAGGTAGCGGCGCACGATCTCCTCCACGTCGGGCTCGACCAGCGGTCGGCCGAGCCAGCGGTCGACGTACTGGTAGACCACGCCGCCGCTGCCCTTCCAGGTGCCGCGCGGCGGGCACTGCACCAGCGGCGCGGCCGACCGGGCCAGCTGCCCGAGCTGGGTGGCCGGCACGCCGGGGAACCGCTCGGCCAACGCCGCACCGAGGGCCTTCTGCGGCTGCGGTCCGTCGGCGAGGAGCTCCGAGAGCGCGGCGAGGAAGGCCGTCCGGTCCACGTCGCGGGCGGGGCCGATGCTCTGGCTGATCTTGATCTCGCGCTCGTGCACCGGCTGCGGTCCACTGCCGCAGCGTCAGCGCGTCGTCGGCGATCAGCAGGTGCACGGTGCCGCGCAGCGTGCAGGAGCCGCACCAGCGACCGGTCCTCGAGCCCCGCGGTGACGTCGTGCGGGTCGAACGACGTCGAGCCGGGCGGGGAGGGAGAGGTACGGCGCGAGGTTCTCCTGCGCCTGCAGGCCGACCAGGTGCCGGGCCATCGACGTGCGGGGTCGCGTCGGGCGCGCTCGAGCAGGTGCTGCCGGAGCAGGAGGGTGCGGTTGAGCTGCCGGGCCGAGAGCCTCACGGTCACCTAGAAGGTCTCAGTAGTGAAGGTCTTGGTGTCCTCAGTGGGCCCGCCGCCCTCGCCGCCCGACGGGTCGTCCGTCATCGCCACGAAGGTGTAGGTGCCGGGCGCCAGGCCGCTGGCGTCGACCTCGGACTCCCACGGGTAGAGGTGGTCGCCCCAGCCCTCGGCGGTCGCGAAGCCCTCCAGCACCTTCGCGCCGGACTCGTCGCGGATCTCCCACGGGACGGTGGCCTCGAACGAGTTCGCCACCCCGCTCGCAACGAAGTTGGCGCCGGGCTGCGAGTCCTGCTCGGGCTGGGTGACGTTCACGAGGGCGAGCACGTTGTTCTGGGGTGCGGCCTTGAAGCCCGAGGTCGCGTCGAGGCCCGAGGAGCGGCGAGGTGTCGCCGTCGAGGACGAAGTGCACCGGGAGCCGGTCCTGGACGATGCCCTGAACGGTGTAGACGATCTGCTGGACCGCGAGCTTCGCCGTCCTTGGTCGACATGGAGTCCGCCGGCGTCGCCCAGGCAGCGTCCGGCAGGGTGACCACGATCTTGCCGGGGCCCGCTGAGCTCCAGCCGGAGACTGCCGTCGGGGCAGCAGGGTGCCGTAGTCGGGGTCGAGGGCGTCGCCGGCCGTGATCAGCGCCAGCGCCTCGCCGGTCGGGTTGTCCGCCTCGACCTGCGGAACTCCCGGAACAGCCGCGGCCCCTGCGGCGTGGCGCCCGACGAAGTAGACCGGCAGGGTGACCGTCGCGGGTCGACGTGGCTGCGGGTCGGAGCTGACGGAGGCGTCTGGCTCCTGGCTGGCCGACCGGTGGAGGGGCGGCTGGTTCGGGTCGTTCGCCTGCGGCTCGTCGTCGTCGCCGCAGCCCACCAGCGCCACCAGCGAGACCGGTAGCAGGGCGAGCAGGGCACGAGTCGGGTGCGGGCGGTCATGAGGGCCATCCTCCGATGGGACAGGTGTGGCTCGTGGAAATGCGCGTGTCGATCCCTGCTCCGATCCAGCGACGCGCCGCCAGCAGTGGCGGCGTTGGCGGGCGACTCGAAGTACGGCGAAGTACGACTTCGCGCCGCCAGCCTCCAGCACGCGTCTGACGACGCGCAGCTCGAAAGCGACCAGGAAGACACGCTCCCTACTTGATGATGACGGTCCGCGTGTCGACCGTCGGTCCCGCGCCCTCGGCGCCGCCGGAAGGGTCGTCAGTCATGACCACGAACGTGTACTCGCCGGGGTCGAGGTCGGACACGTCGATCGGGCCGGTGGCCCAGGGGTAGAGGTGGTCCTCCCAGCCATAGGTCTGCGTGGTGCCGTCCCGGACCACGGTGCCGTCGGGATCTCGCAGCTCCCAGGGCACGTTCCCCTCGAAGGAGCTGGCCCGTCCGTTGGCGCTGAACGAGCCCTCCACCACCCGCCGGTCGCTGGGGTCGCTGATGCTCGCCAGGGCCAGGACGTCGAGCTGGGGAGCGCTCGTGAGCGGTTCGCTCGTCGGCAGTCCACCGACCTCGGCCACCGGGTTGCCGTCGTGGACGAACTGGACCGGGAGGAGCGCGTCCCCAGCCGCCGCCTGGACCGTGTAGATGACCTGCTGGAGGGCCAGGTCGTCGAGGTGTGCCTTCCCGATCGCGGCCGGGTCGACCTCCACGTCGATGACGCCGTTGTCGATCGTCGCGCCGAGCAGCTGACCCGCTGACCAGTACGACTCGTAGTCGGGGTCGTCGGGCGCGGACTGCAGCAGGCTGATCGCCGCGGCCGGGGTCATCTCGGGCCCCGGACCGGTGCGGAACTCACGGAACAGTCGCGGTCCCTGCGGGGTCTCGCCGACGTAGTAGAGCGCGTACGCCGGACGGTGCTCGCGGGTTCGATCCACCGCGCGCTTGGAGCCCGCCGGCGGGGTCTCGGGCCCGTCGGACTGTTGCACGGCCACCGCGACGCCGGTGACCACGACCGCGGCAGCGAGCAGGCCTCCCGTGATGGCGTAGCGGAGGTGCCGGGACTTGGACGAGGCCGCGACCAGCTCCCGCAGCTCGGCGCGCCGGTCCGTCGGCTCGACGTCCTCGACCGCTTCCCTCATCAGGGTGGACAGGTCGTCCATCAGATCTCTCCCTCGTGGAGCTTGTCGCCGAGCAGGCGCCGCAGCGCGGCGGAGCCGCGGGAGGCGTGCGCCTTGACCGAGCCTCGGCTGACCCCGAGGGTCTCGGCGATCTCGGTCTCGGACAGCTCGAGGTAGTGGCGGAGCACCAGCACCTCGCGCTGGCGGGTGGGCAGCGCCCGGAGCGCGTCGAGGACGGCATTGCGCCGGTCGGCCACGAGCGCGGGCGTGTCCGCCGCGTCGGTGAGCGACAGCACGGGGCGCTGCCGGGCGACGTACCGCTCCTCGACGCCGCGGTGCCGCAGCGCCGAGCGGGACCGGTTCACGACCGTCTTGCGCAGGTAGGCCAGTGCCTTGTCGTGCTCGCGCAGCGAGCGCCAGCGGCCGTGCATCGCGACGAACGCGTCCTGCACGACCTCCTCGGCCGCGCCCTGGTCGCGGAGCAGGAGGACAGCCAGCCGCACCAGCCCACGCCAGTGTGCGGCGTACAGCTGCTCGAGTGCGGTGTCGGCGTCCAGGTCCACCTCCAGCGGCCTCGACGTGGCCAACAGTGTCCGTGCGGTCACATCAGTCTGACGCTTTACGGCCTCCGGCGGTTGACACGCGTGTGGGACGATGACCGGCGGAGGGAGCGTGATCGTGGAGGACTGCCTGTTCTGCGGCATCGTCGCAGGAGACGTCGAGGCCGACGTCGTGCACGCCACCGAGCGCACGGTCGCGTTCCGCGACCTCAACCCGCAGGCGCCGACCCACGTGCTGGTCGTGCCGCGCGACCACTTCGCCAACGCCGCCGAGCTCGCGGCCGGCGACCCCCAAGCCTCCGCCGAGCTGGTCTCCACGGCGGCCGCGGTCGCCACGGCCGAGGGGCACGACGACTACCGGATCGTCTTCAACACCGGCGCCGGGGCCGGGCAGAGCGTGTTCCACACCCACCTGCACCTGCTCGCCGGGCGCCCGATGACCTGGCCTCCAGGGTGAAGCGCCCCACGTCCCGGATCCTGCTCGCGGTGGCGGCAGCCGCGCTCGTCGTGCCGTTCGCGGCGTCCTGCATGGACTCCGGCGACGAGGGCCACCGGGCCGGGGACCCCGGCGCCCTGCTCCAGCCGACGCAGCCGCCCGAGGTCGAGGCCCAGCAGCTGGCCGCGACCCCGAAGGGCAAGCTGCTGCCGCTCCGCGACGGCGAGCAGCGGATGACCCTGACCATGCCGGAGACCTACACGCCGTCCGCACCCATGGGGACCGGCACCGACGACTACCGCTGCTTCCTGCTCGACCCGCAGGTGGACAAGGACGTCTGGCTGACCGGCAGCAACGTGCTGCCCGGCAACCCGAACGTCGTCCACCACGTCATCCTGTTCAAGGTCTCGCCCGAGACGGTCCCGGCCGCCGAGGCGAAGGACGCCGCGACCACCGACCCGGGCTGGACCTGCTTCGGCGGCACCGGCTTGGCCGGCGAGTTCGGCGACCTGGACGACGCCAACTGGCTGGCGGCCTGGGCGCCCGGCGGCGACGAGACCAAGGTGCAGGACGGCTACGGCGTCAAGCTCGAGGCCGGCTCGCGGATCGTGATGCAGGTCCACTACAACCTGCTCAAGGGCGCCGCGCCCGACCAGTCGGCCACCCAGCTCCGATGGATGCCCGGCGACACCGACCTCACGACGCTGCACACGTTCCTCATGCCGGCGCCGGTCGAGCTGCCCTGCCGCGCCGACCACAGCGACGGTCCGCTGTGCGACCGCGAGGCGGCGTCGATCGACGTGAAGAAGCGGTTCGGCACCGCCGGCGGCACCAACACGCTGCTGCACATCCTCTGCGGCACGGAGATCGTGCCCAGCGAGACGTCGTCCTGCACCCGTCCGGTCAGCCGCGGCATGACCGTGCTCGGAGTTGCCGGCCACATGCACCTCCTCGGTCGCAAGATCACCATCGAGGTCAACCCGGACACCGATCATGCGAAGACGCTGCTGCGGATCCCGATCTGGGACTTCGACAACCAGGGCTCCAAGCCGATCGACCCGATCCACCTCGACGCCGGTGACACCGTCCGCGTCACCTGCCAGCACCAGCAGTGGCTCCGCGACAAGCTGCCGGCGTTCGAGACCCAGCGCGAGGACCGCTACGTCATCTGGGCCGAGGGCAGCACCGACGAGATGTGCCTCGGCATGCTCTCGGTGGCCTACGACGACGAGTCGTAGCCGCTAGCCGGCCATCGCGTCGACGACTCGCAGCACCGCGAACACCACCGGAAGCCCGAAGACGACCAGCAGCGCCCAGGCGGAGATCCGGTGCCACGGCTTGGTCGCGTCGAGCTTGCCCGCGAAGTCCAGCAGGGCGCCCTCGGGCACGTGGTGGCTCAGGCCCATCCGGCGCGCGTCCGGGGGCAGGTGGCCGCCCGGGAACCACGAGGGCGGCGTGTTCTCGTCGCCGTACTCCTCGGTGTAGTCGATGTCGTCATCGACGGGCATGACCAGACCCTACGACCTCCTACCGCAAAGGCGGTGGGACCCCGCCGGGCGAGCCCGTAACATGGAGTGGCTCCACCTCCGACCAGAAAGGCCTTCCCGGGCACCACATGACTGACACCTCACCCGATGTGGGAACGACCCCGCAGACCGCCAAGCACACCGTCGTGGTTCCCAACAGCATCAACATGGTCAGCCTGCTCGGGCCCGGCGATGAGCACCTCGGTCTCATCGAGCAGGCCTTCGACGCGGACATCCACGTCCGCGGCAACCGGATCACGCTCACCGGCCAGCCGTCGGAGATCGCCCTCGCCGAGCGGCTGCTCGACGAGCTGGTCGCGATCATCCGCACCGGCCAGGGCGTGACCAGCGAGACGGTCGAGCGCGTGCTGGCGATGCTGCGCGCGGAGACGACCGAGCGACCGGCCGACGTGCTGAGCCTCAACATCCTGAGCAACCGGGGCCGTTCGATCCGGCCCAAGACACTGAACCAGAAGCGGTACGTCGACTCGATCGACAAGCACACGATCACCTTCGGCATCGGCCCGGCCGGCACCGGCAAGACCTACCTGGCGATGGCCAAGGCGGTCCAGGCGCTGCAGTCGAAGGCCGTCAACCGCATCATCCTCACCCGCCCCGCGGTCGAGGCGGGCGAGCGGCTCGGCTACCTGCCCGGCACGCTCAGCGAGAAGATCGACCCCTACCTGCGGCCGCTCTACGACGCGCTGCACGACATGGTCGACCCGGAGTCGATCCCCAAGCTGCTGGCCGCCGGGACCATCGAGGTCGCCCCGCTGGCCTACATGCGCGGACGGTCGCTCAACGACTCCTTCATCGTGCTCGACGAGGCGCAGAACACCTCGCCGGAGCAGATGAAGATGTTCCTGACCAGGCTCGGCTTCGGCTCCAAGATCGTGGTCACCGGAGACGTCACCCAGGTCGACCTGCCCAGCGGCACCCACTCGGGGCTGCGGGTGGTCGAGGGCATCCTCGACGACGTCGAGGACATCAGCTTCTGCCGGCTCACCGCCCACGACGTCGTCCGGCACCGCCTGGTCGGCAAGATCGTGGCGGCCTACGAGGAGTTCGACGTTCGGGAGGAACAACACCGCGAGCAGCGCGGGCCCCGCACCACAGGACGACAGTGAGCATCGAGGTCCTCAACGAGTCCGGCCAGCCGCTGGACGTCGACCAGCTCGTCGCGCTCAGCCGGTTCGTGCTGGACCGGATGCGTGTCCACCCGCTCGCCGAGCTGTGCATCAAGGCCGTCGACGAGGACACCATGGCCGAGCTCAACGAGAAGTGGATGGAGGGCGAGGGGCCGACCGACGTGCTCGCGTTCCCGATGGACGAGCTGCGCCCGGGGCTGGTCAACGAGGATCCCGAGGAGGGCATCCTCGGCGACCTGATGCTCTGCCCGGCAGTGGCCGAGCGACAGGCGGTCACGGCCGGCCACTCGACCGAGGCAGAGCTCGAGCTGCTCAGCGTGCACGGGATCCTGCACCTGCTCGGCTACGACCACGCCGAGCCGGAGGAGCACAAGGAGATGTTCGGCCTGCAGGACGAGCTCCTCGCTGCCTGGCGATCTCGGTGACAGGCCGCTGACCCGCTCATGATCATCGTCCTGGCCGCCGCTCTGGTGGTGCTGGCCGGCCTGTTCTCGGCGGCCGACGCTGCGCTGACGTCGTTTTCCCGAGCCCGCGCAGAGGAGCTGCAGGCCGAGGGGCAGGCGGGCGCGCGCCGGCTCGTCACGATGCTGGCCGACCCGGCGCCGTACCTGAACACCGCGATCCTGCTGCGCCTCCTCTGCGAGATCTCCGCGATCGTGATCGTGACCCGCGAGATCACCCGGGCCTACGACGGCCGCTGGCTGCCGAGCGCGCTCACCACGATCGGGGTGATGCTGGTCGTCTCGTTCGTCGCGATCGGGGTCGCCCCGCGCACCCTCGGCCGGCAGCACAACGAGCGGGTCGCGCTCTGGTCGGCGGCGCCGCTGAGCTGGGTCACCTCGGTGCTGGGGCCGCTGCCGCGGCTGCTGATCCTGATCGGCAACGCGCTGACGCCGGGCAAGGGGTTCCGCGAGGGCCCGTTCAACACCGAGACCGAGCTGCGCGAGCTGGTCGACATCGCGGAGGCGTCGGCACTGATCGAGTCCGGCGAGCGCAAGATGATCCACTCCGTCTTCGAGCTCGGCGACACGACGGTCCGTGAGGTGATGGTGCCGCGCAACGACGTGGTCTTCGTCGAGCGGCACAAGAACCTCCGCCAGACCATGTCGCTGTTCCTGAGGTCCGGGTTCTCCCGGGTGCCGGTGATCGAGGACAACCTCGACCACATCGTCGGCTTCGCCTACCTCAAGGACATCGTCCGCCGTGACTTCGAAGCGCCGGACGTGGAGTTCACCCAGCGCATCGACGAGGTGATGCGCGAGGTCTACTGGGTCCCGGAGTCCAAGCCGGTCGACGCCCTGCTGCGCGAGATGCAGGCCCGCAGCCAGCACCTCGCGATCGTGGTCGACGAGTACGGCGGCACCGCGGGCCTGGTCACCATCGAGGACCTGCTCGAGGAGATCGTCGGCGAGATCACCGACGAGTACGACGCCGACGAGATCACCACCGAGACCCTCGACGACGGCTCGGTGCGGGTCTCCTCGCGCTACCCGACCGACGACCTCGATGAGCTGTTCGGCTTCCAGGTCGAGGAGGACGACGTCGACTCCGTCGGCGGGCTGATGGCCAAGCACCTGGGCCTGGTGCCGATCCCCGGCTCGCAGGTGGTCGCGCACGGGTTGCGGTTCACCGCCGAGGAGACCGCCGGCCGCCGCAACAAGATCGGCACGGTGCGCATCGCCCGCGTCGTGCCGGACTCCGGGGATGCCGCCAGCGAGGTGGTTCCCCCGAAGCCCGTGTCGAAGGAGACCGTCCGTGACTGAGCTCGCCCCCGAGGACCAGAAGCTCGTCACCCTCGCCCGCACCACGCGTTCCCGCACCGGCGGCCCGGAGGGTGCCGCCGTCCGCGACTCCGACGGCCGCACGTACGCCGCCGCCACCGTCGCGCTGCCGTCACTCCAGGTGTCCGCGCTCGGAGTCTGCGTCGCGATGGCCGTCTCGTCGGGCTCCCGGGGTCTCGAGGCAGCGGTCGTGCTCAGCGACAGCGGGCAGGTCTCGCCGCTCGACCTCGAGGTGCTCCGCGACTTCGCCGGCGCGGGTGTAGTCGTGCACGTCGGCGACCCCGCCGGGACGGTGTCGACCTCGACCACGACCTGAGGCGCCCGCCCGCCCCGAAACCTGCAGGCAAACTGCCGGGAGTAACGTGCGTCGGGTGAGTGAGGGGAGCGCATGGGCGCGCCACGACGCAGCGGTGGCGAAGCTCGAGGCGTCGTACGACGCGATCCCGGCCGGAGCACCCGTGCGGCTGGCCAAGAAGACCTCCAACCTGTTCCGGCCCCGGGCGAGGAACGGCACGCCCGGTCTCGACGTCAGCGGCCTCGACGGTGTCATCGAGGTGGACGCGGAGCGCCAGACCGCCGAGGTGCAGGGCATGTGCACCTACGAGCACCTCGTCGACGCGACGTTGCCGCACGGCCTGATCCCCTACGTCGTGCCGCAGCTCAAGACCATCACGCTCGGCGGGGCGGTGACCGGGCTCGGGATCGAGTCCACCAGCTTCCGCAGCGGGCTGCCGCACGAGTCGGTCGAGGAGATGGATGTCTTCACCGGCTCCGGGACGGTGGTGACCACCGCGCCCGGAGAGGACCTGTTCGACACGTTCCCGAACTCCTACGGCTCGCTGGGCTACGCGACCCGGCTCCGCATCAAGCTGGAGCGGGTGCCGGACCGGGTCGAGCTGCGGCACGTGCGGTTCGACGACGCCGGGCTGCTCGCGAAGACCGTGGCCGAGATCGTCGAGACCCGGCACTACGACGGCCTCCAGGTCGACGGCCTCGACGGGGCGGCCTTCCAGCCCGGCGAGTACTACCTCACGCTGGCCCGCTGGCTCAGCGCCGAGGCCGATGACGAGACCCCGATCGGCGGCGAGCCCAAGGCGCTGCAGACCACCAGCGACTACACCGGCCAGCAGATCTACTACCGCTCGATCCAGCAGCGCGCCTCGGCAGGCTCGGGCACGGACCTGCTGACGATGTACGACTACCTCTGGCGCTGGGACACCGACTGGTTCTGGTGCTCGGGTGCGTTCGGCGTCCAGAACCCGACGGTCCGCCGACTGTGGCCGAAGCGGTGGCGGCGCAGCGACGTCTACCACCGGCTGATCGGCCTCAACCACCGCACCGGCTTCATGGACTTCATCGACCGCCGCAAGGGCCGGCCGCAGCGCGAGCAGGTCGTTCAGGACGTCGAGATCCCAGTCGAGCGGCTCGAGGAGTTCCTGGCCTGGTTCGACGCCGAGGTCGGGATGCGGCCGGTCTGGCTGTGCCCGCTGGTCAGCCCCGGCACGAGCACCGGCGCCCAGTGGCCGACCTACCCGCTGCACCCCGGGACGACGTACGTCAACGTCGGCTTCTGGGGCACCGTGCACGTCGGGCCGGACGCCCCCGACGCCCCGCTCAACCGTGCGATCGAGGCCAAGGTCTCCGAGCTCGGCGGACACAAGTCGCTCTACTCCGAGGCCTTCTACGATCGCGAGACGTTCGACAAACTGTACGACGGACCTCACCTGGCCACCGTGAAGAAGCGCTACGACCCCGATGACCGGCTCCTGAGCCTCTACGACAAGGCGGTACGTGACCGATGACGACACTCACGCTCAACAAGCTCTCGATCGCCGAGGCACTGAACTCGATGCTGAAGGAGCCGCTGCCGCTGCGGTTCACGGCGTACGACGGCAGCGCGGCGGGCCCCGAGGACTCGCCGCACGGCATCCACCTGGCCACCGAGCGAGGTCTCAACTACATCCTCACCGCACCTGGCGACCTGGGCTTCGGGCGCGCGTACGTCGCGGGCGACCTCGAGGTGATCGGTGCGCCGCCGGGCGATCCCTACGAAGTGTTCAAGCTGATCGCGAACAAGCTGTCCTTCCGGCGCCCGAGCCCGGTCGAGGCGCTGTCGCTGGTGCGCAGCCTCGGCATCTCGCACCTGCGCCCGCCGGCGCCGCCGGCGCAGGAGGCGCCCTCGCGGCTGCGCCGCACCTTCGAGGGGCTCCGCCACTCGCTGGGCCGCGACGCCGAGGCGATCCACCACCACTACGACGTCTCCAACACCTTCTACGAGAACGTCCTCGGCCCCTCGATGACCTACACCTGCGCCGTCTTCCCCACCGAGGACGCCACGCTGGAGGAGGCACAGGCCGAGAAGTACGACCTGGTCGCCCGCAAGCTCGACCTCCAGGAGGGGCAGCGGCTGCTCGACCTCGGCTGCGGCTGGGGCGGCATGGTGCGCCACGCGGCCCGCGAGTACGGCGTGCACACGCTCGGCGTCACCCTCTCCCGCGAGCAGGCCACGTGGGCGCAGCAGAAGATCAAGGAGGAGGGGCTCGACCACCTCGCCGAGGTCCGCCACATGGACTACCGGCACGTCGAGGAGCGGGAGTTCGACGCGGTCTCCTCGATCGGTCTGACCGAGCACATCGGCGTGAAGAACTACCCGGCGTACTTCGGCTTCATCAGGGACCGGCTGCGTCCGCAGGGCCGGCTGCTCAACCACTGCATCACTCGCCACGACAACCGCTGGGTCGAGACCGGGCACTTCCTCGACCGCTACGTGTTCCCGGACGGCGAGCTGATCGGCAGCGGCAAGATCATCACCGAGGTGCAGAACGCCGGCCTCGAGGTGCAGCACGAGGAGAACTTCCGGGTCCACTACGCCAAGACCCTGGCCGGCTGGTGCAAGAACCTCGCCGACAACTGGGACGCCTGCGTCGACGAGGTCGGCGAGGGCACTGCCCGGGTCTGGGGGCTCTACATGGCGGGGTCGCGGATCGCGTTCGAGCGCAACGAGATCCAGCTCCACCACGTGCTCGCGACCAAGACCGACGCAGACGGCGCGAGCGGCTACCCGCTCCGCCACGGGTGGACGACCACCGCACGCTGACCCGGAACCCGGCCCACTAACGTGGACTGAGTGAGCACCCGGGCCAGCCAGTACGCCGCGCGCGTGGAGCGCCGCGACGAGCTGTCGCCCCACCTGGTCCGGCTCACCCTCGCGGTCGACCCAGCCTTCGAGTCGACCGGCATCCTCGACGAGTGGGTGGGGCTCGTGGTGCCGGGGCAGTTCCAGAGCCGCTACTACACGGTCCGCTCGTACTCCGACGGCATGCTGGTCCTGGACGTCGTGCTGCACGAGGTCGGGCTGGTCACCGAGTGGGTGGTCCGCGACGACTGCGTCGGCTCGACGGTGACGATCACGGAGCCGAAGGGCTCGTTCGACCCACCGCCCGACGCGGCCTGGCTGATGCTGGTCGGTGACCTGACCGGGCTGCCGGCGATGGCCCGGATCTCCGAGTCGGTCGCCCTGCCGACCCGGATCTGGGCGGAGGTCGAGGACGCCCTGCCCGGCTACCTCACGGACACCGCGAACATCACCTGGCTCGAGGCACCCGCGGGGACCAGCCGGCTGGCCGAGGTCGTCGAGTCGATCGAGTGGCCCGAGGGAGACGGCTACTTCTGGATGGCCGGCGAGTCCGCGCAGATGCGCGCGATCCGCAAGTACCTCATGCGCGACCGGAAGCTGCCCTCCACGGCGTACGACGTGATGGGCTACTGGCGCTCGTCCACCGGCAGGCAGCCGCGCGCGGTCGACCCCGGGCCGATCTGGCGCGCAGGCAAGCAGCAGGGGCTCTCCGACGAGGAGATCTGGGCGCACTACGACGAGGCCCGCTCATGACGGAGGGCTATCGGTCCGGCTTCGCCTCGTTCGTGGGCCGGCCCAACGCCGGCAAGTCCACGCTCACCAACGCGCTCGTCGGCCAGAAGGTCGTGATCACCTCCGACAAGCCGCAGACCACGCGGACCGTGGTGCGCGGCATCGTGCACCGCCCGGACGGACAGCTGGTGCTCGTCGACACTCCCGGGCTGCACCGGCCACGGACCCTGCTCGGCGAGCGGCTCAACGACCTGGTCCGGACGACCTGGGCCGAGGTCGACGTGGTCGCCGTCTGCTTCCCGAGCGACGAGAAGATAGGGCCGGGCGACCGGTTCATCGTCACCGAGATGTCCAAGGTGCGACGGACCACCAAGGTCGCGATCGCGACCAAGACCGACCTCGCGACGCCGGAGCGGATCGGGGAGCACCTGCTGGACATCCAGAGGCTCGGCGCCGAGACCAACACCGAGTGGGCCGAGATCGTCCCGGTCTCGGCGGTCGCCGGGGACCAGGTCCAGCTGCTCGCGGACCTGCTGCTCGGCCTGCTGCCGGAGGGACCGCAGCTCTACCCGGACGGCGACCTCACCGACGCCCCCGAGGAGATCCTGGTCGCCGAGCTGATCCGCGAGGCCGCCCTCGAAGGCGTCCGGGACGAGCTGCCGCACTCGATCGCCGTCGTCGTCGAGGAGATGCTGCCCCGCGAGGACCGGCCCGAGGACCGGCCGCTGCTCGACATCCACGCGAACCTCTACGTCGAGCGCGACTCCCAGAAGGGCATCGTCATCGGCCACAAGGGCGCCCGTCTCAAGGACGTCGGCACGCGGGCCCGGAAGTCCATCGAGGCGATGCTCGGCACCCCCGTCTACCTCGACCTGCACGTGAAGATCGCCAAGGACTGGCAGCGCGACCCCCGACAGCTGCGAAAGCTGGGTTTCTGATGTGCCTTGATCCAGCCGTTCCCGCCCCTGTCGCGGCCTGGCACGCGATCGCGAAGGCCCGGGACCCGGCCGGCCTCGCCGGGCTGCTGGCGGACGACGTGGTGTTCCGCTCGCCTGCGGTGCACACGCCCCAGACGGGCAAGGAGCTCACCACGGCCTACCTCTCCGCAGCCGTGGTCGTCCTCGGCCCCACGCTCGCCTACCAGCGGGAGTGGTACGCCGAGCGCAACGCGGTCCTCGAGTTCGAGGCCGAGCTGGACGGGCTCACGGTGCACGGCATCGACATGATGCAGTGGAACGACGAGGGCAAGCTGGTCGAGTTCACGGTCATGGTGCGCCCGTTCAAGGGGCTCGAGAAGCTGATCGAGCTGATGGCCGCCGAGCTGTTCAAGGACGACTGACGGCTGGGCGACAGGTGTCAGGCCGGGTCAGGTGACCAGCATCTGCCGTAGGTCTGGCCGGCCTTCCACTGGTCCTTGGTCGGCCACTCGTAGCCCCACTCGTAGTCGAGCGCGTCGGAGGCGATCGCCCGGGCGGCGTCGGCGCAGACGGTCTGACCGGCGCCCTTGACCTTCGCCACGCCGGGGTACCCGCCGTTCTTGGACGTCTTGGAGAGGTCGATGACCGAGATCGCCTTCCAGCTGTGGTCCTCGCGGCACAGCACCCGAGCGAACGCCGCGGTGCCCGGCTGGGCGGTGCCGCACAGAGCGAACTCGGCACGCCCCGCCGGCTTCTTGAGTGCCCCGGAGATGTCGTGGTCGATCTTGGCGACCTGCTTGTCTCCCGACACGGCGATGACATCGCAGCGGTACCACGCCGCGCCGGCGTCGGACTGCTCGATCGTCGGGGTGAACCAGACCGGCCGCAGCAGCGAGAGGCGCAGCTGCTCCTCGGTGGCCCCGACGTACGCCGCGAGCTTGGCCGGGCACCGGTGTGCGACCTGCGTGCGGACCGCCTCGGAGTCGACGGCCAGCAGGTGCCCGTTGGTCACCTGGTCGAGCTGGCCGACCGCGAAGGTCTGGGTGGTGTGGCCCTTGGCGCAGGACGCGGGGCTGTCCTCGCTGGTGGGCGCGACCGCCTCGCCGTACGACAACCGGTAGCAGGCACCGAGGGCGGGAGCGGGCGGCGGCGGGACTGGCGCCGCGACGGGCGTGGAGGAGGACACGGTCGGGGAGGGGTCGGCGGTCGGCGTGTCCTCGTCCGATGTGCAGCCGGTGAGTGCCAGCACGGCGATCACGGCCATCACGGCGATTGCGAGTCGTCTCATGCGGTGGTCGCCGCCCAGCAGACCGACCGGCGGTTGCCGGCCTGCCACTCGCCCTCGTGGAACCACGTGTAGCCGTAGTCGTACTCGGGCGGGTAGCCGAGCCAGGCGCCGACCGACCGGGAGCAGTAGTCGCGGGTCGTCACCTCGACCACCCGGTCTCCGGGGTAGGGATCCTCGGGGTCGCCGACCTTGATCGTGGTGACTGCGCGCCAGTTGTGCTTCTGGCTGCACGGGATCTTCGGAGCGCCCTGCACCGAGGGCCCGTTGACGCAGACCATCCACTCGTCGTCGGTGGGCTGCTGCGCGAGCAGCCCGGCGGCCGTGGGCGGGAGCGCGGCGTACTCCTTGCTCAGCTCTCCGCCTCCGATCACGTCGCAGCGGTACCACCGCGCGCCCTTGTCCCACGCCCGTTCCGACGGCCGGAACCACGCCCAGCTCACGACGGTGCGCATCACCGTGCTCTCGTCGGCGCCGAGGAACTCCTGGAACTGCGCGGAGCAGGTCTGGTAGGCGAACGCCCCCAGCTCCTGCGAGTCGTACTCGGCGTCGTCGAGCTCCGGCGGCAGGTCTCCCACGCCGAACGTCTCCGCTGTGTGCTCCTTCGAGCAGTCCACGACCTTGGTCGCGTTGCTCGGCAGCGCGACGTCCTCGGGCGTGAGGACGCGGCAGGCGCCCAGCTGCGGCGCCTCGACCGTGTCCACCTGGTCGGTGTCGACGTTCCCGCCGTCCTTGTCGCCGCAGGCGCTGAGGACCAGCGCGACTGCCGCCAACGCGGCGAGGGTCGCGAGACGTACGCCGTGAGCGCGCACGCAACCTCCCCTCGTCTGAACCGAGCAGAGCCTACCGAGGGGGTGGGAGGCGGCTCAGTCCATCAGGAGGGCCGCGAGCGTCCCGCCGAGCTCGTACGCCGCCGCGGTGTGTGTCTCGGTCACGTCGCCGAGCACCTCCAGCACCTCGGCCGCCTGGGTCCAGGGGAGCGCCTGCACGATCGAGCGCACCGCGCGGACCGCACCGGTGGTGTCGTAGCGACCGTGGACGTACAGGCCGAACGGCTTCTTGCCTCCCGTCGCCGGGCTCGCCGAGCCGTCGTCGCTGAGCGCACCCCCGGCCTCC
>CAVTHU010000051.1:0-288489 GCA_963734355.1 uncultured Actinomycetota bacterium
CGGCCGGAAGCGGATGAGCGCCGTGTCGCTGTACGACGCGGCCGGCGTGCTCGTCGGCACCGCAGAGCACGTCTGGATCGCCGTCGACCCGAAGGACTTCAATTGAGCGCCCCCCAGTCGACGGCATGGTGGCGCCACGCCGTGACCTACCAGGTCTACGTCCGCAGCTTCGCCGACAGCGACGGCGACGGCGTCGGCGACCTGCCCGGGATCACCTCGCGGCTGCCCTACCTGCGCGACCTCGGGGTCGACGCGCTCTGGATCACGCCGTTCTACACCTCGCCGCAGCACGACCACGGCTACGACGTGGCCGACTACGAGGACGTCGACCCGCTGTTCGGCACCCTGGCCGACGCGGACGCGCTGGTCGCCACGGCGCATCAGCTGGGGCTGCGGGTCGTTGTCGACCTCGTGCCCAACCACACCTCGAGCGAGCACGTGTGGTTCCAGGCCGCGCTCGCCAGCGAGCCCGGCTCGCCGGAGCGGGCGCGCTACCTGTTCCGCGACGGCAAGGGTCCGAACGGCGACGAGCCGCCCAACAACTGGCGCTCGGTCTTCGGCGGCCCGGCCTGGACCCGGGTGCCCGACGGTCAGTGGTACCTCCACCTCTTCGACGACTCCCAGCCGGACCTCGACTGGCGCAACCCCGAGGTCGGCGACCTGTTCGAGGCGGTCCTGAGGTTCTGGCTGGACCGTGGTGTCGACGGCTTCCGGGTCGACGTGGCGCACGGGCTGGTCAAGGAGGCGAGCCTGCGCGACCAGGTCGTCGCGGAGGGCGTGGAGCCCTCGAGCGGCGTGGGCAGCGAGGGCGAGGACGCCATGGGCGAGCGCGCTCGGCGCGACGAGCCGATGTGGGACCAGCCCGAGCTGCACGACGTCTACCGGCGCTGGCACCGGGTGCTGGCGGAGTACCCCGGCGACCGGATGACCGTGGCCGAAGCCTGGACCCAGGGCGCGGAGTCGATGGCCCGGTTCGTCAGATCCGACGAGATGAGCCAGGCGTTCAACTTCTCCTGGCTGCTCGCGCCGTGGTCGGCGCGCGCCTTCGCCGGCGTCATTCGCACGCACGCTGGAGCAGCTGTCCGAGGTCGCTGCTGCGCCGACGTGGGTGTTGAGCAACCACGACGTGGTCCGGCACGCCACGCGGTACGGCGGCGGGCCGGTCGGCCTCGCTCGCGCCCGGGCGGCGACGCTCGCGATGCTGGCGCTGCCCGGCTCGGCGTACCTCTACCAGGGCGAGGAGCTCGGCCTCGAGAACGTCGACGTGCCGGAGGAGCAGCGCCAGGACCCCCTCTGGCTGCGCACCCATCGCGACTGGCGGGACGGCTGCCGGGTGCCGATCCCGTGGTCGGGCGACGCGCCGCCGTACGGCTTCGGCCCCGGGACCGGCCAGCCCTGGCTCCCCCAGCCGCTCGACTGGGCCGACCGCTCGGTGGCCGCCCAGGAACAGGACCCGGACTCGACGCTGGCGTTCTACAAGGCCGCGCTGGCCGCTCGCCGCAAGCACACGAGCGACACCACCGAGGACGTCGAGCTCCTCGACGCCGGGGCCGACCTGCTCACCTTCACCAGGGGCGAGCTGACCGTCGTGCTCAACGCCGGCACCGACGCGGTCGAGCTCCCGGCCGGTGACGTGGTGGCCGCGAGCGGGGAGCTCGAGGGCCGGCTGCTGCCCGCGGACACTGCCGTCTGGCTCGTCAACCCTGCCTAGGGTTGAGCCATGGCCGACGTCCCCGCTGCCGTGCAGTCCGCCCTCGACGCCGCGAACGCAGGTGAGGTCGAGGCGTTCCTCGACGCCTTCGTCGACGGCGAGGGCGCGGTCGACGACTGGGGCCGGGTCTTCCGAGGCCGCGACGCCATCCGCGGGTGGAGCGACAGCGAGTTCATCGGCAAGCAGGTGACCCTCGAGGTGACCGGCGTCCGCACCGAGGGAGCCACGACCGTGGTCAGCGCGCAGGTGGGCGGCAACGGGTTCAACGGCCCGTCGGACTTCGCGTTCGAGGTCAGCGGCGACCGAGTCGCGCTGATGACGATCTCGGGCTGAGCCTCGGCTCGGGTCAGACGTTGAGCGCGAGGTTGTAGCGCTCCAGTCCGGCGACGAACTCCTCGAGCTCCTCCGCGCTCCAGTCGCCGAGCTGCTCGTCGAGCCACTTGCGGCGGTGCGCGGCGACGTCCTCGAGGCGTCGGATGGCGTCCGCAGTTGCTTCGACCAGGGTGGCCCGTCCGTCCGCGGGGTCCGGGGTGCGCCCGACCAGGCCGAGATCGACGAGGTGCTGGAGCTGGCGACTCACCGCGCCCTTGTCGATGCCGAAGTGGTCGACCATCGACGACGCGCGCACGGGTCCCTCCTCGGCGAGCCAGGAGAGCATGAGGTAGGACGCGGGCTGGAGGTCCTCGTGGACCGCGCGGGCGCGGTCACCGATGACCCGCCTGATCCGCCTGATCATCACCCCGACCTCACGCTCGAGGTCGCGCAGCGAGTCCGCGCGGCTCGTCATCGGACGCCCGCCTCGACCCTGCCCTCGACCCTGCCTTCGACCCGCACGGGGCCATTGTTGCCGATCGCGGCCTCCTCGTGGTCCAACGTCGTGCGCAGCGGCACTTCGCGGATCAACAGGACGCAGACCAACGCGACCAGGGCGAACGGCGCCGCGATCAGGAACAGGTGGCCGGTCGCCTCGCCGAACGCGCCCTCGTAGAGCGAGCGGATCGGCGCCGGCAGCGCGGCCAGGTCCGGGATCGCGCCGTTGCTGTGGCCGCCCTCGATGCCGAGCGCCGCGAGCCCCTCGGTGACCTTCTGGGTCACCTGGTGGCTGAGCACGGCACCCAGCGCGGAGACACCGATCGAGCCGCCCATCGAGCGGAAGAACGAGACCACCGAGCTGGCCGCACCCATGTCGGCCTGCGCCGTGTTGTTCTGGACGGCGAGCACGAGGTTCTGCATCGTGGCGCCGAGCCCGAGGCCGAGCACCGCCATGAACGCGCCGACCTCGACCAGCGGGGTGGTGGCGTCGATGGTGCCGAGCAGGGTGAGCCCGACGACCACGAGGACCATGCCGCCGACCAGGTAGCGCTTCCACAGGCCGGTGGCGGTGATGATCCGGCCGGTCACGATGCTCGAGACGAGCAGGCCGCCCACCATGGCGACCGACATCAGGCCGGCCTCGGTCGGGCTCATGCCCCGGGCGTTCTGGAAGTACTCGCTGAGGTAGACGGTCGAACCGAACATCGACACGCCGATGAGCACGGAGGCCACGGTGGCGAGCGACGTGGTGCGGTCCTTGAACAGGCGCAGCGGGATGATCGGCTCGGCCGCGACCTTCGCCTCGACGTACAGCGCGGCGGCGATGACCGCGAGGCCGACGACGACCATCACGGCGCTCGTGGGCGAGGTCCAGCCGAACTGCTGGCCGGCCAGGGACACCCAGACGAGCAGGATGCTGACGCCGCCCACGATGAGGGTTGCGCCGAGGTAGTCGATCTGGACCGGGCGCCTCACGACCGGCAGGTGCAGCTTGGCCTGGAGCACGACGAACGCCGCCAGCGCGATCGGCAGGCCGACGAAGAAGGTGCCGCGCCAACCCAGCGGCGAGTCGACGATCAGCCCACCGATGAGCGGGCCGGAGACGGTGGCCAGCGCGAACGTCGCGCCGATGTACCCCGCGTAGCGGCCGCGCTCGCGCGGGCTCACCATCGAGGCGATGACGACCTGCACCAAGGCGGTGAGACCGCCGACACCGAGCCCCTGGACCACGCGGGCTCCGATCAGGACCTGCATGTTCGGCGCCAGCGCCGCGATCAGTGAGCCGACCGTGTAGATCACGAGTGCCGACTGGACGAGCAGCTTCTTGCTGAACTGGTCGGCGAGCTTGCCCCAGATCGGGGTGCTGGCGGTCATGGCGAGCAGCGTGGCCACGACGACCCAGGTGTAGCCGGTCTGGCTGCCGTTCAGGTCGGTGACGATCCGCGTCAGCGCGTTGGTCACCACGGTGCTCGACAACATGGCGACGAACATCGCGAGCAGCAGCCCGGAAAGCGCCTCGAGCACCTCGCGGTGCGACATCTCGCCCGACGCCTCGACCGGGGACTCGTCGAGGGTCGCGGTAGGGAGCGGGGGCGGGGCTGGTCTGGGTCACTGGGTCCTGTCGGTCGATACGCACGAGGTCATAAGGTTGACGTGGTCAACTGTATTCCCGAAGGTTGACGAGGTGTCAACCAATGAGACTCGGCTCACGGTTGACCGAATAGCACGACCGTGCGATTCTGTGTCCATGACGAAGGGCGAGGAGACCCGGGCGGCGATCCTCGACGCCGCCGTGGCGATCGCCTCCGAGGTCGGGTTCACCGGCCTCACCATCGGCCAGCTCGCCGAGCACACGGGGATGAGCAAGAGCGGCCTCTTCGCGCACTTCAAGTCCAAGGAAGCGATGCAGCTCGAGACGCTCGAGTGGGCGCGCGAGCGGTTCACCGACCTCGTCATCCGGCCAACCCTGGCCGCGCCGCGGGGAGAGACGCGGGTCCGGGCCCTCTTCGACCGCTGGCTCGACTGGGAGACCCAGGCCCTCCAGGGCGGCTGCATCTTCGTCACCGCGTCGGCCGAGTTCGACGACCAGCCGGGCGCGATGCGCGACGCCGTGGTGCGCAGCCAGCAGGACTGGATGGAGTTCGTCGCCACCGTGGCCGGCACGGCAGTCACCGACGGTGACTTCAAGGCCGACCTCGACACCGAGCAGCTGGCGTTCACGCTCCAGGGCCTGATGCTCGGCTACCACCACGCCGCGCGACTGATGCGCGACCCCAAGGCTCGCGAACACACCCGGCGGGCCCTCGACCAGCTGCTCGAAGCCAGCGCCGCCTAGAAACCACCCTCATCGCCGAAGGAGATCCACGCGCCATGTCAGCTCTCAATAAAAGCACGATCGTTCGTCTCAGGAACGCCGGTCTGCGTGGCTACTACCGCTACGTCGGTCCGCTGGCGCCCGGCCGGGCCGGGCGGGCCGCCCGCGACCTGTGGTTCACGGCTCCTCCGCGGATGGCCGACTTCCCGGTCCCGGAGCGGAGCCGGCCGTTCGAGGTCGAGGCGCAGGGCCACGCGGTCCGCGGCCTCGTCTGGGGCGACGGCGCCGCCGGGACCGTCTACCTGATGCACGGGTGGGGCGGTCGCGGCACCCAGTTCGGCGCGATGGTGGCACCGCTCCTGGAGGCCGGCCACCGGGTGGTCATGTTCGACGCACCCGCCCACGGCGACTCCGACCACGGACCGGCCGGACCCGGGCAGACCAACGGGGTGGAGTTCGCCAAGGCCCTGGACGCCGTCTTCTGCCGCTTCGGGCCGGCCGAGGCGGTCGTCGCGCACTCGATGGGCACCATCTCGACCTACCTGGCCATGCGCTACGGGTGGCTCGGGGCCGAGCGCCTGGTGTTCATCGCGCCCATGGTCGAGTCCGAGTCGTTGTTCGACCAGTTCCAGCGGGCGCTCGGCTTCGGTCCTCGGGTCCGGGCGGCGTTCGACCAGGCGGTGGACGAGTTCGTCGGCGTGACGGTGAGCGAGTTCGACGCCCGCGTCCAGGCCCGGCACGTCGATGCGCTGCCCACGCTGGTGATCACCGACCGCGGCGACCGGCAGACGGCGTACGCCGACGTGGTCGACTTCGCCGAGTCGATCAAGGCGCCGCTGGTCACCACCGAGGGCCTCGGGCACCGCAAGATCCTGCGTGACCCGGCCGTGGTCGAGCGGGTGGTGGACTTCGTCAGCGCCCGGGACACGCTGGGCCGGACCGCCTAGCGCTCCGAGAAATGCAGCAACCCGCAGGCGTGGCCCCTGTGGAGGGGCCGCACCGGGGGACGTTCCCGGTTCGCCTGCGGGCTGGGTAGCTGCGGAGAATTCGCCAGCAGCTCGGGGGGCTTCTCAGCCCTCCGTGTTGCTGGGGCTGCTAGCGGGCAGCCACCTCACGCGTCCTCAAAGAATTCATTCTTCGGACCACCTCCTTTCCCGTGTACGACGAGCGTAGGTCGGCGCCCGCCGCGGATCAACGGGGTTATCCGGTGGCCCGCAGCGCCTCGACGGGCGCGACCGCGACCGCGCGGGAGGACGGCACCCACGAGGCAGCGAGGACGAGCAGCACGCCGGCCACCGCGATCGCGACCAGGACGAGGCCCGGGACACCCCACACGAACCCGTCGGTCTCGGAGCCGACCAGTGACTGGGCGCCCAGCGCGCCGTAGACCAGCCCGAGCGCGATTCCGAAGCTCACCGCGGTCGCCGAGAGAGCGACCGACTCCTTGGTGATCATGGTGCGCACCTGGCCGCCGGTGAAGCCCAGCGCGCGCAGCAGCCCGATCTCGCGGGTGCGCTGGATGACGCCGAGCGACATGGTGCTCACGAAGCCCACCGCGGCGATCGCGGACGACACGACCACGAGGCAGATCATGATCGCCGAGACGTTGCGCAGGATGTCCTCGGTCTGCGCGGCCTGGGTCGGGCTCAGGTCCCACGAGTCCGCCGCCGTGCGGAGCGCCGCGAAACCGGCGGCGAACGTCGTCACCAAGGTCACCCCGATGACGAGCCCCATCGTCGAGCGGGTGGTGCGCCCCGGGTCCCGGACCGCGTTGCGCGCCGCCACCTTGCTCGGGGGGTCCGTGCCGAGCAGCAGGCTGGCCGTCGCGACCAGGCGGGGCACGACGAGCCGGGCGCCGACCAGCAGGCCGGTGCCGGAGAGCATCGCCCCCAGCGCGCTCGCCAGGAAGCCGGCGGCGCCCCCGGACTCGCCCAGGCCGGCCGCAGCGGCGAGCACGACGGCGCCGGACCCGATGAGCAGGGCCGTGACCAGCCGCCGCAGCCGGCTCGCGCGCGGGGTGTCCGGCGCCGGCACCGAGGCGCCGGACAACGCCTGCGCCGGGGTGGCGCGCAGCACCGCGCGCGAACCGACCCAGGCAGCGCCCGCCGCCGCAAGCGTCACGACGATCGCGGCCGGCGCCGCGAGCACCGGGAACAGCGAGTAGTCCCCCTCGGGCAGGCGGCCGACGTCCACCAGCACCGCGCGGGTGAGGTCCCCGGCCAGTACGCCGAGCAGCACCCCGACGACGACCCCGACCAGGGCAACGGCGGTGGTCCCGCGGACCACGGCCCGCCGCAGCGACACCGCGTCCGCACCCAGCAGGCGGAGCAGCGCGATCTGTCGCAGTCGCCCCGCGATCACTGTGTCCACGCCGTTGACGATGACGACGGCGGAGACGTAGACGGCCACGGCGATGAACACCGAGGCGACCACGCCGAGCACGACGCCGATCGCGGTGACGTCACCCACCTGCTCGGAGTTGACCCTCAGGGTGTCGCTGCCGACCAGCAGCGCTCCGGCGTAGAAGCCGCACATCGCGGCCACGAGAGCAACGGTGCCGAGCTCGCGCCGGGCACCGAGGACGAGATCGCTCCGGGCGCTCATGCCACACCTGCTTCGAAGCCGATCAGCAGCTCGGCGATCTGCTGGGCGGACATCGCGGCGTGGTCGCCGACCAGCCGGCCGTCGGCCAGCACCAGCACCCGGTCGGCGTACGACGCCGCGACCGGGTCGTGGCTGACCATGACGATGGTCTGGCCGTACTCGCGAGCGGCCGTGCGCAGCAGCCCGAGCACCTCACGGGAGCTGCGGGTGTCCAGGTTGCCGGTCGGCTCGTCCGCGAGCACGACTGCCGGACGCGACGCCAGCGCCCGCGCGATCGCGACCCGCTGCTGCTGGCCGCCGGAGAGCTCGCCGGGCCGGTGGTCGACCCGGTGGGCGAGGCCGAGCACGTCGACGAGGTGGTCGACCCACGCGCGTTCCTCGGCCGACAGCCGGCGGCCGGCCAGCTCGAACGGGAGCAGCACGTTCTCCAGCACGTCGAGGGTCGGCACCAGGTTGTAGGACTGGAAGACGAACCCGACGTGCACCCGGCGCAGGAGGGTGCGCTCCCGGTCGCCCATCCGGTGCAGCGGCTCGCCGGCGACGTACACCTCCCCCGCGGTGACGTCGTCCAGCCCCGCCGCGACGTTCATGAACGTCGACTTGCCCGAGCCGGACGGACCCATCACCGCGGTGAAACCGCCGCGCGGCACGACGACTGTCACGTCGTCCAGGGCGCGCACCTCGCCGGCGCCGTGCCCGTAGACCTTGCTGACCGAGTGGAAGGAGACGACCGGGTCCAAGAGGGGTTCCATGCCATCGACGCTAGGAGCGCGAGGCGGTGCCACACATCGGCCGCGCGCCGGGTCTTGCCTACATCGCAGGATGTATCAGAGCAGCCCGTGCTCGTAGGCGTACACGACGAGCTGCACCCGGTCGCGCAGTCCGAGCTTGGCCAGGATCCGGGAGACGTGGGTCTTCACGGTCGCCTCGGCGAGGTGCTCGACGGCGGCGATCTCGGCGTTCGACAGCCCGGCAGCCGCTCGGAGCAGGATCTCCCGCTCGCGGGGCGTGAGCTGGTCGTACTCCGGACCGGGGCCACTGCGCGCCGAGCGGAACCGCTCGAGCATGGACCGGGTCGCCCCGGCGGCGACCACCTGGGAGCCGTCGGCGACGGCCCGGATCGCCGCGAGCAGCAGCTCGGGACGAGCGTCCTTGAGCACGAAGCCGCTGGCACCCGCCTCGATCGCCGAGACCGCGGCCTCGTCGAAGTCGAAGGTCGTGAGCACCAGCACCCGCGGCGCCGCCTCGCCGAGCCGGTCGTGCAGCAGGCGGGTCGCGGTCACGCCGTCCACCCGGGACATCCGGACGTCCATCACGACCACGTCCGGCCGGGACTGCTCGACCAGCCCCGGCACCTGGTCTCCGTCCTCCGCCTGTCCGACCACCTCGAGGTCGGGCTGGCTGTCGACCACCATCGCGATGCCGGCGCGGAACATGGCCTGGTCGTCGACCAGGGCGACCCGGACGGTCACGCGACCGGCTCCGGCAGCTCGGCGCGCACGGTCCAGATGCCGTCGGACGAGCCGGCCTCGAAGGTGCCGCCGGCCAGGTGCGCCCGGTCGCGCATGCCGGCCAGCCCGTGGCCGGTGCCGGGCCCGCTCGACGCCTCGCACCCGGTTGCGCACCACGAGACGGTAGCCGTGCTGCCAGTCCTCCTCGACCTCGACCGGGTGGCTCAGGTCGCCGTGCTTGAGGGCGTTGGTGAGCGACTCGGCCAGCAGCCGCTGGGCAGTCACTACCAGCAGCTCGGAGCCAGGCTCACCCACCGCGGTGACACGCACGTCCATCCCGGAGGCGCGCATCCGTTCCAGCAGCGCCTCGCGGGAGCCGCCGAGCGGGCGGGGTCGCGGGCTGCTCGTAGCGCAGCTCAGCGAGGAGGTCGCGCAGGTCGGCGATGGAGCCCCGCGCAGTCTCGGCGATGACCTCGAGGGCCTCCCCCGCCTTGCCGTCGGCGGAGCCGTTCCCGAGCGCGTAGCGCGCGCCGTCCGCCTGCGCCGCCACCACCGCCCACGTGTGGGCGACCAGGTCGTGCATGTCGGCGGCGATCCGGGTCCGCTCCTGCTCCAGCCCGGCCTGCACCTGGGCGGTGATGCGGGCCCGGCTCTGCCAGCGCACGTAGCCGGCCGCCCAGCCGCCACCGGCGACCAGGGCCGCCAGCGAGGCCGAGCCGGCGACGGCGAAGGCGACGGAGACACCTGCCACGGCATCGACCTCGTCGAGGCCGACCATGATCGCCAACACCACGGCGGAACCGAGCGCGGCCACCAGTCCGAAGCGGCGAACCGCCGATCGCGGATGCGCTCCGAGGATGAAGAACACGGCCGCGTAGCCCAGGTCCGCGAGCAGCACCAGCTCCCCGGACACGAGCTGGCACACTCCCGTCGCTGCCGCCAGCACCACCATCAGCTGCCACGACAGGCGGCGTACGGCGAGCGCCAGCCCCATCGTGAGCGTGCCGACGACCGCCAGGTCGGACTGCTGGGTGGCAGGGACGATGGCGAGCAGAGTGAAGACACCGGCAGCGAAGACGTCGAACAGCAGCTGTCGAGGTCTCGGCCGGGCGCGCTCGCCCCAGAGATCCTGCGCGTCCTCCACGCCGTTCAGGCTACGGCGGCGGTGAACTGCGACCGGTAGAGCCGCGCGTAGGCGCCGCCGCTCGCCAGCAGCGAGTCGTGGTTGCCCTGCTCGACGATCTTGCCGTCCTCCATCACGAGGATCAGGTCGGCGTCGCGGATCGTGGAGAGCCGGTGCGCGATGACGAACGACGTCCGGTCCGTGCGCAGCGCCGCCATCGCGTGCTGGAGCAGCAGCTCGGTGCGGGTGTCGACCGACGAGGTGGCCTCGTCGAGGATCAGCAGCGACGGGTCGGCGAGGAAGGCGCGCGCGATCGTCAGGAGCTGTCGCTCGCCGGCGGACAGGTTGCCGCCGTCCTCGTCGACCAGGGTGTCGTAGCCGTCCGGCAGCGAGTGGACGAACCGGTCCACGAACGTCGCCCGCGCGGCCTCCAGCAGCTCGTCCTCGGTCGCGTCCGGGCGCCCGTAGAGGATGTTGTCGCGGATGGTGCCCTTGAACAGCCAGGTGTCCTGGAGCACCATCCCGATCCGGCCCCGCAGCGCGGCGCGGGGCATCGCGGTGATGTCGGTGCCGTCGAGGGTGATCCGGCCCGCGTCGAGCTCGTAGAAGCGCATCACCAGGTTGACCAGCGTGGTCTTGCCGGCGCCGGTCGGACCGACGATCGCGACGGTGTGGCCGGGGCTGGCGACCAGCGAGAGGTCCTCGATGAGCGGCTCCGCCGGGTCGTAGCTGAAGGACACGCGTTCGAACCGGACCTCACCCTTCGAGGCTCGCTGCGCTCGCACCTCAGTGCCGGCGCGGCCGGCCGGTGCCGCGAGGACGTGCTGTCGGGCACCTGCTCGTCGGCGTCGAGCAGCTCGAAGACCCGCTCCGCCGAGGCGACACCGGACTGCAGGAGGTTCATCATCGAGGCGACCTGGGTGAGCGGCTGCATGAACTGCCGCGAGTACTGGATGAACGCCTGCACCTCGCCCAGCGTGAGCGTCCCGTTGGCGACCCGGATGCCGCCGACCACCGCGACCACGACGTAGTTGAGGTTCCCGATGAACATCATCACCGGCATGATCAGCCCGCTCACGAACTGCGCCTTGAACGACGCCTCGTAGAGCTCGTCGTTCTCGGCGGCGAAGGCCCGCTCGACCTCGTCGCGCCGGCCGAAGACGGTGACCAGCGCGTGGCCGGAGAAGGACTCCTCGATGAGCGCGTTGAGCTTGCCGGTGCGGCGCCACTGGGCGATGAACTGGCCCTGCGACCGCCTCATGATCCGCGAGGTCACGAACATCGACAGCGGCACCGAGACCAGTGCGATCAGCGCCAGCAGAGGCGAGATCCACACCATCATCGTCAGCACCGCGACCACGGTGAGCAGCGAGGTCAGGAGCTGGCTCATCGTCTGCTGCAGGGTCTGGCTGATGTTGTCGATGTCGTTGGTGACCCGGCTCATCAGCTCGCCGCGCGGCTGCTTGTCGAAGTACTCCAGCGGCAGCGCGTTGACCTTGTCCTCCACGTCGGAGCGCATCCGGCGGACGGTCCCCTGCACCACGTCGTTGAGCAGGTAGCCCTGGCCCCACGCGAGCACCGATCCTCCGGCGTAGATCGCCACGACCTGGAGCAGCGTGGTGCGGACGGCGGCGAAGTCGACCGGCCGCTGCGCGAGGAAGGCGTCGAAGATCAGGTCCGTGGCGTGGCCGAGCAGCCGGGGGCCGTAGGCGAGCATGAAGACGCTGACCAGGGCGAGCCCGATCACGGCGTACGCGCGGTTGCGCTCGGGCGCGAGCCGGCGGATCAGCCGCTTGGCCGAGGGGCCGAAGGTCATCGCCTTCTGGCCGACCTGGCCGCCGCCCATCGGGCCGCGGCCGGGGCCGCCCATGGGCGCCTCGATCCGCTCGGTCTGCTTCATGGCGGTGCCGCCCTTGGGCGCGGGCGCGGTCGTCGTCATGCCGCCTCCTCGGCGGTCAGCTGCGAGGCGACGATCTCCTGGTAGGTCTCGTTGCTCTCGAGCAGCTCGGTGTGGGTGCCGCGGCCGACCACGCGGCCGTCCTCCATCACCAGGATCAGGTCGGCGTCGCGGATCGTGGAGACCCGCTGCGCGACCACGACGACCGTGGCGTCCCGTGTCTCCGGGCGCATGGCCGCGCGCAGCCGGGCGTCCGTCGCCAGGTCGAGCGCGGAGAACGCGTCGTCGAACAGGTAGATCTCGGGACGGCGCACCAGCGCCCGCGCGATCGCGAGCCGCTGCCGCTGGCCGCCCGAGACGTTGGTGCCGCCCTGGACGATCGGGGCGTCCAGCCCCTCCGGCATCCGCTCGACGAAGTCGCGGCCCTGCGCGATCTCCAGCGCCCGCCAGAGCTCGTCGTCGGTGGCGTCCGGCTTGCCGTGCAGCAGGTTGCTGCGGACGGTCCCGGTGAACAGGAACGCCTGCTGCGGCACCAGCCCGATCCGCGACCAGAGCAGCTCCGGGTCCATCTCACGGACGTCGACGCCGTCGACCCGCACCGAGCCGGAGGTCGCGTCGAACAGCCTCGGCACCAGGTTGACCAGCGTGGACTTGCCGGCGCCGGTCGAGCCGATGATCGCGACGGTCTGGCCCGGGCGGGCGCTGAAGCTGACGTCGCAGAGCACCGGCTGCTCCGCGCCCGGGTAGATGAACGAGACGTCGGCCAGGTCGAGCTCGCCGTGGCGGTCGAGCTCGACGACACCGTCGCGGGGACGTACGACGCTTGGCCGGGTGTCCAGCACCTCGCTGATGCGGTCCGCGCACACCGCCGAGCGCGGGATCTGCATGAGCATGAACGTCCCCATCATCACGCTCATGAGGATCTGCATCAGGTAGCTCAGGAACGCGGTCATCGCCCCGACCTGCATCTGACCGTCGTTGACCCGGTGACCGCCGTACCAGATCACCGCGACGCTGGAGATGTTCACCACGAGCATCACCAGCGGGAACATGGTCGCCATCCAGCGGCCGGCCCGGATCGAGACCTCGGTCAGGCCGTCGTTCGCCTCGGCGAACCGCTGGGTCTCGCGGGGCTCGCGGACGAACGCGCGCACCACCCGGATGCCGCTGATCTGCTCGCGCAGGATCCGGTTCACGTCGTCGATGCGGCTCTGCACCAGCCGGAAGCTCGGCACCATCTGCGAGACGACGAAACCGACGGAGAGGAACAGCGCGGGCACCACGATCGCGAGCAGCCACGACAGGCCGAGGTCCTCGCGCATCGCCATCACGATCCCGCCGACCATCATGATCGGCACCTGCACGGCCAGGGAGCAGCCCAGCAGCGCGAGCATCTGCACCTGCGTGACGTCGTTGGTGTTGCGGGTGATCAGCGAGGGCGCGCCGAACTGCGCGACCTCGCGGCCGGAGAACGCGCCGACCCGGCGGAAGACCGCCGCCCGCAGGTCACGGCCGAACGACATCGCCGTGCGGGACGCGCAGGCGACGGCGACGATCGAGCAGGCGATCTGGAGCAGCGAGACCCCGAGCATGACCGCGCCGGTGTGCAGGATGAAGTCGGTGTCGCCGACCGCCACGCCCTGGTCGATGATGTCGGCGTTGAGGCTGGGCAGGTAGAGCATCGCGACCGTCGCCGTGAACTGCAGCACCACGATGGCGGCCAGCCACGGCTTGTACGGCGCGAGGTGCGTGCGCAGGAGGCGCAACAGCATCAGGCGTCCCTTCCTTCCTCCGGGCGGAGCAGCCCGTGCAGCAGGGTGAAGACGATCTCCTCCGGGGTGAGGATCGCGCCGTCGGAGATGTGCGGATGGCTGCCGGCGAAGGTGAGCAGTCGCAGCCGGTGCACGAGGTCGCGGGCCGGCACCGACAGTCGTGCGGCGTCGGCACCCACGACGGCCTCGAGCAGGGCTTGCATCCGCTCCCGGACCGCCACCGCCTCGGGACTGTCGTGCACGTGGTCGGCGGGGCGGACCATGCCGACCTTCTTCATCAGCTCGAAGGTCGCCCGGAACCGCTGCTGGAGGATCGACGTCAGCACCAGCAGCCGGGCTTCGAGCGGCTGGTCGGGGTCGATCTCCAGGACCCGCTCCGCCAGGGCCCCGGGCTCGAAGGCCCGCGTGATGGCGAGCTCGACGAGCTCCTCCTTGGACTCCACGACCCGGAAGATCGTGCCCTCGGCCACGCCGGCCGCCTCGGCGATCTGCCGGGTGGTCACCGCCCGGCCGTGCTCGCGGAGCAGGCTGAGGGTGGCGTCGACGAGCTCGTCGAGGCGCTCCTCCGGCGACATCGGGCGAGCGCGCTCGCGGCGTACGGCGGTCGATTCCACGCCGGCCAGCGTATGTGAGTGAGCGCTCACTCACAAATGCTTATTGGCGGGTGCCCGTCCAGGCCACGGTGTAGCCGCACGTCTGGCTGCCGGTCACCTCGGCCACCACCTGGGCCTCGAAGCCGTCGTCGGCGAAGGTCCCGGTGACCGCGAGCGCATGGGTGTCCTCGCCGACCGTCACCTCGGCGGCTGCGGTGGCGAAGCTGCCGTCTTCCCGCAGGGGCCCGACGTAGCTGATCCCGGCGTGGATCAGGGTGACGGTGTCGCCGTCCTGCTCGACCGTGGTCTCGTTGTCGGCCACCTCGATGCCGTCGCAGGTGCTGTCGACCAGCTCGACCGCAGTGTCGTAGTCACCTGAGACGGTCGCTCCGGCTGACGACTCGGACGACGGTGCTGACGACGGTGCTGACGACGGTGCTGACGACGGCTCTGCCTCGGCTCCGGAGTCGTCGTCGCCGGAGCAGCCCGCGAGCAGCAGCACCGCTGCCGCGAGCAGGGCGACGAATGATGATCCGTTCAGACCGACGGCTCCCTGGGTGCGGCCGGCGGTGCCGGCTCGACGGGTGCGGGATCGAGCGCTCCGAGCAGGGCCCTGAGCCGGTCCTCGTTGCGCTCGAGGACGTCGAGGCTGACGTCGGCGGCGCCGGGCTCGCCGTTGAGGTACTCGAAGGGGTTGTCGAGATCGCGGATCAGCCCGACCAGGTAGAAGAGCAGGTAGCTCAACAGCCCGACCAGGAACAGCGACGGCCCGGGCTTGCCGAGGTCGGTGATGATCAGCACGAGCATGAGGGCCGTCGCGGTGACCTCCGCGATCAGGTAGCCGGCCGAGACGTACGACGTGCGGCGCATGGTGTCCATCCGGATCACGATCTTGCGGATCGAGGCCTGCTCGCTCTTGAGCCGGGTGGTGAAGCCGGCCTGGATCGCCGGGGCGAACACCCTGAACGGGCCGTTGAGCGCACGGATGTCCGACATGACATCGTCGAAGCCGCGGTCCTGCATCAGCCACATCCGGATCGACTTGCTGATCTCGATCAGCATGGACAGGGCGGTCTTGGCCTCGGGCAGCTTCAGCTCGTCGTAGGTGATCAGGCACTCGTCGGCGATCGTCTCGAGGCTCGAGGCGACCTCCCCGGGCAACCGCTCGGCCTCCTTGAAGTCGCCGGCGGTGCCGGCGAGGAGGAAGCCCACGATGAAGACCTCGGCAGCGACGGCGCCGGCCAGCAGCGGGTTGACCTCGAAGATCTCCCATCCCGCCTCGTGGACGAGCAGCTTGAGGACGACCACGGCCAGCGCCCAGGGCAGTGCGGCGATGAGCAGCCGCGGGCTCCCCCGGTACAGGTGCTTGATCACAAGGCAAGACGGTATGTCGCCGCCGGGCGGTCGCGCATGGTCACTGTGGGCTATTTGACCGCTACGGGGCGAGCCGCTCGGTGCGCCAGCCGTCCGCCTCACGCCGGTAGACCAGCCGGTCGTGCATCCGGCCCGGCCGGCCCTGCCAGAACTCCACCGACTCGGGGTGCACGAGGTAGCCGCCCCACTCCGTGGGCGTCGGCACCTCGCCCTCGGCGTAGCGCCGCTCCGCGTCGTCGTACGCCGCGAGCAGCTCCTCCCGGTCGGAGACGACGCTCGACTGGTGCGACGCCCAGGCGCCGAGCTGGGACCCGCGCGGGCGGACCGCGAAGTAGGCGTCGACGTCGGCCCGCGGGAGGAGGGTGGCGGTGCCGTCGACGCGGACCTGGCGCTCGAGCGGGTGCCACGGGAAGAGCAGCGCGATCCGCGGGTTCCCGGCCAGCTCGGTGCCCTTGCGGGAGCCGGTGTTGGTGTAGAAGACGAAGCCCTCCTCGGAGACGCCCTTGAGCAGCACCAGCCGGGCCGCCGGCGCGAAGTCTCCGGACACGGTCGCCACGACCATGGCGTTGGGCTCGTGCAGCCCGGCCGCGTGCGCGTCGTCGTACCAGCGGCGGAACATGGCGATCGGGTCGGGCAGCAGGTCGGACTCGACCAGCCCGCCGCGCGTGTACTCCGCACGGGCTGCGGCCACCGAGTCGAGCGCGTCGGGGTCCATCCTCGGACCCTAGATCACCAGACTGGCCGCGACTCCGCTCGCGCAACGCCTGCCCTGAGGTGCGAGCGAAGCGAGCCTCGAAGGGTACGGCACAATGCGCGACATGGCTGAAGACGGCGCTGGCGTAGAGGTACACGAGGGTCTCGAGGGCGTCATCGCGTTCCGGACCGAGATCGCCGAGCCCGACAAGGAAGGGTCCGCGCTGCGCTACCGCGGCGTCGACATCGAGGAGATCGTCGGTCGGGTGCCGTTCGAGAACGTGTGGGGGCTGCTCATCGACGGCACCTACCAGCCCGGCCTCCCGCCGGCCGAGCCCTACAACATCCCGATCCACACCGGTGACGTCCGGGCCGACGTCCAGGCCGCCGTCGCGATGCTGGCGCCGACGCTCGGGATGCGGCAGACCTACGACATCAGCGACGAGCAGGCCCGCCTGGACCTCTCCCGGGTTGCGGTGATGGTGCTGTCGTACGCCGCGCAGGCGGCCCGCGGTCTCGGGCTTCCCATCGTGCCGCAGCGCGAGGTCGACAAGGGCAGCTCGCTGGCGGAGCGGTTCCTGATCCGCTGGAAGGGCGAGCCCGACCCCAAGCACGTCAAGGCGATCGACGCCTACTGGTCCTCCGCGGCGGAGCACGGCATGAACGCCTCCACGTTCACCGCCCGGGTCATCACGTCCACCGGCGCCGACGTCGCGGCGGCGTTCTCCGGGGCGATCGGCGCGATGAGCGGCCCGCTGCACGGGGGCGCGCCCGCGCGCGTCCTCACCATGATCGAAGAGGTCGAGAAGTCCGGCGATGCGGATGCCTACGTCAAGGGGCTGCTCGACAACGGCGAGCGGCTGATGGGCTTCGGCCACCGCGTCTACCGGGCCGAGGACCCGCGGGCGCGGGTGCTGCGGCGGACGGCGAAGGAGCTCAACGCACCCCGCTACGAGGTGGCCGAAGCACTGGAGAAGGCGGCCCTGGCCGAGCTGAAGGCACGGCGTCCCGACCGAGTGCTCGAGACGAACGTCGAGTTCTGGGCGGCGATCGTCCTCGACTTCGCCGAGGTGCCCGCGAACATGTTCACGTCGATGTTCACCTGCGCCCGCACCGGCGGCTGGTCGGCGCACATCCTCGAGCAGAAGACGACCGGCCGGTTGATCCGGCCCTCGGCGATCTACGCCGGACCGGCGGCGCGCAAGGCCGACGAGGTCGACGGCTGGAACGCGGAGTGGGCCCAGTAGCCGAGCCGGCGGACTGGTACGTCGGCCGGACCGCCATCGTCACCGGCGCCGGGTCAGGTATCGGCGCGGCCCTCTCGCGGACGCTGGTCCACGCCGGCGCCCACGTGGTGTGCGCGGACCTCGACCTCGACGCTGCCTCCGCCGTCGCCTCGTCGTGCGACGGGCCGGGCTCGGCGCGGGCGGTGGCGCTGGACGTCACCGACGCGGCCGCCGTGTCGTCGCTGGTGACCTCGGTGGCTGCCGATGCCGGCGCGCTGGACGTCATGTTCAACAACGCGGGCATCAGCATCGGCGGCGAGACCGAGGAGCTCACCCTCGACCACTGGAACTCGATCATCGACGTCAACATCCGCGGCGTGGTGCACGGCGTGCACGCGGCGTACCCACTGATGGTCCGCCAGGGCAGCGGCCACATCGTCAACACGGCCTCGATGGGCGGCCTGATGGCGGCCGGGCTGCTGACGTCGTACGTCATGACCAAGCACGCCGTGGTCGGGCTGTCGCTGGCGCTGCGCTCGGAGGCCGCCGCCCACGGCGTCGGCGTGACCGCGGTCTGTCCATCGGCCGTGGACACCCCGATCCTCGACAAGGGCGCGGTGGGCCGGTTCCACGGCCGCGACTACTTCCTCAAGGGCCAGGGCGTACGCCGCCCGCTCGACCCTGACGTGCTCGCCGCGCAGGTCCTCGAGGCCGTGGCCGCCAACAAGCCGCTGCTCGTCACCCCGCGGACCGCCCGGATCGCCTGGCGGATCGGCCGGCTCTCGCCGTCGTTCGTCGCCCGGTCGTCGATCCGGTTCGTCGACAAGCAGCGCAAGCTGCAGGCGAAGCGCGCGGCCCGGACCTCCTAGCCCACGCTGGAGAACCGCGGCTCTTCGAGCGCGGACGAACCAGATGGGTGCACCATCGCGTTACAGCGGTGAACCGACGACAGGAGGTCACCGATGAGCGTCGACGAGGACTTCGCCGAGTTCGTCGGCGCGCGCTGGGGCTCGCTCTATCGGCTGGCCTACCTGCTCGCGGCGTCGCCGACCGGCGCCGAGGACCTCCTGCAGACCACCCTGGAGAAGGCGTACATGAACTGGGCGCGGATCGGCCGGATGGAGTACGCCGAGGCGTACGTGCGGCGGATGCTGGCCACCACCCTGGTCTCGAGCAGGCGGCGAGCCTGGACCCGTGAGCAGCCGTCGGACCGGCTACCCGAGCTGGAGTCGGACTCCGCCGAGCTGCCGGTGCTCGACCGCTCCGTGCTCTGGCCGCTGGTGTGTGCGCTCCCGGCCCGGCAGCGGGCAGTGATCGTGCTGCGCTACTACGAGGACCTGAGCGAGGCACAGATCGCCGAGGTCCTCAGCTGTGCGCCCGGCACCGTGAAGTCCCAGGCGTCGGCGGCGATCGGGGCGCTCCGAAGAGCCATCGCCGCGACGGGTGTCGGAGAGGCGGTGGAGGGGTCATGAATCTCGACGAGCAGCTCAGAGCAGCACTCAGCCTGGAGGCCGACATGCAGAACGCGACACGACCTGACATTGACGGGCTGATCACTGGAGGACGGGCCCGCCGCCGCCGACGCAACGTGCTGTGGGCGGGCGGGGCCGCGCTGGCGGTCGTCCTCATCGGCGGGGGCGCGTACGCGGTCACGCAGCTCGATCTCAGCGACGAAGGTACGTCCCAGATCGTTGACGAGCCGACGTCCGAAGCGTCGGCCGCTGCGACCCCGTCGGACCTGCCGGGGGACTCGGGCTCCGACTACCTCGAGCCCGGCACCTACCGGGTCCTGGTGGGCGCCGATGCGACCGGCGACGGCGAGATCGAGGCGGACCTGACTCTCGAAGGCTCGGGATGGAAGGCCGGGAACTTCCCGACGGTCCAGGAGGGCGTGACCTACGGCGGGATCGCGGTCTACCGGCCCGACGCGCTCGCTGTGGAGTCCGGCTGCAACCACGACGTTTCCAACGACCTGGTGGGCGAGACCCCGCAGGCCCTGGCGGAGCAGCTCGCAGAGCTCCCGGGGAGCACGGTCGTCCAGCCAGTCGGGCCCACGCAGAAGCTCGGCTACGACGCCCAGCACGTACGGCTCCGGATCGCCGACGACTGCCCCGATGGCGGGGGCTATCGCGTCGCGGAGACGCCACGAGGCAGTCGCGGCATCAGCTTCAGCAGCGTGCCCACGACGGTCGTCATGGACTTCTGGGTCCTGGACGTGGACGGAGTGCCGGTCGTGGTCGACACTGGCACCAGAACGGCGCGTCGACCGCCCTGGTGGACCGGATCGCCCAGGCCGGCGACTCCATCAGCTTCGTGGCGGGCTAGCCGGGCCGGGCCCGCTTCGGGAGCTTGCTGACCACCAGCTCGTAGGAGTGCTCGACCATCTCCCGCAGCTCGTCCGCATCGACCGTGCCGTCGAGGTCGACGGTGTTCCAGTGCTTCTTGTTGGTGTGGTAGCCCGGCCGCACCGCCGCGTGCTGCTCACGCAGCTCCAGCGCCAGCGCCGGGTCGCACTTGAGGTTGACGAATCCCTGCTCGCCCTCGAGAGACACCAGGGCGAACATCTTCCCGCCCACCTTGAACACCGCGACCTCGTCGCCGAACGGGTAGTCCTCCACCGCTCCCGGCATCCCCGTCAGCAGGTCGAGCAACCCGTCACGGTCCACCCGGACATGATGACGTCCCCCGGACCGCGAGGGGAGGCGGGCTGCGCGAACCAAGCGGACCTGCGGCGCATCGAACTTGGCACCAGCCATCGAAGAGGTGGTGCTCATGGCAGGCGCGCAGGTCCGACCCGCGGGCGGTACTCGACTGGATGTGCAGGGACTGCGGGCGCTCGCGGTGCTGCTCGTGATGCTTGCGCACGTCGGCGTGCCCTGGTTGTCAGGCGGCTTCATCGGGGTCGATGTGTTCTTCGTGGTGTCGGGCTTCCTGATCACCGGCCTGCTGCTGCGCGAACGAGAGGCCACCGGCCGGATCCGGCTCGGCGCGTTCTATGCCCGCCGCGCCCGTCGCATCCTCCCGGCCTCGACCGTGGTGCTGCTCGCGACGGTCGGGTACGCCGCCGCTACGCTCCCCGCGTCTCGTGTCGACGACGTGGTCACGGATGCCCGCTGGTCGGGGGTCTTCCTGGCCAACGTCCACTTCGCGCAGGTGGACGGGGACTACTTCGCTCAGGACCGGGAGACTTCGCCGCTCCAGCACCTCTGGTCCCTGGGGGTGGAGGAGCAGTTCTACCTGGTGTGGCCGGCGTTGCTCGTGCTGGTGCTCGTCTGCCTCGCCCGGAGGCGGTCGGCGCCGGCGCTCGTCGCGACGGTTCTCGTCGGGATCTGGTGCACCTCGTATGCGTGGGCACTGGTCGGGGACGGGGATCCGGCGGCCTACTACGGCGCGCTGCCGCGGGCATGGGAACTGGCCACCGGTGCACTGCTGGCAGTCAGCATGCCGTTGCTGCGGCGGCTTCCCGGGTCGGTACACACCGTGCTCGCGATGGCCGGGCTGGTCGCGATCGGTGTTGCCGCCGTGCGGTACGACGCCGGCTTCTCCGGACCTGAGCTGCTGCTGCCGGTCGCGGGGACCGCCGCCCTGCTCGCCGCCGGGTCGATGTCCCAGGACGACGCACTCCCTGTGCTGAGCAAGGCACTGACCTGGGCGCCGATGGTGTGGGTGGGAGATCGGTCCTACTCCCTCTACCTGTGGCACTGGCCGATCATCGTGCTGGTCGTCCCCGCTCTCGCGCTGAGTGCGGTGACGGCAGGGTTGGTCGCGCTGGCGATGACCGTCGTCGTCGCCGAGGTGGTGTTCCGCCTCGTCGAGACGCCATTTCGCCGGGGCCGGGTCCCTGGGTTCCGGGGCCGGTGGTCCCTCGTGCTGTGGCCGGTGACCGTGCTCGCCGTGCTCTGCAGCGGTCCGCTCGCGTCCGCGTGGGCCAACGCGGGCCTCGAACACCGGCGTGAGGAGGCACGTCAGTACTACGCCGAGCACCCGGAAGCGATGCCGGCGCCCGGTGAACGGGTCGACCGGGTCGACCGGGTCGACCCACCACCGGTTCGGCAGGTCCTGGCCGAGGCGATCCGGCTCGCTGAGGCGGGCGCCCCGATCCCCGACGACCTGGTGAACGAGAAGGGCCTGCAAGGCGACCACTGGCAGAGCTGGTTCGACTGCTACGCGGACTGGGAGGACATCGCCGTCGAGCTGTGCCCGGTCGGGGACCGCCGGGCTTCCCGGACGGTGGTGGTGTACGGCGACTCCCAGGCCGGGGTGCTGCTCCCGGCCCTGGACCTGGTCGGCGCCAGCAACGGGTTCCGGGTCATCGGCCTGGTCAAGCTCGGCTGCGCGCCCTACGCGGTGGACCAGTGGGCCTTCGGCGAGCGGTACGTGGCCTGCGACGAGTTCCGAGACTGGGCTCGCAAACGGATTCGGGAGATCGCGCCCGACACGCTCGTACTCGGCGCACGAGGGATGTTGGCGATCGACACCGTGGACGGCAAGCCCGACGAGCGGGCCTGGTCAACAGGCGTCGAAACCACGCTCGACCAGGTCGTCGCCGAGGCCGGCAACGTGGTGGTCGTTTCCGGCGTCGGGGCGATCGCGGTCAGGCCGGCGACCTGCCTGAGCGACCCGTCCTCCAACCTGAGGTCCTGCTCGAGCCCGGAAGATGAGCTCAGCCTCGTGGCCAACGAGCTGACCCGGGCGGCGGCCACCGACCACGGTCTCACGTATGCCGACCTGACGAGCTTGGCCTGCCAGAGGCACCGCTGCCCGCTGGTGGCCGAACGGACGGTTCTCTACCACGACCCCGCCCACCTCTCCATGACCTGGATGCGCCGGGTGGCCTGGGAGCTGACCGCACTGATGGAGGTGCAGTGAGAGGGAGCCCTACCGCGACCTAGTGGCCGGCAGCAGGTCGGCGTAGAAGCTGGTCAGCCCCTTGGCACCGGCCTTCGACAGCGAGAAGTGCATGTGGTCGCGGTGGCGGAGCGTCTTGGAGCACTTCCTCTTGGAGCGGCACGAGGACGAGAGGTACTGCTCCGGCTGGAACTGGTGGTACGCCGGGTAGAACTGGTCGTTCCAGATGACGTACATGATCCCCATCCGGCGAGCCAGCGCGGCCGCGTTGCCCGCCGCGTCGGGCGCGAAGGCGGCGGCGAGGAAGGCCTTGGCCAGCTTGCGGTCGGCGGGGTTGGCGGCGTCCAGGGTCCAGTCGACCGCGCGGCCGTCCTTGTGCTCGGAGGAGCCGGAGCCGGAGCAGGGCCGGTTCACCGCACCGCCGGTGCCGCCGTACGTCGCGACCAGCCACTCGCCGAGGACAACCGTGCCGGCGCGCGGCTTCTTGGTGCACGTGGTCTGGGGGTCGTACGACGCGTAGTCCTCGACGGGCAGGCCGCTCCCCTCGACCCCGGCAACCGCGGCCGGTCCGGCCAGGCAGGCAGCGGTCATCACCGCCGCGACGAGGAGCGCGCGCATGCCGGGGACCGTAGGTCCGCGCGAGCGGCCGCGTGGGCGAAACGGGGTGAATTACAACCGTGCGGATGGTCAGCGGCGGGTGGTGTGGCTCAGGTAGGCCAGCCCGCGCGGCGAGACCTCGTAGCCGACGGGGAAGGAGACCGTCAGCCCGAGGTTCTTCAGCTTGCGGACGTCGATCTTGAACGGGGCCGTCTCGCGGCCGACCAGCTCGGCCAGGTCCGGCGCGCGGCGCTGTGGGTGCTGCCGGATCAGCTCGAGGTAGTGCAGCGTCCACGGGCCGTGGGCGGCCGCGCGGTCCAGCCGCTCGAGCCGCCTGTCCAGGTCCGCGACGTCCTCGGGGGTGAGCTCGGCCGAGGAACGCAGGGCGACCCGCGGGTCCGGCCCGGCGTAGGACAGCTCGACGCGGTAGGTCTCGCCCTCGGGCGCCAGTCGGCGCCGGAGCCGGTCGGCGTCCGGCCAGCCCGCGAGCAGGGCCTCCTCGTCGGTGATCGCATCGGCGTCGACCACGGTGACGGCGTCGACTCGCACGAGACCCGCAGAGGTGGTGAACACCTGCCCGGGCACCACGTCCTGCTTGCGCCAGCGCCGGAAGGCGAGCGACACCGAACCGTCGGCGACGCCCTGCGCCACCTTCATCGGCAGGAGCACCGGCTCAGAGCATCCCCTCGACGGCGTCCTTGGCCTCCTTGAGGCCGACGTTGGTGTGCACGCGGTAGGCCTTGATCGCCTCGATCAGCTGCCCGCTCTCCTTGAGCGCCCGCACCTCGGCCATCCACTCTGCCTGCGGAGGCGGGGCGCCCGCAGCGGTGTCGCCCGGGTTCGCGGCGTACGGCCCCGCGCCGGTGGTGAGCGTCGCGACCTGGCCCTGCAGCGAGGCCACCGCGGACTCGAGCCTGGCCAGGCGATCGTTGATCGCACCGAGATCGACCTGGTCCTGCGCGGACTGGTCGTTCGATGAATGGCCGAAGATGCCCATCAGAAGCCTTCCATCGTCTCGGTCACGCCGACACGGTAGTGCCCCGCAGGGACTTGGCGTAGCAGCGGTTCAGCGGCTCGTTCCTGGTAGTAGCCGAACGACGGGATCCGCGTGTAGCCGGACGACTCGTAGAGCGCCATCGCCTCCGGCTGCGCGGTGCCGGTCTCGAGGATCATCGCCTCGGCGCCGGCCTCTGCGGCGGTCTGCTCGAGGTGCGCCAACATGGTGCGCGCGAGTCCTCGGGACCGGGCGTCCGGCGCGACGTACATCCTCTTGATCTCGGCCGTACGCCGGGTGCCGAACGCCTCGACGTCGTCGTGGGCCCGCCACGCGCCGGACGCCACCGGTCGCGATGCCCCGCCGAGGTCGAGGTAGCCGACGTAGAAGCTGCCGAGCGGTGGCTCGAACATCAGCGGGTCGAGCGGGGTGTTGTCCGGGCCGCCGTAGCGGTCGACGTACTCGGCCTGCACCTCCGCGATCAGCAGCATCGCGTCGCTGTGGCCGTAGTCGACGCGGACGATCTCGAGCGCGTCGGGCAGGTCAGCCAAGTGCGTGCCCGCAGTTCTCGCAGACCTCCGCGTCCTCCGGGTTGCGGGCCACGCACTCCGGGCAGAACCGCCCCTCGCCGTCGTCGCGGGAGACGACCAGGCAGCCGACCGCGAAGGCCACGAGCACCGGACCGACCACCAGTCCCCAGCCGTCGACCACCAGTCCCCACGCGGCGATGCCGAGGCCGGCCAGCCCGACCAGGACGCCGCCCAGCACGAGCACGCGTCGCAGCCCCTCGGGGTCTCGCGCGGAGCGCCTCGGACCCATCTGGACTCCTTCGGGTGGCGATGTGAGCGGCTGCCAGAATAGGAGGCGTGACCGATGACCCCACCACCGCGCTGAGGATCCCGTCCGACCTGCTGCCCGCCGACGGCCGGTTCGGGGCCGGACCCTCCAAGATCCAGCCCGCGCACCTCGACGCGCTCGCGGCCACCGGCTCGACGCTCATGGGTACGTCGCACCGCCAGGCGCCGGTCCGCAACGTCGTCGGCCGGGTGCGTGAGGGGCTGGCCGAGCTGTTCTCGATGCCCGAGGGCTACGAGGTGGTCCTCGGCAACGGCGGCGCGACGGCGTTCTGGGACGTCGCGACGTTCGGGCTGATCGAGCAGAAGAGCCAGCACCTGACCTTCGGCGAGTTCTCCAGCAAGTTCGCCAGCGCCGTGAAGGCGGCGCCGTGGCTCGACGAGCCCTCGGTGATCGCCAGCGAGCCGGGCTCCCGACCGGTGGCGGCGGCCGAGGCGGGCGTCGACGCCTACGCCTGGGCGCACAACGAGACCTCGACGGCCGTGATGGCGCCCGTCGTCCGGCCCGAGGGCGCCGACGAGGGCGCGCTCGTGCTCATCGACGCCACGTCAGGTGCCGGCGGGCTGCCGGTGGACCTGACCGAGTCGGACGTCTACTACTTCGCGCCGCAGAAGTCGTTCGCCTCCGACGGCGGCCTCTACGTCGCGATCTTCTCCCCCACCGCGCTCGAGCGGGCCGAGCGGATCGCGGCGTCCGGACGCCACGTCCCGGCGTTCTTCGACCTCAAGATCGCGATCGACAACTCCCGGCTCAACCAGACCTACAACACCCCCTCGGTGGCGACGCTGTTCCTCATGGCCGAGCAGCTGGACTGGATGAACAGCGAGGGCGGCCTGAAGGGCATGGTCGAGCGGACCACGCAGTCCTCGGACAATCTCTACGGCTGGGCGGAGAGATCGGACGCGGCGTTCCCCTACGTCGCCGACCCGGAGCACCGCTCCCTGGTCATCGGCACCATCGACTTCAACGACGACATCGACGCCACCGCGATCGCGGCCACCCTGCGGGCCAACGGCATCGTCGACACCGAGCCCTACCGCAAGCTCGGCCGCAACCAGCTCCGCATCGCGATGTACCCCGCGATCGAGCCCTCCGACATCGCGGCGCTGACCGCCTGCATCGACTGGGTCATCGAGCGGCTCTGAGCTGTTCCTGGATCTGCTCGTACGTCGCGTGGTCGAAGGCGACCAGCCGGGCCTCCTCGACCTCGGTGTCCGCTGCGGCGAACACCTCCAGCGGCGCCGCGATCGCGTCGTCCTTCGGCCACCCGTAGACACCGGCGCTGACCAGCGGGAACGCCACGGTTCGTGCGCCCAGCTCGTCGGCGACCTCCAAGGCCCGGGAGTAGCACGACAGGAGCAGCGCCCGGTCGGTCTGGCCGGCGTGCCGGTTCGGCCCGACCACGTGGATCACCCAGCGCGCGGGCAGGTTGCCGCCGGTGGTCCAGCCGGCGTCGCCGGTCTCGAGACCCTGCGGAAACCGCGCGATGCAGTCCTCCAGGATGGCCCGGCCGCCGGCCCGGTGGATCGCACCGTCGACGCCACCTCCGCCGCGCATGGCGTTGTTGGCGGCGTTGACGACCGCGTCGACCTCCTGCCGGGTGATGTCTCCCTCGACGACGGCGATCCTCACGATCCGGCCCTCATTCGAACTCCCTCAGCAGCTTCAGCGTGGCTCTCTCCAGGGCGGCCTGGCGCTCGTCGGTGGTGTCGTAGCGGCGTCGCGTGGCTCGCTCGATGGTCTTCCCGCGGTTGTAGGCGTCGACGACCCGCGGGTCGACGTACGACGAGCGCGCCAGCGTCGGGGTGTTCCCGAGGAATGCCGCGACCTCCTTCATCGCCCCCGCGACCGCCCGCTTCTTCGAGGCTTTCGACTTCCCCGGCTCCGGCGACTCGGCCAGCGCAGCCGCCGCCAGCACGGTGGCGTGCCAGGTGCGGAAGTCCTTCGCCGTCGACTCCAGGCCGGTCGAGGCGCGCACATAGTCGTTGACGAGATCCGGCAACAGGCTCCGCCACGACCGGCCGTTCTTGTACGACAGCAGCCGGTCGTCGTCGCCGCCGCGGCGACGACGCATGATCTCGATCGCGTCGATGACCACGGCGTCGTCGATCGTGATCTCGTGCTCGACGCCTGACTTGCCGACGAAGGCGAAGATCAGCGCGTCCTGGTGCCGGCGCACGTGCCGGCGCTCCAGGGTGGTGAGGCCGAACGAGCCGTTCTCGTCGGCGTACACGTCGTTGCCGATGCGGAAGTAGCCGAGGTCCAGCAGGCGCACCGCGGCCGCACAGGCCCGCTCGAGTGGCATCCCGTCGAGACCGAGGTCCAGCAGCACCTGTTCGCGCGCCTTGCCCAGGGCCTTTCCGAACAGGAGCATCCGGTCGAACTTCTCGGCGTCCCGCCGAGCCCGCCACTGCGGGTGGTAGAGGTACTGGCGCCGCCCGGCGTCGTCGGTGCCGACGGCCTGGAGGTGACCGTTCTCGTACGGCGTGATCCAGACGTCGGTCCAGGCCGGTGGGATGACCAGGTCGCGGGCCCGCTGCGACTTGGCCGCGGAGAGCTTGCGACCGTGCTCATCGAGGTAGACGAAGCCCTTGCCGGCGCGGCGCCGGGTCCAGCCGGGCTGGTCCGGGCGAGGTCGGCGCAGGCGAGGCATGGCGGCACGGTAACCAGATTGGCTGTCGGCTCAGCGGCGGCGCAGCGACCGGGTCAGCACCACGAGGCAGCCGAGACCGATCAGCCCACCGAGGAACCACGGCCAGGCGTCACGCTGGGTCTCGGTGGTCTCGGGCAGCTCGGAGTCCTCGCGCGACTCGGTGTGGGTGGAAGGCGAGGCGCTCGGGGAGGGCGAGGCGGAGCTCGTCGGCAGCGCCACCCTCAGCACCTCGGAGTGCGGCCCCTCCGAGCTGAGCAGCAGGCTGCCGTCGGCGTCCACCGCCAGCCCCTCGCCCTGCTGCTGGTCGGGGAGCTGGAACTGGTCGACCTTCTCCATCGACGGGAACGCGTAGACCGCAGCCACCCCGTAGTTGCGGACCACGAAGTGCTTGCCGTCGGGGAGGAACGCGCCGTCGGTGGCGATCGGCAGGACGTCGCCGAGCGGCTCGAGCTCGTTGGCACCGTCCGGATCGAGGTTGGTCGGCGCGGCGTAGAGCGTGCCGCCGAGGACCTCCTTCGTGGCGACGTACAGGCGGCCGGTGGTGGGGTCGCTCATCAGGGTCTCGGCGTTGTGCGGCCCGTCGGGGTACACGAGGTCGTAGATCGGGCCATCGATGTCGCCGTTGCCGCTCCCTACCGGGACCGCGGTGACCTGGACGGAGTCGCGAGACTCCGTGTTGTCGCCGATGTCGCCGACCCAGACCTGGTTGTCGTCGAGAGGTGCCAGAGCCTCGACGTCTTGCGGGTCGTTGCCCCAGCCGGTGGTGCCGACGGTCTTGCCGGTGGCCGGGTCCACGGTGAACACCCGGCCGGTGTCGCCGGAGTCGTTGGTGGTGACCACGAGCCCGCGAGCAACCACGAGTCCGCTGGACTCGACGATGTCGTTGTCCTGGAACGAGAACACCACCTGCGCCTCGTCAGCCGGCGCCGCGGCCGCGCCGAGCAGGAACGGCACCACGACCAGCCCCGCCAGCAGCCGTTCACTCATGGAGCAGCTCGGCCAGCTTCGGGTGGATCCCCCAGGCCGCGACCAGGTCGTCGTAGTCGCGCCGAAGTGAGCCGCCCTTGACCGGTGCGCCGGTGCGGGTGGCCCGGAGCAGGGTGTTGCGCGGGGTGTGCTTGCTCTCGACGAACTGCACGACGTCGACGCGGTAGCCCTGCAGCCGCATCAGGGTGGCCCGCAGCGCGTCGGTCAGGGTGTCGGCCAGCCGCTCGCGGAGGATGCCGTGCCGGGTGAGCATGGCGTACGGCGCGGGGGTCGGCGCCTTGCGGAGCTGCGCGGCCACGTCGTGGTGACAGCACGGGGCGGCGAGCACCAGCGCGGCCTGCCACTCGACCGCGCGGGCCAGCGCCTCGTCGGTGGCGGTGTCGCACGCGTGCAGGGCGAGCACCACCTCGGGCGCCTCGTCGAGCGTCACTCCGCCGATGCTGCCGACCACGAACGTGGCGTCCAGGCCGAGCTCGCCGGCGACCTTCTCGTTGTGCTCGCGGGACTGCTCCTTGACGTCCACGCCGACCAGGTGGACGGGCAGGCCGCGGACCCCGACGAGGAAGCGCTCGGCCGCGAAGGTCAGGTAGGCGTTGCCGCAGCCCAGGTCCACGACCCGGAGCGGTGCCTCTGCGGTCGGCCGGCGCAGCTGTCCCTTGTCGATCGCCTCGGCCACGGCGGTGTCCAACAGCCGGAGGAACTCCTCGACCTGGCGGTACTTGTCGCGCCGGGTCGGCTTGAGCCGGCCGTCGGCGTCTGCGAGCCCGAGCGCCCGGAACAGCGGGTCGTCCTCCGGCAGTAGCCGCTCCTTGTCACGGTCGTGGCCGCGGTCCAGCTCCGCAGGCGTCGTGCGCGGGCTGGTGTGCACGAGCGCCTCGCCCTTGCGGGTCACCCGCAGCTGCACGGTCTCGACCGTCGTTTCGAGGTTCCAGTTGCCGAACGGCTCGTCGAGCAGGTCGTCGACGGCGTCCCGCGCCCCGCTCTGTTGGTTCCCGGGGGCCACGAGGTGGTTCGACGTGTGCGCCTGCGTCTCGTCGTACGCCGTCACCTGGAGGTGGCGGCCGGCCTTGAGGTCGACGTACCGGAGCTCGACCCGGCGCCACCTCGGCTCCCCGGCCTTCTGCCGCCCCGACGCGACGGCGCGGACCAGCGTCTCGGGGTCGAGCAGGCGGCTACGGACCTGCGCGAGGGCGCGGAGGAGGTTCTCGGCCATGACTACTTGACCGCGGCGATGACGACGATCAGCAGCAACCCGACCAGCGCCAGCGGGATGACCAGGCGGCGGTGGCGGGGGTTCACCCGACGAGTCTAGGAGCGGTGGTCACGAGGTGGTCGCGGTCGGGTCACGACTCGTCCTGAGGCCTCGCGCCGGGCGGGTGACGGTGCCACGGTCGTTGCATGACCACCGCGGACAGCGTCGCCCACGCCCTCGCGCACGCGTTCGACTTCTGGCTGGGCGAGTGGGACGTGCACGACCCGGAGGGCAACCACATCGGCCGGAACTCGATCACCGACCTCTACGGCACCGGGGCACTGGCCGAGCACTGGCGTGGCGACCGCGGCGTCGTGGGACACAGCCTCAGCGCCTGGGACGCGGAGCGCGGCTGCTGGCACCAGACGTGGATGGACTCGACCGGTGGAGTGCTGCTGCTCGACGGGGATGCGCAGGACGGCGCCATGGTGCTCGAGGGCATCGACGCGGACTCGCGGCAACGGATCACCTGGACCCGCGACGGCGACGGCGTACGCCAGCTCTGGGAGACCTCCAAGGACGACGGGGAGACCTGGGAGATCGCGTTCGACGGGCGCTACCGCAGGGCCTGAGCCAGCAGCTCTGCCAGGTGCAGTGCCGGTACGCCGGCCAGGTCGTCGAGCTGGAGCCGGCAGGACATGCCGTCGGCGAGGACGACGGCGTGCGGCTGCGCTCGCACGGCAGGCAGCAGGTGGGTCTCGGCGACGGCGACCGAGACCTCGTAGTGGCCCTTCTCCATGCCGAAGTTGCCGGCCAGGCCGCAGCAGCCGGCGACCCGGGTGACCGTCGCTCCGGCGCGCTCGAGCAGCCGCTGGTCGGCGGCCCAGCCGATGACGGCGTGGTGGTGGCAGTGCGGCTGGGCGACCACCTCGACACCGGTGAGGTCGGGCACCTGCAGCTGCTCGCGCTCGACGAGCTCGGCGAGGGTGAGCACGTCGACGGTGCCGCCGGTGAGCTCGGCGGCGTCGCTGCGCAGCGTGGCCAGGCAGGACGGCTCCAGGCCGACGACGGGCACGCCCGACTCGACGTACGGCGCGAGCGTGGCCACGGTGCGCGTCATGATCCGCTGCGCCTGGTCGAGCTGACCGGTGGTGATCCAGGTGAGACCGCAGCAGGCGTCGTCGGGGATCACGCGGGCGGTCAGCCCGGCCGACTCGAGGTAGCGGATCGCGGCGTGGCCGTTGGCCGGGAAGAAGTGGTCGCTGAAGGAGTCGGCCCAGATCCAGACGTCCGGGGCGCTGCCGTCGAGGGGGGCGCTCGTCGACACCGACCTCCGCAGCGTCTTCCTCGCGAACGCCGGGATCGAACGCCGCTGGTCGATGCCGGCCGTCGCCTTCGCCAGCCTCGCCACCGGACCCAGTCGCATCATCCGGTTGGCCAGCGGTGCGACGGGCGCGGCCCGATCCGCCCAGGCCGGGAGCCGGCCGAGCAGGCGATGGCTGCGCGGGCGGCGTACGCCCTGCACGTCGTGCTTCTGGTGCAGCGCTTCGGACTTGTACGTCGCCATGTCCACGCCGGTCGGGCAGTCCGACGCGCAGCCCTTGCAGGCCAGGCACAGGTCGAGCGCCTCGGCGACCGCCGGGTCCGCGAACCCCTGCACCAGCGACCCGTCGATCGCCTCCTGGAGCACCCGGGAGCGACCCCGGGTGGAGTCCTTCTCGTCGCGGGTGGCGAGGTACGACGGGCACATCACTCCGGCGGTCGACGCCGCGACGCACTTGCCGACGCCGGTGCAGCGGTGCACCGCGTCGCCCAGCCGGCCACCGTCGTGCGGGAGCTTCAGCAGCGGCAGCACCGGCTGGCGGGCCCGCACCGGCCGGAGGTCGGCGTCCAGCGGCGCCGGGTCGACCAGGTTGCCGGGGTTGAGCAGGTTGCTCGGGTCGCAGATCGCCTTGACCGCGGCGAACAGCCGGATCGACTCCTCGTCGTACATCAGCGGGAGCAGCTCGGAGCGCGCCCGGCCGTCGCCGTGCTCACCGGAGAGCGAGCCGTGGTGGTCGCGCAGCTTGAGCGCGCAGGCGGTGAGGAAGTCGCGGAAGACCTTCGCCGAGCCGACCTGGCCCGGCTCGAACGGGAAGTCGATCCGCACGTGCACGCAGCCGTCGCCGAAATGGCCGTAGGGCACGCCGTCGAGGCCGTGCCCCTTCAGCAGCTCGTCGAAGTCGCGCAGCCAGGCGCCCAGCCGGTCCGGCGGGACCGCGGCGTCCTCCCAGCCGGAGTACGCCGGGCTCTTCAGGCTGCGGGCGGCGAGGCCGGCGCCGTCCTCGCGGATCCGCCAGAGCGCGGCCGCCTCGGCGGCGTCGGTCACCAGCCGGTGCCCGAGTGCGCCGCTCTCCGCGATCACGACCGTGGCCAGCGCCGGAGCCTCGGAGCCGACGAGCTCCACGAAGAGCCAGCCGTTGCCGTTCGGCAGCTCCGGCACCGCGCCGCCCCGCGCCCGGACCAGGTCGACGATCCGCGCGTCCAGCCCCTCGCAGGCGACCATGGCGCCGTCGGTGGCTGCGAGCAGCGCAGGCACGGCGTCGGCCGCCTCGATCATCGACGGGTAGCCGAGCACCACCAGGAGCCTCTGGGACTCGTCCTCGACCAACCGCACGGTGGCCTGCCGGACCAGCGCGAGCGTGCCTTCCGAGCCGGCCAGGAACCGGTCGACGCTGCGGCCGTTCTCGGGCAGCAGGTGCTCGAGGGAGTAGCCGCTGACTTGGCGACCGAACCGGCCGAACTCGGTGCGCACGTGCGCGAGGTGCTGGTCCACCAGGGCGCCCAGCTGCGCCTCGACGTCGTGTGCGCCCGGACCCCAGGCGACGTCCAGCGCGACCACGTTGTCGACCGTGCGGCCGTAGCCGAGCGCCCTCGATCCGCAGGCGTTGTTGCCGATCATCCCGCCGATCGTGCAGCGGGTGTGCGTCGACGGGTCCGGCCCGAAGCGCAGACCGTGCGGAGCCGCCGCGAGCTGCAGGTTGGCGTGCACGACGCCGGGCTGGACGACCGCCGTACGTGCCTCGGGGTCGATCGAGACGACCCGGTTGAGGTGCTTGACCGTGTCGACGACGATGCCGGGGCCGACGGCGTTGCCGGCGATCGAGGTGCCGGCGCCGCGCATGGTGATCGGTACGCCGGTGGCCTGCGCGACGTCGAGGATCGCGTCCAGCTCGTCCGCCGCGCGCGGCCGCACGACCACCTGCGGGACCACCCGGTAGAGGGAGGCGTCGGAGGAGTAGAGCGCCCGGGTCAGCGTCGAGTCGTCGACCTCGGTGACCCCCCGCTTCCGCAGCTCAGCAACGAGATCTGCTGAAGCTGCGGTCACCTCACCAGTGTTCCATCGAGGCGACGAACACCTGCGCCAGGTCCTCGTCCGTGGGCACCTTGGGTGCGGTCGCGAGGAGCCGTTGCTGCTGGGTCGCGCCGGCGACGAGGTCGTCGACGTCGGCGGCGCCGTAGCCGACCTCGGCCAGGCCGTTCGGGATCCCGATGTCGTGCATCAACGCGGTGATGACGCCCGGCAGGAGCTCCGGGCCGTCGCCGCTGGCGTCGGGGTCGAGGATCCGGGCCGCGCGCAGGTGTCGCTCCGGCGCAGCGTCGAAGGTGAACCGGAACGCCGCGGGCGCGGTCAGCGAGACGGCCATCCCGTGCGGCACGATCGGCTCGCCGTCCGGGTAGCCCTCCGGCACGAAGCTGGTCGACAGCTGGGCGACCCGGCCCGCGATGGGGTAGGCGTTGGCGTGCGGGATGTGCACGCCGGCGTTGCCGAAGCCCAGCCCGGCGAAGGTGGCGGCCATGGCCATCTGCTCGCGCGCCTTGGTGTCAGAACCCTTCTTGATCGCCCGCCGGAACGCACCGGCCAGCAGTGACATCGCCCGCTCGGACCACATGTCCGCGATCGGGTTGGCGCCGCAGTAGGGCACCCGCTCCTCGGGCTCCTTGGCGTCGAAGTCGGCGTACCACCGGGCGGTGTAGCTCTCCAGGGCGTGGCAGAGGATGTCCATCCCGGACGCAGCGGTGACCATCTTCGGCTGGGTCACGGTGAGCCGCGGGTCGACGATCGCCAGCTTCGGACGGAGGGCGACGTGGCTGATCCCGGTCTTCACCTTGAGCGCCAGCACGTCGAGCACGCAGATCGTGGTGCTCTCGCTGCCGGTGCCGGTGGTGGTCGGGATGGCGACCAGCGGGAGCAGCGGGAACGCCGGGGGCCGCGCCTTGCCGACCGGTGCGTTGATGTAGTCCATCAGCTCACCCGGGTTGGTGAGCAGCAGGTTGACCGCCTTGGCGGTGTCGATCGACGAGCCCCCGCCGACCGCCACGATGGCGTCGAACCGGCGGCCCGTCGACTCGGCGTCGCGGGCGAAGTCCACCGCCTCCTCCATGGACTCGTCCGTGGGCTCGACCCGCGCGCCGTCGAAGATGACGGTCTCGATGCCGTGCTGCCAGATCTGCTCGGCGATCCGGGTGGGGTGGCCGGTCTCCCTGACGCCCGCGTCGGTGACGAGCAGGACCCGGCGGGCACCGAACGTCGCGAGGTCGTGGCCCACCTCGGCGGACGCGCCCGGCCCGAACTTGAGCGCGGGTGCGGCGTAGGTGAAGACCGTCTCCCTCACTACTGCAACCTACGCTCGCGGGCGGCGAGCGCCGACCGGACCACGTCCCGGATCCGGTAGGGGTCGTGGCCGAGCATCGACACCGGCACCCACGCGGCCGCGTCGGTGGTGCCGTCGACCTCCTGGACGGCCGGCTCGCCGGCCGAGACGGTGGCGTCGAAGACGACCTGCAGCGAGTGGAAGTCCTCCCGGCGCCCCGACGGGGCGGTGCCCTCGAAGTGGGTGGAGCCGACGTCCAGCACCTCAGCGGGGGTGCAGTCGAGTCCCGTCTCCTCCCGGACCTCGCGGACCAGCGCCTGCCGGGCCTCCTCGCCGTGGTCGATGCCGCCGCCGGGGAGCGTCCACCAGCCCGGGTGCGGGCCGCGCGCGGAGTTGCGGGTGAGCAGCACCTCCGGACCGGCGGCGGCGTCCCGCACGACCAGGGCGTACGCCGCGACGCGTTGCAGCTGGAACGGCCGGTGCTCGGCGAGCACCTCGGTCACCAGGCCCACCACGGGCACCGAGCCGTCGAGGACCGCGGCCACCGGCTGCCACGCCGCCTCCATCGTCGAGCCGTCGACCTCGACGACGTGCGGCTCCGGGCTGTCCAGCGGCACCCAGCCGTCGTAGACGATCCGCAGCGCGTGGGCGTCCGCGCGCCGGCCCTGCCGCCAGGTGTTGCGCTGGTGGTAGGAGTAGACGTGCGCGGTCTCGTCGATGACCACGTCCAGCCCGGTCTCCTCGTGCACCTCGCGGACCACCGCGTCGCGCGGGTCCTCGCCGTGCTCGAGGCCCCCGCCCGGGAGCGTCCACAGCTCCTTGCTGGTCAGCCGCTTGGCCAGCCGGCTGAGCAGGATGTGGTCGTCGCGCATGATGACGGCGTACGCCGCCACCCGCTGCACCCTCCGCACCTGTCGTCGCTCAGCCACCACCCCAACCTAAGGCGTAGCCCCACCCCAACCGTGGCCCTACGCTCGCCGGGAGGGGGTGGTGCGCGTGGCCGATGCCCTGGTCGGGCGCGCGGGCGAGCTGGCCACGCTCACCGAGGCCATGAGCGCCGCGAGCCGGGGCCAGGGCCGGCTGGTTCTCGTCCGAGGCGAGGCGGGCATCGGCAAGACCCGGCTGATCGACGAGCTGGCCCAGCGGGCGGCGTCGAGCCACGTGGTGCTGACCGGCCGCGCCGTACCCGGCGGCGGGGCCTACCGCCCGGTGGCCGAGGCCCTCGTCGGGCTGCTCCGCAGCGGCACCGCCGTACCGCCCGAAGCTCTCGGTCCCTACCGAGCACCGCTGGCCCGGGTGCTGCCGGACTGGAGCGAGCCGGGCAACCAGCCCCAGGAGCCGGACGCCGACCCGGCGCTGGTCCTGGGCGAGGCGGTGGCGAGGTTCCTGGCCGAGGTCGGCCGGGAGCGCCCGTGCCTGCTCGTGCTCGAGGACCTGCAATGGGCCGACGCCGACACCCATGCCGTGGTGCTGCACCTGGCCACGGCGGTCCGCGTCCTCCCGGTGCTGGTGGTCGTCTCGGCGCGGGACGACGAGCCTGGCACGGACCCGACCACGCGGCTGGGGCTCACCCCCGGGGTCGTGACGCTGGCCGTCGGCCGGCTCCCTGACGACGCCGCGGCCGAGCTGGCGACGGTGGTCCACGGCCCGCTCGACGAGGCAACCCTGCGGCAGCTGACCGGGCGCGCCGAAGGGTTGCCGCTGCTCGTCGAGGAGCTGTCGCCGCAGACGGCTGCGGGTCCGGTGCCTCCGACCTTCGCCGGACTGGTCGAGTCCCGGCTCGGAGCGCTGTCCGAGCCGCATCGGCGGGTGGTGTCGGCGGCGGCCGTGCTGGGTGTCACGCCGGACTGGTCGTTGCTGGGACTGGTGACCGGTCTTGCCGAGGACGACGTCCTCGCGGCCCTCCGTCGCGCGGACGCAGCGCACCTGCTCGTCACCCGGGATGTCACGTTGCGGTGGAGGCACGCCCTCACCCGGGAGGCGGTGCTGGCGACCGTGCTGCCGCCGGAGCGCGCGGTCCACGCCCGCCGGGCGGCCGACGCGCTGCTGGCCCGCGGCCACCCGGACGACGACGTCACGGCGGCGACCCTGCTCGCGGATGCGGGCGCTGGGCCCGAGGCGGCCGCTCTCCTGTTGGACGTGGCCCACCGGGACCTGGCCCGCGGCGCCCTCCGCACCGCCGCGGAACTGCTCGACCGGGCCGAGGCGGCCGGGGCGGCGCCGGCCGAGCTCGCCGGCGAGCGGGTGCTCCACCTGTTGGCCACGGGCCGCGCGGCCGAGGCGTTGGGCGTCGGCGGTCCCGCGCTGGATCGCGTCACCGGTGACCGGCACGCCGAGCTGGCCCTCCGGCTTGCTCGGGCGGCCGTACAAGCGGGTCGCTGGGACGACGCCGCGGCGTACGTCGACCGCGCTGGGCGGCCCGACGACCCACGTTCGCCTGCCCTGCTCGCCGACGCGGCGCACGGTGCGGGGCACGTCGAGGAGGCCGCTGCGTACGCCGCGGAGGCCGTGGCGCTCGCCGAGCGGAGCGGCACGCCCGCCGACCGGTGCCAGGCGCTGGTGGCGCAGGCCCGGGTGGCCAGGCTCCACGACCTGGCCGCGTCCGGCGCGGGCTTCGGCCGAGCCGCGCAGCTCGCGGCCGAGCACGGCCTGGCGGCGTGGCGGGTGGAGGCGCTGCACGGGCTCGGCAGCCTGGAGGCGCTGGAGAGCGAGTCGATCACGACCCTCGAGGCGGCGCGAGCGGTCGCGGCCGACGTGGGGCTGCTCGGCCAGGTCACCGGGCTGGACATGATGATCGGCGAGCACCAGCTGCTGGTCGGCGGGCCGCCGGCCGCGCGGGACCTGGCGGAGGACCTCGTCGAGCGTGGCGTCGCGCTGCGGCTGCCGGCGGCCGAGCTGGCCGGCGAGTACGTCCTGGCCCTGGTCCCCGCCGTGGCCGGTCGGCGCGACGAGCTCGAGAGCCTGCCTCGACCGCTGGACGACGGCGTACGCCGGCCCGGAGGGTGACTTCCTGCGCGGGTCCGCGCGGGCGTTCCTGGCCCTCGCCGTCCGCGACCTGAGCAACGCCTGCGCGACCCTGGACGAGGCCATGACACCGCTGGTGCGGCACCGCTCGGCCGCTCCCCTGCACCAGTTCGGCCTCTGGGCACTGCTGCGGACCGTGGCCGACGACCGCGGAGCCGAGGCGCGACAGACCCTGCGCGGGCTGCCGGCAGCGGCCCGCCTGGCCAACCGGGCCGCCCTGGACTACGCCGACGCGGTGGCGGCCGGCCGCGCTGGGGAGGCCGAGACGGCCGCAGCCTTGGTCGCCACGGCCGAGGACGCGCTGACACCGCTGCCCTGGCTGCGCCGAACGCTGCGCCTCGTCGCCCTCGAGAGCGCGGTCACCGAGGGCTGGGGCGACCCGGTGCCGCTGCTCCGCGCCGGCCTGGCCGAGCACGAGGCGCACGGCGAGGAGACGGCTGCCCGCACGGCCCGCGACCTGCTGCGCCGCGCCGGCGCGCCCACCCGCCGCGGCCGCGGCGCCTCCGCCGTACCCCCGCGGCTGGCCGCCCTCGGCGTGACGCGTCGAGAGCTGGAGGTGCTGGGCTCGTGGCCGAGGCCGCGACCAACGCCCAGATCGCCGAGCGGCTCTTCCTCTCCAAGCGCACCGTGGAGACCCACGTCTCCAACCTGCTCCTCAAGACCGGCGCCACCAGCCGGGACGAGCTCGCGCGGTTCGCGGAGTTCTCCGAGTAGCGCTGCGCTAACTCCGTACGCCACACGGATCCGGCGCCGGCCGCCGGCGCCGAGGCTTGTCGGCATGATCACTCACACCGAAGCCACCTCGTACGACGTCGTCGTCGTCGGCGCCGGCCCGTCCGGGCTGGCCACGGCCGTCGCCGCCACCCGCGCGGGCGCACGCGTGCTGGTCGTCGAACGACACGAGAGCACGTCCACCTTCCCGAAGGCGACCGGCGTCCGGCCCCGCACCATGGAGATCCTGCGCTCCTGGGGTCTGGAGGAGCAGGTGCTCAGCGGCGGCGCCGATCTCCGGCTCGCCGCCGCGGTGTCCGCGACGCTGGCCGACCGGCAGCAGCAGGACTTCTCCCTCGGCGTACCGCAGCCGGAGACGCTCGCCGCACTGAGCCCGACCGTCGCGGCGGTCAGCCCGCAGGACCACCTGGAGCCGGTGCTCCTGGCACACCTGCGGTCGCTCGGCGGTGAAGTCCGGTTCGGCACCCGGCTGGTCGGGCTCGACCAGCAGGAGCACGGGGTGTCGCTGCGGCTCCGGCCGGCCGCAGGCAGCGAGGCCGAGGAGCGCATCGAGGCCCGCTACGTCGTGGGCGCCGACGGTGCCGGCAGCGCCGTCCGCCGCGCGGCCGGCATCGAGGAGCGCCAGCTCGGCTCCGAGGGCGACCACCTCGCCGTCCTGTTCCACGGTGCGGTCGAGGAGCGGATCCGGGGTCACCGCTACGCCCTGCACATCGTCACCACGCCCGAGTCGGGCGTGTTCGTGCCGTCGGGCACACCGGGCAGGTGGGTCTACGACCGCGAGTGGTCGGCGGAGCGCGACGCGCAGGGTGTCCCCACCGTCGAGGACCACCGGGCCGCGATCCGGGTGGCCGCCGGCATGCCCGATCTCGAGCCCGAGGTGATCGGCGTCTTCCGCTGGACCTTCGCCGCCGCCGTCGCGGAGCGGATGCGGGCCGGCCGGGTCTTCCTCGTCGGCGACGCGGCCCACCGGACGACGCCGCGCGGGGCGACCGGCATGAACACCGGCATCGCCGACGCGCACAACCTCGGCTGGAAGCTCGGCTGGGTGGCGCGCGGCTGGGCCGGCGAGGAGCTGCTCGACAGCTACGAGGTCGAGCGGCACCCGATCGGGCTGCGCAACGCCCTGAGCTCGCTGGAGGCCTCCGACGGCAGCAAGCCCGAGGACCTGGCCCACGACTTCGGCGTGGTCTACCCGGTGCCGGGCGGCGACGCCCAGGCAGCCCAGGAGGCCGCCCTTCCGGGCGCCGTTCCCGGAGCGCGGGCGCCGCACGCCTGGGTGGAACGAGACGGGCAACGCCTCTCCATGCTCGACCTGTACGGCGACCGGCTGACGCTGGTCACCGGGCCGGACGGCGACGGCTGGCGGGGCGCGGCAGACGAGCTGGCCGGCCACGGCCTTCCTGTCGTGGCGGTGCAGCTCGGCCGGGACGTGGCCGACCCGTCCGGAGCCGCGGCCCGCGCGTACGCCCTGGCCGACGGGGCGGCCGTGCTGGTGCGCCCCGACGGACACATCGCGTGGCGGACCGACGCGCCCAGCTCGCTTCCCCTCCCCGATCTCGCCGCCGCGGTCCACGCCGCGCTCGGCCGGGTCTCCGCGCCCACGCGGAACGCGACCTCACTCACCGGAAGGAACACACCATGACCAGCACGACCACGACGCAGGTCACCCGCGGACTCACCGCCCTCGTCACCGACCTCGACCGGGCGGTGCGTGGCGCCGCCCCGGGCCGGGCCACGGTCGACGCCGTCGCCGGCGCTCTCCGCCCGGCGCTCGGTGATTCGCGGCTGCTCCGACCAGACCAGCGCGTCGGTGACCCGGCGGCGTACCGACAGCACCTGCTGCACGTCGCCGGCGACGGCGCGTTCTCGCTGGTTGCCCTGGTCTGGCTACCCGGCCAGGCCACGCCGATCCATGACCACCTCGCGTGGTGCGTGGTCGGCGTGCACGAAGGCGCCGAGCACGAGACCCGCTACACCGCGCGGCCGGACGGACGGCTGGTCGCGACCGGGTCGGCGGTCGCGTACGCCGGCGACGTGGACGGGCTGCTGCCACCCGGCGACATCCACCGCGTCACCAACGCCGGCGCGGACCTGGCGATCTCCCTGCACGTCTACGGAGCCGACCTGAGCCTCGTCGGGTCGAGCATCCGTCGGCGCTACGACGACGCCCTGGTCGGGTAGCGCCTTCCTCAGGCGAACGGCGGCCGGGCGTCCTGGGCGATCGACCGGCGGCCCGCCCAGCGCCAGACCCGGGCGGCGCGGTCGCGGTCCTCGTCGGTGACCAGGTTGCCCATCCACCGCAGGGCCAGGGTCATCAGCCAGTCGGACCGCATCCCGGCCGGGCCGAGGGTCGACAGGAGGTGCGGGATCGTGACGAGTCCGGCCAGGCGGCGGGCGATGGAGAACGCCTCGCCGTAGTGCTCCGCCAGCAGCGCCGGCCAGGCGGTCGCCAGGTCCTCGCCGGCCGCGATCATGTCGGCGACCAGCCGTCCGGTCTCGAGGCCGTAGTCGATGCCCTCGCCGTTGAGCGGGTTCACGCAGGCGGCGGCGTCGCCGATCAGCGCCCAGTTGGGGCCGGCGACGTTGCTCACCGCACCACCCATCGGCAGCAGCGCCGAGGTGGGCATCCGGAGCTCGCCGGAGAGCTCGAACTCATCGCGGCGCAGCTCGGCGTAGTGCGACATCAGCGGCTTGATGGCGAGATCGGCGGGGCGCTTGCTGGTGGCGAGCGTCCCGACGCCGATGTTCACCTCGCCGGTGCCCAGCGGGAAGATCCAGCCGTAGCCGGACAGCACCTTCCCCGCCTCGTCGCGCAGCTCGAGGTGGGAGCTGATCCACGGGTCGTCGCTCATCCCGCTCGCGATGTACGACCGGCCGGCGACGCCGTAGACGGTGTCGCGGTGCCACTCCCGCCCGAGCACCTTGCCCAGCGGCGAGCGGACGCCGTCCGCGACCACGAGGTGTCGACACCCGATCTCGAGCGGCCCGTCGTCGGTCTTGAACACCACCCCGGCGACCCGGTCGCCCTCGCGGCGTACGTCGACCGCCCGGGCGCCGTCGACCGCGGTCGCACCGGCCTTGATGGCGGTGGTGCGCAGGTGGTCGTCGAGCTCGGTGCGCGCCACGGCGGAGCCCCACGACGGAAGCGTGCCGCCCGGCCAGGGCAGCAGGAGCGTCTGGCCGAAGCCGTGCGCCCGGAGCCCCTGGTTGACCGCGTGCGCGCGCAGCCAGTCGTCCAGGCCGAGCCGCTGCAGCTCGCCGACCGCGCGCGGGGTGAGCCCGTCGCCGCAGGTCTTGTCGCGCGGGAAGACTGCCGCGTCGGCCAGCACGACTTCCGCGCCGCCGCGGGCCGCCCACGCGGCCGCGGCCGACCCGGCGGGGCCGGCTCCGACGACGAGAACGTCGGCGTGCGCGGGCGGGCTGGTCACCCCTTCATTGTCTCAGGGGCCGTGCCCGCGCCGTGAATCCAGCTCACCCGCTCCGGTCCCGGACGCGGATCGATGGGCAGCCGCCGGTCCGTGCCGGTCCCGAGGGTCGGGTGGCCGCCGCGGATGTGCACCTCCCAGCTGTCGACGTGCAGCACCCACAGCCGGAGGTCCGCGTCGCCGGTCAGCTCCTCCGCCCCGAAGGCCCGCGCACCCCGCGCGGGGTCGAAGGCGTGGGGCAGGTGCTGCGCGAGCTCGTCCGCAGGGATCTCGCGGGCGCTGCCGGTCACGTAGACCGCTCCAGTGTCAGGGCCCGGCGGCACCGTCGAGTCGAAGACGACCCCGCTGAGCCTGTGGTCCCGCTCGAGGTTGTGGGAGTGGTGGCTCGCCGGGTTCGACACCCAGTAGAGGTCCTCGTAGCCGTGCGGCGTGAAGTACACCGGCGAGGTGCGGGTCCGTCCGTCCTCGTCGATCGTGCCCAGGACGACGTACCGGATCCGGTCCAGGATCTCGCGGGCCTGCTGGTCGAGGTCAGGGGCGGCGGCGTCTTCGCTCATGTCGGAGTGGACCGCCGCCCCCGCCCGGACTCATCGGCTAGCGGTAGGCCTTGTGCTGGAGCAGGTGGACCTTGGGGTTCGCACATCCCGTGGTCGGGTGCTCGATGAAGATCGAGCGCGTCTCGTCCGGCACGTAGACCCGGAACCCGTCGACCTTGGTCGGCCGGCACTCCTTCTTCGGGTACGGCGCGAACGACGTCTCCACGATCGCGCTGCGCACCTTGTCACCCGGCTTCAGCACCGTCTTCGGCGTCGCGCTCGGGGTCCGGTCCGCCGCGGCACCGATCTGGGTGCCGTTGCCCTTGCCGACGTAGGACAGCCCGCCGTACCCCTTCACGTAGCAGGTCTCCTCGGACGTGTTCCGCAGGACGATCTGCCCGTAGACGTGGCTGGTCGCGGCGTCGCCGCCCTTGTACTTCGCGCTGAGGTTCGCCTTCGTGCACTCCGCCGTGGACGAGCGGGGAGCCTCGGCCTGCCCGGTCGCCGCTGTCCCGCTCGGCGCCAGCATCATCACGCCCCCCATGACCGACCCGGCGACCACGGTCGCCAGACCGCTCCAGAAGGGCACCCGCATCCAGGGCTCCATCACTCATTCCTCCTGTGGACTCGAAGATTCGTCCGTCAGTCAGTGTGACTCTCGGGAGGTCACCACAGTTGTGGACGGCGCTGAGTTTCGGCTGAGAATCCGGCCCCGCGCGCCCGTCGGGGCGCTGTGCGATCATCGCTCGCACTACTTTCTCGGGCTGACCACCAGCCGGTGCCTCCCCCTCCCCAGGGCACCCGGGAGGGACGACGACGTGTCCATCGGCTTGTATCGCCTGGGGCGCGCCATCGGCCGGCATCGAGGGATGGTCGTCGGCATCTGGGTGCTGGTCCTGGTGGCGCTCGGAGGTGCCGCGGCCACGTTCGGCGACCGCTATGACGACTCGTTCTCCATTCCGGGCACCGAGTCGCAGGAGGGCCAGGACCTGCTCGCCGAGCGCTTCGGCCTGACCGGGGCCAACGGCCAGGTGCTCTTCGAGGCGAGGACGGGCAAGATCACCGACCCGGCGAACGCCTCCGAGGTCGCGTCTCTGGTGACAGCGATCGGCAAGGTCGACGGAGTCTCGATCACCGACCCGCTGTCCGCGACCACTCCCACCCTGAACACCGGGTCCACGGCCACGCTGACCCAGATCGCCTTCGCCGACCAGGTCCCCTCCGACGACACGCTCGAGAAGGTGCAGGAGGCAGGTACGCCGCCGGCCGGGTCGCCGGTGACCACGTCGATCGGCGGCGATGCCTACAAGAGCAGCTCGGATCCGAGCAAGGTTCCCGAGCTCCTCGGGCTCCTCGTCTCCTTCCTGATCCTGGTGCTGACGTTCAGGTCGCTCATCGCGGCCGGCATGCCGATCCTCACCGCGCTCATCGGCGTCGCGGTCACCATCACCTCGGTGATGGGGGTCTCCCACATCATCACCGTCTCCAGCACGGCGCCGACCCTGGCCGAGATGCTCGGCCTGGCGGTCGGCATCGACTACGCACTCTTCATCCTGTCCCGTCACCGCGCCCAGCTCGCCGAAGGACTCGACCCGGTCGAGTCGATGAGCCGGGCCCTGGCAACCGCCGGCAGCGCAGTGGTCTTCGCCGGCACCACGGTGATCATCGCGCTGGGTGGCCTGACGGTCGCCCAGATCCCCGTCCTGACCGTGATGGGCGTGGGTGCAGCCTTCTCCGTCACGGTGGCCGTGTCGGTGGCCCTCACCCTGCTGCCCGCGATCGCGCTGCTGCTGGGCGAGCGGCTCCGGCCCCGGCCCAAGAAGCCCCGTCGGCAGAGGAAGGCGGCGAAGGCCAGGACGGCCGGCTCGCCCCGACGTGGCGTCGCCCGCATCTGGGTCGGGGCCGTCACCCGGCAACCGATCGTCACCGTCCTGGCGGTCGTGATCCTGCTCGGGCTCGCCGCCGTACCCGCCCTCGACCTGCGGCTGGGACTGCCCGACAACAGCACCGCTGCGACCGACACCCCGCAGCGCAAGACGTACGACGCGATCACCGAGGCGTTCGGTGTGGGCTACAACGCACCACTGGTCGTCACCGCCGACGTGATCACCAGCAGCACGCCCACGGACACGGTCAGCGACCTCGCCGATGCCATCCGAACGATCCCCGGCGTGGTCGCGGTGCCGCAGTCGACGCCCGACCAGGGCGGGGACACCGCGCTGATCCAGGTGATCCCCGAGGGCGGCCAGAACAGCTCGACGACAGCGGACCTCGTGACCGAGCTCAGGGCGCAGGCACCCGCGCTGGAGAAGAAGTACGGCGTCAGCACCATGCTGGTCACCGGCCAGACGGCCGCCAACATCGACGCGTCGGACCGCCTCGGCGAGGCGCTGCTGCCCTTCGGCGCGATCGTCATCGGGCTCTCGCTCATCCTGCTGATGGTCGTCTTCCGCTCGATCGCGGTGCCCATCAAGGCGACGCTGGGCTACCTGCTCTCCGTCGGCGCCGCGCTGGGGGCCGTCGTCGTGGTCTTCCAATGGGGTTGGTTCGACGCGCTGACGCCCGGACTTTCCGACGGACCCGTCGTCAGCTTCCTGCCGATCTTCGTGATGGGCGTGCTGTTCGGGCTCGCGATGGACTACGAGATGTTCCTCGTCTCGGCGATGCGCGAGCACTACGTCCTCACGGGTGACCCTCACGAGTCCGTGGTCGACGGCTTCCGCGCCTCGTCCCGCGTCGTGACCGCCGCCGCGCTCATCATGACCAGCGTCTTCGTCGCGTTCATCCCGGGCGGTCCCGCGACCATCAAGCAGATTGCGCTGGGTCTGGCCGTCGGTGTCTTCGTCGACGCCTTCCTCGTCCGGATGACGCTGGTCCCGGCGGTGCTGGTGCTCCTGGGCCGGCGGGCGTGGTGGCTGCCCCGCCGGCTGGACCGCGCGCTGCCCGTCGTCGACGTGGAGGGAGCGGCACTGCACCGGAAGGTCGCCTTCGACGACTACCAGGCGGAGCACGGGCCGACCACGCTGCTGGCCCGCGACGTCGTCGTGCCCGGGAACGCCACCCCTGTCCAGGTGTCCGCGGAGGCCGGCCGGGTCAACCACCTCGCCGTTCCGGACGGGGAAGATCCCGGTGCGGTCGGCCGGGTGCTGGCCGGTCGTCGACCGGCCGCCGCCGGCGAGGTGGTCGTCGACGGGCTGCTGCTCCCCGAGCAGCGCGAGGCCGTGATCCGCCGTACCGCGCTGCTGGAGCTCGTCACCCCGGATCGCTCGGAGGGCTCGGTCACGGATCGGGTGCGCGACCGGGCTCGCCTCGAGAGCCTGTCCGGCCGCCGACGGGACGAGCTGACCGAGCGGGCGCTGCGGCTGGTCGACGAGCTCGCGGCCGCGGCAGCACCGCACGGCGCGGACGGCGCCGTCGCCGCAGCGGTGGTGGACGCCGCCCTCGGCCTGAGCAGCGGCGTCGACGTCTTCGTGTTCTCCGGGCTGGACGGGCAGACCGAACCTGATCGCAGGTCCGCCGGGCTCCTCGCCGAGGAGCTGGCCCGCCGCGGCGCCACCGTGGTCGTGGTCGCCCACGGGACGGCGCCGGCTCGACCACCGGTGCCGCTCGCCACGAACGGCAACCCGCCCGACCCGGCTCCCCCGCCCGTGCGGGCCGGAGCCCCAGTTCCCGACGTCGACAGCTCTGTGAGGACCAACGATGAGTGAGCAGGTGCCTGGAGAGACTGACGACCGGCGGGCGCGCTGGCGCCGGATCACCGTGGTCGCTGTCCTGCTGCCTCTCGTGGCGGCGTCGCTGCTGATCTGGTCGGCCACCGGCCGCGAGTCGCACATCGACAAGGTCCCGGTCGCCATCGTCAACAACGACACGATCATCACCGACCCGCAGCCCATGGCCGCCGGCCGGTCCCTGACCGCGGCGCTGACGCACCCGACCACGCCGAGCAAGAACCTCCAGTGGGCGCTGACCGACGAGGACAGCGCCGCCGATGGGCTGAAGGACGGCTCCTTCTACGCCGTGCTGACCGTCCCGTCGGACTTCTCCAGCGCCATCCTGTCCAGCGGCACGGACGCGCCGGTCCAGGGCAAGCTCACCCTGGTCAGCAATGCCGCGGCGAGCACCACGATGCCGTACCTCAGCGAAGAGGTCGCGACCGCCGCGGCCGCGGCCCTGGGCAACCAGGTGACCGTGGCCTACCTCGGGCAGGTGTACGACGGCTTCAACTCCCTGGCCAAGGGCAACCAGCAGGCCGCCAGTGGCGCAGCGCAGCTGGCCGACGGCACCCAACAGCTCGCGGACGGCGCCGTGCAGCTCGACAGTGGCGCCGCCGAGCTGTCCGACGGCCTGGACGAGGTCGCCTCGGGTAGTGCCCAGCTGGCCGAGGGAGCCGGGTCCGTGCACAGCGGCGCGGTCCAGCTCGAGGACGGCGTCACCGAGCTCGGCAAGGGCGCCAGGAAGCTGCACGACGGCCAGGCCCGGCTGGCCTCGGGTGCGCGCACGCTGGCCCGGGAGAGCGGAGTGCTCGCCGGCCGGTCCCACGAGCTCTCCGACGGTGTCCGCGTGGTCGCGGCCGGCGCGCGGATCGTCGCGGGTGGCTCCCGGCTGCTGTCGGACGAGGTGACCCGGCTCGCCCACGACTGCGCCGGGGCCGGCGGGTCCGCCGCGTTCTGCGACGAGCTGACCCGCGCCGCCAACCACACCGGCGCGCTGGCCGCGGCGTCGGGCCGCCTGGACCAGGGCGCCGGAAGGCTCGCGGACGGTGCCACCCGGCTCGCCGGTGGCGCCGACGAGCTGGCCCGCGGCAACGCCGAGCTGGCGGCGGCGTCCCAGGAGCTCAGCAAGGCCAGCGGCCGACTGAGCACCAGCACGAACAAGCTGCAGAAGGGAGCCACCTCGCTCGCCCGCGGCACCGCCCAGGTCGACCGGGCCGCGGGTCAGCTGGCCGACGGCACCAGCACCACCGCCGATGCCGGCCGCTCGCTCGCCTCGGGCAGCGCCACCCTCGCCAGCAGCGCCGGCGACGCCAACGACGGCGCCCAGCAGCTGAGCAGTGGTTTGGCGACGGCGGCCGCCCAGAGCCCGACGTACACCGATGACCAGGCGGCAGCGCTCAGCAAGGTGGTCAGCGAGCCGGTGGCCCTGACCAGCCAGGTCAAGCACACCGAGCACGGCAACGGCTGGCTGATCGCGCTCATCATCGCGGTGATCCTGTGGCTCGCGGCGCTGGTGGCGGCCCTCAGCCTCGACCTGTCCGGGATCGCACGCACCGCCATGGCGCCGGTCGCCTCACGCATGGTCGCCATCTCGCAGTCCCTTCCGGTGCTCGGCCTCGCCGCTCTCAACGCAGCTGCCGTGGTGGCCGCGATCCTCCTGTTCCACCCGAGCACGGCGGCCATCGCACCGCTGGTGCTCCTCGTGCTGCTCGCCGCAGCGACGTTCTGCCTCATGGCGCTCGCACTGAGGATCAGGATGGGCGGGGTCGGCGTGACCTTGTTCGTGCTGTTCCTGATCCTCCAGGTCGCGGCGTCCGGCAACGTGGTGCCGCTCGAGACCGCGCCCGGGGTGCTGCGGACGCTGAACGGCGTGCTGCCGCTCACCGCCTTCGTCAACGGCGCCAGCCAGCTGGTGTCCGGCGGCCACGTGGCGTCGTACGTCGCGGTGGTCACGGTCCTGGTGGTCTGGGGGGTGGCGAGCTGGGTCGCCCTCGTCTCGGCGGTGAAGTGGCAGCGGATGCAGGACACGATGGCTCCGGCCCGGGTCGTGCTCAGTCCCGCCTGAGGACGATCACGGGCGACCGACCTCCACGAAGATCGGTCGGCCCACCTCGGGGTCGGCCATCAGCTGGTCGAAGTCGGTCGTGTTGCGGGACACGGACACCAGCAGCCGCCCGTCCGCGAGCGGGATCTCCGGGTGCGCGAGCGGCGCGTACTCCAGCTCGCCGGTGTCGAAGTCCTCCGGTGCGGCCACCGCCTGGTGCGGCTGCCAGGGCCCCACAGGAGTGGCGGAGGTCCAGGTGTAGACGAAACCCCCCAGGTCACCGTCGCGCTTGGACACCGCCACGAACTGACCGTCCACGACGTCCACGGACAACGTCTGCGAGACCCCACCCACCGCTGGGAGGGTCGGCGCCGCGGCGTCGATCGAGGACTGCCACGTGGAGCCGTCCCAGAACTGCCACTCCTCACGGTTGCCCGGGTCGTCGGCGGGCGCCCGGGCGGCGTACAGCTCGCGGCCGAAGGTCCCGGGGTCGCCGGGCAGCCGGGTCCCGTAGACGTAGTACCAGCGACCGTGGACCGTGGCCGCCGCGCCCCAGTTGACCTGGTCCGGCGCCGCGTCGTCCGGGGTGATCTCGATGACCTCCTGCAGCCGGGGCACACCGTCATCGGAGACCGTGAAGACCGCCGCGGACGTGCCCCGGAAGACGAAGTCGAGAGCGCCCCCGGCCCCGCCGCGCTGCGTGCGAGCGCAGAGGACGACCAGCACGTCGCGGACACCGGTGCCGGCTGCCGCACCCACCGGGCCCAGCACGACGAGCGACATCGGCCAGCGCACCACGTCGCTGGAGACATCGGGGATGACCGGCCCGTCGTCGCCGGTCCGCAGCTGCGAGACGCAACGTCCGGACGAGATCAGCATCGAGTTGGCCACGATGCGCGGGTTGAAGTCGTCCGTGCGCACGGTGTCCCCGAAGACCCACACCAGCCGGCCGTCGCTCAGCTCGGCGCTGGCCCCGATGTCCCCGGCCTGCCAGGCGGGCAGGTCTGACGAGGACACGACCTGGTTGACCCCGTCGGCGGTGACTGCCGGGGGCTGCGTCGGAGCCGGGCAGTGGGGCTTGAGCACCGCGGTCGGCTTCGGTGTCGCCTCGCTGCTCGGATCGCCGGACGAGTGGCACCCGGCTGCCACCAGCGCGACGGCCGCGAGCAAGAGCGGCCCCGCGGTGCCGGCTCGTCGACGCATGTCGGCATGGTGACACCTCGGCGGCAGCCATGCCGGTCGTCGGCGAGCAAGGGGCTGAGCAGACGGCAAGGCCCCCAGCAGCCGTTGGCTGCTGGGGGCCGACCGTCGTGCTCAGTTCTGGTAGGACCCGAAGTCGAAGTCCTCCAGGGCGACTGCCTGTCCGCCGGCGCCGGCGAACTCGTAGTCGTAGGAGTCGTAGCCGGTCACGGAGTACGCCGCGGCGCGGGCCTCCTCGGTGGGCTCCACCCGGATGTTGCGGTACCGCTCGAGGCCGGTGCCCGCCGGGATCAGCTTGCCGATGATGACGTTCTCCTTCAGACCGCGCAGCGCGTCGGAGCGTCCGTGGATCGCCGCGTCGGTGAGGACGCGGGTGGTCTCCTGGAAGGAGGCCGCGGACAGCCACGACTCGGTCGCGAGCGAGGCCTTGGTGATGCCCATGAGCTCCGGGCGACCCGAGGCCGGCTTGCCGCCCTCGGAGACCACACGCCGGTTCTCCTCCTCGAACCGCACGCGGTCCACGAGGTCGGAGGGCAGCAGGTGGGTGTCACCCGACTCGAGCACCGTGATCCGGCGCAGCATCTGCCGCACGATGATCTCGATGTGCTTGTCGTGGATCGCCACGCCCTGCGAGCGGTAGACCGCCTGCACCTCGTCGACGAGGTGCTGCTGGGTCTTGCGGACACCGAGGATGCGCAGGACCTCCTTGGGGTCCGGCGTACCGACGACCAGCTGGTCGCCGACCTCGATGCTGTCGCCGTCGGCCACCCGGAGGCGGGAGCGCCGGCTGACGGGGTACTCCTGCACGTCCGAGCCGTCGTCGGGAGTGACTCGGACGACGCGCGCCTTGTCGGTCTCCTCGATCTCGACCCGGCCGGCCACCTCGCTGATCGGCGAGACGCCCTTGGGCGAGCGGGCCTCGAACAGCTCCACCACGCGGGGCAGACCCTGCGTGATGTCGTCGGCCGAGGCGACGCCACCGGTGTGGAAGGTGCGCATCGTCAGCTGGGTGCCGGGCTCACCGATCGACTGGGCCGCGATGATGCCGACGGCCTCTCCGATGTCGACCAGCTTGCCGGTGGCCAGCGAACGGCCGTAGCACTTGGCGCAGGTGCCGGTCTTGGCGTCGCAGGTCAGCACGGAGCGGACCGACACCTCCTCGACACCGGCGGCCACGAGCTCGCCGATCTTGACGTCGCCGAGGTCCTCACCAGCGGTCGCCAGCACTTCGCCGGTCTCCGGGTGCTTGATCTCGACGGCCGCCGTACGGGCGTACGCCGCGGTCTCGGCGTTGTCGTCCTTGCGGACGGTGCCGTCCTCGCGCTTGACCCCGATCCGCTTCAGCAGACCGCGCTCGGTGCCGCAGTCGTCCTCGCGGATGATGACGTCCTGGGAGACGTCCACGAGGCGACGGGTCAGGTAGCCGGAGTCCGCCGTACGGAGCGCGGTGTCGGCCAGACCCTTGCGGGCACCGTGGGTCGCGATGAAGTACTCCAGCACCGTGAGGCCCTCACGGAAGTTGGACTTGATCGGGCGCGGGATGATCTCGCCCTTCGGGTTGGCCACGAGGCCACGCATGGCGGCGACCTGCCGGATCTGGTTCATGTTTCCGGAGGCACCCGAGTCGACCATCATGAAGATGGGGTTCGACCGGTCGAAGTTCGCCTCCATCGCGTCACCGACCTTGCTGGACGCGTCGGTCCAGATCTCGATGAGCTCCTGACGGCGCTCGTCGTCGGTGATCAGGCCACGCTCGAACTGCTTCTGGATGTTCGCGGCCTGCTTCTCGAAACCGGAGAGGATCTCGGCCTTGTTGGCCGGCGTGACGACGTCCTCGATGGACACCGTGACCCCGCACCGGGTGGCCCAGTGGAAGCCGGTGTCCTTGAGGGCGTCGAGCGACGCCGCGACCTCGACCTTGGTGTAGCGCTCGGCCAGGTCGTTGACGATCGCGCCCAGCGCCTTCTTGCCCACTTCGTAGTTCACGTAGGGGTAGTCGGCGGGGAGGGTGTCGTTGAACAGCGACCGGCCCAGCGTCGTCTCGAGGATGATCGCCTGGCCCTCCTCCCAGTCCGCGGCGTCCTCGCCCAGCGGCGGGACGACGTCGGACAGGCGGATCTTGATCTTGCTCTGCAGCGAGATCTCGCCGTGGTCGAAGGCCATGATCGCCTCGGCCGGCGACGAGAACGCCCGACCCTCGCCGGGCTCGCCCTCGCGGTCGGTGGTCAGCCAGAACAGGCCGATGATCATGTCCTGGGAGGGCATGGTCACCGGACGGCCGTCCGACGGCTTCAGGATGTTGTTGGTCGACAGCATCAGGATCCGGGCCTCGGCCTGCGCCTCCGCGGAGAGCGGCAGGTGGACGGCCATCTGGTCACCGTCGAAGTCGGCGTTGAACGCGCCGCAGACGAGCGGGTGGATCTGGATGGCCTTGCCCTCGATCAGCTGCGGCTCGAAGGCCTGGATGCCGAGGCGGTGCAGCGTCGGTGCGCGGTTGAGCAGCACCGGGTGCTCCATGATGACCTCTTCGAGCACGTCCCAGACCATCGCGTAGCGCGAGAGACCGGACGTCGCCCGCTCCACCATCCGCTTGGCGGACTTGATGTTCTGGGCGTGGGAGAGGTCCACGAGCCGCTTCATGACGAAGGGCTTGAACAGCTCGAGCGCCATCATCTTCGGCAGACCGCACTGGTGCAGCTTGAGCTGCGGACCGGACACGATGACCGAGCGGCCCGAGTAGTCGACGCGCTTGCCGAGCAGGTTCTGGCGGAACCGGCCCTGCTTGCCCTTGAGCATGTCGGACAGCGACTTCAGCGGCCGGTTGCCCGGACCGGTGACCGGACGACCGCGGCGGCCGTTGTCGAACAGCGAGTCGACGGCCTCCTGGAGCATCCGCTTCTCGTTGTTGACGATGATCTCGGGCGCGCCGAGGTCGAGGAGCCGCTTGAGCCGGTTGTTGCGGTTGATCACCCGGCGGTAGAGGTCGTTGAGGTCAGAGGTCGCGAACCGGCCACCGTCGAGCTGCACCATCGGGCGCAGGTCCGGCGGGATGACGGGTACGGCGTCCAGCACCATGCCCTGGGGCTTGTTGCCGGTCTTGCGGAACGCGTCGACGACCTTGAGCCGCTTCAGCGCCCGGACCTTCTTCTGGCCCTTGCCGGTGGCGATGGTCTCGCGCAGCGACTCCACCTCGGCGGCGATGTCGAAGTCCTGGAGCCGCTTCTGGATCGCCGTGGCGCCCATGTGGCCCTCGAAGTACTTGCCGAACCAGTTCTTCATCTCCCGGTACAGCATCTCGTCGCCCATGAGGTCCTGGACCTTGAGCGCCTTGAAGGTCGTCCAGACCTCCTCGAGGCGGTCGAGCTCGCGCTGGGCACGGTCGCGCAGCTGCTTCATCTCCCGCTCGGCGGCGTCCTTGACCTTGCGGCGCTGGTCGGCCTTGGCACCCTCGGACTCCAGGACCGCGAGGTCCTCCTCGAGCTTCTTGGTGCGGTCCTCGAGAGCACCGTCGCGGCGCTTCTCGAGCCGCTCGCGCTCCAGGCCGACCTTGTTCTCCAGCGAGGACAGGTCCTTGTGGCGGGCGTCCTCGTCGACCGAGGTGATCATGTAGGCCGCGAAGTAGATGACCTTCTCGAGGTCCTTCGGGGCGAGGTCGAGCAGGTAGCCGAGCCGGCTCGGGACACCCTTGAAGTACCAGATGTGGGTGACCGGGGCGGCCAGCTCGATGTGGCCCATCCGCTCGCGGCGGACCTTGGAACGAGTGACCTCGACACCGCAGCGCTCGCAGATGATGCCCTTGAAGCGCACCCGCTTGTACTTGCCGCAGTAGCACTCCCAGTCCCGGGTGGGACCGAAGATCTTCTCGCAGAAGAGGCCGTCACGCTCGGGCTTGAGCGTGCGGTAGTTGATGGTCTCCGGCTTCTTGACCTCGCCGTGGCTCCACGTGCGGATGTCCTCCGCAGTGGCCAGGCCGATCCGAAGCTGGTCGAAGAAGTTCACATCAAGCACGATGGCTGTTGTCCTTCGTTAGTTCTGTGTGTTGAAAGCGTGGACCGAGGGGGCGGGACGCCTCACGGCGTCCCGCCGGCACCTCAGACTTCTTCGACCGAGCTGGGCTCGCGACGGGACAGGTCGATGCCGAGCTCCTCGGCGGCGCGGAAGACGTCTTCCTCCGCGTCGCGAAGCTCGATCGACGAGCCGTCCTGGCTCAGGACCTCGACGTTCAGGCAGAGCGACTGCATCTCCTTGACGAGCACCTTGAACGACTCGGGGATGCCCGAGTCGGGGATGTTCTCGCCCTTGACGATCGCCTCGTAGACCTTGACCCGACCGGGCACGTCGTCGGACTTGATCGTCAGCAGCTCCTGCAGGGCGTAGGCGGCGCCGTACGCCTCCATCGCCCAGACCTCCATCTCGCCGAACCGCTGGCCACCGAACTGGGCCTTACCGCCCAGCGGCTGCTGCGTGATCATCGAGTAGGGGCCGGTGCTGCGCGCGTGGATCTTGTCGTCCACCAGGTGGTGCAGCTTGAGGATGTACATGTAGCCGACCGCCACCGGGTCCGGGAACGGATCGCCGGAACGACCGTCGAAGAGGGACGCCTTGCCGTCCGACTTGACCATCCGGACGCCGTCGCGGTTGGGCATCGTCGCACCGAGCAGACCGGTGAGCTCGTCCTCGCGGGCACCGTCGAACACCGGGGTCGCGACCTTGGTGTTCGGCGCGGCCTTCTCGGCGTGGATGTCGATGAGCCGCTGCTTCCAGTCGGCCTTCGACTTGTCCTCGGCGATGTCGAGGTCCCAGCCCTGCTTGGCCAGCCAGCCCAGGTGCAGCTCGAGGATCTGGCCGATGTTCATCCGGCGCGGCACACCCAGCGGGTTGAGCACCACGTCGACCGGCGTGCCGTCCTCCATGAACGGCATGTCCTCGATCGGCAGGATCTTCGCGATGACGCCCTTGTTGCCGTGGCGTCCGGCGAGCTTGTCGCCGACGGAGATCTTCCGCTTCTGCGCGACGTAGACGCGCACCAGCTGGTTGACACCCGGCGGGAGCTCGTCGCCCTCCTCGCGGTCGAAGACCCGGACGCCGATGACGGTGCCGGACTCGCCGTGCGGGACCTTCATCGAGGTGTCGCGCACCTCGCGCGCCTTCTCACCGAAGATCGCGCGGAGCAGCCGCTCCTCGGGGGTCAGCTCGGTCTCGCCCTTCGGGGTCACCTTGCCGACGAGGATGTCACCGGTGGTGACCTCCGCGCCGATCCGGATGATGCCCCGCTCGTCGAGGTCGGCCAGCATCTCCTCGGAGACGTTCGGGATGTCCCGGGTGATCTCCTCGGGCCCGAGCTTGGTGTCGCGGGCGTCGACCTCGTGCTCCTCGATGTGGATCGAGGTGAGGACGTCCTCCTGCACCAGGCGCTGGCTGAGGATGATCGCGTCCTCGTAGTTGTGACCCTGCCAGGGCATGAACGCGACCAGCAGGTTGGTGCCCAGCGCCATCTCGGCGTTGTCGGTGCACGGCCCGTCGGCGATCGGCTGACCCTCGACGAGCTTGTCACCCTCACTGACCAGCGGACGCTGGTTGATGCAGGTGCCCTGGTTGGAGCGCTTGAACTTGTTGAGCCGGTAGGTCGTGTAGGTGCCGTCGTCGTTCATCGTCTCGATGACCTCGGCGGACACCTCCTTGACCACACCGGCCGTCTCGGCCACGAGCACGTCGCCCGCGTCGACCGCGGCGCGGTACTCCATGCCGGTGCCGACCAGCGGCGAGTCGCTCTTGATGAGCGGCACGGCCTGGCGCTGCATGTTGGCGCCCATGAGCGCGCGGTTGGCGTCGTCGTGCTCGAGGAACGGGATCAGCGCGGTCGCGACCGAGACCATCTGGCGCGGCGACACGTCGACGTAGTCGACGGCGTCGGCCGGGACCTCGGAGACCTCACCGTCGCGCTGGCGCACCAGCACCCGCTCGTCGGTGAACTTGCCCTTGGCGTCGATGGTGGCGTTGGCCTGCGCGATGACGTAGCGGTCCTCGTCGTCGGCGGTGAGGTAGTCGACCTGGTCGGTCGTCTTGCCCTTCTCGACCTTGCGGTACGGCGTCTCGACGAAGCCGAACGGGTTGATCCGTCCGTACGACGCGAGCGAGCCGATCAGGCCGATGTTGGGACCCTCGGGGGTCTCGATCGGGCACATCCGGCCGTAGTGCGACGGGTGGACGTCACGGACCTCCATGCCGGCGCGGTCACGGGACAGACCACCGGGGCCGAGCGCGTTGAGCCGGCGCTTGTGCGTCAGGCCCGCGATCGGGTTGGTCTGGTCCATGAACTGCGAGAGCTGCGAGGTGCCGAAGAACTCCTTCAGCGCCGCCACGACCGGGCGGATGTTGATCAGGGACTGCGGCGTGATCGCCTCGACGTCCTGGGTCGTCATCCGCTCGCGGACCACCCGCTCCATCCGGGCCAGGCCGGTGCGGAGCTGGTTCTGGATCAGCTCACCGACCGTGCGCATCCGGCGGTTGCCGAAGTGGTCGATGTCGTCGGCCGAGATCTCGAGGTCACCCTGGGGGCTGTCGATCTGGGCCTGGCCGTCGTGCAGCGCGACGATGTAGCGGATCGCCGCCACGACGTCGTTGAGCGTCAGCGTCTGCTGGTCGAAGGCCTCGACGAGGCCGAGCTTCTTGTTGACCTTGTAGCGGCCGACCTTGGCGAGGTCGTAGCGCTTGGGGTTGAAGTAGTAGTTGTTGAGCAGCGTCTGCGCGGCCTCGCGCGTCGGCGGCTCGCCCGGGCGCAGCTTGCGGTAGATGTCGAGCAGCGCGTCGTCCTCGGCCACGGTGTGGTCCTTCTCGAGCGTGAGCTCGATGGACTCGTAGGCCTTGCCCTCGGTGCTGTTGGGGTCGGCGAACTCGCGGCGGATGTCCTCGATGGACATGCCGAGCGCCTTGAGGAGCACGGTGACGTTCTGCTTGCGCTTGCGGTCGAGGCGGACCCCGACCATGTCGCGCTTGTCGATCTCGAACTCCAGCCAGGCACCGCGGCTCGGGATCAGCTTCGCGGTGTAGATGTCCTTGTCGGACGTCTTGTCGGCGGTGCGCTCGAAGTAGACGCCCGGCGAGCGGACCAGCTGGGAGACGACCACGCGCTCGGTGCCGTTGATGATGAAGGTGCCCTTGTCGGTCATGAGCGGGAAGTCGCCCATGAAGACCGTCTGGCCCTTGATCTCACCGGTGTCGTTGTTGGTGAACTCCGCCGACACGTAGAGCGGAGCGGAGTAGGTGAAGTCCTTCTCCTTGCACTCGTCGACGGTGTACTTGGGGTCGTAGAAGACGGGGTTCTCGAACGAGAGCGACATCGTCTCGGAGAAGTCTTCGATCGGCGAGATCTCCTCGAAGATCTCCTGGAGCCCGGACTTGCTGGAGACGTCCTCACCCTCGCCGCGACGGCGCTCGACAGCGCGGTCCCACGCCTCGTTGCCGATCAGCCAGTCAAAGCTGTCGGTCTGGAGGGAGAGGAGCTGCGGAACTTCGAACAGCTCGGAGATCTTCGCGAAGGAGATGCGGCGGGTGTTGCTTGAAGCGGGCGTGCGGGAGGTGGTGCGCGCGGCCAAGAGTTGTCCTCATGAGGGCTCGTGAGCGGAGAGGCACCCGACCACCACAACAACACCCATCCGGACAGGGCGAGGAGCATTTGAGAGCAGGCGCAAGGACCCACGATAGCGGATGAGCGGGCAGCCTTCAAGACCGCGCCACGGCTGATCCGCATGGCGTCCACCGAGTGTGGTCCGAAGCGGGGCTCAGGTCAAGCACTTCGGCGCACCCCGAAACTCGGGCTCGGCACCGACGACGGACGCTCGCCCGCTGACCAATGGCGAACAACCACGTGAGTCCCGCGGCTACATCACGTTCCGGCACTTGTCAGCGGGCGAGCGAAGCGAGCGTTGCTCGCGCAGCGAGCGCGCCCCGCGATTCGGCCTCGCGGCCGGTGACGACGGCGAAGCTCGCGAGCGAAGCGAGCGTCGTCACCGGGGTCGGGGCCGAAAACTCGCGGGGGTATCAACCGGCGAGTTGGTTGGTGTCCATGTTGTCGACGAGCCAGTCGTCGCCGGACTTCTCCATCGTCATCACGACCTGGTCCCTGAACACGGTGGGCTCGGTGCTTGTCGGCGCGCAGCGTCGGCCGGTTGACGAAGACCAGCACCTGCACCCGGTCCGAGCCGGACCGGACGATCCCGGAGGCGACCACGTCGGCGGTCACGATCGCCTTCACCTCGGGGGCGTTCGCGGCGATCTGGGCGAACAGCGCGTCGTACTTCTTCTGGTACGCCGGCGTCATCAGCGCGCCGGCGGCCTTCTGGTCCTCGTCGAGGTGGCGGTAGTCGTAGGCCAGGATCGTGGCCGCCGACTGCTCGGCCGCGGCCTGGGCGTCGCTGGTCGCGGTGGCGATCGAGTCGTCGGAGGGCTGGCTGACCAGGTAGCCGGCGAACGCGAACATGGCGGCCACGAGAAGAGCAAGGCCGGCGAGCAGCCAGGCGGGGACCACCCCGCGAGTGCGAGCCGGAGCGTCGTCGGCGGGCTCGTCGCTCAGGACCTCGGCGTCGTCCTCGGCGGCCGGCGCCTCCGTCGCGGTGGTCTCAACGGGCTCCTCCGGCGCCAGCGTCGCGTCGTACCGGCGCGCTTGTCCTTGTCGAGGAGCACCTCGGCGGCCTCGTTGAGGGCCCGGAACCGGCGGTCGCCCGGGTCGAGGTCGGCGATCGCGGACTTCCACGCGGCGCGGATCTCGTCCGACGAGGCGTCGGGCTCGACGCCGAGCAGGTCGTACCAGGTCGGGGTCACGGCGTGGCCCCCTCGGTCGGGCTGGGAGCGGGCGTGCCGGTGCCGCTCGTGCCGCTGTCCTCGGTGCCGGTGAGCGGGCTGAAGTCGTCGACCAGCCAGGTGCCCTTGACCTTGACCAGCGAGACCTGGACGCGGAACGGCGCCGGCTCGGTCTCCACCCGCTCGTCGGAGCCCGGGCTCTTCGGGTAGGACTGCGTGATCGATCCGGCCACCAGCGCGGTGGCCGAGTCGGAGTCGATCGCGGAGACGCCGGTGCTGAACACCTCGGCGGTGCGCGCGAGGCCGGCCTGCTTGACCGTCGCCTCGGCGAGCGGGGCGTTCTTCTCGAAGTCCGCCGCGAACTTGGGGGTGATGACCTCTTCGACCAGCTCGCGGTACTTGGGCATCGTGTCGCCCTCGAGCAGGTCGGGGCCGTAGGTGTTGATCCGGAGCATGAACTGCTCCGCCTGCGCCATCACGCTCTCGCGCTCGGACTGGAGCGCGTCCTGCTCCCCGTCGACCCCCAGAGCGGAGACCGGCCGGGTGGCCGCGAGGTAGACGACCGCCGCCACGGACGCGAGCAGCAGCACCGAGAGCACGACCAGCAGCGTCAGCCGCAGGGAGTGCGAGGTGGTGCGCTCGGCAGTGTCCTGGGCGGAACTGGTCTCCTCAGTCACTCCTGACCGCTGGTCAGGGGCTGGAGGAACAGCCACTTCCAGGACTCCTCTCCTAGCGACGGCGGGGCAACGGTACCGGTCGACGAACCCCCCGGGTCGCCCCAGGTGAGCTTGCCGGTCTCCGGGTCGTACGACGCCACGACGGGCGAGTCGGCGTACGAGGTCGCCGCGCGCGGGGCGTTCTGGGCGCCACGGGCGTTGCTCTCGGTCGCCGGCTCGTCGCAGCGGGCGTTGACGTTCATCGGCCGGCTCTCGCCGTCCTGGGGCGGCCGGGTGTCGGTATCGCCATAGCCCTGGTGACAGACCTTCTGCGTCGTGAGGATCATGCCGAAGTGGGCGTCGTAGAGGCCGGTGTCCGGCGACTTCGAGACCACCGTGAAGCCACCCTCGACGACGTAGGGGTAGATCACGAGGATCTGCTTGATGCCGTCGAGGTGCTTGACGATCACATCGCCGGTGGTGACCAGGTTGTTGATGAGGTCGCCGAGCTCGACGCGGTTCTGCTCGAGGAAGGTCCGCAGCTGGGTGGCGGCGACGCCGCCGGTGTCGATGAGGTGGCGCAGGTCGGGGTCGGCGCCGGCCAGCACGCGTGCTGAACGCCTGGAGCTGCGAGGAGAAGTTCCGGATCGCCGACTCGGAGTCGATCTGGCCGTGCAGGACGGTGTTGCTGTCCCGGATCAGCGCCGTGGTGACGTCGAAGTTGTCATTGGCGGTGTTGATGAACGAGTTGCCGCTGTCGATGATCGTCTGGAGGTCCTTGCCGGTGCCGCCGAAGGCAGCGCCGAGCTCGTCGACGGTGGTCTTCAGGTCGTCCTTGTCGACCGACTCCACGGTCTCGGACAGGTGGGTGAGCAGGGTGTCGGTGGCGATCGGGAGACGCGTGTCCTGCTCGTCGATCACCGAGCCGTCGTGCAGGAACGGTCCGTCGTTGCGCTGCGGCTGGAGCTCGACGTACTGCTCACCGACGGCGGACCGGTTGCCGACCACGGCGAGGGCGTCGGCGGGGATCTCGTCGTAGCTGTTGTCGATGTCGAGCACGACGTCGACGCCCGCGTCGGTCAGCTTCAGCTCGTTCACCTTGCCCACGCTGACGCCGCGGTAGGTGACCTCGCCCCCGGCGAAGATGCCGCCGGAGTCGGCGAAGCTGGCGGTCACCGTGTAGTTGTCGTCGTAGAACGCCTTGTCGAGCTGCGCGTAGCGCGCACCCACGAAGGTCACGCCGAGCAGCGTGATCACGACGAAGATCATCAGCTGGATCTTGGTACGGCGGGTGATCACTTGGTCTCCCCTCCGTGCTTCGTGTCGGTGCCGTCGGTGGCCGGCGCCACCAGGGTCGGCACCAGCAGGTTGACCAGCGACGGGTCGTAGACCGCCTGCAGCTGGGCCATGGTCGGCCCACCGTGTGCCGCGTCGTTCCAGGGTCCGGTGCCGCTGCGACCGAGACCGAGCCCGCCGAGGACGCCGCCGACCCCGCCGAGCGGGTCGGTGCCGGCGGGCGCGCCGGGCACGCTGGGCAGCCCGGGCAGCCCCGGCAGCCCGGGGACGGTGTTGAGCAGCACGCACACGGTCTTGTTCTTGTTGCCCGGCTCCTGGCAGATCTCCTTGAGCTTGAGCAGCGCCGCGGGCGTGTTGAGCACCTTCTGGCAGGCCGCGCTGGCGAGGTCGCCGCTGGCGATGCAGTCGAGGACGCTCTGGACCAGCTGGCCCGGGTCGAGCTGGGTCGGCAGCACGTCGGTCGGGTCGGTCGGCAGCCCCTGGGTCAGGTCCACCTCGAGGACGATCGAGAGGTTCGTGTAGTCGCCCATGTGCAGGTTGCGGGCCACCTGCGGGTCGCGGCCGACGACCTCGTCGACGAACGGGTAGGTCAGGAAGGCGTTGAACGCGTTGACGAAGTCGTCGCCGGAGGCGGCCAGCTGGTTGAGCACGGGCTGGAGCTGGCGCAGCGAGTCGATGGTGGCGACCTTCGACGCCTTGATCACCCGCACCCCGACGTTCGACAGCTGGTCGAGCCCCTGCAGCATCCGGACCAGGTCCTGGCGCTGCCCGTCGATGCTGGTCAGCGCGCTGGGCAGCTCCTCGAGCGCCTCGTCGATGTTGCCCTCCTGCTGGTGGGCCGAGAGCGCGAGCCGGTTGAGCGCCTCGATCGCATCGACGATCTGGGCCTTGTTGGTGTCGAGGCTGCCGGTGAAGGTGTCGATCTGGCTGAGCACGGAGCGGACGTTGTCCTCGCGCCCGGTGACCGCCTTGTTGAGCTCCTGGGTGATCGTCTTCAGCTGGGCCACGCCACCGCCGTTGAGGATCAGGCTCAGCGCGCCGAGCACCTCCTCGACCTCCGGGTTGCGGCCGGTGCGGTCGAGGTCGATGACGTCCCCGTCGCCCAGCGGCTCGTCGCTGGCGCCGGTCTCGGGCGCGGACAGCGAGACGAACTTCTCGCCGAGCAGGCTGGTCTGGCGGATCTCGGCGATCGCGTTGTCGGGCAGCTTGGTGTCGTTGCGGAGCTCGAGCGTCACCTCGGCGTGGTAGCCGTCGAGCTGGATGTCCTTCACCTGGCCGACGCTGACGTCGTTCACCTTGACCGTCGACTTCGGGACCAGGTCGAGGACGTCCTGGAACTGGACGGTCACCCGGATCGGGTTGTCGCCGACGTCGGTGCCGCCGGGCAGCGGCAGCGAGTAGACGTCGAAGTCGCAGCCCGAGAGGACGACGCTGCCGAGGAGGAGGCCGAGGATGAGCCGCAGGCGGCGCGGAAGGCGGGTCACTTGGCGCTCCCCTCGTCCATGGCCACGAGACCACCGAGGGTCGGGTCGAACGGCTGGCCGTACGACGACCCGGTGCCGAACGGCGCCGAGCGCTTGAGCGCCGCGCTGGCGAGGTTGCACAGCTGGCCGCTCTTGTCGGCCTGGCTGAGGAAGCCGCACAGCAGCGTCTGCGGGTCGGAGGCGATCTGGTTGACCACCTCTCCGAGGTTGGCGTTGGTGTCCAGCGTGCCGGCCTGCGGGTTGTAGGTGAGCGCCAGGTTGTTGAGCGCCACGGGGGCGTTCTTCAGCGTCTCGTCGAGCGCCGCGCGCTGCTTGACCAGCACCTTGGCGACGCGGTTGATGTGGGTGATGTTCTTGCCGAGGATGTCGCGGTTCTCCTGGACGAAGGTCGCGACGTCGCCGAGGCCGACCGACAGGTTGTGCAGCGCCGCCGCCAGCTCCTCCTTCTCGCCGGAGAGCAGGTCGGAGACGTCGGAGAGCGACTGGTTGAACTGCCGCACGGTCTTGTCGTTGGTCGCCAGGGTGCTGAGGAAGCCCTCGAGCTCACGGGCCGAGCCGAACAACGCCTCCTTGTTGTCGTCGAGGGTCTGGCTGAGGGTGCTGAAGTCCTCGATGGTCTGGTGGAACTGCGCGCCCTCGCCTCCGAAGTTCTTGGCGGTGGTGTCGAGGAGGTCGGACAGGGCGCCGTTCTTGTTCGCACCGTTGGGGCCGAGTGCGACGTTCAGCTGGTCGAGGCTGGAGTAGATCTGGTCGAGCTCCAGCGGTACGCCGGTGTCCTGGCCCTCGAGGACGGCGCCGTCGGCGAGCTTGGGGCCGCTCTCGTAGACCGGCGTGAGCTGGATGTAGCGGTCACCGACGATGGACGGCGACACGATCACGGCCTGCGCGTCGGCCGGGACGTCGATGCTGTCGTCGTAGTGCATCTCGACGACGACGTCGGTGCCGCTCGGCGTGACCTTGTCGACGGCCCCGACCTGGACGCCGAGCACCTTGACCGCGCTGCCCTCGTAGAGCGAGATGGTGCGCGGGAAGTGCGCGGTGAGCAACTTGTTCTTCTCGGTGCTGAACATGGCGAACCCGGCGGCCACCAGGAGGGCAAGGATGCAGAGCGGCACGATCAGCCGCTTGGCCAGGTTGAGGGAGCTGCTCATCCGACGCCACCCCCGTTCAGCAGGTCGGGGGCCGGAGGCATGTTCTGGATGTAGGTGTCGAACCACGGACCGTTGCCGAGGGTGTTGGTGAACACCCGGTAGAACGGAGCCATCAGCCGCAGGCTGTTGTCGATGTTGTCCTCGTTCTTGTTGAGGATGCCGACCACGTCGTCGAGCTGGGTCAGGGCCGGCTTGAGGTCGGCCCGGCTCTGCCGGATCAGGGCACTCAGCTCGGTCGACAGGGTCGAGGTCGACACCAGCAGGTTGTGCACCGCCTCGCGACGGGCCACCAGCGCCTGGAAGAGGGTGTCGGACTCCTTCATCAGGCCGACGATGTCGTCGTCGCGCTCGTTGAGCACCGTGGAGACGCGCTGCAGGTTGGTGAGCAGCAGGCCGATCCGCTCGTTCTTGTCGGCGATGTTCGACGAGAGCCGCGAGACGCCGGACAGCGCCGCCTTGAACTCCTCGGGCGTGTTGCGGGTCAGGTCGGACAGGGTGGTCAGCGAGGCGGCCAGCTGGTCGGTGTCGATCTGGTCGGCGGTCTCGGCGAGGCCGGAGAACGCCTTGACGACGTCGTACGGCGAGCTGGTCCGCTCGACCGGGATCTCCTTGTCGGAGTCGAGCTGGCCGCCCCCGGCCGGCTCCAGCGCGAGATACATCGCGCCGAGCAGCGTGTTGACCCGGATCGAGGCGCCGGTCTCGGTGCCGAACTCCGAGTCGGTCTTGACCCGGAAGGAGACCTTCACGTGGTCGCCCTCGAGCTCGATCTTCTCGACCTTGCCCACGCGCACGCCGGCGATGCGGACCGGGTCGTTGGCCTTGAGACCGCCGGCCTCGGAGAACGCCGCGGTGTAGGTGTCGCCCCCGCCGATCACCGGCAGGTCCTGGGCCCGGAAGGCGGCCAGGATCATCACGGCGATCACGGCGAGGCTGATCGCCCCGATGATCACGGGGTTGCGCTCGCGGAACGGCTTGCTCATCCGAGATCACACCTGGGGGATCCGGTGTTGTAGGTGACGGGGACCGTGAGCCCGGGCAGCTTGACCTTGCCCTGGAACTGGCAGAGGTAGAAGTTGAACCACGAGCCGTAGATCGCGGTCCGGCCGACCTTCTCGAGCTTGATCGGCAGCACCTGCAGGGCGCGGTCGAGCTCGCCGCGGTTGCGCTGGATGTTGGCGGTCAGCTTGCGCAGGTTGGCGATGTCGTCGACCAGCGGCGAGCGGATCCCCTTGACCAGCGAGGCGGTCTGCACCGAGAGCTCGGAGATCTGGTCCAGCGAGCCGAGGATGGCGTCGCGGTCGCTGTTGAGGCCGCCCACGAACTGGCGGAACGTCGTGATCAGCTGGTTGAGCTGCTCGTCGCGGTCGGCGACGTGGTCGAGCACCTCGCTGAGGTTGTCGACGAGGTCGCTGATGACCTGGTCGCGGTCGGCCAGGGTGCCGGTCACCGAGGCGGTGTGGGCCAGCAGGCTCTCGAGCGTGCCGCCCTCGCCCTGGAAGACCTGGACGATCTCGTAGGAGAGCTGGTTGATGTCGGCGGGGCTCAGCGCCTGGAAGAGCGGCTTGAACCCGTTGAACAGCACGGTGAGGTCGAGCGCCGGCGCCGTGCGCGCGATCGGGATGGTCGCGCCCTCGGACAGCTTGCTCGACGAGCCGACCTCCTGGGTGAGGGCGATGTAGCGCTGGCCGACGAGGTTGCGGTACTTGATCGTCGCGTGGGTCGCCTCGGTGACCGAGGTCGAGTCGTCGACGGAGAAGGTGATGAGCGCGCGGGTGCGGTCGGTGATCGCGACGTCGTTGACGGTGCCGACCTTGACGCCCGCGACCCGGATGTCGTCGCCCTTGTTGACGCCGGTGGCGTCGGCGAAGACGGCCTTGTAGGTCGACGCGCCCGCGAAGGTGAGGTTGCCGATCGTGGCGACCAGCACGCCGGTGGCGATCGTGGTCACGACCATGAAGATGACCAGCTTGGTGAGGTCCAGCGTGGTCTTCTTGTCGAGGAGCTTCACGGGGTGTCACCGCCGCTCTCGCCGATCGAGACGGTGGCGCCGCGGACCATCGGGCCGAGCAGCAGGCCGCCGAGGTCGGGCACCTGGTCGGCCGTGGTGCCCAGCGTCGGGGCGAGCAGGTTGTCGAGCAGGTCGGACTCCTCGGGCGACCCGGCGTAGCCGCCGAAGCTGCCCAGCTGGACGCCGCTCGCGCCGGCGGCGCCGTACGCCGTGCCGACCCGGCTGGTGCCCTTGCCGGTCGGGGTGTCGACGCCGTCGGCGAAGTCGGGCTGGCGGCGGACCGGGTTGGACTGGTTCCAGGGCGGGTTGGGCAGGTGCAGGCAGGTCGGCCCGCGGTCCTCGCCGAGCACCGGCTTGTCGGCGGCGGTGTAGCCGCGCGGCTGGTTCGGCAGGGTCTCGAGCACGATGTGCAGCGTGAAGCCGCGGAACGCCGCCGCCTCGAGCTTGCCGGAGTTGACGACGCCGCCGAGCAGGCACGGGAACTCCGTCGAGTAGCGCGCCAGCACCCGGAGCTGGGCCCGGCTGACCTCGCCGAGCCGGATCAGGTTGTCGCCGTTGTCGTCGAGGAAGGTGCGCGCGGTGCCGGAGAACTGGGTGACGTCGTCGAGGAGCTGGTGCAGGCGGGCCTCGCGGGTCTCGAGGGTGCCGGTGGTCGTGACGGTGTTGTGCAGGATGTCGCCGACCTGGGGCAGCACGTCGGCGTAGGTGTCGGAGACCGACGCGGTCAGCCGGAGGTCCTCGACCAGGGCGGGGATCTGCGGGTTGAGCCGCTTGAGGTAGCTGTCGACGGTCTCGAGGTTCTGGCCGATCTGGTCGCCGCGGCCCTCGAGCGCTGTGGCCAGCGCGTTGAGCGTCTGGTTGAGCTCGGCCGGCTCGACCGTGCGCAGCAGCGGGTAGAGGTCGGACAGCACCTTCTCGACCTCGGTGGAGATGACGGTGCGCTTGATGGTGTCGCCGGCCTTGATCGACGAGGTCGAGGCATCGTCGGGGACGATGAGGGAGACGTACTTCTCGCCGAACAGGGTCTTGGGCACGATCGAGGCGGTGACGTTCTCGGGGATCGTGTCGACCTGGCTCGGGAAGAGGCCCAGGGTCAGCTTGGCCCCGTCGGAGGTGGCGCTCATGTCGAGCACCTCGCCCACCAGGACGCCGCGGATCTTCACGTCGGCCCGCGCGGGCAGCTGCAGGCCGATCTTCGACGTCTCGACGTTGACCCGGTCGTAGTCGGTGAACTTCTTCGTGAACGTCGCGTAGACGAGGTAGACCGAGAGGACCACCAGCGCCAGGAAGACGACGCCGAGGACCTTGTGCTGGCGGGTGAGGAAGGTCATCCGGCCAACCTCACGGTGGTGTTGGCGCCCCAGATCGCCATCGACAGCAGCAGGTCGACCACGTTGATCGCGACGATGCTGGTGCGGACCGCACGGCCCACGGCCACGCCCACACCGGCCGGGCCGCCGCCCGCGTTGTAGCCGTAGTAGCAGTGGATCAGGATCACGACGACGGCGAAGACCAGCACCTTGCCGAACGACCAGAGCACGTCGCCCGGCGGCAGGAACTGGTTGAAGTACTGGTCGTAGGTGCCGCTGCTCTGGCCGAAGAACTGGGTGATCACCAGCCGGCTCGCGAAGTACGACGAGAGCAGGCCCACGACGTACAGCGGGATGATCGCGATCAGTCCGCCGATGATGCGCGTGGTGACGAGGAACGGCAGCGAGGGGATCGCCATCACCTCGAGGGCGTCGACCTCCTCGGAGATCCGCATCGCGCCGAGCTGGGCGGTGAAGCCGCAGCCGACCGTGGCCGCCAGGCCGATCGCCGCGACCAGCGGGGCGATCTCACGGGTGTTGAAGTAGGCCGAGACGAAGCCGGCGAGCTGGGCGGTGCCGAGCTGGTTGAGCGCGGCGAATCCTTGCAGTCCCACCTCGGTGCCGGTGAAGAAGCACATCGCGACGATGACGCCGACGGTGCCGCCGATGACGGCGAGGGCACCCGAGCCGAGGGTGGTCTCGGCCAGGATCCGCAGGATCTCCTTCTTGTAGCGGACGACCGTGCGCGGCGTCCACGCCAGCGCGCGGATGTAGAAGCCGAGCTGCGAGCCGAGGTCGTCGAGCATGCCGGCCGGCTTCGTGTAGAGCGTCTTGATGTTGGCCATGGCGTCAACCCGTCTTGGGCGGGACGAGCTGGAAGTAGAGCGCGCTCATCACGAAGTTGACGACGAACAGGAGCATGAAGCTGATGACGACCGACTCGTTGACCGCGTCGCCGACACCCTTCGGGCCGCCGGCGGCGTTCATCCCCTTGTAGCAGGCCACGATCGCGGCGATCAGTCCGAACACGAGGGCCTTGGCCATGCCTTGCCAGAGGTCCGGTAGCTGGGCCAGGGCCGTGAAGCTCGACAGATAGGCACCCGGCGTGCCGTCCTGCAGGACGACGTTGAAGACGTAGCCGCCGGCCACGCCGACCACCGAGACCAGGCCGTTGAGGAAGACCGCGACCAGCATGCAGGCCAGGACCCGGGGTACGACGAGGCGCTGGATCGGGTCGATGCCCAGCACCATCATCGCGTCCAGCTCTTCGCGGATCTTGCGGGCGCCGAGGTCAGCGGCGATGGCGGAGCCGGCCGCCCCGGCGATCAGCAGCGACGTGGCGATCGGTCCGGCCTCGCGGACCACCGCGAGGACGGCGGCCGAGCCGGTGAACGACTGCGCGCCGAACTGCTTGATCAGGCCGCCCACCTGGAGCGCGATCACCGCGCCGAACGGGATGGCGACCAGTGCCGTCGGGATGATCGTCACCGACGCGATGAACCAGGCCTGCTGGAGGAACTCGCGGGTCTGGAAGGGCCGCCGGAACAGTCCCCGGCCGACATCGAGGCCGAAGGCGAAGAGGTTGCCCGCGGTCCCGACCGGCGCGAGGATGCGCGTTGCGGTCGTGTATGCCATCTCGTCAGGCCTAGCCGGCCCCGGGCGCCATGGACATGTTCTCGTCGAAGGAGCCGGGCGGCGGGGTGACGCCGTTGTCACGGCACCAGGCCCCGGGCTCGCGCTGGCTGCGCCGGGCGATCCCGTTGGAGGGCTCGAGCTGCATGGGGATCGGCGGGAGCGGCGGCATCTCCTGGTCCTTCTCCGCCTCGAGCTCGTCGGCGTCCTTCTCCTCGGACATGCCGATCGGGCCCACCTTCTGGGCGTTGAGGAACTGACGGACCACCGGCTCCTCGGAGGAGAGCAGCATCTCGCGCGGGCCGAACATCGCGAGGTGGCGGTGGTAGAGCAGACCGATGTTGTCGGGCACGGTCCGCGCGGTGTTGATGTCGTGGGTGACGATGAGGAACGTCGCGTCGATCTGGGCGTTGAGGTCGACGATCAGCTGGTTGAGGAACGCCGTGCGGACCGGGTCGAGGCCGGAGTCGGGCTCGTCGAAGAGCACGATCTCGGGGTCGAGCACCAGCGCGCGGGCCAGGCCGGCGCGCTTGCGCATGCCGCCGGAGATCTCGCCGGGGAGCTTGTCCTCGGCGCCGAGGAGACCGACGAGGTCCATCTTCTCCATGACGATGTCGCGGACCTCGGACTCGGACTTCTTGGTGTGCTCCCGCAGCGGGAAGGCGACGTTGTCGTAGAGGTTCATCGAGCCGAACATGGCGCCGTCCTGGAACAGCACGCCGAACAGCTTGCGGATCTCGTAGAGCTCCTTCTCGGAGCAGCTCGCGATGTCGGTGCCCTCGATGATCACCGAGCCCTTGTCGGGCTTGAGCAGGCCGATGAGGGTCTTGAGGAGCACGGACTTGCCGGTGCCGGACGGACCCAGCATCACCGACACCTCGCCGGCGGGGACCGTGAGCGTGACGTCGCCCCAGATCAGCTGCTTGCCGAACGACTTCGACAAGTCCTCGATCTTGATCTCCACACCCATGCCGCGTTCTCCCCTCGACCGAGGGCTTCTGCCGCCCGGTCCCCTCGGTGGGCACGACCCGTCGGGCAACCCACACTGACCAGTAACAACGGTGGTGTCGCCGCGAAGTTACGCGGCGGTGCGACGTGCGTCATGGCGACCGAGACCACGGCTGCGTCGTGTTCCGGGTACCCATTCGGGCCCTCTTGACCCGATCTCCGACCGGTGGAAATGCAACGAGGCGGCCATCCCCACTGGGGATGGCCGCCTCGCCGGAGAGCTAGACGTGCGTCACTTGACGGTGACGCTGGCCCCGGCGCCCTCGAGCGCCTCCTTGGCCTTGTCGGCGGCAGCCTTGTCGACGCCCTCGAGGATCGGCTTCGGCGCCGCCTCGACGAGGTCCTTGGCCTCCTTCAGACCGAGGGAGGTCAGCGCGCGCACCTCCTTGATGACGTTGATCTTCTTGTCGCCAGCGGCCTCGAGGATCACGTCGAACTGGTCCTGGTCGGCGGCGTCGTCGGCGGCGGCAGCGCCACCACCCGCGGCGGGGGCAGCGGCAACGGCGACCGGGGCGGCCGCGGTGACGCCGAAGGTGTCCTCGAACTGCTTCACGAACTCAGAGAGCTCGATGAGCGTCATCTCCTTGAACGCGTCGAGCAGCTCGTCGGTGTTGAGCTTCGCCATGGTGGCGGTTCCTTCCAGTTGGTGGCCCGCGGCGTACGCCGGGACCGGTGTTCTTCAGGTGGTGGTCAGCCCTGGTCAGGCTTCGGTGGCCGTGTTGTCAGCGTCGTCCGGCTCGGCAGCGGGGGTGTCCTCCGCGGCCTCCTCGGTCGACGTCCTCGGTCGACTCGTCGGTCGCCTCGGTCGCCTCCGCGGCGGGAGCCTCGTCGGCGTCGGCAGCGGCCTCGCTGCTGTCGGCCTCGGGGGTCTCCTCCACGGTGGTCTCCTCGGCGGCCTCGACAACGGCCTCCTCTGCGGCGGGCTCTGCCGGCGCTACACCGGCTCCACCTGCGAGGATCGAGGGGTCCTGCTCGGCCTTCGCCTGGAGCGCACCCACGACACGGGCGGCCTGGGCGAGCGGCGCGTTGAGCAGGAAGACGGCGTTCTGGAGCGAGGCGAGCATGGCGCCCGCCAGCTTGCCCAGCAGCACGTCGCGCGACTCGAGGTCAGCGAGCTTCGCGACCTCCTTCGCGTCGATGGCCTTGCCGTCGAGGTAGCCGCCCTTGATGATCAGGGCGGGGTTGGCCTTGGCGAAGTCACGCAGCCCCTTCGCGGCCTCCACGACGTCGCCCTTGAGGAACGCAATCGCGGTCGGACCGACCAGGAGCTCGTCGAAGCCGGCCATGCCAGCCTCGGAAGCGGCCAGCTTGGCCAGCGTGTTCTTGACCACGGCGTAGTCGGCGTTCTCGCCGAGGGAGCGGCGCAGGTCCTGCAGCTCCTTGACGGTGAGTCCGCGGTAGTCGGTCAGCACTGCGCCGGCGGAATCGTTGAATGACTCGACGATCTCCGCGACGGCGGTCTGCTTGTCTGCCCGCGCCATCGGTCTCCTTCTCTCTTACGGATGAGACCGCTGCCCGTCAGAAATGACGAACGCCCCGAGCGCAGGCTCAGGGCGTGGACGGATCCTTGCTCTGCACCTACGCAGGCCGTCCGCATCTCTGCGGAACCTTCGGCCGACTGCTTGCACAGCCGAACCACCGGCGGTCTCTGGTTACGAGGAGAAGAGTACGGGCGCGTCGTGTCGCACGCCAAATCGTTCAGAGCTGAGATGCGGCAACCCGACAGCCCAGTGTGCTGCCCTGGTCGGGCTGTCAAGCCTGGGTGCCTTCCCTGCGGTACCCGAGGCGAGGTTGACAGCCCGACCAAGGGCAAAGGCTTGGCTGGCTATCGGGTTGCCGCCGTCGGTTGGCTGCGGTCCCGTCGCGGGCGGATCGGGCCTTTCCCTGACGATCTGGGGTGTTACGAAGGCCCAGATCGCCAGCGGATCCCGCGAGATCCCGTAGGGCTGGGCGCGCGGCCGCCCTACGTGAGCGTGCTGGCAAGCAGCTAGGAGATGACCCTCATCGGCTCGCCGGCGATCCAGGCCTCGATGTCCTGGACGGCCTCGGTGAAGTAGGTGCGGTAGTTGGCGGCCGTGACGTAGCCGAGGTGCGGCAGGGCCAGCACGTTGGGCAGCGTCCGGAGCGGATGGTCGGCGGGGAGCGGCTCCTCGTCGAAGACGTCCAGCCCGGCACCGGCCAGGCGGCTCTGCCGGAGGGCGGCGACCAGGGCGTCGTTGTCGACGAGGGCGGCGCGGGCGGTGTTGACGAAGTAGGCGCTGCGACGCATGGCGGCGATGTCGCCGGCGTCGATGATCCGGCGGGTCGACCAGGACAGCTGCAGGTGCAGCGAGACGACGTCGGAGTTGAACATCAGGTCTCGCTTCGAGGCGGCCAGTCGGACGCCGGCCGCGTCGGCCCGTTCCTCGGTGAGGTGCGGGCTCCACGCCATCACGTCCATCTCGAACGCCTGCGCGACCCTGGCCACCCGGGTGCCGATCTTGCCCAGGCCGATGACCCCGAACGTCGAGCCGGCCAGGTCACGGCCGACGGTCGACTGCCACGGGCCGCCCTCACGCATGGCCTGGGTCTCCTTGGTCACGCCGCGGAGCAGGCCGAGCACGAGCGCCCAGGTCAGCTCGGCCGGCGGGGCCGAGCGGGAGGCGGTGCCGCACACCATGATGCCGCGACCGCGGCAGGCGGCCAGGTCGATCGCGGCGTTGCGCGAGCCGGTGGTCACCACCAGCTTGAGCTCCGGGAGCCTGGCCAGGATCGACTCGCTGAGGGGGGTGCGTTCCCGCATCACGACCACGATGGAGGCGCCGCGAAGGGTGCGGACCACCTCGTCGGGGTCGGAGAGGTGCCGGCGCACGGACACCACGTCCACGCTGGGCAGGATCGACCAGTCGGCGAACTGCATCGCCACGCCCTGGTAGTCATCGAGGACGACGCACTTCACGTCTGCGCCACCGCCCGCTCCACCCAGAGCAACCCGAATGACGTCGGACCTGGAACGCGGTCGGCCCGCCCGTAGCGAACTACGGGCGGGCCACCGGCAAATCTGCGAGAACCGGAGCAGGTCTGCCTGACCCCAGGTCCGCGGTCGGTCACTCCTCGGAGGCCTGTGCGTCCTCGGAGGTGACGTTCTTGGTGCGGTTCGGGTCGACCTGGACGCCGGGGCCCATGGTCGTCGAGACCGTCACCTTCCTGATGTAGCGGCCCTTGGAGCTGGCCGGCTTGAGCCGGAGCACCTCCTCGAGCGCCGCCGCGTAGTTCTCGGCCAGGTTCAGCTCGGAGAAGGAGGCCTTCCCGATGATGAAGTGCAGGTTCGAGTGTCGGTCCGTACGGAACTCGATCTTGCCGCCCTTGATGTCCGTCACGGCCTTGGCCGGGTCGGGGGTGACCGTGCCGGTCTTGGGGTTCGGCATCAGGCCGCGCGGACCGAGCACCCGGCCGAGACGGCCGACCTTGCCCATCATGTCCGGGGTGGCGACGACGGCGTCGAAGTCGAGCCAGCCGCCGTTCACCTTCTCGATCAGGTCGTCGCCACCGACGAAGTCGGCGCCGGCCTCACGGGCGGCGTCGGCCTTGTCGCCGTTCGCGAACACGAGGACGCGCGCCGTCTTGCCGGTGCCGTGGGGCAGGTTGACGGTGCCGCGCACCATCTGGTCGGCCTTGCGGGGGTCGACCCCGAGCCGCATCACGACGTCGACGGTCTCGTCGAACTTCTTCTTGCTCGACACCTTGGCGATCTTGATCGCGGTGAGCGGGGCGTACAGCTCGTCCTTGTCGAACGTGTCTGCCGCCGCGCGGTAGGTCTTGCTGCGCTGCATGGTCTGCTTCTCTCTACGAAGGTCGTGGTCATCTGTGGGCCAGCGCGGCCCTGCCACTGTGACTAGCTGGATCGCTGAGCCGGCAAGCTCGCTCAGCCCTGAACGGTGACGCCCATCGACCGGGCAGTGCCCTCCACGATCTTCATCGCGGCGTCGACGTCGTTGGCGTTGAGGTCGGGCATCTTGGTCTGGGCGATCTCGCGCACCTGGTCGCGGGTCAGCTTGCCGACCTTCTCCTTGTGCGGGACGCCCGAGCCCTTGCTGAGACCGGCGGCCTTCTTGATCAGCTCAGCGGCCGGCGGGGTCTTGGTGATGAACGTGAACGACCGGTCCTCGTAGATCGTGATCTCGACCGGGATGACGTTCCCGCGCATGGACTCGGTCTGGGCGTTGTACGCCTTGCAGAAGTCCATGATGTTGACGCCGTGCGGACCGAGGGCGGTACCGACCGGCGGGGCCGGGGTCGCGGCGCCGGCCTGGAGCTGCACCTTGACCAGCGCAGCGATCTTCTTCTTGGGAGGCATTCCTTCTCTTCCTTCTCGTGGTCATGACGAGCGCCGTTTGGGGCGCCCTGCCACCGGGTGTTGCGGCTTCAGACCTTCTGGATCTGGCTGAAGCTCAGCTCGACCGGGGTCTCCCGGCCGAAGATCTCGACCAGCGCCTTGACGCGCTGGGACTCCGGGTTGATCTCGGTGATGGTCGCGTGCAGCGTCGCGAACGGGCCGTCGACCACCATGACCGAGTCCTGGACGTCGAAGTCGGCCACCTCGACCGGCTTCTTGCTCGCTGCCGTGCTGCCGGGCGCAGCGGTGCCGGCGGCGACCGCCTCGGCCTCGGCGCGGGCCACCACGGCCGGGGCCAGCATGTTTTCCACCTCGAGCATGCTCAGCGGCACCGGCTGGTGGCTGTGCCCGACGAAGCCGGTCACCGACGGGGTGTGGCGCACAGCGGCCCACGACTCGTCGGTGAGGTCCATCCGGACCAGGACGTAGCCGGGCAGGACGGTCCGCTTGACCATCTTGCGCTGGCCGTTCTTGATCTCGGCGACCTCCTCGGTGGGGACCACGATCTCGTGGATGTAGTCCTCCATGTTCAAGGAGATGATGCGGTTCTCGAGGTTCGACTTCACCCGGTTCTCCATGCCGGAGTAGGTGTGCACCACGAACCAGTCACCGGGCTTGGCCCAGAGCTCGGCGCGGAACTCCTCGAGCGGGTCGGGCGCGCCGGACTCGCCGTCCGCGTCGGCTTTCGCCTCGTCGTCGGCATCGTCGTCGTCGGCGGCCTCGTCAGCGGCGTCCGTCTCGGTGTCCTCATCGGCCTCGAGGTCGTCCACCTCGACCTCGGCGACCTCGGCGCTCACCGGCTCGTCGTCGGTCGCGCCAGCGGGGTCGTCGGCCAGCGCCGCGGCGACGTCCTCGGAGAGCTCGACGTCGGCCTCGGGCCCCTCGTCGCCCTCGGCCTCAGACATCTCCAACGACGTCGCGCCGTCGTCCTCGGTGTCGTCGAGCCCCATCGCGAGGTCGGTGGTCTCGTCGGTCACCTCGGTGTCGAGCCGCGGGTCGTCCTCGACCTCGGGGCCGTCGTTGGCCTCGCCGTACTGGTCCTCGAGCTCGGCGGCCGGGCTCTCACCGGGCTGCAGGCCGGACTCGGTCTCGGTCTGGTCCGTGGTCTCCTCGACGTCGGCAGCGTCGTCGGTGGTCGCCACCGAGGACTCGGACTGCTCGTCGTACTGCTCCGACACGTGTCGCTCCATCACTTGAACTGCTGGGGTCCAGCCCGCTGAGTGGCTGTGGCTGGCTCTGGTTGTGGCTGGTTATTCCGAGCTGCGGCCGTCGAAGATCTCGAACGCCAGCTTGCCGAGCGCCAGGTCGAGCAGCGAGACGATCGCCATCATGATCAACACGAACACCATCACCACGATGAAGTAGGTGACCAGCTGGTCGCGGGTCGGCCAGACGACCTTGCGCAGCTCTGCCACGACCTGCCGGTAGAACAGGATCGGGCTGGTGCGCTTCTCGGACCCCGAACGCTCGCGCGGTCCTCGAACCGCCTTGCTGTCCGTCACGCTGTTCGCCTCGATCCTTCGTCTGTCTTGCTCGGTGCTTGCTCAGTGCTTGTTGGGTTTGCTGGGCTTGCTGGGTGCGTTCTTGCAGGGCACGAGGGACTTGAACCCCCAACCTTCGGTTTTGGAGACCGATGCTCTGCCAGTTGAGCTAGTGCCCTCCGGGTCGTCTCCCTCACCCGGGTGAGGGCATGGCAAAGCCTGTGGGAAACCACCAAACGGGAAGTCTACGGGGAAGCCTCGACGAGTGCGAACTCCGAGCCGGCCGACCCGTCTGGGACGATGGCTGCTGTGACATCTTCTGGGACCTCGCAGGCTCAATCTTCTCTTGGCCAACGCACGCCTCTGGCCGAACGTTCCCCCCAGGAGCTGGCCGAGTTCCTCGCCGATGCGCGCGCTGCCTACGACGAGCTCGCGGCCCAGGGGCTCAAGCTGGACCTCACGCGCGGCAAGCCCGCGGCCGCCCAGCTGGACCTCTCCAACGAGCTGCTGAACCTGCCTCGGGGCGTGGTCGACCAGGCCGGCGTCGACACCCGCAACTACGGCGGGCTGGAGGGCATCGCCGAGCTGCGTGCCATGTTCGCCGACCTGCTGTGGGTCGAGCCCGAGCAGGTCGTCGCCGGTGGCAGCTCCAGCCTCGTGATGATGCGCGAGGTCCTCACCGACCTGTGGCTCAAGGGCGCCGTGGACGGTGAGCGGCCCTGGGGCCAGGAGGAGAAGGTCCGCTTCATCTGCCCGGTGCCCGGCTACGACCGGCACTTCACCCTGCTGGACTGGTTCGGCATCGAGATGGTGACCGTGCCGATGAACGACGACGGCCCGGCACCCGACGCGGTGGCCGAGCTGGCCGGCACGGACCCGAGCATCAAGGGGATCTGGGTGGTGCCGACGTACGCCAACCCGTCCGGCTCGATCGTGACCCAGGAGGTCGCGGAGCGGCTCGCCTCGATGACGACCGCGGCGCCGGACTTCAAGATCCTCTGGGACAACGCCTACGCGTTCCACCACCTGACCGAGGCCGAGGCCAAGAGCGCCGACATCCTCTCGCTGGCGTCGGCGGCCGGGCACCCGCACCGGCCGATCATGTTCGCCTCGACGTCGAAGATCACCTTCGCCGGTGCCGGCGTGGCCTTCCTGGGCGGCTCGGTCGAGACCGTGAAGTGGTACACGGGCCATCTCGGCAAGGGCGCCATCGGCCCCGACAAGGTCAACCAGCTGCGGCACTCGCAGTTCTTCGGCTCGCCGCAGGGCGTCCGCGACCACATGCACAAGCACCGGCAGATCATCGCGCCGAAGTTCGAGTCGGTGCTGGGCGTGCTGCACGAGCAGCTCGACGGCCTCGACATCGCGTCCTGGACCGAGCCGACCGGCGGCTACTTCATCAGCCTCGACGTCCTGGACGGCACGGCGGCCCGGGTGATCGAGCTGGCCAAGCAGGCCGGCGTCGCGCTGACGCAGGCGGGCTCGTCGTTCCCCTACGGCGACGACCCGAACGACCGCAACATCCGGCTGGCGCCCACCTTCCCGGAGCCGGCCGAGGTCGAGGCCGCCACCCGCGCGGTGGCGACCTGCGCGCGACTGGCCGCCGCGGAGAAGCTGGTTGGCTGACAACCGGTCCCTCCGCGCGCTCCCGAAGGCACACCTGCACCTGCACTTCACGGGCTCCATGCGGCACGCCACGCTGCTCGAGCTCGCCGAGCGCGACGGCATCCGGCTGCCCGACCAGCTGGTCTCCCAGTGGCCGCCCCAGCTGTCGGCGTACGACGAGAAGGGCTGGTTCCGCTTCCAGCGCCTCTACGACGTGGCCCGGTCGGTGCTGCGGACCGAAGCCGACGTACGCCGGCTCGTGCTGGAGGCCGCCGAGGACGACGTCGACGACGGTGGTGGGTGGCTGGAGATCCAGGTGGACCCGAGCGGGTACGCCGCCCGGTTCGGCGGGGTCACGGCGTTCACCGACCTGGTCCTCGACGCGGTGCGCTCCGCGTCCGAGCAGACCGGGCTGGCGATGGCGGTCGTCATCGCCGCCAACCGCACCCGGCACCCGCTGGACGCGCGCACTCTGGCCAGGCTCGCCGGCCAGTACGCCGGCCGCGGGGTGGTCGGCTTCGGCCTCTCCAACGACGAGCGGCGCGGCTCGACCGCCGACTTCGCGGGCGCGTTCCGGATCGCCGAGCGGGCCGGCCTGAGGCTGGTCCCGCACGGGGGCGAGCTGCGCGGCCCCGAGCACATCGCCACCTGCCTCGACGCGCTGCACGCCCAGCGGCTCGGTCACGGCGTCCGATCCGCCGAGGACCCGCGGCTCCTGGAGCGGATCGTGTCCTCCGGCGTCGCGCTCGAGATCTGCCCGGTCAGCAACGTCGCGCTGGGCGTCTACTCCGACCTCTCGTCCGTGCCGCTGCCGACCCTCCTCGAGGCCGGCGCGACGGTCGCCCTGGGCGCGGACGACCCGTTGCTGTTCGGCTCCCGCCTGCTGGGCCAGTACGCCGCCATGCGCGCCGCCCACCACCTCTCCGACGAGCAGCTCGCCGAGCTGGCCCGGATGTCGGTGCGCGCCTCGTCGGCACCCGACGACGTGCGGAAGCGGCTGATGGTCGGCATCGACGAGTGGCTGCTGCCAAGATCAGCCGCGTGAGCGATCCCGAGGAGACCGCGCCGTTCACTCACCAGCCCTACGGCCAGGACGCGAATGACAACCCGTTCGTGTCGCCGTCCGGGCCGGCCTCCCAGCCGTCCGGGCCGGACTACGTCACCCCGCCCGCCGCGCCGCCGCCGACCGCAAGCCCGGTGCCGTACGGACCGCCCGTCGGCCAGCCCTACGGGTTCCAGCCCGGCTGGGCGCCGGCCTACGGGGCGGCGTACCCCGGCTCGCTCAACCACAAGGGCGCCACGACGTCCCTGGTGCTGGGCATCATCGCGATCGCCTCGCTGGTCCTGACCCCGGTGTGCTGCATCACGATCCCCGGTCTCCTCTGCGCGCCGTTCGCCTGGGGGATCGGGGCCAAGGCCAAGAAGGAGATCGCGCAGCACCCCGGCGTCTACGGCAATGTCGGCTCGGCCCAGACCGGCATGTGGATGGGGATCGTCATGTCGATCATCGGCTTCCTCAGCATCGCGCTGTTCGTCGCGCTCGCGGTCTGGATCGGCTACACCGACTACTCGCTCGTCTGAAACCCGGGACGCTGCCAAGGCAGGCTGACATCATCGCGGTATGACGTCAGGCCCCGACTATGGCCGGGAACTGCCGCGACTCCCGTCGGCGTACGGGCGGTCGCCGTTGGCGCCCGAGCCGGCGCCGGTGCCTGCTGATCACAGGGGCGCCAGCGCGGCACGGATGCTGGGCATCGTCTCGGTCGTCAGCTATCTGCTGGCCTTCATGTGTCTCGCCACGGCGCCGGGAGTGCTGTGCGCGCCTGTCGCGTGGGCGCTCGGCGCGCACGCGATGAACCAGATCGACCACTCGCTCGCCCGGCCGGTACGGCAACCGACGCTCGGCGGTGCGAGGACTTCAGCTCGGGATCGCGATGACGGTCATCGCACCCGTCACGCTGGTCACCGTGATCGTGCTCTACGTGATCTTGGCCCGGGAGCCGTTGGGCTAGAGCTCGCAGCCGACCAGCACCGGCTCGTTGACCAGCCTGATGCCGTGCCTGGCCTCGACCCCGTCGCGGACCTCGCGGGCGAGCGCGAGCAGCTGCTCGGTGGTGGCGCCACCGCGGTTGGTGAGCGCCAGCGTGTGCTTGGTCGAGAGGCCGACCGGCCCGGCGCCGTACCCCTTGTGGAAGCCGGCCTGCTCGATCAGCCACGCGGCACTCGTCTTGATCCGGCCGTCCGGCTGGGGCCAGGCCGGGGCGCCCTCGGGAAGGTCGGCCGCGTCGACGACCGGGTTGGTGAAGAACGAGCCGGCGCTCCACGTGTCGTGGTCGTCGGGGTCGAGGACCATGCCCTTGCTCCGGCGCAGCTCGAGCACGGCCTCGCGCACGTCGGCGAGCGGGACGCGCTGGCCGAGCTCGACGCCGAGGGTGCGGGCCAGCTCGGCGTACTGCACGGGTGCGCCGAGGCTGCCCTGGCGGAACTGGAAGGTGACCTCGAGGACGACATGCCGCTCGGGGTCGGCCTTGAACCGCGAGGTGCGGTAGCCGAAGCCGCAGTCGGCGTTCGCGAACGTGCGCGCGCCCTTGAGCACGCGGTCCCAGACCCGCACCTGCGCGATGGTCTGCGCGACCTCCTGGCCGTAGGCGCCGACGTTCTGGATCGGGGTGGCGCCGACCAGGCCGGGGATGCCGGCGAGCGCCTCGACGCCGACCCACTCGCGCTCCACGGCCCGCGCCACGAGGTCCTCCCAGCTCTCCCCCGCCGACACCGTGACCATGGCGCCGCCGCAGGTCGGGTCGTCGCCCTCGACGTCGGCCCGCACTCCGCTGGTGGCGACCTCGACGACCGTGCCGTCGAAGCCGTCGTCCGCGACCACGACGTTGCTCCCGCCGCCGAGCACGAGGAGCGGTCCCTCGATGCTGCTCATCGCCTCGACCAGCTCCGCCTCCGTGGTCGCGCGCACCCACGTGCTGGCCGGCCCGCCCAGTCGCAGCGTCGTGTGCTCGGAGAGCAGCTCTGCCATCTCAGGGGGCACGAACGACGGCCTTGGGCATGCCGAGCACCTTCTGCCCGCCCGAGGTCACCGTCAGCACCACCGTGGTCAGGCCGTCCTCGGGCTCCTTGGCCTCGCCGGCGATCTCGACCTCGACCTCGCCGTCCGCAGGCACGACGACCGGAGCGGTGAACTTGCAGCCGAGCGAGACCACCTCGGCGTCCGGGAACCAGTCCGCGACGGCCCGCGCCGCGAGCGCCATGGTGTACATGCCGTGCGCGATCACGCCGGGCAGCCCGACGCTGCGGGCCACCTCGTCGTCCTGGTGGATCGGGTTGTGGTCGCCGCTCGCCTCGGCGTACGCCACGAGATCGGCGCGGGTGACGGTGTAGGACTTGGTCGCCAGGCTCATTCCGGGGCCCCCCGGTGCACCAGGGTGGCGCTGGTCGAGCAGACCAGGGCGCCGGCGGCGTCGGTGATCTCGCTGGTGGTGCCGATGATGTCGTTGCCGGCGATCTGGCGCAGGCTCGCGACGCTGAGGGTCGCGGTCAGCACGTCGCCCGGCACGATCGGGCGCTCGTAGGTGAACCGCTGCTCGCCGTGGACGATGCGGAACAGGTCGACCTGCTCGGCCTCGAGGAAGGCGTTCATCGCCTCGAACGCCATCACGATCGGGAACGTCGCGGGCGCCGGTCCCCCGTCGTACGACGACCCGGTGGCCTCAGCGAAGGCACGCACGCTGGCGTCGGTGACGGCGAATGCGGCCGTCGGCGGGAAGGACCGGCCGACGAGCGACTGGTCGACAGGCATGGCTCCAACCTAGTGGTGCTTGGGCCCGTGGTGCTTCGGCGGCTTGTGGTGCTTCGGCTTGTGCGGCTTGAGGCCGTGGTGCTTCGGCTTGTGGTGCTTCGGCTTGTGGTGCTTCGCCTTGGAGGCGTGGCTTGACCGGACCGGCCGCGGCCGCCGGCTGGGCGTGGGGCGTGGCTGCGACGCTCGGCTCGGCAGGCAGCACCGATGCGGGGGCCGCCGGCCCGGGTGCACGGAACGCCCGGGCGTCGGCGGGAGCACCCCCGTCGGGGAGGCCGATCGCCAGACCCAGCGCGACGACGGCCGCGGCGCCGGCCAGAGCGCCGGCCCGCACGCTCCGACGTCTCCACCACGCGGGGGGAGGGGCCGCGATGAGCACGGCCTGGGTGTCGATGTCCGCCTGGGCCGCCCGCGCCGCAGCCAGGCTGCGGCTCGTTGGTGCGAGCCCCGCGGCGACCTCGGCCGCGATGGGCCGCGCCCGCGGCTCGCGCGAGGTCATGGCACTGAGCAACCTCCCGAGGGGGTCGGGCAGGTCGTCGGGTACGACGGGGTCGTGCGTCAGGCGGGCCAGGGCCGCCTCGGTGGGTGTCCCGCCGAAGGCTGGCGCCCCGGTGATCAGCTCGAGCAGGACCAGCCCCAGGGCGTAGACATCAGCAGCCGTGCCCACCTCGCCACCGGAGGCCTGCTCCGGCGCCAGGTAGGTGGCCGTCCCGATCGTCGTGCCGGTCGCGGTGACCCGGACCGTGTCCCCGACCAGGCGGGCGATGCCGAAGTCGGCGAGACGAAGCCGCCCCTGCCCGTCGAACAGGAGGTTGCCAGGCTTGATGTCGCGGTGGACGATGCCTGCCGCGTGCACCGGCACCAGTGCCGAGGCCGCCTGCGCGCCGATCTCGGCCACTCGGTCCAGCGGCTGGGAGCCCCGATCGACCAGGTCGGCGACGGTGCCACCGGGCAGCAGCTCCATGACGAGGTAGGGGCGGTCGCCGGTGATACCGGCGTCCAGGACCTTGACCAGCCCCGGGTCGGACGTCCCAGCGAGAATGCGCGCCTCCGACACGAACCTGGCCCGGGCCGTCTCGGAGTCCGGCGTCTCCCGCAGCAGCTTGATCGCGACTCGGCGGTCGAGGAGCGTGTCGTGGGCGGCGTACACGTCCGCCATGCCGCCGCGACCGAGGCGGGACTCGATCCGGTAGCGGCCCGCGACCATCGATTCCGACGATCGGAGTTCGTGTCCCATCCGGGGTGTCTCCGTCCGCGCGTGGGTACCTCAGCCGTCCTGTGGTACCCGGACGGCTCGGCAGTCAAGCCTCAGCGGCCGGGCGTTCCGGGCGTAGATGACGACACCCGGCAGGTCTACCTGCCGGGTGTCGTGCGGAGTTGGTGACGCTGAGGTCAGCGGGTCTCGCGGTGCAGGGTGTGCCGCCGCTCGCGCGGGCAGTACTTCATCATCTCGAGCCGGTCGGGGTCGTTGCGCCGGTTCTTCTTGGTGATGTAGTTGCGCTCCTTGCACTCGGTGCACGCGAGCGTGATCTTGGGGCGAACGTCGGAGCTCTTGCTGGCCACGGATAGTTCCTCTTGGTAGTCGTGCGTTGCTGCTGCTCAGTAGCGGGGGCGGGATTCGAACCCGCGACACCACGATTATGAGCCGTGTGCTCTAACCACCTGAGCTACCCCGCCACGGGGGACACGGCCTCACTGTCAAGCGTACTGACGCACGCCATTCCAGATCCGACTGTGCCGGAGCCCCTCTACGGAATCGAACCGTAGACCTTCTCCTTACCATGGAGACGCTCTGCCGACTGAGCTAGAGGGGCCGGTGGGTGACACCGACGGAGAACTTTACACAGCCTCGTCGGTCTGGCCGAATCGCCCGTAGACGTAGTCAGCCCTGGATGCGGGCAAAAGGGACCGCCTCCTCGAGCTCGTAGGCGAGCTCGATCAGGGTGGCCTCACGGCCCGCTCCGGCACCGAACATCATCCCCTGCGGCAGCCCGCTGGCGGTGGTCGCGAGGGGTAGCGAGATGGCCGGGTCGCCGGTGGCGTTCTGGAGCGGCGTGAACGCCACCCAGTCCAGGACCCGGTCCATCAGGAGCTCGTAGTCCTGGGTCGGGTCGAGCCAGCCGATCTCCGGCGTCGCGGTGGCCAGGGTCGGCGTCAGGGCCACGTCCCAGCTCTTGAAGAACTCGGCCGACGCCCTGCTGCTGCGCCGAAGCCGGCGGATCGCTCCGGGCATCCGGTGCAGGTTGCGACGGGCATGGGCGTACAGCCCGTGGCTCATGCGGTCCAGGTTCGCGGGCTCCCACGAGCGACCGTGCATCCGGCGCCCGCTCCTCAGGAGGAACAGCGCCAGGCTCGACCAGTAGACGAGGAAGTCGTCGGGGAACGACGTGGCCACGGGGGCGTCCACGTGCTCGACGCGGTGGCCGAGCTCCTCGAGCACCGCAGCGACCTTGAGGGTGAGCTCGGTGACCTCCGCGTTCGCACCGCGGCCCACGCCCTCGGTGTGCACGCCGATCCGGAGCCGGCGGCGGCCCGGACGGGTCAGGTCGCCGATGGGCGGCAGGTGCAGCGCGCGATAGACCTTCTCGGTCTCGCGGAAGAACGCCGCGGTGTCGCGCACGCTCCGGGTGACCACCCCGTCGCTGATGATCCGGACCGGCATCTGGCGCATCGTCGCGTCCTGGGCGAGCCGGTCGCGGGTCGGCTTGAGCCCGACGAGGCCGTTGACGGCCGCCGGGATCCGGATCGAGCCGCCGCCGTCGTTCGCGTGGGCGATCGGGACCACGCCGGCCGCGACCATCGCCGCCGAGCCGGCCGAGCTGGCGCCGGCGGTGTGGTTGGTGTTCCAGGGGTTGCGGACCGGGCCGAGCCGCGGGTGCTCGGCACTGGGCGAGAAGCCGTACTCGCTGAGCTGGCTCTTCCCCAGCGGCAGCAGCCCGGTCGCCAGGTACATCCGGGCGAACTCACCGTCCCGCTTCTCCGGCACCGGCGTCCAGGCGTCGGTGCCCTGCATGGTCGGCATCCCGGCGGTCTCGACGTTGTCCTTGAGCCAGGTCGGTACGCCGGCGAAGAAGCCCGGCCGCGGATCCAGCGCCTCGGCCCGGGCCCGGTCGAACGCCTCGTAGGCGATGCCGTTGAGCTCGGGCTGCACCCGCTCGGCCCGCGCGATCGCTGCCTCGACCACCTCGGGGATCGACACCTCGCCGGCGTGCAGGGCCTCGACGAGCCCGACCGCGTCGTGCTCACCGAGCGCGTCGTCGGTGAAGGCGTGAATCCGGTTGTCGCTCACGGCGGACGAATCTAGCGACCCACGGTGGCTGAGGTGTGAGGCCGTCCACGGCCGAGCCTCGAAGCCTCTGCAACCGAGGCACCCAAGCACCACGAGCCGTTCACAGGCGTCGCCGTCACGGGACCCATCCACAGGACCGCCTCGACGGGGCCGGATCGTCGGCGCGGACAACCACTGTGACGGGATGCCACACGTCTACATCGTCCGCTGCAGTGACGACACCTACTACGTCGGAAGCACGTGGAACCTCGACGCACGGCTGTGGCAGCACAATCACAGCCCCGATGGCGCCAAGTACACCCACACCAGGCGGCCCGTCGTCCTCGTCTGGAATGCCGAGTTCGACTCCATCGAGCAGGCGTTCGCGTTCGAGAAGCGCATCTCCGGGTGGCGGCGCGAGAAGAAGGAGGCGGTGATCCGCGGCGACTACGACGCACTACCCGAGCTGTCCCGCCGGAAGCGGGTCCGAGATCGCGAGCGCCAGGAGACCGATGAGAACGATGGCGGCTGAGTCCCAGCGCGCAGTTGCGAGGCTTCGAGGCTCAGGCGCCAGGGCGCCTTCGCACCTCAGCCACCGACTACCGGCAACATGCGGCTAGCTGAGCCTCGAAGCCACCGACCCTCTAGAAGACCGCGCCCGGGTTGAGGATGCCCTGGGGGTCGAGGGCGTCCTTGATCTTCTGGTTGAGCGCCAGCACGTCGGGGCCGAGGTAGTCGCCCAGCCAGGGCCGCTTGAGGCGGCCCACGCCGTGCTCGCCGGTGATGGTGCCGCCGAGCTCCATGGCGAGCTCCATCACCTCGCCGTACGCCGTCCGGGCCCGCTCGGCCATGTCGGAGTCGGCCGGGTCGAAGACGATCAGCGGATGGGTGTTGCCGTCACCGGCGTGGGCGATGACGGCAATGGTGACCTCGCGCTTCGACGAGATGTCGGCGATGCCGTCGACCAGTGCGCCGAGCTGCGGGAGGGGTACGCCGACGTCCTCGAGCAGCAGGGTGCCGGTGCGCTCGACGGCGGGGATGGCGTTGCGCCGGGCGACGACGAAGGCCTCGCCCTCGTCGGGGTCGTCGGTGGAGAAGACCTCGGTGGCGTGGTTCTCCTCGCACAGCCCCGCGATCAGCTCGCACTCGGCGGCGGCGTGGCCGGCCGGCTCGTCGGACTGGATGACCAGCATCGCGGCCGCCTCGCGGTCCAGTCCCATCTTGGTCAGGTCCTCGACCGCGTTGATGGTCGGCTGGTCCATGAACTCCAGCATCGAGGGACGCAGCCGCCGGGTGATGGCGAGCACCGTGGCGGTGGCGTCGTCCAGGGTCGCGAACGTCGCCACCAGGGTGGCCGGCGGCCGCTGCTTCGGCACCAGCCGCAGCACGATCTCGGTGATGATCCCCAGCGTCCCCTCCGAGCCGACGAACAGCTTGGTGAGCGACAGTCCGGCGACGTCCTTGAGCCGGGCGCCGCCCAGCCGGACCGCGGTGCCATCGGCGAGCACGACGGTCAGGCCGAGCACGTAGTCGGTGGTCACGCCGTACTTGACGCAGCACAGGCCGCCGGCGTTGGTGGCGATGTTGCCGCCGATCGAGCAGATCTCGTACGACGACGGGTCCGGCGGGTACCAGAGGTCGTGCTCGGCCGCCGCCGCCTTGACCTGGGCGTTCATGAGCCCCGGCTGCACCACCGCGGTCCGGGTGGTCGGGTCGACCTCGATGCCGGTCATCCGCTCGGTCGAGACGACCAGGCAACCCTCGACCGCGGACGCGCCGCCGGACAGCCCGCTGCCGGCGCCACGGGGCACCACAGGGATGCCGTTGGCGGCCGCGAACCGCACCGCCACCTGCACGTCCTCGGTCGAGCCGGCCCGCACGACGGCGAGCGGGACACCCGCGTCCGGGTCGTTGGCGCGATCCCATCGGTACTTGTCCATCCGCTCCGAGTCGGTGACGACGACGTCCTCACCGAGGTCCGCAACGAGGGGCCCGAGGTCGACCTGCACTGCAGCAGTCATGTAGGCAAGACTGACTGGCTGATGGCAAAGAAGCCAACAACGTAGGAGTGATCGTGGGAGATCGAGTGACCGTCGGCGGGCTCCAGGTGGCCCCCGTGCTGCACGCATTCGTGCGCGACGAGGCGCTGCCCGGGACGGGTGTGGACGAGGACGCCTTCTGGGCCGGTGTCGAAGCGATCCTGAGTGACTTCGCCCCCCGCAACCGCGAGCTGCTGGCCCGCCGCGACGAGCTCCAGCAGCAGCTCGACGAGTGGCACGAGAAGAACCCGGGCCCGGTTCGCGACCAGGCGGCGTACGTCCAGCTGCTCCGCGACCTCGGCTACCTCGTCGACGAGCCCGCCGACTTCACCATCGAGACCAGCGACGTGGACGGGGAGGTCGCCGTCCAGGCCGGCCCGCAGCTCGTCGTGCCGGTGCTCAACGCGCGGTTCGCCGCCAACGCCGCCAACGCCCGCTGGGGCTCTCTCTACGACGCCCTCTACGGCACCGACGCCCTCCCCGAGGACGACGGCCAGGAGCGACAGGCCGGGCCAGACGGGGGCGCGTACAACCCCAAGCGCGGTGCGGCCGTGATCGCGAGGGCGCGCGCCTTCCTCGACGAGCACTTCCCTCTCGAGCAGGGCAGCCACGCCGACGCGACCGGCTACTCGACCGAGGACGGCGGCCTGACGGTCCTGCTGGGCGACGGCGGGTCCGCGCTCGCGGACCCGAGCCAGTACGTCGGCCACCGCGGTGACCCGGCCGACCCCGAGGGCGTGCTCCTGGTCCACCACGGGCTGCACGTCGAGATCCAGGTCGACCGCTCCGACAACATCGGCAAGGACGACGCGGCCGGCGTGAAGGACCTGCTCATGGAGGCCGCGGTCTCGACGATCATGGACCTCGAGGACTCGGTCGCCGCCGTCGACCCGGACGACAAGGTCGCCGGCTACCGCAACTGGCTCCTGCTCAACCAGGGCACGCTCACCGCCGAGGTCGCCAAGGGCGGGTCGACGTTCACCCGCGACCTCGAGCAGGACCGGCTCTACGACGGTCCGAACGGCCAGCTCGTGCTGCCCGGCCGGTCGCTGCTGTTCGTGCGCCAGGTCGGTCACCTGATGACCACCGACGCGATCCTCGTCGGTGCTGGCGACGGGGCCGAGGAGGTCCCCGAGGGCATCCTCGACGCGATCATGACCGCGCTCTGCAGCCTGGTCGACATCCAGGGCCGCAGCGAGCGCACCAACTCGCGGACCGGCTCGATGTACGCCGTGAAGCCGAAGATGCACGGCCCCGACGAGGTGAGGTTCACCGACGACCTGTTCGCCGCGGTCGAGGACCTGCTCGGGCTGGGTCGGGGCACGATCAAGCTCGGGATCATGGACGAGGAGCGGCGCACCTCGGCGAACCTCAAGGCCTGCATCCACGCGGCGCGCGGGACGGGTCGCGTTCATCAACACCGGGTTCCTCGACCGCACCGGCGACGAGCTGCACACCTCGATGCTGGGCGGCGCGATGATCCGCAAGGGCGACATGAAGTCGACCGAGTGGATCAAGGCCTACGAGGACCAGAACGTCGACATCGGGCTCGCGTGCGGCCTCCAGGGCAAGGCCCAGATCGGCAAGGGCATGTGGGCGATGCCGGACGAGATGGCGGCCATGCTCGAGCAGAAGATCGGCCACCCGCAGGCCGGGGCGTCGTGTGCGTGGGTGCCGTCGCCGACCGCGGCGACCCTGCACGCGCTGCACTACCACCAGGTCGACGTCGCGGCCCGGCAGCAGGAGCTCACCGCTGCTCAGGAGCACGGTCGGCGTACGACCATCGAGGAGCTGCTCACCGTCCCGCTGGCCGACCCGCCCTCGTGGAGCGACGAGGACAGGACCGCGGAGATCGAGAACAACCTGCAGGGCATCCTCGGCTACGTGAAGCGCTGGATCGACGACGGCGTCGGCTGCTCGAAGGTGCCCGACATCCACGGCACCGCGCTGATGGAGGACCGCGCCACCTGTCGGATCTCGTCCCAGCACGTCGCGAACTGGCTGCGGCACGGCATCGTCACCAGCGACGAGGTCGAGGCGGCGTTCCGCCGGATGGCCGACGTGGTCGACGAGCAGCAGGCGGGCGACGGCTACCGGCCGATGGGTCCGTCGTACGACGGCGAGGCGTTCGTCGCCGCGCACGACCTGGTCTTCGAGGGGCTCACGCAGCCCTCGGGCTACACCGAGCCGATCCTGCACCGCCGCCGACGAGCCGTGAAAGGTGAGTCATGACCCTGTCCCTCTCCCAGGCCCGCGCGATCATCGCCGGCACCCTGGCCGCCGGCAGCGCGGCCCAGTTCAAGCCGCTCACGGTCGTCGTCCTCGACGCCGGCGGCCACGTGATCGCCGTCGAGCGTGAGGACGGCTCGTCGAACAAGCGGTTCGAGGTCGCCCACGGCAAGGCGCACGGCGCGGTGTCGATGGGGATGGGTTCGCGCTCGCTGATGGAGCGCGCCGAGCAGCAGCCGTACTTCGTCGCCGCCGTGACCCACTCGGTCGGCGCACTCGTGCCGGTGCCGGGCGGCGTCCTCGTGAAGGCCGCTGACGGGACCCTGCTCGGCGCGGTCGGTGTCTCGGGCGACACGTCCGACCACGACGAGGAGGCCGCGCTGGCCGGCATCGAGTCGGCCGGGCTGGTGGCTCAGGCGGACTGAGCGGTGGAGGCGCAGGGCCAGCGCCTGGGAACGGCGGAGCTCCCGGACGGCGGCCGGGTGGCGTACGCCGTGACCGGCTCCGGACCACCCCTGCTGCTGGTGCCCGGGTGGCTCAGCCACCTCGAGCTGGGCTGGGCGATCCCCGCCGAGCGACGGTTCCACCAGGCGCTGTCGCAGGGGCGCACGCTGGTCCGCTTCGACCGGCCGGGGTGTGGCCTCTCGGACCCCCATGACGGACCTCGCACCCTCGACCTCGAGCTCGCCACCGTCACGGCGGTGGTCGACGCCCTCGGCCTCGAACACGTCGACCTCTTCGGCACCTCTCTGGGCGCCCCGGTGGCCGCCCAGTGGGCCGCCGAACGGCCGGAGCGCGTCGACCGGCTGGTGCTCTACGGCGGCTGGGCGGACGGCCGGGCCATCGGCGACGAGGACAGCCGACGGCACGTGCTCGGCATCGTCGGCACCCACTGGGGGCTGGGGTCGGACCTGCTCACCGAGCTGTACGCCCCCGACGCGGACCAGGGCACCCGCCGGGCGATCGCGGCGTACCAGCGCGCGGCCTCCAGTGCCGAGACGGCGGTGGCGCTGCTGCGGCTGGCCCTCGAGCTCGACGTACACCCCGCGCTCGGGAAGGTGCGGGCACCGACCCTGGTCCTGCACCGTCGCGAGGACCGGGCCGCGCCCATCGCGCAGGGACGCGCCCTGGCCGCGGCGATCCCCGGTGCGGAGCTGCTGGAGCTGGAGGGCCGCTCGCACCTGCCGGCCTTCGGTGACGTGGACTCGGTCGTGCAGCCGGTGCGCCGGTTCCTGGGGCTGCCGCGGCTCCGCTCGGAGCCGTCGACGGGGCTGACCCCTCGGCAGAACGAGGTGGCGGCGCTGGTGGCCGAGGGGCTGACCAACCGAGAGATCGCCGAGCGGCTGCACATCACCGAGCGCTCGGCCGAGTCGCACCTGGAGCGGATCCGGCTCCGGCTCGGCTTCCGGTCACGGGCGCAGCTCGCCGCCTGGTACGTCGCGTCCGGGCCGCAAGTGGGGTAGTTCCACGGCTGCGCCACCGTCGGTCCGCGGACCGACCATCGACGGATGCCCCAGCGACGCTCCCACCTGCTCGTCTCCGCCCTCGGCTGGGCGGGCTTCAACGTCGTCATGCTCTGGGCGGTGGCCTTCCTGGCCGACGCGTTCCTCCCCCGCAGCGTCGACTCGGCGCCCCGGGTGGCCACCGCCCAGGCCGTCGCGACCGACCTGGCCCTCCTGCTCCTGTTCGCCGCCCAGCACTCGGTGATGGCGCGGAGGTCGGTGAAGGAGTGGCTGCGGAGCTGGGTCCCCGCGCCGCTCGAGCGGACGACGTACGTGCTGGCCACCAACGTCTGCCTGGCGCTGCTCTTCCTGCTGTGGGAGCCGTTCGGGGGACGGGTCTGGCACGTGGACGGCGCGGCCGCCGCGGTCCTGTGGTCACTCTTCGCGGCCGGCTGGGCGCTCGCACTGGCGGCGACGTACGCCGTCGACCAACCCGAGCTGATGGGGCTGCGCCAGGCCGGGTGGGGGCGGCCTCCCGAGCCCGTCGACGGGCTGCAGACGGGCGGCATGTACGCGGTCGTACGGCACCCGCTGATGTCGGGGCTGCTGCTGGCCTTCTGGGCCACGCCGTCGATGGGCGCCTCGCACCTGCTGTTCGCGCTCGCCGCCACGGGCTACATCGCGGTGGGGGTCGCCTTCGAGGAGCGGGACCTACGCCGTACGTTCGGCAGGGCGTACGACGAGTACGCCGCACGGGTCCCGTCGGTCGTGCCCGGGCTGCGGTGGGCGCGCGGGCGGGTCGGTCAGGAGGCCTGACCGCGCCGGAAGCAGCCGACCAGGTGCGGGTCGAAGACCCCGATCGCCTCCATCAGCGCGAACATCGTGGTCGGGCCGACGAAGGCGAAGCCGCGCTTCTTCAGCTCCTTGGAGAGGGCCTTCGACTCGGGTGAGGTCGTCTGCATCTCCTCGGTGGAGCTCGGCGCCGGCGGGTCCTCGGGGGCGAACGACAGCACCAGGGCCTCGAGCCCCTCCGCCTCGCGCAGCGCGACCGTGGCCCGCGCGTTGACGATCGCGGCCGAGATCTTGGCGCGGTTGCGGACGATCCGCGCATCGGCCATCAACCGGGCCTCGTCGTCCTCGCCGAACGCCGCGATCGCGTCGGGGTCGAAGCCGTGGAAGACCTCGCGGAAGGCCTCGCGCTTGTTGAGGATCGTCGACCACGACAGGCCGGACTGGAACGCCTCGAGGGTGAGCCGCTCGAGGTAGGCAGCCTCGCCGTGCACGCGGTTGCCCCACTCGGAGTCGTGGTAGTCGCGCATCACGCCCGGGCCGCCGCCCCAGGGGCAGCGCGCAACGCCGTCCTCACCCACCACCGGACCCATGTCGAACATCCTGACCTACGCCACCGACAGGGCTCAGCGACGTTCCTTGAGCCGCGCGTTGGGGAGCGGTGGCGCCGGGATCGGCGGCTGGTCGTCACCCGTGGGGATGCCGAACCGGCCGTCGGCGTAGCCGTCCGCGAGCTGGGCCATCCACGCCTCACGGAAGGCGACGACCTCCTCGTGGCTGCGGCCGACGAAGTTCCACCACATCACGATCGCCTCGCCGAACGGCGGGCCGCCGAGCAGCAGGACCCGGGCATCCGTCACGGCCTCGAGGGTCAGCCGCTGCGAGCCGGGTGGCAGGTAGGCGAGCTCGTGCTGCTTGGTCTCGACGTCGCCGACTGAGACGACGCCGGTGTCGACCAGGACGCCGTGCTCGAACGTCGGGTCGACGTCGATGTGCAGCTCGGTGCCGGCGGCGAGCAGCAGCTCGGCGCCGAGCAACGGCGTGGCGGTCGCGACCGGCGAGGTGTCGCCGAGCAGCGACCCGAGGAAGACCCGGGCCTCCCAGCCCTCGCCACTCACCGCGGCGGGAGCGTAGTGCTCGAACGTCGGGGCGCCGTCGCGGGCCGACGACGGCAGGGCGACCCACAGCTGGGCGCCGTGCAGCACCGTGGTCCCGGGCGTCGAGACCTCGGAGTGGCTGATGCCGTGACCGGCGGTCATCAGGTTCAGCTCGCCCGGCCGGACCATCGCGTGGTGGCCGGCGCTGTCGCGGTGCTCGATCTCACCGGTGAACAGCCAGGACACCGTCTGCAGCCCCGTGTGCGGGTGCGGCGCGACACTCATGCCCCCCGAGTCGGCGACCTGGTCGGGGCCGTAGTGGTCGAGGAAGCACCACGCGCCGATCAGCGACCGCTCCCGCTGCGGCAGGGTGCGGCGGACGGTCATGGCGCGCGGCCCGCCGAGCGGGACCTCGCGCGGCGTCATCACCTCGATCCCGCGGGTGCCCCCGGATGACTGAGCGCAGACGAGCTCGTCGGGTTTGTCCTCGAGGTTGCTCACCCCTCCATTGTGCCACGCCGGCCCACGCCCGCACCGCGCGCTGTCCGGCGTACTTGTCGGCGTGTCCTGAGGGTTGTCGGGCATTGCAACACCCGACAACCCTGGGCATCCCCGGTCAGCCGGGGATCCCAGCGACAGTCAGCTCTGGTGGATCGGGTCCGTCGCCCGCTTGTGGCCGACCTCGTGGCCGTCGCCGCTGGTGATCACGCCGGTACGCCGGCCGGCCGGCTTCTCGAGCCGGATGATCACCGACTTCGAGGTCGGGGTGTTGCTGCCCTCGGCCTTGGAGTCGAGCGGGACCAGCGGGTTCGTCTCCGGGTAGTACGCCGCGGCGCAGCCCCGCGGCTGGTCGTAGGACACGATCCGGAACTCGGTGGCGCACCGTTCGGAGCCGTCGTGCCACACGCTGACCAGGTCGACGTGGTCGCCGTCCTTCCAGCCGAGGTACTCGATGTCGTCGGGGTGCACGAAGACCACGCGCCGGCCGTTCTTGATCCCGCGGTAGCGGTCGTCGAGGCCGTAGATGGTGGTGTTGAACTGGTCGTGCGACCGCAGCGTCTGCAGCAGCAGGTGCCCCTCCGGCACCTCGAGCACCTCGAGCGGGCTGGCCGAGAAGATCGCCTTCCCGTTCTCGGTCGGGAACTCGCGGCTGTCGCGCGGCGGGTGCGGCAGGGTGAAGCCGCCGGGCTGCTCGACCTTCTCGTCGTACGACGCGCAGCCGGGCACCACCCGCGCGATCCGCTGCCGGATGGTCGCGTAGTCGGAGCGGAAGACGCCCCACGGGATGCCGTGCTCGCCGCCGAGCGTCGCCAGCGCCAGCGAGCAGACGATGTCGACCTCGGAGCGGAGCTGGTCGGAGGCGGGGTCGAGCGGACCCTTCGACGCGTGCACCGCCGACATCGAGTCCTCGACGGTGACCCGCTGCTCGCGGCCGCCGGTGAGGTCCTTCTCGCTGCGGCCGAGCGCCGGGAGGATCAGCGCGGTGCGGCCGTGTACGACGTGGGAGCGGTTCAGCTTGGTCGAGACGTGCACGGTGAGCTCGGCGTTGCGCATCGCCTGCTCGGTGACGTCGGTGTCGGAGACCGCGGAGACGAAGTTGCCACCCATCGCGAAGAACACCCGGGCCCGGCCGTCGGCCAGCGCCTTGACCGCCTCGACCGTGTCGAAGCCGTGCTCACGCGGCGGCTCGAAGTGGAACTCGTCGCGCAGCGCGTCGAGGAACGCCGGCTTGGGCCGCTCCCAGATGCCCATGGTCCGGTCGCCCTGCACGTTGGAGTGGCCGCGGACCGGGCAGAGCCCGGCGCCCGGCTTGCCGATGTTGCCCTGGAGGAACGCGACGTTGGCGATCTCCTTGATGGTGGCCACGGAGTTGCGGTGCTGGGTCAGTCCCATCGCCCAGCAGGTCACGGTGCGCGAGGAGTCGCGGAACATCGCGGCGCACTCCTCGATCTGCTCCCGGGTCAGCCCGGTCGCGGCGACCACCTGGTCCCAGTCGAGGTCCTTCACGTGCGCGGCGTACTCCTCGAAGCCGCTGGTGAACTGCTCGACGAAGTCGCGGGCGACGGCGTCCCACTCGAGCAGCAGCGCGCCGATGGCCTGGAACAGCGCCAGGTCGCCGTTGACCCGGACCGGCAGGTGCAGGTCGGCCAGCGCCGTGCCGCGGCCGACCACGCCGCGTGGCGTCTGCGGGTTCTTGAACCGGCCCAGCCCCGCCTCACGGAGCGGGTTGATCGAGACGATCTTGGCGCCGTTCTTCTTGGCGATCTCGAGCGCGGAGAGCATCCGCGGGTGGTTGGTGCCCGGGTTCTGGCCGGCGATCACGATCAGCTCGGCGGTGTGGATGTCCTCGAGGGTGACCGAGCCCTTGCCGATCCCGATCACCTCGGCGAGCGCCACCGAGGTGGACTCGTGGCACATGTTCGAGCAGTCCGGCAGGTTGTTGGTGCCGAGCGCGCGCGCGAACAGCTGGTAGACGAACGCCGCCTCGTTGGAGGTCTTGCCGGAGGTGTAGAAGACCGCCTCGTCCGGGCTGCCCAGCCCACGCAGCTGCTCGCCGACCAGCTCGAACGCGTCCTCCCACGAGATCGGCTCGTAGTGGCTGGCGCCGGGGCGCAGCACCATCGGCTCGATGATGCGGCCCTGCTGGCCCAGCCAGTAGTCGGTCTTGTCGTCCAGCTCGACGATCGGGTGCGCGGCGAAGAACTCGCGGCCGATGTGGCGCCGGGTGGCCTCCTCGGTGACCGCCTTGGCGCCGTTCTCGCAGAACTCCGCGGTGTGCCGGTGGTCGGGTGACGGATCCGGCCACGCGCAGCCCTGGCAGTCGAAGCCGTCCACCTGGTTGAGCTTGAGCAGGGTCTTCGTAGCGCGGCGCAGCCCCATCTGCTCGATCGCGCGCTTCATGGCCACCGCCACCGCGGTGGGACCGGCCGCGTGGTCCTTGGCGTGACGGACGTTGAGCTGGTTCTCGTCGATGTCGCGGCTCGGGGGCTTGCGGCTCATGAGGCCATCCTCGCTCGTGATACCTACCGGGGCACCCGAGCCCCGGCGGGTCCCGTCCGAATGGCCCGCCCAGGTCCTGTCATGTGCCCGGAGGAAGGACTATGTTCGGCGCGATCGCAACGTGGAACGGCGTACCCCCGGTGGCCGTCCAACGCCACGTCGCCTACTTCAGTACCCACGAAGGAGCACTGCATGAGCAGCACCGAGCCTCCCGCAGGGTCGACGCCGCCTCCCGGCGAACCGACGCCCCCGCCGCCGGCACCCGAGGCGGCCGCCCCGCCTCCGCCCACCAACCCGGGCACGGTCCCGCCGCCCCCGCCACCTCCGGCCGGTGCCGCGGCCCCCGCTCCAGGCATCCCGACCCAGCCGTACGGCCCCGGCCAGCCCGGCAACCTGCTGGACCGCTTCCTGGCCCGTCTGCTCGACAACGTCATCCTCGCCGTCGCCTTCGGCATCATCAGCGCGGTGGTCGGCTCGATCGTCTACTCGGGCTTCCACTCGACCGGCGAGATCTTCCTGTACTACCTGATCAGCGGGATCATCAACACGATCATCGGCCTGGGCTACTTCGCCTACATGGAGTCGAGCCGCGGCCAGACCCTCGGCAAGATGGTGCTGAAGCTGCGCACCTTCGGACCCGACGGCCAGAGCAACCCGACGATGGAGCAGGCGATCCGCCGCAACATCTACTACGTCTTCCCCTTGATCGCGATCGTGCCTGTGATCGGCTGGTTCCTCTACCCGATCGCTGCGATCGCCGCACTCATCCTCATCGTGGTCGGCATCAACAGCGACCCGAGGCGCCAGCACTGGTTCGACAAGTTCGCCGGTGGCACCCAGGTCGTGAAGAGCACCTGACCCGTCACTGACCGACGCTTCACGACGTTGACCCGGCGCAAAGTTTGCGCCGGGTCAACGTCATTTCAGCTGTTCGAGAAGACCGCGGGGCTGTCGCCACCGTCGGGACCGCGGCCGGCCCAGGTCCAGGCGTACGCCGGGTCCTCGACCGCGAGCCCGCCCTCGCCCAGGTCGAGCGGGGCGAAGGTGTCGACCATGACCGCGGACTCCTCGAAGTAGTCGATCCCGAGCGAGGCCTCGATCGCGGACGGCTGGGGGCCGTGCGCGTAGCCGCCCGGGTGCAGCGAGATCGAGCCGAGCCCGATGCCCGAGCCCTTGCGCGCCTCGTAGTCACCGCCGACGTAGAACATGACCTCGTCGCTGTCGACGTTCGAGTGGTAGTAGGGCACCGGGATCGCGAGCTCGTGGTAGTCGACCTTGCGCGGCAGGAAGTTGCAGACCACGAAGTTGTGGCCCTCCCAGACCTGGTGCACCGGCGGCGGCTGGTGGATCTTGCCGGTGATCGGCATGTAGTCGTCGATGTTGAAGGTGTAGGGGTAGAGGCAGCCGTCCCAGCCGACCACGTCGAACGGGTGCGTCGCGTAGGTCATCCGGGTGCCGACGATCCCCGCGGACGTGCGGTGCTTGACCAGCACCTCGACGTCCTCGCCTTCGGCCAGGAACGGCTCACCCGGCCCGTGCAGGTCGCGCTCGCAGTACGGCGCGTGCTCGAGGAGCTGCCCGTAGCGGGACAGGTAGCGCTTCGGCGGCGCGACGTGGCTGTTCGCCTCGATCGCGTAGAGCTGGCTCGGCTCCGACGGGACCCACCGGTGCGTGGTCGCCCGCGGCACGATCACGTAGTCGCCGGTGCGGTAGCTCAGCACGCCGAGGACGGTCTCGACGGTGCCGGAGCCGGCCTCGACGTAGACGCACTCGTCACCGATGGCGTTGCGGTAGTACGGCGAGGGGTCGACGCCCGTGACGACGTAGCCGATCCGGACGTCGTTGTTGCCGAGGACCAGCCGGCGGCCGGTGACCGGGTCCTTGTCCGTCGCGAGCTCGTGCAGCTTGAGATGGCGCGGCTTGAGCGGGTGGTTGGGGGTCCGGGTCTGGTCGGCCAGCTCCCAGATCTCGCTGCCGACGATCGCCGACGGCACGCCCCGGTGGTAGAGCAGCGAGGAGTCGGAGGAGAACCCCTCCTCGCCCATCAGCTCCTCGCGGTAGAGCTGGCCGTCGGGGTCGCGGTGCTGGGTGTGTCGCTTCGGCGGGACGTCACCCACTGCTCGGTAGTGCGCCATGTCTCGTACGTTAGTCGGGTGCCACTCGACGATGCTTGGCGCGCGTTGGTCGACGACGCCGCGATCTTCCCGCCCGGTGATGCTCCCCTTCACGAGGCGACGGCGGCGTACGCCGCGCGCTCGGCCGAGGAGGGAGCCGAGCTGGTCGGCACCTTCGTCCTCAGGGACACCGACCTGCCGCTCGTGCGCGGCTTCGGCGGCCCGCTGTCGGTGGTGGTCACCGGCGGAGCCGGCCAGCTGGCGGGCCCGGTCGGGCTCTGCGCCAAGCTCGGCCTGAACCTGGCCGGCCTCGAGATCGCGGTGCGCGACCTCGACGACCCGGCCGGCAACGTGCGGCGGGTGGTGGCCGCGCTGCGCGACGTCGAGACGGAGTGCCCGGTGTACGTCGAGCTCCCGCACGTGGGCAACACGTCCTCCTGGTTCGCGGCCGCCGACGAGGTGGCGGCGGCCGAGCTGCGACTCAAGTTCCGCACCGGCGGGCTGGAGGCCGCGGCGTTCCCGGCCGCCCACGCTCTCGCCCGCTGGGTCGACGCCGCGCTCGACCGCGAGACGCCGTTCAAGTGCACGGCCGGGCTGCACAACGCCGTACGCCACACCGGCACGGACGGCTTCGAGCACCACGGGTTCCTCAACGTGCTGGTCGCGACCCGGATGCTCTTCGACGGCGCCACCGTGGACGACGCGGTCGTGGTGCTGGAGCAGCGCGACGGGAACGAGCTGGTGGCCGCCGCCCAGGAGCTCGACCTCGCCGGCGCACGACGGTGGTTCACGTCGTTCGGGTCCTGCTCCGTCGCCGAGCCGTGGGCGGACCTGCGCGGGCTGGGGCTGATCGCATGAACGGGTTCGGGCTCGACCACCTGCCCTACGGCGTCTTCTCGGTCGCGGGCGGTCCGCGCCGCGTCGGCGTGCGGTACGACGACGAGGAGGGTGCCTGGGTCGTCGACCTGCACGGCGAGACCGGGCGGGTGGAGTTCGCCGAGGCGGCGCTCAACCCCCTCATGGCGCTCGGCCCGGAGGTGTGGCGGCAGACCCGCGAGGAGGTGCGTGCCCTCATCGAGGGCGGCTGCGAGCCACTGCCTCTCGAGGAGGTGACGCTGCACCTGCCCTTCGAGGTCGGGGACTACGTCGACTTCTACGCCTCGCTCGACCACGCGACCAACGTCGGCAGGATGTTCCGACCCGACTCCGAGCCGCTCACCCCCAACTGGCGGCACCTCCCGATCGGCTACCACGGCCGGGCCGGCACGGTCGTGGTCTCCGGTACGCCGGTCACTCGACCCTCCGGGCAGAGGAAGGCGCCCGACGAGAGCGCTCCTACGTTCGGCCCGTCGCGGCGGCTCGACATCGAGGCCGAGCTCGGCTTCGTCGTGGGGGCGCCGTCCGAGCAGGGTGCGCCGGTGCCGTTCGCCGGCCTCGCCGACCACGTCTTCGGCGTCACCGGGCTCAACGACTGGTCGGCGCGCGACATCCAGGCCTGGGAGTACGTCCCGCTCGGCCCGTTCCTCGGCAAGTCGTTCGCCACGTCGATCTCGCCGTGGGTCACGCCACTGGCGGCACTCGACGCGGCCTGGGTCGACCTGCCCGGCCAGGAGCCGGAGCCACTCCCCTACCTCGGGCCGGGCGCGACCCGCGGCCTCGACATCGACGTCGAGGTCGCGCTGAACGGCGAGGTCGTGAGCCGGCCGCCGTACCGCAGCATGTACTGGTCGCCCGCCCAGATGCTGGCCCACATGACCGTCAACGGCGCCTCGCTGCGCACGGGTGACCTGTTCGCGTCGGGGACGATCAGCGGCCCGGAGCCCGACCAGCGCGGCTCCTTCCTCGAGCTGTCCTGGGGCGGCAAGGAGCCGTTCGCCACCGCCGACGGGACCAGCCACACCTTCCTCGAGGACGGCGACGAGGTCGTCATCCGCTACTCCGCGCCGGGCACCGACGGTGGCCGGATCACGCTCGGCGAGGTGGCCGGGCGGGTCGAGGCCGCCGCCGCGGCGGCTGAGGGCGGGTCGCCCTAGGCTCGCGGGCATGGTCCTGATCGCACGCTTCACCGTCAACGGCTGGGACGAGCGCACCATCGACGGCCTCGAGGGTGGCTGGATGGGTGCCGTCGAGATGCGCAAGGAGTTCACCGAGGGACTGACGGGGACGTCGGTCGCACTGTTCGTCTCGTCCGGCGAGACCGAGGGGCAGCGCTCCTACTTCGCCGCCGAGCGGATCACGGCCACCACCGACGACGGTCGCTCGGGCAGCGTGACCGTCCACCACGGCGGGCTGGAGTCGTCACCGGAGATCTGGTTCGGCCACGTGGTCCCGGGGTCGGGCACCGACGACTTCGCCGACTGGTCAGGCTCGGCCCGCATCGAGCACGACGACGCCGGCGCGTTCTTCGTCTTCGACCTGCCCTGACCCAAGTGAGGTAGTTCCACGGCTGACTCGGTGTCGTCCGGCGGGAACCATGGACGGCATGCCCCGAACCGCTGAGGTCGACCTCGAAGCCACCGCACCCGCACCGCCCACGACCGCTGCCATCTGGCACGGCCGGCCCGACCTCGGGCTGGCCAACCAGATGAGCGCGGACTCCGCGATCGGCCACCTCGGCATCGAGTTCACCGAGCTCGGCGCGGACCACCTGGTCGGGCGGATGCCGGTCGACGGCCGGACCCGCCAGCCGTTCGGCATCCTGCACGGCGGCGCCTCGGTGCTGCTCGCCGAGAGCCTGGTCAGCTGCGCGGCCACGTTCGTGGTCGCCCCCGGCAAGGCGGCCGTCGGCATGGAGATCAACGCCAACCACCTGCGACCGGTCATGTCCGGCTGGGTGACCGGCACGGCCCGGCCGGTCTCCCTCGGCCGCCGCAGCCAGGTGTGGGAGGTCCGGATCGTCGACGACCACGACAAGCTCGTCTGCATCTCGCGCTGCACGATGGCGGTGATCGACGCCGCGTGAGGGCGGCGTCAGCCGACGTCGCGAACCGGTCTCACTAGGCTCCGAGCATGGGCCTGATGACGCCGGTGGCGATCCGTATCGGCGCGATCCCGTGGATGCCCAAGCTGCTCCCGCAGATCGTCTGGTTCGACAAGTCCCTGCACAAGGTCACCCGCGGCCGGATCACGGTGCTCGACCTGGCCGGGCTGCCCGGCATCTACCTGACCGTCCGGGGCCGCAAGTCCGGGATCGAGCGCACCTCCCCGCTCATGTGCGTCCCCGACGGGGGCACCTGGCTCATCGCAGGCTCCTACTTCGGCGGTCCCAAGACGCCTCATGTGGGTCGGCAACCTGCGCGCCGCCGAGGGCCGGGCCCAGGTCCAGTACGGCAAGGAGACGTTCGCGGTCACAGCCACCGAACTGACCGGCGAGGACCGCGTCGCGGCCTGGCGGACGATGCTCGACGTCTGGCCGAACTACGCGAAGTACGAGGAGCGCACCGACCGCGTGATCCCGGTGTTCCGGCTGACGCGAGAACGGTGACTTCGGCTGGAGGACGACGCGCTAGCGTCTGCCCGTGCAGTACGGCCACTACCCCAGCCCCCGGTTCACGGTCGCCCACCTCAGCGACGTCCACCTGCTCGCCCACGGCGTCAAGCAGTACGGCGTCGTCGTGCCCGAGACCGGGCTGCAGCTCGCCCTCGATCGGCTCGGCCGGCTCGACCCGGTGCCGCAGGCGCTGGTGTTCACCGGCGACCTCGCGGACAAGGCGGAGCCGGACGCGTACGCGCGGCTCAGAGAGCTCGTCGAGCCGGTGGCGGCGGACCTGGGCGCCCAGGTGGTCTGGGTCATCGGCAACCACGACGAGCGCGCGCCGTACGCGAAGGGGCTCTTCGGCTCCGACGACGACGGGCCGCAGGACCGGGTGTACGACGTGGGCGGGCTGCGGATCGTCGCGCTCGACACGAGCGTGCCCGAGTACCACCACGGCGCGCTGCTGCCCGAGCAGCTCGACTGGCTCCGCGACGTCCTGAGCACGCCCGCCGAGCACGGCACCATCCTGGCGATGCACCATGCGCCGATCCCGGTGCCGACCCTGGAGCCGGCCGCGATCATCGAGCTGCTCGACCAGGACCGGCTGGCCGAGGTGGTCGAGGGCAGCGACGTGCGGCAGATCCTCGGCGGGCACTTCCACTACACGTCGCACTCGACGTTCGCGGGCATCCCGGTCTCGATCGCCTCGGCGTCCTGCTACACCACCGACCCGGCCCCCGCGGACCGGCTGATCTCCGGCGTCGACGGCCACCAGGCGTTCAACACGGTGCACGTCTACGACGACCGGATCGTGCACACGGTGATCCCCATCCCCGAGGCGCCCGAGGTGAGCGGCCAGCCGGCCGCGATGCGCGAAGCCCTGGATGCCCTCTCCCCCGAGGAGCGCCGCGAGATCATCAGCCGCAAGGACTCGGACTTCAACAATCCGACCGAGTCGCACGAGCCTCGGGATCCGCTGACCGACCTCTAAGGCGTGGGTGCGCCACACTTGGCGCATGAGCGAGGCGAGCATCGAGGCAGAGCGGGACCGGATCCGGACGACGCACCTCAAGCCGCCCGGCGAGCGAGCGGCGTCCACCGCGCGCGGTCTGCACCACACCGCGCTGATCAGCAGCGACGTGGAGCGGACGGTTCGCTTCTACCAGGACGTGCTCGGCTTCCCCCTGACCGAGCTGATCGAGAACCGCGACTACGCCGGCTCCTCGCACTTCTTCTTCGACATCGGCAACGGCAACCTGCTCGCGTTCTTCGACTTCCCCGGCCTCGACGTCGGTCCGTACGCCGAGGTGCTCGGCGGGCTGCACCACATGGCGATCTCGGTGGAGCCGTCGCGCTGGGAGGAGCTGCGTGGCCGGCTCACCGACGCCGGCGTCCAGTTCGAGGTGCACAGCGAGGTCTCGATGTACTTCCAGGACCCGGACGGTGCCCGGATCGAGCTGATCGCCGACCCGCTCGGCGAGATGTACGGCTCGCAGGTGCTCTGAGCGACGTGGCACTCGTCGTACGCCCCGTGGCGGAGCCGGACCGGGAGCGGTGGGCCGAGCTCTACCGCGGGTACGCCGCGTTCTACGAGGTGCCCGCCCCGGATCTCGACCACCTCTGGCGCCGGATCACCGAGCTCGACGAGCTCGAGTGCTTCGTGGCCGAGCTCGACGGCGACGTGGTCGGCCTCGCGCACGTCCGCGTCGTTCGCGCGGCCGCTCGAGGGCGACTGGGGCGGGTTCCTCGACGACCTGTTCGTCGACCCCGACCGGCGCGGCAGCGGGGCCGGCGACGCACTGCTGTCGCACCTGCGGGACCTGGCGCGGTCGCGTGACTGGGGTGTCGTCACCTGGATCACCGGTGCCGACAACCACGTCGCCCGGCGCCTCTACGACCGGGTGGCGACCGCCCAGCCGTGGGTCACCTACGACTTGGCCCCGTGACTCCACCGCCCGTTCGACGCACTGGCGAGCGGGTAGGTGAAGTCGCAGGGCCACGATCGTCTCCGGACGCCCGGGCGATGTCGTCATCCGTTACGGTGATCCCCACCCGCACTCGGGTGGTCCGGCCCACCCGCGTGGCGGTCATCCTCGAATCGCTGAGGAGGTTGCCATGACGACCATCTCGCGAACGTCTCGTGCGCGCACGCAGACATCGTCGGAACTGCAGCGAGGGACCCTATGACGACACAGTCGGACGTCCGTTCGGGTGACTCGGTTGCGGGAGTCGAGGCGGCCGAGGTCGCCGAGACGCTCGGCGTCGACGTCGCCCAGGGGCTGAGTGCGGCGGAGGCCGCCAGTCGGTTGCAGAGCAATGGTCCCAACAAGCTGGCCGCCGGCAAGAAGGAGTCCGGCTTCCAGGCGTTCCTCCGGCAGTACCGGGACTTCATGCAGATCGTTCTGCTGGTCGCGGCGACCGTGAACCTGCTCGTCACCGGCGATGTCGGCACGTCGGTGGTGCTGGCCGGGCTGACCCTCTTCAACGCCGTGATCGGGCTCCGCCAGGAGTCGAAGGCCGAGGAGAGCGTGAAGGCGCTCGCCCAGATGATGAAGACCATCGCCCGGGTGCGGAGGGACGGCCAGGCGATCGAGATCGACGCCGAGCAGCTGGTGCCGGGCGACATCGTCCTCGTCGAGGCCGGCAACCGGATTCCCGCCGACGGCCGGATCTGCGTGGCGGCGACGCTGGAGATCGAGGAGGCCGCACTCACCGGCGAGAGCCTCCCGGTCGGCAAGTCGATCGAGCCGGTGCCCGGTGCCGACGTGCCGCTCGGGGACCGGACGTGCATGGCCTACATGAACACCTCGGTCACCCGTGGCCGCGGCGAGATCATCGTCACCGGCACCGGCATGGACACCGAGATCGGGCACATCGCTGACCTGCTCGCGAACACCGACACCGACAAGACACCGCTGCAGAAGCAGCTCGACGGGCTGTCGAAGATCATCGCCTTCATCGCCGGCGTCGCCCTGGTGTTCGTCGTCGTGCTCGGCCTGGTGCGCGGCGAGTCCTTCGACACCCTGTTCATCACCGGTGTCGCGCTCGCGGTCGCCGCGATCCCGACCGGTCTGCCGGCGGTCGTGACGGCGCTGCTCTCCATGGGCACCCGCGAGATCGCCCGCCGGCACGCGATCGTGAAGCGCCTCCCGGCCGTCGAGACGCTCGGCTCGACCTCCGTGATCTGCTCGGACAAGACCGGCACGCTCACCCTGAACAAGATGACGGCCCGGGAGCTGGCGATCCCGGGACAACACCGGTTCACGGTGTCGGGTGAGGGCTACGGAACCACCGGGGAGATCAAGCACGTCGGCGGCAGCCACATCGACCTGGATCCATACCTGCTGCCGATGCTGCTGTGCGCCGACGCCGTACTGGACGGCGAGAGCCTGATCGGGGACCCGACCGAGGGCGCGCTGATCGTCCTGGCGGCGAAGGGCGGCCTGGACATCGACGAGACCCGGCGGGCGTTCCCTCGGATCGCAGAGGTGCCGTTCGACTCCGAGTACAAGTTCATGGCCACCTTCCACGAGATGACCGACGGCCAGGGCCGTCCTGTCGTCCGGTGCTACGTCAAGGGCGCTCCTGACGTGTTGGTCTCCCGTGGCGGCAGCTACCGCGAGCCCGACGGCACCCTGCTGCCGATCACCGACGAGAACCGGGGCCTCGCGCTCGAGGCGAACGACGCCATGGCCAACTCCGGCGAGCGGGTGATGGTGGTCGCCCAGCGCGACCTCGACCCCGCCAACTTCCGGCCCGACGGTGACCTCATCGAGCTGGTCACCGATCTCACGCTGCTGGCGATGGTCGGCATCGTGGACCCGCCGCGTCCGGAGGCCAAGGCGGCGATCGCCGAGTGCCGCGACGCCGGCATCCGGGTCCGGATGATCACCGGGGACCACGCCAGCACCGCGGCCGCGATCGCCGGTGAGCTGGGGATCGAGGGGCGCGCGGTCACTGGCACCGAGTTCGCCGCGATGAGCGACGACGACCTGCTTGGGCAGCTGTCCGAGATCGGCGTGGTCGCCCGGGTCGCGCCCGAGGACAAGATCCGGCTGGTCCAGCTGCTGAAGCGGCAGGGCAACGTCGTCGCCATGACCGGCGACGGCGTGAACGACGCGCCCGCGCTGAAGGCTGCGGACATCGGCGTCGCGATGGGGATCACCGGCACCGAGGTCTCGAAGGAGGCCGCGGTGATGATCCTGACCGACGACAACTTCGCCACCATCGTCAACGCGGTCTCCTTCGGACGCACGCTCTACGACAACCTCGTGAAGTACCTGCGGTTCCAGATGTCGACCCTGGTGGCCTACATCGCGATCTTCCTGGTGGCCGGGATCTTCGACATCGCCGGCGGAGTGCCGCTCAACCCGTTGCAGATCCTGTGGCTGAACATGGTCGTCGACATCCCGATCGCCATCGCGCTGGGCTTCGACCAGCCGACCAAGGGCCTGATGTCCCGCCCACCGCGCCCGGTCGCCGCGCCCGTCCTCTCGCGAGCGAACTGGGTCCGCCTCTGCATCCAGGGCGCCGTCATGACCGTCGGCTCGCTCGTGGCCTACCAGATCGGGGAGGACCAGTGGGGCACGCTCGTCGCCGCCACCATGCTGCTCACCACCCTGTCCCTGTTCCACGTGGTGGCCGGCCTGCTGTCGCGCGACCAGCTCAACACCATCTTCGACCGGGACGCGGTGCCCGCGGCCACTCAGCTGCGCAGGTATGGCGTCTCCCTGCTCGCCATCGTGGCCATCACCACCATCGACCTCCTCCAGCGGATCTTCGGCACCGGCGGCCTCACGGGCAACCAGTGGGCCATCTGCATCGGGCTTGCGGCCAGCCTCCTGGTGGTCGAGGAGGCCATCAAGTTCGTGCTCCGGCGGCGCCAGGCGACCCGCCGCGCGACGCTAGCCTAGGTCGGACGCGCGGCCCGCAGGGAGCGCCGGCTGAGAAGGGCAGAAACTCATGGGCGGGATCGTCCCTCGCTGGGAGTGGCGCACCTTCGCCCGGAGCGTCCCGTCGGCAGATGCGGTGTTCGAGACGACGGAGCCGGCGGTCGAGGAGAGCGAGGAGCTCTACCTGTTGACGCCTGACGGCGACAACGTCAAGGTCCGGGACGGGCTGATGGACATCAAGGTCCTCCGCGAGACAGACGGCTACGGCCTCCAACGCTGGGAACCGATCCTCAAGGCGCCGTTCCCCCTCGATGAGGAGGCTGCGCGGACGGTGTTCCACGGACTCCGCCTTCCTCTTCCAGACCTGCCGTCCGAAGGCATGAGCCTGGAGGCGGTCCTGGCGGCCGCAGGGGTCGATGGTCCCGGTGGGCCACGCCTGCTGCGGGTCCGCAAGCAGCGCTCCCGCTACACCGTTGCCGGGTGCCAGGCCGAGCGCACCGTTTTCGAGCATGACGGGCGCCGGGTGAGGTCGATCGCCGTCGAGTCGACGGACCCCGCGGCCGTCGTGGCCGCGGTCGATGCGCTCGGGCTCAGCGCCTACGTCAACCAGGACGTCCGGACGGGGCTCCGGATGCTCGTCGATGGGGTGCCGGAGCGCTATGCCGTCATCGACGCGGGAACGAACTCGACGAAGTTCCACCTCGCGGAGCTCGACCTCGACGGCAACTGGCGGACCGTGGTCGACCGGGCCGTCGTGACCCGGCTGGGCGAAGGCCTCGAGGCCACCGGCGAGATCGGCGCCGTGCCGCTCGATCGCACCGCGCAGGCGATCGGCGAGATGGCCGACGAGGCCCGCAGTCACGATGTCCGCGGCATCGCCGTGGTCGGGACGGCGGGACTGCGCATCTCGAGCAACCAGGTCGAGGTCGTCGAGACCCTTCGAGCCCGGTCGGGGCTGTCGCTCGACGTGATCTCGGGAGAGGACGAGGCCCGGCTCGCCCATCTCGCGGTCGCGACCGGTGTCGGGCTCGATGACGGTGCGATCGTCGTCTTCGACACCGGCGGCGGAAGTTCGCAGTTCACCTTCGGTCACGGTCCGGTCGTCGACGAAAGGTTCAGCCTCGACGTCGGCGCGGTCCGGTTCACGGAGCAGTTCGGTCTGGCGGAGGCGGTGTCGGCCGATGTCGTCGCCGATGCCGTGGCGGCGATCGCGACGGAGCTCGGCCGCCTCGACGGGCGAGAGCACGCCGCAGGCTGTCGTGGCGATGGGCGGCGCCGTCACGAACCTCGCAGCGGTGAGCCACGGCCTGACAACCTACGACCCGGACGTCGTCCAGGGGACGATCCTGGACCGCGCCGAGATCGACCGCCAGATCGAGCTGTACCGAGCCCGGGACGCCGCTGGGCGGCGGGTGATCCCCGGCCTGCAGCCGGCCCGCGCCGAGGTGATCCTCGCGGGCGCCTGCATCGTCCGGACCATCATGGACAAGCTCGGCTGCGACGAGGTCACCGTGAGCGACCGCGGCCTCCGACACGGCGTACTGCACGAGCGCTTCGGGCGGAGCGTGTCGTCGAGCGACTGAGCAGCGCTTCGTCAGTCCGGCAGGTCCTCTCGTGAGTCTGCGGCGAGCTGAGCCTGCACCGCCCGGAAGACGTTGCCGTGGATGCGGTCGGGGCCGAGGCGCGCGAACACGCCGTCCCGCTCGAGCGTCGGGCGCACCGACGTCTTCAGCCGGGCCAGCCGCAACGTGATGCCGGACTCCTCTGCGAGCTCGACCATCTCCATCAGCTTGGCCGCACCTTGCGAGTCGACGAAGTTGATGCCCTCGCAGTCCAGGACGATCCCGGTCAGATCCGGGGTCGTGTGGATCACCTGACGAAGGCGGTCCTCCAGTGTGTCGGAGGTGGCGAAGAACAGCCCGCCGTCGAGCCGGATGATCACGACGCCCGGAACCTGCTCGTCTCCCGGGTGCTCGCCCAGCTCGCGGAAGACCTGGGTTCCGGGCTGCCGTCCGAGAACGGCGATCCCCGGGTTGGTGGCTACCCGGACCAGCCACAGGAGCGACAGGCCGATGCCGATCACGACGCCCGCCAGTACGCCGAAAGCCAGCGTGCTGACGAGGGCGGCGATCGCGACCCAGAAGTCGAACCTCTGCACCCGCCAGAGTCGGCGCATCTCGGGCAGGTCCATCATGCCCATCACGACCGCCTCGATGATCAGGGCGGCCAACACGGGCTTGGGCAGGTCGGAGAAGAGGGGCGCGAGGACGAGCAGGGTCAGCAGCACCATGACGCCCGAGGTGAGGGAGGCGAGCCCCGTCCGCGCTCCAGAGCGGTCGTTGAGCGAGCTCGCCGACAAGCTGGTCGAGACAGGCATGCCCTGCAGCAGCCCCGCACCCGTGTTGGCCATGGCCTGCGCCACCGACTCCTGGTTGATGTCGACCTGGTAGCGGTGCTTGGCGGCGAACGCCCGGGCGTCGCCGGCGGTCTGCGAGAACCCGATCAAGGTCACAGCCACTCCTGCGAGGACGACCACCACGACGTGATCCCACATCAGCCCGAGATCGGGAACGTCGAAGGCAGGGAGTCCGCGCGGGACCGTGCCGACCACCGCGACACCTCGACCTTCGAGGTCCAGCACCCAGCTGGCGAGCAGCCCACCCACGACCAGGACGAGAGCTCCGGGGACCCGAGGCGCGATCCTTCTGAGCCCGAACACGACGATCAGGGCGACGGCGCCCACCACCAACGTCGAGCCACTCGTCTCGGCCAGGCTGCCGAACCACGAGCGCAGCTCCTGGAACGAGTTGTCACCGCTGACGTCGGTGCCGGTGAGCTTGGGGAGCTCACCGATGACGACGTCGATCGCCGCGCCGAACAGGAAGCCGGTCACCACTGCGCGCGAGAGGAACTGGGCGATCCATCCCATCCGGAACACGGCGAGGAGCACGAACAGCAGTCCGGAGACCAGCGTGATGCCTGCGACGAAGGTCGCCACGTCCTGTTCGCCGGAGATCCCGGCGGCCAGGACGGCAGCAGCTGCCACCGCGGCCAGCCCCGAGCTGGGCCCCATGGAGATCTGGCGGCAGGTGCCGAAGATCGCGTAGAGGACTGCCCCGGCGGCCGCGGCGTACAGACCGTTCTGGAGCGGGATTCCTGCGATCCCTGCATAGCCGAGGTTCTTGGGGACGATGAGCGCCGTGACGATCACCCCAGCGATCAGATCGCGGCGAAGCCACTCGCGTTGATAGGAGCGGATCCAGTCCGCGATCGGCACCAGGCGTCGGTTCATTCCTGCTCGCTCCAGCTATTTCGTTGGACGCGACAACGGCGACGAAGGACGGATTGCCACGGGCCCAGCCTTCCGCATTGCCGCGCCGCGTGCAGACCACTGGACCTCCGTGTCCCGTAACCCTTGACGACTTGAACAGTTCTTCAAGTAAGGTCGCCCCTGCGCGGGCGCACTCGGCCCTCAACCAGGAGTCACGTTGGACAGGTTCATCACGATCGCGGGGCTGACCGTCAGTGGCCTGTGGCTGATCGTGCTGGCCCTCGTGACCGGGATGCAGCGCTTCTGAGGCGGGCCTAGCAGCCCGTGTTGGCCTTCACGTCGGCGTTGGTCATGACCAGGTCGTCCGCGGGTGCCGTCACCTGTGGGGCGTCGGGGGGACCGGCCTTGTAGCTCACCGAGATCCGCAGCTGGCTCAGCGTGATCTCCGCGTCGGGCGGCACGTCCCCGCCGGCCGCGCGTACGGCGCTCACCAGGTCAGCGCCCTGGAGCTCGACCTCGGTGAGCACGCCGTCGGTGAGCTTGACGCCGACGGGCACCGAGGCGCCGTCGAGCTGGCTGGCGTCGAGCTGCACGAGGCCGAGCACCCCCGTGGTCAGGAGCTGGAACCCGATCCGGAGCGGCACCTCGGCGCCGATCACGATCGTGTCGCCCTCCTGTTGCACCACCACCTCCGGCCGGAGCGCACCCAGCAGGGTGACGAAGCCGGGCACCCCCGGCGTCATCGCGAGCTGGCCGCCCGGCACCTGGCCCGGCCCGGTGCGCAGCCAGCAGCCGGCCAGCGGCTTCTCCCACGTGGACAGCTGCATGTAGAGGTCGGCGTCGACCGCACGCACGTCCATCGAGCCCTTGACGTCCTCGCCCTGGGGCGCCTCTGAGCTGCCGAGCTCCTTCGGCGAGGTGGTCGTCGACTGCCAGCCCACCTGCTGGAACGCCCGGCCCTTGGTCTCGATGGCGAGCGCCGGCCCGGAGTACACGTCGTGGCGGAAGTCGATCACCGGCTGGTCCACCAGCGGCTTGATCGCCTCGCGGAAGAGCAGCTCCACGTCGTCCGTGCTGGTTGCGGACGCTGTCGGGCTGGCCGAGGTCGACTCGGCCTCCGGCGTACCAGCCGGGATCGTCGCCGCCGCCGCAGCCCGCCTGGGCGGCCAGCAGTGCAAGCACCGCCAGCCATCCCGTGCGTCTCACGCACTGACGGTACGTGGTGGCAGGTGATTCGCTGCGTTCGGCCTTTGGTCAGCTCGCCGCACGACGAAACCTTCGACCCTTCGCTCCAACGCGGCGAGCAGGTCGTCGGCGTCGAATGCCTCTCCCGGGGCCTGCGCGCCGGGACCGCGGTGACGCCCGTCGAGGAGTCGGACGACGCCTTCGACGACGATCGGTGCGGTGACGGCGTAGATGTCGCGGCCGGAGGCGCTGATGCGTCGGGTGTCCGCACCACGGCGTACGACGACGTCCACCACGAACTGCTGCGCCGAGCGTCCGCCCTCGTCGACCGCGGTGGGTGGTGGGGTCTCGGCGTCGCGGAGGTCGTCGAGCGGGCGGGAGTTGAGGTAGGAGCGCAGCTCGCCGACGTCGAGGTGGCGAGCGATCGTGATGACTTCGGAGAAGGGCAGCTGGACGACCGGCTGGTCGCCGAGCGGCTCCGGGAAGGACCAGGTGCGGGTCGGCGCGGGACTGGCCAGCGCGGCCAGCGCGCCGTCGCGGATCACCAGGCGAGTCGCGGTGTTGCGGGCGCCGGTGATCCGGGTGCCGGCGGTCGGCCACCAGCGGTCCAGGCCGATCGCGATCTCGACCTCGTCGGCGCGCGACTCCCTGTCGAGCGCAGCGGTGACGAGCAGGTCGGCGAGCCCGCCGTAGAAGGCCATGGCGGGAACGACGGCGACGCCGGCGTCTCGGGCCGGACCGTCGAGCTCGCGGTAGAGCTCCTGCACGACCGGTTGCTCGGCGGTGACGTCCAGGTAGTGGGCGCCGTTCGCGACCGCGGCGCGGGCGAGCGGGACCGCGGTGTCGAGGAACGGCCCGGCGCAGTTGATCACCGCGCCGGCGCCGGCGACCGCCCGCCTCAGCTCGTCGGGGTCGTCGAGGCCGACGACGCGGTGGTCGAGGGCGGCGTGCCGCGCCGCGGCCGCGGCAAGGCGATCGGCGCTGCGGCCGGCCAGCACAGGCGTGAGCCCGCGTCGCAGCAGCTCGTCGACGACGAAGCGCCCGGTGTGACCGGCTGCGCCGTAGACCAGGACCGTTTCGGTTGGGTTCACGGGACCATCGTCCGGCGTACCGGCCGGCGGCGACGAGCGTCTGAAATGACACTGTGCGTACAGTTTCGGACATGCCACGCGTCGCCCTCGTCATGCACGGCTCCGCGATGCTCTACGAGACCGCGATCGCCTCCGAGATCTTCGGAGCCAACCGCTCGCAGCTCCCTCCCGGAAGCGACTGGTACGACCTCGTGGTCGCCACCCCCGACGGCGAACCCCACGCGTGGTTGCCGGACCTGCCGACCGCGTCGTACGCCGAGATCACCCACGCCGACTCGGTCGTGGTGCCCTCGACCGACGAGCTCGATGCGAACGTGGACCAGGCGCTCGTCGAGGCGCTACGCGCGGCCCACGGGCGCGGTGCCCGGATCGCCTCGCTCTGCACCGGCGCCTTCGTGCTGGCCGCGGCCGGCCTGCTGGACGGCCGGGTCGCAACCACCCACTGGATGCACGCCGACGACCTGGCCCGCCGCTACCCGCAGGTCGACGTGCGCCCCGACGTCCTCTACGTCGACGAGGGCGACGTGCTCACCTCGGCCGGCAAGACGGCGGCGGTCGACCTGTGCCTCCACCTCGTTCGCCGTGACCTCGGCGCCGCGGCCGCCAACGCGATCGCGCGGCAGCTGGTGGTCCCGGCCCACCGCAGCGGCGGGCAGGCGCAGTTCATCGCGCCGCCGGCTGGGCCGCGCAACCCGCACGGGCTCGCACCCACGCTCGAGTGGGCTCGCGCGCGCCTCGACCACCCGATCACGGTGCGGGACCTCGCCGCGCACGCCGGCCTCAGCACCCGGCAGCTCGCGCGCCGGATGCACGCCGAGCTCCAGGCCGGGCCGCTCCAGTGGTTGCACCAGCAGCGCATCGGACGCGCACAGGAGCTCCTCGAGCGGACCGACGCCTCCGTCGAGCAGATAGCGGTCAGCTGCGGCATGGGCACCGCCGCCACCATGCGTCGGCACTTCCACCGCCTCGTGGGGGTGTCCCCGACGGCGTACCGGGCGACGTTCCGGCTCGCGTGACTCAGCGCGGTGCGCGCTCTTCCAGGCCACGGAAAGCAGAACGCCCTCCGCTGGCAGAGCGCAGAGGGCGTTCGCTGGTCGGCGAGTCGGTTCGTCTGAAGCCCCCCGTCAGCCGATCCCCTCGGCCGTCCCCATGTCGGCCGATGCCTCATGGAACAGCACCGGCGTGGCTTGCCAGAGGGAGTTACCAAAGGTTTCCAGCCTTGACGACTCCGGCGCGTCCTGGAGACTCGAGGCCAGGGGTTTGCCGCTGGGCCTGGACGTTGGCTCCTGGGACGATGGAACGTTCTTGCCCCCTCATCACGATTGGTAAGTGAGGGCCGACAAGGGCTGACAGGGGATGGGACACGATCATGGTCGAACCCGCAAAGCCCGCCTGGGATGGTCCCGTCCCGGATGATGCTGGTTTCCGCGAGTGGATGCTCGTTCGGGCCTCGGCGCTGCGTCGAAAGGCGTTTCTCCTGTGCGGCGACTGGTCTGCGGCTGACGACTTGGTGCAGGACGTGCTGGTTGCGATGTACCCGCGATGGTCGCGGATCGTGCGCGGCGGACACGTGGATGCCTACGCCAACCGAGTGCTGGTCGGCAAGCACGTCGACGCCCGGCGCCGCCCGTGGCGGCGGGAACGGCCCGTGGATGGGGTCCCAGACTCGGTCGACTCAACCAGCGAGCGCGCCATCGCCGCGGTGGACGAACGCGACGGGCCTCTCATGGTGGCGCTAGCCGCACTCCCGCCGGGCCAACGCGCCGTCCTGGTCCTGAGGTTCACCGACGACCTGTCGATCGAGGAGATCGCCCAGGTCATGGGCATTCCGGCAGGCACTGTGAAGAGCCGCCTCTCCCGTGGCAGCGAGACGCTGCGAGCCCATCTTGAGGTTTCGGGTGACCGCGTTAGGCGAACGGCACCTCTCGATCCCGCCCCAACGTTCGCCCCCGTCACGGAGGACCGGTCATGACCGCGGACCTGCAGGACCTTTTCGATCAGGCAGGGAGGAACCCACCCACCCGCGCCCTGGATGCTGACGCAGTCCTGCACAGGGCTCGGCGCTCCCGCAACCGCCGCCGCACCATCGGTGCGGTGGCGGCGACCGTGGCCGTGACCTTGGCGCTGGTGGTGGGCCTGGCGAGCCAACGACGTCAGTCCGCGGATCCCGACCCTGTGGCGCCCGTCCCCACGGTGCAGGCACTTGGGAGCCTGGGCCGTCTCGCGTATGGGATCGACGGAGACATCTACGTGGCCGACGCGGACGGCAGCAACTCGCTCCGGATCGCGGACGGCACCTCCAGCAACCACGGCAACTGTGGAGGCTATTGGGGAGAGGGACCCATCTGGTCCCCCGACGGGCGGTACCTCGCCTACAGGGGGGACGGTGGTGAGGCCGGATCGGGGTGTGGCCACCGGACCGTCAACATCAGCGACCCGGCGGGCCACCGCATCGCATCGTTCCCCGGCGAGGGGTGGAATATTGCGTGGTCGCCCGACTCCACCCGGGTCGCTGTGTGGGACGACTTCTACGGGGATGCAAAGCTTCGAGATCTACGGGCTCGACGGGGCGCGCCAGGCGCTGCTCACCATGCCGCCCGGCTGGCATGCGCCAGGCGACGTCGACCCGGTGTGGTCACCCGACGGCGCGTCGCTTCTGGTCCCCGGCGGCGCGGAGATCCCCGTCGACGGATCCACGCCGAGGCAGCATTCTGTGGACGACCCCCGATCGCAGTTGACGGCCACGTACTCGCCCAACCGAGCCGAGATCGCCTACATCTCCCGGGACGGGCTCGGCGTTGCGGCTGCTGATGGTTCCCAGGCTCGCGTGCTGATCCCCGGTGCTCTAGACAAGGACTTCCCACTAGGGCCTCATGGGCTCGTGTGGTCGCCCACGGGTGATCGCATCGCCTTCGTGCAGACGACCGGAGAGCAGACGGAAAACAGGGGCCCTGCGACCGAGCTCGCCGTGCTCGACGTGGCGAGTGGAAGCGTGGTGCCGCTGGCCGATATGGGCGGGGCCTACGGACTCAAATACCTCACGTTCTCACCCGAGGGTGACCAGATCCTGTTCACGAGAACCGACGCCACGGGTGCGTCGTCACTCTGGAGCGTTCACGCCGACGGCTCCGACTCCCACCGACTAGTGGCTGGCACCGGCTGGGGCGATTGGCAAACGGTCCCGACGCCCTGAGACAGGGCGGGCTCCGTCGATCATGTCCGGCGTACGCAGTCGGTGGATCAGTCGTCAGGTCGAAGCTCGCGGGGGCGGGCCTTCGCTTGCTGGCTGGCTGGTTGATGCAAGCGTGTCCGGTGGTGAAGCAGCGCGCCTCCACATCAGGACGAATATCAGAACGAACACGATGCCGACGGTGTTGAGGATCGTGATCGACACAGTGACCAGCGGGTCGGCTCCGAAGGGAAAGATCATCATCAGGAGCATCGGGGCAATGTTGCGCACCGCGGTCGTCGCCTCAGCCGCATGCCGGATTCCCACGTCTTTGACGCGAAGTGCCGAAACGAGAAGGTAACCGCACCCGAGGCCGATGAACGGACCGGCCAGGGCCGCGATGTAACTCTCGGTGCCCCATTCCTGCTCGAACAGGTCCCAGTAGGCCACCAGGGTGAAGTTGAGGTTGAACAGCAGACAAAGAATGGCCACCCGAACAGACCATCGCATCATTGGCGGCGTCAGGTCGGGCCACCACAGCCTGAAGAGGCAGCCAAGCACCAGCGGGCAGAGCAAGAAGAGCAGCAGCGGCCAAGCAACGTCCCAGGCAGAGGTCTTGAGGTTCGCGTCAACCGCATCGACGGCGAGGGGCAACCCCAACGGGAGAGCGATAACCGTCGCCACCGTCAAGACGACCAACATCGTGGTGGCTGTGCCGACATCCGCCTTGGCCAGCCGGGCGAGGATAGGAGCGAACGGCATACCTGCGCACAAGGCCGCGACACAGAACCCGACCTTGATCTCTCCCGGAATGGACGAGGCGATCGTCAGCAAGTAGCCGATGAAGACGAGCGGGATGATGACGAAGTTGATCACCAGCGCCCACAAAGCAACCTTCCAATGGGCCAAGCCCTGTCCCAGGAGTTTGCCGACCGGAAGCCTGAGGCCCAACCCGAACGAGTTCAAGATCACGAAGAGCACCCCGAACCCGTTGATCATGACGACCGTGCCGGACTGAGACATATCGCTCCCTTCTCACGGGCGACCAGCCTCACCAAACAAGAGTCCCGACCACCTGTAATCACCCCAGGCGGGGGATCCTGACGGCCTCCGGCATCCGCACATCGGCATGTGCGCGATGCCACCTGGGCGACCCGGCCGCCGAACTGGCCGGCCAGTGAGCGGGTCCCGTGGACCCGTTTGTGACACAACCGGCCCGTCTCGTGAAATCGCCCGACGAGACGAGGACGGCCTCACACCACGTCTCCGCAGGTGAGGCCGGTGTGGCAGGTGCAGGATTCGAACCTGCGAAGGCATACGCCGACGGATTTACAGTCCGCTCCCATTGGCCGCTCGGGCAACCTGCCTGGGATGTCATGCGACCCGGCTTGGCCGGTCGACAACGAGGCGAAACAATAGCGCAGCGCGCACCGCGCACCCGAATCGCAAGGGGAGACAGATGGCCGACTCGTCGTTCGACATCGTGAGCAAGATCGACCGCCAGGAGGTGGACAACGCGCTGGGGCAGACCGCGCGCGAGATCGCGACGCGGTTCGACTTCAAGGGCACCGGCGCCACCATCGAGTGGCAGGGCGAGCAGGCCATCGAGATCAGCGCCTCCGCCGACGACCGCGCCAGCGCCGTCCTCGACGTGTTCAAGCAGAAGCTGGTCAAGCGCCAGGTCAGCCTGAAGGTCCTCGACGCCTCCGAGCCACGCCAGTCCGGCCAGGTGAGCAAGATCGGCATCGCCCTCAAGGAGGGCATCAGTTCGGAGGACGCCAGGAAGATCACCAAGCTGATCCGCGACGAGGGACCCAAGGGCGTCAAGGCCCAGATCCAGGGCGACGAGCTCCGGGTCTCCTCCAAGAAGCGCGACGACCTGCAGGCCATCCAGGCCTTGGTGCGCGGGCAGGACTACGACTTCGCGGTGCAGTTCACCAACTACCGGTGAATCGACCCGTTTCCGAGCACTTGCGCGGTGCATTCCTGTCGATTGCCGTCCCCTTCCGATTGAATTGCTAGCCCGAACCAGCGAACGTTCGCAAGCAAAGGGCTAGAGTGGAGATCTAAAGAAATGGAGTCATGATCACAATCTCCGAGAACCAGGGCACTCGACGGGTCAGCCGCCAGCGCGAAGCCGGGGAGGCCACCCGCCGCGAGACCCGTCGCAAACTGCTGCTGGCGGCTCGGGACGAGTTCGCCGAGAACGGCTACCACGCGGCCACGGTCGCCCGGATCGCCGGTCGGGCGGACGTCGCGGTCCAGACGCTGTACCACGCCTGGGGCAGCAAGCGTGACCTGCTGCGAGGTGTGCTCGAGCTGGCGATCACCGGCGACGAGGACGTGCACCTGGACCGGATGGAGCTGCCGAACGCCCTCCTCGCCAGCGCCGAGCCGAGCGCGCACCGCGACCCCGAAGCGCTGCTGGTCCACCTCGTGCACCAGTTCCGAGTGCTGGCCGAGCGAAGCTCCGGGGTCTGGAAGACCTACCGGGACGCCGCCGCGGTGGACCCCGACATCGCGGCCGACTGGTCAGCGCTGATGCAGCTGCGACGTACGAACATCGCCGCTCTCTACGCCGCCGTCCCGAAGAAGGCGTGGCGCAAGGGCCTGACCCCCGACCGGGCGATCGACACGATCTGGACGATCGCAAGCCCGCAGTCCCACGAGCTCCTGGTCGGTGTCCTCGGTTACTCCTACGAGGACTTCGAGGCGTGGCTCCTCGAGACGATTCGACGCTCAGTGCTCGACGTAGCCTGAGGTGGTGCCGCGGCGCGGCTCTCCTTCAGCAATCCGTGGTGACGCAGGTGGCCTGGTCACGCCTCCCGCTTCGGCAGGATCACGCCGACGAGTACGGCGGCCACGAGTGCGGCGCCGGAGCAGATCAGCAGGGCGAGGTGCAGGCCGTCGACGAAGGCGGTGGTGCCGGCCTGCGCGACCGGGCCACCGAGGTGCGTTGCGATGGCGAACGACTCCTCGGCCTTCGCGGCCAGGCCAGCGGCGGCTCCGCTCGGCAGGTCGGCCAGGTGCGGCATCGTGAAGCTGCTCCGGTAGACCGACGAAAGCACGCTGCCGACGACGGCGATGCCCAGGGCACCGCCCAGCTCACGGGAGAGGTCGTTGACCGCGGAACCCACACCCTGCTGCGCGGCCGGCAGCGCCTCGGTGATCGCAGTGGTCGCGGGTGTCATCGCGGCACCCATGCCCGCCCCCAGCGGCAGCAGTCCGCACAGCAGCAGCCAGTAGGAGCTGGTCGCGTCGACCTGTGCGATGACGAACAGCCCCATGGCGACGAGCAGCAGACCGGACGCGCACACGACCTTGGCCCCGACCCGTTCGACCAGCCGCGGGACCAGCCGCGCCGTCGGCATCATGGTGAGGGCCATCGGCAGCATCGAGACGGCGGAGACCAGGGGCGAGTCGCCGCGAGCCAGCTGCAGGTACTGCAGCACCACGAAGATGAAGCCGAAGAAGGCGAAGAACTGGACGAATATCGACACGCTGCCGGCCGCCAGGCCACGGTGGCTGAAGATCCGCGGGTCCAGCAGTGGGTTCGGCGTGCGGCGCTCGAACAGCACGAAGCCGACCAGCACCACGAGGCCGAGCGCGAGTCCCACGAGCGTCCGGGTCGCGGTCCAGCCGTGCGTCGGCGCCTCGATGATGGAGTAGACGAGCGCGAACAGCCCCACGACCGCGAGCAGCGCGCCTGGGACGTCCAGCCGCGGCGCGTCCGGGTCCGCGGACTCGGGCACCACGCGCAGCGTGCCGATGATGGCGATCGCGGCAAGGACGACGTTGAGAGCGAAGACCGAACGCCAGCTCCAGAACTCCAGCAGAGTCCCGGAGGCCAACACGCCCAGGACTGCGCTGGCTCCGGCGACACCGGCCCAGATGCTGACCGCCTTGGTCCGCTCGTCGGCCGTGAAGGTCCCCGTGATCGTGGACAGCGTCGCCGGCATGACCAGGGCGGCACCCACACCCAGGACCGCGCGGAGCGCGATCAGCTCGTGCGCCCCGTCGGCCGTCATGGCGACTGCCGAGCCGACACCGAAGATCCCGAGGCCGATCAGGAGGGTGAGCCGGCGACCGAACCGGTCACCGATCGCGCCTGCGGGCAGCAGCATCGCCGCGAAGAACAGCGAGTAGGCGTCGACGATCCAGGTGAGCTCGGTCGAATCGGCCTGGGTCGAGCGGGCGACGTCGGGCAGGGCGACGTTGAGCGAGGACATGGCCGCGACGACGGCGGCCAGGGCGACGCAGACGACGGCGGTGACGGCACGGTGGGGTACGCGCTGCCCCGACGTGGCCGGTGCGGCGGTGGTGAGGGTGGCGTTCATCGACCGACTCCTGTGGATGCTCGTTCTAATGTTTTGGATTGATATTCCAAACCATGCCAGACGTGACAGCGGTCGTCAAGCCTTGGAGTGACGATCCAAGGCTCGGCGTAGCTACCAGCACGTCAGTCCCGGGCACGCGAGACGCACCGAAGCGTTGGCTCTACCCGATTCACCCGCCGCCGTGCGGAGCCAGGGCCAGGGCCCCTATCGCTGCGGTCAGACCAGCTACCGGGTGAGTAGAGCTGACGTCAGAGCTGGATGCCGCGGGTCAGGGCTCCGTCGACGACCAGGTTGGTGCCGCTGACCCGTGCGGCCTTGCGGCTGGCCAGGAAGACCACCGGCGCGGCGATCTCGGCCGGCGTTCCCATGTGGCCGGTCGGGTTGAGTCCGACCGCGGTCTCGAACAGATCGGGGTTTCCGGTCTCGATGCTGGCCCAGACACCGCCCTCGAAGTAGGTGTTGCCGGGCGAGACGGTGTTGGCGCGGATCTTCTTCTCGGCCAGCTGGAGGGCGAGCCCGTTGATGTAGCCGACGATGGCGGTCTTGGCAGTGCCGTACGGCCCGGAGGCGAAGTCCGACTCGCGCCCGGAGACGCTCGAGATGGCGATGATCGAGGCGGCCTCGCTGCGCTCGAGGTGCGGCATCGCCGCGCGCACGAGGCGGACCGTGTGCATGAGGTCGACGTTGAGGCTGGCCTCCCAGTTCTCCTCGGTGTCGGGGATGGCGAGGGCGCTGACGTTGGCGACCACCACGTCGAGCCCGCCGAACGCACCGGCGGACTCCTCCACCCAGGAGGCCAGGGCATCGGCATCGCCCACGTCGACGGCGCTGCCGGTGACGCTGCCGCGGTCCTGCAGGGCTTGTTGCGTGGCGGCGACCTCTTCGGCGTTCCGAGCGCAGAAGCCGACGGTGGCACCTTCGTCGAGGAAGGCCTCGACGATGGCCCTGCCGATGCCACGACTACCGCCGGTGACGAGGACGCGGGTGCCGGTGAGCTGCAGATCCATGGGGCTGACCTTCCTCAGGTGGTGCCGAGCGAGCGAGCACGGCCGACGAGGTCGGCGTGGATGCCGTCGAACGCGTCGACGGCAGGCAGGAGCGCCTTGGGCGCCTTGACGACGACGCTGTAGTTGGCGTCGACGACGTTCGCGACGGGCACCTGCGCGATCTGGGAGCAGAGCTGGTAGGCGTCCATCACGTGGAGGTCGTAGAGGTCGGCGATCCAGTGGACGAGCTCGGCGTTCGCGATGCGCCAGGAGTCCTCCATCGGCCGGCTCGAGCCCACGGTCATCCAGTGGGTGTCGTCCTCGATCCGTGGCCAACCGGGGGCGTTGCCCTTGATCAGCTCCACGATGAGGGTGGTGGTCATCGCGCCTTCGACCGCGGTGCCACAGGCCTCGCCCTCGCCCTGGCGGTAGTGACCGTCGCCGATGGAGAACATCGCGCCCTCGACGTTGACGCCGAGGAAGACCGTCGACCCGGCGCGCATCTGGGGCGTGTCCATGTTGCCCCCGAAGCGGTCCGGCACCAGCGAGGAGCGCACCTCAGCTCCGGCCGGGGCGACGCCGACGGTGCCGAGCATCGGCTCGCACGGAAGCTCGATGCGATGGTCGCTGTGCCGTGCCGCGAAGGACACCGTGTTGCGGTCGCGGTCGAGCTCGTAGATCCACGTCGTGTCGGGAAGCGGGTCCTGGAGCGTGACCACGCGGTCCGTGCTGGTCATGCCACCGAAGAACGGGATGGCAGCCGATGCGCCCCAGTCGCGGGCCGGCTCCAACGAGACGAGGTGCAGCACGAGAGTGTCTCCGGGCTCGGCGCCCTCGACGTAGAACGGCCCGGTCTGCGGGTTGACGTACCTCAGGTCGACCTTCTCGCTCGACAGGTCGTCGACGCTGCGCAGCACACCGTTGAACGCGTCCTCGGACCAGAGCCGCAGCGCCGCGCCCGGCTTGATGCGCATGGCCGGGGAGGCGCCTCCGAAGGTGTACACGAGCTGCTCGCGAGTCGGCGTGTACTCGATGACGTCCATCCGACGGAAGTTACCTCAGGCTCCACGCAGGCGTACATGGTCGCGGCAGAGGTCATCGACCCGCGTCACGCCGAGCAGGGCCAGGGTCGTGGCGACCTCGGCGTGCAGGATGTCGGCGGCGCGTTGCACGCCCCGCTCGCCCCCAGCCATGAGGCCGTACAGGTACGCGCGACCGACCAGGCCCGCGCGCGCACCGAGGGCGACTGCGGCGACGAGGTCGCTGCCGGACAGGATGCCGCCGTCGACGTACACCTCCGCTCGGTCGCCCACCGCGTCGACCACGTCGGCCAGCGCCTCGAGCGGAACCGGAGCCCGGTCGAGCTGGCGGCCGCCGTGGTTCGAGACGACGACGGCGTCCGCGCCGGCATCGACGACCGCACGCGCGTCCTCGACGTGCTGGACTCCCTTGACCACCAGGGGCCCGGGCCACACCGAGCGCAACCACGACAGGTCGGCCATCGTCAGCGACGGGTCGAACATCCTCCCGACCAGCTCGGCGACGGTGCCCTCGAACCGGTTCAGCGACGCGAACTCCAGGGCCTCGGTGGTCAGCAGGTCGAACCACCAGGCGGGATGCAGGACACCCTCGGCGAAGGTTCGCATCGACAGAGTGGGCGGGATGGTCAGGCCGTTGCGCACGTCGCGCAGCCGCGCGCCCGGAACAGGGGTGTCGACGGTGAGCATCAGGGCCTCGTAGCCGGCCTCCCGAGCCCGCTCGACGAAGTCCCGGCTGGCCTCCCGGTCACGCCAGAGATAGAGCTGGAACCACAACCGTCCGCCGGGCGCCGCAGCCGCGAGCCCCTCGATGGAGGTGGTGCCCATCGTGGACAGCGCGTACGGGATCCCGACGCGGGCCGCCACGCGGGCGACCGCTGGCTCCCCCTCTGTGTGCATCATGCGGGTGAATCCGGTGGGGGCGAAGACCAGCGGCAGCGCCGACGGCCGCCCGAGGATCGTCGTCGAGGTGTCCACGTTCGACACGTCTCGGAGCACCCGTGAGCTGAACTCCACCCGGTCGAAGGCCTGCCTGGAGCGACGCAGGGCGATCTCCTCGCCGGCAGCGCCGTCGGTGTAGTCGAAGACCGCGCGCGGTGCCCGTCGCCGAGCCAGCAGCCGCAGGTCCGCAACCGACGCGGCCCGAGCGAGCCGGCGTTCGGTGGGGTTGAGCCGCACTCCCGTCGGTCGGAGAACCCCTTGCAGCTCGGACCAGCGCGGCCAACTTCGGGCGGTCACTCTCGTGTTCTACACGACATCCGGGGACTAGAGTCGGGCGGCGTAGCACTGGAGGCCACTTCTCGAGGAGGGCGCCATGGCCGACGTTGCTGGTAAGCACCGAACCCCTGAGCTGCGCAGGGGCGCCGTCGGGTTCAGCGGAGTGCTGTTCCAGTCCATCACCTTCATGGCGCCGGCGATCGCCACCGCGTTGTCCATCCCCGCGGGGATCGCGTTCAGTGGCGGCGGCGCACCGCTCTCGGTGATCTTCGCGCTCGTCGCGTCGCTGTTGGCCGCAGTCTCGATCGGCCAGCTCTCCAAGCACATGCCGACCGCGGGTTCCTTCTACACCTACGTCAGCAACGGCATCCACCCCGCGCTGGGGTTCCTGGTCGGGTGGGGGTTCCTGCTCGGGATCCTCGTCGGCGGCCCGTTCCTCGCCCTGCAGATGGGCTTCATCGTCGCCGGCACCACGAACTCGGAGTGGGGCTGGTCGCCTGACCTGTGGTGGGTCTGGACGGTGCCGTCTGCCTGCTCGTGTTCTGGCTGGGCTACCGCGGCATCAAGGCCTCGACCGGTGCCGGCGTCCTGCTCGGTGCCTTCGAGATCCTCGTGTTCGTCGCCCTGTCACTGACCCTCATCGTCCAGGCAGGCAGCGACAACACGCTCAAGGTGTTCGGCACGAGCTACGCCAACAACCCCGACTACTCCGGCTTCTCCGGGGTGATCGTGGGGTCGATCTTCACCATCCTCGCCTTCATCGGGTTCGAGGAGGCGGCGCCGATCGCGGAGGAGGCGCACGAGCCGCAGCGGACCGTCAACAAGGCGATCATCTTCTCCTGCCTCGGGATCGGCCTCTTCTACATCCTCAACACCTACGCGAGCACCATCACGTTCGGACCGGAGAAGATGACCGGCTTCGTCAGTGCCGGTGACAGCAACCCCTGGCAGAACCTGCTCGCCCGCGACGCCTGGGGCACGGTCGGGTTCGTGCTCGTCTTCTTCGCGCTGATCAACTCCGTGATCGCCAACCAGAACGCAGCCAACAACTCGTCCACGCGCACGCTGTTCTCGATGGGCCGGATCCGGCTGCTGCCGACGCAGTACGGCGTCCTGACCCGCGGTTCCCCGATGCTCGCCCTGGTCACGCAGCTCGTGGTGAGCGTCGGTGTCGCGCTGTGGCTCGGCAACAAGTACGACCCCTACACGGGCTTCGTCATCCTGGCGACGATCCTGGTCGACATCTTCGCGCCGATGTACATCCTGCTGAACATCGCCTGCATCACGTACTTCTGGCGCTACCGCCGGGCCGAGTTCAAGTGGTGGCTCCACGGCCTGATTCCGGTGCTGGGAGCGCTCGCGTTCATCCCGGCGTTCTGCGCCGGCGCGGGCATCCCCGTCTTCAGCTTCATCACGCCACTGCCGAAGCCGCTGTCGTACGCCGGACCGGCGGCCGCGATCTGGATGGCCATCGGCGTCGTGTACCTCGTCGTACTCCTCGCGCGCCGTCCGGGCAGGATCACCGAGACCAGGCGAGTGTTCGCCGAGGACGGAGACGGCTGACCTCAGCTGTTGAGGATGCGGTCCTTCTGGGCCTCGAACTCGGCGTCGTCCAGGATGCCCTGAGCCTTCAGCTCACCGAGCTCCTTGAGCTGGGCCAGCTTGGTGTCCATGTCGGACCCGGCCGCCGGAGCCGCCGGAGGCGGCGCGGCATAGACCGGCGCCTGCTGGGCCTGCTGCTGCTGGTAGGCCTGCTGCTGCTGCTGATCCTGCGCCGCCCACCGGCCGGCCTGACGACGCGAGACCCGGTTGGAGACCGTGGTCGCCGTACCAGCGATGACGGCGGTCCGGGCCACCCCGCGAAGAAGTCCTGGCATTCTGTCTGTCCCCTCTCTCGTCTCTCAGACCGCGGAGCCCCGACGTCACGTTGCCTCCGCGTCCGCGTTGGAAGTCTAGGCAACACGGATCAGAACTCGGGCGGGGAGCCCTCGGCTGGGACGGATGCGAAGAGGTTGAGGCCGAGCCGCTCGGCGAGGTACTTGGTCGCCAGCTGGCCGCGGATGCTGTTGCCGGCTGCGTCCAGGGGTGGCGAGTACGTCGCCAGCCCGCCCTTGCCGGGGGAGACCGTCACGATGCCGCCGCTGACGCCGCTCTTGCCGGGGACCCCGATCTGGTAGAGCCAGTCGCCCGAGAGCTCGTAGAGGCCGGCGCTCGCCATGACGGCCAGCACCCGCCGGCACACTCCTGGCCGGAGCACCGTCACGCCGGTGGTCGGGTTCACGCCGCCGTTGGCCAGGGTGGCCGCCATGACTGCGAGGTCGTGGACGGTCACGTCCAGTGAGCACTGACGCGTGTACAGGTCGGTCGCCTCGTCGGGGTCGAAGTAGAGCCGCTCATAGCTCTTGAGGAGGTGGGCGATGCCTTGGTTGCGCATGTTGGTGGCCGACTCGGAGACGTAGACCTCCTCGTTGACCGTGAGCTCGCGTCCGGCGAACATCGACAGCCGTTCTCGGATCGACGTCCACTTCTCGTCGAGCGTCGCGCCTGGCGCGAGACTGGTGGTGGCGATCGCGCCCGCGTTGACCAGCGGATTCATCGTCCGGTCAGTGTTCAGCTCGACGGCCATCAGCGAGTTGAACGGGAAGCCCGTGCTGTTGACGCCGAGGCGCAGCCGCGCCTCCTCGTAACCGACCGTGTCGCAGACGAGGGCGAACACGAACGGCTTGGAGACGCTCTGGATCGAGAACCGCGCAGCGACATCCCCGATCTCGAACGACCGGCCCCAGGGTCCGACCACGGCGATCCCGAACAGTTCCGGCGATGCCTCCGCCAGCACGGGGATGTAGTCCGCGACGGCGCCGCTGTTGTTGCCGCGATACCGCTCGTACGCCTCGGTGACGATCTGTCGGATCTCCGCGGCGATGGGGAGATCGCCGGTCGACACCCGCGGTGGTGTCGTCGTCTCGTCGAACGGGAGCTCGTCGTGCATGGAGAGCTTGGTCATCGGCTTGAACTCAGCTGTTGAGGATGCGGTCCTTCTGGGCCTCGAACTCCGCGTCGTCCAGGATGCCCTGAGCCTTCAGCTCACCGAGATCCTTGAGCTGCGCCAGCTTCGCGTCCATGTCCGGAGCCGCCGGAGCCGCCGGCGGCGGCGCGGGCGGCGCCTGCTGGGCCTGCTCCTGGTACCTGCTGCTGCTGCGCCTGCTGCTGCTGATCCTGCTCCGCCCACCGACCCGCCTGACGCCGCGAGACCCGGTTCGACACCGACGTCGCCGTACCCGCGATCACCGCGGTCCGGGCGACACCTCTGATAAGTCCTGGCATGGCTTCTCTGCCTCTCGCTCTCGGCTCTCGACCCTCAGACCGAACCCGCGGAGTCCGCGGAGTCCGCGGCGTCCGCGGCGTCCAGCGCCTCCGCGGCCGCCAACAACGCCTGCACCGGGATCCGACCACTCGCCACCAGCTGCGCACCACCCCGCCGCAACGCCACCGCCAACGGAGCCGCCCACACGTTCTCGTAGACCAACACCCCCGCCGAACAACCCGGCTCCAACACACCCCCGGCCTCGTCGAGGTCGCCCTCGTCCAACAACCCCGACGAGGCGCCCTCGAACACCGCCAGATCCAGCTGACCATCACCATCGAAGTCAGCGATCTCGATCGCGTGCACCGACCCGTCCAGCTCCTTCATCACGAACGCGAAGTCCAGAATCCGGATGATCCCCCGATCCACCAGATCCACCAGCAACGGCAGACCCTCCCCCGTCATCCGGTTACCCGGGAACTCCACCACCAGATAGTCCACCGGCCCCATCAGGTCCACATCCATGCCACCGGACTGGTCCACATCCACACTCATCTGTTCCTCCTCGGCCCTGGGATCCCACGCATCAGGCGTTCCCGCCTTCCAGAAACCTAGGCAGCGCGAACACCGAGTGGCCTCATCCACTACGGGTGAACTCCGCCTCGCAAACTCACCCACGTGGGATGAGGCCAACCCATCCATGGTGTCCGACGCTGAGGCATTCACTGGGGTACGACGCTGGGACGATGCGATGGCAGGAACCCGCGAGTGAGTGAGGACTCGGGACCCACCGACGCCGGCCAGATGACGGGCAAGCAGGCCGTCATCTGGACCTGGCTGGTGTCCATGGCTGCGACGACAGGGCTCATCTGTCTCTACGCCCGCTGGGGTTGGCAAGGCGTCGTGACCGGCGCTGCGCTGGCCACCGCGCTGTCGCTGTTCGCCGGTCTCGCGGTGTGGATAGCGGACGGACCTGGCAAGTCCGTCCGTGCCGGGCGCCGCGCGCTGGCAGCAGCACTCCTCGCGACCGCCAGCCTCGGACTGGTCGCCGTGTTCGATCTCGCGGGCGTCTTCGTCGTTCTGCTGCTGGCCGGCTCCGCGCCCGCGGTCACGTCGCTCGTCCGCCGACAGTGGCCAAGGCGACCTCCGGCGCCGGCTCAGGAGGTGGCCCCAGACTTCTCGGGAGAAGGTCAGGCCGCCCAAGCGCGTCGACGGCTCCGCGCGATCGACGACCGGACGTTGTGCCGCGGCTGGCGAGACAGCTTCGCCCTGCTCAACGACGCCACTTCGATGGAGGATCGCCTTTCCGTCGTTCATCTCCGGGAGAGCTACCTGGACGAGCTGTGTCGCCGATCCCCTCGCGGGCTCGCTGCGTGGTTCGCGTCCGGTCCCCGCGCATCCAGCAACCCGCTCCCCTTCCTCACCGACCAGGGCAGTCGAGCTGACTGAGCCGCAGCCCGGTGGCGCCTGTCAGTGCATCAGCGTCTTGAGGGCGATCAACGCCAGGCCGAGAAAGCCAGTGGCCGCGACGGACAGCACCAACCGCACCCCCGCGAGGCCCCCGGCCGTGCCCATCTGCCAACCGACGACGAAGAGCAGGACGGTGTTGACGGCGAGCGTCACGTCGAGGGCCACCGCGGTCTCGATCCCCAGGAGTGCCTCGACAGCAAGGAACGTGAGCGGTACCGCGCAGGCAGCCACCAGCGGCCAGCCATCGGCCACGATCCTGCGGCGCTCCTCGGGGCTGAGGTCGCGCTGCACGTGGCTGCGTGCCGCGATCCAGTGCACATACGTCTCCGCGGCCCAGTAGATGCACAGGGTGACGAGCAGGAGGAGAGCCACTCGAACCAGGCGGAACTCGTCTGACGCCGTGGCGAGCACGGCGCCACTGACGATGAGCCCGTACAGGTGGGCGGCCCGTGGGCGGAGGTGATCAGCCGCCTCATCGGGCTCCGTGTGCGTCACATCGCCGTCCATCCGGGCAGTCTCTCAGCCTGCAGCTCATCCGCCGCGGGGGAGGCGCCCGGGTGGATCCAGGCCGCACGGTGGACCCCAGCGGCCCAGCCGAACCGTGGCATCACCAGCGGGCCGACGACACAACAGGAAGGGAACGACGATGGGGCTGCGCCGCCGGGGCCTTGACGGCCCCAAGTTCCAGATGCGCGAGAAGCTCTTGGCGATCGGGGACGACTTCTGGATCGAGGACGACGACGGCAACAGGGTGTTCAAGGTCAACGGCAAAGCCGTTCGGGCGCGCGACACCTTCATCCTCGAGGATGCCAGCGGCAACGAGCTGTCGAAGATCCAGGAGAAGAAGCTCAGCGTCCGCGACAAGATGACGATCGAGCGCGGCAGCACGAAGGCGACGGTCCACAAGCGCCTTCTGGGCATCCGCGACCACTACATCATCGAGGTCGAAGGCGGTGCGGACCTCAAGGCCCACGGCAACATCGTCCAGCACGAGTACGAGATCGAGCGTGACGGCGACACGGTGGCGGAAGTGTCGAAGAAGTGGTTCCGGGTCCGCGACTCCTACGGTGTCCAGCTGGCCGAGGGCCAGGACGTCCCGCTGATCCTCGCGATCACGGTCTGCGTCGACGCGATGGCGCGCGGCTGACGGACGAGGCGCGCCTCATGGGGTGGGCGTGGCCGAGGTCGGCAGCGTGTGGGTGTGGGCGGCGGCCGCTGCGCCCGAGTCGGCGAGGGTGCCGCTGCGCGGCTCGATAGCGACCCATCAGCACGGCCATGGCGACACCCGCGAGGCTGAACGCCACCATCACCCAGGAGGCGGCCCCGAGCCCGGCCGACGAGGGCGTCGGCGTACGCCTGACCCGACTCGGTCTTGCTGGTGATGACGCTGCTGTAGAGCGGTCGCGGCGATCGCCGTGAACACCGCCGCTCCGACGTAGCGGGCCATGTTGGAGACACCGGACGCGGAGCCGACCTGGTGCGCGGGGACGCACGCCGTCGACGCAGACGTGGCCGGACCGTTGGAGAGTCCCATCCCGACGGCGATGGCAATGAGCGGCAGGACGAACGCGGCGTAGCGCCAGGAGCCGTCGACGAGTCCGATCCAGGCGAAGCCGGCTGCGGTGACCGCGAATCCAGCAGCGACGACCTGACGGCCACCGAACCGGGCTGCGAAGCGTGGCACGAGAGGCGCGACGACGCACCAGGCCGACGGTGGCCGGCAGCGTCGCCGAGACCCGCCTCCAACGGGCTGAAGTCGAGGGTCTCCGGGTCCTGGAAGTACAGGCTGACCAGGTACATCAGGCCATTGATCGTGCCGGCGCCGATGAGGATGGCGATCGTCGACCCGACGAGGACCCGGTTGCGCAGCAGAGCCAGGTCGAGCATGGGGACAGCCACGCGCCTCTCCACGGCCACGAACGCGAATCCTGCGGCGACCGACACGGCCAGGCTGGCGAGGGTGGCCAAGGACGTCCAACCCCAGTCGGCTCCCTTGCTCACCGCGAGCACGAAGGGCATCAGGGTGAGGCCGACCAGCAGGCTCCCCGCGAAGTCGATCGAGCGCGGGCCGGTCCGGGTCCGCGACTCGGTCACCTTGGCGGCGGTCAATGCCATGCAGGCCACGGCAACGCCGGCATCCACCCAGAAGAGCGCCTGCCAGCTCGCCACCTCGACCAGGACGCCACCGAGCAGCGGTCCGGCGGCGGCCCCGACGGCCGCCGCCGCGCCCCAGAGCGAGACCGCCCGCAGCTGGGACTCGCCGGGGTTGGCCACCGAAAGCAGGCTGAGTCCGCACGCCAGGATCGTCGCTCCGGCGGCGCCCTGGATGACGCGCCCGGCGATCACCATGCCACCGCGAGCTGGACAGCGCGATCAGCACGCAGGACGCGGTGAAGAGCAGCAGGCCGAGCTGGAAGATCCGCTTCCTGCCGAACACGTCGCCCAGCGAGCCGGACGTCACGATGGTGGCGGCGCCCATCAGCGAGTAGCCCGTGACGGCCCACTGCAACGTCGTTCACCGACATGCCGGTGTCGTCGCTGATGGCCGGGAGCAGGATGCTGACGGCGGACGTGTTCGCGTTGACCACGAGCGTGGACAGGCAGGTGACGGCGAGCACCCCGCGTGCCCCGGCAACGACACTGGTGTCGCTCATCGAGCGCCCCTGCCTCCTCGCCGCGGCCTCACCCGCGCTCGGCGAGGTAGCTGGATGAGCAGCGCCTGGGCGATCACCATCTTCTCGATCTCCGACGGGTCCACGCTCTCGTCGGAGGCGTGGATCCGGGCCGCCGCCACGTCTTCGGGACCCCACAGGATGAACTCCCCGCGCGGTGCGGCGGCCTGGAGGGTACGAAGCAGCGGGATGGACCCGCCGGAGCCGGCGTCTCGCCACCGGCTTCCCGTAGGCCTCCTCGAGGGCCTTCCGCGCGGCCGCGTAGCCGGGCCCGTCGGTCTCGCACCGGAAGCCGGGGGCTTCCTTGGTGCGCTCGACCTCGATCTTGGCGCCCCACGGCACGTGCGACTCCAGGTGACGCACGAGAGCGTCCAGCTCCGTCTCGGGTTCGGAGCCAGGGACGATGCGCATCGAGATCTTGGCCCGGGCCTCGGGGATGAGGACGTTCGACGAACCGTCGATGCTCGTCATGTCGACCCCGATCGCGTTGATCGAGGGCTTCGCCCAGAGTCGCGACGCGATGGGACCGGAGCCCACGATGGACGACGCCCTCGGGCAGGTCGGCGCTCGACCGAAGGTCCTCCTCGCTGAACTCGGCGCCCTCCCAGGTGCCGGTCGTCACGTCGGCAACGGCGACATTGCCCTCGTCGTCGACGAGCGTGGACAGCAGGCGGGCCAGCGCCATCATGGCGTCCGGTGCCGCCCCACCGAACAGGCCCGAGTGGAGGGGGTGTTCGAGGGTGCGCACCGTCACGATGCAGGCGACGTCGCCGCGGAGGTGGTCGTCAAGACGGGCTCACCCACGCGGAGGTTGCCCATGTCGCAGACGATGAACAGGTCGCACGTCGAAGAGCTCGGGATGGGCCTCGACGAAGGGTTCCAGGTTGCTCTTGGTCTCCTCCATCCCTTCCACGATCAGCCTGACCGTGCAGGGCGGCTTGCCCTCGAAGATCTGCATGGTGCCGAGGTGGGTCACCAGCCCGCCCTTGTCGTCGGCGGCGCCGCGGCCGTAGACCGGCCGTCGTCCTTGCGTCGTGGGGGTCCACGGGTCGGTCGTCCAGCCCTGCTCCGGCGGGGCGGGTTGGACGTCGTAGTGGGCGTAGAGCATCACCACCGGTGAGCCCTCCGGCCCCGGGATCTCGCCATAGATCGGCGGGTAGCCGGTCGGGCACCTCCATGAGCCGGGCGTTGGTGAAGCCGACGTCGCGGAACATCGCCAGCGTCTGCTCCGCCATCTGCATGACGGGCTCGGACGGGTACCCGGGAAAGGCGATCGACGGGATGGCGACGAGCTTCTCCAGGTCCTGCATCAGTTCAGGCATGAGCGCGGCTGCCTTGTCGGCTACTTCCTGCGTCTCCATCAGCTGCTCCGATTCCGTTGTCGAGTTCAGGTGGTGGTGGTGTGAGGCTCAGAAGAAGACGCCGCCGATGACCGCGCCGACCGCGATGGTGACGACCGACATGCACGAGCATGGGGATGAAGAAGCTGTGGTCGATCAGCCTGGTGCCCAGCTTGGTGGTGCCGGAGAGGTCGAAGTTCGCCGCGGCGATCTGGGTGCCGTTGGCGGGCAGGGTGTAGACGCCGCTCGAGGGCGCCGGCCCACATACCTGTCACGAGGCCGGGCGAGAGCCCGGCTGCGAGGCCGATGGGCACGATGGTCCGAGTCGCCGTGGACTGACTGGTGGTCAGCGCGGCCACGAGGAACACGGCCAGGGCGAAGAGGAACTTCCAGTTCGTGACCCACTCGCCGATGGTGCTCGATGATGTATTCCTCGTGCGCGTTGATGAAGGTGGCCGTCAGCCAGGCGATCCCGAAGAGCGCGATCGCGGAGATCATGCCGGCCTTGAACACGGACTGGTCGGGCACGGACGTGACGTCCGGACGGCCGACGTACAGGATCACCGCGCCCACGACGAACATCACCAGGACGATGGTCGTGGTCATGTCGATCGTGATCGTTCTCGCCCTCGACGACGAACGACGGCCGCAGGTCGGAGAACAGGCCGAGGATCACGATCAGCGATGACGCCCGCGAAGAAGACCAAGGCGGAGTTGCGGCCCTCGTGCGGTGTAGGTGAGCTGCGGCGTGGTCGAGCCCGGTCCGGTGCCATCGGCTGCACCGGCCTGGCCGGTTGCGGGCTCCGACCCTCCGGCGCTGTCCGACCCGGTGGCCACCGCGGCCGACGGCCGCGTGCGCGAGCGGCCAGCTCCCCCGAGGCGATCTTCGCCTGGACCTCCGGGTCGTCGTCGAGCTCCTTCCACATCCGGTTGGTCACCAGCGCGGTCACCACGATGCCGATCACACAGGCCGGGATCGTGATGGCCAGGATCTGGGTGAGGCCGAGGTTGTAGGGGGCGACGTCGGTGAGGGTCAGCATCGCCGCCATCGCGGCCGAGACCGGCGAGGCCGCCAGGGCCATGCCCGACTGCACCACCGTGACGGTGAGGGGTCGCGAGGGCCGGATCCCGTTCTTGTAGGAGACGTCGTAGATCACCGGGAGCAGCGGGTAGATGATGTTGCTGGTCCCGGCGCCGATGGAGAACAGGAACGCCGTCAACGGCGCGATGACGGTGATCTGCTTGGGACGGCTCTCGATGACCTTGGCCGCCATCGCCACCATCCAGTCGACGCCCCCCGCCGCCTGCATCATGGCTGCCGAGGTCACCACCGCAAGGATGATGGCGAGCGCGGCCGCCGGCGGCTCGCCCGGAGCCTCGCCGAAGATGAAGACCAGGACGAACGTGCCGAGGCCGCCCCACAGGCCGACGCCGACCCCACCGGCTCGCGTGCCCATGACAATTGCTCCGAGAACCACCAGCGCCTCGAGAACGAAGCTCACCGTCATGTCGTTTCCTTCTTTCTTGCGGTTCGCGCGCTGCGGGTCAGGTGGTGTCGCACTGCACATCGGCGAGCGGCCTCCACGACGGCCCAGGCCTCGGCGACGTCCTCCTTGGCGTCCTCCAGGAGGGGGCGGGCCGCCTCGAGGGCCTCGCTGTCGTCCTCGATCGCGGCCTGTCGGAAGGCGTCGATGTTGGCGCGAAGCGTCGAGATCGCCGTGTCGAGACGTCCCTCGGCCACCGCCTGGAACTGGTCGAGCTCGGCTCTGGAACTCCTCGGAGGCCGTGCGCAGCTCGTCAGCCTTGGCGGTCAGCGGATCCTGCTGCTGCCACTCGTCCGCTGCCGTCACCAGGTTGGCGTACGGGGTGCACAGGTCCTGGTCAGCGGTGTCGCCGCACGCGGTCAGGACCTGGCACCGCAGCGATGACGACGCCGGCCGTCAGGAGTGATCGAAGCTTCATCGCTCATCCTCCTGCTCGGACCCTCGGGTGGCGATGGCGACGAGGACCCGGCACGCGGTGACCATGTCCTCGATGGCGATGTGTTCCGTGGTCGCGTGCTCGTCGACCATCCCGGTCGGCAGTGCCACGCAGGGGATGCCCTTGGCGTTGAAGAAGTTGCCGTCGGTGCCGCCCCCGACTTGCGGGGAACCACCTCGAGCCCCAGCGATCGGATGGCGGCAGCGGCCTCGCGGTAGGGCTGCGCGTCCTCGGGGATCTTGTAGGTCTGATAGATGGTCTCGGCATCGAAGTCGACGGTGGCGCCGTGGTCGTCCGCGGCCTGTTGACACGCCTGACGCATGGCCTCGAGCTGGCGGTCGAGCTTGCCCTGGTCGTGGCTTCGCGCCATCCCCTCGAGAACGACGGTGCCGGGCACGATGTTGCGGGCTTCCCCGCCGGCGAACGTGCCGATGTTCGCAACGGTCTCCTCGTCGATCCGTCCAAGCGGCATCGCGGCCACGGCCTCGGCCGCCACCTTGACGGCATTGATGCCCTTCTCGGGCTCGACACCGGCATGCGCCTTCTTGCCCTGGAAGGTGATCGTCAGGTAGACCGACGTGGGCGACCAGTAGGTGACGGCGCCCATCACGCCGGCGGTGTCGAGCACGAAGCCGTGGCTGGCCTTGAGCTGGCTGACGTCCATGTGCCGCGACCCGACCAGGCCACGCTCCTCGCCGACGCGTGACGACGAACTCGATCGTGGGATGGGCCCAGTCCGGGTTCGCGTCTCAGAAGCGTCAGGAGCTCGAGGCAGCCGGCGATCCCGGACTTGTCGTCCGCGCCGAGGATCGTCGAGCCGTCGGTCCGGATGACCCCGTCGTCGCCGATGATGGGGACGATGCCACGGTCCGTGCCCGGCGGTGTCCATGTGCGTCGACACCAGGATCGTGCCGTCGCGGGTGCCGGGGCGCACGGCGATGACGTTGCCGATCTCGTCGCGCGAGACGGCGCAGCCCAGCTCGCCGAAGCGAGCCTCGAGATCCTTGCCGATCTCCTCCTCGTGACCGGTGGGACTGTCGATCGCCACCAGGTCGAGAAACGTCCGGAGGAGGCGGTCGCGGTCCACGCCCTCTGCTCGGCCCGAAGCAGCCATGCGACCAAGGTGCGCCCTGCGGCGGGCACCCGCTTCACCCGATGCGGGTGAATGCCGAATCCAGCCCGGAGCGGCCGAATCACCCGTCCCGGATGAGCCTGGCCCTGTGGGTGGAGTGTCGAATGAGGTTCCACCGGCATTGATGATCGGGCGTCGCTCGGCCGACGACTGCACGGAGGTTGCCATGACGATGACCGACGGTCGAGGTCCTCGGTCGGATCGGGCCGGATGGTCCCGCCGTGTTCGTGCTGTACACGGGCGGGACCTTCGGCATGGGTCCGGACGACGACGGCTCGCTCGTGCCGCTCGACCTGCGTGAGCTCGGAGTCCATCTGCCGTTCCTCCGTCGGCTGCCTCTCGCGCTGACCGTGGCGACGTTCGTCGACCCGATCGACTCGTCGGCGATGGGCACCTCGGACTGGCTCGACATCGCCGACGCGATCGTCGCCCATGCGCCGGGGCACGCCGGAGTGGTGGTGCTCCACGGCACCGACACGATGGCCTACACGGCGTCCGCGCTCAGCTTCCTGCTCGAGGGCATCGACATCCCGATCGTGCTGACCGGTGCGCAACGGCCGGTCACCGAGCTGCGTTCGGATGGCCGGGAGAACCTGGTGACGGCCCTGGCGATCGCCGCCGGGCACCTGCGCGGCGCTCCGCTCGTGCCCGAGGTGACGATCTTCTTCTCCGACGTCCTCCTCCGCGGCAACCGGGCGGTGAAGGTGCACGCCGACAGCTACCGCGGTTTCGCCTCACCGAACCACCCGCCGCTGGCGACCGCAGGCGTCTCGATCGACTTCGAGTCGAGCCTTGATCCGGGCCGCCGGGGCCGGTCCGATCCGGCGCAGCGGAGGCATGAGCGACGCCGTGACGGGGTTGCGGCTCCATCCCGGGATCGACGGGCACGTCCTCGAGTGCGGTGCTCGCTCGACCCGGTCTGCGCGGTGTGGTGCTCGAGGCGTACGGCGCGGGGAACGGCCCGACGGACAGCTGGTTCCTCGATCCGTTGCGCTCCGCCGTCGACGCGGCGTCACCGTCGTCGTCACCACGCAGTGCCGCGCCGGCGGCGTGGTCGGTGGTCTCTACGCCACCGGCTCTGCACTCCTGGCCACGGGTGCCGATCTCGGGGGGCGACATGACCTTCGAGGCCGCCCTCACCAAGCTCATGGTGCTCACGGACCGTCACGGTCCCGACGAGGTGCGCCGGCTGATGCAGGAGGACCTGGCCGGCGAGCTGACCAGCGCGAGCCCTCCGGGTGTGATCGGACATGGCTGAGCTGCGGGAGGTCTACGAGTCACTCGACCTCGCCCTGCGCATCGGCGAGGTCATGCTGTCGTCCGGTGCCGGTGCGGCCGATGTCACCGCCACCATGCTCGCCGTGACCCACGCCTGCGGGCTGCGCAACGTGTCCGCGGACGTGACCTTCGTCGACCTGACCCTGCACCATCAGCCGAGCATCGACGAGCCCGCCGCCATCCAGGTCGGCGGGTGACGCGGCGCCAGGTCGACTATGCGGACCTGACCGAGGTCGACCAGACGGTGAGCGACCTGGTCGCCGGCGTCAGATCACCCGTGAGGAGGCCCGTGACCAGGTCGCCCGGATCGTCTCCACCGGACACCTCCGACGACGCTGGACCGTGACCCTGGGGTGGGGCGTGATGGGGACCGGCATCGCCCTCACCCTCGGTGGCAGTCCGCTGGTGTGCCTGCTGGCCTTCCTGGCGGCGTGCGCGATCGACCGGACGCAGCGGGTGATGTCCCGGCACCGCATCCCGTCCTTCTACCTGCAGGCGGCCGGAGGGTTCGTCGCGACGCTCATCGCGGTCGCCGCCGCGGCCACCCCGCTGGAGGTGAACCCGTCGCGCGTCGTCACCGCCGGCATCGTCATGCTGCTGGCCGGGATCGGCCTCATGGGCGCCACCCAGGACGCCATGACGGGCTTCCCGGTCACGGCCAGCGCCCGCCTGCTCGACGCCATGCTGGACACCGCGGGCATCATCGCCGGAGTCGCCGCCGGCCTCACCTTCGGCGACGTGCTCGGAGTCGGACTCGAGAGCTTCAAGCCCGGCGCGGCAGGCCTGGCGGCGGCGGGGGTCACCGTGTTCGGGGCCGCCCTCGCCGCGGCGGGCTTCGCGTTCGCGTCGTACGCCCCGCTGCGGTCCTTGATGGCCGTGGGACTGGTCGGGGCGCTCGGCCAGGCCGTCCTGCTGAGCCGTCGACAGCGCTCGAGCTCGGCCAGGCCTGGGGCCCCGCGGCCGCCGCCGTCACCATCGGGGCCGTCTGCTACCTCGTGGCGGGTCGCTTCCGGGTCCCGCCGCTCGTCGTGGTGGTCCCCGCGATCGTGCCCCTGCTGCCGGGACTCGACATCTACCGAGGGCTCGCGCTCCTGGCCGAGGGCAAGGACGGCGTGCTCCAGCTGGCCTCCGCGCTCGGCGACCGCGATCGCGCTCGCGGCCGGCGTGATCCTCGGCCAGTACCTCGCGCAACCGCTCAAGCGTGAGGCGCACCGGCTGGAGACGCGGCTCTCGGGTCCGCGCATGGTCGGTCCGTTCCGACGGTCCGAACGCCAGTGGAGACGTAGCCCCGCGTCGGGTGCGTCACTGCTCCGGGCGGTTCGTCGATGGTGCTGATTGCGCCCCGCGCCGGGCGACGCCTCGTCGGGCCGCCGACGCGAGCAACCTGATGACCGCCCCGAACACGACCAGGTTGAGCACCATCTGAAGCGTCACCAGAAGTCGCAGCGTGTCGGTCTGGGCGACGATGTCGCCGAAGCCGACGCTCGCGAAGACGGTGACCGTGAAGTAGAGGGCAGTGACGTCGTTGAGGGGTTGGTTGAACACCGATGGGTCACTGAGCGAGCTCGACAGGTAGATCCTCGCGAAGATCAACAGGTACAGCGGGATCACGACCGCCAGGGTCTCGATGGCGCGCAGGATCGGGTACTTCGCCTTGACGATGGCCGGGACCTGGATGGCGACGATCACGGCGAAGACGCCCAGCTCCAGGATCAGCCACGGCAGGTCGGAGCCATCGTCCGGCGCTCCTCGTCGGGATCAGGAAGTACGCCGCGAAGAGCGCCGACACCGAGAGCGTCGTCCGGAGCAGGACGAGGACGCTCAGCTTCCAGGCGGGGCGATCGAGCGTCGGCATCATCGGCTGGGTTTCCGTCATGGTCCGCGCCGTCCCGGCGTCACGACGAGCTCGCAGGCGGCTCGGTCGGCGTATCCGTCGACGTATCCGTCGACGTGTCTGCCGGCGTACTCGCTTCCGACGCCGAAGGAGTGGCCGACTCACTCTCGGAGTCGACCGTCGCGGACTCGGACGGCTCTTCCAGCGCCTCGGCGATCGCCTTCTCGAGCGCCGCGATCGTCGCTGCGTCGACGGCGCCGGTGGGTTTCACGCCCAGCGCGGTCTGGAACTCCTTGAGCGCCTCGGTCAGCTCGGGCGTCCACTCCCCGTCGACGGGGCCATCCCAGAACCCCGCGAGCTTCAGCGTCTGCTGCACCGCGGCAGTAGCGACGACCTCCTCCTGGGCGGTGGCACCGCCCGCGGCCGCGACGTCCTCGTCGAGGGCGGCCGCCGTCGCCTTGTCGACGGTGCCCGTGACAGGCAGCTCATGAGCCTCCTGCAGGTCCTCGACCGCATCGACCGTCGCCGGACCGTAGACGCCGTCGACCTCGCCGTCGTAGTAGCCGGCGTCGAGCAACGACTGCTGCAGTGCCTCGGTGTAGTCGCGCACGGCCGCCTCTGCCTGCTGCTGTTGCTCGTCGTCGAGGCAGCCGGCGTCCGAGAACAGCCGCAGCCAGGACATCTCCAGGGCGACGACGGCAGCGTTGAACTGCTGTGAGGCCTCAGTCAGCGGGGTGTCCTCGGAGATCCCCTTCTGGACCGCCCTCAGCTCCGTCTCGGCCTGCTCGACCCGGCTGACCGTGGCCGCGGGCACCAGCGGCTTCGGGCTGCTCGACTCGGATGGAGAGCTCGAGTCGGCCGACCCGGGGTTCTTGACCTCCTTGAGGGCCGCCTTCGCGTCCGCCAGCTCCTGCTCCGCGTCGAAGACGGCCTGGTGGGCGTCGACTGCGGCCTCGGCTCCGGACTCGGCCTCGTCCCGCGGGTCCTCGAGGTCGGCCCCAGCATCATTGACGTCACCCACGGTCGTGGCGGTCTGGGTGAGTACGTCGCCGTACCGGTCCAGGGCCATGATGTAGGTCTCGCTCGACCCGCAGAACGCCTCCGACTTCTCCGCGAAGTCCGCCTCGGCATCCTCTAGCGCCTTCTTCTTCGCCTCGACCTGGGCCTGGGCCGCCTCGAGATCGGAGGGTGCGGTCGCCACTGCTGTCGCCACTGCTGTCGCACCCCACCAAGCCGGTCAGCACCAATGCCCCGGCGACGACGATGCCGAACACCCTCATGGCGATGTCCTTCCTACTGCCGGGCCATGGCGACCCGGAGGCGTTCCTCGGGGTCGATGAAGTGGTCGTTGTCGTCGGTGCCGACGTCGAGCTGGACCCAGTGGATCTTGCCGGTGAACCGGCTGGTCGCCGCCGTGTAGTCGGGGGTGACGGTGGTGCCGGACTCGTAGCCGATGTCGGTGGTCTCGTCGGCCGAGAAGATCATCGGCTGGGTGGCCTCGACCCGGCCGGTGCCCGACCGCCGTGCCGTCGTAGTACAGGGTGACGTCGCCGCCCTTGGCCAGCCCGCCGCCGTCGTACGCGAACTCCATCCGCACCTGGTGGGTCCCGTCCGGGATCGGCGTGTCGGCCTCGGTGGCGAACTCGTGGATGCCGAGCACGTTGTAGACGAACTTGGCCTTGCCGTCCTTGGCGTAGACGGCCCAGCCGCCGAACCGGCCGCCCTGGGCGATGATCACGCCGTTCGCGCCGGCCGTCCGGCACGTCGATCTCGGCGGTCACCGAGAACGACTTGTTCTTGATGCTGACCACACTGTTCTCCGACAGCCGGCCCATCCCGGCGAAGAACAGCTGGGAGTTCCCGCGGATGAGGGTCGGCCGACCGGCCAGCTCGGGGTTGAGCCGCTCGACCCGTGCGGTCGTCGAGCGGCAGCACGTTGTACTTCGTGGCCTCGATCAGCCACAGCCGCTGCAGCTTGGCCAGCGTCTCCGGCTGCTCGGCCGCCAGGTTCGTGGGCCTGGCTGAAGTCGCTGCTGCCGTCGTAGAGCTCCCAGACGTCGTCGTCGAACGGCCGGCATGTCGGCCGCCGACCATGATCCAGGGCGTCTTGTGCTTGGTGACCGCGCTCCAGCCCTTGTGGTAGATGCCGCGGTTGCCGAACATCTCGAAGTACTGCAGGTCGTGGCGCTCCGGGGCGTCCGCCTCGTTGAACGCGTAGAGCATGCGAGGTGCCCTCCATCGGCGACTGCAGCACGCCGTTGACCATGGTCGGCTCGGGCAGCCCGGCCGCCTCGAGGATCGTGGGCGCGAGGTCGATCACGTGGGTGAACTGCGAGCGCAGCCCGCCGGGCTCCTCGATGCCTGCCGGCCAGTGCACGATCGTGCCGTTGCGGGTGCCGCCCCAGTGCGAGGCGACCTGCTTGGTCCACTGGAGCGGCGTGTTCATCGCCCACGCCCAGCCGACCGAGTAGTGGTTGTAGGACTCGGGCGAGCCGAAGCTCGTCCATCTTGCTGAGCATGAACTCGGGCGTCTCGAGCGCGGCCATCCCGTTGAAGTTCGCCATCTCGTTGAAGGCGCCGTTCATGGTGCCCTCGGCGGACGCACCGTTGTCGCCGATGATGTAGTAGATGATCGTGTCGTCGAGGACCCCGAGGTCGTCGATGGCGTCGATCAGCCGGCCGACGTGGTGGTCGGTGTGCTCGAGGAACCCGGCGTAGACCTCCATCTGGCGGGCCAGCACCGGCTTGAGCTCGTCGGGCATGTCGTCCCAGGCGGTGATCTCGTCGTGCCGGGCGGTCAGCTCGGCGTCCGCCGGGATCACGCCCAGCTCCTTCTGCCGGGCGAAGGTGCGCTCGCGCTGGACGTCCCAGCCGTCGTCGAACTCGCCGGCGTACTTGTCGACCCACTCCTTGGGCACGTGGTGCGGAGCGTGCGTCGCGCCCGGCGCGAAGTAGACGAAGAACGGCTTGTCCGGCATCAGCGCCTTCTGCTGGCGCATCCAGCTCACCGCGTGGTCGGTCAGGTCCTCGGTCAGGTGGTAGCCCTCCTCGGCCGTGGCGGGCGGCTCGACGGGCGTGGTGCCGTCGTAGAGCGCCGGGTCCCACTGGTTGTTCTCGCCGCCGATGAAGCCGTAGAACGTCTCGAACCCGCCGCCGCCCGACGGCCAGGCGTCGAACGGCCCCATCGGCGAGGTCTGCCAGACCGGCACCTCGTGGCACTTGCCGAACTGGGCGGTCGAGTAGCCGTTCAGCTTCAGCGTCGTCGCCAGCGGCGCCTTGGTGTTCGGGCGCAGCGAGCTGTTGCCCGGCGCCGAGGTCGCGGTCTCGGTGATGCTGCCCATCCCGACCGAGTGGTGGTTGCGGCCGGTCAGCAGCGCCTGCCGGGTCGGCGCGCACAGCGCCGTGGTGTGGAAGCGGTTGAACCGCAGCCCGCCGGCCGCCAGCCGCTCGGCGGTCGGCGTGCGGCACGGGCCGCCGAACGCGCTCGACGCGCCGAACCCCACGTCGTCGAGCAGCACGACCAGCACGTTCGGCGCGCCCGCCGGCGGCAGCAGCGGCTCGATCGGCGGGAACGCCGTGTCCGGGTCCTTGGCGTCGTAGGTCGTCAGGCCGGTCGCCGGGCGGTCCGGGATCGGCAGCATGGTGCGGGCGTGCCGGTCTGCGCTCATCAGTGTCCTCTGTCTCGGGTGACCGCCCGCTGGGCTGCGGGCTCGTCACGCCAAGGACGCTAGGGCGGGAGCCTGCGCAGGACTCACCCGCGGGGGATGAACCGACACCGGTCCCGTTCTCAGGCAAGCGAGTGGATGGCGTAGGCGGCAGCGAAACCCAGCGTCGTGACGACCCCGACCAGCTTGCCGCTGTGCTCGTACGCCTCGGGCATCATCGTGTTCGCCAGCATGGTGAGGATCGCCCCCGCAGCAAAGGCGAGAACGACGGCGACCGTGTCCGGCGAGGACTCCTGGAAGAGTGCGTACCCGCCGAGCGAGGCGATCCCGCTCACCGCAACGATCGCGATCCACATCCACAGGACCCGCGATCTCCGCCAGCCGCCCGTGACCAGGCCCGTCGTGGCCGAGATCGCCTCGGGCAGGTTGGACAGGAACACGGCGGTCAGGTAGGCCGCGCCGACCGCGCCGCCCTGGTAGATGGTCAGCCCGATCACTGCTGACTCCGGGATGCCGTCGAGCACCGTGCCGAGCACGATGGCGAGCGCCGAGCTGTCACCGTCGGCGCCCGCACCGGCCGCCCGCTTGCGTCCGGATCCTCCCAGCCGGTCGATCAGCCGGTCGCCCCCGAAGAAGACCAGGCAGCCGGCGAAGAGCCCCACGGCGACGGGCGCCTGGCCGGAGGCCATGTCGCTCGCCTCTTCGATCAGGTCGAAGGAGACCGCGCTGATGAGGACGCCCGCGCCGAAGGCCATGACCAGCCCGATGGTGCGCAGCCCGATCGAGAACCGGAGCGCGACCAGTGCCCCGATCACCAGGGAGGACGCAGCCAGGGTGCCCCAGCCGAACGCTGCCCCCATCAACACCCTCCGGGACGCGCGTGCACCTGCGTCACCGTATCGGGGCGGGTTAGCTGTTGAGGATGCGGGCCTTCTGCGCCTCGAACTCCGCGTCGTCCAGGATGCCCTGAGCCTTCAGCTCACCCAGCTCCTTGAGCTGAGCCAGCTTCGCGTCCATGTCCGGAGCCGCCGGAGCCGCCGGCGGCGGCGCCGGCGGCGCCTGCTGGGCCTGCTCCTGGTACTGCTGCTGTTGCTGCGCCTGCTGCTGCTGATCCTGCTCCGCCCACCGACCCGCCTGACGCCGCGAGACCCGGTTCGACACCGACGTCGCCGTACCCGCGATCACCGCCGTCCTTGCCACCCCACGCATAAGTCCTGGCATCGCACTCTCCCTCTCGCTCTAGCTCTCAGCCCTCAGACCGAACCCGCGGAGTCCGCGGCGTCCGCAGCGTCCAGCGCCTCCGCGGCCGCCAACAACGCCTGCACCGGGATCCGACCACTCGCCACCAGCTGCGCACCACCCCGCCGCAACGCCACCGCCAACGGAGCCGCCCACACGTTCTCGTAGACCAACACCCCCGCCGAACAACCCGGCTCCAACACACCCCCGGCCTCGTCGAGGTCGCCCTCGTCCAACAACCCCGACGAGGCGCCCTCGAACACCGCCAGATCCAGCTGACCATCACCATCGAAGTCAGCGATCTCGATCGCGTGCACCGACCCGTCCAGCTCCTTCATCACGAACGCGAAGTCCAGAATCCGGATGATCCCCCGATCCACCAGATCCACCAGAAGAGGAAGACCCTCCCCCGTCATCCGGTTCCCCGGGAACTCCACCACCAGATAGTCCACCGGCCCCATCAGGTCCACATCCATGCCACCGGACTGGTCCACATCCACACTCATCTGGTGCCTCCTCGTCCGGGATTTCCCTGGCGCACGCCACTACCTGCACGCCCGATCAGGAGCCTAGCCAGCGCGAACACCTGGTGGCCTCATCCATTGCGGGTGAGGTACGCCGAGCAGCACCGGAGCAAGGTTGGCTCAACAGCTCTGACAACGAGGAGTTCCGATGACTGAGTACGTAAGAGATGTACCACCCGCTGGAGCCGGCCCGAGCCGCTACCCGCGCGCCTCGCCCTGGGTGGGCTGGATCGGTTTCGCCGGGGTGCTCATGGTCATTCTCGGAGCCGTCCATGCGTTCCAAGGCCTGGTCGGCATCTTCAAGGACGAGTACTTCCTGGTCACCTCCAACGGTCTCGCGCTGAAGCTCGACTTCACGGCCTGGGGCTGGGTGCACCTCATCCTGGGCGTGGTCATCCTGGTCGCCGGGTTGTGCGTGATGGCCGGCCAGATGTGGGCTCGGATCGTGGGCGTCATCGTGGCGGCGGTCAGCCTGCTCGCGAACGTGGCGTTCCTGGCGGCGTACCCGCTGTGGTCCCTGATCATGATCGCGATGGACATCGTGATCATCATGGCGCTCACGGTGCACGGTTCAGAGATCAAGCCTGTCGAGTGACCAGCAGGTGCCCGTGAACCCGGCGGTCATCGGCCAGGTCTGAGCCGCCGGGAGAAGCGGGTGTCAGGCGCACGACGGCCTCGCCTGGGGCAGCTGGCCAACCTGCCGACCCGAGGCGTCTCGGAGCTGATCGAACGGCTGCAGGAGTCCTTCCTGGGTCGATGCCTGCGCCGGTTCGTCATGATGGCCGGCCTCGACCGGTGCATCGTGCTCGCCTCCCAGGCGTTCACGGCGCTCATCCCCCTGCTCATCCTGATGTCCACGCTGGCGCCCGCCGGCGACTCGAGCGCTGCGGCCGACACGATCGTCAGGAAGTTCGACCTGACCGGCGAGTCCGCGGCCGCCGTGCAGGAGCTCTTTGCGACGCCGGCCGGTGCCACCAGCGGCGTCAGCGTCTCGAGCGCGCTGCTCCTGCTCTTCTCCGGTGTCTCGTTCACCCGGCGGATGCAGAGGATGTATCAAGCAGCCTGGGAGCGGGAGAAGGCGGGCATCCGTGGTGGCCTCTTCGCCGCACTCGGGCTGTTGGCCATGCTGGTCGAGGTCCTCGTCCTGTACGGCGTGCGGGCGCTCGTCAGGGACCTGTCGCTGTACTGGCTCTGGGCGCTACCGATCTCGCTCGCGACGGGGCTGATCCTCTGGACGTCCATCCCGTACCTCCTCCTCAACCGGGAGGTGCACTGGCGTCGACTCCTCGTGGCCGGCGGCGCCACCGCATTGGGGACATCGCTCTTCGCGCTCGCCACCACCGTGTACATGGCACCCCTGGTGACGCAGTACACGGCGGAGTTCGGTCTCTTCGGCATCACGATCGCCCTGATCGGCTGGTTGCTCGGGGCTTCGGTCGTGCTGGTGTCCTGCACGGCGATCGGTGCCGAGTTCGACTTCTCGCAGGGGCCGTTCCTCCGCATGGTCAAGACGAGACTGCAGCTGCACGATCCCGCCATCGAGCTCCCGCCCGACGAGCAGACCCTCGCCGGAGCGGGGTTGACCAAGGACGACGTCGTGATGCTGGTGCGGGTGCTGGCGAACTGGATGGTGATGGCCGCGGCCGTGTGGGTGGCGACCGCCCTGCTACCCGGCATCCACGTCCACGGCGGCTTCGTCACCTACCTCGCGCTCTCCCTGCTCTTCGGCCTCGTGAACGCGGTGGTCGGCCCGCTGCTGCACCTGGTTGCCCTCCCGTTGTCGGTGTTCACGGTGGGCGGCGCCGCCCTCGTGGTCAACGGCGTCCTGCTGTTGTTGACCGCGCTGCTCAGCGCCCGGCTCGATGTCGCGGGACTGGGCAGCGCGATTCTTGGATCGCTCGTCATCTCGATCGTCACCACGGTCGTCGAGCTGGTGGTTCGGCCGATCCGGGAGCCGGACGTCGATCAGGTGGCCGGTTCCAGCTGAGCGAGCCAGGCCGGCGCTTCGGTGCTGGGCGGCCCACGCTTCACCCGGTTTGGGGTGACCGCCTCGCCCTCGTTGCCGGATCGGTCAGTCGGAGCGGCCCGTCTCGCTGCGGCTGATGCACCGGAACCCGAGGTGGCTGGTCGACGTGTCGGGGGTCTGGGACTGCCTGGCCGCCGGTCGGTAGCGCAGGCAGTAGTTGGGCGCGCACAGATGTGATCCACCCTTGATCACCTTCAGGGCCGACGCCGCCTCGGCCCCCGTCTGGGATCGCGGCGTCCTCGTGGACGGTGCGACGTGGTGCACAACAGCCGTGGGCCAGGGCCTCGGGCTCGGGCTGGACCGCAGCAGCGTGGCTGCTCGTGAAGTCCTGGCACGTCCACTCCCAGACGTTGCCGGTCATGTCGACCAGGCCGTACCCGTTGGGCGGGAACGCACCGACCGGCGACGTGCGCTCGTAGCCGTCCAACAGGTCGTTGTGCAGCGGGAAGTCTCCCTGCCACGTGTTGGCCATCTGGCGCCCACGAGGAGTGACGTCATCCCCCCAGGCATAGACCGCACCCTCGAGCCCCCCACGCGCCGCGAACTCCCACTCGGGCTCGGTGGGGAGCTCCTTGCCTGCCCACGAGGCGTAGGCCAGCGCGTCGGCGTACGCGACGTGGGTCACCGGGTGCAGCTCGCGGCCGTTCAACGTGCTTCCGGGCCCCTCGGGATGGCGCCACTGAGCGCCGGGGACCCACGCCCACCAGGCCCGGAAGTCGTCGAGGCTGACCGGCCGCCCGGGCGGCGTGAAGACCAGGGAGCCTGGCACCAGCTGGTCGGCAGCCGCATCCGGGAAGTCGGCGGCCTCCGGCGCGATCTCGGCGACGGTGACATGCCCGGTGGCCTTCACGAACCGCCGGAACTCCGCCACGGTGACCGGGTGCGCGTCCATCCAGAAGCCGCCGACGTGAGCCGTGTGGACGGGCCGTTCCTCCGGGTAGAAGTCCTCCGAGCCCATCAGGAAATCGCCGCCGGGCACCCACACCATGTTCTTGGGCTGCGTCACCGTGGTCGTCACCATGCGTCCTCCCGCCACCGATCAGGCACCAGTGTGCGCCGTCCTCGCCCGGGGGGCCTCCTCGCCCTCCTCGGTTGCTTCGAAGCGCACGTACCTGCGCCCCAACGGGCCCGCCGAGACGCCGTGCAGCACGACACTCAGCAGGACCGTCAGGCACACCGGCGCGATCGCCTCGGCCACGACGGAGGTCTCCCCCAGCTCCTCGACCGCGAGGAGGGCGAAGACGACCGATGCCAGGCCCCGCGGACCGAACCAGCCGACGAAGAGGACCGTCTGCCTGTCGAGCCCCGTGCCGACCAGGGCCAGAGCGACCGGCAGGATCCGCAGGACGGTGAGACTCAGGAGGGCGTAGACCACGGTCGCCACGTCGAGGTTGTGCACCACGATCGGTACCAGTGCTGCGCCGAACAGGAACCACACGAAGAACGCGAGGAGCTCCCCGAGCAGCTCCGGCAGCTCCACGGCCTCCTCGATCTCGGCCGCGTCCTTCTTCAGCTGTGACCCGAACGCGATCCCGGCCACGAAGGCCGCGATGAACCCGTTGCCGTGCAGCGTCACGGCGAGGGCGAAGCTGCCGAGCGCCGCAGCGAGCGAAGCGAGTCGCCGTCCACCGGGGACGATCCACCGGCGTCGCGACCCCAGGGAGACCAGCAGGCCACTGCCGAGTCCCACCGCGAGCCCCACGGCGATCCCCACCGCGAGCTCCCGCACGGCCTTGCCCTCGGGCGAGTGGCCGGACCCGGTGACGCCCAGCTGGCTCGCGGCCACCACCAGGGTGAAGGCGACGATGGGGGTCACGATGCCGTCGTTGAGACCACTTTCCACGTTGAGGGCCCGTCGAAGCCGCAGTGGGATCTTCTCGTCGTTGACCACCTGGGCGCTCAGGGCGGCGTCCGTGGGCGCCAGCGTCGCCGCGACGAAGCAGACCAGGGCCAGCGAGAGGTCGTCGAAGCACCACGCCGCCACGATCGCCCCCAGCACCAGCGTGAGGGGCAGGCCTATCCCGAGCAGCCGTGCTGGGAGGCCGATGTCCCTGCGCAGCCGCAACACATCGACCCGCGCCGCGTCGGCGAAGAGCAGAAGTGCGAGCGTGCCCTCCGCCAGGACGTGCACCGATGGCGCGTCGACGTCGACGGAGAGGGGACCCCAGTCCGGGTTGGCCACCAGATATCCGGCGGCGGTGAAGACGAGCGCACCGGTGATGTTGGCCTTGACCAGGAGACCCGACACCACGGCCCAGCCCAGGATCAGGAGCGTGATGACAGCGAAGGCGGTCTCCGACATCGTGTCGTCCTCCGACCTCAGGACTCGGTGGGTTCCGGCGACTCCGCCGCGGCCAGCCGGCGCCGGTTGCGCCGGACCGTGAAGAACACGACCGTGATCGCGACGGTGGTCACCAGCCCCGAGATGACGAACGACGCCAGCGGGAAGTCGCCCAGTGCCTGACCGATCTCGTACGCCAGGATGGAGGTGTAGGTGCTCCACAGGATGCCGCTGATCACGGACCAACCCAGGAAGCGCCGATAGGCGATGTCCGACAAGCCCATCGTCGCGTTCACGACGAAGCGCATGCCCGGCACGTAACGACCCCCGATGATGAGCACGGCCGGGCTCTTGTCCATCAGGTCGAAGGCCATCCGCACCTGCTTGTTGGCCTTGGCCCGGGTGACCTGTCTTTCCAGCTTGACCGAGAAGAGCCGGGCCAGCCAGAAGAGCGCCGAGTCACCCAGGATCGCTCCCAAGGCACCCATGACGATGATCGGAACGAGTTCGAGCTTGCCGTTGGCAGCCGCGGTCGCGGCGGCGTTCAGCGTCGTCTCTCCGGGGAAGATGGGGATGACGGCGTCGAGGAAGATCAGCACGGCGATCGACACGTAGGCGACCACGTCGCTGGTGTCGTCGTCCACGACCGTGATGCCGTCGCTGTTCGCCATGTAGTTCACCGCGGCCAGCACGAGGAGCAGTGCGACGAAGACGGCCGCACTGACCTTGCGCCGGGTGGAGATCCGCTGCCAGCGGGCAGCCAGGGAGCCGGCCACTAGGCGGCGCCGGCCGGACGCACACCGGGCATCAGGTCTCGGGCGCGCTCGGACGTCTCGCTCACCAGTCGACCCTATGGTCCCCAGGCGCGGTGGAGCCTTCGCCCGCTCCGGGTGATGGCGGCAGCACGACGTCGGGCCCAGAATGCGACGACCAGCCGGGCGACCATCGCGCCCCGACCCGCGGGAGACGCATCGTGAACCTGTTCTTGGGACTCCTCGTGGTGGTCGGCACGACCGTGCTGACCAGCGCCGCCATGCTCTTGGTCCGCCGGCGCGCTCCGGAGGGCAGCTACTTCAGCGACGGTGACCGGGCCTCGGGGGTGTTCGGGGTGCTGGCCACAGGGTTCTCGGTCCTGCTCGGCTTCATCATCTTCCTGGCCTTCAGCTCGTACGACGAGTCGCGGTCGGGCGCCGAGGCCGAGGCCACGATCGTCTCCCAGCAGGTCGAGACCGCCCAGTTCCTGCCTCCCGACACCGCGGCCGAGCTCGAGGGGGAGCTGATGTGCTACGCGCGCTCGGTCGTCGGGCCGGAGTGGGATGCCATGGCTGACGGCTCGCTCGACTCGGAGATCAACCCGTGGGGCGCCGAGATGTTCCGCACCATGAAGGCAGCCGACCCGCAGACGGCGGCCGAGCAGTCGGCGTACGACCGGTGGATGGACCAGAACGCCGACCGCCAGCAGGCGCGGGTCGACCGGATCCACGGCGCCGAGGGGATCATCCCGCTGCCCCTCTGGCTGGCGATGTTCCTGATCTCGGTGGTCATCTTCGTCTACCTGTTGTTCTTCGCCGACAGCGGCGAGCGCGCCAAGACCCAGGCCCTGTTGATGGGCAGCGTCACCATCGTGATCTGCCTGCTCCTGCAGCTGCTGGTCTTCTTCGACCATCCCCACGGTCATGGCGTCGGTCGGCTGCATCCGACCGCCATGGAACGGACCCTGCGGCATCATGGACGCCCAGTTCGAGGTTGCCGACGTGGACCTGGAGGTGCCGTGTGACAGCCGCGGAGTCCCCAGCTGACGAGCAGGCCGGTCCGGGCCTGGGCATCTTCGAGCTGCTCATCACCCTGCTGCTGGTCGTCGGGGCAGTCGCGGCCTCGTGGAGCAGCTACCAGGCCACCCGCTGGAACGGCGAGCAGGCCAAGGCGGCCAGCCGCACCAGTGCCATCCGGATCAGCGCGGCACGGGAGGCCAGCCTGGCCTCGGCCCAGACCCAGGTCGACGTGGCCACCTTCATCGCCTGGGCCGATGCGGAGGGTCGCGGCGAAGCTGACCTCCAGACGTTCTACGTCGCAACGGTTCCGGCCGGAGTTCAAGCCGGCGTTCGACGCGTGGTTGGCGACCGACCCCTTCGTCGACAGCTCGGCACCGCCCACGCCGTTCGCCATGCCGGAGTACCGGGTGGCGGCCGGCGAGGAAGCAGCCCAGCTGGACAAGGAGGCCGAAGCCTCCGCCGCCACCGTGGCGACCAACATCCAGCGGTCCAGCAACTACGTGCTGAGCGTGGTGCTCTACACGATCGTGCTGCTCTTCGCGGGGATGGCCGGCAAGATGAGCAGCCGTCGCCTGCGCATCGGCGTGGTCGTGGCGGCGTACGTCGTGCTGATCGCGGCCGTCGCCTGGGTGCTCACGTTCCCCGTCAGTGTCGCGGTCTGACCGGTTCACCCGAGACGGATGAGGCCCTGCGCGGCAGCGAGCGCCATCGTTAGGCACGAGACCGAAGGAGTCGAGGCATGGAGAACGTCCCCGCGGTGCCCTGGGGCAAGGTGGCGGCCATCGGCGGAACGCTGCTGGGGATCGCGCTGACCATCAAGGGCGTGCACGTGCTGGTGTCGATGGCATCGCAGGAGGCCCGCTACCGGCTGCAGAGCGGCCAGCTGCGCGGGCGTCGCTAGCTCGCTGCCGTGATCTACCTCGAGCCCGATAACTTCCGGGATCCCGAACCCACCCGGAGGTCGCAGTGAACAATTTCCTGGCCGTGCTCGGCGTGCTGCTCGTGATCACCGACTACGTCATCAAGTTCCTGGCGATCGGGGTGCTGCCCACCAACAAGAAGCCGTCCTCGGCGATGGCGTGGCTGATCCTGATCCTGATCATCCCGTTCGCAGGGTTCATCATCTTCCTGTTCCTGGGGCGGACCAACGTGGGTGCCAAGAGGCTGGCCCGCCAACGCGAGGCCGAGGAAGCGATCCGGGTTGCGACCGACCGGCTGCCCGTCTCTCCCGTCGCCGGACCGGTGTACCTCGACTCCATGGCGGCGCTGACCCGGAACCTCGGGTCGTTGCCTCTTCAGGAGGGCAACCACATCGAGCTGGTCCCGGGCTACAGCGACTCGATCCAGCGGATGACCGAGGCGGTCGAGGGCGCCGCGACCTTCATCGAGGTGGAGTTCTACATCGCTGCCTGGGACGAGGTGACCACCCCGTTCTTCGACGCCCTCGTCGCCGCGGCGGCTCGTGGTGTGACGGTCCGGCTGCTCTTCGACCACCTCGCATCGCGCGGCATCCCCGGCTACAAGGAGTTCGTCGTCCGGCTGGACGCCTCCAGCATCGACTGGCACCCGATGCTGCCGCTGCGTCCGTTGAAGGGTCAGTTCCAGCGGCCTGACCTGCGCAACCACCGCAAGCTGATGGTCGTCGACGGACGGATCGGCTTCATGGGCTCCCAGAACCTCATCGAGCCCGGCTACAACAAGCCGAAGAACCATGCTGCTGGTCGGAAATGGGTGGAGCTCGTCGCTCGCATCGACGGCCCGACCGTCAATGCCCTGCGGGCGGTCTTCGCCCAGGACTGGTACATCGAGACTCACGAGCGCCTCGGCGACGAGATCCACCCGGACACGGTGACCACCCACGCCGACGGAATTGCCGGACAGGTGCTGCCCAGCGGTCCGGGCTACGCCACGGAGAACAACCTGCGCCTCTTCACCGCGCTGATCTACTCGGCCCAGCGGCGCATCTCGCTGACCAGCCCGTACTTCGTGCCCGACGAGCCGCTGCTGTACGCCGTCACCACCGCTGCCCGGCGAGGGGTCGACGTCGAGCTCTTCGTCAGCGAGGAGGGCGACCAGTTCATGGTCTTCCACGCCCAGTGCTCCTACTACGCCGCGCTGCTCGAGGCCGGCGTGCGCATCTACCTCTACCCCGCCCCCGCCGTGCTGCACTCGAAGCACTTCTCGATCGATGACGACGTGGCCGTGATCGGCTCGAGCAACATGGACATGCGGTCCTTCGCCCTCAACTACGAGGTGTCGTTGATGCTCACCGGCGGCGACATCGTGCAGCGCTTCCGCGAGGTCGAGGACACCTACCGCGCGCTGTCCCGTGAGCTCACGTCGGAGGAGTGGTCGCGGCGGTCGCGCACGAGCGAGGTACGTCGACAACGCCATGCGGCTCACCTCGGCGCTGCAGTAGGGCTCAGCGTTGGTCCGTGTGCCGCATGGTGCTCCACCGCACGAGTGAGGCCACGACCACGACATCGAAGGCGATGACCGCGCTCACCAGGCCACGGGCCGCCTGCCCCACTGCGTGGACGTCGCCATATCCGACCGTTGCCATCGTGCTCAGCGTGAAGTAGAGCGCGTCGGTGCGCGTGTGCAGCTCCGCGATCTGGCCCGGGCTGACGCGCTCGAGCAGGAAGAACGCGAGGGAGAACGCCATCACGAGCAGCACGACGAGCATCGCCAACGCCGGCGAGCTCCGGCTCGCCTCGCCGCGACGCAGGTGGCCGAGCTCGGAGACCATCGTCCATCCGATCAGGACCAGCCCGGCGAGCGTGAGCACGAAGTTGAGGACGACGAGCCCCGGAGCGCGGTCGAAGTCGACCGGGAAGGCGTAGTAGGCGACCAGCACGCCCACGAACGTCAGGACCGGGCGGGACCACCGGTGGCGCTTCCACATCATGGCAACCGTTTCTCTGGCCGGCCGCTCGACCCGGGGTCGTGCCCACGGCGCGAGCGGCCGACCACGTCGACTGACGTGACCGGCCGCCCACCGCTTGGAGCCACCAGCTCCGCCGTGGCCTCGGCCCAGTCCGGCGCTAGGCCAGGACCTTGGCCTTGGCCTGCTCGTACTCCTCCGGGCTGATCGTTCCGGCGTCACGCAGGGCCACGAGCTCCTTCAGCTCGGCCGACACATTGCCGCCGCCGCCCGTGCCGGCTGCGTCCCGGACGTAGGCACGCATCTGCGCATCCGCTGCCTGGGCGTCCTGGATCGCGCGCTCGTTCATGGAGCGCCCGCGGACGATGAGATAGATGAGGACGCCCAGCCAGGGGAAGAGAATGATGAGGATGACCCAGAGAGCCTTGGCCCACCCACTCAACGAGTGGTCCCGGAAGATGTCGGCCAAGATCCTGAAGAGGATCATGATCCAGGCGAACAGCAGCATGAACCAGAAGATCGAGATGAAGACGTCCCAGAAGCTGAAGTCGTCCATGGCAGGTTTTCTCCTTGGAAATCGTGATGTGCTTTGAATGGTGGAACGGTGCCGTCAGCGTGTCCACCGCGCTGCCGGAGTGTGTCACCCGAGCCGGGTGAACCGCCAGCGCCTCGCCAGTCGGACTCTCCCAGCCGGGGTGAACGCTGATCACCTTCGGGGGGTGATCCGCTGAGCGGCGGAACGCGCAAGGCTCCATGGATGAGACCCGAGCACGCCCGCGACGGGCGCGCATCCGAGACGTACGAGGTCCATCTGCAGGGATCGCCGCCGGAGACGCTCATAGCGCGGTTCGCGCCGACCCTGGTGGGGAGGATGCCGGCCCAGACCGTGCTGATGCGCCGCGTCGCCTCCCAGGACGAGCTGGCCACGCTGCTGGAGCGCGTCCTGGCGCTCGGGCTGATGCTCAACGAGGTGCACGAGCTCCGGGTCGCCTCGCGTGCGCCGACGGCGATGCGTCGGGTGGCCGGTGAGCGAACCGTTCACCGCGCGTACGAGGTGAGGATCGACGGACAGCTCGACGAGGGACTCCTCCGCTTCCTGCGATGGAACCACCGCCACCTGCCCGAGCAGGCGGCGCTGAGGCTGGAGGGGACCTCCGACGAGGTGCACGAGTTCCTCAGCGCCTGCTGCGGGCTCGGTCTCGGCATCGAGCGGGTCCGTAGGGTCACGGCCTTCACCCCATCGGCGCTGCCATCCGCCACCCGAAACTGAGGCACCGTTTCCGGCGGGCCAGGAGTCAGCAGACACCCAGCTCCCGACCGCGTCGGACGGCGTCCACACGGCGGTTGACGCCGTACTTGCGGAAGATCCCCTTGAGGTGCGTCTTCACGGTGTTCGCCGACACGAACAGCTCGGCCGCGATCTCCTCGGTCGAGCACATCAGGGCGAGCAGCTCGAGAACCTGCGTCTCCCGGTCGGTGAGCGGCTCGAGCACCTGCTCGGCCGATGCGAGCGAGGGTTGCCTCGTCCTCGTGGAGCCCTGGTCTGTGACCAGCATTGACGTCACGAACGGCCGGTGATCTCGCAGCGCGGCGCCGTCCCGGTCCAGGAACCACCGCAGCCAGGCGGCGTCGCCGGCCAGCGGCATGCGCAGCTCCTCGACGCTCGCGGCCCGAAGGGCTCGCTCGACCAGCAGGGTGGCTCGCTCGAGATCGTCCTGCTCATGCGCCAGGCGCGCCTCGAGCACCCAGCCTCGGAGCTGGAGAGCCCGTGGAGCACCTGGCAGGTCGTGGGCCGCAGTGGCAAGGGCGGCGCCCGCGCCACGCACATCGCGGAGGTCGCGGCGGGCCACCGCCGTCAGCACCGCGCGCGCCGCCGAGCCGGTCACGAGTCCTGACGTGACCAGCCCCAAGGCCTCCTTCGGCTCTCCGGCCGCGAGCAGGGCCTCGGCCGACAGCGAGATGAGGAGGTCCACGAACCACTCGGAGCTGGCGATGCCTTCCGGCGGATGCTCTGGGGACGCCGCCAGCCTCATCGCCTCATCGGGCCGTGCCGAGGCGATCAACAGGCGTGCCTCGACGAGATGGCGGGCGATGACCAGCCATGGTTCGCGAGCGCCCGGGACTGTGCTCTTGATGCGCTTCAGCTGCGCCCGAGCCTGGGGCAGCTCGCCGCGGTCCGTGTGCACCCATGCCATCGCGAGGTGCGCGTGCGCGACCCCGGCTCGCTGCTCCTCAGAGGCCACGGCGAGGACCGAGGAGGCACGACGCGCTGCCTCACGCAGGTTGCCACGATGCGCCTCGATCAGGGCCAGCTGGCCCGCGCAGTCGGCCGAGGCCAGCTGACTGTTGCCGATCCTCGGCCGGTCGGCACCGCGCATCAGGGTGATGACTGCCTGGTTGAGATTGCCCGCAGGCACCTCGAGGGCCCCGGCGAAGGCATCCAGGATGACGGCGAGGTCGCCGAGAGCCGGATCGCTGACCCGTTCCTGAGCCAGCAGCTCGCGGGTGCGCGGCACGAGACCGGGGTCGGCGAGTGGACGCCCCGAGAGCCGCGCGATCCCGAGGTCGAGGAACGCGGAGGCGATCAGCTGCGCGGGCAACACCGGTAACCGGCTCGTCACCCGGGAGCCGAAGGTCACCTCGGCGGCGATCAGGTCCTCCCGCGCCAGGGCGAGGGCGGTCTGCAGCAAGGGCTCGACAGCCTGCACCTGGGGCATGGCGGCAGCCCGGATCACGGCCTCGCTGGCGGTTCCCGCCACGATTCTGGGGACTGCATGTGCCTGCACCAGGATCGACGCCGCAACCGCCCAGTCCTGGGCAGCCAGGCAGAGCTCCACCGCCGCGTCGAGCTCGCCGTGGTCGGCGAACCACCGCACGACGCGCTGGTGCGCCGCTCCCGTCTTGTGGGTCAGCTCCGTCGACAGCTGCCGCCGCGCGGCTGACCGCAGGAGTGGGTGGCAGCGGATCGAGCCGTCCGGAAGACGCCGCACGAGTCCGGTGGCCGCCATGGTCCAGTCGATGGCCCGCCGATCCCTGGAGCCGAGCACGGTCCGGATCACACCCGCTGGCACCACCTCGACGACGCTCGTCCACACCAGGAGGCGGCGTACGGGCGCTGTCGTGCGGGCCAGGACCTCGTGCGACAGGTAGTTCTCGATCTCTTGATCGGTCACCGCCAAGGCGGCCGACAGGTCCCTTGTCGCGGGCAGCGCCACGGCGGCGCGGCGGACCCCGCACGCCCAGCCCGCCGTGTGGTCTGCCACCGCGGCCACGGTCGTCCGGTCAGCGGTTCCGTTCGCCAGTCGGAGCACGGCCGCAATCTCTCCGGCGTCCATCACGAGCTCGGTGTCGCCGACCCGGATCAGCTCGCCGGCGGCCAGGAAGCGGTGCACGTCCAGTGCTGGCTCCGACTGGCAGAGCACGACCAGGCGCAGGGCCCCACCGGCGTGGTCGAGCACGATCTCGAGCTCCGATCCGAGCTGGCCCGGCGTGCCGGTGGGATACCCGTCGAGCACCACCGTCCAAGGTCCGCGGTCTCGCAGTGCCTCGCCCAGCTCGACGAGGGCGCGGGTGCGGGCTGGGGCCACCGCAGAGCTTCTGGGCACCTGTGGGATCCGTTGCTCGCCCGCCTCCTGCAGGGCTCGACGCAGGAGCCTCCACACCCGGTCGGGGTCCGCGCCGCCCCGGGCGAGGTTCAGCCAGACCAGCCCTGGCGGGGAGGTCGGACCGGAGGCCCACGAGGCGACACCCAGGGTCTTCCCGGCGCCGGTCGGACCAGACACGAGGGTGACCATCCCGCCCACGCCGGCGTCGAGGAGCTCGTTGAGACCTTGCCGCGGCAACGTCCAGGACGGGACGAGGGGGACACCCGCGCGGACACGTGACTCCGCTTCGACCTCGGACGCAACAATCGCAAGGCTCATGACTCCCTCGGTCCCTCGGCGTCTCGCACCACCCCAAGCGACCACCTGAGAGGGTGAGGTGTCATCCCCCCCACGGCATCTCACCCCGGGTGATCCCGGCGCTGGTCTAGATCAGCTGGTCGCGCCGGGCGAAGGCCACGGCTTCCTCACGCGAGTGGGCACCGAGCTTCCGATAGAGGGCCTTCACGTGGCTCTTCACCGTGTTGGGTGACAGGTAGAGCGACGAGCCGATCTCCCGAACGCTCAACGAGCCCTGGAGCAGGAGGAGTACGTCGAGCTCCCGTCCGGTGAGCTGCTCCACGTCGGCCCCGGCGGCGATGCTCTCCCGGAGTGCCGCCTCGATGACCGCCTGCCGTGCCCGCATTGCCGCCATCCCGTCCGGGAACCGGATCATGCGAGCCGACAGGTCACTCAACAGCTCCTGGGCCATCGAGACCTCCCCCGCCTGGACGGCGACCCGGGCCATCACCATGACGTGGTGGATCGGAGTCCACTGACCGATGGGATGACGACGCCGCATGGCCAACCCCTGCTCGAGGGTGGCCATGGCATCACTCACCTTGCCGAACGACGCCTGCACCTGGCCCAGGGCTGCGAACGCCAGTGCCGCTTGGGGCATCACGTGCAGCTGACGAGCATCCACGATCTCCATGGCCCGCTCGGCCAGCTCACTGCTGCGCTCGTGCCGTCCCAGCTCACCCTCGGCCAGAGACTGGACCGACAGTCCGAGGACCTTCACGATGGCCGGAGCCGCTTCACACAGATTCGCCGTGGACAACACATCCGTCGCCAGGTTGAGCTCGCCCGTGACGTACGCAGCGTGGCCCAGCCCCAGATGCGCCATGGCAAAGAACGGTGACAGAGCGTCAGTTTCCAGCTCCACGGCCCGCTGACTGGCCAGGCGCATCGCCAGGGGTCCGCCATAGCCGAACAGGCACTCGATGACGCACAGCGCCGACTCCACCGAGTGACTCCCGTCGAGCAGCGGCCCGTGGTCGCCATACCCCTCGAGGGACTGCACGTGCCGGGCCAGCCCGGCTTCGTCGCCGAACAGCGCGGCCATCCATGCCGCCGTCACGGCCTCGGCCGGGTCGAAGCCGTCGGGGTTCCTGCCCAGGGACTGGAGCCACGCGAGCACCGTCGGGGCTCGGCCGGCGTCGACGAAGGTCAACCAGTTGGCCTGGACCAGCTCGGCAGCCTCGTGGCGGAGACCCGCGGCGCGCAGGTGCGTGATCGCCTCGTCGATGTGACCGTTCGCCTCGTGCCACTGGGCCGCGCGCTGGTGCAGCTGCGGCACCCGGTCGGCGTGCCGGGCCTCCAGCTCGCTCCGGGCCACGGCGGCGAACAAGTGGTGGAACCGGAACCATCGCCCATCACCGTCCAGCCGGACCAGGAACAGGTTCTTGCGCTCCAGGTCGTCGAGGATCTCTGCCGAGTCCGTCGTGTCGGCCAGCGCGTCGCACAGCGGCGCGCTGAAGCGGTCGAGGATCGAGGTGGTGATGATGAAGTCGCGGACCCGCTCCGAGTTCAGGCTCAGCACCTCTTCGGAGAAGTAGCTGGTGACGAACCGGTCGTTGCCACTGGAGCTGCGGACGAGCTCGTCCGCGTTCGGTCGGCCGGACAAGGACAGGCCCGCGAGGTAGACGCCAGCCGGCCAGCCCTCGGTCCGGCCCAGGAGCAGCCCCAGCGCCTCGGCAGAGAGCTGCACCCGCTCCGTGCCGAGCAGTGCTGCGGCCTCTTCGGCGGTGAAGCTCAGCTGCTGGGCACGAATCTCGGCGAGCAGGCCCGAGGCGCGCAGCCGGCCCAGTCGGAGGCCCGGGTCCGCGCGGGTGATGATGACGAGGTGGGCTGACTCCGGGAGGTTCTCGATCAGGAACTCGACCTGGTCGTGACAGGCGGCGGACTGCACGTAGTGGAAGTCGTCGAGGATCAGGACGACGTCGTCGGTGGCCGCCATGGCCGTCGACGACCCTGGGCAGCATCCCAGCGATCAGGTCACCGCTGTTGGCGGCCATGAAGCCTGCAACATCGGGAGCCAGGGCGCAGCCGGCCCTGTCGAGGGCCGTGGCCACGTGGGCCCACAGGCGACCAGGGTCGTTGTCCGCCGCGTCCAGCGAGACCCAAGCGGCGGTGCGGGTGCCACGCCGGCTCGTCAACCACTGGGCCGTGAGCGTCGTCTTCCCGTAGCCGGCGGGGGCGGCGACCAGACACACCGGACGTCGGGTCGCCTGGTCGAACAGATCCAGCAGGCGGTCGCGGTCGACCCAGCCCTCCCGCACCCGGGGCCAGTGCAGCTTCGCCTCGAGGAACGCGTCGACCGAGCGCTGTGGCAGCACCCGAACGTCGAGACCGCTAGAGGCCTCGCTCGAGGACATGCTCACCGCCTAGCCCCCGTGGCTCCTGAACAGCGGACCCTCCTGGTTCAACAGCGCTCGCGCGCGTGCAAATGTGCCATCGGGGTCTCGGACGGCACAGTTCAGCATGGGCGCAGCGGCGGCGCCGGTCAAGGTTGTCCACGTGCCGGAAGCCGCCTTGTCCCGACGCGCTTCGCTGTGCTCATCGCACCGCCGGCTGCCGCGGCGAGACCGCGCCCCACCGGGGAGCCGGATCACTAGTCTGATGCCCCGCCCTCCTTGGAGCAGGAAGGTCCCGGAGCACCGTGACTGGGTCGACCGACATCCACCGCCTTGACCACGACGGTGGCGTCTCGTCGCGCGCTCGTCGCCGCCTGCGTCGGAAATGTCGTCGAGTGGTACGACTTCGCCATCTTCGGCGCGCTCGGGGTCGTGCTGGTGCAGGTCTTCTTCCCCTCTGAAGAGGGTGCGGATCTCCTGCTGGCCGCATTCGCCGTCTACGCCACGGCGTTCCTCGCTCGGCCTCTCGGCGCCGTCCTCATCGGACGACTCGGCGACGTGCGAGGGCGCAAGAGCTTGTTGGCGTCGATGGTCCTGGCCATGAGCGGCGCCACCGCGGCGATCGGCCTGCTCCCGGGGCAGGCCCGGATCGGCGTGAGCGCCGGCGTGCTCCTCGTGGTCCTGCGGGCCACCCAGGGGCTGGCCGCCGGAGGGGAGCTGGGCCTGGCCGCGGTCTTCATGGCCGAGCACGCCCCGAGTCGCCGACGGGGACTGGTTGCGTCGTGGCACACCGCGACCCTCGCGCTGGGGGTGGCACTGGGCTTCGGCGTCGGCGGCCTGATCCTCTGGGCAACGTCAGGAGGCGACCAGTCGGGATGGTGGCGGATCGCCTTCCTCGCCGCCTTCCCCCTGGGACTGGTGGGTGTGTACGTGCGGCGACGCGTCGCCGACACTCCTCTTTTCATGCACGCTGATGCGCCGCGGCCGTTGCGGCCGGTGCGCGAGGTCTGGGTGCAGTGGCGGCCGGAGCTGCGTGCGGGTCTCGCGCTCGCGGGCACCGGTTCGTTGGCGTTCAACACCTGGTTCGTCTTCCTGCCGAACCACCTGGTCGCCACGACTGACCGCACGTTGGGCGGCTGCTCTGCTGACCTCCGTGGTCGGACTCCTGGTCGCAGCAGGGGCCGCGGTCGGCTTCGGGAAGTGGTCGGATCGCCACGGCCGCCGGCCGGTCGTGCTCGGCTGCGTGGCCGCGCTGGCCCTGGCTGCGGTGCCGCTGTGGTTGCTCGCGAGCAGCGGTTCCCTGGTGGCGTTGGCCGCCGGCCAGTCAATGGTGGGTGCCGCCGTTGGCGGCGTCCTGTCGATCGCCATGCTGGCGGAGCTGTTCCCCACCCGACTCCGTGCGACCGGACTCGCCCTGACCGCTGGTCTGGGAACGGCGGTCCTGGGCGGGACCGCGCCGCTGGTGGAGCAGATCCTGGTCAGGGTGACCGGATTCGACGTGCTCCCCGCGGTCTACGTCACCGTTGTCGCCGCAGTGACCATGTTCGCCCTGGCCGGCCGGCCGGAGACCGCGTTGGCCGAGCTGGCCTGACCGAGGGTCCGGTCACTCGAAGTCCTGTTCCCGACGGACGTCGATCAGCACGAGCCCGGCCCGGCGGATCGCATCGAGGATCCCTTGGAGCTCCGCCTGGTCGACCAGCTCGGCGCGCACCGCTGTCTCCAAGGGGTCCACCGCGACCGTGACCCGGTCGAAGTCATCGAGCACCCGGGGCGGCATCTCCCCAAGCACCCGGATCTCGTACACGGCCATCGACATGCTCGCTCTTTCCGTCCGCGCCCGGCGGGCATGGCGACCAGCCTGACCCCTTGCCGAAGGCTCCGCGTCACCCCTGACGGGTGACGCGAGTCCGAGTAGGGAAGACCACCGTGGGACGGTGACCAGCTCCGATCGCATCGGATGGTGGCGACCGGTCGTCGCCGGCGTTCTCGTCACCATCGCGGCAGTCCGGACCGTCGTGCTGGCGGTTGCGGCGCTCTGGTATCTCTCGATCGACCACCCCACCGGCAACACGGCTCTATGGTTCGTGGTCGGTGTCGTCATTATCCTGCTGCTCACCGAGCTGCTCGCGGCGCCTGCCGCTGACTCACCGAGCGACCAGCTCACGGTCGGTGAAGGGAGCAGCCCATGAGAGACGACTGGCTCTCGGCGTGGAAGGTGCTGCGTTCCGGCGGGGTGAGGCGGTGACGGTGATCCAACCCGGCGAGACACCGCGGATGCTGGAGGCGCTCCCCGCGCTCCCGGAGGCAGATCTCGCGGTTGACGTGGCCGTGGGCATCGTCGGCGGGTCCATCGGTGTCGGGCTGGCCGTGCTGCGCAGGGTGCCCGGTCAGCGGGTGCTGAGGTCTCGAGCCGTGTGGCGACCGGCCTTCGTCCCGACCGGCCTCCAGCCGGCCACCCTCGTCACCGAGGTGGCCCGCCGAGGCGCGCGGCAGCGGGCCCGGACGGTCGAGCAGGTCGAGGCCTTGCTCGACCAATGGCTGCCCGCCCTGGTGGAGATGGTGGTCTCGAGGCTGGACCTGACGAACCTGGTGATCCGCAACCTCGACGTCGAAGGCATCCTCGCAGCGGTTGACGTCGACGCCTTGGTCCAGAAGGTCCTCGCCGACCTCGACCTCCCAGCCATCATCAGGGAGTCGTCGGGCTCCTTGGCAGCGGAGGCGGTCCGAGGTGCCCGCATGACCGGGATCAACGTCGACGAGGCCATCGGCCAAGCTGTCCAGCGTCGCCTCTTCCGGCGGCGCGGGGCACCACCAGTGAGCGGCTGACAGATGGACAACGACGAGCTGTCGGAGCTGTCGCCCGTTCCGTTGGAAGCGCGCAGCTACCAGGGCACCGCGGCCGGGGTCGCCACCCGGTTCGCGGCGAGCGGCATCGACGGTCTGGTCGTCCTGGTGTCGCTCCTGGCGGCGTACGGCGGCTACATCGTCGTGCGGCTGGTCATCTCGCCGCGTTCGTTCGAGGTGCCGGACCCCACTGTGTTCCTCGTCGGAAACGCGTTCCTCGCCGGGCTGGTGGTCTACCTGACCTTCGCGTGGTGGATCGCTGGGCGGACCGTCGGCGACCACGTGATGGGGTTGCAGGTGGTCTCGAGGCGGGGCGGGAGCCTCGGGTTCCTCCGCTCACTGGCGCGTGCGTTCCTGTGCGCCGTGTTTCCCATCGGGCTGCTGTGGTGCGCCCTGGATCCAAGACGCCGCTCGCTGCAGGACCTCGCGCTGCGCACCACGGTCGTCTACAGCTGGCTCCCTCGAGCCCCTGGCGCCTGAGCCTCAGGACGGAACCGGCGCGACGCCGGTCCCCTCGTCCGACGAAGCAACCCGACTCTCCATCACGGAGTACCAGCGGTCGTGCAGCGTCGTCAGCAGGCTGATCATGGTCAGGAAGAACAGCGTGGCGCCGGCGTCGATGCTGCCGCCGCCCGGGCCGTGGACCAGCAGCTCGGCGACTGCGACGAGCGCCACGTTCGCCACGGTGCGGGCAACGACGGTGAGGGCGATCGACTGCATGGTGAGGGAGCGCCGGGCCATGGCCAGGGTGAAGGCGGCATTGACCACGACCACCGCGGAGATGCCGACCAACAGCTGGAGGTTCGAGGCATCGACCCCCGGGAGCGTCTGGGCGAAGATGACCGAGAGCAGACCCATGAGCACCACCTTCTCGAGGGTCGCGATCGACCAGACGCTCTTGCCGGCGTACGCGCGTGCCTGCTGGGCCGCACTCTGGAACTCCGCCGGCAGCGGGTCCGCTGCGAACCTCCACGTGTGGTCGGCCGGCAGCAGGCGCGGGCGACCCCAGACCCAGAAGGCGCCGAACGCCGCCAGCAGGAGCACCACGATGGTGGGTCCGGCCCAGGAGTTGTCGGCCAGGAAGTCGGTGAAGTCGAGCTGCGCCACGTGGATCCAGTACTCCTGCGGCAGCTTGATGAAGATCCAGATGAAGGCAGCGACGCCGATCCACCAGCGCAGCCCCCACCGGGTGGTCCGCCACCGGGAGCGGATGGCCTCATAGGCGATGAAGAAGTACTCGAAGGTGTTCGGGAAGACCAGCAGCAGCGCGCGGGTCTGGGTGAGCTCGAACGCGACCACACCGACCAACCGGTAGAAGTACAGGAACCTGGTGACCTGGTACGCCGCCACGCTCGTCCAGTTGCGCAGGGTCGAGAGGTAGGCCATGGCGAGGTAGTAGACGTCCATCGCCTTGTCGTAGCTCTGGTAGCCCGGCGGGTCGAAGCCCATCCTCTGGAAGATCGACTGGTCGGCAGCATCGAGCACGAGGCACGCGATGATCGCCGGCAGCGGGAACTTCGGGATCAGCAGCGGGACCAGGAATCTGGCGCCGATGACGACGACGAACACGAGGGTCTCTCCAGTGCTCATGAACGTCCGATCCGGTCGACGGTGGCGCGGTGAGCCTCGACCATCCGCGTGTCGAGCGGCATCCCCCGCTGCGGGCGATATGGACCCACGCCCGCGCGCCTACGATACGGCGAGCAGGAGGCCCCGGCCCGGAAGGCGACATGACCATCGACGTCACGTGGCTCGGTCACTCGACCGTCGTGCTCGACATCGACGGGGTCCGGATCGTCGCCGACCCCATGCTGCGCCGCCACGCCGGGGTGCTGCGGCGACGAGGCCGGAAGCCCGAGCGCGCCGCCTGGACCGGCGCGGACGCCGTACTGCTCTCGCACCTGCATCACGACCACGCCGAGGTGCGATCCTTGCGGCTGCTCGAGGACGCACCCATCCTGACGGCGCCCGAGAACGCCGAGTGGGCGACCCGCAAGGGCCTCGTCGCGCCGGAGCTGGAGCAGGACGAGTGGACTGTCGTCGGGCCCGGGACCGCGGGGTCTCGGTCCGGCTGGTCCCGGCGGTGCACGGCGCCCGGCCCATGCCGCATCGACCCAACGCCGCCAACGGCCACCTCGTGCGCGGCCCCTCCGGCGCGGTCTGGGTGGCCGGCGACACCGAGCTCTACCCGGACCTCGAGCTGCTCTCCTCGTGGGCCGGCGCACCGATCGAGCTGGCCCTGGTCCCGATCGCCGGGTGGGGTCCGCGCCTCTCCGAGGGCCATCTCGACCCGCAGGAGGCGGCCAAGGCCTGCCGCATGGTCGGAGCACGGTGTTGCGATCCCGGTGCACTGGAACACCTTCTACATGCCGACCACGGACATGTGGCCCGGAGGCTGGATGTGGCGGCCCGGCCCGGCGTTCGTCGAGGCCCTCGCCCGGGAGGCGCCCACCTGCCGCCCGCTGGTCCTCGACCTGGGCGAGTCGGCACGGATCCCGGAGGCCTGAGCCGGTCCAGTCACTCGTTGCGGGGGAGGTACCCCTCACCGTCGGGCACGAAGGTGGGCTCATGTCTGACGTGACGAACCCCGCCGCCGGGGCGCCCGACGGGTTGGCCGAGCGGATGACCAGCTATCGCGCCACGCCGGGAGCACATCGAACGCCACACCCTGCCGCTGGCGACCTCCGTGGACGGGGTGACCTTCGAGTTCCAGGCCTCGTTGTACGGCCTGAGCCTCGAGCGCGGCTGCTACGTGATGCTCGCGGGCGACGACGGCGCCCGGCTGGGCCAGGTGACCGACATCTCCAACGACACGGCGCGGGTGGAGGTGGACGGCGACGTCGCCGGGGCCTCGAGCATCGTGCTGCGGGTCGCGCGTGGGTCGGGGCTGGTGCTCGACCAGGTCGGGACCTCGTTCCACGACGCCACGGTCCGGCTCGCGGAGCCGCAGGAGGTGGCTGCGGTGCTCGCCCGGGCGAATCCCGATCGGGCCGGGCTGACGATCGGCGAGCTGTTCCACGCGCCGGGTGTCCCGGCCGTGCTGGACAGCGGCGGCTTCAACCGCCACACGTTCATGTGCGGCCAGTCCGGATCGGGCAAGACCTACTCGCTGGGGCTGCTGCTGGAGCAGGTGCTGGCGGAGACCGAGCTGCGCGTCATCATCCTGGACCCCAACTCCGACTACGTGGGGCTGGGCCGGGTGCGGGCGGACGCCGACCCCGAGGTCGCGGACCGCTATCGGCAGGTACCGGATCAGGTGGTCGTGTGGGGGAACGACGAGCGGGCCGACCACCCGCTGCGGCTCCGGTTCGCAGAGCTGGACACCGAGGCGCAGGCGGCCACCCTGGGCCTGGACCCGGTCCGCGACCGGGACGAGTACGCCGTGCTGGCCGACCTCCTGCGGCAGACGCAGGCCGGCAAGCAGCTCATCGGGCTCGACCAGCTCGACGACTCCGACACGCCGGGCGCCCGGGACCTCAGCCTGCGCGCCGCCAACCTCGGCGTGCTCGGCTGGGACATCTGGGCCGGCGACCAGCCATCGGTGCTCCAGGAGCTGGAGAACCCGAGCGCCCGCTGCACCGTGGTCGACCTGGGCTCGCTCGGCCGGATCGAGGAACAGCGGCTGGTCGCCCAGGCCATCCTCTCGAGGCTGTGGACGCTGCGGCAGACCCGGCAACCCTGCCTGATCGTGCTCGACGAGGCGCACAACATCTGCGCGGCCGATCCCCTTGACCCGGTGGGCGTGCTCTCGACTCATCGGGCCGTCCAGATCGCTGCGGAGGGCCGCAAGTTCGGGCTCTACCTGCTCGTCTCGACCCAGCGGCCGCACAAGGTGCACGAAGGCGTGGTCTCGCAGTGCGACAACGCCCTGATGATGAGGATGAACTCGCGGGGCGACATCGAGGACCTGACGAGCCTGTTCTCCTACGTGCCTGCCGGGCTGGTGGCCGGCCTGTCGTCGTTCCGCATGGGCCAGGCGCTCGTGGGCGGCAAGATCTTCCCGCTGAGCGGGTACGTCCGGATGGGTGCCCGGGTGTCCGAGGAGGGTGGCGCGGACATCCCCACCGACTGGGCCCGCCCCCGGGCGTACTAGGACGTGTCACCCCACGAGGGTGATGCTGCGTTTGGTGGCTCGCGCGAGAGTCGGGGCATGACTGACACTGTGACCACTCCTCCGACCTGGACGGACGAGGAGCGGGACCGGATGCTGAGCATCCTGACGGACGCGGACAGCGTCGAGCTCAAGATGAGCGTCCCCGACGCGGACCGGCGTTCGGCCATCGCCGCTCTCGGCTTGGACCCGCTGGTCGCCGACGTGGTGCAGATCTGGTTCTTCGACACCGTCGACCTCGACCTCAACGCCAGCGGAGTCATCGCCCGGGTGCGACGGACGAAGGCGCGCGACGACTCCACCGTGAAGCTGCGCCCGGTCATCCCGAACGAGCTGCCCGGCAAGCTGCGCGCCCGATCCGGGTTCGGGGTCGAGATCGACGCCATGCCCGGAGGTTTCGTGTGTTCGGGGCGACTGAAGGAGAAGCTCAAGCCCGGCACGGTGCGGAAGGCCATGCTCGGCGGCAAGCCGCCCAGCAAGCTGTTCAGCAAGCAGCAGCGCGCGTTCTTCGCGCAGCACGCCCCGCCCGACCTGACTCTCGACGACCTGCAGCCGCTCGGGCCGATCACGGCGCTCAAGCAGAAGTTCCAGCCGGCCGGCTTCGACCGCGCCATGGTCGCAGAGCTGTGGATGTACCCGGACGGGTCGCGCATCCTCGAGCTGTCCACGAAGTGTGAGCCCGCGGAGGCATTCATCGTCGCCGCCGCGGGGAGGGAGTTCCTGCTCGAGCACGGGATCGTCACGACCGGCGTGCAGCAGACCAAGACCAAGACCGCGCTCGAGCACTTCGCGCGCGAGCTGCGGGGCCCGGAGGAAGACGAGTCCCCCTCGATCGACGACCACCGCGACGTCGAGCGCAGCTACTCGACCGCGGACACCGTGGCGAAGCTCCGGAGGCTGTCGGACGCACTGGAGCACGAGAAGCCCTTCCGCATCCAGATCGCCGGAGAACGCATCAAGGTGCCGCAGCACGCCGAGTTCTCGATCGAGCACGAGCGCGGCTCGGACACCGAGGAGATCGAGTTCCAGTTCAAGTGGACGCGGGATCACGCCGAGGACGAGGGCGACGACGACGCGCTGACCGAGGTCTGAGCCTCGATGTTGAAGTACCTGATCGTCGTCTGGGCTTCGCTCGTCGTCGCCTTCGCGATCACCGCGGCCGTGGTCCCGTCGGTCGACATCGACGGTGGCGCGCTCACTCTCATCGGCATCGCCGCCATCTTCGGCCTGGTCAACGCCATCATCGGCCCACTGCTCCGGCTGCTGTCGCTGCCGCTGATGCTGATCACCTTCGGGCTGTTCGCTCTGGTGGTCAACGCCGTCCTGCTCGCCATCACGGCCGGCCTCCTGGACGCCCTGGATGTCGGTGGGTTCCTCAGCACCGTGGTGGCCGCCTTCCTCATCTCCGTGATCTCCGCGGCCGTGAGCTGGGTGGCGCTGCGCGTGCTGGAGCCGTCCGCCACGACGGTGTAGAGCCGACCACCGCTCGAGGGCGACTGGTCCGAGCGCTCAGATCGGGCGCAGCTCGTCGGCGTACGACACCGAGACCCGCTTGAGGGTGCCGTCGTCGTCGACGCGGTACTGGCCCATCCGCCACAGCGGCGGGCTGTAGGCGTGCACCGAGATCGAGCCCTGGACGGCGCCGTTGAGGCGATGGATGTGGTCGGGGTCGAAGGAGAACGACGTCCCGGCCCGCACGCGGCGCTCGCGGGCGCCGTCGGCGAGGGTGAGGTTGTTCTCGACCAGCTCGCCGGAGACGACCGCGACCGCACCGGAGGAGACGTCGTGGTCGTGCCAGCCGGTGTCGTTCTCGGGAGTCCAGCAGAGCAGCCACACATCGACGTGGTTGTCGCGGTGGAGTGACGCGTAGACCCGCTCCTCGGAGTCGAAGGCGACATGGTGCGCCCACTCCTCGGGATGGGCGGCGACGTGGTTCGCCAGCGCCTCCAGCTCGGCGGGTTCGAGGTCGCGGTCGGTCGGTACGCCGGCGCGGTCGGTCCAGGTCAGCTCGCGGACGGCCATGCGTGTTCTCCTGCTCGGGTGGCGCCGCCCAGGAGCCGGGCGGGGTTGGTGACGCGGACCGCGTGGGTGGCGGCCTCGCCGAACAGCTCGGTCAGGGGCGCGGCGTACGGCCGGTCCGAGCCGAGCACCAGGGCGTCGATGCCGAGCACCCGGACCACGGCGTCGAGCGCGCGCGGGCCGTAGCCGGACGAGTCGACGTAGACCTCCGGGTCGACCGGCTGCTCCGTGCCGCCGCGCAGCGCGTGCCGCTCGTGGTGCACGGGAGCCAGTCCGGCGGCGGCCGCGAACAGCAGTCGCAGCCGCGGGAACAGCGTCCGGCCGGGTACGGCGTGCCACGCCCACCAGGCCGCCGTGAGCTGGGCGGTGTAGCCGACCACCGCCGGCCACCAGCCCGGCACGTCGCGGTCGACCACCGAGCGCGGCACCGGCCCCGGGTGCACGAGCACGGGGACGTCGGCGGCCTCGGCCACCGCGAGCACCGGGGCGAGCCGCTCCCACGCGGCGGGCGTCAGCAGCTGGGTGGCCGGCACCTGGAGGCCGACGAAGCGCGGGTCGCCGAGGAGACCGCGCAGCCCCTCCAGGTCGGGGTCGCTGACGGGGACCGAGGCCCAGGCCCGGAAGTGCTCCGGCAGCTCGGCGGCACCTCGGTGCCAGGCCTTGATGAGCGGTGCGGCGTCGCGACGCGGCAGCGCCTCGATCCCGAGCGGTGCGGACAGGCTCACGCAGGCGATGCCGACGCCGGCATCGCGGTCCGCGGCGACCCGGGCCTTCGGGTCGTGGGCGCTCGGGTCCACGACGTACGGCGGCTCACCGTCGGTGTGCAGCGTCCAGCCGCGGAGGTACGGCGGCCGGGTCCGGGCCCGGAGCCGGTCCACGAGCTCGTCGGGCCACAGGTGCTGGTGCACGTCGACTACATCGTTCGGCATTCGCCTCCCCCTCCTCATGTCTTGTTTGTCGACTCGATTTATACAGTATTGCAGAAGCTGGCATCGGAATGTCGGACATCGGGTGGACGGGGGCCCGACGAACCAACCGGCTTCAGGCCGCGGCTGGACCACGCTGGCTGGGTCCCGAGGCTGAGGACGCCGAGCCCCGCGCGCACCGGCCAGCGGCGTGCGGCGCGCGCCAGTGTGGTGTCGCCGCGGGTGATCCGGCAGAACTGCTGCCAGCCCACCGGGGTCGAGCGGATCAGCTCGTGGAACGCCCGCGGCCGGGCTTCAAAGGCGCTCAGGCAGCGCTCGCCGGCGGCCATCTCGGGCAGCAGCTCCGCCGAGAGGGCGGCGCGGTAGCGCTCGACCACGCCCGACGGCCCCGCCGCCGCGGCCGTACCGGCCAGCGCACCGGAGCGAGTGGCGAACGAGATGCCCTCGCGGGTCCACGGCTCGAGCAGTCCGGCGGCGTCGCCGGCGAGCAGCACCCGGCCCCGGCCGAGCGGCGACGTGGGCGTGCGGCAGCGAGTGAGATGGCCGGAGTCGTGGACGACGCGGAGGCCGTCGAGCCCGACCCAGCGCACGAAGTCACGGAGGTAGCCGCGGGTGGCCTCGCCCGCGCCCCGGGCGGCGATCACGCCCACGGTGAGGGTGTCGCCCTTGGGGAACACCCAGGCGTAGGACCCCGGGATCGGCCCCCAGTCCAGGTGCACCCGGTCCGCCCACTCCCCCGCGTGCGAGCCGGTCTCGAGCTCCAGCTCCAGTCCGAGGTCCACCCGCGACAGGCGGACGCCGACCTCGCGGGCCAGGCGGCTCGAGGTGCCGTCGGCCGCGATGACGACCGATGCGCGCAGCGGACCGGCATCGGTCTCGACGACGTCGTCCGACACGGACACCACGCGGCAGGGCACTCGCACCTCGGCTCCGGCCGCGGCCGCCTCGGAGAGCAGCCAGGCGTCGAGCTCGGCCCGGGTGACCATCTGCAGGCAGGGCTCCGCCACGGTCCGGGTGCGACGCCGTCCGCCTGCCAGCGAGAGCGAGACCCGGGTGATCGACGCGCGAGTGGGCGGTGCACCCGGCAGCGCGGCGAGCGACGGGCCGATCAGCCCGCCCCCGCACGTCTTGTAGCGCGGGAACGCCGCCCGGTCGAGCACGACGACGCGGGCGCCGGCCGCCGCGGCCGCCCGGGCCGCGGACGACCCGGCCGGCCCCGCGCCGACCACCGCGACGTCGTACTCCTCCACGGAGCCGACGCTAGAGGAGCGGGCTCAGACGGCTGTCATGACCGGGACCGAGATGGCGCCCTTGGCCGTGGTGAGCCAGACCTTCGCGCCCTCCTCGACCCCGGTGTTGCGGGCCAGGGTGCGGGTCATGCTGACCAGCACGTCGCTGCCGTCCTCGGTCCTGACGGTGACCCGGACCTCGAAACCGACCCGCAGGATCCGGGTCACGGTGCCCTGGGTGGCCCCGAGCTCGCCCGGCTGCATCGTCACGTCGATGTCGTGCGGCCGCACGGTCCGGCCGGCCAGGTCGGTGGTCTCGCCGAGGAACCGCATCACGAAGTCGTTGGCCGGCTTGTCGTAGAGCGTGTCGGGGCTGCCGATCTGCTCCACCCGGCCCTCGTTGATCACCACGATCTCGTCGGCGACCTCGAGGGCCTCCTCCTGGTCGTGGGTCACGAAGATCGTCGTGGTGTGCACCTCGTCGTGCAGCCGGCGCAGCCAGTCGCGCAGCTCCTTGCGGACCTTCGCGTCGAGAGCGCCGAAGGGCTCGTCCAGGAGCAGCACCGTCGGCTCCACCGCGAGCGCCCGGGCCAGCGCCATGCGCTGGCGCTGGCCGCCCGAGAGCTGCGAGGGCATCCGGTCGCGGAACTGCGAGAGGTGCACGAGGTCGAGCAGCTCCGCGACCCGCTTGTTGATCTCGTCCTTCGGCCGCTTGCGGATCTCGAGGCCGAAGGCGACGTTCTTGGCCACCGACATGTGCTTGAAGACCGCGTAGTGCTGGAAGACGAAGCCCACGTTGCGCTTGCGCGCCGGCAGGTTCGTGGCCTCCCGGCCCTCGATGGTCACCGTGCCGGTGTCGGCCTGGTCGAGCCCCGCGATGATCCGCAGGAGGGTCGACTTGCCGCCGCCGGACGGGCCCAGCAGGGCGGTGAGCTGCCCGGTGGGCAGCGAGACGGTGACGTCGTCGAGGGCGACGAAGTCACCGAACGTCTTGGTCACTCCAGTGACGTCGATGCTCATATCTTCTCCTGAATGGCTGCCGTGGCTGTGGCCCGGCTCGGCTTGTAGTCCCTGGGGCGCAGCAGGGCGACCACGATCAGCGAGATCACCGCGACGGCGACAAGGATGAACGCGACGACGTAGGCCGTCTGTTGCTCGAAGTTCTGGTACTTCTGCTGCACCAGGACGGGGGCTGTGGTGGTCTCACCGCTGACGTTGCCGGCGACGACCTTGACCGCGCCGAACTCTCCCAGCGACCGCGCCAGGCTCAGCACGACGCCGTACACGACCGCCCACTTGATGCCGGGCAGGGTGATGCGCCAGAAGGTCTGCCAGCGCGTTGGCGCCCAGGCTGTTGGCGGCCTGCTCCTGCTCGTCGCCCATGTCCTCGAGGACGGGCACGACCTCGCGGATCACCAGCGGCAGGGACACGAAGACGGTGGCCATGACCATGCCCGGCATCGCGAACACGACCTGGAGGCCGTTGTCCTCCAGGGTCGGGCCGAACCAGCCGTAGCGGCCGTTGTAGACCAGGATCAGGGCCAGGCCCACCACGATGGGCGACACCGCCAGCGGCAGGTCGATGAGCGCCGAGAGCGCCCGCTTGCCCGGGAACTCGTAGCGCACCAGGATCAGCGACATCCCCACACCGAAGAACAGGTTGATCAGGACCGCGATCACGGCGACCTTGACGCTCAGCTGGATGGCGTGCACGACGTCCGGGTCGCTCAGGGCGTCCTTGAACGCCTGGGTGCCGCCCTCGAACGCCCTCCGGAAGATCAACGACGTCGGCCAGGCGACCAGGAAGAAGAGGTAGCCGACCACCAGCAGTCGCAGCCCCCACTTGAGGACCGGGTTGCCGGCGCCGACCATGGTGCTCTGACTGCTAGCCACGGCGCGCCAACCTCCTCTGGATCACGTCGAAGATGACGATGGCCGCCAGTGCGATCACCAGCAGGATGGTCGCGACCGCGGCCGCCGACTGCTGGTTGCCGCCCTCGATCGCGCTGTAGACGCGCACCGAGGCGACCTCGGTCCGGTTCGGCAGGTTGCCGCTCAGCAGCACCAGCGAGCCGTACTCGCTGATCGCCCGGGCGAACGAGAGCGTGGCTCCCGCGAAGATCGCCGGCGCCAGGGTGGGCAGGATGACCCGCCGGAACGTCGTGGCCCGGGAGGCCCCGAGGGAGGCCGCGGCGTCCTCGACGTCTCTCTCCATCTCCTCGAGCACCGGCTGGACGGTGCGGACGACGAACGGGACGGTGACGAAGGCCAGGGCCAGGAACACCGCTATGCGGGTGTTGTTCACCTCGACGCCGATCGGGCTCTCCGGTCCGTACAGGGAGAGCAGCACCAGGCCGGCCACGATCGTCGGCATCGCGAACGGGATGTCGATCACCATGTCGAGCAGCGCCTTGCCGGGGAACCGGTCACGGACCAGCACCCAGGCGATGATCGTGCCCATCACGATGTTGACGGCGGTCACGACGAGCGAGCTGACCACGGTCAGCTTGAGGGCGTTGGCCGTCTGCTCGTTCTGCAGCGCGTCCAGGAAGGTGCCCCACCCGTTCTCTCCCGCGGTCGCGACGACCGCGCAGAGCGGGATCAGCACCAGGAGGCTGAACCACAGCATCATGATGCCGAGGCCCAGGCCAGCGCCCTTGGTCAGGTTGTGCCGCGAGGCCGGCCGACGCACTCGCGTCGGCCGGCCTCCTGCGACACTTGCGGTCGCAGTAGACATGGTTCGACTACTGCCCGGCCTCGGACTGGATCTGGGTCAGGATGCCCAGCGGGTTCTCACCCTCGCCGTCGCCGAAGTACTTCCCGTTGGCGTCGGCCCAGCCACCGAAGTCACCGTCGATGGTGAGCAGCTTGGCCGGCTCCGGGTACGGGTCGCCCGAGTCGTTGGCGCCGTCGACCTCGAGGTCGCTGACGTCGACGAGCGGGCGGTAGCCGGTCTCGGCGTACAGCTTCTGGCCCTCGGCGCTCTTCTGGAAGGCCAGGAAGTCCTCGGCCGCCTTCGGGGCACCGTCGATGAGCGCGCACGGGTTCTCGATGAGGAGGGTCTCGTCCGGGATCACGTAGTCGAAGTCCTGGCCGCTCTGGCGGGCGAGGATCGCCTCGTTCTCGTAGGAGAGGAGCACGTCACCGGTGCCGCTGGTGAACGCCGTGGTGGCGTCGCGACCGCTGTCGGGGAGCGCGGCGACGTTGCCGAAGAGCTTCGTCATGTACTCCTGCGCAGCCTCGTCGCTGCCACCCTCGTCCTTCGCCGCGCCGTACGCCGCGAGGAGGTTCCACTTGGCCGAGCCGGAGGAGGCGGGGTTCGGCGTCACGATGCCAACGCCGGGCTCGACGAGGTCGTCCCAGGACTCGATGCCCTTGGGGTTGCCCTTCTGGACCACGAAGACCACGACGGAGCTCGTGCAGATGCCCTTGGTGTCGTTGTCCTTCCAGTCCTCGGCCACCAGGCCCTCGTCGACCAGACGGGTCACGTCCGGCTCCAGCGAGAGGTGGACCTCGTCGGCGTCGGCACCCGCCACGACGGCACGCGACTGGTCACCCGAGGCGCCGTAGGACTCCTTGAAGTCGACGTCCTTGCCGGCGTCGGTGTCCTCGAATGCGGCGATCACGCCCTTGTTGGCCTGCTCGAGCACCGAGTAGCCGACGATGTTGAGGGTCGTGCCGCCACCGCCGTCGGACGCGTCGGAGTCGCCACCGCACCCGGTCAAGGCCAGCACCCCGGCGACCGTCAGCGTCGCCGCAACCTTGATCGTCTTGTTCATGGTCCTCTTCTTTCTCTGCACCCTTTGCCGCACCCGAGTACACGGCCTTGTCAGTAATTACGAGCAGACTACTCGACTTAGGTGCCTTGATGGCAAATGCCCACTGCGTGGCGCGCGTCACCCATCCGAAGGCAGAGACGAATGGGGTCCGGAGCCGCGCCGCACTAGGCTTGGGCGAGTGCGTCGGGTACCCCTGACGGGAGGAAACTGGAACGTGTTTCAGTTTTCGCATACCGCGGGTACGATCGAGGGCCGACGAATGACCGAGTTCAACCCAAGAACACCCAGCCAGCACGCCTCGTCGTACGTGTGACTGGAGCACCAGGACTGGTTGCACCGAGGAGGGGCCACCACGTGTCGAAGCAGGTCAAGCAGGTCGATCGGGTCATCATCCGGTTCGCCGGCGACTCCGGGGACGGGATGCAGCTGACCGGAGACCGGTTCACCCAGGAGTCGGCGGCCTTCGGCAACGACCTGGTGACGCTGCCGAACTTCCCCGCCGAGATCCGCGCACCCCAGGGCACGCTGCCCGGGGTCTCGTCGTTCCAGGTGCACTTCGCCGACCACGACATCCTCACCGCGGGCGACGCTCCCGACGTGCTGGTCGCGATGAACCCGGCCGCGCTCAAGGCCAACCTGTCCGACCTGCCCAAGGGCGCCGCGATCATCGTGGACTCCCACGACTTCAGCGACCGCAACCTGACCAAGGCCGGCTACACGTCGAACCCGCTCGCGTCGCTCGGTGACGCCAACGACCAGCTGGCGCGACTTCCAGGTGTTCCCGGTGGACCTGACCGGGATGACCGTCGAGGCGGTCAAGGAGTTCGGCCTGTCGCGCAAGGACGCCGCCCGGGCCAAGAACATGTTCGCGCTCGGGCTGCTGTCGTGGATGTACGGCCGGCCGACCCAGACCACGATCGACTTCCTCGGCAAGCGGTTCGCCAAGGTCGCGGACATCCGCGACGCCAACATCGCGGCGTTCAAGGCCGGGTGGAACTTCGGCGAGACCACCGAGACCTTCGTCGTCCAGTACGAAGTGAAGCCGGCCCCGATGGCGCCAGGGGTCTACCGCAACATCAGCGGCAACCTGGCCCTGGCCTACGGGCTGGTCGCCGGCAGCGTGCAGTCCGGCCTCGACATCGTGCTCGGCACCTACCCGATCACCCCGGCCTCCGACATCCTCCACGAGCTCTCGAAGCACAAGGCGTTCGGCGTCACGACCTTCCAGGCCGAGGACGAGATCGCCGGCATCGGCGCCGCGATCGGTGCGTCGTTCTCCGGCAAGCTGGGCATCACCTCGACCTCCGGCCCCGGCATCGCGCTCAAGTCCGAGGCCATCGGTCTCGCGGTGATGACCGAGCTCCCGCTGCTCGTCATCGACGTGCAGCGCGGCGGCCCCTCGACCGGCCTGCCCACCAAGACCGAGCAGGCCGACCTGCTGCAGGCGATGTTCGGCCGCAACGGCGAGGCGCCGGTGCCGATCGTGGCGCCGCAGTCGCCCGGCGACTGCTTCGACGCCGCCGTCGAGGCGATCCGGATCGCGGTCACCTACCGCACCCCGGTGATGCTGCTCTCCGACGGCTACCTCGCCAACGGCTCCGAGCCCTGGCGTCTCCCCGACGTCGCGGACCTGCCCGCGATCGAGCCCGGCTTCGCCACCGAGAAGAACCACGTGGTGAAGACGAACGACGACGGCACCGAAGAGACAGAGTTCTGGCCCTACCTGCGCGACGACGAGACCCTCGCTCGCCCGTGGGCGATCCCGGGCACCCCAGGCCTCGAGCACCGCATCGGCGGTCTCGAGAAGGGCGACGGCCACGGCAACATCTCCTACGACCCGGCCAACCACGACCTGATGGTCCGCACCCGCCAGGCCAAGGTGGACCGGATCGCCGACTCGCTGCCGCCGCTCGAGGTCGACGATCCTCCCGGTCCGAAGGGGAGACCGCCAAGGTGCTGGTGATCGGCTGGGGATCGACGTACGGCCCGATCGGCGCCGGCGTACGCCGGGTCCGCAAGGCGGGCTATCAGCGTCGCGCAGACGCACCTGCGCCACCTCAACCCGTTCCCGAAGGACCTCGGCGAGATCCTCCAGCGCTACGACAAGGTGCTGGTGCCGGAGATGAACCTCGGCCAGCTCGCGCTGCTGCTGCGCGGCAAGTACCTCGTCGACGCCATCGGCTACAACCACGTGCGCGGGCTGCCGCTCAAGGCGGCCGAGCTCGCCGAGGCCATCGGCCACCTCGTCTCCGAGGCCGAGGGCGTCGACGTCGACCTCGGCGTGCACGGCCTGACCACCCCGCAGGAGGTCTCTTCATGAGCACCACCGAGCTCCCGTTCCCGGGCATGAAGTCCGGCATCGAGGGCGTCCCGACCAACGACGAGCCGCAGACCGGCAAGGAGTACACCTCCGACCAGGAGGTGCGCTGGTGCCCGGGCTGCGGCGACTACGCCGTGCTCAAGGCGGTGCAGTCCTTCCTGCCCCAGCTCGGGCTGCGCCGGGAGAACATCGTCTTCGTCTCCGGCATCGGCTGCTCGTCGCGGTTCCCCTACTACCTCGACACCTACGGCATGCACTCGATCCACGGCCGGGCGCCGGCGATCGCGACCGGCATCGCCACCGCCCGCGAGGACCTCTCGGTCTGGGTGGTCACCGGTGACGGCGACGCGCTCTCGATCGGTGGCAACCACCTCATCCACGCGCTGCGCCGCAACGTGAACATGACGATCCTGCTGTTCAACAACCGGATCTACGGGCTCACCAAGGGCCAGTACTCCCCCACCTCGCGAGCCCGGCAAGGTCACCAAGTCCACCCCGATGGGCTCGGTCGACCACCCGTTCAACCCGGTCTCCCTGGCGCTGGGCGCCGAGGGCAGCTTCGTGGCCCGCACCATCGACTCCGACCGCAAGCACCTCACCGCGGTGCTCTCGGCGGCCGCCGCGCACCGGGGCACGTCGTTCGTGGAGATCTACCAGAACTGCCCGATCTTCAACGACGGCGCGTTCGACGCGATCAAGGGCCAGGACACCAAGGCCGACGCCATCATCCCGCTCGAGCACGGCCAGCCGATCCGGTTCGGGCGTGTCCGACTCCGGGGCAGGGCGCCAAGGGCCTGATCCGCGACACCGAGACCGGCGGCGTCAAGGTCGCACTGGTCGCCGACGTCGGCGAGGACGCGCTGATCGTGCACGACGCCTACAACCCCGACCCGACCCTGGCGTTCTCGATCTCCCGGCTCACCGACTCCGGCTACCTCAACCAGTCACCGATCGGCATCTTCCGCCAGGTCGAGCGGCCGACGTACGACGACCAGGCGCGAGCCCAGGTCGCCACCGCCCGCGAGGCCGTCACCGGCACGCCGACCGAGCGGCTGGCCGGCCTCATCGGCGGCGGCGACACCTGGACGGTCGTCTAGGACGGGTCCTGGCACCACGACGTCACGACGGCCCCGCACCGCCGAGCTGGTGCGGGGCCGTCGTGGTGCTAGCTGGCGCCGGACCGCTTCAGCGGACGTGACGATGCAGCCGACCGGGTCGATGTACCTGGTCATAGGTATTGCGGTCTCCGGCACGACCACCCGGAAGCAGGTGCGAGGTCTCTTGTACTGGAAGACGCGGGTGCGGAACTTGCCGTTGTTCTTGGTCACCTTGATCTTGCGGTAGAGCTGGAAGGTCCCACCGTTCGATGTTCCGGAAGATGCCGACCTTCGGGCAGGTCGTGACCATGCCGGAGATGACGAAGTGGTCGTTGCCTACCTCCGTCGTGGTGGCCCGCAGGTCGTGGTTGGGCTTCATCAGGGCCGCGTGTGCGGCCGGGGCCACCGCATCGCCTGGGAGGGCGAAACGAGGGCCTGCGACAACGTGGCCGCCAGAAGGATTGCCATCGTCAGGGCGACGGCTCGGATGAGGCGCATAGAGGTTCCTCTCGCTGACATGCTCGGGTCTGTGGGGGGACCCTAGTCCGCACAACCCCTAGCCCGGCAGAACCCGAAATGACTATGTGCGAACGGCCCCGCACCTGCTGGTGCGAGGCCGTCGTACGTGCAGCTGTGGGTCAGCCGCAGCCGCCCTTGCAGACATGGATGACCTTGGAGGTCGCCTTGCCGATCTTCACCTTGTAGAAGCCTTCCTTCTTGAGGCCGCTGAAGTTGTACTTGCCCTGCTTGTCGGTCTTGGTGGTCTTGAACTTCCCGTAGTGGCCGTTGGCCTTGCCCGCCCGTTGCAGGATGGCCGTCTTCTTGTTGGCCTTGGGCGTGAGCTTGCCGTAGAGCCTGAACGACTTGGCGCCGTTCGCGGCGAAGTTGATGGACACCTTCGGCTTGGCCTTCTCGGCCACGGCAACGCTGCCGGCGCGACGCCTGCGAGGGCGACATCAGGGCCTGCGACATCGTGGCCGCCAGAAGGATCGCCATCAACAGTGAGACGGCTCGTGTGAGGCGCATGCTGCTTCCTCTCGGTGACGTGCGTGGGGTTGTCGGTGGGACCCTAACCTGCACAGGCCCTGCCCGGCAGTACCCGACAGGACCCAAATGACCCGGCCCCGCACCTGCTGGTGCGAGGCCGGCGTACGTGCGGAAGATCACCCGGTTTCGATGCAGCCGATGACCCTCGACGTGGTCTTCCGGTAGCCCGAGGTGGCCGGGACCTGGATCTTGAAGCAGGTCTTCTTCCTGCCGACCTGGTAGATCGCGGTGCGGAACTTGCCGCTGGACTTGGTCTTGGTCTTCTTGTAGAGCTCGTAGCGGCCACCTGCCACGTTGCGCAGGACCTTGATCTTGCCCTTCGGGAAGGTGGCGACCTTCCCCTTGATGAAGAAGCGGTTGGTGTGGCCCACCTCGTCACCGCGGAGACCTTTGATCGAGTGCTTGGGCTTGGCCATGGCGTCCGCGGGCGTGACCAGGGCCTGTCCGAGGCTGGCGGTCAGGATCAGGGCCACGAGGGCTCCGATGATTCGAGCGAGGCGCATGCGCTTCCTCCCAATGACGTTCGCAGGTCTGACCGGAAAATCGTAACGTCCCGAGGGGCACTGAACGCGGACGGTGCGGGCTCACTAGGCTGGCTCGGTGACGGAGCAGCGCCGGGGGCTCCTGCTCGGAGTCGCGGCGTACGTCCTGTGGGGCGGGTTCCCTCTCTACTGGCCGCACCTCGAGCCCGCCGGCGCGATCGAGATCCTCGCGCACCGGGTGCTGTGGTCGGTGATCACGATGGGACTCCTGGTGCTGCTGCTTGCGGCGCACCCGACAGTTCCGGGCCCTGTTCTCGCAGCGCCGGACGTTCGTGCTCCTGGCCGTCGCGGCGTTCGTGATCACGTTCAACTGGGCGACGTACATCTACGGCGTCAACAACGGCAAGGTCGTCGAGACCTCACTCGGCTACTTCATCAACCCGCTGGTCACGGTGCTGATGGGCGTCTTCATCCTGGGCGAGAGGCTGCGTCCGCTGCAGTGGGGTGCCATGGCGGTCGCGACCGCTCGCCGTCGTGGTGCTGACCCTCGACTACGGCCGGCTGCCGTGGGTGGCGCTGGTGCTGGCGTTCTCGTTCGGCACCTACGGGCTGGCCAAGAAGTCCGCGAACGTCGGCGCCGTCGAGAGCCTCACCCTCGAGACGACGCTCATCGCGCCGTTCGCGGCGGCGTACATCGGCTGCTCGTGGCCACCGGCCACTCCAACTTCGCCTCCCACGGCGCCGGCCACGCCCTGCTGCTCAGCACCACCGGCATCGTGACGGCGATCCCGCTCATCTGCTTCGGCGCCGCCGCGATCCGGGTGTCGATGGTGACGCTCGGACTGCTGCAGTACCTCGCGCCGATCCTCCAGTTCGCCCTCGGCGTCCTCTACTTCCACGAGGACATGCCGGCCGGTCGCTGGGTCGGCTTCGTGCTCGTCTGGGTGGCGCTGGTGGTGTTCACCTACGAGGCGAACACCCACCGCCGCCGGCCAGCTGCGGCTCTGCGTCGTGGCCTCCGCCGTCTGACCGCGTTGGCCACGTGCGCGCAGGTCCCCACCAACCGGCTCAGGTTGCCAGCTCACCGCCACACCACCTCAGCTCACTGTCAGCGGTCAGCCAGCAACCCAACCCCAGCCCTCGTGAACCCACACAGGTTGCCAGGGCACCGCCACACCGCCCTCAGCCCGCGAGGCGGTCAGCCAGCAACCCACGGCGTGGAGGTCACCAGGAATGTGGAGAGGTCTCCGGGACATCGGCAACAGTGGTGCCGTCTCCACGATCCTGATGACGTCTTGGCCCGACGTGTCGGCCTAGCTGGAGCGGGTGGCCACGACGTCGGCGAACGCCTCGAGGGCGGCGCGGACCGGGCCGTCCGGGAGTACGCCGAGGAGCGCCTTGGCCTCGGTGGCGCGGTCGACGACGTAGGCGCGGGCCTGGTCCATGGCCGGATGGGCACGGAGCAGGGCCAGCGCCTCGGCGTGCAGGGCGTCATCGGTCAGCGGGCCGCCGAGCAGCTCGAGCAGGCGGGCGTCGTCGGGAGCGGTCGAGGCCTGCGCCATCAGCACCGGCAGCGTGGGGACGCCCTCGCGCAGGTCGGTGCCGGGGGTCTTGCCGGACTCGGTCGAGTCGGAGGCGACGTCGATGATGTCGTCGGAGAGCTGGAAGGCGGAGCCGACGATCTCGCCGTACGCCGCGAGCGCCTGCTCGACCTCGGGGCTGGCGCCGCCGAAGCGGGCGCCGTAGCGGGCCGAGGTGGCGATGAGGGAACCGGTCTTGCCGGCGACGACCTCGAGGTAGTGCTCGAGCGGGTCCTCGTCGGGGCCGGGCTCGACGGTCTCGAGGATCTGGCCCTCGACCAGGCGGGTGAAGGTCTCGGCCTGGATGCGGACGGCGTCCGCGCCCAGCAGCGCGGTGAGCTCGGAGGACTTCGCGAAGAGGAAGTCGCCGGTCAGGATCGCGACCAGGTTGTCCCAGCGGGCGTTGGCCGACTCCGAGCCGCGGCGCAGGTCCGCCTCGTCCATGACGTCGTCGTGGTAGAGCGAGCCGACGTGGGTGATCTCGACGACGCAGGCGGCGGTGACGACGTCGTCGACGTTCGGGTGCTCACCGGCCTCGGCGGCCAGCAGCACCAGCAGCGGCCGGAACCGCTTGCCGCCGGCGTCCAGCAGGTGCGAGGCGGCCTCGGTGACGAACGGGAACCGGCTCTGCACGTGCCCGTAGAGCGCCTTCTCGACCTCGTCCATGCGGCTGCGCAGCCGCGCCTCGAGGTCGGGGTCGGTGACGGGCAGGGCCAGGCCGCCCGGTCCCTCGGTTGAGCTCACCTGATGAATGATCCCGCATTCCCGGCCAGGTCGAGAACCGGGCCCGGGACGATGCCGAGGATCAGGGTGGCCGCGACGCAGACCGCGATGGTCGCCGAGGTCAGCAGCGACGGCTTGGTGACCGCGGCCGCGTCCTCGGCCGGATCGGCGAAGAACATCAGCAGGATCACGCGCACGTAGAAGAACACCGAGATGACCGACGCCACGATCGCGGCGATGACCACCGGCCAGGCCCCGGCCGAGAGCGCCACCTCGAACACCGCCCACTTGCCGACGAACCCGCCGGTCAGCGGGATGCCGGCCATCGAGAGCAGCAGGAAGCCGAACGCACCCAGCCACCAGCGGGGAGCGCTTGCCGAGCCCGGCCCACTTCGAGAACGCCGTGGCCTCGCCGCCCGCGTCGCGGACCAGCGTGACGATGGCGAAGGTGCCGACCGTGGCCGGGCCGTACGTCGCGAGGTAGAACAGCACCGCCTGCAGCGAGGTGATCTCGTCGGTGCCGAGCGCCGAGGCCGCCTGCACGCCGAGCAGCCCGGTGAGCAGGAACCCGGTGTGCGCCACCGAGGAGTAGGCGAGCATCCGCTTCATGTCGGTCTGGACGACCGCCAGGATCGAGCCGACCAGCATCGTCAGGATCGCGATGATCCACAGCATCGGCTGCCAGTCCCAGCGGTCCGCGCCGAAGGCGACGTAGAAGAGCCGCAGCAGCGCGCCGAACGCCGCGATCTTGGTGCAGGCCGCCATGAACGCCGTCACGGCGGTCGGGGCGCCCTGGTAGACGTCGGGCGCCCACGCGTGGAACGGCGCGGCGCCGACCTTGAACAGCAGGCCGACCGCGAGCATGCCCATGCCGATCAGCAGCAGCGAGGAGTTCGCGGTGTCGTTGCGGACCGCCTCGTTGATGTCGGCGAACTGCATGGAGCCGGCGAACCCGTAGATCAGCGCGACGCCGTAGAGGAAGAAGCCGGAGGAGAACGCGCCGAGCAGGAAGTACTTGAGCGCGGCTTCCTGGCTCAGCAGCCGGCGCCGACGAGCCAGGCCGCAGAGCAGGTAGAGCGGCAGCGAGAGCACCTCGAGCGCCACGAACATCGTGAGCAGGTCGTTGGCGGTCGGGAAGAGCATCATGCCGCCGACCGCGAACATCAGCAGCGGGTAGACCTCGGTGTGGTCGAGGCCCCGGGTCGACGCCTCGCGCTCGGCCTCGGTGCCGGGCAGCGCCGCGGCCTGGCCGGCGAACGCCGACACCCCGGCCTCGAGCCGGCGCTCGGCGAAGAGCAGCACGCCCGCCGATCGCGAAGACCAGCACCAGGCCCCAGATGAAGACGGAGGGACCGTCGACCGCCAGCGTGCCCTCGGCGGCGAGCTTGCCGCGGGCCACCACGTCGCCGGCGGAGTCGAGCTTCTTGAGGTCGGTGTAGACGTAGACGGAGCCGGCCAGGGCGACGGCGAGGCCGGCGACCGCGAGCCCGGCCTGGGTCAGGTAGCGCCGCTCGCGCGGGACGAACGCCTCCACGATCACGCCGAGGCAGGCGACGCCGAAGACGACGAGCATCGGCCACAGCTGGGCGTACTCGATGGTGGGCTTCGAGAAGTCCATCAGTGATCAGCCTCCTGCGCCTCGACGGGCACCTGTGGCCCGTCGTCGTGCACGCCCGTGTGCTCGAGGAGCTGCTCCGAGAACGGGTTGGCCACGTCGAGCAGCGGCGCCGGGTAGAAGCCGAACAGGACGAGCGCGAGCATCAGCGGCGCCAGCACGCCGATCTCGCGACGCCCCAGGTCGGCCACCGAGTCGCCACCGGCGTCGACGTCCACCTGCAGGTCGTCGGGGTTCGGGCCGGTGAACATCTTCTGGTAGGCCCAGAGCATGTAGATCGCGGCCAGGACGATGCCGGTGACGGCGATCGCGCCGACGTACCAGCGGTAGTCGAAGGCCGAGATCAGCACCAGGATCTCGGAGACGAACTGGCTCAGCCCCGGCAGGCCGGCGGTGGCCAAGCGCGGCGATGAGGAACAGCCCGGCCGCCACCGGCGTGACCTTCTCGAGGCCGCCCATCCGGCTGATCAGCGTGGTGCCGCGCCGCTTGATGACGAAGCCGGCGATCAGGAACAGCGCGGCGGTCGCGATGCCGTGGTTGACCATGTAGAGGATCGAGCCGTTGGTGCCCTGGTTGGTGAACACGAAGATGCCGAGCGTGATGAAGCCGAAGTGGCTCAGCGAGGTCAGGCCGATCAGCCGCAGGACGTCGTCCTGGCCGATGGCCAGGAACGCGCCGTAGACGATCGAGATCAGCGCCAGCACCACGACCAGCGGCGTCGCCCAGTCGGAGGCCTCCGGGAACAGGCCGAGGCAGAACCGCAGCATGCCGAAGGTGCCGATCTTGTCGAGCACGCAGACCAGCAGCACGCTGGTCGGCGGCGTCGCCTGCTCCGTGGTGTCGGCCAGCCAGGTGTGCACCGGGAACAGCGGTGCCTTGGCGGCGAACGCGATGAAGAAGCCGGCGAAGAGCCACCGGCCCGCGCTGGTGGAGATGTCGAGCTGCTGCAGGTCGTCGATAGAGGTACGACGGGGAGCCGGCGTCGGCGGAGACGACGTAGAGCCCGATCACCGAGCCGAGCAGCACCAGCCCGCCGGCCAGCTGGAACATCAGGAACTTCAGCGCGGCGGCCGAGCGCTTCTCGCGGCCGAAGCCACCGATGAGGAAGTACGCCGGGATCAGCGTCGCCTCGAAGACGACGTAGAAGAGGAACACGTCGGTCGCGAGGAAGACCACCAGCGACAGGGCCTCGAGGGCCAGCGCCCAGGCGAACCACGGCTTGCACTCGTCGTCGGGGCTGTCGTTCCAGGCCGCGAGCAGCACGATCGGGACCAGCACGACGGTGAGCAGCACCAGCAGCAGCCCGAGCCCGTCGAGCCCGACCGCGTAGTGGACGCCGAACGCCTCGATCCAGGTGTGGGTCTCGGTGAGCTGGAAGCCGGAGCCGTCGCGGTCGAACTGGGTCGCGGCGATGATGCCGATCACGAGCGTCACCAGCGAGGCGACGAGCGCGGTCTGCTTCGCCAGCGCGCCCTTGGGGCCGAACGCCGTCGCGAGGGCACCGACGAGCGGGACCACCCAGAGGACGGTGAGCCAGGGGAAGTCGTTCATGCGAGGTTCACCGCCAGCAGCGCGAGGACGACGAGGAGCACGCCGCCCAGCAGGGAGAGGGCGTAGGAGCGGACGAACCCGTTCTGGGCGCGCCGCACCAGCGTTCCGACGCCGCCGACCGCGACCGCCCCGCCGGTGAACAGCGCCGTCCACCACGGTGTCGTCGAGGACCAGCAGCCCCGACGTGAGCGCCTTGCCCGGCTTGACCACGAGCTCGTCGTTGATCGCGTCGCCGTAGATGTCGGCACGGGCGGCGCGGGTCACGAACGAGACGTCCTGGGGCGCCTCGCGGGGTACGTCGCGCCGGCCCACGAAGACGATCGCGACGGCCACGCCGAGGCCACGCCATCAGCACCGCCAGGCCGCTGATCGCGAGCGCCGGGATCGGCGGGTCGAGCGGGGCTTCCTCCCCGACCACCGGGGCCAGGAAGTCCTGGATCCAGCCGCCGAGCGAGCATCAGGCCGCCGAGCACGGAGAGCGCGGCGAGCACGATCAGCGGGAAGGTCATCACCGTGGGCGACTCGTGCGGGTGGACGTCCTTCGTCCCAGCGCTTCTGGCCGAAGAACGTCATCAGCATCAGCCGGGTCATGTAGAAGCCGGTGATGCCGGCGCCGAGCAGCGCGCACACACCGACGAGCCAGTTCTCGGTCAGCGCGACCTCGATGATCTTGTCCTTCGACCAGAACCCGGAGAAGCCGGGGAACCCGATGATCGCGAGGTAGCCCATCGAGAAGGTCAGGAAGGTGATCGGCATGACCTTGCGCAGCGCGCCGTAGTGGCGCATGTCGACGTCGTCGTCCATGGCGTGCATGACCGAGCCGGCGCCGAGGAACATGTCGGCCTTGAAGAAGCCGTGGTTGAGCAGGTGGAAGATCGCGAACGCGTAGCCGGCGGGACCCAGGCCGGCGCCGAGCATCATGTAGCCGATCTGGCTCATCGTGGAGCCGGCCAGCGCCTTCTTGATGTCGTCCTTCGCGCACCCGATGACCGCGCCCCAGAGCAGCGTCACGGTGGCGACGATGATCACGACGGTCCGCGCGTCGGGGGCGTAGTCGAAGATGAAGTTGGAGCGGACGATCAGGTAGACGCCCGCGGTCACCATGGTCGCCGCGTGGATCAGCGCCGAGACCGGGGTCGGGCCCTCCATCGCGTCGAGCAGCCAGGCCTGCAGCGGCACCTGGGCCGACTTGCCGCACGCACCGAGCAGCAGGAGCAGCCCCATCGCGGTCATGGTCTTCTCGGCGGCGCCGTCGGCGTTCGCGCTGATCACCGTGAAGCTGGTCGAGCCCCAGGTGACGAAGGCGAGCATGATCGCGGTCGAGAGCCCCATGTCGCCGACCCGGTTGATCACGAAGGCCTTCTTGGCCGCCGCGGCCGCGGAGTGCTTGTGCTGCCAGAAGCCGATCAGGAGGTACGACGCGAGGCCGACGCCCTCCCAGCCGAGGAACAGCGCGAGGTAGTTCTCGGCCATGACCAGCATGAGCATCGCGGCCACGAACAGGTTGAGGTAGCCGAAGAACCGGACCCGGCGCGGGTCGTGCTCCATGTAGCCGATCGAGTAGATGTGGATCAGCGAGCCGACGCCGGTGATGAGCAGGAGGAACAGCGCGGTCAGCGGGTCGTAGAGCAGGTCCATCCCGACGTGCAGGTCACCGGACTCGATCCAGTCGTACAGGTGCTGGGCGACCTGACGGTCGTCGTCGTCGCGACCGAGCAGCGCGACGAACATCGCCAGGCTGATCGCGAACGAGCCGAGCGGGAGGATGGTGCCGAGCAGGTGGCCGAACGCCGCGAACGGCTTCGGCGCGATGGCCCCGCCGATCAGCAGGATCGCCGCACCGGCAGCGGGAAGCGCGATGACCAGCCAGGCCAGGGCGAAGACGCCGTCCGCGGTCGTCGGGTCGACGACCGGGACGCCTCCCTCGTGCAACGCAAACATCAGTGTCTGTGTCCTGTCCGGGTCAGTACTTCAGCAGGCTGGCGTCGTCGACCGAGGCCGAGCGGCGAGTGCGGAAGATCGTCATGATGATCGCGAGGCCGACCACGACCTCGGCCGCGGCGACCACCATCACGAAGAACGCCGCGACCTGGCCGTCGAGGTCGCCGTGCTGCTTGGCGAAGGCGACCAGGGCGAGGTTGCTGGCGTTGAGCATCAGCTCCACGCACATGAACACCACGATGGCGTTGCGCCGGGTGAGCACCCCGACCGAGCCGATGGTGAACAGGATCGCGGAGAGCACGATGAACGGCGTCACGCTGTCCATCACTCACTACCTTCCGTCGTGGTGTCGGGTCCCGAGCTGGAGCCCGGGCCGCGGGTGGAGCTGGTCGAGCGACCGTCCGGCGAGTCCTCGGAGTGCGGGGCGCCGTCAGGGGCGTAGTCGACCGAGCGCTGCACCGCCTCGACGTCGCGCGGTGCGGGACGGACCGTCCCCCGGGCCTCCAGCACCCGGGAGAGCGAAGCCTCGGCGACGCTGCCGTCGGGCAGCAGCGCCGGGGTGCCGACCGCGTTGTGCCGGGCGAAGACGCCCGGGGGCGGCAGCGGGCCGAGGTGCAGGCCGGTCTCGGCGTACGAGCGGACTCGCTCGGCCGCCAGCTGCGCCTGGGTCGACTTCGGGGTGAGCCGCTCGCGGTGCGCGAGCACCATCGCGCCCACGGCGGCGGTGATCAGCAGCGCGGAGGTGACCTCGAAGGCGAAGACGTACCGGGAGAACAGGATGTTGGCGAGGGCCTCGATGTTGCCGTCGCTTGTTGACCTCCGAGAGGCCGACCACGCTGCCGAGCGAGAGCTGGCCGACGCCGACGACCAGGGTCACGCCGAGGATCAGCCCGCCCAGGATCGCGAACAGCCGCTGGCCGCGGATCGTCTCGACCACCGAGTCGGAGGCGTCGACGCCGACCAGCATCAGCACGAAGAGGAACAGCATCAGGATCGCGCCGGTGTAGACGATGATCTGCACCGCGAAGAGGAACGGCGCCTCCAGGGCGGCGTACAGGATCGCCAGCGAGATCATCACCACCGCCAGCAGCAGCGCGGCGTGCACGGCCTTGCGCACGAACAGGATCCCGAGCGCGGCCAGCACCATGATCGGCGCGAGGATGTAGAAGGCGATCACGGGGCCTCCTCCATCTCGGGCTCGGTCTCGGGCTCCGGGCTCGCCTTGGTCTTGTAGGTGCCGCGGTAGTAGTCGCCCTCGTCGTCACCGAGCCGCATCGGGTGCGGCGGCTGCTCCATGCCCGGCAGCAGCGGAGCGAGCAGCTCGTGCTTGGTGTAGATGAGGTCGGCGCGGTTGTCGTCGGCCAGCTCGTACTCGTTGGTCATCGTGAGCGCACGGGTCGGGCAGGCCTCGATGCACAGGCCGCAGAGGATGCAGCGCAGGTAGTTGATCTGGTAGACGCGGCCGTACCGCTCCCCCGGGCTGAACCGCTCGTCCTCGGTGTTGGACTCGCCCTCGACGTAGATGGCGTCGGCCGGGCAGGCCCAGGCGCACAGCTCGCAGCCGATGCACTTCTCGAGGCCGTCGGGCCAGCGGTTGAGCTGGTGCCGGCCGTGGAACCTCGGCGCCGTCGGCACCTTCTCGAAGGGGTACTGCTCGGTGACCACCTTCTTGAACATGGTCCGGAAGGTGACCCCGAACCCGGCGACCGGGTCCCAGAACTGTTCCTTGAGCGTCGGCATGGGCGACTACTCCTCGGTGCCGGCGGGCACGGTGGTGGTCGGGGAATGGAAGGTCAGCGGCTGCGCCGCGCCCTGGACGGCGCCGCCGGTGGGCATCGGAGGGGTCGGGAACCCACCCGCGAGACCGGCGGCCGGGGCCGCCTCGGCGTCCTCTTCCTCGGTGCCGGCCGCCGGGCCAGAAGGACAGGCCGAGCAGCAGGACCAGGCCGACGCCGATCCCCATCAGGAGGTACTGGCGGTCGACGCCGCCGTCGAGCGAGACCGCCCGGATCGTGGCGACCGCCACGATCCAGACCAGCGCGCCCGGGATCAGCCACTTCCACCCGAGCGCCATGAACTGGTCGTAGCGCATCCGAGGCAGGGTGCCGCGCAGCCAGATGAAGAAGAAGATGAAGGCGAACACCTTGCCGAAGAACCAGATGAGCGGCACGTAGCCCTCGTTGGCGCCGGCCCAGACGTGGTCGATCCAGAACGGCGCGTGCCAGCCGCCGAGGAACAGCGTCGTCGCGAGCGCCGAGACCGTCGCCATGTTGATGTACTCGGCGAGGAAGAACAGCGCGAACTTCAGCGAGCTGTACTCGGTGTGGAAGCCGCCGACCAGCTCGCCCTCGGCCTCGGGGAGGTCGAACGGCGCGCGGTTGGTCTCACCGATCATCGAGATGACGTAGATGGCGAAGGACGGGAAGAGGATCAGGCCGTACCAGAACTGGTCCTGGGCCGCGACGATCTCGGAGGTCGACAGCGAGCCGGCGTACAGGAACACCGCGACCAGCGCGAGCCCCATCGCGACCTCGTAGGAGATCATCTGCGCGCTCGAGCGGAGGCCACCGAGCAGGGAGTACGTCGAGCCGCTGGCCCAGCCGCCGAGCACGATGCCGTAGATGCCGATCGAGGCGATCGCCATCACGAACAGCACGGCCACCGGCATGTCGGTGAGCTGCAGCGGCGTCTCTACGCCGAACATGCTGACCTCGGGGCCGAACGGGATCACCGCGAAGGTCACGAACGCCGGCACCGTCGCGAGGATCGGCGCCAGGAGGAAGACCACCTTGTCGGCGGCCGTGGGGATGAGGTCCTCCTTGAGCGCCAGCTTCACGCCGTCGGCGAGCGACTGGAGCAGGCCGAACGGCCCGTGCACGTTGGGGCCGATGCGGTGCTGCATCCGGGCCACCACGCGCCGCTCGAACCAGATGTTGAAGAGCGTGAGCAGCACCAGGATCACGAAGATCGCCAGGGTCTTGATCAGGATGATCCACCACGGGTCGTGGCCGAACTGCTCGAGCGCGAGCGGCGTGATCTGTGCGGGGCTCATGCGTGCGCTCCCTTCACGGTGACCCGGCTGCCCGGGGACGCGAGGTCGGCGAGCACGCCGTTGCCGGCGTTGTTGGCAGGGACCCAGACGACGCCGTCGGGCAGGTCCGCGACCTCGGCCGGCAGGGTCCACTCGCCGCGGTCACCGGTCACCGTCACGGTGTCGCCGCAGGCGTCGAGGACGGCCTGGCTCACCTTGGCGACCGCGTTGCGGGCGGTGGCGCGCAGGTTGTCGTCGCCGTCCTGCATCGAGCCGTTGTCGAGCAGCTGCTTCCAGGTGGCGAGGGCCACGGTCTTCGCGGCAGCCTTGGCCGGCTTGCCGTCGAGGACCGGGTCATGCGCGGCTCGATCGCCGTCCCACGGGCCGAGGTCCTCCATCTGGGCGCGCACCTCGGCGACCGTGCGGAAGCCCAGCGGGCGGCCGAGCTCCTCGGCGATCCCCGCCAGCACGCGGCTGTCGGGCAGCGCCTGCGGGTTGGTGAAGATCGCGTCGAACCAGCGCGGGCGGCCCTCCCAGGTCACGAAGGTGCCGGCCTTGTCGACCACTGCCGCCACCGGGAAGACCACATCGGCCGCCCGGGTCACGTCGGTCTCGCGGAGCTCGAGCGCGACCACGAACGACGCGGCGTCGAGCGCGGCGCGGAACAGCCGCCGGGTCCGCGGTGTCATCGGGGTCGACACCGCCGACGACGAGGCCGCCGAGCTCACCGGCGTTGACCGCGGCGACGATCTGGTCGGCGTCGCGGCCGGGCGACTCGGGCAGCGTCTCGAGGCCCCAGGTGGTGGCCACGTCGACCCGCGCCTGGGCGTCGGCGACCGGACGGCCGCCGGGCAGCAGGTGCGGGAGGCAGCCGGTCTCGATGGCGCCACGGTCGCCGGCGCGGCGCGGCACCCAGGCCAGCCGGGCGCCGGTGCGCGAGGCCAGCCCCAGCGCGGACGACAGGGCGCCCGGCGAGGTCGCCAGCCGCTCGCCGACCATGATCACCGAGGTCGAGTCGAGCGGGTGGTCACCCGTCATGCCGAGCGCGTCCAGCGCCGCGGCCTCGTCGCCGGGCGCGGTCGGGATGAGCGTGCCGCCCATCTTGCGCAGCCCGCGCGAGGTGTAGGGCGCGATGGAGACGACCTTGGTGCCGGAGCCTTGGTTGGCCTTGCGCAGCCTGAGGAAGACCGCGCCGGCCTCGTCCTCGGGCTCGAAGCCGGCCAGCAGCACGGTGTTGGCACGCTCGAGGTCGGCGTACGTCGCGGCGCCGTTGCCCGGGCCGGTGAGCACGACGTGGGCGGCGAGGAACGACGCCTCCTCGGCCGAGAGCGGCCGCGAGCGGAAGTCGATGTCGTGGGTGCCGAGCGCGACCCGGGCGAACTTGGCGTAGGCGTAGCCGTCCTCGGCGGTGATCCGGCCGCCGGGCAGCACGCCGACGCCTCCCTCGTCGGCAGCCGCGGCCAGCCCGCGCGCCGCGACCGCGAAGGCCTCGGTCCAGGAGGCCGGGCCGGCAGCTCCCCGTCCTCGTCGCGGACCTGCGGGTAGGTGAGCCGGTCGCCGGCCGTGGCGTAGTGGAACGCGAACCGGTCCTTGTCGGTGATCCACTCCTCGTTGACCTCGGGGTCGTTGCCGGAGAGGCGGCGCATCACCTTGCCGCGCCGGTGGTCGACGCGGATCGCCGAGCCGCAGGCGTCGTGCTCGGCGATCGACGGCGTGGAGACCAGGTCGAAGGGGCGGGAGCGGAAGCGGTACTCGGCCGAGGTCAGCGCGCCCACCGGGCAGATCTGGATCGCGTTGCCGGAGAAGTAGCTGTCGTAGGGCTCCTGCTCGTAGATGCCGACCTGCTGGAGCGCACCGCGCTCGAGCAGCTCGATGAACGGGTCGCCGGAGATCTGCGAGGAGAAGCGGGTGCAGCGCGCGCACAGCACGCACCGCTCACGGTCGAGCAGCACCTGGGCGGAGATGTTGATCGGCTTCGGGAAGGTCCGCTTGAGGCCGCCGGACTCGAAGAACCGGGACTCGCCGCGGCCGTTGGACATGGCCTGGTTCTGCAGCGGGCACTCGCCGCCCTTGTCGCAGACCGGGCAGTCGAGCGGGTGGTTGATCAGCAGGAACTCCATGATCCCCTGCTGCGCCTTGTCGGCGACCTCGCTGGTGACCTGGGTGTTGACGACCATGCCCTCGGCGACCGGCAGGGTGCAGGAGGCCTGCGGCTTGGGGAAGCCGCGGCCGTTGCCGGCGTCGGGGATGTCGACCAGGCACTGGCGGCAGGCGCCGACCGGGGCCAGCAGCGGGTGGTCGCAGAACCGCGGGATCTGGACGCCGACCTGCTCGGCGGCCCGGATCACCAGCGTGTGCTCGGGGACGCTGAGCTGGATGCCGTCGATGGTCAGCGACACCGTCTTCACGGTGTCCGGCACGGTGGCGTCGGTCTTCTCAGGAGCAGTCGTCATGCCGGCGTGAGCTCCTCGGCGAAGAGGGTCGACCGGGCCGGGTCGAACGGGCAGCCGCCCTCGGCCAGGTGCTGGAGGTACTCGTCGCGGAAGTACTTGATCGAGCTCTGGATCGGGCTCACGGCACCGTCGGCGAGCGCGCAGAACGACCGGCCGAAGATGTTGTCGCACTGGTCGAGGAGCAGGTCGAGGTCGCTCTCCTGGCCGATCCCCTGCTCGAGCTTGGTGAGGGTCTGCACCAGCCACCAGGTGCCCTCGCGGCACGGCGTGCACTTGCCGCAGGACTCGTGCTTGTAGAACTCGGTCCAGCGCAGCACCGCCCGGACCACGCAGGTGGTCTCGTCGAACAGCTGGAGCGCGCGGGTGCCGAGCATCGAGCCGGCCGCGACGACCTCCTCGAACCCGAGGGGTACGTCGAGGTGCTCGTCGGTCAGCAGCGGCGTGCTGGAGCCGCCGGGGGTCCAGAACTTCAGCTGGTGGCCCTCGCGCATGCCGCCGGCCAGGTCGATCAGCTCGCGCAGCGTGATCCCGAGCGGGGCTTCGTACTGGCCGGGCCGGGTGACGTGGCCGGAGAGGCTGAAGATGCCGTAGCCCTTGGACTTCTCGGTGCCCATCGAGGCGAACCACGCGGCGCCGTGCTCGATGATGCTCGGCACCGACGCGATCGACTCGACGTTGTTGATGACGGTCGGGCTGGCGTAGAGCCCGGCGACCGCGGGGAACGGCGGGCGCAGGCGCGGTTGCCCGCGGCGACCCTCGAGTCCCTCGAGCAGCGCGGTCTCCTCGCCACAGATGTAGGCGCCGGCGCCGGCGTGCACGACCACGTCGAGGTCGTAGCCGGAGCCGTGGATGTCCTTGCCGAGGTGGCCCGCGGCGTACGCCTCGTCGACCGCGGCCTGCACGCGGCGGATCACGTGCAGCACCTCGCCGCGGATGTAGATGAAGGCCAGGTTCGCGCGGATCGCGAACGAGCTGATGATCACGCCCTCCACGAGCACGTGCGGGTTGGCCATCATCAGCGGGATGTCCTTGCAGGTGCCCGGCTCCGACTCGTCGGCGTTGACGACGAGGTACTTCGGCTTGGGGTTGTCCTGCGGGATGAACGACCACTTCATGCCGGTCGGGAAGCCGGCGCCGCCGCGGCCGCGGAGGCCGGAGTCCTTGACCGCCGTGATGATCGCGTCCGGTGCCATGCCGAGCGCCGTCTTGAGCGGGCCGTAGCCGCCGCGGTCCTCGTAGGTCGCGAGCTTCCAGGACTGCTCGGCGTCCCAGATGTCGGTGAGGACCGGGGTGAGGGTGTCGATGTCGTCAGCCATCCTTCTTCCCCTCTTCCTGCTTGGTCTCGGACTGCACTGTCTCGGTCTCGGCGCGCGAGGTGTCGGCCTGCTCGACGGCACCCTGCTTGGTCTCGGCGGTGCCGCTGCCGAGGGCCTTCGCGTCCTCCGGCTCGGGAGCAGTCCAGGCGTTCTCGCGCGCCAGCGCGAGGCCGACCAGCGAGGCGTGGCCGGCGCCCGGCCCCTCGTCGACCCGGCCGTCGGGGTAGCCGGCCAGCACCCGCTCGGCCTCCTTCCACGTGCAGATGCGCGGCCCGCGGGTGGAGGTGACCTCCTTGCCCTCGCGCAGGTCGTCGACGAGCTGCACCGCCGAGGCCGGTGTCATGTTGTCCATGAACTCCCAGTTGACCATCATCACCGGCGCGTAGTCGCAGGCCGCGTTGCACTCGACGTGCTCGAGGGTGACCTTGCCGTCGGCGGTGGTCTCGTCGTTGCCGACGTCGAGGTGGTCCTTGAGCCGCTCGAAGATCGCGTCGCCGCCCATCACCGCGCACAGCGTGTTGGTGCAGACGCCGACGAGGTAGTCGCCGACCGGCTTGCGCTTGTACATCGTGTAGAACGTCGCAACGCCGCTGACCTCGGCGGCCGAGATGTCGAGGATGGCGGCGCAGGCCTCGATCCCCTCGGGCGTGATCCGCCCCTCGACCGACTGCACGAGGTGCAGCATCGGCAGCAGGCCGCTGCGGGCCTCGGGGTAGCGCGCGGCGATCTCCGCGAGCTCGCCGTACGTCTCCTGGGTGAGCGCGGTCACCGGTCGACGCCTCCCATCACGGGGTCGATCGAGGCGATGGCGACGATGACGTCGGCGACCATGCCGCCCTCGCTCATCACGCTGGTGGCCTGCAGGTTGGTGAACGACGGGTCGCGGAAGTGGGCGCGGAACGGCTTGGTGCCGCCGTCGGAGACGACGTGCGCGCCGAGCTCGCCGCGCGGCGACTCGACCGGGACGTAGGCCTGGCCGGGCGGGACCCGGAAGCCCTCGGTCACGAGCTTGAAGTGGTGGATCAGGGCCTCCATCGACTCGCCCATGATGTGGCGGATGTGGTCGAGGCTGTTGCCCATGCCGTCGCTGCCGATGGCGAGCTGGCTCGGCCAGGCGATCTTCTTGTCCGCGACCATGACCGGGGCGCCCTCGAGGCCGGCCAGCCGGTTGGCGGCCTGCTCGACGATCTTGAGCGACTCCCACATCTCGTTGAGCCGGACCCGGAAGCGACCGTAGGAGTCGCAGGTGTCCCAGGTCTGCACCTCGAAGTCGTAGTCCTCGTAGCCGGAGTAGGGCTGGGTCTTGCGCAGGTCCCACGGGTAGCCGGTGGCCCGCAGCGGCGGGCCGGAGATCCCGAGCGCGAGGCAGCCGTCGAGCTCGAGGTGGCCGACGCCCTCGAGCCGGCCCTTGAAGATCGGGTTGGCGTTGCAGAGGGCGGCGTACTCCGGAAGCCGCTTCTTCATCAGCGCGATGAAGGCGCGGATCTCGTCGAGGGCCCCGGGCGGCAGGTCCTGGGCCACGCCGCCGGGGCGGATGAACGCGTGGTTCATGCGCAGCCCGGTGATCAGCTCGAACAGGTCGAGCACCAGCTCGCGCTCGCGGAAGCCGATCGTCATCACGGTCAGCGCGCCGATCTCCATGCCGCCGGTCGCGATGGCGACCAGGTGGGAGGAGATGCGGTTGAGCTCCATGAGCAGGACCCGCATGACCTGGGCCTTCTCGGGGATGTCGTCCTCGATGTCGAGCAGCCGCTCGACGCCGAGCACGTAGGTCGCCTCGTTGTAGAACGGCGACAGGTAGTCCATCCGCGTGCAGAACGTCGTGCCCTGCACCCAGGAGCGGTACTCCATGTTCTTCTCGATGCCGGTGTGCAGGTAGCCGATGCCGCAGCGGGCCTCGGTCACCGTCTCGCCCTCGAGCTCGAGGATCAGCCGGAGCACGCCGTGCGTCGACGGGTGCTGCGGGCCCATGTTGACGACGACGCGCTCGTCGGCCTCTTCGGCGACGCTCTGCGCGATCTGGTCCCAGTCCTGGCCGGTGACGGTGAAGACGCGACCCTCGGTGGTCTCGTTCGTCCCGGCGAAGATGTCCTCGGTCGGTGCTCATCAGCTGTAGCCCTCCGCTCGTCGGGCGGCGGGATCGTGACGCCCTTGTACTCCACGGGGATGCCGCCCAGCGGGTAGTCCTTGCGCTGGGGGTGGCCGGGCCAGTCGTCCGGCATGAGGATGCGGGTGAGTGCCGGGTGGCCGTCGAAGACGATGCCGAACATGTCGAACGTCTCGCGCTCGTGCCAGTCGTTGGTGGGGTACGTCGTCACGATCGACGGGATGTGCGGGTCGCTGTCGGGGCAGCTGACCTCGAGCCGGATCCGCCGGTTGAAGGTCATCGAGAGCAGGTGGTAGACGGCGTGCAGCTCGCGGCCGGTGTCGGCCGGGTAGTTGACGCCCGAGACACCCGGAGCAGAACTCGAAGCTCAGCGCAGGGTCGTCGCGCAGCAGCTTCGCCACGGCCGGCAGGTCCTCGCGGCGTACGTGGAAGGTGATCTCGCCGCGGTGGATGACGACGTTCTCGACGGCGTGCTCGACCTCGCCACCGGCCAGCGCGGTGTCGAGGGCCGCGGCGACCTCCTCGTGCCAGCCGTCGAAGGGCCGCTGGGCGGCCGCCGGGAAGACGATCGGCTGGACCAGCCCGCCGTACCCGCTGGTGTCGCCGGAGCCGGTGACGCCGAACATGCCCTCGCGCACGCCGACCGGGCGGACCTCCTGGTCGAGGGTCGCCGGCGCGTTCTCTGGAGACTGGTCGGTCGCCGGCTGGTCGGGGCCCTTCTCGGTGCTCATTCTGGGGTCCCCGCGGAGTTGTTCGCCGGAGGAGCGAAGCGGGGGAGGGGAAGAAGTCCGTGGGAAAGATCACCGGAGCAGCCCCTTCATGTCGCTCGTCGGGAGCGCCTTGAGGGCGTCGTTCTCACGCTGCTCGATCTGCGCGCGCATGTTGGCGCCGAGGGGACGGCTCTGGACCTGGTCGTGCAGCTTGAGGATGGCGTCGATGAGCATCTCGGGCCGCGGCGGACAGCCGGGGAGGTACATGTCGACGGGGACGACGTGGTCGACGCCCTGCACGATCGCGTAGTTGTTGAACATGCCGCCGCTGCTGGCGCAGACGCCCATCGCCAGCACCCACTTGGGCTCGGGCATCTGGTCGTAGATCTGGCGGAGGACCGGGGCCATCTTCTGGCTGACCCGGCCGGCCACGATCATCAGGTCGGCCTGGCGCGGGCTGGCGCGGAACACCTCCATGCCGAACCGGGCCAGGTCGTACTTCGGTCCGCCGCTGGTCATCATCTCGATGGCGCAGCAGGCCAGGCCGAAGGTGGCCGGCCAGAACGACGCCTTGCGCATGTAGCCCGCGACGCCCTCGACGGTCGTCAGGAGTACGCCGCTCGGCAGCTTCTCCTCGATACCCACAACGCGTCCCTGCGTCTCTCTCTAGGTTCCTAGTCCCAGTCCAGGCCGCCGCGACGCCAGACATAGACGTAGGCGACGAAGACGGTGCCGATGAAGATGACCATCTCGACGAGGCCGAAGTACTTCATCGCGTCGAAGTGCACGGCCCACGGGTAGAGGAAGATGATCTCGATGTCGAAGACGATGAAGAGCATCGCGGTGATGTAGTACTTCACCGGGAACCGGCCCCCACCGACCGGCTGCGGCGTCGGCTCGATGCCGCACTCGTAGCTGTCGAGCTTGGCGCGGTTGTAGCGCTTGGGGCCGACCATGCTGCTCATCAGGACCGAGCCGGCAGCGAACAGGAACGCCAGGCCAGCGAGCGCCAGGGCTGGTATGTAGAGGTCCACCGCCGCGCCTTCTCTCCGTCGTGCGTGCTCGGCTCTCTCAGCCGACTCTGCCAACCAATCGGCGCCACCAGTGAGTCCCTGTGGTCCGGTAGCACTAGTGAACTTGTGAACGCAATCACTAAGTGGCGCGACGCTCATACTGCCACTCCCGATCCGAGCCGTGAAGCCGGGGGGTTTCGGCCTCTGACCTGCGGAAATACGTGACGCAAACGTGCGCTAAATGGCGGTGGCTTCGAGGCCCCTGGTGCCTGGTTCCAGCGGCAGCCGGAGGGCGCGTACGGCGTAGGCGATCGCGTGGTACCACCCGGCCACGAGGATCACGTCGAGGGCGCCGTCGTCACCCACCGCCGCCACCAACGCCTGCCAGGTCGAGTCGTCCAGGTCGTGGTCGTCGTGCAACCCGTCGACGGCCGCGAGCACCGCCCGGTCGGCCGGGTCGAGCCAGCAGCCGTCCAGGTGGTCGCCGCTCGCCAGGGAGCTGACCTGGTCGTCGGTGAGACCGGCCTTGTCGCCGAACGCTGCGACATGGACTCCCCACTCGTAGTCGGCGCCGCATCGCGCGGTGACCCGGTCGATGACCAGCTCGCGCTGGCGCACGGTCAGCGCGGAGCGGCGGGAGAGGTAGTAGTGGCCCCAGCCGGCGATCCCGCGCGCCAGGTCGGGCCGGCGCGCGAGCACGCGGAACAGCGCGATCGGAGGTCCCATCAGCTCCATCACCTCGGCCTGCTCGTCGTCGTACGGCGGCTCCAGTGGAGCGATGCGAGGCTGCTTCGATTTCAGAGGCACCAGGACACGCTAGCATTCGTGCCTCGGAAACAGAAGCGAGGTGGGACGTGGCCAGACCGGTCATGGAACTGCTGGACCTGCTCGGCCGCCGCTGGGCGCTCCGCGTGGTCTGGGAGCTGCGCGGTGACACGGGGCTCACCTTCCGCGAGCTGCAGGCCGCGTCGGGCGATCTCTCGTCGAGCGTGCTCACCGACCGGCTCCGCGAGCTGACGGAGGCCGGCGTGGTGGCCCGCGACAAGAGCGGCTACGTGCTGACCGTGCGCGGCCGCGAGCTCCTCGAGCTGCTGTTGCCCCTGGACGCGTGGGCGCGGAAGTGGGCGCGGTCGAGGCGGTGACCCACCGTCAGGCGGTGGCCCGGTGCAGGGCGACGATGCCGCCGGAGAGGTTGCGCCACTCCGGGCGCTGCCAGCCGGCCTCGGCGATCAGGTCCGCGAGCCCGCGCTGGTCGGGCCAGGCGCGGATCGACTCGGCGAGGTAGACGTAGGCGTCCGGTGACGAGGAGACCGCGCGGGCGATGGGCGGCAGGGCGCGCATGAGGTACTCGACGTAGACGGTCCGGAACGGCGCCCAGGTCGGGTGGCTGAACTCGCAGACCACGAGCCGGCCGCCGGGACGGGTGACGCGGAGCAGCTCGCGCAGTCCGGCCCGCGGGTCGACGATGTTGCGCAGCCCGAAGGAGATCGTGACGGCGTCGAAGGTGTCGTCGGCGAACGGCAGCTTGGTGCCGTCGCCGGCGGTGAACGGCAGCGCCGGCCTGGCCTTCTTGCCGACCTGGAGCATGCCGAGGGAGAAGTCGCACGGCACCACGACCGCGTCGCGGTCCGCGAACGGCTGGCTCGACGTACCGGTGCCGGCGGCCAGGTCGAGCACCCGCTCGCCGGGGCGCGGGTCGACCGCGTCGATGACGTCCTGGCGCCAGCGCCGGTCCTGGCCGAGGGAGAGGACGTCGTTGGTCAGGTCGTAGCGCTGGGCGACCGCGTCGAACATCCGCCGTACGTCGGCGGGCTGCTTGTCGAGGTCGGCGCGAGTCACCCGCGGAACTGTAGGACGGCGTGTCGGCAACCCGAAGCCGCCGGCGAAGCGTCAATGTGGTGACCAGACTCCACTTCCCCTTCAGGAGCCTCCATGACCTCGTTCCGCCGCGCGGGCCTCGGCCTGCTCGTCGTGGTGCTGCTTGCCGTCGTCGGCGACGGCCGTCGGCTTCGCGATGCGGAGGCCGACGGGGCCGGACATCAACGGCGCCGCGACGGTGCAGGCGAGGCCGGTCGCCCAGGACGCTCCCGTACAACCAGCGGCCGAGCCAGTCGCCGAGCCGGTGGCCGAGCCGGTGGCCGAGCCGGTCGCCGAGCCGCCCAGCCGCGCGTACGAGCCGCGCTCCCAGAAGCGCCCCATGCACGCCATGGAGCCCGGCCGCGTCCTGCTGTCGAAGGGCGACACCGGGATGAAGGTGCGCGACCTGCAGGCCCGGCTGGCGGCCCTGGCGTGGTACTTCGGCCGCGGCACCGGCACGTACGACGCTGCGACGGTCGAGGCGGTCCGCGGCTTCCAGGACAAGCGGCAGATCCCCGTCACCGGCAAGGTCGACCAGCGCACCCTCGACCGTCTGCATGGCATGACCAGCGAGCCGTCCCGCGACGCGATGGGGCTCCACAACGTGCCCGGACCGCTCGACGAGCGCTGCCGGACCGGCCGGGTCCTCTGCATCGACAAGACCAGCCAGACCCTGCGCTGGGTGGTGGACGGGAAGGTGCTCAAGACGGTCGACGTTCGGTTCGGGTCGTCGTCCACGCCGACCCGCGAGGGCGAGTACTCGGTCTACCTCAAGAGCCGGGACCACGTGTCCCGGCTCTACGACTCGGCGATGCCGTTCGCGATGTTCTTCTCCGGCGGCCAGGCGGTGCACTACTCCTCGGACTTCGCGGCCACCGGCTACGGCGGTGCGTCGCACGGCTGCGTCAACGTCCGCGACTACGACGCGGTGGCGTGGCTCTACGACCAGGTGCAGGTCGGTGACGAGGTCGTCGTCTACTGGAGCTAGGGCGTGAGGTTACCCACGTACCCAGTCCCGGAGTCGGTCGTCGAGCGTTCCCGTGAGTACGCTCGACCCTTGTGACGAGCGGCCCCGACACCGACGTCTCCCCGGAGACGCCGACCGCGCCCCTCGTCGTCCGCACGGTCGAGCTCGAGCTCCCGGCGGAGGCGTCGTTGCTCGACATGCTCCCCGAGGACCATCCGGTCACCTGGCTGCGGCACGGCAACGGCCTGGTCGGTTGTGGTGTCGCCGCCGAGATCCGGACCAGCGGGGCGGGCCGGTTCGAGCAGGCGAACCAGTGGTGGCGCGACCTCACCGCTCGGGCGATCGTCCGCAGCGACGTCGACGAGCCGGGCAGCGGCCTGGTCGCGTTCGGGACGTTCGGGTTCGCCGACGAGCCGGGTGACTCGGCGCTGATCGTCCCCGAGGTGATCCTCGGCCGCCGTGGCGACACGGCGTGGCTGACGACCGTCTCCTCCGTCGGCGGCCTCGACCAGCTGGACCGCCGGCTCGAGCTGGCCACCTCCCCGCGGGCGCCCGTCGACGTCAGCTTCGCCGACGGCGCAATGAACGGCGAGCAGTGGATGGGCCAGGTCGCCGAGGCGGTGGGCCGGATCAACGCCGGCGACCTGGAGAAGGTGGTGCTGGCCCGTGATCTGGTCGCCACCGCCGCCGAGCCGATCGACGTGCGCTGGCCGCTGCGCAAGCTCGCCGAGCAGTACCCCACCTGCTGGACCTTCCACGTCGACGGGATCTTCGGCGCCACGCCGGAGCTGTACGTGCGCCGCGAGCTCGGCCTGGTCGCCTCGCGGGTGCTGGCCGGCACCATTCGGCGCACCGGCGACGACGCCCGCGACCTCGCCCTCGCCGCCCGGCTGGCGCGCTCGTCGAAGGACCTCGAGGAGCACGAGTACGCCGTCCGCTCGGTCGCCGAGTCGCTGGCCCCCCACTGCTCGTCGATGAACGTGCCTGAGGCGCCGTTCGTGCTGCACCTCCCGAACGTCATGCACCTGGCCACCGACGTGACCGGCGTCGTCCACGACTCCGCGACCGTGACCTCGCTCGAGCTGGTCGCGGCGCTGCACCCCTCAGCCGCGGTCGGCGGCACCCCCACCTCGGTGGCGACCGCACTGATCGCCGAGATCGAGGGGATGGAGCGCGGCCGCTACGCCGGTCCGGTCGGCTGGATGGACGCCGACGGCGACGGCGAGTGGGGCATCGCGCTCCGCTCCGCCACCATCTCGGGGAACACGGTCCGGCTGTACGCCGGCTGCGGCATCGTCGCCGACTCCGACCCCGAGGCCGAGCTGGCCGAGACGCAGGGCAAGTTCGTGCCGGTCCGAGACTCGCTGGGACCGCTGGACCGCTAGGCCGCGCAGCCCTTCCCTTCCGCACCGCCGGCACACGCGAGCTGGAGGTGCAGGTCGCTCCACCAGGTGACGACGAGCTCGGACGGCTGACCCGTGACCGTGACCAGCAGGCCGGGGTCCTGGGTCCACACCAGGGTCATCACCTTCTGTGAGTCGGTGCAGAACATCCGGCCCGCCGACTCACTCGCGGGGTCGAGGCCGCCGTTGACCTGCTGGGCGACGGAGAAGTCGAACGTGTGCGCCTTGTCGAGGTTCCAGCCGACCTCGCCCTCCGACTCCGAGTTCGAGCAGTTGCCGGTGTTCTCCTGGATGGGCTCGCCCGAGAGGCTCTCGACCTCGGCGGTGTACGCCGCGTAGAGCTCGGCCGGGGTCTGGTAGGGCGTCAGCACGACGGTCCTGATGTTCGGCGCCGGGTTGGAGCAGGTGACCGCGTCGGCACCGGCCTGGCACGAGGTCCCCGGAAGGCGGGGGCTGCCGACGTCCTCCACCCCGGCGAGCAGCGCGGCCACGGCTGCGTCCGGAGTCGGCACCGCCGTGCCCGGTGTCTCGCTCGGAGCGGGCTCCGTGGTCGCGGACGCGGTCACCGCGGGCGCCTCCGGCGTCGCCTCGTCGGCGGATCCGGGCTGCCGAGGATTGTCAGGCCGATGTAGAGGAGCCCGGCAGCGCTCAGCAGCGTGACGGCCCCCGCGCGATCTCGAGCCCGCTGGCCCCGCCGGAGGACGGGTCCGGTCCGGGTGGGTCGCTCGGGTCGCTCGGGTCGCTCGGGTCGCTCGGGCCGCCGGGCTCGGGTGCGGCGCCGCCGGCTGCGGCGTGCGCCTGCGGGACGTCCGGGGGCGATCCGGTCAACGCGTAGGCCAGCTGGTCGACGGCGTCGGGGTCCTCGGGGGCGAACGGCACCCCGACCGCGGCCGCCACGACCGGGTGACAGCCCGGGACGTCCTTGTCATCGAGGTCGATGCGGACCACGGGCAACCCCGTCGCCGCGGCGTGCTTGGCCGCGAGGCGACACGAGGCGGCCTCCGCGTACGACGGCGAGGCCACGGCGACGAAGACGTCGCTGGCCTCGATCCGCCCGACCACCTCGTTCCACCAGACCGTGCCCTGTGACTCGTCCTGGTCGTCATCCGGCTCGTGGCCCAAGGCACGAACCATGCTGCCCAGCTCGGCACCGACGGCTCGGTCCCGATAGGAGCAACTGACGAAGACGCGACTCATACCTCTCCCCGAAAACCGTCCACAGTGGTCTAGATCAGACAACGCCGCGTGGACGAACGACGCATGCCCAAACTGGGGGACGTTCCGGAACATCCGTCGCAGCCGACGGCAGAGCCGCGCCCGAGAGCCACGCCCTAAGGTCGGGCGCATGCCATCGGGCGCCCACGACCACGCACACGACCCGCGCAACGACCAGATCCTGATCTGGGTCAACGGCGAGCTGAAGCCACGCGCCGACGCGACGGTGTCGGTCTTCGACTCCGGCTTCGTGCTCGGCGACGGCATCTGGGAGGGGCTTCGGGTGCACGACGGCCACCCGGCGTTCCTCGAGCAGCACCTCGACCGGCTGTGGGAGGGCGCGGCGGCGCTGATGATCGACCTGGGCGTCACCCGCGAGGAGCTGACCCGCGCGGTCTACGACACCCTGGCCGCGAACGGGATGACGGACGGCGTGCACGTGCGGCTGATGTGCACCCGCGGGGTGAAGTCGACGCCGTACCAGGACCCGCGGGTCACCGTCGGGCCCGCGACGATCGTGATCATCGCCGAGCACAAGCGGCCCACGCCCGAGACGGTCGAGCAGGGGCTGGCGCTGTTCACCACCCACGTGCGGCGCGCGACCCCGGACACGCTCGACCCGAAGCTCAACGCGCACAGCAAGCTCAACGACATCCTCGCCTGCATCCAGGCCTACCAGGCGGGCGCGGACGAGGCGCTGATGCTCGACCCGCACGGCTTCGTCGCGACCTGCAACAGCACCCACTTCTTCGTCGTGAAGGGGACGCCGGAGGAGCCCGAGGTGTGGACGTCGGACGGGCGCTTCTGCCTGGCCGGGATCACGCGCGGCAACGTGCTCGCGATGTGCCGCGCACACGGGATCACCGCGCTCGAGAAGACGTTCAGCCTCACCGACGTCTACAGCGCGCAGGAGGCATTCGTGACCGGCACGTTCGCGGGCGTCGCGCCGGTGCGGTCGGTCGACGGTCGCACCATCGGGTCGGGCGAGCGCGGCCCGGTGGTGACCCGGCTGCAGGAGCTGTACGCCGACTGGGTGGCCGCCGACGTGGCAGGGCGGACGGCACCGTGACCGTGCCCGGAGAGGTGCGGGTGGCCATGTGGTCGGGCCCGCGCAACATCTCCACCGCGATGATGCGGGCCTGGGAGAACCGGCCGGACACCGTCGTGGTCGACGAGCCCCTCTACGCGGCGTACCTCTTCCGGACCGGCCTCGACCATCCCGGACGCGACGAGGTGCTGGCGGCCCAGCCGACCTCACTGGACGAGGCGGTCGCCGGGCTGAACGCGCCCCTGCCGCAGGGCGCCAGCGTCCACTACGCCAAGCACATGGCCCACCACCTCGACACCAGCGAGGACGCGGCGTGGACCGAGGCGTTCCGCAACGTCCAGCTGATCCGGGACCCGGCCGAGGTGGTCGCCTCCTACGTCCGCTCGCGCGAGGCCTGCGAGCCCGAGGACATCGGGCTGCTCCAGCAGCAGTGGCTGATGTCGCGCTGGGACTCGGCCGGCCTCGACGTCCCGGTCATCGACGCCGCCGACTTCCTCCAGGACCCGGAGTACTACCTGCGCTGGCTCTGCGACTGGCTGGGCATCGACTTCACCGACCGGATGCTGGCCTGGCCGCCCGGTCCGCGGGACTCCGACGGCGTCTGGGCGCCGTACTGGTACGACGCCGTGCTCGCCTCGACCGGCTTCGCGCCGTACCGCCCCCGAGAGGTCGACCTCTCGCCCCACGACGCCACCGTCGCCGAGGCCTGCCGCCCGGCGTACGACGCGCTCCGCGAGCGGCGGGTGCGGAGGTAGTTCCGGCGGTAGGTAGCTGCTACCGGTTGACCCAGAGGTCGAGCACCGCGCTGGACCGCGAGGTAGACCACCGTCACCTCGATGACCAGGGTGGAGATGATGCCGCCCCACAGCCAGGCGGAGAGCTCGCCGGTGAACTGGCCGTCAGGACCGGGCTTCACCGAGTAGGGGAACATGCTCACCTCCATCGCGCGGCTCGGCTTGCGGGAGTCCGCGAAGATCACGCCCTGCTGGTACCGCAGTCCCCGCCACTCCAGCGATCCCGTCGCGCCGTCGAGGGTGTAGTCGACCTTGTTCTTGTAGGCCGGCCCGCTGTACCAGATCGTCTTCGCGTTCCAGCCGGTCGCCGTGCGCTTGCGCATGTTGTTGTAGGTGACGCCGCTGTAGTAGGTGCCCTTGTCGAGGGTGTCGTTGTTGATGACGGTCGCGACCTTGCCCCACTTGAGCATCCCGATCCGGCCGACGTACCGGCGGCCGCGGAACCACCCGATGACGAGGACGGCGGCGATCAGCGCGCCCGGGATCACGATGGGGAGGAACATCCAGACGGCGATCGGCGCGATGAACCCGATCAGGAGGATGAACAGCTCGTAGACGCTGAGGTTGAAGGTCGCCAACCGGTAGCTCATCGGCACGTGCCGCGGCGGCTCCGCCAGCGGCGCGACCACCTCGGGTGGCTCGGGCGGCGCCCCGGCCGCGCCGACGTGGCCGAACATCGCACCGAGCCCCTGGTCGAGACCGAGCGCCTGCAGGGAGCTCTGGATCTGCTGCGTCACCTCGGGGGTGAGGTACGACGAGATGTCGAGCGGCTGGCCGGAGACGTTCTGGCCGTTCACCATGACGACCGGGGCCGCGGCGCCGGCGGCAGCGCCTGCCTGGCCGAGCTGCTGCAGCACCGCGGCGAGGTTGCCGCTGCCCGGCGCCAGCTGCTGGCCGTTGATGGTGATGACGTGCGGACTGGTGCCCGCGGCGCCGTACGGCACCGGCGGGATGGTCGACCCGGGCACCCCCGTGCTCGGTGGCGGCGGGTCGCCGGCGTGCTGTGCCTGCTGGAGCTCGGCCTGCACGCGGGCCACCTCGGCGGCGGCGTCGGCCAGCTTGTGCTCGAGCTCGGCGACCTTGTCCGAGCTGAGGCCGGCGTGCGTCGGGTCCTGAGTCATCCCCGTGTTCCTCCTGATGTCGAGGGTGAGTATGGACCTACCGACGTTCAGAGATCCTGACCGTCCGGCACTCGCAGCCACTCCTGACCGCGCGGCCCCACGAGCGTCTCCATCTGCGCGGCCAGGAACCCGTGGCCGGCCTCGGAGTAGACGCGGTCGTGGATGGCGAGGTTCCGGGGCGCGCCGACGGCCCGCACGAACTCGATCGCCATCTCGCTGCGCAGCCAGGGTGCGGACGACGGGCAGAGCAGTACGTCGACCGGCACCTCGGGCAGCGCCAGCGCGTCGCCCGGGTGGTAGACGACCTGGTCGCCGAACGTCATCAGGTAGCCGGAGTTGTAGGGCTGCGGCAGCTCGGGGTGGATCACGTTGTGCAGCTCGCCCACGGCGCGGACCGGCACGCCGACGTCGAACACCGCGCCCGCCGGCACGGTCGTGGTGCGCTCCGCGACGTCGGGCGCGTCGGTCGCGAGCTGCTCGGCGACCTGGCCCACGGAGAAGACCGGCGCGTCGGTGGCCCGGAGGTTCTCCGGGTGCAGGTGGTCGGGGTGCAGGTGCGTCACCAGCACCGCGGTGGCGCCGGCCACCGCCTCGGGCTCGGTGAAGACGCCCGGGTCGAGGACCACGACGTGCCCCTCGTGCTCGATCCGGACGCAGGCGTGGCCGAACTTCGTGATCCGCATGGTCCCGAGCCTAGGGAGGCGGCTCCGTCGGCACCGATCAGTCCCGCGCCTCCCGCGGATCACACCAGATGAAGGGCCACCAACAGGTCGCCCACACAAGATCTCTCGAGGAGTGCAGATGGCAGTGCACACGGCTGTGCAGATGAAGGGCAGAAGGCGGCTCCGCTGGGTCGTCGTGCTCACCGCGGTCGGGTCTTTCATGGCCGCCCTGGACACCCTGGTGGTGGCCTCGGCACTGACCACGATCAAACGTGACATGGGCGCGTCCCTGACCGACCTGGAGTGGACGGTCAACGCCTACAACCTCAGCTTCGCGGTGCTGCTCGTGCCGGCCGCGGTGCTCGGCGACCGGCTCGGGCGGGCCCGGACGTACGCCGGCGGGCTGGTCCTGTTCTCGCTGGCCTCGGCCGGCTGCGCCCTGTCCGGCAGCGTCGGTGCGCTGGTCGCCATGCGGGTCGCGCAGGGAGCCGGCGCGGCCGTGCTCCTGACGCTGGGCATGGCGCTGCTCACCTCCGCGTTCCCACCCGAACGCCGCGGCGCGGCGCTGGGCCTGTTCAGCGCGGTCACCGGGATCGCGGTGGCGAGCGGACCGCTCGTCGGCGGTGCGGTCGTGGACGGTCTGGCCTGGCAGTGGATCTTCTGGCTCAACGTGCCGGTCGGGCTGCTGGCGGCGCCGCTGGTGCTGCGGCTGATCCCCGAGGTCAAGGTGCCGGAGAGCCGGCTCGACGTGCCCGGTGTGGTGCTGCTCGGAGCCGGTGTCCTCGGTCTCGTGTGGGCCCTGGTCCGTGGCGGGCCCGCCGGCTGGACCAGCGCCGAGGTGCTCGGTGCCGCCGCGGCAGGGCTCGCGCTGCTGGCCGGCTTCGCGGCCTGGGAGCGGCGCGCCACGCACCCGCTGCTTGCCGCCGCGGCTGCTGCAGCGACCCGGCTTCATGGCCGGCAACTTCGTCGTGGCGCTCACGTTCGCACCGCTGTTCTCGGCGGTCTTCTTCTACGGACAGCTGCTCCAGGTCGTCGTGGGTGAGAGCCCACTCGGTGCCGGCGTCCGGCTGATGGCGTGGACCGGCACCTTCCTGGTCATGGCTCCGGTCGCGGGTGCCTTGGCCGACCGGATCGGCGAACGACCGCTGGTCACCGTCGGGCTCACGGTCCAGGCCGCGGCCCTGGTGTGGTTCGCGACCACCGTGGGCACGGACATGAGCTACGTCGACATGCTGGGGCCGTTCGTGGTCGGTGGGCTCGGGGTCTCGATGGCCATTCCGTGCGGTCAGAGCGCGGCCGTCGCCGCGGTCGCCGACCGCGACGTGGCGACCGCGTCGGGCGTCAACAGCACCATGCGCGAGCTCGGCGGGGTGCTCGGGATCGCCGTGACCGTGGCGGTCTTCGGGGCCGTCGGCGGCTACGCGTCCCCGGACGAGTTCGTCGACGGCTTCAAGGGCGCGCTGCTCGCTGCGGCCGGGCTCTCGTTGCTCGGAGCGGTCGCCGGTTGGCGGCTCCCGACCCGGCGGTCCGGAGTGCCGCGCACCATCGCGGTGGACGTCAGCGACGACCGTCAGGCGGTGGCGGCATGACTGCCCGGATGGTGACCTACCAGGTCAAGGACGGGCGGGCCGACGAGAACGCGGCGTACGTTCGCGACGTGATGGCCGACCTCGACGCACGCAGGACGGAGGGCGTGACCTACTCGGTCTACCTCCTCGATGACGGCGTGACCTTCCTGCACGTCGTGCAGGAGGACGGTGACGGCGGGGCGGTGCAGGTGTCCGAGGCGTTCCAGCGGTTCACCGCGACGCTGCTGGAGGACCGGTGCGCCAACACCCCCGAGCTGCACACGATGACGCTCGTGGGGAGGTACGCCGGGTGAGCAGCGCGCCGGAGGGGTTCGCCCAGGAGAATTTTGCCGAGCAGGTGGCGCCGCTGCGGCCCGGGCTGCTGCTGCACTGCTACCGGATGCTCGGCTCCTCCCACGACGCCGAGGACGCCGTGCAGGAGACGCTGCTGCGCGGGTGGCGCGGCGTGGACCGCTTCGAGGGTCGCAGCTCGCTGCGGACCTGGCTCTACACCGTCGCCACCAACGTCTGCCTGCGCGAGATCGAGCGGCGCGGGCGGCGGCTGGTCCCGGTCGACCTGGGGCCGTCCGCCGACCCGGCCGACGGGCTGGCCGCGCCGCTGACCGAGACGGTGTGGCTCGGCCCGCTGCCCGACGCCGGGCTGACCTGGGGCTCCACCCCAGCCGAGGCGGTCTACGAGCAGCGCGAGGCGGTGGAGCTGGGTTTCATCGCCGCGCTCCAGTACCTGCCCGCCTCTGCAGCGGGCGGTGCTGGTGCTGCGTGACGTGCTCGCGTTCTCGGCAGTCGGAGACCGCGGAGATCCTGGACACGACCGTCCCGTCCGTGACGAGCGCGCTGGCCCGGGCGCGAGGGACGGTCCGGGCCGCACTCCCCGAGCGCAGCCAGCAGGAGGTGCTGCGCGAGGTGGGTGACCGCCAGGTGCGGGCCACGGTCGCGGCGTTCATCGCGGCCTGGGAGCGGAGCGACGTCGACGCGGTCGTCGCGCTGCTGGCCGAGGACGTCGAGATGTCCATGCCGCCGTACGCCGAGTGGTACCGCGGCCGGGCCGCGGTCGCCGCGTTCCTCACCGAGACCCCGCTCCGCCCGGGCCGGCGGTGGCGGCTGGAGGAGACGACCGCCAACGGTCAGCCGGCGCTGTCGTTCTCGGTCTGGGACGAGCAGATCGGCGCCTTCCTCACCCACGGCCTCTCGGTGCTCACCTTCGGGCGCGCTGGCATCACGGGGTTCACCACCTTCCTGGACCCGACGGTGATGCGCTGAACCCAGTGCCTAGGCTCGGCCCATGCCCCTGCCCGACGGAGTCGCGATCCGGCGCGCCGTGCCCGACGACGCCGAGGCGCTCGGGCACCTGCACCTCGACGTCTGGGACGACGCGTACACCGGGCTGATGCCGCAGGGGATCCTCGACGAGCGCCGCGAGAAGGTGGACGAGCGGGTCGAGCGCTGGCGCGACATCCTCGGCCAGGAGAAGCCGACCTGGATCGCCGAGGACGCCGACGGGCTGGTCGGGTTCTCCGGCGTCGGCCCGGCCCGGGACAACGACGTCGACATCGACGTGGAGCTCTACGCGCTGTACGTGCGCGCGACGTACTACGGCACCGGCGTCGGCTACGCGCTGTTCGACCAGGCGGTGGGCGACCACGCGGCGTACCTCTGGGTGCTGGCCGGCAACGACCGCGCGATCGAGTTCTACGAGCGGCAGGGGTTCCGGCTCGACGGCACCGAGGACGAGCACGACGAGGGACTGCACGTCCGGATGGTGCGGGCCGGCACGTGACCACGCGCCCGCACGAATCGGCACTGGGACCTCGGCGACCCCGACCTTCGACGTCACCTCGGCGGAGGTGCACGACGCCCGCGAGGAGGACTGGTACGTCGAGACCACGTGGGGCTGGGCGGTGCTGCGGTACGCCGAGGTGAGCGCGCTGCTGCGGGACCGGCGGTTCCGGCAGGGGAACGCCCGCTGGCCGGCACAGAACGGCATCCACTCCGGCCTGTTCTCGGACTGGTGGCAGGAGACGCTGCTGTCGCTGGAGGGCGACGACCACGCCCGGATCCGGAAGCTGATGGTGCCGGCGTTCAAGAACCGCGTCATCGCCGAGATGCGGCCGACCTTCCAGGCGATCGCCAACGAGCTGATCGACGCCTTCGCGCCGCGCGGGCGGGTCGAGTTCGTGCACGAGTTCGCCGAGCCGTACGCCGCCCGGATCATCTGCCTCCTCCTCGGTCTGCCGCAGGACCACTGGCCGCAGGTCGCGGGCTGGGCCGACGACCTCGGGGCGTCGTTCTCGATCGACGTCGGCAACCAGGTACCGAAGATCGAGACCGCTCTCACCGGGCTCGCGGGCTACGTCGAGGAGGTGGTCGCCGACCGGCGGGCCACCCCGCGCGACGACCTGGTCACGACGCTGGTGCGCACCGAGGAGCTGACCGACCGCGAGCTGTCGGTGGCGCTGGTCTTCCTCGCCTTCGCCGGGATGGAGACCACCCGCAACCAGCTCGGGTTGGCGCTGCAGACGCTGCTCCAGCATCCCGACCAGTGGGCGCTGCTCGGCGAGCGGCCCGAGCTCGGCGCCAACGCGGTCGAGGAGGTGATGCGGGTCAACCCGACGGTCACCTGGGTGACCCGTGAGGCGCTCGAGGACGTCGAGTTCCAGGGCCTCCACATCCCGAAGGGCGGGATCGTGCAGATGCTGTCGCACTCGGCCGGCACCGACCCGCGCGCGGTGCCCGACCCGTCGTTCGACATCACCCAGCAGCGGCCGCCGCACCACGGCTTCGGCGCCGGGATCCACCACTGCCTCGGCCACTTCGTCGCCCGCACCGACATGGCGGTAGCGCTGCCGCTGCTGGCACAGCGGATGCCGGACGCCGTACGCGACGGCCCCGGTCAGTGGTTGCCGGTGTCCGGGAACACCGGTGCGGTGTCGTTCCCGATCCGGTTCACCACCCAGGAGGTCTGACGTGCTCGCGATCACCGGCTCGACCGGCGCCGTCGGAGGACGGGTGGCCCGGGCCCTGGCGGAGGACATGCGCAACGACTTCCGCCTCGTCGTGCGCGACGCCTCGACGGGCGCCGGACTACGACACCGACGTCCGGGTGTGCGAGTACGCCGACCACGCGGCCGCCGTCGAGGCCCTCGCCGGGGTGGAGACGCTCCTGATGGTCTCCGCGGCCGAGGCGGTCGACCGGCGCGACCAGCACCGGACCTTCATCCGGGCCGCCGCTGACGCAGGCGTGGAGCACATCGTCTACACGTCGTTCGCCGGGGCCGCTCCGGACGCGACCTTCACGTTGGGCCGCGACCACTGGGATGCCGAGCAGGCGATCCGCGAGAGCGGGATGACCTACACGTTCCTTCGGGACAACTTCTACAGCGACCTGCTGCCGTACTTCGCAGACAAGGACGGCGTGATGCGCGGCCCGGCCGGCGACGGCCGGGTGGCCGCGGTGGCGCGGGCCGACGTCGCGGACGTCGCCACGGCGGTCCTGCGCTCGCCCGCAGACCATGCGGACGCGACCTACGTCCTGACCGGACCCGAGGCGGTGACCCTGGCCGAGGTGGCCGCGCGCGCCGGTGCGGTGCTCGGCCGGGCGTTGTCCTTCGAGGACGAGACCGTCGAGGCGGCGTACGCCTCCCGCAGGGCGGCGTACGGCGCGGAGGACTGGCAGCTCGACGCCTGGGTCTCGACCTACACCGCGATCAGGGACGGCTCGTGCGCCGAGGTGACCGGAGACGTCGAGCTTGTCAGCGGTCACCCGGCCCGGACGCTGGAGCAGGCGCTTCGGTCCTGATCACGCCGTGGTGTGGTGCACGTAGCACCAGCGCCAGTTCTCACCCGGCTCCGCGGTCTCCATGACCGGGTGCGTGGTGTCCTGGAAGTGCTTGGTGGCGTGCTGACCGACCGAGGAGTCACAGCAGGCGACGTTCCCGCACTCGAGGCACTGGCGCAGCGCCACCCACTCGAGCCCTTCGTCGAGGCAACGCTGGCAGATCGGGTCGGCCACGGTCTCGATGACCGGGTACCGGTCGAGGTCGTCGCAGGTGCGCCCGGTCATCCGGACCCTGGAGTACTCCTGCAGCTCCCGGCGCTCGTCGGTGGCGATGTCGAGCATCGACTCCTCGACATCGAGGAGCGCCAGCACGTCGGCGACCACCTCGGAGGCGACCTGCCCCGAGTCGCGGATCTTGAGCACCTTGGTCCGCTCGGACTCGAGCAGCGAGAGCCGGATCCGGGCGTAGAGGTCGCTCGGCGACTCCCGGTCGGCCACGGTGCTGAGCCGCTCCCAGGCGGCGAAGTTGCGCTGGTCGAGCCGTTGCCGGATCAGGTCGACCACGCCCTGGCTGTCGTCGTACTCGAGCTCGTCGAGGCGGTGCAGCGCCGCCTTCGACGCCTGCTGGAGCAGGGTGGCCCGGGCCAGTGCGTCCTCGGCGGGATCGGGGCCCGGCACCCGCAACCGTCGGGCCAGCCAGGGCAGTGACATGCCTTGGATGAGGAGCGTGCCGATCACGACTGAGAACGCCATCAGCAGCAGCACCTCGCGGTGCGGCGTGTCCTCCGGGATGACGAACGCAGCGGCCAGGGTGACCACTCCTCGCATCCCGGCCCAGCCCAGCATGAAGGTGTAGGTCCACGGCGGCCTGCGGCCGGTGACCGGGTCGGGGCCCGGCCTGACGATGAGGTAGCGCGCCGGGAACACCCAGACCAGCCGCAGCACGATGCAGGCGATCAACGTGGCCGCGCACAGCCCGATGATCCGGCCCCACGTCAGGTCGCCCTCACCGGCGCCCTGGACGATCGAGCTGGCCTGGAGCCCGATCAGGAGGAAGACGGCGTTCTCGAGGACGAACGCGATCGTGCGCCAGTTCAGCCGCTCCGCGATCCGGGACTGGGCGGTCTGCAGGATCGGCGCCTTGTGTCCCAGCAGCAGGCCGGCGACCACGACCGCGATGACGCCGGAGGCGTGCACCTGCTCGGCCAGGGCGTACGCCGCGAACGGGACCACCAACGACATCCCGCTGTCGAGCACGGGGTCCTCGAGGTGGCGCCGGACCTTCGCGACGACGAGGAAGAAGCCGAAGCCGACGAGGACGCCACCGCCCGCCGCGATGAGGAAGTCGAGGCCGACCCGGCCGACGTTGAGGCCTTCACCGTCGGCCACCGCCAGCGCGGTGCCGAGGGCGACCAGTGCGGTCGCGTCGTTGAGCAGCGACTCGCCCTCGAGGATCGTGACGATCCGTCGAGGCAGCCCGATCCGGCGGCCGATCGCGGTTGCGGCGACCGCGTCAGGTGGGGCGACCACAGCGCCGATGGCGAAGGCGATCGGCCACGAGATGCCGGGCAGCAACAGGTGCGCGACCCAGCCGACGCCGAGCGTCGTGAACGCGACCAGCCCGACCGACAGCAGCAGGATCGGCCGCTTGTTGGCCCGGAAGTCGACGAGCGACGTGCCCTGCGCGGCGGAGTACAAGAGCGGCGGCAGCAGCCCGTACAGCACGATGTCCTCGGAGAGCTCGATGTCCGGGATCATCGGGACGTACGACGCCGCGATACCGACGGCGATCAGGAGGAACGGCGCCGGCACGTCCAGCCGCTGGGCCACCCAGGTGCACGCCAGCACCCCCACCGCCAGGCCGCAGAGCAGCAGGGTGATCTCCACGGCGGACATTCTCCCGATGGCCGCCGCGGATACCTAGCCGTTCCGCTGAGCGCGCAATCCGGATCAAGCGGGAATACGCCGCCCTGACGCAGGATCGTCCCGTGACGACAGCTGCCGACACCTTCGCCGACTTCGTCGACCACCTCGCCGAGGCGCTCGACGCGGCGGGTGCCGGTGACGCGGCGGAGCTGTCCGGCGACGAGCTGGCGGCACGGTTCCACTTCTCACGGTTCCACTTCGACCGGATGATCCGGAGCGTGGCCGGTGAGCCGCCGCAGGCGTTCCGGCGCCGGATCCTGCTGGAGCGGGCGGCGTACCGCATGGTGACGACGAAGGCGCCGCTGATCGACCTCGCCGTCGAGGCGGGCTACGGCTCCCACGAGGCGTTCACCCGCGCCTTCACCCGGGCCTACGGCGTCCCGCCCGCGACCTGGCGCCGCTCGCCCGGCCGGATCCGCATCCCCGCGCCGAGCGACGTGCACTTCCACCCACCCGGCAGCCTCCGGCTGCCGGCACGAGACAAGGTGACCGCGATGGACCTGATGACCCGCATGGTCGAGCACCACATCTGGCTGACCGGCGAGATGGTGCGGCTGGCCGGACGGCTGACCGACGAGCAGCTCGACCAGCCGATCGAGCTCGACGTGGACGACGACGCGCAGACGATCCGCTCCCTGCTGTCCCGGTTGATCGGGCAGATGGGCATGTGGAACGCCGCGGTCGCGATGCGCGACTACGACTGGTCCGTCGAGGAGCACGAGTCGCTCGGCTCGATGCGCGAGCGGCTGGCCACCGAGGGGCCGACGTTCCTGTCGCAGGTCCGCGAGGTGGTCGAGCAGGACCGGCTCGACGACACGTTCGTCGACGCGCTCTGCGAGCCCGCCGAGGTGTTCACGTACGGCGGGATGATCGCCCACGTGCTCACCTTCGCCGCGCACCGCCGGACCCTGGTCGTGCTCGCGCTCTCCAAGCACGGCGTCGAGGAGCTCGGCTGGGGCGACCCGATGGTGTGGGTGGCGACACCGCAGGGGTGAGGTCCAGTACCGTCGCATCTACTCCGTGACGGGTGAGGCGCCCCGACCGGGTCCGCCGCGAGGCTCGGCCGCAGGCGCGAGCACTCCCGAGGGGCGACATGGTCAAGGCAGGCGACACCACCACCACGGCAGCCGGGGCCGGCCTCGTTCTGATGACCCTGTCGGCAGGGCAGTTCCTGATGACGCTGGACAGCTCCGTCATGAACGTGTCGATCGCCCAGGTGGCGGAGGACGTGGGAACCACCGTCACCGGCGTGCAGACGGCGATCACGCTGTACACGCTGGTGATGGCGACGATGATGATCACCGGCGGCAAGGTCGGGACCATCATCGGCCGCAAGAAGGCCTTCACCATCGGCTGCGTCATCTACGCCGCGGGCTCGCTCACGACAGCTCTCGCCCAGAACCTCACCGTCCTGATCGTGGGCTGGTCGTTCCTCGAGGGCATCGGTGCGGCGCTGATCATGCCCGCGATCGTCGCGCTCGTCGCCTCCAACTTCGCGGCACCGGAGCGACCCAGGGCCTACGGCCTGGTGGCCTCCGCCGGGGCCATCGCGGTCGCGGCCGGCCCCCTGATCGGCGGAGCGGTGACCACGCTCTGGACCTGGCGCCTGGTGTTCGCCGGCGAGGTCGTCATCGTCGCGGTGATCGTCCTGCTCACCCGACGGATCCGGGACGCGGAGACCGAGGGCGGTGCCCACCGCATCGACGTCCCGGGCGTGATCCTCTCGGCGGCCGGTCTCGGCCTGGCGGTGTACGGCGTGCTGCGGTCGTCCGAGTGGGGGTGGGTGCTGGCGAAGGACTCCGCGCCGTCGCTGTGGGGGCTCTCGTTCACCGTCGTGTTCATCGTCTGCGGCGCCGTGATCCTGTGGATCTTCTTCTGGTGGGAGCAGCGCGTGCTCGCCGCCGGCAGGGAGCCGCTGGTCCGGACGGCGATGCTGCGCAACGCCCAGCTGACCGGCGGAATGACGATGTTCTTCTTCCAGTTCATGATCCAGGCCGGCCTCTTCTTCGCCGTCCCGCTGTTCCTGTCCGTGGCACTCGGGCTGAGCGCCTTCGAGACCGGGGTCCGCCTGCTCCCGCTCTCGGTCACCCTCCTCCTGGCGGCGGTCGGCATCCCGAAGCTCTGGCCGACAGGCATCACCGCGCCGCGTCGTGCACTGGGGTCTGGTGGCCCTGCTGGCCGGCATCGTCTCGCTCATCCTCGCGCTCGACGCCGGCGCCGGCGCCGAGATCGTCACGGTGCCGATGCTGCTGGCCGGGCTGGGCGTCGGTGCGCTCTCCTCGCAGCTCGGCGCGGTGACGGTCTCCGCGGTGCCCGACGAGCAGAGCGGCGAGGTCGGCGGCCTGCAGAACACCGCGACCAACCTCGGCGCCTCGCTCGGGACCGCCCTGGTCGGTTCGGTGCTCATCACCGCCCTGTCCGCCAGCTTCTTCGCCGGCATCGAGAGCAACCCCGACGTCCCGGCCGAGACGGTGACCGCGGGCCAGACCCAGCTGGCGAGTGGGGTCCCGTTCGTCTCCGACGCGCAGCTCGAGACAGCGCTGCAGGACGCCGGGCTGCCGGAGGCCCAGGTCGAGGCGATCGTCGACGAGAACGAGACCGCCCGGATCGACGGGCTTCGGCTCAGTCTGTCGGTGCTGGTCCTGCTGGCCCTGCTCGCCCTGTTCCTCACCCGACTCCTGCCGGTCGAGGCGGTCGGGACCGGTCCACCGCACGCCCAGCCCGAGGGGTCGACGGCCGAGACCTGACCGGTCAGGCGGGCCGCAGCGCTCGGATCGCGAGGTCGAGCTCGCGGCGGCGGGTGCGGTCGACGACCGCCTCGATGACCTCGATGCCGCCGTTCGGGCTCGCCAGGGCGTGGTCGAGCTCGGCCGCCGAGCCGACCCGCCAGTGGGGCGTGCGGGTGGACTGGCAGAGCGCGGCCAGGTCCACGTGGTGCGGGGTGCCGAAGAGCCGCTCGTAGGCGTGCGCGTAGACCTCGGCGCCCTGCTCGAGGGTGGCGAAGATCGAGCCACCGTCGTCGTTGGCGACCACGATCGTGAGGTCCGGGCGCGGCTCCTTCGGCCCGATCACCAACCCGGTGGTGTCGTGCAGGAACGTCACGTCGCCCATCAGGGCGAGGTTGCGGCTCTCGGCCTTCCGTGCGAGCGAGGCACCGATCGCGGTCGAGACGGTGCCGTCGATGCCGGACAGGCCGCGGTTGGCGATCACCTTGCGGCGGCTGCCGACGTCGTACGCCGTGGCCATCAGGTCGAGGTCGCGGATCGGGTTCGAGGCACCCACGACGAGGTGGCCGCCGGGCGGCAGGGCGCGGCTGACGGTGCCCGCGACGTGGTACGCCGTGAAGCCGGCCGCGTCGACCAGCCGGTCCAGCTGCCGCGAGACCGAGGCGTCCGCCTCCTGCCAGGCGGCGAGCCAGGCGGGGTCGTCAGGACCGTCCACGGCGAGGGGGTTGGCGACCGGGGCGACGGCGTAGGGCCTCCTCCGGGCCGGGTCCGCGTCGAGCACCTCCATGCCGTCGCGAGACAACAGCTGCTGCACGGGGCGGGACAGCGTGGGGTGGCCGAAGACCACCACCCGCTCGACCTGGTCGGCCAGCTCGGTGGCCAGCAGCAGCCGGTAGGTCCGCAGCGCCGGCCCCGTGCGCGCCCCGCTGGACGGCTCGGCCAGCAGCGGCCAGCCGGCTTCGGCCGCGAGCCGCCGGGCGGCCGGGCCCGCGTCGTCGCCGGCGACGACGACCGTGCGCGGGCCGAGGTCGAGCGCGGTGGCGTCGGGGTCATCGAGACGGGCGCAGCTCGCCCCCCTCATCAACCGAGGGCGACGGGCGCCAGCGGTCCGGCGGGACGAGCGGATCGTCGAGCTGCACGTTGAGGTGCACGAGCCCGGGACCGACCGGGTCCAGCGACCCGGCGACGTCGACCGTCGGGACCTGTGGGCCGAAGATGCCGACCTGGTCGGTGGTCTGGTTGGCGTCCGTGCCGCGGAGCCGGACGGGCCGGTCCGCGGTGACGACCACGAGCGCGACGCCTGCGTGATGCGCCTCGAGCACCGCCGGGTGCAGGTTGGCGACCGCGGTGCCGGAGGTGCAGACGACCGCGGCCCGCGAGCCGCCCTTGGTCAGCCCGAGCGCCAGGAACCCGGCGGTCCGCTCGTCGATCCGCGTGTGCAGCCGAAGCAACCCCGCCGCAGCCGCGTCGTACGCCGCGAAGGCGAGCGGCGCGTTCCGCGAACCCGGGGCCAGCACCACCTCGCGGACGCCGTCCGCGACCAGTGCGGCGACGACGGCGCGGGCCAGCTCGGTGGCGCTCATCGGACGCGCACCCCCCTGGTGGAGGCCAGCCGGGCCTCCCAGTGCGCCACCCGGTCGGCGGTGGCCGACAGGAGATCGAGCGCGTGCGGATCCACGGACGCCGCACGGACGGGCAGCACTCCGCCCACCGGCACCAGCGGATCCGCCACCACGTCAGCGGTGAGCAGCTGCACGGTGGCCAGCCCGCACGCGTACGGCAGCGAGGGCAGCGCCCCGGCCAGTGCGAGGCCGGCGGCGATCCCGACCGAGGTCTCCAGCGCCGACGACACCACGACCGGCATCCCGATCTCCTCCGCGATCCGCAGGCAGGCGCGCACGCCGCCGAGTGGCTGCACCTTGAGCACCGCGATGTCGGCGGCCTCGAGGTCGCGGACCAGGTAGGGGTCCGACGCACGCCGGATGGACTCGTCGGCCGCGATCGGTACGTCGACGGCGCGGCGCACCGCCGCCAGCTCCTCGACCGTGGCGCAGGGCTGCTCGACGTACTCGAGCCCACCGGCCGCCTTGTCCAGCGAGCCGATCGCACTCACCGCGTCGTCGACCGACCACGCGCCGTTGGCGTCCACCCGCAGCCGGCCCGACGAGCCCAGGGCGTCACGAACCGCCTCCACCCGAGCCTGGTCCTCGGCCAGCGACTGGCCCGGCTCGGCCACCTTCACCTTGGCCGTCGCACAACCGCCGCCGCGCACGATCTTGTGCGCCTGCTCCGGGCCCACCGCAGGCACCGTGACGTTGACCGGCACCACCTCGCGGACGGGAGTCGGCCAGTCGCCGGCGGCAGCCTCCTCGGCACAGCGCAGCCAGGGTTCGGCGACCGCTGGCTCGTACTCCAGGAACGGGCTCCACTCGCCCCACCCGGCCTCGCCGCGCAGGAGCATCCCCTCGCGGACGGTGATGCCCCGAAACCGGTGGTGCAGCGGGATCGCGAACACCCGGGTCTCGGCCATGGCCCCAACCTAGGGTGCGTCTCCCGGTTCGATCAGCCCGGTCTCGTGGGCGCGGACCACCACCTGCACGCCCATCCACCTTCCCGGCCAGTTGACATGACCGGGAGGCGCCGCTGAGCGATGATCCCCCGGTGAGGCTGTTCCGGGACCCCGTCTGGCGGGGCAGTCTCGTGGTGCTGCTGCGGCACTATGCGGCGTACGCCGTGGCGCTCGCCTTCGGCACCGCGGCGCTGACCGTCGCGGTGCTGTCCGGTCGTCCCTTTCTCGACGCCGCAGACGTCGCGCTGGTCCGGGACCGGCTCGACGCCGTGCCAGCGACGGCGTCCGCGGACGACCAGGGACGAGTTCGCGCCGCGGTCACCGACGGGTCCCCGCCCCGGGTCGAGAACGCCGTCGCCTCGGCCATGACCGGGCTGGCGGGGGGCGCTCCGGCGCAGGAGATCCGCCGACCGGTCAGCTTCCTCAACCCCAAGGCGCAGCTCTCGCCGAACGTCGTGAACCCCGCCACAGGGGAGCGGACCATCGGCGTGCTCTTCGAGGCCACCGGAGCGCTCGAGGCGCTGGTCCCCGCGGCCGGCTCACCGACGTCGGCCACGTCAGGACTGTGGGTGCCCGACAGCGTGGCCACCCGACTGCACCTGGCCGCCGGCGATCCGATCGGGATCCAGCTGGCCTTCCCGGGCGGTGACCCCGCGCCGACCATGACGACGGTCACGGGCGTCTACGTGACCGATCCCGACGGCGCGCCCGAGGACCCGACCGGGTTCTGGCGCCGGCTGACCGACGAGCTGCCGATCTGGCCGAGCCACCTGGTGCCGACGACACCGCGCGTGCCGCTGCTGGTCACCGACACCGACTCCTATCGAGCCCTGGCGGGCGGGATCGGGGAGGTCACGGTGGTGACCTGGGACGTGGCTCCCGAGGCCGACCCCCCGCGGATCGCGGATCTCAGCCAGCTCCTCGAGTCCACCGATGCCCTGCGCGACGAGCTGAAGAACCCGAGCTCCGACCTCCGCAAACAGGTCAGGCACCGGGGGACCAACCCGGTCACCCTCTCGACCGGGCTGTCGACCATCGTCGTGAACACCCGTGGCGGGCTGTTGGCCACCAAGGAGGGCATCACCGCGGTGCGCGTCCTTGCCGCTGGCCTGTCCTGGGTGGTCGTCGCCCTGGCCGCGGTCGCGCTGCTGGTGCGCCGGCGTGGCGAGCGTCAGGTGCTGGTCGAGCAGGGCCGCTCCTCGGCGGAGCTGACCGCACTCAGCCTCGTCGAGGCCATGCTCCCGATCGGGCTGGGGCTGCTCGTCGGCTGGTGGGCCTGTCCCCCGTTCGTCGCCGCCATCGTGGGTGTGGACGGAGCGGCGCCCCGAGGACTCGACGCCGTGCTCGTGGGTCTCGTCGTGCTCGCCACGGTGGGGGTGGCCTCGGGAGCCGACGCCATGGCCCGGCATCGCCGTGCCTCGGGTCGCGCGGTCATCACGGCCAGCCGGCTCCCGTGGCGCAGCGCCGTCCTGGCGCTGGCCGGCGCCGGAGCGATCAGCGCCTACCGCGGCGGCAGGGAGTTCGACGCCGTGACGGCGGCCTTCCCCCTCGCGGCGGTGGCCGCGGTGGCGATCGTGGTGTCTGCGGCGGCCACCACGCTCCTGGCGTGGCTGGTCCGACGATGGCTGCCGCGTCGGCTCGGGCCTCGGCTCGTCCTGTCCCGGCTGGCGCGCGATCCGGCGTCCGCGGCCGCCTTCCTCGCGGCCACGATCGCGTTCGGGGCGGCCGGCTACGGCCTGCTGGTCCACGCGTCCGCGGATGACGCGACGACGGACAAGGTCGCGACCGCGGTGGGCGCCAACAGCGTCTTCGGCCTGAGCGACCCAGGTGCCGGCGGCGGAGCTCGCCGCCGACGTCGGGAAGTCGACCGTGGTGCTGCGGACCGTCCCCAGGATCAACGACTTCACCGGCGACCGCCTGTACGCCGTGGACGCGGCGACGTTCGCCGAGGCCGCGAACTGGTCGCCGCGGTTCTCCGGCCGCGAGGTGTCCGACCTGGTGGGCCAGCTGCACGGCGGGACGGACCTCGACGCGGTGCCCGTGCTGCTCGCCGGTGACGACGCGCACGTGCCCGCGACGGGCACCCTCGCGCGCGGCGACGCGTTCTCGGTGCCCTACCGCGTGGTGGACCGCATCGCAGGCTTCGCCGGCTCCGGCCCGAGCCAGACCGTCCTCGTCGTGGACCAGGACGCGCTGCTGGCTCTGGCGCCGCCGGGGGCGATCGACACGCTCGAGGTCGAGCTGTGGAGTGCCCGGGACGCCGACACCGTGACCCGCGCGGCGCGCTCCGCCGGGCTCGTGGTCTCGCTCGAGGGCACCTCTGACGAGATCCGGGCCGAGCACGCCAGCCTCGTGGCCAGGTCGTGGGTGACCCAGTACCTCCAGGCGTTCATGGCGCTGGCGCTGGTGCTCGGCCTGCTCGTCCTCGCCGGGCTGCAGCGGCGCGACCGCGAGCTGCGCCGGCTCCAGGACCGGACCCTGGCTGATCTCGGTCACTCCCGGCAGCTCGTGTCGCGGGCCGCCGGCGCCGCTCTCTCGCTGGTGGCTCTGCTCGGCGCGGCCGCGGGCGGCGCAGCGGCGTACGCCGTCACTGCCTCGCTCACCACCCGGCTCGACCCCGAGCCCACCCTCCAGCCCGCGCTCGCCGTGACCGGGACCGGCCAGCTCGTGGTCGCGGCGCTGGCGTTCGCGGCAGCCGCGCTCGCCCTCACCCTGGCCAGCGCGGCTGCCGACCAGTGGCTGGGCCGGTCCCGGTCCGTCAACGAGCTGCTGCACGATGAGTGAGGTCATGAGGAAGCGCGTCGTGGCCACCCAGGTGGTGAAGGTCTACCGAGGCCTGACCGAGGAGGTGCAGGCGGTCCGTGGCGTCGACCTGGTCCTCGAGCCGGGCAGCCTCACGGCCGTGCTCGGCCCCTCCGGCAGCGGCAAGAGCACGCTGATCCGGCTGCTCGCGGGGCTGGACCGGCCCTCGGCGGGCACCGTCACGCACGGCGCCACGGTGCTCACCGACCTCAGCTCCTCGCGGCTGCGGCGATGGCGGCGGCGCAACGTCGCGTTCGTGCACCAGCGGCCGCGCAGCAACCTGGTCGAGCACTTCACCGCGACCGACCACCTCCGCATGGTCGGCGCCAACGACACCGATGCCGTGCTCGACTCGCTGGGCCTCGCCGAGCAGGCCCGGCACCGGGTGGACCAGCTCTCCGGCGGGGAGCAGCAGCGGCTCGCGCTGCTGGCGGCGATGACGACCGGCCGCTCGTTGCTGGTCGCCGACGAGCCGACCGCGCACCTCGACGACGACCGCGCCGGCCAGGTGCTCGAGCGGCTGCGCCGCACCGCCGAGCGCGACGGCACCACCGTCGTCTACACCACCCACGACCCGCGGATCACGCGAGGAGGCCGACCGGCTGCTGCACCTCGACCACGGCGTGCTCACCACCGAGCACGACGTCCGCGCGGCGACCCGGCTCGGCGTCATCGACGCGAGCGGACGAGTGCAGCTGCCGGCCGAGGCGCGCGCGCTCTTCCCGAACAGCCGGGTCGCGATCGAGATCGAGGACGGCCGGGTCGTCCTCCACCCGCCGGAGGGTTCCGATGGTTGACGCGCTCCTCGCCGCGACCGACGTCTCCCGCTCGTACGACGTCCGCGGCCAGGCCGTGCTCGCGCTGCGCCCGACCAGCCTGACCGTGCACGCGGCCGACGTGCTGGCGGTGACCGGTCCGTCCGGCACCGGCAAGAGCACTCTGGTCTCGATCCTGGCCGGGTGGGACCGGCCAACGTCCGGCATCGTCGAGCGGACGGCCCGGACCGTGTTCGTGCCGCAGCGGCTGGCCCTCCTGGACACACTGACCGTGCAGGACAACATCGCGCTCGCCGATTCAGAGCGCGCGGCAGAGGTCTCCGCGCTCGCCGCCTCGCTCGCGGTCGACCACCTGCTCGACCGCTTCCCCGGGGAGATCTCGCTCGGTGAGCGGCAACGGGTCGGCCTGGCCCGCGCGCTGCACGCGAGCGCCCCGGTCACGATCCTCGACGAGCCGACCGCGCACCAGGACGGCGACCACACCCGGCTGGTGCTCGACGCCCTGACGTCGCTGTCCGATGACCGCGCCGTCGTGATCGCCACCCACGACTCGGTCGTGGTGGCCGTGGCGACCGCCGTGGTTCATCTCGAGGCGGCCGCAGCCGCGAGCTGAACTCGGTCCACCTTCCCGTTGGCCACCAGCGGCAGCGCATCCAGCACGACCAGCTGACGCGGCGCCCACGATCGCGGGTGGGCTTCGGCCACCCACGCCCGCGCCGTCGCCAGGTCGAGATCGCCGACCACGAAGGCCACGAGCCGCATTCCCCATTCCGGGTCGGGGACGCCGAGCACCTCGACCTCCCCGACCGCGGGGTGCTCGCGCAGCCTGCGGGCGACGGCCGGTGCCGGGACGTTGACGCCGCCGGTGACCACCATGTCGTCGAGCCGGCCCAGGACCTGGACCCGCCCGTCCTCGTCGATCCGGGCGGCGTCCTCGGTCCGGAACCAGCCGTCGACGAGCACCCGCGCGGTGAGCTCCGGGTCGCCGTCGTACCCGTCGAACAGCATCGGTCCCGAGATGCGCAGCCGTCCGTCTCCGTCGGTGGCCAGCCCCACACCGTCGAGCGCGACCCCGTCGTAGACGCAGCCGCCGGCCGTCTCAGCCGAGCCGTACGTCGCGACCACGCTCACTCCGAGCTCGTCCGCGCGGCCGCGTAGCGCCGGGTCGATCGGGCCGCCGCCGAGCAGCACCGTGCGCAGCGAACGCAAGGCGTCGACGTCCTCCGCGGAGTCGAGCATGCGGTGCAGCTGGGTCGGGACCAGGGAGGCGTACGCCGGTCGGCCGGCCTCGACCGCGGCCGCCAGCGAGGGGTGGTCGTCGAGCAGCACCGGCGCCGCACCGGCGACGACGGAGCGGCAGACCACCTGCGCACCGGCGACGTACGACGCCGGGAGCGCGAGCAACCAGCGGCCCTCGCCACCGAGCCGGCGCGCTGTCGCAGCCACCGACGCGAGCACCGCGCGCCGGGACAGCAGCACCCGCTTCGGCGTACCGCTGGAGCCCGAGGTCTCGACCACCAGGCGCTCGTCGTCGGACGCCGCCACCCAGGCCGAGAGCGCAGCCACGACCTCGGTCGTCGTGCCGCGCAGCTCCACGCGACTCACGCTAGTGCCGGGTGCGGCCGGGTGAGGCGGTGCATGTGAGGATGGCTCCTCGTGGCTACCCCCGCCCAGTGGCTCGCCGGCGCGCGGCCGCGAACCCTCCCCGCAGCCATCTCCCCCGTCGTGGCCGGCACCGGCGTCGCGGCGTACGTCGATGAGGCGGTCTGGTGGAAGGCGCTGCTCGCCCTCGTGGTGAGCCTGGCGCTCCAGGTCGCGGTCAACTACGCGAACGACTACTCCGACGGCATCCGCGGCACCGACGCCGACCGGGTCGGCCCGATGCGCCTCGTCGGCTCCGGGGCCGCCTCGCCGGGATCGGTGAAGCGGGCGGCGTTCCTGGCGTTCGGCGTCGCCGGTGTCGCCGGGCTGGTGCTCGCGGCCTCCACTGCCTGGTGGCTGGTCGCCGTCGGCCTCGTGTCGGTGCTCGCCGCGTGGTTCTACACGGGCGGCTCCCGCCCGTACGGCTACCTCGGCCTCGGGGAGGTCATGGTGTTCGTCTTCTTCGGCCTGGTCGCGGTGGTCGGCACGACGTACGTCCAGACCGAGACCTTCGAGCTCCCTGCCCTGTACGCCGCCATCGGGGTCGGCGCGCTGGCCTGCGCGATCCTCGTGGTCAACAACCTGCGCGACATCCCGACCGACACCCTCGCCGGCAAGCGCACCCTCGCGGTCGTCCTCGGCGCCGACCGCACGCGTGGGCTCTACCTGCTGCTCGTGCTGGCCGCGTCGGTCGCGTGCGTCGCGGTCGCCGGCTCCACCACCTGGTGGGGCCTGCTCGGCCTCGGCTTCCTGCTGCCCGCCGTCCCTGGTGTCCGCACGGTGCTGTCGGGCGCGGTCGGCCCGGCACTGGTGCCGGTGCTCCAGTCGACCGGCCTGGCCGAGCTCGCCTGGGCCGTGCTCGTGGCGGTCCCGCTCACCCTCGCCAGTTAGTCGAAGCGACGTAGGCTCGCCGCATGCTGACCTTCCTCATCATCCTGGCGATCGTGGTCGTCGGGGTCGTCGTGTGGCGCCGCCGGGTGCCGCTGCTGGCGAAGCTGCTCGGCCAGTCCGAGTCGCGGATCCGGCAGATCAACCGCAAGCGCTGACCGCACCAGGTCAATCGACGTCCTCCTTGGCCTTCCGCTCCTCGAACGCCTTGGTGGCGCGCTCGGCACGCACCTCGACCCGCTTCGCGAGCGCCTCGCGCGGCCGGTTCAGCAAGAAGTAGGAGCCGACGCCGCTGACGATGAAGGCGACGACGACGGCGACGAAGACGTTTGCCTTGTCGGCGACGAGCAGCCAGACACCGACGATGATCCCGAAGGTCGCGACGAACATCAGCAGCCGCAGACCGGTGTAGACGACAAACTCCTTCATTGCTCCAGCCTACGGACTCACTCTCCGCCCGATTTCACCATGGGAGCCCTACGCTGGACTCGTGCTGAAGGTCCTGCTGGTGGTGGTGCTGTTCGCCGTGGCGACGTACTGCCTGATCCGGGTGATCGAGCGCCGTGGCGTGGCGCGCCCGGTACGCCGCCGGTCGCGGCCGCGGCCCGAGCAGCGCCCCGTCGCCCCCGATGACGACGACGATTTCCTCCGCGACCTCGACCAGCGCCGACGCCATCCCGAGGACCCCGACGCGCCCTGACGGCGGCGCTTGCTGCCCTCAGCTCTTCGCGAACGGACCCTTGCCCGGGACGCGCACCCAGTCGCGGGCACGACCCGGCTCGACGAAGGTGCCGCCGGCGTACTGGCAGCGGACCCGGTAGCGGCCGGGGTCGACGCCGACGAACCGGGCCACGGCCTTGCCCTTCTTCACCGTGACCGTGCGCTCGTGGCTGCCGACCTTGATGACGACGGTGCCGTCCGGCTCGGCCACGCCGGGTGCGGTGAGCTCGAAGTGCACGATCACCTTGCCGCCCTTCTTGCGCTGGGTGCGTGTCGTGCAGGCCGGGATCGAGCGTGACCGGTTTCTCGAGGGTGATCCCCTGGCTGATGGGAGCGACGTTCGGCAGGCTGCCGGTGACGATCACGCCGACCATCTGGGCGACGTCCTCGGTGGTGAGGACGTACGTCGCGGCGGTGGCGCCGGCGATGGGGAAGCTGTTGCGCACCCACTGGTAGGTCACCGCGGCGGAGCTCGGCTTGAACTTGCCGTCGGCGACCGAGACCGTGTTGCCGAGGACGGTGCGGCCCTTCGCGGCGTACGGCTTCTTCAGCTTCAGCGTCGCCGCCGCGATGACCCCGGCGGTCGCGGCACGCACGGCGGCGATCTGGACGTAGAGGTTGCCGCCCGGGCAGGCGGTGTCGTTGGTGTCGCGGTGTCCGTCGATGACCGGCAGCGTGACGACCCGGCCCTTCGGGAACTTGTCGCTGCCCTCGGACGTGACCTCGGTCCAGCCCTGCGGGTCGCGGCCGTACATGGCGAGCTTCCAGGCGGCGAGCCTCGCGAGCGAGTCCAGGGTCGGCTGGGTGGGCTGGACGCTCTCGAAGTTCCCGATGACGCAGAAGCCGGTCGAGGAGTTGTTGAAGCCGAGGGTGTGCGCGCCCCGGACGGGCCGGTCCATCCCGCCGTAGCGGCCCTCCCAGATCGTGCCGAAGGAGTCGACGAGGAAGTTGTAGGCGATGTCGGACCAGCCGAGGCTGTGCGTGTGGTACTTGTAAAAACTCCTGATCAGCGCCGGAACGTCGGCCTGCGAGTAGCCGTTGCCCGAGGCGCTGTGGTGCACGTGGGCCTGCAGGATGGTGCTGTTGTAGCGCGGCGACCCGTCGCGCCAGCTCTCGTTGGCGCCCCACTGGGCGCGCGTGTAGATGCTGGGCGGGGCGACGCCCACCGCGGCCGCGCGCGACAGTGACCGAGAGGTCGAGCCGGCCACGAGCCGCGCATCGCCCGCGATCGCCGCGGCGTGGATGAGGGTGATGCTGAGCTCCGGCGGGAGCGAGCCGGACACCTGGACCTGAACCCCGTCGGACGGCTCGACGACGAGTGGTGAGGTGCCGGCCTTGCCGATCCCCTCGCCGCTCGACGGGTCGGGCAGGTCGCGGAGCAACGGCGCCGGTCGCCACAGGGACCAGCCGCCCTTGGTGCGGAACCGGACCAGGATCTTCGGGGCCCGGACGCCGTCGCGCCACGTGAAGCCGACCATCGTGACCAGCGCCGTGTCGAGGGCGGGCGTCTCCCAGAGATCGGTGCCCGTCTTGGCCAGCCCCAGGTCCTTGAGCTGCTTCTCGAGGATCCCGACCCCGGAGACGGCGTCCGTCTGGAGCAGCAGCCGGCCGTCGCCGCTGCCGTCGTCGGAGTTGAGGGCGCGCAAGATCCCGGCGCCGGTCCCCGTGACAACACCGGCCCCGAGAACGGTGACGGTGGCGGCACGCAGTACTTGTCGGCGTCGGGGACGCGGCGCGTCCGAGTCGTCGTCAGAAGTCACTTCAGTCTCACCCGCCACACATCAGATCACATCGAGTCAACCGATCCCAGTTGCACGCGCCGCGGACGACCTTCGGCAAAGCGGTCACGCGGGGTCAGCTGTCGCCGTACCGTTTTGATATGGCTGCCGACCCCCAGCGCCAAGAGGCCCCGTCGAACGACCTGTTCGGCCGCTGGCTCGCGCACCACAACGAGCAGCAGACCGCCGAGCAGGGAGAGCAGACCGAGTCGGCCGAGGGCACCACCGAGAGTGCCGCCTCCCGTACCTCCCGCCGGTTGCCGGCAGCCGCTGTCGCCTCCTCGGCGGTCGAGCGGGATCCGATGATCGGATCGCGGATCGCACCGCCCTCGACCTTCGGCGTCCGCAAGTCCGCAGCGAACGCGCCGCAGCAGACCGGGGCCGGCAACGACCTGGACCGTGAGCCGCCGCAGGGCTGGGAACCCATCGTCATGCGCTCGATCCGCAAGAAGACGGAGCAGGCGGAGGCCAAGCAGGTTCCCAAGCCCGTCGACACGCGCAGCCGGCTGCAGCGGCTCAAGGCGCGACTGGTCGACCCGGTGGAGCCCGAGGTCGAGGTCGAGGTTCCGCAGGTCCTGCTCACCCCGCCCGTGCCCCGCTCCGTCCCGCTCCCGGTCGCCACGCCCAAGCCGTCGCTGCCGACGCGGACCCCCACGCCCGACGCACCCACGGCGCCGGCCGCGCGCTCCCTCGAGGAGACGATTCGCGCCGCCGTACCCACCGTCGAGCGGCAGGTCGCCAAGCACGCCGAGCCCCGGGTCGAGGAGCAGCCCGTCGAACTCCTCGTCGAAGAGCCCGTCGAGCAGCCCGTCGAGTACGTCGGCCAAGCGCCGCCGCGAGCCGGACGACGTCGCACCGCCGACCCCGGTGCGCGCCTTCATCGACGCCACTCCCGTGATCACCGAGCCGGAGCCCGAGCCGGTCGCGGTCGAGCCCGGAGCCGTACGTCGAGCCGGACCCCGAGCCGGTGGCCGAGTCCGTGGTCGTCGAGGCCGAGCCGGAGCCGCTCGACATGGCCGAGCCGGCCATCACCGAACCCGTCGTCGAACCCGTCGTCGAACCCGTCGTCGAGCCGGTCGATCGACGTCGAGCCCGAGCCGGTCGCAGGTCGTGGCGGCGGCACGATCGAGGTCGAGCCGAGCCGTCCAAGGCCGCCGAGTCGATCGGAAGCCCATCGAGCCCATCGAGCCGACCAAGGCCGCCGAGCCCGCGGAGCCCACCGAGCCCGCGGAGCCCGCCGAGGACCAGCCGTCGCGCTTCGCGTTCCTGTCGTTGCCCAGGCGCCAGCCCAAGGAGCCGAAGGCGAGCGAGCCACGTGAGTCCGCGGTCGTCGAGGCCGAGCCGGAGCCAGAGCCGATCGCCGTCGCCGAGGCGGCCCCTGTCATCGAGCCTGTCATCGAGCCCGTCATCGAGCCCGTCATCGAGCCGGCGCCGGTCGTTGCCGCCACGATCGAGGCCGAGCCCGAGCCGGTCGAGGTGCGGGCGACGGAAGCACCCGAGGACACCGAGCCCACCGAGTCCACCGAGCCCACGGCCGCCGCGGAGCCCACCGAGCCCGCCGAGGACGAGCCGGCCAAGCGCTCGTTCCTGTCCCTGCCCAGGCGTCAGCCCAAGGAGTCGAAGCCGCGTGAGCCCGGCCGCGAGGACCGGCCCCGCACGGGCGACGCAGCCCGCGACCTCGTCGCGGCGGCCAAGGCTCGCGCCCTGGCCAAGAAGCCTTCCTCGCAGCCCGTACCGGTCGCGCCGCCGGCCGCCGAGGAGGCCGCCCAGGAGGCCGCCGAAGAGGCCGTCCAGTCGAGCGCGGTCGCCGTCGCGGCGCCGCCGGAGGCCGAGGTCGAGCCGCACAAGGTCTCCAAGCACGACGCGGTCGCCACGGAGATGCCGGGCGTCTACAAGTTCGCCGCCAAGCGGACCTCGCGCCGCCTGCTGACCATCTCACTCCTGATCGGGATCGTCGCGTCGGCCTACTTCGTGCGCGCGGCGGTCGAGGTCAAGGACACCGCGTCCATCGGGCTCGCGGCGATCGTGGTCCTGGCGACCATCATGGTGTGGGCGATCCGGGGCGGAGCCAGTGTCACGACGCTGGAGGTGCACCAGGGTCAGCTTCAGGTGATCCAGCAGGGCGGCCGGTTCATCTTCGACCTGTCGAGCCAGTACACGAGGTTCGAGGTGCACGGTCAGCCCGGCCATCGCGGCTGGAAGGTGCTGTTCCCGCGACGCGGCATGGCCCCCTTCACCGTCGACGCGTCGATGGTCGACCCGGACGACTTCATGCGGGTGCTGCGGTTCTTCCGTCCGCAGCTCGTGCACCACTGAGCCAGGGCGTAGCCCTAGGTGTCGATCCAGTAGCGGCGCTTGCCGTTGCGGGTGTCCTCGTAGACCCCCTCGTTGCGCTCGATGGTGCGCGCCGAGGCGAGGTTGTCGTCGTCACAGGTCACCAGCACCCGATCGAGGCCGAGCTCGGCGGAGCGGCGTACGGCGAGGGCGAGCGCCCGCGAGGCGTGCCCCTGAGCGCGCCGCGAGGGGCGCACGGAGAAGCCGATGTGACCACCCTCCTCGAGCAGCCACGCGGTCAGCGAGTGGCGCAGCGCCAGGAAGCCGACGACCTCCTCGTCGGGTCCGGTGCCGTCGGTGATCCAGTAGTAGTCGCAGTGCACGCGGTCCTCGGGCAGCTCGTGGGCCGGGTCGGCGTACGCCAGCACCAGGGCGACGAACGCAGCGCAGCCGACCTCGGTGAGGTCGAGCGGGCCGCCGTCGCCGTGCCACACGCCCGAGCCGTGGATGGTCTCGCAGCCGAACTCCGTGATCGTCGCCGCCCAGCTGGGGTGCAGGCGGACGTCGGGACGGGCGAGCGCGGTCATGGGTCATTTCACCAACCTGGACCGCGGGACCGCCAACGGTTTCCGGCGCTCCGAAAACTGGAACGTGTTCTAGAGTGCGGGACGTGGACTACCGGATGGACGAGCTGAGCCGCGAGGAGGTCGAGGCCGAGCGCGACCTCTACGGCCCGTTCACCGAGTCGCTGCGCGGCCTGGTCGACGCCGCCATCCGCACCACGGTCACCGACGACGAGATCCGCCGCGCCCACGCCGAGATCGAGGCGATCACCGAGCGGCTGCGCAGCGCGCCGATGCGGACGACGTACGGCGTCGACCTGCGCACCGACGGCCGCGGACGGGCGTGGGGCAACGCGGTGGTGGGCCTGCGCAACGCGATCGCCCCGCCTCTGAAGATCGTGCAGGACGGGCGCGGCGTGCGGTCCTCCTTCGCCCTGGGCGCGGCGTACGAAGGACCCCCGGGCAGCGTGCACGGCGGCGTGCTGGCGCTGGTCCTCGACCAGATGCTCGGCGAGGCGGCGGGCGCCGGCGGCAAGCCCGGGATGACGGCCACCCTCACCCTCAGCTACAAGCAGCGCACCGCGCTCGGCGACCTCACCGCCGAGGCCTGGATCGAGCGGTCCGACGGCATCAAGACCTGGGCGCGCGGCGAGATCCGAAACGCGGAAGGGGTCACGGTCGAGGCCGAAGGGCTGTTCATCCTGCCGAGGTGGGCGCGCGAGGCGATCGCCAGCGGCGACTCGAGCACGCCCTCGCCGCGCTTCTTCGAGTGACGCGCTGACGCAGCGCGATTCGGTGGTTGAGGAGGGCGCTGCGCGCTGACGACGACTCAGCCGGCCTCTGTCTCGACCTTGACGCCGCGCACGCCGTCGTCGGTGAGCCGGGCCTCCTCGGCCGCGATCGCCTCCAGCTCCGCGCGACGTGCCTCCCGAGCCTTGGCGGTCTGCTCGGGCGGGGGCGGCGAGACCAGGTCGGCCGCGCCGTGGTCGAGGCGGTTGAGCGCCATCCGGCCGAAGATCTGCTGCTCGGTCGCGGTCCGCTCCTGCCGGCCCCGACCCACGAACGAGACCGCCCAGTGCAGCACCGCGGCGACCCGGTTCTTGAACCCGGTCAGGTAGAGGAGGTGGACGGCCAGCCAGAGCAGCCACGCCAGCACGCCGGTGAGCCGGAACGGGCCGATCAGGGCCACCGCGCGGAACCGGCTGATCGTGGCCAACGAGCCCTTGTCGAAGTACTTGAACGGCTTCTGCGGCGGCTTGCCGGCCAGCCGGCGGTCGATCGCCTTCGCGGCGTACTTCGCGCCCTGGATGGCGACCTGCGCAACGCCGGGCAGGTGGTCGAGGTCGATCATGTCGCCGACGACGAACACCTCGGGGTGACCGGGCAGGGTGAGGTCGGAGTTGACGCCGATCCGGCCGGCGCGGTCGAGCGGCGCGCCGGTCTGCTCCGAGAGGGTCGCGGTCAGCGAGCTGGCCTGGACCCCGGCCGCCCAGATCTTGGTGACGGACTCGATCCGCTCGACGGTGCCGTCCTTGAGCGTGACCTCGAGGCCGCGCTCGTCGAGGTCGGTGACCATCGCGCCGAGCCGCACCTCGACACCGAGCTTCTCGAGCGCGCGCTTGGTCTTGACCCCCAGCTTGGCCCCGAACGGCGGCAGCACCTGGCCGACTGCGTCGACCAGGACGACCCGGGCGTTGCGAGAGTTGATGGCGCGGAAGTCGCGGCTGAGGGTACGTCGCGACAGCTCGGCGATCTGGCCGGCCATCTCGACGCCGGTCGGGCCGGCGCCCACCACCACGAAGGTGAGCAGCGCGTCGACGTCCTCCCCGCGCAGTGCACCGAGCTCGGCGAGCTCGAAGGCGCCGAAGATCCGCCCCCGCAGCTCGAGTGCGTCGTCGATGCTCTTCATGCCCGGCGCGAACTCGGCGAACCCGTCGTTCCCGAAGTAGGACTGGCTCGAGCCGGCGGCCACGATGAGGGAGTCGTAGGGCGTCACCGTCTCGCGACCGAGCACGTGTGAGGTGACGGTCTGGGCCTCGAGGTCGATGTCGGTGACCTCGCCCAGCAGCACCTTGGCGTTCTTCTGCTTGGCCAGGACCTCCCGCGTCGGGGGCGCGATCGCGCCCTCGGAGAGGATCCCCGTCGCGACCTGGTAGAGCAGCGGCTGGAACAGGTGGTGGGTGGTCTTGGCGATCATCGTCACGTCCACGTCCGACCGCTTGAGCGCCTTGGCGCCGAACAGGCCCCCGAAGCCCGACCCGATCAGCACCACCTGGTGCCGGCGCTCCTCGGCGCCGCTCGCGCGCTGTGCAACAGCCGTGGTCTGCGCGGTCTCCGTCATCGCCTCTGTCACTCCTTGCGGCCCGAACGGCCATTGTGTCGTGGCCCGATTCTCGGCGTTCTGGGGGTGCCGATTCGGCCCTCTACAGGTGCAACGGCGTGCGAAGAGCAACGCATCCAACATCCGGTGTGGTGCGAGACACAACGGATATCGTTGCGATACCCTGTTCTGGCAACGGAATCCGCGGTGGAGCCGTCCCTGCTCGGAGGTTTGGTCGGCCACGGACCGGGTAGACCCCTTTTCAACTGCTCAGCTCAGCTCAACCGCCGCCATCCCACCCACGCTGGAGCCCTCCGTGCCGCTCAACCGGCCTCCCCTCGCCCTGGGCCGCAGTGCCCGAGGCGTGCAGGACGCGCGCCGCTGGGTGGCCGGCCTGTGCACGGAGATCGGCAGGCCAGAGCTGTCGGAGTGCGCCCAGCTGGGGGTGTCCGAGCTGGTCACCAACGCCCTCCTGCACGGCGAGCCGCCGATCACGGTCCGGATGCGTGGCACCGCAGAGCACCCTCGCGTCGAGGTGCGCGACTCCTCGGTCGAGGCGCCGATCCTGCCGAGCGAGCCCTTGGACCGACCCGAGACGGACGGGCTGCTGCTCACCTTCGGGCGCGGTCTGAGCATCGTCGCGCGGTGCGCCGAAGCCTGGGGCGCGGAGATCGAGGACGACGGCAAGGTCGTCTGGTTCGCGCCGGCGGCGGAGTTCGCGGACGGCGCGGGCGTTCCCGGCGTGATCACCGGTTTCGACCACTCCCGGCTCAAGGCGGCGCCGACCCACGACCGGGTGCGCATCCAGATCCTCGACGTGCCCCTGGCTCTCTTCGTCGGGTTCCAGCAGCACTTCCGCGAGCTGCGCCGCGAGGTGCGGCTGCTGGCGCTCGCGCACGAGTCCGACTACCCCCTGGCCAAGAGCCTGTCCGACCTGTTCGGCTCGTTGGACCGGCAGCTGCGCGACGGGATCGGAGTCGAGCAGATCGAGGCGGCCCTTGCCCAGGGGAGCGAGTCGACCGACCTGGTCGTGCACATGCCGCGGGCGACGGCCACCACCCTCGTGCGCTTCGTCGAGCTGCTCGACCTGGCCGACGAGTTCTGCCGCGCGGAGCGGCTGCTGTCGCTGGCCCGCAGCCCGGAGCAGCGGAAGTTCCAGGCCTGGTTCCTGACCGAGTTCGTGCGGCAGGCCAACGGCAACTCGCCGCTGTCGTGGCTCGAGGCCAAGACCAACGGCCACGCCAACGTCGTCACCTAGCGCCCGCTCGGTGACCTAGCCTCAACGCGTGGTCTACCTCGCGGTCGCCTTGGGCGGCGCGCTCGGTGCGGTGCTGCGGTGGGCCCTCGGCGACGCGGTTCCCGACGGAGCCGGCTTCCCATGGACGACGTTCGTCATCAACGTCACCGGGTCGCTGGTGCTCGCGTGGCTGCCGGCAATCGGTGCCGTACGCCGCAGGCAGGTCCTGGCCGCCGCGCTCGGGCCGGGCCTGCTGGGCGGCTACACCACGCTGTCGGCGTACTCCGAGCAGGCCCGGGTCCTGCTCGCAGACGGACAGACCACGACCGCACTGCTCTACCTGCTCGGCACCCTCGCGGCCTGCCTGGTCGCGGTCGCCGCGGTGAGCCGGCTGTACCCACCGGCGGCCGGCGACGAGTTCGCGGCCGAGGGCGGCGACGAGTGACCGCGCTGCTGGTCGCGCTGGGCGCGGCGCTCGGCGCCCCGCTGCGCTACGCGATCGCCTCGGCCCTGGATGCGGAGCGGTTCCCGCGCGGGACCCTGCTGGTCAACGTGGTCGGCTCGTTCCTGCTCGGCCTGTTCGTCGAGGCCGGCGCGAGCGGCCACTGGCTGGCCCTGCTCGGCACGGGGTTCTGCGGCGGCTTCACGACGTACTCCGCGTTCGCCGTGCAGACCTACCGGCTCGGCCCCCTGCGCGGCACGGCGTACGCCGTCCTGACGATCGGTGTCTCGCTGGCCGCCTGCGCGATCGGCGTCGTGGTGGCAGGCTCCTAGGCGTAGCCGAGCTCGTGCAGCCGGCGGTCGTCGATCCCGAAGTGGTGGGCGATCTCGTGCACGACGGTGATCCGGACCTCCTCGACGAGCTGCGCCTCGGTGTCGCAGAAGTCGAGCAGCGGGCCGCGGAAGATGAAGATCCGGTCGGGCAGCTGCACGGCGAGGGTGCTGTCGCGCTCGGTGAGCGCCACCCCGTCGTAGAGGCCGAGCAGGTCGTCGGGCTCGTCCTCGGGCGGTTCGTCCTCGACCAGGACCACCACGTTCCGGACGAGCCGGGCCAGCTCGTCGGGGATCCCGTCCAGGGCACGGTCGACGAGGAGGTCGAACTGCTCGGGCTCCATGTCGATCGGCATGCGGTCATTGTCTCGCTCCCGGGCACCCTTGCCCCTACGGTGGCGCCCATGACGCCTACCTCCCTCGTGCTGGACCTGGTCGAGCGCGTGTGGAACGCCGGCGACCTGGACGCGCTCGACGCCTACTACGCGGCGTCCTTCGAGCACGACGGCCGCGCCAGCACGATCGACGAGCTGCGCGCGTGGCACCGGGACGACAAGGCGACGTGGGCCGGGACGGCGTTCTCGGTTCTCGAGTGCGTCGGCTCCGAGGACGCGGTGGCGCTGCTCTGGCAGGCCACGTCCACCCAGGTCGGACCGTCGGGGCCCTTTCCGTCGACGGGCCGTCGGGTGGAGTGGGTCGGCGCGCACTTCTTCCGCGTCGAGGGCGACCGCATCGTCTCGCTCCGCTCCGTGTCCGACCGGTTCGGCAAGGCGATCCAGCTCGGTGCGCACCTGGCGCCACCCGAGGACCCGGTGAACGACGAAGGAGCCGGCTGAGACCGGCTCCTCGCGAAGGTGTGGCGACCCCGACGGGACTCGAACCCGCGGCCTCCGCCGTGACAGGGCGGCGCGCTAACCAACTGCGCTACGGGGCCAGGTTGCTCTCGACCTCCCGGCCGTGAAGCGCTGCGACTCTAACGCACCGGGCACGGTCGATCCCAATCGCGAAACGGCCGCAAGGCCTTCGTACCCCCAACGGGATTCGAACCCGTGCTACCGCCGTGAAAGGGCGGGGTCCCCGGTGACCCGCCCGCTAGACGATGGGGGCCCGGCCGGCCCGCAACGGGATTCGAACCCGTGCTACCGCCGTGAAAGGGCGGTCCGGACCCCCCGCACGGGGCCGGCCAGCCCCCAACGGGATTCGAACCCGTGCTACCGCCGTGAAAGGGCGGGGTCCTGGGCCGCTAGACGATGGGGGCCAGGTGCAGGTCAAAGGGTAGAGGACACGATTCGGAGTCCGCGAAACGACTCCGGTATGGTGAGCGCCGCTCGGGCAGGTAGCTCAGTTGGTACGAGCGTCCGCCTGAAAAGTGGAAGGTCGGCGGTTCGACCCCGCCCCTGCCCACGAGCACGAAGCCGCGGATCGCATCTTGCGACCGCGGCTTCGCTACGTCGCGGCGCGGGGCTTGACCGCGAGCACCGCGCAGTGCGCGTCGAGCAGCACCTGCTGGGCGACGCTGCCCATGATCATCTTGCCGACCGGAGTGCGGTGCCGCAGTCCGATCACGACCACGGCCGCGTCGGTGTCCGTGGCGACCCGGAGGATCTCCTGCGCCACGTCTGGGCCGATGGCCTGGCGCACCTCGTGGGCCAGGTCGAGGCCGGCGAGCCGTTCCTGGAGCCCGGCCAGCCCGGCCTCGCCGACGTAGCGGCGGTCCACCAGGGCGTCGCCCTTGGTCGCGTTGACGACGACCAGGCCGGTGCCGCGCCGCTCTGCCTCCTCGATGCCCGCGGTGAGCGCGGCCTCGCCGTACTGGTCCGGGATGTAGCCGACCACGACCGTCATCAGTCGACCTCCGCCATCGAGTCCTGAGCGGGCACGCCTTGAGACCTGCGCAGCCGGCCGAGCGCGATCGGCAGCACGATCGCGAGCCCGATGAGCACGTAGACGAAGATCGCAAGGCCCTCGTTGAACAGGCCACTGAGGTCGCCGTCGGACAGGTCCAGCGCCTCGCGCAGCTTCAGCTCCATCAGCGGTCCGAGGATCACGCCGAGGATCAGCGGCAGCACCGGTATCCCGAAGCGCCGGATCGCGAACCCGACACCGCCGAAGACCACCAGCAGCGCGAGGTCGAACGGGTCCTGGTTGACGCTGTAGGCGCCCAGCGAGGCGAAGAAGAGGATGCCGGCGTAGAGCTGGGGCCGCGGGATCCGCAGCAGCTTGGCCCACAGCGGGGCGAGCGGCAGGTTGATGACCAGCAGCAGGGTGTTGCCGATGAGCAGGCTGGCGAGGAGCGTCCACACCAGGTCGGCCTGGTCGGTCAGCAGCTGGGGACCGGGCTGGATGCCATAGGTCTGCAGCGCGGCGATCAGGACCGCGGCGGTCGCGGTGACCGGGAGACCGAGTGCCAGCAGGGGGACGAACATGCCGGCGGCGCTCGCGTTGTTGGCCGCCTCGGGGCCGGCCACGCCTTCGATGGCGCCCTCACCGAACTCGCTGTCCTTCTCCCTGCGACCGGCCAGCTTGCGCTCGGTGATGTAGGACAGGAAGGTCGGCGTCTCCGCACCGCCGGCCGGAATCGCTCCGAACGGGAAGCCCAGGGCCGTGCCACGCAGCCAGGGTCCCCAGGAGCGCCGCCAGTCGTCGCGGCCCATGAAGGGTTGCCCGGTGGGGATCACGTCGACCGGCTTGCGCCGCAGATGGGCAGCCGTCCACATCGCCTCGCCCATGGCGAAGACACCGACAGCGACGACCACGATGTCGATGCCGTCCGCGAGCTCGAGCTGGCCACCCGTGAGCCGCGCCTGGCCGGTGGAGAGGTCGTTGCCGACCAACCCGATGGTCAGGCCCATGAACAGGCCGATGAAGCCGCGGATCTTGGAGGTGCCCAGCGCGCTGGTGACCAGCACCAGCGAGAGCAGCATGATCGCGAAGTACGTCGGCGCGCCGATCTTCACCGCCTGCTCCGCGATGGTCGGCGTGAAGAACGCGACCAGCAGGGTGCCGATGGTGCCGGCGATGAACGACCCGATCGCCGCGGTGGCCAGGGCCTGCGCGGCCCGGCCCCGCTTGGCCATCTTGTTGCCCTCGATCGCGGTCATCACGGACGCGGACTCGCCGGGGGTGTTGAGCAGGATCGAGGTGGTCGAGCCGCCGTACATCCCGCCGTAGTAGATGCCCGCGAACATGATCAGCGACTGGGTGACGTCGAGGCCGTAGGTGATCGGCAGGAGCAGCGCCACCGCCATCGCGGGGCCGATCCCGGGGAGCACGCCGACGAAGGTGCCGAGCAGCACGCCGATGGCGGCGTACATCAGGTTCTCGAGCGTCAGAGCGTTCTGGAACCCGTCCAGGAGCAGGTCGAGGGTGTCCATCACAGGATCCCGTCGAGAATGCCGGGATCGAGCGGGACGCCGAGGCCCCAGAAGAAGTACCAGCTGGCCACCGACATGACCGCCCCGACGATCACGTCGCGGATGAGCGTGCGGCTGCCCAGCGCCCAGGCGCAGCCCGCGAAGAGCAACGTCCCGGTGACGGCCCAGCCGAGGAGGTTCACCAGCAGCAGGTTGAGCACCAGGATGCCGACCAGCTTGCCGACGGTGACCCAGTCGGCCGGGGAGGTCAGGTCGACGTCCTCGCCGGCGTCAGCCTGCGGGACGGTCGCCACGCGAGGTCGCCACCGCCAGCAGCACCGACAGCACGATCATCCCCGTGCCGATCAGGTACGGGAACACCCGCGGGCCGATCGGGTCGCCGAAGCCGACGGTGAGGCCCCGCGCGTCGATGATCGTGTAGACGCCGACCACGAGGAGAGCCGCCGCGAGGCCGTACTGGGCCTTGTCGACGGTCCCCGGCGGGCGGGTCGCAGTCTCACTCACAGCAGTCCCAACTCCTCGAGGGTCCCGGACACGCGCTCGTCCTGCTCGTCGATGAACGCGGCGAACTCGTCGCCGGTCTTGAAGTCGTCGGTCCAGCCGTTCTTCGCGAGCTGGTCCTTCCAGCCCTGGCTGTCGTGCATCTCCTGGAGGTAGCCGATCAGCTCGTCGGTGCGCTCCTGGCTGATCTCGGGAGGGGCGAGCACTCCGCGCCAGTTGAGGAACAGCAGGTCGACACCGGACTCGGTCAGGGTCGGCACCTCGGCGAACGGGCCGTCGGGATAGCGCTCCTCGCCGGAGACGGCGAGCACCCGCAGCTCACCGGACTCCACCTGGCCGACGAACTCCGCCAGCCCGGAGAAGCCGACGTCGATCTTCTCGCCGAGCAGCGCGCTGGTCAGCGGCCCGCCGCCGTCGTACGAGACGTAGTTGACGTCGTTGGGATCCACGCCGATCTCGGCGGCGAGCTGCATCGGGAAGAGGTGGTCCGGGCCACCGGGCGACGAGCCGCCGCCCACCGCGATCGACCCGGGGTCCTCCTCCCAGGCCTGCACGAGGTCGTCGAGGGTCTCGTACGGCGAGTCGCCCGGCACCAGGACGCCCTCGGGCTCGCTCATCAGCTGGGCCAGCGGGGTCGCGTCCTGCAGCTGGTACTCGCTGCCGAAGGAGTACGTCGAGCCGACCACCCCCAGCCCGACGGTCATCATCGTGTGCTCGTCACCGGCCTTGCCGATGAGGCTGGTCATCGCGCCCGCACCGCCGGCGCCGATCACGTTCTTGACCGTGAACGAGCCGCCGGTGATGTCGTCCTCCTCCATCACCTGCACCGCCGCGCGGCCGGTCTGGTCGTAGCCGCCACCGGGGCTGTTGGGGATGATCATCAACAGGTCCCGGCTGTCGTCGCCGCGCGTGACCCCGCAGGACGTCATGGCCAGCAGCAGCACTGTGGCCGCACCGACGTGCACCAGCGATCCGCCCGGAACTCGTCGCATCGCCCTCCACTCTGCCGGTGGCGTGCGCCACCTGTCGAGGCCGGTGCTCGCTCAGGCGGCTGACGGCCACGACCTGACGGCGCCGGTACCTCAGACGGGTGTGCGACCACCCGTTCGTGCCATGTCCGGCCGCGTAACGATTGCCTAGCGTGACGAGACGGCCGGTGTGACCCGCCTGCCCGTTCCCGAGGAGCTCGTCATGACCCAGACAGCTGACAACCCGATCACCAGCCTCCGGGATCGCTTCCGCGGCGACCTGGTCGAGCCCACCGACGCGGCGTACGACGAGAGCCGCAAGGTGTGGAACGGCGCCATCGACCGCAGACCCCGAGCCGTGGCGCGCTGCGTCGACGAGGCGGATGTCCAGACGGCGGTTCGCTTCGCCACCGAGCACGGTCTCGAGATCGCGGTTCGGGGCGGGGCGCACAGCATGTCGGGCGCCGCGGTGCTCGACGACGGGATCGTGATCGACCTCAGCCGGATGAACCAGGTCCGGGTCGACCCGGAGGCGCGGCGCGCGGTCGTGGCCGGAGGGGCGCTGCTGTCCGACGTCGACGCGGCGACCCAGGCTCACGGTCTCGCGGTCCCGGCCGGGCTGGTCAGCCACACCGGCGTGGGTGGCCTGACCCTCGGTGGCGGGATGGGCTGGCTCACCAGGATGGGCGGCCTCACCATCGACAACATGGTCGCGGCCCGCGTGGTCACCGCCGACGGCGAGGCCCGGACCGCCTCCGACAACGAGAACCCGGACCTGTTCTGGGCGATTCGCGGCGGCGGAGGCAACTTCGGCGTCGTCACCGAGTTCGAGTTCGCCCTGCACGAGGTCGGGCCGATGGTCCAGTTCGGCCTGCTGTTCTGGTCACTCGACGACGGCGCCGCGATGATGAGGAACGCCCGCGACGTCATCGACGCGCTCCCGGAGGACGTCAACGTGATGGTGGCCGCGCTCAACGCGCCGCCGGCGCCGTTCGTCCCGGAGCAGCACCAGCTGCAGCCCGGGTACGCCGTGATCGTGGTCGGCACCGGGGACCCCGCGCACCATGCCGAGGCCCTGGCGACGCTCCAGAGCGGCCCCGAGCCGCTGTTCGCCTTCGTCACACCGATGCCGTTCGTCGAGCTGCAGAAGCTGCTCGACGAGGCCAACGCGTGGGGGCTGCACGCCTATGACAAGGGCTGCTACGTCGACGCGCTCTCCGATGACGTCATCGCAGCGGTCACCGAGCACTTCCCCCGCAAGATCTCGCCGCTGTCGCTGGTGCTCTTCTACCGGCTCGACGGAGGGTTCTCACGGGTGCCCGAGGACGCGACGGCGTTCAGCGGCGGCCGGTCACCTCGCTTCGCCGTCTTCACCATCGGGGTCTGCCCGGTGTCGGAGATGCTGCCCGGCGAGCGGGACTGGGTGCGGACCATGGCCAACGCCCTCGCGCCGTTCGCGGCGGACGACGGCTTCTACGTCAACGGGGTCACCGATTTCGACGCGCGCGATCGCGTCGAGACGGCGTACGGCCCGGAGAAGTACGCCAGGCTCGTGGAGATCAAGCGGACCTACGACCCGGACAACGTCTTCCACCGGAACGCCAACATCCCGCCCGGAGCGCCCTGACCCGGGACTTCCGACCGCCACGTCGAGGCTGTCGCGGCCGGTCCCCCGGCGGTACCGTCGGCCACCTCGGGGGCGAGGGGGAGTTGCGTGGCGGCCAAGCCGACGATCCTGGCGGTGGACGACGATCCGGTCGTCTCCCGGGCAGTGACGCGTGACCTGCGCGCCCGCTACGGCCACGACTACCGCGTGCTCAGCGCGACGTCCGGCGACGAGGCGCTCCAGCTCCTCGCCGAGCTCGCCCTGCGCGATCGCCCGATCGCCCTGGTGGCCTCCGATCAGCGGATGCCGAGGATGACCGGCATCGAGGTGCTCGCCGAAGTACGCCGCCAGTCGCCGGACACCAAGCTGCTGCTGCTCACGGCGTACGCCGACACCGACGTGGCGATCGAGGCGATCAACGAGATCGGTCTCGACTACTACCTGCTCAAGCCGTGGGACCCACCCGAGGAGCGGCTCTACCCCGTCATCGACGACCTGCTCAGCGACTGGAGCGACGATCATCCCGACCGGGACTCGATGGTCCGCGTGGTCGGCCACCCGTGGTCGGACCAGACCGCCGACACCAAGACGTTCCTGGCCCGCAACCACGTGCCGTACCGCTGGCTCGACATCGAGCGCGACGACGAGGCTCGCCAGCTCGTCGAGCTCGCGGGCGCGGAGCCGGACGAGCTGCCGCTCGTCCTGGTCCCCGACGGCGAGACGCTGCGGGCACCATCCGCGATGCAGCTGGCCGAGGCGCTCGGGCTGCGCACCAAGCCGGAGCAGCCGCTCTACGACCTGGCCATCGTCGGCGCCGGCCCGGCCGGACTCGCCGCAGCGGTGTACGCCGCATCGGAGGGGCTGCGGACCGTGGTGGTCGAGCGCGATGCGCCCGGCGGCCAGGCCGGGACGAGCGCGTCCATCGAGAACTACCTCGGCTTCCCCAAGGGGCTGTCCGGAGCCGACCTGACCCGGCGCGCGGTCGCGCAGGCGTCGCGGTTCGGCGCCGAGATGGTGCTCGCCCGCGACGTCGTCGGGTTCGAGGAACGCGGGCCCGTGCGAGCCGTCCTGCTCGAGGGCGGCGGCGAGATCGAGGCCCGGGCGCTGCTGATCACCACCGGTGTCTCCTACCGCCGCCTCGAGGCCGAGGGGGTGACCCCGCTCGGCTCCCGCGGCGTCAACTACGGCGCCACGGCGAGCGAGGCCGCCCAGTGCCAGGGCGAGGAGGTCTACGTCGTGGGCGCGGCCAACTCCGCTGGTCAGGCGGTGCTCAACCTGGCCCGTTTCGCGAAGAAGGTGGTGCTGCTGGTCCGCGGCGAGCGACTCGAGGACTCCATGTCCTACTACCTGGTGGAGCGGATCCAGGCGGCCGACAACGTCGAGGTGCGGCTCCGCACGACGGTCGTGAGCGCAAGCGGCGACGGCCACCTGGAGCAGCTCCAGCTGTGCGACGAGGCACACAACACGGTCGAGGAGGTGGCCACGAGCTGGCTGTTCGTCTTCATCGGGGCCGCGCCGCGCACGGACTGGCTGGGAGACGTGGTCGCCCGCGACGACAAGGGCTTCCTCCTCACCGGACAGGAGCTGCAGGCCGCCGGGCTGGCCTGGCCGCTGGAGCGGGCGCCGTTCGTCCTGGAGACCAACGTGCCGGGCGTCTTCGCTGCCGGTGACGTGCGGCTCGACTCGATGAAGCGGGTCGCCTCGGCCGTGGGTGAGGGCGCGATGGCGGTCCATGCCGTGCACCGCTACCTGGCGACGATCTGATGGCCGGCTCGGTCGAGGTCGCGGAGCTGCGCGTGCTCCCGCTCCTGGCGGGACTCGACGAGAGCCAGCTGGAGGAGCTGGCCGCGGCCGGCACGGAGGTGACCTTCGGGCCCGGGGAGGAGCTGTTCAGGGGCGGCCAGCCGGCCGAGTTCTGGTGGCTGCTCCTCGAGGGAACGCTCGAGCTGGTCCGGAGGGTCGGCAACGAGGACACCGTGCTTGGCGCCATGGGTACGCCGGGGCAGTGGGCCGGCGGGTTCCGCGCGTGGGACCCGAACGGCGTCTACATGGCGACCGGCAGGTCCGCGTCCTCCGGCCGGCTGCTGCGGGTGCCAGCGGACTCGCTCGGCGTCATGGCCCAGTCGTGGTTCCCGTTCGGCGTCCACCTGATCAAGGGGCTCGTCCAGACCGTGCGCAACATCGAGTCGACCGCCCGGCAGCGCGAGGCGCTGGTGGCGCTCGGCACCCTGGCCGCCGGACTCGCGCACGAGATCAACAACCCCGCCTCGGCGTCGACCCGGGCCGTCGACGCCCTGCAGGGCACCGCCGACGCCCTGCTCTCCTCCCTGCGCCACCTGGCCGAGGCAGGCATCTCCGCGGAGACGTATGTCGAGCTCGACGCGTTGCGCCGGTCGTTGCGGCCCGCGTCGCTCTCCGAGAGCCCGCTGGACCGGGCCGACCGTGAGGACGAGCTGTCCGACTGGCTCACCGAGCACGAGGTGTCCGAGGACTGGCTGGTCGCCCCTGCGCTGGCCGCCGGCGGCGCCGACCCGGCGTGGTGCCAGCGGATCGCCGATGTGGTCGGCCCGACGGGCCTCGACGCGGCGCTGCACTGGGTCTCGAACTCACTCTCGGCGGCCGCCCTGTTGGGCGAGATCAAGGAGTCGACCCAGCGAGTCTCGAACCTGGTGGCCGCGGTCCGGTCCTACTCCCAGCTCGACCGGGCGTCGGTCCAGCGCACCGACGTCACGGAGGGGCTGCAGAGCACGCTCACGGTGCTCGCCCACAAGCTGTCCGGGATCACGGTGGCCCGCGAGCTCGACGAGATCCCCCAGATCGAGGCCATCCCCGGCGAGCTCAACCAGGTGTGGACGAACCTGATCGACAACGCCATCGATGCGATGGACGGCTCCGGCACCCTGCGCGTCTCCACCTCGGCCACGGACCGCGACGTGGTCGTGGAGATCGCCGACTCCGGACCCGGCGTCCCCGACGACGTGCTCCCCCACCTCTTCGAGCCCTTCTTCACCACCAAGGACGTCGGACACGGCACGGGGCTGGGTCTCGACATCTCACGGCGGATCATCGTCGACCGCCACGCCGGCGACATCTCCGTGACCAGGGTCGGCGACGAGACGGTGTTCCGGGTCAGCCTGCCGCTCTCTCGCTGAGCGCGGGACGCCTCAGGCCAGGTCGCCTGCCGGCCGGCTCATCACGGCGAGCGCAGCTCCTGGAGTCGACGCGCACTGGCTTCGAGCCGCTGGGTGCAGGCGTCGAGCCGGGCGCCGACGCCGTTCTGGTTCAGCGCGCGGGCCACACCGTTCGCGGGCGCGAGTGCCGGCACGGGATGAGGTTCCACCTCGGCCCACGAGACCGGTACGACGACATGGTCCTCCGGTTCCATCGGTCTGCCCGGCACCAGCGTGACCGTGCCGTCGACGACGAGCAGCTTGATACCGAACAGCCGCGCACACAACCGCGTCTCGACGACGGCCCCGCCGGCGAGGCTCCTACGTTCGGTGTGCGCCATTCGCAGCCGCACCCTCGAGATAGTCGTCCAGCCGGACCGTGGGCTCGGCCGCACCCGCGGCCGGGCCGACTCGACCCAGTCGCTCCGCGGCCTTGCCTGCGGCCGCGGCGATCTGCGCGTACCGCTCCCGACCCGCCCGTGTCCCGAGCACGTAGCCTGCGCCGAAGACCACGAGGCTCCGCAGTCTCATTGGTCGCTCCTTGGAGTGCCGCACCGCCGAGACCACGGCGCTCACGACCGTGAGGGCGGCCATCGACCCGGCCGTGACGAGACCCGACTTGACCACGCCTCGACTCGGCGCGGCACCTCCCACGGGCTCCAAGAGCCGTTGCCACCGGTTCTTCCTGCTCAAGAACTGCATGTCGTTCCCTCCCTTGCGAGTCGGTCAGCGCGACGCGCTGGCCTTCTTCGTCGTGTTCCCGGCCTTGCGGGCCGCCCGGTTGAGGGCCGTCACCAGCTGGTCCTTGGTCATGGCGGACCGGCCCTCGACGTCTTGCGCCGCCGCGAGATCCAGCAGCTCCTGCTTGGTCATCGACTTCAGGTTCGACGAGGAGCCGACCCCGTTGAGCTGGCGGGTCAGCTCACCGGCCGTGCTGCTGGTGCTGGCCCGGACCGCCTCAGCCTCGGTGACCCGCTCCTCCGCGCTGCGGGCCATCCGCTCGGCATCGGCCGCGACCTGGAGCGACTGGCGGTGCGCCTCCTCGGCTGCCGCTCGGGTGGCCTCGATGGCCTCCTCGGACAGCTGGCGGGCTTCGACCAGCTTGTCCCGAGCTGCCTCGAGCCTGCCGCGGGCCCGTTCGTGCGCCGCCTCTGCCTCCTGACGTGCCTCCTCGGCGCGGCCCTCTGCCTCCTGCCGGGCACTGTCCACGACCTGCTCGGCCTCGGCCTGCGCCTCGCGGCGCGCCTCATCGATGCGGGCCTCGGCCTCGCGCCGGGCCTCGTCGACCCGGGCCTCGACCGCGCGCTCCTGCTCGGCCTCGACGTCACGGACGTAGTCGCGGCACCGTTCGGCGACCTGCTCCGCCTCTTGGGCCTCGCGCTCGGCCTCGAGTGACTCCTGGACAGCACGCTCCTCGGCCTCCTGGGCCTCCGCGACCGCCGCGCGGGCGCGCTGCAGCCGCAGCTCGATGGAGTCACCGCCAGGCAGTGCGTCCATCACCGTGGCGCCGGCACTGCGCGCCATGTCGAGCAGCCCCGTGGCACTGGGCGCTCGCGTGCCGTCCGACCCCTGGTCGTGGGGGCTCACCGCCTTGGACAGCAGCCAGGTGGCGTTGTTGGGCAGCTCCTTGACACCGTCTCCCAGCGCCTTCGTCAGGCGCCGGACCGGACGCGTGGGCTTGACCTTTTCGGGCATGACTCTGTTCCCTCCCTCTGCCCGATGTCTCCCTCACCGGGGCGCCGTGCTCGGCGCTTTCCATCGGCGGGGTACCCGCGTGACTGACGTCACTAACTCACCCCGAAGGAGAGGAAGCTGCCACCCGGCGACCGCTCTCGTGTCGGCGGTTCAGGCGACGCCGGCGGGCACCGGTGCGTCGCGGTCGCGATGCTCGTACGCCCAGCCCGGGCCGCGCAGCAGGTAGGAGAGCCGGTCCCGCCACGTCTCGGCGCCGGCGACGTCGCGGGCGATGTCGACGAGCTCGTGGGTGGCGATGACCGCCGGGTTGTAGGAGTCGATGTTGCGGGTCAGCCCGTAGACGACGGGCTCCGACTCCGGCTCGAAGGTGCCGAACAGCTTGTCCCAGATGATCAGGATGCTGCCGTGGTTGCGGTCGAGGTACTGGCGGTTGGAGCCGTGGTGGACCCGGTGGTGTGACGGGGTGTTCAGCACCCGCTCGAGGGGGCCGACGCTGCGGATCGCCTCGGTGTGGATCCAGAACTGGTAGATCAGGTTGAGGGCCCGGGCCTGCTCGATCATCGGCGGGCGTACGCCGACGAGCGCGAGCAGCGAGTACGGCACCGCGATCGTGATCGACTCCGCGACCGGCTGCCGCAGCGCGGTCGAGAGGTTGTAGCGCTCGCTGGAGTGGTGGGCGACGTGCACGGCCCACAGCCAGCGGGACTCGTGGCTGAACCGGTGGTTCCAGTAGTAGATGAAGTCCCAGCCCAGGATCGCGAGCGCCCAGGCGGGCCACGTCGTACCGAGGTCGAGGCGGCCGCGGCGGAAGAACGACTCGGCCGAGGTCCGGGCCGCCCAGAGGGTCGAGACGGTGAGCGCGCCGCCCGCCACCGCGGCGACGGCGAGGCCGCCGTTGACCTTCCGGGGCAGGGACGGCGCCGGCCGCTCCTCCGGCGGCACCGCGGGCGCCTGACGCAGCCCGGCGAGCTCCTCCTGGACCTCGCGCACGTGGTCGGGAACGGTCTGCGGGTCCGGCAGCCGGCCGTCCCGAACCCGCCGGCGTACGACGTCACCGACCGTCGTGAGCAACGCTGCGGTCGCGCCGGCGGCGAGCAGCGCCCGGCCGTACTTGCCGCGGCCCGGGGTGACCGGGTCGAGCACCTTCCTGGCGAGGTAGGGCGCGACGAGGCTCCCGGTGCCCATGGCCAGGCTCGCCAGGGTGTCTGCTCGCTGGTAGTCGCCGGCTCGCGTGCCCGGCGCCACGGGGTGGGCCCGCTGCCAGGCGTACTCCGCGCCGATGGCGGCGAAGTACGCCGGGACTGCCAGGACGGTCAGATCGACCTTCACTCCAGACAGACTGCCACGGAGTGGCGAGCAGGTGTTCCCGCGGCGTTGTCTAGTCCAGGATGCCGCGCTTGACCGCGCGGTTGCCGGCCTTGTCCTTCGCGACCGCCGTGTAGTGGCCGTTCTTGGCGATCTCCATGCGGCACTTGCCCTTGACACCCGAGAGCTTGTCGGTCGCCGTGCAGCTGCGGCCGCTGACCTTGATCACCGGCTTGTCGCGGTCGATGTCGATGCCGCTGATCGTGAGCGTTGCGGAGCCGCCGTCGACCGCGCGGATCGTGCGGGTGACCGACTGGTTCTTGCCGCTCTGGTTCAGCGAGGTGTCGACGGGGCAGTCCTCGACCAGCTCGGAGCCCTGCGGCTTGCAGATGAACCAGATGTCGACCGGCGTGTGGTACCAGCCCGACTTCGACTTCGGGAACGTCGACAGCACCCGCGCGCCCAGGATCGGGTCCTTGCGCACCAGTGCCTCAGAGGTGCCGGTGTAGCGACCGTCGCCGGTGTACGTCGCGGTCACCGTCTGCGGTGCCCCGCGGCAGCACGTGGTTGAGAGTGGCGTTGCCGTTGGGGTCGACGTCGTTGCTGCCGACCACGGCCCCGTCGACCTTGAAGTCGACGGCGCCGCCCGGCTTGAGCGCTGTTGGCCTGCACGACCGCCGGGGAAGGCGCCGGTCACGTCGGCGACCAGCGTGGTGGCCGTGGGCAGGACCGCGACCGATGGAGGCCGCCTGGGTCGACGCGCTGCAGGACCATGCGCTGTCGTAGGCGTCCGGCGAGCCGTCGAGGTGGTCGGGTAGAACTGAGCCTGGATACGTCGCAGAAGTCCATGGCCTCGCCCGATGGTCACGTCGAGTGGCCGGCCGTCTCGCCTGAACGGTGAGCAGCGGCGTCGTGGCGTGGCCGGCGGCGTCGACGGGGATGCGCTGAAGCATGACCCATCGTGCCACGGCGTCCGCGCGGAACTGGAGTCGACCACACCGTGGCTGATCGGCTGCTCGGTCATGTCGTCGACCACGACGTGACGGTCGACCCTGCACCTCCTGGCCGTAGACGATCGCGTCGGACGGCGAGGTCAGCGTGACGTCCGTCGGCGTCCCGGCGGCATGAGCCGGACCGGCCAGCAGCAACACGGGCGCGCCCACGACGAGCGGCAGCGTCAGACCCAGCGCCACTCGACGCATCAACTGGTGCATGTTCCGGTTCCCCCTACGATGCTGCCGGTCGGCACACGTGCTGAGACTCTAAGCGCCCCACCCTCGCAGGTCGATGACCCGATGGGGCGATTGTCAGGTCGGTAGACGCTGGATTCAGCTCACGAGCTCCCGGGGCACGTCGAGTCGCGGGATCCCGCCGAGGCCGCGCCGGTAGTGGACGTGGCCGTCGTACCTCTCCAGCGTGCGGTAGAGCGTCTGGTGCGCCGACCACGGCAGCGGCTCGGCGCCGCGGCGCCAGCTCTCGCCGAAGGCGATCCAGACCGGCACCCACTCCGCCGCGTCGTCCCACTCACCGCGCCGGGAGGTGAGCATCCGGCGGCGGATCTGGAACGCCGTCCGGGGGCCGTCGGAGCAGATGGGCGCTGTCGCCACCGGCCACAGCCGGAGGTCCTGCGCCATCAGGTGGACCTCGAGGTCGCGCAGCACGAGCGGGTCGACCAGGACGGTCGCGGCGTTCTCGTGCGGGACGCGCTCCATGGCGGAACGCTGGCTCGTTCGAAGCCGTGCCGTCAAGAGCCAGTGGCTGGCAGGATCACGGGAATGCGCTGGCCCACGACACTCGCGGCGGCCCTGGTCGCCGCCCTGCTCGCGGTCCCGGCGTCGCCCGCGCCGGCGGGTGCCGAACCACACCTCCCCGAGTCGGTCACCCGCGCCGCGAAGGCTCCCCGGCTCGTGGTCGACCTGAAGAAGGGCAAGCACCGGATCTCGCCGTTGGTCTACGGCGTGAACTTCGCCGACCGCGGCTTCGCCAAGTCCGTCGACCTGCCGGTCAACCGCTGGGGCGGCAACGCCGTGGAGACCTACAACTGGCAGCTCCGCGGCAGCAACCGCGGACAGGACTGGTACTTCACCAACTTCGCGGACTGCTGGAGCGACGCGTTCGACTACTGCCAGCGCGGCCAGGACTACAGCGCCGCGGACGCGCAGGTGCAACAGGACCGAGCCACGAAGACCGCGACGCTGCTGACCCTGCCGCTGCTGGGGTGGGTCGCCAACGCGGTGTCGTACGCCGGCGACCACCCGTGCAGCTACCCCGCGTCGTACAACCCGCAGGACGACCACGACCCGTACCACTCGAGCTGCGGCAACGGGCGGCGCAACGGGCAGTGGCTGACCGCCGACCCGACGACGGCCGGCGTGGCGGTCGGGCCGGCGTTCTCGGCGCAGTGGATCGCCGCGCTCAAGGCGAAGTACGGCGCTGCCGGGCACGGTGGCGTCTCGATCTACGAGCTCGGCAACGAGCCGGCCCTCTGGGACGAGACCCACCACGGCTTCCACCCGCAGCCCACGACCTACGACGAGCTCTGGACCAAGTCGCGCGACCTCGCGCTGGCGGTCAAGGACGCCGACCCGGGCGCGGCGACCCTCGGCCCGGCCGAGTGGGGCTGGCCCAACTACTTCTGCTCGGCCGCCGACAACATCGACCAGGGCTGCTCTCCGAGCTCGCCGGACCGCGCCGCACACGGCGGCACCGACCTGTCGACGTGGTACCTGCAGCAGTTCGCGGCCTACCAGCAGCAGACCGGTCGCCGGCTGCTCGACTACTTCGACCTGCACTACTACCCGCAGGGCCAGTACTCCCCCGTCACCGACGTGACCCGTCCGCTGTGGGACCAGTCGTACACCGACCCCTCGTGGATCAACGCGAAGATCGGGCTGCTCCCCCGGATGCGGGCGTGGGTGCGCGGCAGCTACCCGGGCACCAAGCTCGGCATCACCGAGTACAACCTGGGCCTCGGCGTCACGTCGGACGAGCGACTGCAGAACGTCATCGAGGCGGACGCCCTCGGCATCTTCGGCCGCGAGGGGCTCGACCTCGCGACGTTCTGGCCCGACGGCGGCTCGCCGGTCCCGGCCGCGGCGTTCCGGATGTTCCGCAACTACGACGGCAGGCACCACGGTTTCGGCAGCTTCGGCGTCTCGGCGACCAGCTCGGACCAGCGCCGGGTCTCGGTCTACGCCGCCCGCGTCGGCAAGTCCGGCCCGCTGACCATCGTGGTCGTGAACAAGGCGAGCGCGAAGCTGCGGACGGCGGTCAAGCTCAAGCACGCGCGCGGCGCCCGGAAGGCGACTGCCTGGCAGTACGCCGGCGGCGGCATCCGCAAGGTCGGCGCCGTCCGGGTCCGCCATCACGCCCTCCGCCTCACCGTCCCGGCCAGCTCGGTCACCCTGATCCGGGTACCGCTGCACTCGTGACCCGCGCCGTCGACCTGCACGTCACCGGTCAGGTGCAGGGCGTCTCCTTCCGCTGGTACGCCGCCCGCGAGGCCACCCGACTCGCCCTGGCCGGCTGGATCCGCAACGAGCCCGACGGCTCGGTACGCGCGCACGCCGAGGGACAGGACGACCACGTCGACGAGTTCGTCGCCTGGTGCCGCCACGGCCCGCCCGCCGCGCGCGTCGACGACGTCGTTCTGACCGACACCGAGCCCACCGCCGCGACGTCGTTCGACATCACGTACTGACCGCGCTGCCAACTTCTACCCAAGTGTCAGGAGGGTCATGACGGACCATGCGGGAATGGCCCGTTCGAACCATCCCCAAGTGTTCGCCCGTTTCGCCCCCCCGAGGTGCTCGGCCCTGCCACTCTTGGGTTCTCACTTGTGACACAGGCGGTCGTGGCCGGCACAGCGCGGCGGATCGCCTGGGGAGGGGTGCGACATGAAGCTGATCATCGGGATCGTCATCGTGGCCTGGCTCGTGATCGGCGCTGCCGCTGCGGGCCAGCGCGGGTATTTCGGCAACGACCGGGCGATCAACTGCAAGACCGGTGCCGACATCGGGCTGACGATCCTGGCCGGTCCGCTCAACTACGCGGGCGTGAACCCCAAGGTCCACTGCAAAGCGCCACATCCGTCCGCGTGAGCCTCTTCGGACTGTCGTACGAAGCGAGTCCACCCCCACCCAGAGGGGCTACTAGGGACCCCAGAGTGGTCTGGACTACTGCGTGTCCTCCTATGAGAACCCTTCAGGGGTACCGCACGATGGCGGTGCTGGCTTCTGGGGGCGGTCTGTGGGGGATCGCGGGGGCCGGCGCTTTGGGGGAGTCAATGAAGATCGCCATCGGCGTCGTGTGCGCCGTCTGGCTGGTGAGCGGCGCCTGCGCCGCTCAGCAGCGCAACTACTTCGGCGACGGCGTGGCCTCGTGCGACGCGGAAGCCACCGTCGCCGTGACCATCGCCGCCGGTCCGCTCAACTACCAGGGGCTCAACCCCAAGGTCTCCTGCCCGGAGCCGTCGGCATGATCCTCGGCGCGGGAGTGCGCGTGCGCACGATTGTCGAGCTCGCCGAGCGCACCACCGACATCGACGTCGTCGAGCGCCAGGTCTGGCCCTCGGTGGACGGCGACGAGGAGACCTACGAGGTCGCCAGCGAGTCCATGTAGTCCTTGATCGACGGCACCGCGGTCAGCCGGTCGCGGAAGAAGGTGTTGATCAGGTTCACGACCTGGACCTTGGCGGACTCGATGTCGAGCGCGCCCGCCTCGGCCTCCGCCCCACCGTCGTTCGTATGGTCCAGGGCGACGCGCAGCTTGAGCAGGGCGCCGACGAGCTCCGTCTCCTGGACGCCGTCCAGTGCAGTCACGACGGTGAGCACGAGCTCGTCGGTCTGCGCCTGGACCGTCTCCGTGGAGATCGTCGAGCCGGGCTGGGACGCGTTCTCGAGCGTCGTGATCAGCGACCAGACCTGGTAGAGCATCGTGGTGGGCTCGTCGAACAGCTCGCGCAGGTAGGCCGCATCGATGTGCCGCCCGGTGAGCCGGAAGACGTTGTACATCCGCTTCGCGGCCTTGCCGTAGTTGGCGTGCCCGGCGTCGAGGTACTTGCGCACCTCTCCCTCGAGCTGGTCGATGTAGTCGTCGAGCGCGTTCCCGGAGACGTGCTGGACCACCTTGGTGAACGTCGGCAGCTGCCCGGCGTCGAGGTAGACCTCCTGGAAGTAGGCGTCCAGGTAGCCGTCGAGGGGCACGATGTCGCCGGTCGGCGACTCCCAGGTCACGTCGATGACGTTGCTGGCGTTGGTGAGCCGCTTCTGGTCGGGGTCGGCGACCACCCAGTCGAGCTTGCACCAGCCCGGGTCGGTGGCGAGCTGGTTCCAGTCCAAGCACCGTCGGGGCGCCGTCCACATCGACAGTCAGGTGGCCGGCCTTGATCTCGTCGAGCTTCCACGAGATCGGCCCGCCCTTCTTCTGCGGCTCGCCGTCCTTGACGCAGTCGAAGGGGTAGGAGCTCCACTTCGCCTCGATGAACTGGAACGTCGGCCCGCTCTCGAAGGTGATGACCTTGTCCTTCATCAGGGTCGCGAGGATCGAGCACGCCTCGTCGCGGCTGGGCGCCTTGATGTTGAGCCGCTGGAAGAAGTCGGCGTCACCGGGGTGGGTCTGGATCTTCGACTGGGCGGCGGAGCCGGAGAGGGCCAGCGCTCCCTCGGCGATGCCCTCGGGGCCGGTCACCTCGACCACCTCGCCGATCCGGCGGAACCGGGCCAGGTCGCGTGGGCTGAAGTCGAGCATGCTGACGCGGTGGCCGAACACACCGTCCTTCTCGTCGATGACGATGTCGGACGTCTCGACACCCTCCTCCATCGTCATCGCCGCCAGCCAGCGCTCGGTGTCTGCGGCGTCCAGCTCGATGCCGAGCCGTTGCGCGGACGCGACGAGACGTGAGACGTCGTCGCCCGAGCCGGCGGCAATGGTGTCGGTCATGAGGTGTCCTTTCCAGGGTGCGCCGGCTCGGCGTAGATCGCCCGGAAGAGGGCGGCCTGGTCCTGCGCGTCGGAAAGAGCGTGATGCGCGAGCGGTCGTCCTGACAAGTACTTCGGGCCGAGCACGCTCATGCTCGTCTCTGCCCACGTGGAGCCGAGCCGGCCCATGGCGAACGCCTTGATGTCCAGGGCGGCGAAGCCGAACGGGTTCCGCCCCACGTAGCGCTCGAAGTAGTCGGCCACGAACATCCAGTCGAACGGGGCGTTGAAGCCGACGAAGATCGGCCGGAAACCCGCCGGCACCACGTCGCCGACCCAGTCCGCGAAGCGCTGCATCGCCTCGGCCGGCGGCTCCCCCATCGTCGCGAGGATGTCCAGCGACAGCTTGCTGACCTCGAGCGCTTCCTGGGTGGACCGCTTGTCCTCGGGCTTGAGCTCGACGTAGAACGTCGTCTCCGGGTCGTCGACCAGACAGGCCCCGATCGAGAGCAGTGCGTAGTCGGCCGGAGTCGCACCGCCGGTCTCGACGTCGACGGAGATGTAGCACTCCGCGAGGTCGCGGTCCTGCCCGCTGCCACGGCTCATGCTTTTCCGGGGTCCCCGCGGAAGCGTGTGGCCGAGGAGCGAAGCGGGGGAGCCACGCGGTTTCGTGGGGTGGTCATTGCGCGAGCGTGCCACAGGACCTGAGTACGCGGGCTCAGAACCGCTGAGCGCGCCGATGGTGCCGCGACCGTGCCGCGACGCGGGCCAATGGGGACATGATCGCGACGCTCACCGACTGCTGCCCCCGCTGTGGCTACGTACTCGACCAGCCCGCGCCGCCGGAAGCTCCGCCTCCGCCCCCCGTCCTCTCGTACGCCGACCCGTTCCCCGCGCCCGCGCCGCCCCAACGCCCCGAGCCCGCCGGCCTCAGCGCCGCCTCGGTCCCCAAGATCCTGCTCGGGCTCGGCGCGACCTGCCTGCTCGTCGCCGCAGTGATCTTCCTGGCCGTGGCGTGGTCGTGGCTCGGCGTCGGCGGCCGCACCGCGGTGCTCGTCGGGCTCACCGTCACGACCGCGGTCGCCGGCCAGTGGCTGGCCCGCCGCGACCTCGGGGTCGCTGCCGAGGCGCTCACCACGGTCGCGTTGGGGCTGGTCGTGCTGGACGTGTTCGGCGCCGAGAACGCCGGCTGGCTGGGTACGCCGACCGACGAGTCGTTCCTCGCCATCCTCGGCACCACCCTCCTCGCCGTCTCGCTGGGACTCTGCGTCCCGGCCGTACGCCTCTTCACTCCGCAGGTCGCCGCACCGCTCGGCCTCGGCATCGCGGTGCTCGGGCTCGGCACCACCGACCACCACCAGGCGGTGGCTGCACTCGCGGTGCTCTGCTTCGCGGCGCTCGCGCTGCTGGGCCGGACGCTCGGGACGGTGGTGCTGCCGTGGACCTCGGCCACCGGCGCCGGGCTGGCGTTCGCAGCCCTGACCGGCCTGGCCGTCACGGACGCGTCCGAGTACCCCACCTTCCATGGCCTCTGGGTCGAGGGCCACGGCTTCGGGATGCTCGCGGTCGCCGCGCTCGTGCTGCTCCCGTGGGCGATCGTCCGCAGCCACGACGACCTGCGGCAGCTGGTCTGCGCCTGCTCGGTCTCGGTCCTCACCTTCGCGGGCGTGGTCCCGGTGTTCGACGAGGGCCTCACCAGGATCACCCTCGTCGCTGCCGGCTGCTCGGTGGCCTGGGCGGTGGTGGCGGGGGCGGTCCCGCCCCGGTGGTACGCCGTCCCGAGGGTCCCGCTGGTCGGGTCGCTGCTGGTCTTGGCCCCTGTCCCGGCGGTGCTCGCCGCGGAGGCCCTGACGAACCTGGTGAGCGTCGGATCCCACTTCTCCGCCGGCTGGCTGGTGCGGTTGCACCCCGAGCACCCCGTCGCGAACCCGGTGCTGCTCCCCCTAGGGGTGGCGGTCGTGGGGCTGGCCGCCGCACTGACCGTGCCGCGTACCGGCCGGTTCGGCTACGCGATCCTCGGAGCCACCGCCCTGACCGGCTTCCTCACCGCCGCGCTGTTCCCGCTCCCGCTGGTCCTCTTCGTGACGGTGCTCGGACCCTTCGGCGTCCTCATCTCGTTCCCGAGCGCGGTGCTCACCCTGGTCAGCCTGGCCGAGCTCACCGCGTTCGCTGCGTACGTGACGGCTCGGCGCAGCGGCGGGGCCAGGACGGTGGCGGCCTACGCGCTGCCCGGCGTGCTGGGCTGCTTCCTGTGGGTGGGCGGACACGTGCTCGGGACGCCCTACGAGTGGCGCTCGCTCGCCGTGCTCGTCGTGCTCGGGCTGCTGGCGCTGGCGGTGCCGCGGCTGGAGCTGGAGCTGGCCGCCGGGATCACGGTGCTCGCGGCGGCGGCGACCGGGGTCCCCGTCGCGGCCGACCCGTCCGTGTGGCTGGCCGTGCACCTCACCGTCGCGGGCGCCCTGGTCACGGTCACCTCGCTGGTCCACCGCGACCACCGGGCCCTGGCGTGGCTGGGCGGCCTGCTGCTCGCCTCCGCCACGTGGGTGCGGCTGTACGACGTCGGCGTGCAGGCTCCCGAGGCATACACACTGCCCACGGCCGTGGCGTTGCTGCTCGTCGGACTGGATCGGATGCGGCGCTCGCCGGAGCTTTCGTCGATCACCGCTCTGCTGGCCGGGCTGTCGCTGGCCGTGGTGCCGACGCTGCTGTGGGCGCTGGTCTACCCGCTGTCGGCCCGCGCGGTCTTCAGCGGGCTGGTCTGCGTGGCTCTTCTGGTCGGCGGCTCCGCGCTGCGGTGGACCGCACCCGTGCTCGTCGGCTGGGTGGGCGGCGCGGCGCTCGTGCTGCGCGAGCTCGCGCCGTACGCCGAGCAGACACCGCAGTGGGTGATCATCGGCGCCGCCGGCATCGTCCTCGTCGCGTCGGGCATCACCTGGGAGGCGCGGCTGCGCGACCTGCGCCGGGCGGCCGGCTATCTGGGCCGGCTGCGCTGACACACTGCGCTGACAGACTGGCGGGGTGCTGCCACGGTTCGAGGTCGTCGCGCGTCGGCGCCCGGTCCGGCTGGTGGTGCCGGACGGCGGCCCGGTGCTGGCGCCGTATGTCGCGACGTCGGCGCGGGAGTCTCGCGAGCTGACGCTGGCCAGCGGAGCGGTGACCCTCACCGCGACGTACGCCGACCGGGTGGCGCTGCACGTCGGCATGGACGGCCGGACGACCACGCACCGGAGCCGGCGCAGCGGCCGGCCGGAGGCGCCCGTCGAGGCCGTGGCGCTGACGCTGACGGGGCCGCAGGTCACCGCGTTCACGCAGGAGGCCGGGGTCTGGGTGGCTCGGGCCCGCTACGACCTCACCGACCGGCACGACGTGCACGACGAGGACTGGCTGGCCGGGCTCACCGCGTCGGGCGACGAGACGGGACCGTTCGGCCAGCTCGGACTGCGGGACCTGCGGGTGGTCAGCCACGCCGACGGGTCGCCGTACGTCCGGGACGGGAAGGTGCTGCTCACCGCCACCAGCGCCGGCCCCGGCGGCTTCCCCACCGGGCACTGCTCGGTGTGGTCGCTCGACCCCGAGAGCCTCGAGCTGGAGCACCGGGCCGACCTGTTCCTACGACGCGGCGGCGTGTACGGCGACCACGCTGCGCACCTGCTGCGCGACGGCGATCGCTGGCTGCTGGCGGCCAGCACGTGGGGCGACTTCGACCGACACCACCGACCGGTCTCGGTGACGCTGGCCGAGTCGACCGCGGACCTGACCCGCGGCGTGCACGTCGTCGACGGCCGCCCGCTTGCGATGCCGACGGAGGGGTTCCGGTCGGTGGGCGTCTGGGACCCGCACCTGGTGCGGACCGACGACGGCTGGCTCGTGGGCTACGTGAGCGCCACGAAGTACTTCTCGTTCCACCCCGCCCTGGCCGCCGGACCCTCGCTCGACGCGCTGACGCTGCGGGCGGTCGCGACCGAGCACCGGCAGACCGAGGGCACCACCATCGCCTCGCTGGACGGGCAGTGGCGGGTGCTGGCCAGCGACAAGCGCCGCCGGTCCTACCCGGTGCTCGACCTCGACCTGCGCGACGTCGGGACGCTCGACGCGACGTACCCCACCAACATCCCGTGGCCGACGGTCGTGGCCCTCGAAGGACAGAGCCTGCTGATCGGGTTCAACGGCGCGGCGTACGGCGGCCGGCTGGTCGGGTACGGCAGCCACGGCGAGGTGGTGCTGCAGCGAGCTGTCCGCTGACTACTCCGACACCTTGAGCAGCGGCCGGACCGCGTTGCGGGCAGCGTGGATCCGCGACTTCACGGTGCCGAGCGGGACGTCGAGCAGGGTCGCGATCTCGCTGTACTCGAGCTCCTGGACGTCGCGCAGCACCAGCGGCTCCACCAGCTCGGGGTGGTCGGTGCCGACGACGTCGAGCGCTTCGAGCAGGTCGAGCCGGCTGCCCGCGATCACGCTGGTGGTGCGTGGGTCTGCGTGCACGGGCAGCTGGTCGGTGAGCCGCTCGGCGCCGCGTCGCTTCAGGGTGCGGTAGGTCGACCGGGCGCTGTTGGAGGCCACGGCGTGCAGCCAGGTGGTGAACCGGCTGCGGCCGCGAAAGGTATGGATCTTCGTGGCCACCAGCAGCAGCGCGTCCTGGGCGGCCTCCTCGGCGTCCTCGGGGAAGAGCAGCATCCGCCCGCAGATCCGGCGTACCCGCGGCTGGACCTCGGCCAGCAGCTCTTCGAGCGCGGGTCGGTCGCCGCCCGCGGCCCGCATGGCCAGCTCGTCGAGCTCGTCCGCCTCCACGCTTTCACCCTAGAGGGCGCCCAGCACCCAACCGTTCGGCCAACGGTCCCGTCAGTGAGGTGAGAGCACACCGAGCCAACGGAGGAACCATGAAGCTCAGCAGCTGGGTCAAGAGCAGTGCCCGCGGCAAGGTCGGCGCGGTCGCGGCCGTCGCCGCCGTCGCCGCCATCGCCGGCACCGGGGCGTCCGTCGCCGCCGCCCAGATCACCTCGGCACAGATCAAGAACGGCACCATCCAGACCGAAGACCTGACCAAGAACAACTTCGCGAGGTTCACCGCCACCGAGAACGTCGTCAACGCGACGACTGCGGTCAGCGCCGACCCGGCCTTCGCGGGGGCCCGCGTGGTCGCGGTGCCCGCCAACACCCAGGCCGGGCTCGCGACGCTGGTGCTCGACAAGGGCACGTGGCAGATCGACGGCGTGGCGCAGTTCTGGCACATGGGTCCGGGCACACCCACCGGCGCCGACTACGGGGTCGTCACCATCCCCGGCTTCCAGGGCGGCTTCGGCACCAACTTCACCGCCGACGTCCCGGACGGCGGCAGCAACGCCGCCCAGACGGCGTTCCACGGCACCATCAAGATCACTGCCAACGACACGCCGATCGTGATCACGGGCTCCTTCACGGGCGGCAACACCGGGCAGGCCGGCGTGACGGTCTCGGCCACCCAGTACGTGTACGTGAAGCAGTTCAAGAACGGGCAGCCCACCTGACCTGGGGGTGACCGGTCCTCTTCCCCGGGCTGGTCACGCGGGCCGCGCCGCCTCGTCAGGCGCGGCCCGCTGGTCCCCGCCCTGCGTGCAAGCATGGCGCCGTGTCCCTGCCCACCCGTCTCGGCCGGCTCGAGCGTGTCGACCGGCTCGGCTCGGGCGGCTTCGCCACCGTCTGGCTCTACCACGACGCCGAGCTCGACTCGGACGTCGCGGTCAAGGCGCTGGCCGAGAACTGGTCGCAGCGCCTGGATGTGAGAGAGCGGTTCCTGGAGGAGGCGCGGATCCTGCGCCGCGCCGACTCCGACCACATCGTGCGGGTCTACGACATCGGTGAGGTCGACGGCACGCCGTACTTCGTCATGACGTACGCCGACCTCGGGTCGCTGGCCCGCCCGCTGGAGCCGGGCCTGCCTCTGTCCGTCCCCCGGGTCGTCGACCTGGTCAGCCAGGCAGGGGCCGGCCTGGCGGTGCTCCATGAGCACGGCGTCGTGCACCGCGACATCAAGCCGCACAACCTGCTGCTCCGCAGCGGCGGCTCGGCCGGCGACAGGCTGCTGGTGGCCGACCTCGGCGTCGCGAAGGCGATGCTGCACGCGTCCGGGCTGACGCAGGTGGTCGGCACCCCGGCGTACATGGCCCCCGAGCAGGCCACCGGCGGCACCATCGACGCCCGCGCCGACGTCCACGCGCTGGCCGCGGTCGCCTACCAGATGCTCACCGGCCGCCTGGCCCGCGACGGCACCATCGCCGAGCTCGCCCACGCGTCGCTGCCGCTGGCGCCCTCGCGCATCGACCCGTCGCTTCCGGCCGAGGTCGACGAGGTGCTCCTGCGCTCCCTGGACCCCGCCCCGGAGGCCCGCTACTCCTCCATCGAAGCCTTCGTCGACGCCTTCCGCTCCGCGCTGCCCGTGACCGGCGCGACCCCGCCGGCCGCCGCTCGGGTCACGCGCTACCAGACCCCGGACACGACGTACGCGCCGCTGCCGACGGCACCCACGCGGCGCCGGGTTCCCGTGCTGCTGACGCTGATCTGCCTGCTGGTGTTCGCGGCGGCGTTCGGTGCGGCGTACGCAGTGACAACGCTGGTGAGCTGAGCCCGGCCGGGCCGGCCAGCCGGCCCGTGGTCAGCATCAGCGCCACCACCACGATCGCCAGGCCGACCGCGGTCAGGGGACCGGGCCGGGTGCCCAGCAGCGGCCACGCGGCCAACGCGGTGATCGCAGGGACGACGAACAGGTGGCTGCTGGCACCGGTGGCCCCGCGCCGTCGGACCAGCGCGAACAGGAGCAGCGGCGCACCGAGACCGGTGACCACGGCGAGCCAGACGAACGACGCCACGCCCGACCCACTCAGCGGAAGGGCGACATCGCCGTCGAGCGGCGCCCAGACCGCAAGCACGGCGAACCCGGCGGCGACCTCCACGGACGCGACCGCGGCGGCCCCTGCCTTCGGGCTCACGCGGGACTGGAGCGTGGTGCCGACAGCGAGGCCGGCGAGGCCGACCAGGGCCCACAGCAGCGAGGCGACGTTGGGCGGGCGGCCGACCCGGTCGGCCAGCGTGACCAGGACGCCGAGCACGCCCAGGCCGATGCCCAGCCACTGCGCCGGGCGCAGCCGCTCCCATCCCGACGCCGCCCCGATCGCGCCCACGACCAGCGGTGACGAGCACGCGATGAGCGACGTGGTCCCGGCGGTCAGCCCGTCGGCCATGGCGCTGTAGAGCGCCCCGAACTGGACTGCGAACATCGGGACACCGACGCCGAGCAGCGCCACGGCCTCTCGTCCGCGCGGCCAGCTCTCGCGGCGGACCACCGCCACGACCGCGAGCAATGCGGCCGCGATCGCGAACCGCCACATCGTCACGGCGAGCGGAGCCATCGTCCGGGTGGCGATCGCCCCGACCAGGTAGCCACTGCTCCACACCAGGATGAACGCGGTGCCCAGAGCGTCGAGTCGTAATGCCTTCATGCATTACAGCCTCACATCTTCACGGTAATGAGTCAACCCGTTACACTGTTTGCATGGGACGGTTCCGCAGAGGCAACGGCGCGGCCTGGCTGGACCTGCTCTCGACACTGGCCGGCCGCTACCGCGAGGAGCAGGTGGACGCGATCGACACGACCGAGAGCCTGCGCGCCTGGCTGCGCGAGTTCGACCTCGAGCCGGCCGGCGCCGTGACGACCGATCGGACGTCGCGCACGCGGCCCAGACCCGCGAGGCGCTGCACCGCCTCGCCGTGGCCGCGGTCAGGCGCGATCGGCCCGCGGCCGCCGACGTACGCCGCCTCAACGCCGCGCTTGCGCGCGACGAGGGACTGCACGTCTCCTCCGGCGACACGGGACTGCGTCCGCGTCGGCCGGGCTCGGTCGACGACGCCTTCGCCCGGCTGGCCCGGCAGGCGGTCGTCGACCTCTCGGGGCGGGGTGCCGGAACGCTCCGCGCGTGCGGCGACGACACCTGCTCGAGCATCTTCCTCGACCACACCGGCCGGCGCCGCTGGTGCACCGACCTCAGCTGCGGCAACCGCACCCGCGTGCGGGCACACCGCCAGCGCACGGGCTAGCGCGACGAACACGAAGCTGCAGGTCAGGGCGCGAATGCTCGGTCTTGGTGATGCGCCTAGGCCTCTGCATGCGGTACAACGGGCAGACGGCCGCTCGGGCTTGGCTGAATGCGGGGGCTGCATCCCGGAAGTTCGTGTGTCATGAGCCGTCGACAGCGATGTGCAAAGAAGCAGATCGTTCGCGCCCGGGTTTCCCGAGCCAAGCTGCTGCGTCGTCGTGCTCGGGGAACCGGGGCGACACGAGCAGCCACGGCAGCTGCGGCCGCCGTCACCTTGGCGGGCGTGGCGGCGTCCGCGGGGCACATGACCAGCGCAAGGGCTGAGATGCTCCAGGAGGCGGCAGGGAGTGCCGCCGCTTCGCTGGCGCCGTGCCCCGGCTCGGCGGCCCGCACGAGCAAGCCCTCCCAGTTTGTCGACGTGGGTGGGACGTTGTTCTTCACGGCCGACGACGGCGCCCACGGCCAGGAGCTGTGGAAGTCGGACGGCACCAAGGCGGGCACCGTCCTGGTCAGGGACATCAACCCCGGCGGCAGAACCGGCTCCAACCCAGCCTCCCTGACCGCTATGCGCGGCCGGTTGTTCTTCAACGCCAACGACGGCACCCACGGCCGGGAGCTGTGGAGGTCGGACGGCACCAAGGCCGGCACCGTCCTGGTCAAGAACACCGCCCCCAGTACTGGCGACGGCGACGGCCCGGCCCACTTGACCGCAGTGGACGGGAAGCTGTTCTTCACCGCCGACCCCGGCAGGCATGGCAAGAAGCTGTGGAAGTCGAACGGCACCAAGGCCGGCACCGTCATGGTCAAGCACATCAACCGAGGCCATGGCGGTTTGTACGCCTCATACCTGACGGCTGTGGGCGGGGAACTGTTCTTCATCGACGAGGACACCCACGGCCAGGAGCTGTGGAAGTCGAACGGCACCAAGGCCGGCACCGTCCTGGTCAAGAACATGAACCCCGGTGGCATGTCCAACGACTACGACTACGGCCCGACCACCCTGACCGGTGTGGGCCGGCGGTTGTTCTTCATCGACGACGACGACACGCACGGCCAGGAGCTGTGGACGTCGAACGGCAGCAGTGAGGGCACCGTCCTGGTCAAGGACATCAACACCGCCGTCAATCACTACGACGGCGGCTCCTTGGCTCTGTCCTCCAACCTCTCATCCCTGACCGCTCTGGGCGGGACGTTGTTCTTCGCCGCAGACGACAACACCCACGGCCACGAGCTGTGGAAGTCGAACGGCAGCGGATCGGGCACCGTCATGGTCAAGGACATCAAGCCCGGCAACGACAGCAGTCTTTCCTCCTTCCTGACCGCGGTGGGCGGGACGCTGTTCTTCACCGCCCAGGACGGCGTCCACGGCCAGGAGCTGTGGAAGTCGGGCGGCAGCAGTGCGGGCACCGTCCTGGTCAAGGACATCAATCCGGGCCACGGCAGCGCTGCCTCCTCCCTGACCGCCGTCGGCGGGACCTTGTTCTTCACCGCCGACGACGGCGTCCACGGCCAGGAGCTGTGGACGTCGAACGGCAGCGGATCGGGCACCGTCCTGGTCAAGGACATCCGTGCCTGTTCCGGCGAGTTCCGGAGGCCCTCCTCACCTGACCGCGGTGGGGAGACGGTTGTTCTTCGCCGCAAACGACGGCATTCACGGCCAGGAGCTGTGGAAGTCGGACGGCACCAAGGCGGGCACCGTCCTCGTCAAGGACATCAACGCGGGCCGTATCGCGAAAGTTCGTGTGCCATGAGCCGTCGACAGCGATGTGCAAAGAAGAGGGTCGTCCGCGCCCGGGTTTCCCAGGCCAAACTGCTGCGTCGTCGGGCTCGGGGAGCCGGCGCGACCCGAGCCGCCACGGCCGCTGCGGCCGCGGTCGACCCTGGCAGGCGTCGCGGCCACTTCGGGCTACCCGACTCCAAGCGCAAGGGCCGAGACGCTCCATGCGGCGGCCGGGAGTGCCTCTTCTTCGCTGGCGCAGTGCCCCGGCCCACCCACCCCCTCGAGCGGGCCGTCAGACCTCGTCGAAGTCGGGGGAACGCTGTTCTTCACCGCCGACGACGGCATCCACGGCCGGGAGCTGTGGAAGTCGGACGGCACCAACGCCGGCACGGTCCTCGTCAAGGACATCAAACCGGGTACTGAGTACGACGCCTACTACGGCACGACCTATCCCGCATCCTCAGGCCCCTCATCCATGACCGCAGTGGGCGGGAAGCTTTACTTCACCGCCGACGACGGCACCCACGGCCGGGAGCTGTGGAAGTCGGACGGCACCAACGCCGGAACCGTCCTCGTCGAAGACATCACGCCCGGTGCTGACCGCAGCTCCAACCCGTACCAACTGACCGCCGGGAACGGCAAGGTCTACTTCACCGCCGACGACGGCGTCCACGGCGACGAGCTGTGGAAGTCGAACGGCACCGAGGCTGGCACCGTCCTGGTCAAGGACATCAACCGCGCCACTGGCCGCGGCTCCAGCGTGTCCTCACTGACCGCTGCGAACGGCAATGTCTACTTCACCGCCAAGGACGGCGTCCGCGGCCAGGAGCTGTGGAAGTCGAACGGCACCAAGGGCGGAACCGTCCTGGTCAAGGACATCAAGCCCGGTACTGACCGCAGCTCCAGCCCGTACCAACTGACCCCCGCGAACGGCAAGGTCTACTTCATCGCCGACGACGGCGTCCACGGAGACGAACTGTGGAAGTCGAACGGCACCAAGGGCGGCACCGTCCTGGTCAAGGACATCACGCCAGGCGACTACGGCGGCTCTCTCACCTCCCTGACCGCTGGGCGGGGGCGGTTGTTCTTCTCAGCCGCCGACGACATCCACGGCCAGGAACTGTGGAAGTCGAACGGCACCAACGCCGGAACCGTCCTGGTCAAGGACATCACGCCAGGCGACTACGGCAGCTCTCCGACCTCCCTGACCGTTGTGGGAGGCAGGTTGTTCTTCTCCGCCAACGACGGCGTCCACGGCCAGGAGCTGTGGAAGTCGAACGGCAGCAGATCGGGCACCGTTCTGGTCAGGAACATCCAGCCGCGCGACTACACCGGCTATCCCACCTTCCTGACCGGGGTGGGAGGAAGGTTGTTCTTCACCGCCAAGGATGGCCTCCACGGCCGGGAGCTGTGGAAGTCGAACGGCAGCAAGTCCGGCACGGTCCTCGTCAAGGACATCCATCCCTGCTCGACCCAGTACGGGCCCTCCATGCTGACTCACGTCAAGAAGGGGCTGTTCTTCGCCGCCGACGATGGCACCCACGGTCAGGAGCTGTGGAGGTCGAACGGCACCAGATCCGGCACCGTCCTGGTCAAGGACATCAACACGCGCAGCCCGTGACGACCCCGGCACACGACGGGCGGACGACCGAGGTCGGCTACCACTACAGCCCCCGGTTTCCGCTCGTCCTCGAGGAAGCCGGCTGTTCGTTGCTGGTGTCGACCTACCAGGCGGGCCAGCTCGTCGCCGTCGGTGTGGCCGACGGGGAGCTGGCCCTCTCCTTCCGCGGGTTCGACCGGGTCATGGGGGTCGCCGTCGGTGCGAACGGCGTCGCGGTGGCAGGCAAGGGACAGATCTGGTCGCTGGACGACCACTCCGAGCTCGCGCCGATGATCGAGCCCGCGGGCCGCTACGACAGGTGCTGGCTGCCACGCTCCTCGATCGTCGTCGGCGAGATCCAGTGCCACGAGATCGCTTGGGGAAGCCTCCGACAGTGACGAGCCGGACCTGTGGATCGTCAACACCCTCTTCTCGTGCCTGGCCGGCCTCGCACCCCGCTACAGCTTCGTGCCACGCTGGCGGCCGCCGTTCGTCTCCCAGCTGGCCCCGCAGGACCGCTGTCACCTGAATGGCCTGGCGATGCGCGACGGGTCCCCGGCCTTCGTCACCGTGATGGCTCGCACGGACGAACCGGGTGGGTGGCGCATGGTCCGCAACGACAGCGGCGCCGTGCTCGACGTCGCCTCCGGCGAGGCGGTGACCACGGGTCTGGCGATGCCGCACTCGCCGCGCTGGCACGAGGGCAGCCTGTTCGTCCTCAACTCCGGCATGGGCCTGCTCGACCGCGTCGACCTCGCCACGGGGAGCCGCGAGGCGATCGCGGCCGTCCCGGGCTACGCGCGCGGGCTGGCCCTCCATGGCGACCTCGCCTTCGTCGGGCTCTCGAAGATCCGCGAGACGGCCACCTTCGGCGGCGCACCGATCGCGGCCTACCACGACCAGCTCAAGTGCGGCGTCGGTGTTGTCGAGCTCAGTACCGGCAACACAGTGGCAACGCTGCAGTTCGACAACGGAGTGGAGGAGATCTTCGACGTGCAGGCAGTCCCCGGGGTGCGTTGTCCGACGTTTGGCGCCTCACCCAGCGACGGCGACGAGGTCTGGCTGTTGCCGGGCCCGCCGGACTCGGCTACGTCAGCGAGGGGGCAGGGTGTCTGAGCGCGAGCGAGTCCTTCCGCCCCTGTGTCGCTACCGCGCTCCGACCACGCGGTAGCGCAGATGCGTGGCGTTGTTGCCATCGAGCCGCCGGAGCAGCTCCAGCTCATGTCCCGGCTCGGAACTACCGAAGAGGCGCCGGCCGGCACCGAGGAGGACCGGGACGAGGTGGATCTCGAGCTCGTCCAGCTGACCGGCCCGGAGCAGGGCCTGGGCGGCGCCGGCGCCATGGACCATGACCGGGCGCCCGCCCGAGGATTCACGGGCCGCCTCGGCGCAGGCGAGCACGTCGTCGAAGAACCTGGTGCCGTCGGGAGGCGGCTCGCCTTCGTCGGGATGCCGGGTCAGGACCAGGATCGGTACGCCGTCGTGGTGGTCACCGTTCCAGCGTCCGGCGAGCTCGAACGTCCGTCGGCCGGCGATGATGGCGCCAGTCGAAAGCGCCTCGGCGTACACCTGCCCGTTGATGCCGGGGCCGTCGCGTTCGTCGAGCCAGTTGAACAGCCGCCCGCCGTTGCGGCCGAGCTCCTGGCCCGCACGATCGTCCGGGCCGGCGATGTAGCCGTCCAGAGACATCGACATGTACAGCCGAATGGTCATGGGTCCTCCTCGGTGTCGGGTTCGATGCGCGTGGTGTAGACCCTTCCGGGACCCGTCGGTCATCGCCCGCCAACCCCGATCGGGTTGACCGCGTCGAGCAGGCCCGGGCCCGAGCTCCGGCTGCGGACATGAGGAACTTCTCATCTTCATCCTGGAGCCACCACATTCGTTGACTGCCCGGGTCGGGGTTACGAGCATGGATGGCTGGCCTGTCAACCACTTCCAGGAGGAGGAGAGCCATGAACCCACAGGTGCTGCGCGTCGGCCTCGCCGTCGCCGCAGCTGGAGCAGTGGCAGCAACGACCGTGGTCGCCGCCCAGGGTGACCCCGGGCACGATCACGGTTCGAAGACAGTCAGGGCAGTCCTCAGCGGCTACAACGAGGACCCGTTGGCGGTGTCCACCCCGGGCCGCGGGTCCTTCTCGGCGACAGTCGACCAGCGCGATCAGGAGATCCGCTACGTGCTGCGCTACGACGGACTGCCGACCACGGCCCTTCAGGCCCACATCCATTTCGGCAACCCCTCGCAGTCGGGCGGGATCAGCACCTTCCTGTGCACGAACCTCGGGAACGGACCCGCGGGAACGCAGACGTGTCCGGCCTCGGGCACTGTCACAGGCACCATCACGCCTGCCGACGTCATCGGCCCCGTTGGGCAGGGCATCGCGGCCGGTGAGTTCCGCGAGCTGGTCGACGCGATCGAGGCGAGGACGGCCTACGTGAACGTCCACACCGAGCAGTACCAAGGAGGCGAGATCCGCGGTCAGCTGCGCTGAACCTGGACCCCATCGACGGGAAGGAGGTCTGCCCTCTAGTCGGAATGCGGCAGGAGCGCGGCGGCTCGATCGATGGTCTCGCACGCGAAGGTGACGGTGTCTTGGTCGGACATCGAGGCACCGCGGCCATTGGCTTCCGACCACTTCGAGGCTCCGAGTCTGTCCGCGATCCGCTCGGTGGCTGTGCGCATGCGTTCGGCATCCGCGCCGAACGCCTGCGCGTCGGCACTGTGGGCGTTGATGGCCCCTGAGAGGACGGCGGCAGGCTCCCAGCTTCCTATCCTCACGAGCAGCTGGACCAGGTTTCGTAGCGTGGTCCACTGGTGCGTCCAGATCCCCATCTGGCGCCAACGCTCGACGATGGAGCGGAACAGCGGGAGAGCGGTGCTGGGGTCGCCCGAGCGTCCGAGCAGCGAGGCCAGACCAACGAGTGCGATTCCCTCGACGAAGGTGGCCCCCGCCGACTCGGCCAGACCGATGGCCCGCTGGTACTGCTCGATCGCCCGTTCCGGTTCAAGCGTGGACAGTGCTTCGGCCTGGTCGTACCAAGCGAGGGCGAGCATCGAGGGGTTGCCCAGCGGCTGGACGACGCGGTGCTGCTCCTCTGCGAACGCCAGGCCCTCTTGTGGGGCGCCCGCATAGGTCCGGGCCTGGGCCAGACCCAGCAGGGCCATCCCGGTCTCGTAGGGGTGGTCGTGCAGCCGCGCCAGTCGGAGCATCTCGGCGTGATCGCGGAAGCCGTCTTCGAGCCTGCCGACATACAAGGACACCATCCCGCTGAGTCGGAGCCCGAACATGCGCCGTTCGTCATCGGGTCCGTTGACATGGGTCAACGCGCGGTCGGCGAGTGCGCGCGCCAGCCCCATCTCACCGCGCGCAGTCAGGCCTTCGCCGACGGCGCCACACACCTCGGCGAACAGCGGGTGCTGCTCCGCGCCAGGAAGCTCGAGGGTCAGCTGGCCCCAGGACACGACCTCGTCCCGGAACCTGAACAGCATGTAGTAGTGCAGCCCGCGGGAGAGGCGCAAGGCGAGCTCCACCTGCGCCGTCCGGACCAACCACTGGTGGGCCGCACGAAGGTTGTCCAGCTCCCGGTCGATGGTCGCGACCCACGCTGCCTCGTCCGGACCGCGGAGCCCGAGGTCTGCCTGTTCGGCGACCGATGCGAAGTGGCCGGCGTGTCTGAGGTGCACGGCGTCGACCTCGTCCTGGTTGCTGAGATGCGACCAGCCGTAGGCCCGCAAGGTCTCCAGCAACGAGTACCTGACCCGGCCTTCGGTCGCGCCGACGGTGATCATCGAGGCGTCCACCAGCGAGGCCAGCAGGTCGACCACCTGACCGACTTCGACGCCGTCGCCGGAGCCGACCTCCTCGGCGGCGGACAGGTCGAAGCTTCCGGAGAACACCGACAGCCGATCGAACAGGCGTCGTTGGGTCGGAGTCAGGAGGTTGTAGGACCAGTCCAGGACGCCTCGGAGAGTGCTGTGTCGTCCCGCGTCGGGACCGGTGGGAGAGAGGAGCTCGAGCTGACTGGCCATCCGGGCGGAGAGGTCGGCCGGGTTGAGGGATCTGATCCGGGCAGCAGCGAGCTCGAGGGAGAGCGGCAGCCCATCGAGGTGTCGACACACCCCGACGATCGCGGCCAGGTTGGCTGCACCGAGCTGTAGGTCCGGACGTACGGCGCGGGCCCGGTCGACGAACAAGGCGACCGCCGGGGCCGTGACGTCGAGCGGACGTTCGGAGTCGGGAAGAGGCAGCGGCGCAACAGGCTGGACCCGCTCACCGCTCATCCCCAGTCGCTCCCGACTCGTCGCCACCACCACCACTCGTGGGCAGCCGCGCAGAATGGCCTCGACGAGCGGTCGGACTCCATCGAGGACGTGTTCGCAGTTGTCGAGCACGAGGAGCAGCCGCTTGGGAGCGAGGAAGTGGACGATCGAGTCGACGACGCCAGCATCGGGTTGCCGGCGGACGCCGAGCGACGTCGCCAGCGCCGGGGCGACTGCCGCAGGCTCCGTGAGTGGGGCCAGCTCGCACCACGAGACACCATCTGCGAACTGGCCGGACACAGCGACGGCGGCTCGCCTGGCGAGGCGCGTCTTGCCCACGCCGCCGATCCCGGTGAGCGTGACCAGCCGCGCCTCGCCGAATCCTGGCGGCCGCCTCAGCGATGTCGTCCACTCGACCGACGAAGCTCGTCGCCTCCGCCGGTGCCTCCTGGGCCTCGATGAGGAGGTCAGGTGCTCCTCCATCGAGCTCCTCGGCAGGGACCGGCGGCTCATCGAGCTCGGCCGCCTGTCGCAGGATCGCCGCCTGCTGCGCACGCAACGATTCGGAGGGCTCCAGTCCCAGCTCGTCCTCGAGCAGGTGTCGGTATGCGGTGAACGCCTCCAAGGCCTCGGCCTGGCGGCCGCACCGGTACAGAGCGAGCATGAGCTGACCTCGAGGCCGCTCGCGCAACGGGTGCAGGGCCGTGAACGCCCGCAGCTGTCCGACCAGCTCAGCGTGGGCGCCCACGGCGAGGTCGACGTCGAATCGTCGTTCCATCGCCACCAACCGAAGCTCGTCCAGCCGCGCGGCCTCAGCGGCGGCGAACGGCTCGTCCGCGAACTCGACCAGGGCCGGACCCCGCCACAGGTCCAGCGCCTGGTCCAAGATCTCCCCGGCCGCCCGTGGCCGGTCCTCGCCCATGCCGGATGCCTCGGCGACCAGCCTCTCGAACAGGCCCGCGTCGACCTGCTCAGGCTCCACCGCCAGCAGATAGCCCGGCGCCTGGGTCACCAGGACCTCGCTGGGTGTCGGGCCCGTCGGATCCTGCAATGCGTGACGCAGCCTCGCCACACATGTCCACAGACCCTGCCTCGCGGCGGCCGGCGGCCGCTCCCCCCACAGGATGTCGATCAGCCGGTCGGCGGAGACGACCGCGCGGGGTTGGACCAGCAACACCGCCAGTAGCCGCCTCTGCAGCGCGCTGCCGATCGGTACGGCGCGCCCGTCGTGCTCCAGGCCGAGCGGTCCGAGGACCCGGTACAGGGTCATCACGTCAACGTAAGCCCGCGGAAAGGTCGGCGGTAGTCAGCCGCTAGGGGCGCGATCCACGCTCGCCTCAGCTCGCGGATGGTCCGCGTAGCCCCGAGGAGGAGACCCGCCATGACCACGACCGAGGGCACGTTGTCCCACGCCACTGTCCACACCGTCCTCGGGGGTGACGGTCTTGCCTTGCACGTGCGGGAATGGGGGCCACCCGACGGTCCGCCCGTGCTCTTCATCCATGGCTGGTCGGGGAACCAGATGTGCTGGAGGCACCAGGTCGACAGCGCCCTCGTCGAGGAGTTCCGCGTCGTCGCACTGGACCTCCGCGGCCACGGGATGTCAGACCGTCCCCTCGACGCCGGCCGGTACCAAGACGCTCGGCTCTGGGCGGCCGACATCGCCGCCGTCATCGAACAGCTGAACCTGGACCGGCCAACGTTGGTCGGCTGGTCCTACGGAGGATTCATCATCTGCGACTACCTCCGCGCCTACGGTGAGAGCGCCGTCTCGGCGATCAACTTCGTGGGAGCCGCCGTCAACCTGAACGAACGCTTCGACGACATCGGACCCGCCTTCTTGAGCAACGCCCCGGCCGGGGCCGATCCCGACCTGCCCACCAGGATCGCGGCCCTGCGTCGGTTCTGGCGGAGCATGAGCGCTGACCCGCTGGATTCAACCGACTTCGAAACCGGTCTCTGCGGGAGCGTGTCCGTACCGCCTCAGGTGCTCGGCGCGTTGATCTCGCGCCAGATCGACTCCGACCCGGTGCTGGCCCAGACAACGGTCCCCATCCTGGTCTCCCACGGCCGCCACGACCAGATCGTCCTGCCCTCCATGGCCGAGCACATTCTCCAGGCCTGCCCGACGGCTCAGGCATCCTGGTACGACCGGGTCGGACACGTCCCGTTCGCCGAGGACCCGTCGCGCTTCAACCACGAGCTGGCCGAGCTGACCCGCTCGTCCCGATAGCGCCGGGCAACCCGATCGGGTTGACCGCGGGCAGCGCCGTACGCGCGGCGGCGGCCAGGGGGGCGGCGACCTCGAAGAAGCGCTCGGCCACCTCGGTGCCGGCGAGGGTCCAGGGCTCCTGGGCCAGCTCGTCGGTGAGCGCCTCGGCGCGGTCGAGGAGGTCGACGCCGGCTGGGGTGATCCGCCCGTCCGGGCCGAGCAGGCCTCGGCCGGTGAGCGCCTCGGCGGAGGCGGCCCACTCGTCGTCGGTCCAGCCGCGGTTCGGCTGGAGGGCGTCGCGGTCGAGGTCGTGGCCGGAGCGGAGGACCATGGTGCCGAGGCCGTCGAGGCCGACGGCGAGCTGGGCCAGGACGTGGCCGTCGCCGCGGAGCTCCCTGAGCACGGTGGCGGCCTGCCACAGGACGGCCAGCGGTTCGTCGGGCCACGGCAGGGCAGCGTTGGCGGCGCCGAGGGCACGGCCGGACGTGGGGGCCTGGGCGGCCACCGTCTGCAGGATCGCGGCCGCCTCGTCGACGTCCTGCCCGCCGAGCAGTCGCGAGAGGGCGGCGACCGAGCCCTCCAACCGGGCGGCCAGGGCCTCCGCCGGTGCGGCGAGCTCCCACACCGACGGGATGGCGCGCTCGACCATCCGCGGGGCGAAGTTCGCGTAGAGCGCGACGGTGACGGCGGCCGGCGCGAGGCCGAGAGGTGCGGAGCGGCTGGCGAAGTAGCCGCGCCAGAAGCCGCGGAGCCCGGCGGCCTCGAAGGCGGCCCGGCCCTCGGGCGCGAAGTAGGTGACGGCGTGCAGCGGCTCGAACAACGTCCACATTCGGCGGGCCGGCGTCACGCGCTCTACATTAGGTACGTCCCGCGCCACCCCTGCGGGGCCACCCACACATGACGCCACACCACCCCCGTGGCTACACAGGAAGAGCGGACATCCATGTCGCTGCATGACAGGCTTGACGTATTCGACGCCGGGCACGACCACGAGCAGGTCGTCTTCGCCAACGACCCGGCCTCCGGCCTTCGCGCGATCATCGCGATCCACTCGACCGCCCTCGGCCCCGCGCTCGGCGGCACCCGCTTCTTCCCGTACGCCACGACCGGCGACGCGCTCGCCGACGTCCTCGACCTGTCCCGCGGCATGTCCTACAAGGCCGCCCTCGCCGGGCTCGACCTCGGTGGCGGCAAGGCCGTGATCATCGGCGATCCCGCCCAGGTGCGCGCCCACGGCGGCGCGGAGTCACTGTTCCGCGCGTACGGCCGGTTCGTGCAGTCGCTCGGCGGCCGCTACTACACCGCCTGCGACGTCGGCACCTTCTCCCCCGACATGGACGACATCGCCCGCGAGTGCGACTTCGTGACCGGCCGTACGGTCGCCCACGGCGGCGCCGGCGACAGCTCGGTGCTCACGGCGTACGGCGTGTTCCAGGGCATGCGCGCGGCCGCCCAGTTCACCTGGGGCTCGCAGAGCCTCGAGGGCAGGACGGTCGGCGTTGCCGGGGTCGGGAAGGTCGGCCACCACCTGGTCACCCACCTGCTCGAGGACGGCGCCAGCGTCGTGGTCACCGACGTCAACACCGCCGCGCTCGACCGGGTCCGCGAGGAGCAGCCCGCCGTCCGCGTCGTCACCAGTGCGGCCGAGCTGGTCGCGAGTCCGCTCGACGTCTACGCGCCGTGTGCGATGGGCGGCGCGCTCACCGACGAGGTCGTCGAGGTGCTGAGCGCCAAGATCGTCTGCGGCGCCGCCAACAACCAGCTCGCCCACCCGGGGATCGAGAAGGCGCTCGAGGAGCGCGGCATCCTCTACGCGCCCGACTACTGCGTGAACTCCGGCGGCCTGATCCAGGTCGCCGACGAGCTCGAACCGTCCGGCTTCAGCTTCGACCGCGCCCAGCAGCGCGCCACCGGGATCTACGACACGACGTACGCCGTCTTCGAGCTGGCCCGGCACGACGGCGTCCCCCCGGCCATCGCCGCCGACCGCCTCGCCGAGCGCCGGATGCACGACGTCGGCCGGCTGCGCGGGATCTGGCTCGGCTGAGTCCCAGCAGGCTCACGCGCCGCAGGAATCCCCGGCTGACCGGGTGATCCTGAGGGTTGTCGGGTGCTTGCAACACCCGACGATCCTCGGGATCCCCGGCTGACCGGGGATCCCGACGGCGTGGCAACGGCCGCACGACAAAACGCGCCGGGGGCTACCCGGCGGGTCGTGCTCAGGACCTAGGGGTCAGTCGCGCGAAGGGCCGGCGTAGTCCGACCACTTCTCGAGCACTTCGGGATCGACGTCCTCAGTGGAGTCGCCGTTCTCCTTGTGGAGCTCACTGGCCAACGCACCGAAGTCCGTCTCGTGAGTGCGGTACTTCAGGTCGCGCGCGACCTTCGTCTGCTTGGCTTTTGCTCGGCCGCGCCCCATAGGGTCAGCCCCCTCGCACACTCGGCCGGGGCAGCTGTGGCTCCCGGACTGTCTCAATGAGTTCTCGTGACAACAACGCTACCTGCTGTCTGGCTGTTCCCGCACACCCGTGCCCTGAAATCCTCTTAAAACCGTATGAAATACCCCTCAGCGGGCCACGGTCGTTACCAACCGGGGTGCTGGCCGACCAGCTCGACGGTGCCTCCGCGACCGGACGCGGCCCCCACCTCGCCGGCCACCCAGGCGTTGATCCCGAACTCAGCCAGGAGTGAGATGGCGGCGGAGACGGCTGCGGGCTCGAGCAGGGCGACCATGCCGACGCCGCAGTTGAGGGTGGCCTCCAGGTCGGGCTGGGGTACGTCGCCCAGCCCGCGGATCAGGTCGAAGATCGGCGCCGGCGCCCACGTGCCGCGCTCGAGCGTGGCGTGCAGCTCCTCCGGCATGACCCGGGCGAGGTTGGCGGCGAGGCCGCCCCCGGTGACGTGCGCCATGGCGTGCGTTCCCTCGCGGGCAGCCAGCGCCAGGCAGGCCTTGGCGTAGATCCGGGTCGGCTCGAGCAGCTCCTCACCGAGGGTGCGGCCGAGCTCGGGGACGTCGCGGTCGTAGGCCCAGCCCGCGTTCGCGACCACCTGCCGTACCAGCGAGTAGCCGTTGGAGTGCAGCCCGCTCGAGGCCATCGCCAGGACCGCGTCGCCCGGCCGCACTCGCGCCGGTCCGAGCAGGTCGTCGGCCTCGACGACGCCGGTGGTGGCGCCCGCGACGTCGTAGTCGTCGGGGCCGAGCAGCCCCGGGTGCTCGGCGGTCTCGCCGCCGACCAGCGCGCAGCCGGCCTCCACGCAGGCTTCGGCGATGCCCTTGACGATGGCCGCGATCCGCTCGGGGACGACCCGGCCGCAGGCGATGTAGTCGGTCATGAACAGCGGCTCGGCACCGCACACGACCAGGTCGTCGACGACCATCCCGACCAGGTCGAAGCCGATCGTGTCGTGGACGTCCATGGCCTGCGCGATCGCGACCTTGGTGCCGACGCCGTCGGTCGAGGTGGCCAGCAGCGGGCGGCGGTACGACGTCAGCGCGGACGCGTCGAAGAGCCCGGCGAAGCCACCGATGCCGCCGATCATCTCGGGCCGGCGGGCCTTGTCGATCCAGACGCGCATCAGCTCGACGGCCTTGTCGGCGGACTCGATCGAGACCCCGGCCTGGGCGTAGGCGTCGGTCAACGGAACTCCTAGGGGTTGTTGAGCACGGGTAGCGCCTTGCCCAGCGTCGGCGACGCCAGGGTCGCCTCGAGCAGGTGCTTGCCGAGCAGGCTCTCGTCGGGCAGCGGGATCGGGTACTCGCCGGTGAAGCAGGCCCGGCAGAGCTGGTCCTCCGGCTGCTGGGTCGCCTCGATCATCCCCTCGAGCGAGATGTAGCCGAGGCTGTCGGCGCCGATGCTGGCGCGGATCTCCTCGTCGTCGAGGCCGTTGGCGATCAGCTCGGCGCGGGTGGCGAAGTCGATGCCGTAGAAGCAGGGCCACTTCACCGGCGGCGACGAGATCCGCACGTGCACCTCGAGGGCGCCGGCCTCGCGCAGCATCCGGACCTGCGCGCGCTGGGTGTTGCCGCGCACGATCGAGTCGTCGACGACGACGAGCTTCTTGCCACGGACCATGTGCTCGAGGGCGTTGAGCTTGAGCCGGATGCCGAGCTGGCGCAGGGTCTGGCTGGGCTGGATGAACGTGCGGCCGACGTAGGCGTTCTTCACGAAGCCCTGGCCGAAGGGGATGCCGCTCTCCTCGGCGTACCCTGCGGCCGCCGGGGTGCCGGACTCAGGGACCGGCATCACCAGGTCGGCCTCGACCGGGAACTGGCGGGCCAGCTCGCGACCCATCTCGACGCGCGCGGCGTGCACGGACTGGCCGGCGATCGTGGCGTCGGGGCGGGCGAGGTAGACGTACTCGAACACGCAGCCCTTGCGCGCCGGCTCCGCGAACCGGTGGGTACGCAGCCCGTGCTCGTCGATGGCGATCAGCTCGCCGGGCTCGATCTCGCGCACCACGCTGGCGCCGACCGTGGCGAGCGCGGCGTCCTCGGACGCGACCACCCACCCGCGGTCGAGTCGGCCCAGCACCAGGGGACGGATGCCCTGGGGGTCGCGGGCGGCGTACAGGGTGTCCTCGTTCATCCAGACGAACGAGAACGCACCGCGCAGCATCGGCAGCACCTCGAGCGCCCGCTGCTCGAGCGAGGTGTCCGGGTGGTGGGCGAGCAGTGCGGTGACCAGCCCGGTGTCGTTGGTCGACGTCTCGACGTCGCGGGTGTGCAGCGGCAGCTCGCCCTCCGGGTCCGGCAGCTCCTCCACCAGCCGCTGCAGCTCGTGGGCGTTGATGAGGTTGCCGTTGTGGCCGAGCGCGATCGAGCCGTCCGCGGTGGGGCGGAACGTCGGCTGCGCGTTCTGCCAGGTGCTGGCGCCGGTGGTCGAGTAGCGCGCGTGGCCGATCGCGAGGTGGCCCTTGAGCGAGTCGAGCGTGGTCTCGTCGAAGACCTGCGAGACGAGCCCCATGTCCTTGTAGACCAGGATCTGGCGGCCGTTGCTGACCGCGATGCCGGCCGACTCCTGGCCGCGGTGCTGCAGCGCGTAGAGACCGAAGTAGGTCAGCTTCGCGACGTCCTCGCCGGGTGCCCAGACACCGAAGACGCCGCACGCGTCGCGAGGGCCCTTTTCCTGCGGGTCGAGGTCGTGGTTGAGGCGACCGTCGCCCCCACGTCGGCTCGGGTGTGAATGGCCGCCGGTGCTGAGGTAGGGCACGGCCTCATCGTACGGGCGCGCGACTCCCGGGCGTGCATCGACGGGCGGTCTGGACGGGAGCGATCCCGGGCCCCCTCCTGCGCCCCGCTCGCCGTCCCGGATTCGCCGGACAGGGCCTTTCACCACGGCATAACCTGATTGCGCTCCCTCATGCCCCCGACCGAGGATCTCCATGTTCATCGACCCCCGAGCTGAGGCCGCGCTCGACGCCGCCGCCGAGGTCGTCGACGACGTGGTGGTGAGCGCGGAGGACCGCAGCGAGCCGGTGGCCCGGTCGGCCGAGGTCATCGCTCCGGACGAGTCGACGAACTGGGCCGACGGAACCACCCACGAGGCGCTGCTGGTCATCGCCGAGGGGATCACCCAGCTGGCCGGCTTCGACGTGGCGGCGGTGAGCGTCGTCCGCGACTCCCAGCACATGCAGGTGATGGCCGTCGCGGGCAACGACGAGGCCCGCGACATCCTGCTCGGCACCTTCACGCCGATCACCCGCTTGATGGAGGAGCTGGAGCATGCCGAGGACTGGGGGATGTTCCAGTTCGTCCCCCACGAGAGCCTCGATCCGGAGTCCGAGAGCTGGGGGTGGGTGCCCGACCTGGAGCCGGTCTCCGGCCCTGACGCCTGGCATCCGATGGACCTGCTGGTCGCCCCGCTCTACGGCCCCAACGGCGAGCTGCGCGGCACCCTGTCGATCGACTGCCCGACGGACGGTCGCCGGCCCGACGAGGCGCACCGCCGCATCCTGAACCGGTACGCCGAGCAGGCGGGCCGGGCGCTCTACATCGCCGTCGAGCGCGAGGCCTTCGCCGAGCAGGTCCGGGTGCTCTCGGCGACCCGCGACGTGGTGCGCAACGCCGCCCGGGAGCGCAACATCGGCGTGATGCTGGACAAGATCCAGCCGAGCCTGATCGCAGGCTTCCGCTCCCTCGGCAGCTGGATCCACACCTTCGACGAGGACGGCCACGGGCTCGGCGCGATCTACACCGGGGACGGAGCCCGGGTCCAGATGCCGCAGGAGCTGGTGGCGATCGCCGAGCGCGCCGCCGCGGACTCGTGGCGGGCCCAGCGGGTCGGACTGGTGTCGCGGCACCTGCCCCACGACCCGCTCGTCTCGAACGTGTCCGGGCCGGAGTTCCAGGAGATCCTGCGCTTCCTCGAGGACATCGGCGTGGGCTCGCTGCTGTTCGTGCCGGTCGGGGCCGGCCGCGAGTGCCTGGGCAGCCTGGTGCTCACCCGAGCGCTCGGCGACGCGGAGTGGACCCCCGCCGAGCTCGACGCGGCCCTCGAGGTCGGCCGCGACCTGGGCCGGGCGGTGCTCAACGCCCGCGCGCTCGACCGGGAGCGAGAGCTGGTCCGCGAGCTCAAGGCGCTCGACGACTACAAGACCAAGCTGATCGCGACGCTGTCGCACGAGCTGAAGAGCCCGCTGGCCGCGATGCTGGCGAACATCGAGTACCTCCAGGAGACCGTGGAGCTCGACAGCGGGGCGCTGGCGGTGCTCGCGGCAGTGGACCGTGGCGCCGTGCGGCTGGTGCGCGTGGTCGAGGACCTGCTGCTGCTCGCGAAGGTCGGGGACCCGCACCTGCCGCTGCTCACCCGTCCGGTGAACCTGCCCGACGTGGTGGACGACGTGGTGAACGTCGCCGCGATCGCGGACCAGCGCCGGGTCAAGGTGTCCCTCGAGGGCGACCACGACCAGTTCGTTGCGGCGGGCGACCCGGCCGAGCTCGACATCATGGTCACCAACCTGCTCAGCAACGCGATCAAGTACTCCAACGCCGAATCCACGGTCACGCTCACCCTGTCGCGCGACGACGAGTGGGTCGTGCTGAGCTGCCAGGACCACGGCATCGGCATCGCGCCCGCGGACCGGATCCAGCTGTTCCGCGAGTTCTTCCGCTCGGAGCTGCCCGAGGTCAAGGCCCAGCCCGGCACCGGGCTCGGCCTGACCATCGTCGACCGGATCGTGACCCGGCACCTGGGCCGGATCGAGGTCGACTCGGTGCTGGGCAGGGGCAGCACGTTCCGGGTGTTCCTGCCCGCTGGCTGACCCGCCGTAAAACCTGTGCTTTCGGGCCGCACGTAGAGCCCGGCGGGGGTACCTTCCCGTCATGCGAAAGCTGAGCCTGGTCCTCGTCGCCGCTCTCTCGACCGCCGCTCTCGGCGTGGTTGCTGTCTCGACTCCCGCTCACGCGAAGCCGGCCAGGCCGAAGGCCGAGCTGGTGACCAAGCAGCCCGCCGCGAAGTACGGGTCCGGCAAGGTCTCTGCCGGCGCGTTCGTGAAGAACAGGGGGAACAAGAAGGCCGCGGCCACGCGTGGCGACGTTCTACCTGTCCACCGACACCAAGCAGAGCAGCGACGACAAGGCCCTCGGCACGGCAGGAGTGGGCAAGCTCAAGCCGAAGAAGTTCAAGCAGGTGAGCGGGATCTTCGCCGTGCCGGCCTCCGTGACCACCGGCACCTACCACGTGGTGGTGTGCGCGGACACGGGCCGCGCGGTCAAGGAGCGCAAGGAGAGCAACAACTGCAAGGGCTCGAAGGGCACCGTGGCGGTCACGGCCACCGGGCCGCCCAAGCAGGTGACGATCAGCTACGCGGTCTCGCCCGTCCAGCTCCCGCTCGTGGGCAGCGTGTCCGGGTCCGCGACCAACGGCACCTGCACCAACGACCCGGTGACCGGCGGCGGGTCGTGCGTGGTCACTGCCGGTGTCGGCACCGTCACGCTCACCGCGACGCCGCTGCTGCCGGTGCCCGTTCCAGAGCTGGACCGGCGCCGGTTGCACCAGCGCCAGCCAACCCGCTGGTGCTCACCAGCCCGAGCTCGAACATCGCCTGCACGGCGAACTTCGCATCTGACTCGTCAGGACTGCCCGTCGTACGACGCCAGCAGCTCGTCGACGGTGCGCACCCGACCGAGGGCAGCGCGCTTGTCGGCGCTGAGGTAGCCCTGCGCCACGATCCGGTCCAGCTGGTCGACCAGCGGGTCGTAGAAGCCGTCGGGGTCCAGCAGCGCGACCGGCTTGTCGTGGATGCCGAGCAGCCGCCAGGTGAACACCTCGAACAGCTCCTCGAGGGTGCCCACGCCACCCGGGAGCGCGACGAAGGCGTCGGCGAGCTCGGTCATCCGGGCCTTGCGCTCGTGCATCGAGTCGACCTCGACGAGACGGGTCACCCCGCGGTGCGGGACCTCGCGCGCGAACAGGTCCCGAGGAATCACGCCGATGACCTCGCCCCCGGCGGCGAGCGCACGCTCGGCGAGCAGCCCCATCAGCCCGACCTGCGCGCCGCCGTACACGATGCCGATGTCGCGCGCCACCAGCCCGTCGGCCAGTGCGAACACACAGTCGCGGTGCGCCGGGGGGCCCGGGGAGGAGCCCAGGAAGACCGCGACGCGCACGGCCTCATCTGATCACGCGGGCAGGCGGCCCCGCACCCGCTCGGGCAGCCGCTGGGCGAGCGCGGCGGCCTGGCCGCGGATCTCCGGGACCGCGGTGGTCTCCCAGAGGGTGCCCTTGCGGGGCGGGCCGACGACGAACAGGCCGGGGACGACCTGCCCGGAGACGTCGAGCACCTCGCCCTCGGGTGTGCACGCAACGCCCAGCTGGAGCGGGTCGGGGACGACCACGCCGCGGGCGACCAGGGCGCGCAGCAGCGGGTCGCTGCTGCGCGAGACGTCGGTCATCGGGCCGGTGCAGTTGACCACCGCGTCCGCGAAGAGGGTGTCCGGCAGCGCCGGCAACCCGACCTCGCAGCGCGGGCCGTGGTCGGTCACCGACGCGACGCCCCCCTCGAGCACCGTGAGCCGCGCGTCGTCGCGGTAGCCGTCGAGCCGAGCCGCGACGTCCGTGGCCATCCGGTGCCGGCGTACCTCCCACTCGCGGGCGTACGACGCGAGGAACCGGCGCCGCTCGTCGAGGTCGAGCCGCTGCCAGAGCCCCTGGGTCGGTGCCCGGAGCCCGTCCACGACGGGGCGCCAGTCGACACCCTGCCGTCGGGCCGCGGCGATCTGGTCACGCAGGAGTGCGGCGAGCTGGTCGGCGGTGACCGGGCCGCTCGGGACCGGGCTCAGCCAGGCGGTGGAGTTCTGCTCGATGTGGGCGGCGGGCAGCAGCCCGTGCCGGCTCACCATCACCACCCGCCGGTCGGGGGCGTCGTCCAGCAGCGTGATCGCGGCGTCCACCGCGGTGAGCCCGGTGCCGACGAGGACGACCACGGCGTCCGGCGCGAGGGCGGTCAGCCGGTCGAGGTCCCACGGGTCGGGCAGGTGCCAGCGCGCCTCCGGCAGCGGTACGCCGTCGAGGGTCAGCGGCGCCGGGCGCTGGTTGCCGTGCGCCAGCACCACCGTGGCCGCGCGGGTGACCTCGCCACCCGAGCCGTGCAGCTCGAAGCCACCCGCGGCCGGCACCACATCGAGGACCCGCTCGGCGCGGAACGAGAACCGCTCGTCACGCAGCCGGTCGAGGGTCTCGCGGAGGTAGACCGCGTAGTCGCGCCGCGGCAGGAACGCCTGCGCGTCCGGCTGCCGCCCGGTTCGCCGTGCCCACTCGACCAGGTCGCCGGGGATCTCCGGGAAGGCGCTCATGTGCCGCGAGCGGACGTTGAGCAGGTGTCGCGGGTCGGTGGTGCCGTAGGCCAGCCCCTTGCCGAGCTCGCCGCTCGCGTCGTGCAGGGAGACGGTCAGGTCGTGTGACCGGGACGCCATCAGGTGGATCGCGGTCAGCGTCCCGCTCGCACCGCCACCGACGACCGCCACATCACTGCGGGCCGACCCCGGACCGGCCACCGGCGCAGGTGGAGTGATGGCGTCGTGGACCTCGGGCTGGAGCATCCCCAAACTGTAGTTGGTCACTCCTGTTTATGCACAACGGCTCGCGGCTACCCAGCTCGCGAGGTTCCTCAGCAGCAGCGCCTCGGCGAGCACGACCCGCTCGAACTCGGCGAGGTGGAGGCCCTCGTTGGCGCCGTGGGCGCGGGTGTCGGGGTCCTCGACGCCGGTGACCAGGACGCTGGCCTCGGGGAAGGCCAGCAGGAACTCGGCGATGAACGGGATCGAGCCGCCCACGCCCATGTCGACGGGGGCGACGCCGTCCCAGGCCTCCTCGAACGCCGCCCGCGCGGCGTCGTACGCCGGGCCGGTCGCGTCGATCTGGGTGGGCTCGCCGGTGTCGACGACGGTGAAGGTGAGCTGGGCGCCCCAGGGGACGTTCGCCTCGCAGTGCTTGCGCAGGCACTCGACGGCGTTGGCGGTGGTGTCGCCGGGAGCGATGCGGAGGCTGAGCTTGGCCCGGGCGACCGGGACCAGGGTGTTGCTGGCGCCGTCCACCTTCGGGCGCGTCGAGGCCGGTGACGGTCAGCGCCGGCCGGGTCCAGAGCCGCTCGACGACCGAGCCGTCGCCGATCCACTCGACCGACCCGTGGGCGCTCGACTCGGCGCGCAGCCGCTCCTCGGGGTACTCGACATCGGCGGCCGGGCCCTGGAAGAGCCCGGCGACGGCGACGTTGCCGGCGTCGTCGTAGAGGCTCGTGATCACCCGGCTCAGCGTCATGATCGCGTCGGGAACCAGCCCGCCCCACATGCCGGAGTGGACGGCGTGCCCGAGCGTGCGCACCTCGATGTCGGCGCGCACCAGGCCGCGCAGCGAGGTCGTCAGCGCGGGCTCGCCGATGTCCCAGTTGCCGGAGTCGGCGATCACGATCACGTCGGCGCGCAGCTTGTCGTGGTGCTCCTTCAGCAGCGCCGGGAGGGTGTCGGAGCCGACCTCCTCCTCCCCCTCGATGAACATCACGACGTTGACCGGCAGGTCGTCGCCGTACGCCCGGATCGCGCCGAGGTGGGCGACGATCCCGGCCTTGTCGTCGGCGGCACCGCGGCCGTAGAGACGGTCGCCCCGCTCGGTCGGCTCGAACGGCGGCGAGTCCCAGTCCGCCGGGTCGTTCTCGGGCTGGACGTCGTGGTGCGCGTAGAGCAGCACCGTCGGCGCACCCTCCGGCCCGGCCTTCTGTGGCGATCACCGCGGGCGCGCCGCCGTCGGCGCTCACGATGTCGACCTCGGCGAACCCCTCGGCCCGGAACAGGTCGGCCACCGCATCGGCCGACCGCCACACCTCGTCGGTGCGGGCCGGGTCGGCGCTCACCGACTGGATCCGGACCAGGTCCTCGAGGTCGGAGCGGAGGGCGGGCATCAGGTCGCGCAGCGTCGCGCGGAGGTCGTCGCTCATGCGACCGACACTAGATCGGTCAGGGCTTGCGGAAGATCACGGCCTCGTAGGTACGCCGATCGCGATCGCTCGGCACCAGGAACAGCGTCGTCGCCTTGAAGCCCGGGCGACGCAGCACGTAGCTGCCCTGCTCGGGGCCGCCGCCCCGCTGCGGAAGGTCAGGCTGAACGCGTGCGGGTTCCTCTTCTGGCTGTTGGGCAGGTTGCCGACCTTGGTCAGCTTCACCCGCCAGTGCCGGCCGGCGCCGTCGAGGCGGAACGTCTTGCGCCGCAGGGCCCAGAAGCGGCTGCGCGTGTAGAGGTCGCGGCGGGTGGTCGCTGCGGCGTACACATCGGGCGCGAGCAGGACCGGCGCGAGGGCGGCTCCCAGGCGCCGACGCGGCGAGCAGAGTACGACGGGTGGCACTGGTCATCTGGTCCTCCGGTTCGGGGACGATTCTAGGGCGAATAGCATCGCCGGGTGACGGAACCGAGGTGGCTGACCTTCGACCTCTTCGAGGGTCGGGTCGGCGAGCAGTTCGTGGTGAGCGGTGACGATGTGGCGCCGATCCCGATGGAGCTCGCGGAGGCCATCGAGAGCACCCAGCGCGGGCGGGGCCGGGCCCGAGGGACAGCAGCGGCTGCAGTTCTCGCTGGTCTTCCGCGGGACCGCTCGAGCCGGTGCTGCCGCAGGCGATCTACGGCCTCGACCACGACGCCCTCGGCCACCTCGACCTGTTCCTCGTGCCGATCGGGCCGGACGCGCAGGAGCATGCGCTACCAGGCGGCGTTCGCCTGATCGCGCGCGCTCACGGCGTCCACTCCATCCGTCGGTAGACGCCGAGGTCGTCGGCGACCACGAAGCCGAGCCGCTCGTAGAGCCGGGCGCGCGCGGTTGTGCGCCTCGACGTGGATGCTGACGATGCGGCCCGCCGCGGCGGCCTCCTCCTGCAGCTCGGCGATCAGCCCGCCGCCGATCCCGCGACCGCGGAACTCCGGCAGCAGCGCGATGTCGACGATGCGCAGATCTCCCGGGCCGGCGGTCGACGTAAGCCGGCCGGCGGGCTCGCCGTCGACCTCGATCACGTCGAAGGAGCCGTCCGGGTTGTGCCGCGCGGTACTGCGTGTCCTGCGCGTCGAACTGCATGCGCGAGGAACGCCTCGCGCTGCCCGGCGCCCACTCGACCTGGTCGAGCTCCTCGGCGCGCGTCGACGCCGTAGACCGCCAGCAGGAACTCGCGGTCGTCGTCGGTCGCCGGGCGCAGGGTGACCGCGGCCGTGTCGCGTCCGACGTCACGTGCGCGGCGGGAAGACGCCCTGGAGCGCGATGTTGAAGTAGAAGGTCAGGTAGGGCTGCAGGTTGTTGTGCGGCTGGTCGCCGCCGGCCGGCGCCAGCGCCTGCCGGGATCGAGCTGCGACGACGTGGCTGTCCGGCCGGCGCCTTGTAGGCGTTGGCGTTCTGCGAGCGCGCGATCGAGCGCGCGTTGGCGTCGGGCGTCTGCACGTCGGCGATGTCGGTGTTCGCGCCGCAGCGCGTGCGTGTGGCTGGGGATCTCGCGACTGCAGCAGCGTCACGGTCTCCGAGCCGCCGGTCTCGCCGAGGTCGTGCAGGCTCAGGCCCGGTCCCTGGCCGGGGTGCATCGCGGCGCGGCCCTGCGAGGTCGGGCAGCGCGAAGTTCGACTTGCCGTCACCGCCGTAGGTCGTGCCCGAGCAGCGAGAACAGCGCGGTGTTCTGCGACAGCGGCAGCAGCTGGCCGTTGCACCACGCCCAGCCCTTGGGCGCGAAGTTGAACGGGAAGATCCGGATCTCGGCTACGAACGGGTCGGCCATGCCAGCTCCTCAGGAGAATCGGGGGAAGATGCCGAACAGCGAGATGATGTAGTTGACGCACAGGTACGGCTGGAAGTTCGTGTGCGGCTGGCTCCCGCCCGTCGGGCGTCGATCGCGCTCGGCGCGAGCGCGGCCGTCGGCGGTGTCCTCGATGTAGAGGTCGGCGGCCGTCGACTGGCGCGAGCACGTTGTTGGCCGGCGAGGACTGGTTCGCGACCGCCGTCGTCGCGAGCAGCGGGTGGCGTGTGCGCGGGATCTGGTTGACGGTCAGCGTGACCTCCTCGGCCCCGCCGGTCTCGGCGAGGATGAAGCCGTTGCCCTGGTGGATCGGGATCCGGCCGCGCAGGTCCGGCAGCGCGAACGTCGACTGGCCGTCGCCGCCGTAGGTCGTGCCGATGAGCGTGAAGAGCGTCTCGTTCTCGGAGATCGGCAGGAGCTGGCCCTCGCAGAACGCCCATCCCGGCGGGCGCGAAGTTGCCGGCGAACATCCTGATCTCTCCGACGAAGGGTTGTGCCATGGCTCGGGCTCCTCCTCAGTTCGGGCTCGGGAAGATGCCGATGAGCGCGATGCCGAAGTTCAGCGTCAGGAACGGCTGCATGTTCAGGTGCGCCTGGCTGCCGCCGACGTTCGTGACCGGCTCGTCGGCGTCAGCGACGTCGAGGTTGCCCGGCGCGGCGTAGAGCTGGCTGGGCGAGTCGGCCAGCAGGTTGCCCGGCGCGATCGGGGTGTCGCCGGTCGCCGTCGTCGCCTGCAGCGACGTGGGTGTGCTGCGGGCAGCTCGGCGATCGAGAGCGTGTGCGCCTGCTCGCCGCCGCGCTCGCCGAGCGTGTGGCCCGAGCCGACGTGGATCGGCACCCGGCCGCGCAGGTCGGGCAGCGCGAAGTTCACCCGGCCGTCGCCGCCGAACGTCGTGCCGAGCAGCGAGAACAGCGCCTGGTTCTGGTTGATCGGCAGCAGCTGGCCGTTGCACTGCGCCCAGCCGTCCCCTGTGGGCACCTGGCGAGTAGGTGAAGATCCGGATCTCGGAGAGGAATGGTTCGGCCATCGGCGTGCTCCTTGTCGTCGACCGTCAGGTCACGGCGCGTTCGGGCAGTCGGCGATGGACGTGAACCCGGCGCCGCCGTGGTCGGCGCTGGTCGTGGCGCCGTTGTTGGTGCGCGACAGGAACGCCTGCACGGCGGCGTCGTCGGTCGGCGCCCCGGCGTAGTCCTCGAGGATGAACGTCGTGCCGGCGAACCGCTGGCGCACCCGGATCCCGAACAGGCCGACCGCCGTCGTCGACGCGGTGTTGCCGCGGATGTCGGCGCAGACCGTCGTGGTGTCGGTGCTGACGGAGCCGGCGTCGACCCGGATGCGCGTCGGCGGAGAGCGCGTTGTTCGAGCGTCACGATGTTGTTGCGTGATCGTCGCGTTGATCCGGTTGCTGCCGTCGCGCGCGATCACCTCGATGCCGCGGTTGGCGACCTGGCTGATCGGTGTTGGCGTCGATCGAGCGACGGTCATGGTGGCGCGAGCCGTTGCCGGTCATCCGGATGCCCGGGACCGGTCGTCGAGTTGCTGTTGGTCACCGTGTTGCCGGTGACCCGCCCGACCATCGGCGTGGTCGCCGCGCGAGGCCAGGTTGATGTTGATCGGCGACGCGCTGCCGCCGGTGCCCGGCGCGACGTTGAGTCCGTCGATCGTGAGGTCGCGCACGCCGAAGGAGAACGTGCCCGACGAGTTGTGGGCGATGCTCACGCCGATGTTGTTGTCGTCGAACGTGCTCTGGGCCGCGCCGCTGTCGTCGACCTCGACGTCCATCGAGCCGGTCCCGTTGGTGATGACCTGCAGGCCGTTGGCCCGGTTGCGCAGGAACGTGTTGCCGAGCACGTCGGCGGTGATCGCGCCGCCGTCGGCCTGGAGCAGCAGGCCGTCGTTGCCGGGCGAGACCGTGTCGGTGTCACGGAACGTCGCAGTCGGTGACGTTGAGCTGCGACAGCGTGCCCGAGCGAGTTGACGACCCGCGCGTTGTCCTCGGGCGAGTTCGCCACGAGGGTCGCGCGTGAACTCCGAGTGCCCGGCGAGGTTGGTGAAGTGCAGCCCGGCCTCGTCGGTGGCGGCGTCGTCGCCGTTGTTGTCGACGACCGAGTCGCGGAGCGCGAAGTTCGTGACGCTCGATGCCGCGCACGCCGTTGCCGAGGCTGTTGCGGATCTTCATCCGCTGCAGCGTGATCGCCTGGCGTCGAGTCAGCGAGACCGCGTCCTGCGTCGTGCTCTGGATCGTGCCGCCGCTGCACGGGTCGGCGGTCGTGGCGCAGGCGCCGCCGGTGCCGGTGACGTTCAAGCCACCGGTCGTGCCGGTCGTGTTGAGGCGGATGCCGTTGGTCGCGCCGTTGGCCGAGATCGAGTCGAAGTTCAGGTTGCCGGCCGTGATGCCCGCCGTGTCGACGTTGAGCGCCGTACCGGTGCCCGTCGTGATCGAGTTGCCGGTGCCGCCGACCGTCAGCGTGCCGTTGGTCGCGCTCGAAGCCCCGGCCGCTCGTGGTGTCGATGTCGAGGCCGCCGTTCGTGAACGAGACCAGGTGGCCGCCGGCCGGGTTGCCGTTCGCAGCGAGCACGACGGCGTTGCTGGCGCCGGTGTTGAGCACCTTCGACGCGCCGCGAGAAGCGTCGTCGAGCCTGCGCTGTTGCCGCTGACCACGATGCCGCCGCCGGCGTCGCCGGAGTCGGCGATGTTGCCGGAGAACGTGACGCCGCCGCCGTCGCGGCCGGTGACCTCGACCGACTGACCGGAGCCGTCGTTGATCGCGCCGTCGTAGACCACGCCGCCGCCGCCGACTCCGCCGCCGTTGACGTCGAACGCGATGCCGGCCGCGCCCGCGATCGTCCCGCCGTTGATCACGAACGGCGCCGTCAGGTTCGTGTCGAGGTTGATCCCGTCGCCGGCGCTGTTCGTCGAGCTGGCCGAGTCGAAGAAGAACTGCGAGCCGTTGGAGTTGCGGATGTCGGCCGCCGGCCCGCCGGTCGCGGAGATCGTGTCCGTGCCGGCACAGTCGACGGTCACGGTGTTGCTGCTGGCGATGTCGAGCGCCGCGGTCGCGCCCGAGGTCGTCTGGAGCGACAGGTCGGTCCCGGACGCCGTCGCCGAGCACCGGCTGGCCGGTCGTGCTGCTGAGCCGGATCGCGCCCGTGCCCGAGCCGGTGACCGTGATGTCGTTCCAGCGGCTGGTGAGCAGGCTGGTGCTCGCCGCGTCGAGCGCCTTGGCGCCGGTGGTCGCGATGGTGTTGGTGGCGGTGTTGGCGAACAGCACGCGGTCGGCGTTGTTGATCCGTACGCCGATCGCGGTGGCGCTCGCCACCGTTGGTCACCGTGACGCCGGTGAACCGGTTGACGCCGGTCGTGCCGTCCATCTCGATGCCGGGCTGGGTGCCGGCCGTGCCGGTGTCGGTCACGTTGACGTTCTGCGACGGTCACGGCGTCGACCCCGGCGCCGCCGCTGATGCCGCCGCCGGTGCCGGACGGGTCGACGTCGACGCCGTCGACCAGCACGTTGCTCGCGAGCGACGACGACGTCCTCGTTGGACGCGGTCAGCGTCGGCTGCGCGCCCGACGTGCCCGGGAGGAGCGGCTGGTCGGCAGGGGGCCGCCGCCGTCCGGGTCGAGCGAAGCGGCCGGCTCTCGCCGATCAGCCGCTCGTTGGCGTTCATCGCGTAGCCGGTGTCGAGGTTCGTCGTCGTGTTGCTGCCGTCGAAGACGAAGACGGTGTCGCCGGTGCCGCTGGCCGCCTCGGCCTCGGCCAGGGTGTCGAACGGCGTGTCGGACGTGCCGTCGCCGCCGGCGGGCTCGTTGTTGCGCACGTACCAGACCTGGCCGGCGATCGGCAGGCTGAGCGTGCCGGTCGCGTTGGCCACGGTGCCCGAGTTGCAGGGCGAGGCGTCGCAGACCCGGTAGGTGAAGGTGTCGGTGACGCCGACGTCGGCGTCGTCTGGGTGGTAGGTGAAGTTGCCGTCGGCCTCGATGGTGATCGTGCCGCCGAGCGTCGTCGGCGCGTTCGTCACCGGCTCGGCCACCAGGCTCGCCTGCGGGGTGTCCGGGTCGGTGTCGTTGGCCAGGACCGAGCCGGTGATCTCCCTGCCCGCCTGCGTCGGCCGGCCGCGTCGTACCGACGAACAGGCCGGTGTTGCCGATCGCGTCGAACGAGTCGGCGACAGCGGTCGGGGCGTCGGAGACGCCGTTGATCGTGAGGTTGACCGTCGCCGTGTGCTGCGCGCCGCCGCCGTCCTTCATCGGGTAGGTGAAGGAGTCGGTGGCGGACTGTCCGGTCGACAGGCCCTGGAAGGCCGCCAGCGGAGTGTAGGTGTAGGAGCCGTTGGCGTTGATCATCACGGTGGCGCCCGACGGAAGCGTCTGGGTCAGCGTGCCAGTGCCGTTGAGCGGGACCACCGTCTTCGTGTCGCCCGGGTCGACGTCCGTGTCGTTGGCGAGCACGCCGGGTGCAGCCACGGCGAGCGGGGTGTCCTCGTCCGTCGTGCCGGAGTCGTTGACCGCGGTCGGCGGGTCGTTGACCGCGGTGACCGTGATGCCCCGGGTCGCAGAACCGTACAGCGCGGTGTTGTCGGTGACGGTGAACGTCACGGTGCGAGCCAGCGTCGACGGGCCCTCGGAGGTGTTGCGTAGGTCACGTCGCGCAGCGCCGCCTGGTAGGCGGCCGGCGTCGCGGTGCCGGTCAGCGTCAGGGTGTTGCCGACCTGCGGCCCCGCCGAGATGCCGGGATGCACGCCCGCCAGCGCGAGGACGTCCTGGGCGCCGGCGAAGTTGGCGGTGATCGCCACCGTCGCACCCGTGATCGTCGCGCCGGCGTCGGGGTCGGTGACGGTCAGGCCCGGGTCGATCGGCGTCGCCGGGTCGTTCTCGGTGTAGGCGAGCGCCCCGCGCTGGTCGTCACGTCGGGCGGGTCGGCAGCGCAGGTGACCGTGACCGACACGGTGGCGGTGAGCCACCCGGCGTCAGCGTGTAGGTGAACGTGTCCGGTGACGTGCCCGGCGGGTTGTTGCAGTAGTTGGCGTTCGGCGTGTAGCTGACGTCGGTGCCGTTGTTGGACACCGTGCCGTTCGCGGGCTGGGTGACCGAGGCGACCGCGATCGGGCCGCCGTCGACGTCGGTGTCGTTGGTCAGCACGAAGATGGTGTCGCGCCCGAGTCCTCGCCGACCGTCGTCGAGTCGTTCACCGCGACGGGGTTGTCATCGTTGGACGTGACCTGGAGGCCCTTCGTGTCCGAGCCGCTCAGCGCGGAGTCGTCGGTGACGGTGAACGTCACGGTCCGCAGCAGCGTCGACGGGCTGTCGGAGCCGTTGGCGTAGGTGACGTCGCGGAGCGCCGACTGGTAGCCGCCGTGCTGGCGGTGCCGCTCAAGGTCAGGGTGTCGCCGACCTGCGTCGCGGTGATGCCAGGGTGGACGCCGGAGAGCGCCAGCTGCGTCCTGCGCGCCCGCATAGTTCGCGCTGATCTGCACGGTCGCGCCGGTGATCGAGCTGCCGTCCGGATCGGTCACGGTGACGCGCCGGGTCGATCACGCGTCGGGGCACCGTTCTCGGTGTAGCTGGTCGTGCCCGCGGAGGTGTCGACGACCGGCGCGTCCGCCGCGCACGTGACCGTCACCGATACCGTCGCGGTCGAGCCGCCGTTCAGGGTGTAGGTGAACGTGTCGGGCGACGTGCCGGGCGGCTTGTTGCAGTAGTTCGCGTTCGGCGTGTAGGTGACGCCGGTGCCGCCGCCAGTGATCACCGACCGTGCCGTTGGCCGGCTGGGTGACCGATGGATCGCTCTTCGGGCCGCCGTCGACGTCGGTGTCGTTGGCGAGCACGTCGATGGGGGTCGCGCCGGAGTCCTCGGCCACCGTCGCGCTGTCGTTGACCGCGACGGGGGCGTCGTCGACGCAGGTGACCGTGACCGACACGGTCGCGGTCGGCGCCGCCGGTGAGCGTGTAGGTGAACGTGTCGGGCGTGGTCCCGGGCGGGTCGTTGCAGTAGTTGGCGTTCGGCTCGTAGGTCAGGCCGGTGCCGCCGCCGGTGATCGCGACCGTGCCGTTGGCGGGCTGGGTCACCGACTGCGATGGTCTTCGGGCCGCCGTCGGCGTCGGTGTCGTTGGCCAGCACGTCGATCGCGGTCGCGCCCGGGTCCTCGGCCACCGTGGCCGAGTCGTCGACCGCACCGGCGGGTCGTCGACGCAGGTCACGGTGACCGCGACGGTCGCCGCGTCGCCGCCCGGGTCAGGGTGTAGGTGAAGTTGTCGGTGGGCGGCGCGCCGTCGTTGCAGTAGTTGGCGTTCGGCGGGTAGGTCAGCCCGCTGCCGCCGCCGGTGATGACGACGGTGCCGTTGGCGGGCTGGGTGACCGATGCGATGCTCTTCGGGCCGCCGTCGACGTCGGTGTCGTTGGCGAGCACGTCGATGGCGGTGCGCCGGGTCGTCCTCGGCGGTGGTCTGCGCGTCGTCGACCGCGACCGGTGCGTCGTCGACGCAGGTGACGGTCACCGAGACGGTCGCGGTGTCGCCGCCGTTCAGCGTGTAGGTGAAGGTGTCGGTGGCGGTGCCGTCGTTGCAGTAGTTCGCGTCGGGCGTGTAGTCCCCGGTGCCGCCACCGGTGATCGCACGGTGCCGTTGGTCGGGCTGGGTCACCGGGCGATGGTCTTCGGGCCGCCGTCGGCGTCGGTGTCGTTGGCCAGGACGTCGATGGCCGTCGCCGTGGCGTCCTCCGTGACGGTCTTGGTGTCGTTGACGGCGACCGGCGGGTCGTCGACGTCGGTCACGGTGATCGTGAACGACTTCTCGGCGAGACGGTGCCGCGGCGTCCGTGGCGCGGACCCGGATCGACCGGTCGGCTTCGCCTCGTGGTCGAGACTCGGCGGTCCGAGGAGGCGCCGCTGATCGCGAACCAGCCGTTGTCGGCTCGCGCCGGTGCCGGACACCAGGGAGAAGGCGTGGGTGTCACCGGCGTCGGGGTCGACCGCGCACAGCGTGCCGACCGTCGTACCGGCGGGCTCGTTCTCGGGGACGGCCGTCGGAGCCAGCGTGAGGTCGGTGGGCGCCTCGTTCGGGGTGACCTCGCACTGGACGAGGTGGTTGATGCCCGGGCCGCCGTCGGACTCGTCGCTGGCGGCGCCGCCGACGAGGACGTCGTCTCCAGCACCCCCGAGGATCTTGTCGGCCTGAAGACCGCCGAGCAGCCGGTCGTTGCCCGACCCGCCCGAGATCAGGTCCTCGCCCCGCCAGCCGAGCACCCGGTCGTCGCCGTTGCCGCCGAGGATCTTGTCGTCACCCGACCGACCGCAGATCAGGTCGTCGCCGCCCCGCCCGTTGATCCGGTCGTCGCCTCGCCCGGCCACGATCACGTCGCGACCGTTGGTGCCACGGATGACGTCGTCCGCGGGGGTCCCGACGATGGTCGCGGTGGCCCCGAGGCACTCGAGGTCGGCAGCGGTCGACGCCGCGGCGTTGCTCGGTGCCATCGCTCCGACGGCACCGAGTGCCACGACCACGGCGAGAGCCAGCGCCAACATGCTGGTCGCCGCGCGTCGGGTGTGGTTCAGCTGGACGTGGTGGGGGGCCGTCCGTGTGCTCACTCGA
>CAVTHU010000052.1:0-353005 GCA_963734355.1 uncultured Actinomycetota bacterium
GAGGTTGAGAAAGGGCACGCTCATCCGGCACGACCGCGCAGTTCGCGGCATGTTCGGGCTCCGCCCGCACAGCGGCATGGTCCGGCGGAGCCGACAGCGGCATGAGAGTGCGTCCGGTGGACGCCCGGGCACCGGCGTGACCGCTCATCCATCTGCGGGGCCGCCGCCGACGCGACAGCGGAGGAGACGACTGTGGTGGCCGCGTCGGTAGCGGGCGCTGTGGCCTCGGCAGCCGCTCGGGTGGCGATGACCGTTTCTGCCGCCGACATCGAGTTTGAGACCGAGGTAGCTGCTGCTGCCCACGAGCTCCAGGGCTTGACCGCAGTGACGGCGCATCGGGTGGCCGCCGAGACGAAAGCAAGGGCCGTCGGCGCCGCGATCGCAGCACGCCAAGCCGCTCCCGCGGTGGGTGCCTGATCCGGTGCCGTGCATGGTCAGGGCGGGGTACACGCGCCGGCAACTCGGACACACCATGGGCTCGATCGCTGGTGCGGCGTTTCGACGTAGTTGCGGGTGGCCTGGCGGTAGCGCACGCACACCAGCACCAGCCTATAGAGTGCGCTGTTGGTAGCGGGGTCGCTCCTCGGGTAGGACGGTGACGGTCGGCCCGGCCGGACGAGGCCCTGAGTGGGGCTGGTGCCGCCGAGGGCGGCGAATGATGCATGGGTCTGCTGCACGGATAGGTGAGATCTGATCTGCGTCGATGTGTCGGCGCTGGAAGGATGTGCACCATGCCCAAGGCGTTTCCCAGGGAATTCTTCGAGGCGCTCGCAGTCAGCTGCACCCCCACCATTGCGGGTGGTGCGGCGGCTACGTCGCTTACGACGGGAAAAAGCGTCTGTATGACGCGATGAGAGCGGCCAGCGCCACCAAAAGGAGCAGGAACCACAGTGCGACCGCCCAGGTGGTCGCCATCTCCCAGCCGAACAGCAGCGGGAAGGTCCAGAAGGCGTACCACGCCCACCTGTCACCGGCTCGGAACCAGCGGGCCGCAGTAAGCGCCGTCAACACGCCGAACGCCACGGTCATCCCGCCTGTGGACCGGAAGTCTTCTGCCAGATACGTCACCACATCTGGATCTGACGTGTAGGACTTCCAGTGATCGGGATCAACCGATGGCAGCGCGACAAGGTAGAGGCCATCGACAACTAACATCACACCGAATATGAAGAAGACCACCCACGCACCCACCGGCCTTGAGTGATACCCCGGCGCGTCCATGGATTCTCCTATCGTGGCGGGCTTGATTGGCGCGACGCTCGACCCATCATGCGGCATTGAGTCGCGACCGGAGGAAGGCCAGTACGGACGGTGCGGCGCGCTTCCTGCGCGGCGGAAGGACGCAGGTCACACCCCCGCGGACGCCCGAAGCAGATCCTCTTGCGGTCACGCCGCGGTCAGCACATGGATACGATCAGGTCGTGCCTTTGACAGGGGGCGACGTCGACCGGTTCGAGCGATCGAGGCCGCGTCTGGAGGCCATCGCCTACCGTCTCCTCGGCTCCGCGGACGAGGCACAGGACGTCGTGCAGGAGACGTTCCTGCGCTGGCACGCCGCCGACGTCGACCGCGTCGAGGTCCCCGAGGCTTGGCTGACGAAGGTCCTCACCAACCTGTGCCTCAACCAGCTCACTTCCGCGCGGGCACGGCGCGAGACCTACGTGGGCCGATGGCTCCCCGAGCCGCTGCTCGCCGGGGACCCGATGCTCGGCCCGGCCGACACCGCTGAGCAGCGCGAAGCGGTCTCGTACGCGGTCCTCACCCTCATGGAGCGGCTGTCCCCCAACGAGCGGGCCGTGTACGTGCTGCGGGAGGCCTTCGACTACCCGCACCGGGAGATCGCCGAAATCCTCGACATCACCGAGGCCGCCAGCCAGCAGATCCTTCACCGTGCCAAGAAGCATGTCGCGTACGCCAGGGCCCGCCCCGACATCGACAAGGCCGCCGCCCAGCGGATCGTCGAGGAGTTCCTCGCGGCCGCCACCAGCGGCCAGACCGATGAGCTCGTACGCCTGCTCACCAAGGACGCCATCGCCATCGGCGACGGCGGAGGGAAGGTTCCGGCACGCACCAAGGCGTTCGAGGGAGCCGTCGCGGTCGCGAAGTTCGTGTGGGGCATGTTCAGGCCGGCTGAGGCCAAGCGCGCCATCGTCGGCGGCTCGCCCGAGATATACGCCTGGACCGCCAATGGCGAACCCGCCGTAGTGGCCGTCGTGGAAGGCCGGGTCGTCGCCATCATGTGCCTGGAGGTCACCGCCGAGGGCATCGCTGCCTGCCGTACCCAGGCAAACCCCGACAAGCTCGAACGCGCGACCGACCAATGGGCGGCGGCCGACCACGGGGAACCCCTGCTTGTGATGTGACGTGTACCACGTCTGGCTCCTGTCAGGAAACGACGGACTGTCCGGTTCAGGTGATACATCCGGAACCGAACCGAACAGGAGTTGACGATGAGAGTGCTGGTTGCAGGAGCGACTGGAGCGATGGGTAAGCAGCTGGTGCCACGTCTGGTCGAGGCGGGACACGAGGTGTTCGCCATGATCCGCAGGGAGTCGGACAAGGCCAAGGTGTCGAAGCTGGGCGCGGTGCCGGTCATCGCCGATGCGCTCGATCGCGCAGCGGTCGAGGCCGCCGTGCGCCAGGCGGCGCCGGAGGTGGTCGTCCACCAGCTGACCGCCATCGGGCACGTCGACCCCCGCCACATGGAGCGCAGCTTCGCAGCTACCAACCGGCTGCGGCGGGAGGGGACCGACAACCTGCTCGAGGCCGCACGTGCCGTAGGAGTACGACGGTTCGTCGCCCAGAGCAACGGCGGTTTCACATACGCCCGGACCGGCGGGCCGGTCAAGACCGAACAGGACCCCCTGGATCCGTCACCGATCCGCCCGATGGCCGCGATGATCGCCGCGGTCGAGTACTTGGAGAAGGCCGTGCTCGGCGCCGACTGGACCGAAGGGATCGTGCTGCGCTACGGCGCCTTCTACGGACCCGGCACGTCCATGGCGCCAGGGTCGGAGCAGTTCGAGATGATCCGCAAGCGCAAGTTCCCGGTCGTCGGCGACGGCGGCGGGGTGTGGTCGTTCGTCCACATCGCCGACGCCGCCGAGGCCACGGTCGCAGCCGTGGAGAACGGTGGCCGCGGTGTCTACAACATCGTCGATGACGAGCCCGCCCCGGTCGCCGAATGGCTGCCGGAACTGGCCGCGATGCTCGGCGCCAAGAAGCCGATGCGCGTACCGCGGTTCATCGGACGGCTGGCCGCCGGACCGGCCGGCGTCGTGCTCATGACCGAACTGCGCGGCGCATCCAACGCCAAGGCCAAGCGCGAACTGGGTTGGCACCCAGCACATTCCACCTGGCGCCAAGGCCTCCAGGTGTGACAGCTGCGGTGATCGGTGTCCTCGTCCGGCGCGAAGCCGACTTCGCGGCCACGCGTCGGCCGGGGGCCGACATCGACACGCACAGACAAGCGTCTGCAAACGGGGTCTCCGAGAGACGCAATCGCAGGCTTCGATTTCATCCACGTGGAAGTGCTCTATGACCCAGACCGAGTCCAGGACCGCAGGCGGGCGGATCGCTGGTCACCAGCATGTCGAGGTGCCCGGCCGGGCCCTCGTTGCGGTCGGCGTCCTCGTGGCGCTGTGGTGCGCTGGCTTCGCCGCGATCAGCGTCTGGTTCGAGCTGACCGACTACTTCGGAACCGGGCGGTACGCCGACGACAAGACGGCGTTCTCGGTGGTGATCTGGTTCGTGACGGTCCTCAAGCTGTTGGGGTTGATCCTGGCCGTCCTGGCCGTCCAGGCGCGTCTCGTCGCACCCCGGACCGTCGGGACACTGCTCTGGGCAGCATTTGCCACCCTCACGGTGTACGTCGTCGGCAGCATCACCCAGGCATTCGTCATGCTCGCCGGTATTGCCGGTGACGCCGACCAAGTCGACGCCCGGTCTGTCGCGTACGTGCTTGCCTTCATGCTGGCGGCCGCGGGGTTCGGCATCCTCGCGACCTCCCACACGCGCCGGGCTGGGCTGGGCACCCGCATCAAGGTGATCGGTGCCTGCGGGGCGCCCCTCGTGCTGGGGAGTGTCCTCATCATCGTGCCGGCGATCCTCAGAGCAGTGGGCTTGCTCTCCGCCTCCTGACGTCGAGCATCGGCCCCTGCGGGTGGGGCACTGAGGACACCGAGCCCGAGGACGGCGTGCGCGTACTCGACCGTTGGAGGTCGTCGCATCCCCAACCCCGTGCGGCGAACGTCCTGCTCCTCAAGCCCAGCGGACAGGCGGAATCCCGGTTGATCCGTCCGAGTGAAGTTGCCGGGGAAGGGACATCTTGGGGAACGCGATCACTGGACGGTCCGAACTTCATAGCCCTTTCTGGGCGAAGTGACGCACGCCCACCCGCATCTGAGTGCTCGACACCTGGTGTAGCAGGAGAGCGAGTCGGCTAGCTGGGTGGAGTTCGTTGCTCCAGCCCGGCTTACGTGCGTCGGTGGAAGGTGTACTTGCCGGTGGGGAGCCTGGTCATGTCGTAGCGCTGGTCGTGGGCGCGGGAGTGGTGCCGGGGGCAGATCATGATGAGGTCGTCGATGTTGGTGTTGCCGCCGTCGGCCCAGCGTTTGTTGTGGTGCAGGTGGGTCATGCCGGGTGGGGCGTCGCAGCCGTCGACCTGGCAGCCGCCGGCTTCGATGGTCTTGACGATTCTTTGGGCTTCGCTGTCGAGCCGTTTGCCGCGGCCGAGGTCGAGGACCTGGGAGTTGCCGTTGAGGACGGCGGGGATGATCCGGGCTTCGCAGGCCAGCCGGCGGGCCTGGCCGGGGGAGATGGTTTCGCCGGTGTCGAGTCCGGCGGCCTTGAGTCCGCCCATCAGGGTCTCGAGGGGCATCATCACCACGACGGTGGCGTTGAGGCCGCCGGCTTGGGGGAGGCGCTTGGTGGGGTAGCGCTGGATTACTCGGTGAAGGCTTGTCCGAGCCGCTGCGGGGTCGGCCGTCGTTCCCCGAGGGGTCCTTGGGAGGCGCGGTGTTTGGGGGCCGCGTAGGCGTGGAGGGCCTTCTTGAGCATGGCGCCGGTCAGGGCGTCGAGGGTGAACCGGCCGTGGACCTTGCCGTGGCCGTCGTCCCACATCGTCAGCCGGGTCGCGGTCGGCGGCGTCGCGCTCTTCCGTCTCCAGCAGTTTGGCTTCGTGGGCGTCGGCGGCGTCGGGGGAGGCGACCTCGAGGATGTGCCGGCCCAGGTGCTTGAGGGCTTTGGCGTCGTGGTCGGCGGCGAGTGCGAGCAGGTGCTGCTCGGCCTTGAGGGTGATGTCGGGGTCGAGGTCGTCGGGGAGCTCGGTCAGGGCGCGGAGGATGGCCTCGGCCTGCTCGACGTGGACCCGGCCCTCGGCGAGCGCGGCCCGGGTGGCGTCGTGGCCGTCGAGGCCCGTGGCGAGCCGCATCGCCCGGTGCGCGTGCGGGGCGGGTGGTGCGGGTCGGTGACGCGTGCCAGTTGGCGGTCGAGGTGGCGCCGGTGTTGCCGGCGATGTCGATCCGGTCGGCGTGGGCGAGGAGCTGGGACTTCAGCGCGGCCAGCTGCGCCTCGGCGGCCTGGACCTCGGCGATAGCTGTGGTGGTGTCGGTGGCGTCCATCGACCACACCGGGATCCGCCGGACCGCCGCGGTGAGCTGATCGCGCACGCCGGCGAGCACCCGGGTGACCGGGTGCGGCTGGTGGGCGATCGCTGTCATGGACCTATTCCAGCACCGCACGCCGACCCCCGTGCCCGCCCGGAATCACCCTGTGGACAAGGGATTCCGAAGCCTCGCTGTGGACGGAAAGTGGCTTCCAGCGTGGGCTGCGGAGGTTTCGAGACGGTCGCTGCGCGACCTCCTCAACCTCCGCGCAGGTGCAGCCACACCGCCAGCGGCAACCACGGACCTCAGCCTGGTCGGCGCCGGCAGCTCACCCGGCGTGCGTCAGCCGCTCGCTCCGGGCCAGGGGCAGCTTCACCGTGAACGTCGAGCCCTGCAGATGACCCGACTTCACCTCGATGGTTCCGCCGTGGCCGGAGACGATCGCGGCCACGATGGAGAGGCCGAGGCCGGTGCCCTGGATCTGGCGGACCTGGGCGGTCGACGAGCGGAAGAACCGCTGGAACAGGTCGCCCTGCTCGTCGGTGGGGATGCCGATGCCGGTGTCGCGGACGGTGATGACGGCGTGGTCGTCGACGACGTCGACGCCGAAGCCGACGGTGCCGTCGTCCTCGGTGAACTTCACGGCGTTCGAGAGCAGGTTGATCATCACCCGCTCGAGCTGGGCGCGGTCGCCGAGGACCGGGACGGGGATGCCGGGCCGGTCGACCTCGAGGGTGAGGTGGCGGCCGTTGAGGAGCGGCCGGATGGCCTCCTCGATCGGGCCGATGGTGGCGGCCAGGTCGACCGGGTCGTGGCGCCAGTGGACGGTCTCGGAGTCGAGGCCGGAGAGCATCAGCAGGTCGTTGATCATCGAGATCAGCCGCTGGCCGTTCCGGTTGATCGTCTCCAGCAGCGGAATCTGGTCGGGCAGCGGCTCGACGATCGTCCCGTCGCTCATCATCTCGGTGTAGCCGACGATGCTCGTGACAGGTGTCCGGAGCTCGTGGGAGACCGTCGACACGAACTCGTTCTTGGCCTGGTCGAGGGAGCGCAGCCGCTCGACCGCGGTGCGCTCCTTGTCGAGCGCGGCGATCAGCATCTCCTGGCTGTGCCGCTGCTCGGTGACGTCGCGGGCCACGCACAGGTAGCCGCTCTGGGCGGCGAACGCGTCCTGCGCGACCGAGAGCGTCATCGAGACCAGCTGCTCGCCGCCGCCCTTGGTCATCCAGGTCCAGTCCCGGGCGCGGGTCTCGCCGTCCCGGCCGAGGCCGCGGACCAGGATGTCGAACGCCTCGTCGAGGGTGTCCGCGCCGGTCCGCTCGAGCAGCTCGGAGGCCTTGAGCAGCCGGTGGAACGGCTCGCCGACCAGCTCGTCGCGCTCGTAGCCGAGCAGGTGCTGGATGCCGGAGTTGGCCACCGAGACCCGGCCGGCAGTGTCGATGCCGACGATGGCCGTGGTCAGCGAGGCCTCCATCAGGTGGTTCACCAGCCCGGCCGTGGTCCGCTCGGCGGTGACGTCGATGCCGGTCATGACGGCGTACATCGGGTTCCGGTGCTCGTCACGCACGATGTTGGTGTTCCAGACGATGCGGAGCTTCTCCCCGTTCTTGGTGATCGAGTCCGACTCCCGCACGATCGGTACGCCGGAGCGGTTCGGCCACATGATCAGCGCCTCGACGTCATCGGCCTCGGAGGGGGTGATGCCGGTCTCCCAGACCTTGCGGCCGAGCACCTCCGCCTCGCTGTAGCCGGTGATCGTCGACGTGGCCTGGTTGACCCGGACCACGGTGCCCTCGAGGTTCGTCACCATGATGATGCAGTTGGTGGTGTCCAGGGTCGCGTTGGTGAGCGTCTGAGCCGCCTCGAGGCCGTGCCGAGCGTCGTACTCCGCGGTGACGTCGAGCAGCTGCGCGGCGAAGAACGGCTCGTCGCCGCTCTCGCCGAGCGAGGAGATCTGGAGCGTCACCTGGCCGGAGCGGGCGAAGGTGAGCGGCCCCTCGACCCGCCAGCCGTCGACGGACCCGGCGATCAGCTTGGGCAGCGCCGCCTGGTAGTCCGGCCCGACGTCGATCACCTCGCTGACCCGCAGCCCCAGCAGCGACTCCTCGCGGCCGCCGAGGATGCCGAGGGCCGTCTCGTTGAGGTCGACGATGACCAGGTCGCGCCCGGTCGCGTCGGGCTCGAGGAACGCCATGCCGACCAGCGACTCGGTGAAGTTGCGGCGGAACAGCTTGCCGTCAGCGGTGATCCGGTCGAGCAGGATCGTGTTGCGCTGGACGGCGATACCGAGCGGCAGCACCAGCAGCGCGGCGCCGGCCAGGTAGCCCTGCGTCAGCACGGCAGCCGCCAGGGAGCTGACCCGGTCGGTGTCCACGGCCTCGACGAACGGACCGATGCCGCCGACCGTCTGCGCGGTCACGAAGATGCCGACCAGCACCAGCTCGGCGCAGGCGACCCGCAGGTCGAAGCGGAGCGCCGCCCAGGCCAGGAACAGCACCGGTGCGAAGGTCAGCGTGGGGCTGGCGCCGGACACGAAGGTGAGCACACTCGCCGCGGAGAGCAGCGCGATCTGCGCCAGGAGCTCGAACCTGCCGCCCGTCCAGGGGTTCTCGGTGACGACGGCGAGCGGGAAGAGCAGCAGCACCGCGGCGACGTGCGCGGCGAACGTGGTCGCGAGCGACACCCCCAGCGGCTCGAGGGTGACCAGCCGGGAGGCGGTCGCCCCGCCGAGGACGAGCATGCCGCCGCTGACCACGGCCGCACCGAACAGGCGGACGAAGTCCTCCTGGTCGATCAGCCGCGGCCTGATCCGGCCGGCGTGGGTGACCAGCAGCGCTCCGATGACCAGAGCGATCGCCTCGACCACGCCGTGCGTGACGGCGAGCCGCACGCCCCGGTCGGCGATGACGTCACCGGCCGCGGTCGCGAGGGCCAGCAAGGGGGCCAGGACCAGCCACCGGCGTATCGGGGTGAGTGCGAGCAGGATCAGCCCCAGCCCGGCCGCCGGCCAGAACGTCGCGACCGCCTGGCCGTCGGGCGCGAAATGAACCGCGACGGCACCGGCGGCCACGACCCCTGCGAGCAAGGCGGCCGAGGCTGCCCAGCCGAGGGGTCGATCGGCGTGGGGTGTCACCCCACCAGTCTCGGGCACCACACCTGTCCCGCGCTCGATTTCGACACCGTCTCGCCCTAGGCTGGCGGAATGTTGGTCTCCGAGCGCATCGGCCAGTTCTTCGTGGACGCCGGGTCGGGACGGGACCGGCTGGAGTACACCGAGTACGGCGCCGGAGATCAGTGGGTGGTCCTCCTGCACGCACAGCTGATGCCGCGCAGGATGCACCAGCCGCTGGCCCGGGCGCTGGCCGCCGAGGGGCTGCACGTGGTCACCCTCGACCTGCTGGGGCACGGTCGCTCGGACCGCCCCGCGGACCCGCTCGTCTACTCGATGACGGCCTTCGCCGAGCAGGTCGTGGCGCTGCTCGACCACCTGGGAGCCACCGAGGCGATCGTCGGCGGTACGTCGCTCGGTGCGAACGTCGCGCTCGAGGTCGCCGACCTGGCGCCCGAGCGGGTGCGCGGGTTGCTGGCCGAGATGCCGGTCCTGGACAACGCGGTGGAGGCCGGGATCCTCGCCTTCGCGCCGCTGATGTTCGCGGCCCGGTTCCTGCCGTTCACGGTGGACGGGCTGCGCGCGGTCACCCGCCCGATCCCGCGGGGAGTCGTGCCGTTCTGGGTGGGGATCGCCCTCGACACCCTCGACCAGCGGTCCGAGTCGGTCGCGGCGGTGGTGCACGGGCTGTTCTTCGGCCGGGTCGCTCCACCCGCCAGGCGCCGCCGCCAGATCACCGCGCCGGCGCTGGTGGTCGGCCATCCCGCCGACCCGATCCACCCGGCCGCCGACGCCGCGATGCTGGCCGAGGAGCTGCCCAACGCGCGGTTCGTCCGCGCCAGGAGCATCCTCGAGTGGCGGTTCTGGCCCGAGCGGCTCAACCACGAGGCCGCCGAGTTCGCCCAGGAGGTGTGGGCGCAGCCGACGCGCCGCCGCCGGACTGTCCGCTAGACCCGGCAGACTGGGCATGTGCCTCTCTATCGAGACGAGGCGATCGTGCTGCGCACCCACAAGCTGGGTGAAGCAGATCGCATCATCACCCTGCTGACCCGCGAGAACGGGCGGGTGCGCGCGGTGGCCAAGGGGGTGCGGCGGACCACGTCGAAGTTCGGCTCGCGGCTCGAGCCGTTCACCCACGTCGACGTCCAGCTCGCCGAGGGGCGCAACCTCGACATCGTCACCCAGGCCGAGACCCAGGATGCGTTCGCGGCACCGCTGGGCGCCGACTACGAGCGCTACACCGCGGGCACGGTGATGCTCGAGACCGCCGAGCGCCTGGTCACCGAGGAGAAGGAGCCCTCCACCCAGCAGTTCCTGCTGCTGGTGGGCGGCCTGCGGGCCATGGTCGGCGGAGACCGCCGGCCCAGCCAGGTGCTCGACTCCTACCTGCTGCGCTCGCTGGCCGTGGCCGGCTACGCGCCGTCGTTCGAGCATTGCGCCCGCTGCGGCCTCGAACCCCCTGATCTTGGCCAGCACCGCTGGTTCAACCCGTCGTACGGCGGGATGCTCTGCACCACCTGTCGGGTCCCCGGCTCGGCCAGCCCGGCGCCGGAGACGATCACCGTGCTCGGCGCGCTGCTGGCCGGCGACTGGCCGGTCGTCGAGGCCACCGACCCGCGCCACCTCAAGGAGGCCAGCGGCCTGGTCGCGGCGTTCCTCGCCTGGCACCTCGAGCGCGGGCTCCGCTCGCTGGCCTACGTGGAGAGGTAGGCCGTGCGCCGTACCGTCCGCCAGCCGACGCCCGCACCCGTCCGGGGCGCGGCCGCCGCAGCTCCCCAAGGAGGTGGTGCCGCGGCACGTCGCGATCGTCATGGACGGCAACGGCCGCTGGGCCAAGCAGCAGGGGCTGCCGCGCACCAAGGGCCACGAGGCGGGGGAGTCCTCGCTGTTCGACGTCGTCGAGGGCGCCATCGAGGTCGGCGTGCGAGCGATCTCGGCGTACGCCTTCTCGACCGAGAACTGGACCCGCTCGCCCGACGAGGTCCGCTTCCTCATGGGGTTCAACCGGGACGTGATCCGCCGGCGCCGCGACGAGATGCACGAGCTCGGCGTGCAAGGTCCGCTGGGCGGGCCGGGCCCCGCGCCTGTGGCGGTCGGTGATCAAGGAGCTGCAGGTCGCCGAGGAGCTGACCAAGGACAACGACGTCCTGACGCTGACCATGTGCGTCAACTACGGCGGCCGCGCCGAGATCGCGGACACGATGCGGTCCATCGCCCGTGAGGTCGCCGCCGGCCGGCTCAACCCCGACAAGATCGACGAGCGCACGGTGGCCCGGCACCTCTACGTGCCCGAGCAGTCCGATGCCGACATGGTCTGGCGGACCTCGGGGGAGCAGCGGCTCTCGAACTTCATGCTGTGGCAGGCGGCCTACAGCGAGCTCGTCTTCACCGACGTGCTGTGGCCGGACGTCGACCGGAGGGACCTGTGGGCCGCCATCGAGGTGTACGCCGCGCGCAACCGCCGCTACGGGAAAGCGTGATTCGCCCTCGCAGATGATGCGGCTCTGACACTGTTTCCACCGTGAGAGCACGCCTGCGGGAGGAGCTCCGCCGTCTGTGGCTGGAGCCGCGCGACCCACGGCTGCTCCAGCTCGGCTTCAGCGTGCTGTTCCTGCTCGACATGGCGCTGCGAGTCGCCGGCGACGTCGAGCTGCGCACCGGTCCGATGATCGGGCTGGTGCTCGTCCCGGTGGCCTGGGTGGTCACCCTCGCGGTGCCCTGGACGCGCACCCCCGAGTGGTGCCGGCTGGCCCTGCTCATCTTCGACATCGGGCTGGTGGGGCTCAGCCGGCTCGACCCCATGGGCGGCTCGGCGCTGCTCGTCGTCATCCCTGCGCTGTGGCTCGGGTTCGTCTACGGCATCCGCGGCGCGGTCATCACCGGCGTGTCCACCGTGCTGCTGGTGATGGTGCCCGGCCTGGTCTACCTGGGCGTGAGCGGGGTCACCATCTCCCGCTCGATCACGACCACCGTCATCGCAGTGACCGTCTCGCTCGCGATCGCCAACGTCATCCAGCGGGTGCGGGGTGGGCAGGAGGTGATCGAGCTCCAGCGTCGGGTCGGAGAGGCCATCCTCGACACCGTCGACGTCGGCCTGGTGCTGCTCGACGGCAACGGCCGCTACCTGACCATGAACCGCCGCCACCACGACTTCATGCGGCTCGCCTTCCCGGCCGGTCACAGCGGCCAGGCCGGCCAGCTCGGCGACGTCTTCCACGAGGACGGCGAGACGTTCGTCCAGCACGAGGACATGCCGACGTACCGTGCCACCCAGGGTGAGGAGTTCGACGACCAGCTGATCTGGGTCGGCTCGGACGCGCTCACCCGGCGGGCGCTGTCGGTCTCCTCGCGCGTCGTGCGCGAGGAGAGTGGCAAGTTCGCCGGCGCCGCCCTCGCCTACAAGGACGTCACCGACTTCATGCGGGCGCTCGAGGTGAAGGAGGAGTTCGTCGCCTCGGTCTCCCACGAGCTGCGCACACCGCTCACCTCGATCCACGGGTTCACCAGCCTGGTCCTCGAGCGCGACGACCTGCCCGACGAGGTCCGGCACCAGCTCGGCGTCGTCGAGCGGAACGTCGACCGCCTCGACCGGCTGGTCGCCGACCTGCTCCAGACGGCCCAGGTCGAGCGCGGCCTCGTGCACCTGGAGCGCGAGCGCACCGACATCGCTGCGCTGGTCCGGCATTCGCTCGAGGCCGTCCGCCCCGCGGTGGAGGCCGCCGGGCTGACCCTGACCAGTCAGGTGCCGCAGCGCCTCATCGCGATGGTCGACCCCCAGCGGTTCGCGCAGGTCATCGACAACCTGCTCTCGAACGCCGTCAAGTACACGCCGGCCGGCGGCCGGGTCGAGGTGGACCTCTCGGTCACCCATGACCGGGTCGAGCTGGTCGTCACCGACACCGGCATCGGGATCAGCGTGCGCGACCGCAGCCACGTCTTCAGCAGGTTCTTCCGCACCCGGCACGCCTCTCGACGTTCGATCCAGGGCATCGGCCTGGGGCTGAGCATCTCCAAGGCGATCGTGGACAGCCACGGTGGCCGGATCGAGGTCGAGAGCGAGGAGGGCCGCGGCTCGACCTTCCGGATCCGGCTTCCGCTCGACGTACCCGCGGAGGTCCTGGCCCACGACGACGCCCCTGTCGTCGCCGTCTGAGCGGAACGGTTGACGACGACTTACCGTTAGTAGTAACTTACGGTAAGTCATGACGAACGCACAGACCATCCTCACCGCCCTCGGCGACCCGACCCGGCAGGCGATCCTCGACCTGCTCCTGGAGGGACCGCAGCCCGTGGGCGAGCTCGCCGCGCTGCTGCCGGTCAGCCGGCCGGCGGTCTCCCAGCACCTCAAGGTGCTCAAGGAGGTCGGGCTCGTGGTGGACCGGCAGGAGGGGACCCGACGGGTCTACCGCGTGGACCCGGCCGGACTGGCCCCGGTCCGCGCCTACCTCGACCGGTTCTGGAAGAAGGCCATGGTCGCGTTCGCCCAGTACGCCGAAGAGCAGTACGCCGAAGAGCAGCCCAACAGCACACTGAAGGAGAAGGACCGATGACCGCAGACCATCCAGCCCGTCCGCGTGAGCGTCTCCGTGGGCGCTCGACCAGAAGCGCTGCCTTCGAGGTCTTCGCCGACGAGATGACGTCGTGGTGGCCCGCCGGCCACCACATCGGCGAGGCCCCGATCGAGCAGGTCGTCGTCGAGCCGTTCGTGGGCGGGCGCTGGTACACCAAGCACACCGACGGCTCCGAGACGGAGACCGGAGTGGTCACGGCGTACGACCCGCCGCACGGCTTCACCGTCACCTGGCAGATCGGCGCCGACTGGGCCTTCCACGACGACCTCGTGACGACCATCGAGGTGCGGTTCACCCCGACCGACGACGGCCGCACCCTGGTCGAGCTGGAGCACCGTGACCTCGAGGCGTACGGCGCCGACGCGGCCAAGATGCACGAGACCTTCGAGGGCCCCGACGCCTGGGGCGCGATGCTCGTGCACTACGGCGAGGTCGCCGGAAGCCGACCAGTAGACCTAGCCGCAGTCGGGACAGGTCCCGAAGATCTCCAGCGTGTGGCTCACCTCGGAGAAGCCGTGCTCTCCGGCGATCGCCCGGGTCCACCGCTCGACGGTCGGGCCCTCGACCTCCACGGTCCGGCCGCAGCTGCGGCAGACCAGGTGGTGGTGATGGGTGTCGGAGCAGCGGCGGTAGATCGCCTCGCCGTCCTCGGTGCGGAGCATGTCCACCTCACCGGCGTCGGCGAGCCGCTGCAAGGTCCGGTAGACGGTGGCCAGCCCGACCGGGTCGCCGCGCCGGCCCAGCAGGTCGTGGATCTCCTGGGCCGAGCGGAAGTCGTCGAAGGAGTCCATGGCCTCGACCACCGCGAGCCGCTGCTTGGTGGGGCGCATCGCCGCCGACTGCGGGCCCTCAGTGCTCGTCATAGTGCGCTCCGTGCTCGGCGTGGCGGTGGCCGTCGTGGACGTAGTCGACGTGGTCGCCGTGCCGGACCGCCTTGTGGCCGCAGTCCGGCCCGTGCTGGTGGGCGTGTGCGTCGGCGGGCTCGTGCTCGACCGGCTGCAGCGGTATGGCGGGGAACGGCGCCTGCAGCCGCTGCCGTCGGCGCAGCCACACGCCGAGCGGCCAGGTGACCGCGAAGCCGGCGAGCGACAGCAGCACGATCGTCGGACCGGGCGCGACCCGCGCTTCGTAGGACGCGAACGCCGCGATGACCAGCCCGCCGACCGACGCCAGCGTGCCCAGCGCCATGGCGGCCGCGAGCGTGGTCCGGAACGAGCGGGTCAGCTGTTGCGCCGTCGCGACCGGAACCACCATGAGCGCCGAGACCAGCAGCAGCCCCACGGTCCGCATCGCCACGGTCACGCTGACCGCGGCGAGCACCGCGACGAGGAGGTTGTACGCGCGGACCCGCAGCCCGGCGACGCGCGCGAACTCCTGGTCCTGGGCCACCGCGAACAGCTGCGGCGACAGCCCGACGCAGACCACGACGACGACCGCCGCCAGCACCATCGTGGCCAGCACGTCGTTCACCGAGATCGTGGTGATCGAGCCGAAGAGGTAGGTCTGCAGCCGCGCCGCGCTCTGCCCGCCGATCCCGGTCAGCAGCACGCCGCCGGCCAGGCCGCCGTAGAACAGCAGCGCCAGCGCCACGTCGCCGTTGTTGTGGCCGCGCTCGCGGATCAGCTCGATCAGGGCGGCGCCGAGGATCGCCACGACGACCGCCGTCCAGGTGGGGGAGGTGCCGGTGACCAGCCCCAGCGCGACGCCGGTGACCGCGACGTGGCCGATGCCGTCGCCCATCAGGGCCAGCCGGCGCTGGACGAGGTAGGTGCCGACCGCGGGTGCGGCGAGACCGGTGACGGCGGCGGCGATCAGGGCCCGCTGCATGAAGGCGTAGGTGAACAGGTCCATCCTCACTCGCCTCCCGAGCGGCCGAACGGCTCGAACGGCGAGGCGACCCGCGGCACGTGGTCGTGCCGGGCCGGGTCGGGGTGGTGATGGTGCGCGTGCGGCTCGCCGAAGTCCGGGTGGTGCACGGCGTGGTCGGCGAGCGGCGCGCCGTCGTACGCCACCCGTCCGTCGCGCATCACCACGGAGCGGTCCACGAGCCCGCCCAGCGGGCCGAGCTCGTGGGCGACGAGCACGATCGTGGCGCCGCGCTCCTTGAGCCGGCCCAACGAGGTCGCGAGGGTGAGCTGGTTGGGCAGGTCGACGCCGGCGGTGGGTTCGTCGAGGAAGAACAGCTCGGGCTCACCGGCGAGGGCGCGCGCGATCAGGGTCCGCTGCTGCTGGCCGCCGGAGAGCTGGGAGACACCGTCGCGGGCCCTGTCGGCGAGCCCGACCACGGCGAGCGCCTCGTCGATCGCGCGTCGGTCGGCCTTCGAGAGCGGGCGGAGCAGCCGTCGGTGGGTCAGCCGGCCCGACGCCACGACCTCCCACACCGACGCCGGTACGCCGGACCCCGCGCCCACGCGCTGGGGGACGAAGCCGACCCGACGCCAGTCGGTGAACTCGTCGAACGGCGTACCGAACAGCTCGAGCGATCCCGCCGTCAGCGGCAGCAGCCCGGTCAGGGCGCGCACCAGCGTCGACTTGCCCGAGCCGTTGGCGCCCATCAGCGCCACGAACTCGCCCGACTCGACGGTCAGGTCGATCCCGCGCAGGACGGGACGGCCGGCGATCGCGACGGCGCCGTCGGTCAGCCGCACGGGTGCGGTGTCGCTCATGTGCGGGGGCATCCGTTCGCCTCTTCCAGGGCCGCCAGGTTCTCGCGCATCAGGGACAGGTAGTCCTCGTCGGCCGTCTCGTCGCTCAGCCCCTCGATGGGGTCGAGCACCGCGGTGGTGATCCCCATGTCGTCGGCCAGGGTCTCGCTCAACCGCGGGCTGACCAGCCGCTCGGAGAACACGGTGGTGATCCCGTCCGTGTCGATCAGCTCCTGCAGCCGGGCCAGGTCCGCCGGCGTCGGCTCGGCGTCGGGGGAGAGGCCGGCGATCCCCTCGACCTTCAGGCCGAACCGGTCGAGGTAGGTGAACGCGTCGTGCGACACGACGATCGTGTCCCGCGCGCAGCCCTGCAGCCCCTCTTCGTAGTCGCTCCCGAGCTGGTCGAGGTCGGCGACCAGGGCCTTCGCGTTGGCGTCGTACGTCGCCGCGTTGTCCGGGTCGAGCTTCGACAGGGACGCCGCGACCGACTCGGTCAGCGTCGCCATCCGCGCCGGGTCCTGCCAGAAGTGCGGGTCCTTCTCGCCGGCGTCCTCGGTCGAGTCCTTGAGGTCGACCACGTCCGCCACGTCGAGCACGTCGCCCTCGGCCACCTCGTCGACGGCGTCGTCGACGGCCGGCTGGAACCCGTGCAGGAGCAGGACCAGGTCGGCGTCCGCGACCTCGGCGGTCGTCTTGATGTCGAGCTCCAGGTCGTGCGGCTCGTTGCCCGGCTGGGTCAGGTTGGTGACGGCCACGTCGTCCCCGCCGACCCGTTGCGCCACGAACGCCAGCGGGTAGAACGCCGCCGCCACCGAGACCTTCCCGTCCGCCGCGGCGTCGTCGGAGAACGCCGCGCAGCCCGTCGCCACCAGCAGCAGAGTGGTGACGAGCAGCAGACGCATGAGAACGATTCTCAGCGAGTTGAGAATCGTTGTCAACTGCGCAACCGCTACCGTGGCGGTCGTGCTGGTGGTGAGCAGGTTCCGGGTCCCCGTCGAGGGCGGCGAGGCGTTCCGTGCCGAGCTGGCCGCAGCGCACGCGGTGCTCGCCGAGCGGCCGGGGTACGTCGACGGCCGGATCGGGCGCAACCTCGACGACCCGACGCTGTGGGTGCTCACGACGCGGTGGGACAACGTCGGCGCCTACCGGCGCGCGCTCTCGTCGTACGACGTGAAGCTGCAGGCGGTGCCGCTGCTCAGCCGCGCGATCGACGAGCCGAGCGGCTACGAGGTCGTCGAGCCGGGGACCGTCCTCAATATCGAGTCGACTCGGTCGTTAGGCTGAAGGTTCAGCTCGTTCCGACGACAAACGCCAGACCGGCAGCCAGCCGGCCGTGACCAGCAGGGAGTCCCACCGTGGCCAAGCCACCAGCGTCCGCCGTCGACCTCGTCGTCTCTCTCGCCAAGAGGCGGGGGTTCGTCTACCCCTGCGGTGAGATCTACGGCGGCACCAGGTCGGCCTGGGACTACGGCCCGCTCGGCGTCGAGCTCAAGGAGAACATCAAGCGCCAGTGGTGGAAGGCGATGGTGCAGCAGCGCGACGACATGGTCGGGCTCGACTCCTCGGTCATCCTGCCGCGCCAGGTGTGGGAGGCCAGCGGCCACGTCGACACCTTCACCGACCCGCTCACCGAGTGCCAGTCCTGCCACAAGCGGTTCCGCGCCGACCACCTGCAGGAGGAGGTCGCGGAGAAGAAGGGGATCGAGAACCCCGACGACGTCGACCTCTCGACCGTGGCCTGCCCCAACTGCGGCACCCGCGGCGCCTGGACCGAGCCGCGCCAGTTCTCCGGCCTGCTCAAGACCTACCTCGGTGTGGTCGAGGACGAGTCCGGGCTGCACTACCTGCGCCCGGAGACCGCGCAGGGCATCTTCATCAACTTCGCCAACGTCGTGACCAGCTCGCGGATGAAGCCGCCGTTCGGCATCGCCCAGATCGGCAAGAGCTTCCGCAACGAGATCACGCCGGGCAACTTCATCTTCCGCACGCGTGAGTTCGAGCAGATGGAGATGGAGTTCTTCGTCAAGCCGGGCGAGGACGCCGAGTGGCACCAGTACTGGATCGACGAGCGCACCCGCTGGTACACCGACCTGGGCATCGACCCTGACAACCTGCGCCACTTCGAGCACCCGCAGGAGAAGCTGAGCCACTACGCGACCCGGACCGTCGACATCGAGTACCGCTTCCGCTTCCAGGGCTCGGAGTGGGGCGAGCTCGAGGGCATCGCCAACCGCACCGACTTCGACCTGCAGACCCACGCGAAGCACTCCGGCCAGGACCTGTCCTACTTCGACCAGGCCGCCAACGAGCGCTACTACCCCTACGTCATCGAGCCCGCCGGCGGCCTCTCGCGCAGCCTGATGACGTTCCTCGTCGACGCCTACCACGAGGACGAGGCGCCCAACACCAAGGGCGGCGTCGACAAGCGCGTCGTGCTGAAGCTCGATCCCCGGCTCGCCCCGGTCAAGGTCGCCGTGCTGCCGCTGAGCCGCAACGCGGACCTCTCGCCCAAGGCGCGCGACCTGGCCACGGAGCTGCGCAGGAGCTGGCACGTCGACTTCGACGACTCGGGGGCGATCGGCCGCCGCTACCGGCGCCAGGACGAGATCGGTACGCCGTACTGCGTGACCGTCGACTTCGAGACGCTCGACGACAACGCGGTCACGGTCCGCTCCCGCGACACGATGGCGCAGGAGCGGGTGCCGATCGACGGGCATCACGTCGTACTTCGCCGAGCGATTCGTCGGTTGCTGACCCGTTTGTCCCGGCACAATGGCCGGGTGCTCAGGAGGGCGGGGTTCGCCGCGGTCGTGCTGATCGCGTCCGCGACCCTGCTCTCCGGGTGCTCGGACGACGACAAGGACCCCGAAGTGGGTGCGTCCGGGTCGGCCAGCGGCTCCGGCTCGGCGTCTGCGTCGGGGAGCGAGTCCGCGGCGTCGTCGCTCCCGGTCCCCGAGGGCGTGGAGCTCAGCCCGGAGGGAAGCCAGCTCGAGGTCGGTGACACCGCGACGGTCGCCTACGAGCTGCGCCAGGGCGTGGTGGGCGTCCTCGACATCAAGGTCAGCCGGCTCGAGCAGACGTCGTTCAAGAAGTCGTTCGTCGGCTGGGACCTCGACGAGAGCCAGAAGAAGGCCAACCCCTACTTCGTCCGCGCCACGGTCACCAACCGCGGCGACACGGACCTGGGCGGCAAGAAGGTCCCGCTCTACATCGTCGACGGCACCAACACCCTGGTCGAGGCCACGACGTTCGCCAGCGCGTTCCCCCCGTGCGAGCCCGGCTCGTTCCCCAAGAAGTTCAAGCCCGGCCAGAAGACGAAGGTCTGCCTGGTCTTCCTCGCGCCCAAGAAGGGCGACCTGACCGCGGTCAGCTTCCGGCCGACCCAGGAGTACGACCCGATCACCTGGACCGGCGAGCTCGAGAAGCCCAAGCCCCCGAAGCCGGACAAGGGCGCAAGGGCGACAAGGGCGACCAGGGACGACCAGCCGACCGACTCACCGTGATTGCGAGCGGATTCCTGCTCGACGCGATCGGCACAATGGAGGCATGACCGGTCTCACCCTCGGCCCGCTGCAGGTGGCGACGCCCGTGGTGCTCGCGCCGATGGCGGGGATCACCAACGCGGCGTACCGCCGGCTGTGTGCTGAGCAGGGGGCCGGCCTCTACGTCTGCGAGATGATCACCAGCCGCGGCGTGGTCGAGAGGGACAAGCACACCCTGGACATGCTGGTCTTCGACGAGCTGGAGAACGTGCGCTCCGTGCAGCTCTACGGCACCGACCCGGTCTACGTCGGCAAGGCCACCGAGATCCTGTGCGCGGAGTACGGCGTCGCGCACGTGGACCTCAACTTCGGCTGCCCGGTCCCCAAGGTGACCCGCAAGGGCGGCGGCGGCGCGCTCCCGTGGAAGCGCAAGCTGCTCGGCGAGATCCTGGAGCACGCCGTGGCCGCGGCCTCGGCGTACGCCGTGCCGGTGACGATGAAGACCCGCAAGGGCATCGACGACGACCACCTCACCTACCTCGACGCGGGCCGGATCGCTCAGGAGTCGGGCTGCGCGGCGATCGCCCTGCACGCGCGCACCGTCGCGCAGGCCTACTCCGGAACGGCGGACTGGGCGGCGATCCGCGCCCTGGTGGACCACGTCGACATCCCGGTGCTCGGCAACGGCGACATCTGGGAGGCGGACGACGCGCTGCGGATGGTCGCCGAGACCGGTGCCGCTGGCGTCGTCGTCGGCCGCGGCTGCCTGGGCCGGCCGTGGCTGTTCCGCGACCTCGCGGCGGCGTTCGACGGGCGAGCAGGTCGCCACGCTGCCGAACCTCGGCGAGGTGGCCGCCATGATGCGCCGGCACACCGAGCTGCTCGCCCAGCACCTGGGGGAGGAGCGCGGCTGCATCGAGTTCCGCAAGCACGTGTCGTGGTACCTCAAGGGGTTCTCCGCCGGCGGCGAGCTGCGCCGCTCGCTCGCGATGGTGACGTCGCTGGCCGAGCTGGACGAGCTGCTCGCGCGGCTGGACTGGTCCGAGCCGTTCCCGGTCTCCGAGCTGGGCGCGCCCAGAGGCCGGCAGGGCTCCCCGCGCGACAAGGTCGCCCTGCCCGAGCACTGGCTCGACGACACCGACGGCACCGGCTACGGCCTCACCGAGGACACGAACGAGACAACCGGCGGGTGAGATCCCGGTTACACGAGCGCCACTTTGGTCACTGGGGGTTGACGCTCAACCGCGTCGGGCGGGGTGACCTGGGCCACGCCAACCCCCGGACTGGGGATTGGCCGCCCTCGTGCCGATGTGGTTGATTGGTGAATCGCGTCGGCCGGAGCCACCATCTCGGCCGGCGCATGACTGTGTACCCGACAGCAGAGGATCAGCGCTGTGGCAGATCATCGCCACAAGCGGGACACCGAAGCCCGCCGCAAGATCAAGGCCCAGGCCATCATCGGCCCGCTGGCCGTCCTGGCGACCGCATCCGCCGTGACCATCGGCGTGGTGGCCGCCGACCCCGCCGCCTCCGACCTGGCGCCGCTCGCCACGTCTTCGGTCCTGGCCGCGTCGGACGAGCGCAGCGATGAGCCGATCACCCGCTCCGAGAACCGCGTCAAGGCCACCGCGTCACGAGACCTGCCGCCTCCGGCGTTCATGTCCAAGGCCGCGATCAAGACGGCGATCAAGGCCGCGACGAAGCAGCAGTGGACCACCGACGAGCTCAACATCTGGAACCAGCCGGGCGACAAGGCCAAGCTGCTGGGCGAGGTGGACGCCGGCAAGAAGGTCGTCGTCACCGGTCGTGAGATGTGGGGCCGCACCGAGATCGTGCTCAAGGGCGAGTCCCGCTGGGTCACCGACGGCTATCTCTCCGACGACAAGCCGATCGGTGTCGGCGCCGGTCTCTCGATGGATCCCTGCCCCGACGGAGGCGTCGAGAGCGGCCTGACAGACAGCGCCGTCTTCGTCTACCGCTCGGTCTGCAACGCGTTCCCCGAGATCACGTCGTACGGCGGCTGGAGCAACCACGGCGAGCACTCCAGCGGCCGCGCGCTCGACATCATGACCAGTGACGTCGAGCTGGGGACCGCGATCGCGGAGTTCCTCCGCGCCCACGCGTCCGAGCTGCACCTCTTCGACGTGATCTGGCGCCAGCACATCTGGACGCCGGTCCGCGCCTCCGAGGGCTGGCGGTCGATGCCGTCGCGTGGCTCGGCGACCGCCAACCACTACGACCACGTGCACGTGTCGGTCTACTGACCCGCTGACCTAGAGTCGCGCTCGATGGACAGCACGGAGCTGTACGACGACCACGACCGCGAGCGGCTCGTCGAGGAGCCGCCCAAGCGGGTGGAGGCGCCCGAGCGCACGCCGTACGAGCGCGACCGGGCCCGCGTCGTCCACGCGGCCGCGTCGCGGCGGCTGGCCGCCAAGACCCAGGTGCACGGGCCGCAGATGGACGACTTCGTCCGCAACCGGCTCACCCACAGCCTCGAGGTCGCCCAGGTCGCCCGGGACCTGTCCCGGGCGCTCGGGTCGCAGCCCGACATCGCCGAGACCGCCGCGCTGGCCCACGACCTCGGCCACCCGCCGTTCGGCCACAACGGCGAGCACGCGCTGCACGAGCTGGCCGGACCGTGCGGCGGCTTCGAGGGCAACGCGCAGACGCTGCGGCTGCTGACCCGGCTCGAGGCCAAGACCGTGGACGCCTCCGGGGCGTCGGTCGGACTCAACCTGACCCGCGCGACGCTGGACGCCTGCACCAAGTACCCGTGGCCCCGGTCGCCGGAGACGCGCAAGTTCGGTGTGTACACCGACGACCTGCCGGTCTTCACCTGGCTCCGCTCGGGTGCGCCCCCCTCGACGGAGCCAGCGCCGCGTCGGTGCGTCGAGGCGCAGATCATGGACCTGGCCGATGACGTGGCCTACTCCGTGCACGACGTCGAGGACGGCGTCGTCGCGGAGCGGGTCGACCTGGCGAAGCTCGACCGGCCGGCGGTGTGGGACGCCGTCCGCTCCTGGTACCTCCCCGAGGCGGACGACGACGCCATGGACGCGGCGCTGTCCGCGCTCACGGAGGTCGAGAGCTGGCCGGACGCGCCGTACGACGGGTCGAGGCGCAGCCTCGCCGCGCTGAAGAACCTCACCAGCGACCTCATCGGCCGGTTCTGCGGCGCCGCCCAGGAGGCCACGTTCGCGGCGGCCGACGGGCCGTTCGTGCGCTACCGCGCCGACCTCGTGGTTCCCGAGCAGACCCGCACCGAGATGGCGGTGCTCAAGGGGATCGCCGCCCTCTACGTGATGCAGGCCGACGACCGGGTCGCGCTGATGATCCGGCAGCGCGAGCTGGTCTCGGAGCTGGTCGAGGCCCTGATCGCCCACGCGCCGGCCTCGCTCGAGCGGGCGTTCGCGGACGACTGGGACGCCGCGCCGGACGACGCCGCCCGGCTGCGGGTCGTGATCGACCAGGTCGCCTCGCTCACCGACGCCAGCGCGGTCACCTGGCACGAACGGGTGGTGCGGCAGGGCAGCGGCGTCACGGGCGGTTGGCGGGCATGACGCTGGTCTGGCTGCCGTTCGACCCGGCCGAGCTCGGCGACCCGCCCGTCGTCGTTCACCTACGAGGTGGTCGACCCGACGGAGTCGGTCCCCGAGTCGGTCGGTGACGTCGAGGTGTACGTGACGCCGTACGCCGTCGGGCCGAAGGTCGCCGACGTGATCCCGCGGATGACCTCACTGCGCTATGTCCAGACCCTCACGGCCGGCGTCGACAACATCCGTCCCGCGGTCCCGCCGGACGTCACCCTGTGCAGCGGGCGCGGCATCCACGACACCTCGACCGCCGAGCTGGTGCTCACGCTCGTCCTCTCGTCGCTGCGCGGCGTGCCGGCGTTCGTGCGGGCCCAGGACCGGCACGAGTGGACGCCCGGCTGGCACCCGGCGCTGGCGGACAAGACGGTGCTGCTGGTGGGGTACGGCGCGATCGGGGCCGCCGTCGAGGCCCGGCTGGTGCCGTTCGAGTGCTCGGTGGTCCGGGTCGCGCGGTCGGCCCGCGACGGGGTGCACGCGATCACGGAGCTGCCGGCGCTCCTGCCGGACGCGGACGTCGTGGTCCTCGTGCTGCCGCTCACCGACGAGACCCGCGGTCTGGTCGACGCGTCGTTCCTCGCCTCGATGAAGGACGAGGCCCTGCTGGTCAACGTGGCTCGTGGTGCGGTCGTCGACACCGCCGCCCTGGTCGCCGAGCTGACGTCCGGGCGGCTGCGTGCGGCGGTGGACGTGGTCGATCCGGAGCCGCTGCCCGCCGACCACCCGCTCTGGGACTGCCCCGGGCTGCTGGTCTCACCGCACGTCGGCGGCTCGAGCAGCGCGATGTGGCCCCGCGCGTACCGCCTGGTCCGAGACCAGCTGCACCGCATCGCCAACGGCGAGGAGCCTGTGAACATCATGACCGGCGACTACTGAGCCCGCCGTAGGCTGTGGCGCGTGGCAGGCCGGATCCGCGAGGAGAGCATCGCCGAGGTGCGCGAGAAGGCTCCCATCGACGAGGTCGTGTCGCAGTACGTCACCCTCAAGAACGCCGGCGGCGGCTCGATGAAGGGGCTCTGCCCCTTCCACGACGAGAAGACCCCGTCGTTCAACGTCAACACCGCTCGCGGTTTCTACCACTGTTTCGGTTGCGGCGAGGGCGGCGGTGTCATCGACTTCGTCATGAAGATGGACGGGCTGTCCTTCGTGGAGACCGTCGAGCGGCTCGCGGAGAAGTACGGCGTCGAGCTCAAGCGCGAGGAGGGCGACGGCTACGAGGAGCGGGCCAAGGGGCCGGCTCGGGGGAAGCTGATCGAGGCGCACCGGGTCGCGCAGGAGTTCTACGCCGAGCAGCTGCTGACCCCCGACGCGGCGCAGGCCCGGCAGTTCCTCACCGAGCGCGGCTTCGACGCCGCGGCGGCGGAGACCTTCGGGCTGGGGTTCGCGCCGCGCGAGGGCGAGGCGCTGTTCAAGCACCTGCGGGCGCGCGGCTTCAGCGCCGACGAGGTGGTCGGCGGCGGTCTCGCGGCTCTGAGCCAGCGGGGCGGGTCGCCGTACGACCGGTTCCGGGCGCGGCTGCTGTGGCCGATCAGGGAAGCGAGCGGCGAGACGATCGGGTTCGGGGCGCGGCGGATCTTCGACGACGACCGGATCGAGGCGAAGTACCTCAACACCTCGGACACACCGATCTACAAGAAGAGCCGGGTGCTCTACGGCATCGACCTGGCCCGACGCGAGATGGGCCGGTCGTCGCAGGCGGTGGTGGTCGAGGGCTACACCGACGTGATGGCCTGCCACCTGGCCGGAGTGAAGACCGCGGTGGCGTCGTGCGGCACGGCGTTCGGTGACGAGCACGCCAAGGTGCTGCGCCGCTACATGGCCGACCACGAGGAGTTCCGCGGCGAGGTGGTCTTCACCTTCGACGGCGACGCGGCCGGGCAGGCGGCGGCGATCAAGGCGTTCTCGGGCGACCAGAACTTCGTGTCGCAGACCTATGTGGCCGTGGAGCCGGACGGGCTCGACCCGTGCGACGTGCGGATCAAGAAGGGCGACGCGGCGGTGCGTGAGCTGGTGGCTCGCCGGGTGCCGCTGTACCGGTTCGTCGTCGGCAACATCGTCTCCAAGTACGACCTGGATCGCGCCGACGGCCGGGTCGACGCCATGCGCGAGACGGCGCGGCTGGTGGCCTCCATCCGCGACCAGTCGAAGGTGACGGCGTTCGCCCAGGAGATCTCCAAGATGATCGGGGCCGAGGTCGACACCAACGCCGTGCTGGCCGAGGTGCGGCGGGCGAGGAAGGGTCCCCAGCGCGGCCCCGCCCCTGTGGTGGTCGAGGAGCAGCCGCCTGCACCACGCAACCCCGTCCCGCATCTGCGCGACCCACGCTTCACGCTCGAGCGCGAGACCCTGAAGCTGGTGCTCCAGCACCCGATGTCGATCGGCCGGACCACGACCGAGCTCGGCGCGGACGACTTCACGCACCCGACCTACCGCGCGGTGTGGGCGCTGGTCGAAGCCTCCGGCGGTACGGCGGCCGGGGCCGACGACCACAACTGGATGGCCGGTCTGCGCGAGCGCGCCAGCGACCCTGCCGTGGCGGCCGCGGTCACCGAGCTCGGTGTCGAACCGTTGAAGAAGGAGCCCACGGTCGCCTACGTCACGCTGCACATCGTCGGGCTGCTCGAGCTCACGGCGCTGCGCCGGATCGCCGACCTCAAGGCGAAGCTGCAGCGCACCAACCCGGTCGAGCACGCCGAGACGTTCAACCGGATGTTCGGCGAGCTGGCCGCACTCGAGGAGCACCGCCGCAAGCTGCGCGACCGGATCGTCGGGCAGCAGTGAAGCTGCGGCGTACCGCCCCGGCCGTGGAGGTGGCGGCGGGGGAGAAGGTGCTCGCCTGGGCCGCCGCCGAGTCCGGCGTCGTGGCCGGCACCCGCGCGGCGCTGTACCTCCCTGGCGGCGGACGGATCCCGTGGGAGCAGGTCGAGGCCGCGGACTGGGACCTCGACTCCGCGACGCTCAAGGTCAGCAGGGTCGGCACCTGGGGCGAGCCGCGGCCGGCGTACTCCTTCGTGCTGACCGACCCAGGCCGGCTGGTGGAGCTGGTGCGGGAGCGGGTCACGACCACGGTGGTCCTCCAACGGCACGTCCCGATCCGCGGCAGCCGCGGCGTGCGGGTCATCGCCCGCCGGGCGGCCACGGGGGCCCGCGAGCTGACCTGGCTCTTCGAGTACGACCAGGGCATCGACCCGGACGACCCGTTCGTCGAGCACGCCGCCCAGGAGGCGCTGGCCGCGGCTCGCGGCGAAGTCGGCGACTGACCGGCCTCTGCAGCGGCTCTTCGAGGAACTTCGGTAATTGACTTGACCGGTACAGAAGTCAGGATTACTGTATCGGTAAAGAAGCACCTGCACGAGGAGGAATCATGAACGAAGGCACTTCTGGAATCCTGGCCGTCGAGCTCGCTCGTCGCTCCGCTGGCAGCGCCCGCCCGGACGCTCCGGTGGTTCCGGAGCGCGACCCGCGCCCGGCCCGGCTGGCCGCCACGCGAGTCAGGATGGCCGGCAGCCTGCGCACCGTCGCCCGCTGGGTCGAGCCCAGCCGGCGCACCGCCAAGGTCTGCCAGCCGAGTTGAACGCGACCACGGCTGGGGCGACCCGGAATACTGGGCCAGCGATGGCCAAGGTGACGCTCCAGTCGATCGCGGACCGCGTCGGTGTCAGCCGGATGACGGTGTCCAACGCGTTCTCCCGCCCCGACCAGCTCTCGTCCGAGCTGCGCGAGCGGATCCTGGCGGCGGCCGACAAGCTCGGGTACGTCGGGCCAGACCCGGCGGCCCGGGCCTTGGCGCGCGGCCGGACCGGCTCGATCGGGCTGCTGCTCACCGACAGCCTCTCCGAGGCGTTCGAGGACCTGGTGGCCACCGAGTTCCTGAGCTCGGTGGCCGATGCGCTCACCCATGAGGGTCTCGCGGTGACGCTGCTGACCTCGGGTGCTGCCGCCGGAGCCCCTGCCGGCCACGTGCCGGCCCGCGATGTCGCGATGGACGGTGCGATCGTCTACATCTGCGACCCGGCCTCACCCGACATCTCCTGGCTGGAGCGCCGTGGACTCCCGATGGTCTGGGTGGACCGCGACCCGAGTCCGGACGCACCCAGCGTGAACGTCGACGACCGGGGCGGGGCCCGTGCGGCCGCCCAGCACCTGCTGGATCTCGGGCACACCCGGATCGGCATCATCACCCTGCGCAGCGCCTACGACGTCGAGGGCGTCCCCACGGAGAACCGGCCCGCTCGCGAGCGGAAGATCGGCTGGAGCGAGGCGCTCGAGGCTGCTGGCGTCGAGCCGGAGATGCACGCGGCGCGGTACGGACCTCGCCTCTCCGTGGAGTCGATCGCACGCGAGCTGCTGGACCGGCCGGACCGGCCCACCGCCGTCCTGTGCTTCTCCGATGCGTTCGCGGCCACGACGATGCAGGTGGCCGAGGAGCTCGGCCTCCGGGTGCCCGAGGACCTCTCGATCGTCGGGTTCGACGACTCCCCGCTGGCCACGGCGTCCCGTCCACAGCTGACCACCGTCCACCAGGAGGTGGCCAGCAAGGGCCACGAGGCAGTTCGCTCCCTGATGGCGGTCATGGGTCCCGACCGGCCGGAGTCGGTCGAGCGGATCCTCCTCCCGACCTCGCTGGTCGTGCGCGAGAGCACCGCGCCGCCGCCCGCCTGACCCGAGGATTACGGCGCCCGGTCCGGCCCTTGCTAGGGTTTGCCGCTGCAACCCCGATCCCCTGTAGCTCAACTGGCAGAGCATTCGACTGTTAATCGAAGGGTTGCTGGTTCGAGTCCAGCCGGGGGAGCAAAGAGAGACCTTTGACCTGGGACAACGTCCAGGCAGGGCCATCTGAGAATTGAATGTCGCGCGAAGCGTGGCCACCACCCGAACCTGTCGGCCTCGATGCCCACCTCGCGGTCGCTGAGGGTGGCCACTGACCTGCGGAACGTGTGGAAGGGACACAGTCGTCGGCGGGTGTCGTCCACCGCCAGATTCCAGATCCGTTCCCAGTTTCGAGGTCTGTCGCCAGGTCCCTCGGTGGGTCGGGAACACCACGCGGTGCGGGTTGGCGCGGTTCTCGATCTGGCCTGGCATTTACATGCACTGGTCAGCGCATCATTCTGGATCACCACGGGGTAGCTCCAGTTGAGGAGGAGCGCCGTGCTGGTCGAAGCCATGTTTGTGAAGGGTTCCTCGATACGGCCGTGTGCGCTTCGACACGGTCCTTCCATTCAGAGCGGCGTGACTGCGCTCGCGCGGGCGGCGTGGCGTGCGGGGGAGTAGGGCACCCCGTCTCGCGGTGACCGTGAAGTCCACTCCACCGCCCGGGAGAGTGCTGGGCGGGCTCGACCGATGGATCGCACGGTCAATGCCCCAAGATGCCGCGGTCCTGAACATCGGCGCAGGGGCGAACCGGTCCGGCGACATGTCGAGGGTGCGGGAGCGTGCAGTCCGACTGGTCGGGGTCGATCCGAGTCCCCGTATCCACGAGAACTCGCAGGTGGACGAACGCTACGAGCAGACGATCGAACAGTTCGCGATCGGCCACGCGGACGAGTTCGACCTTGCCTTCTCGGTGTTCGTGCTGGAGCACGTTGAGGATGCGGACGGGTTCGCCACCGCCTGTGCTCGAGTGCTCAAGCCAGGCGGGACGCTGATGGGCTTGACTGTCAACGCCTGGCACTACTTCGGGTTCATCACGTGGGCTGCCACGAGGTTGGGGGTAGCGGACTGGCTGCTGCGCCAGGTTCGCAGCGCCGCCGACATCGAGGATTACCACTATCCGACTGAGTATCGGTTGAACAGCGTCAGAGCCTTGTCGCGCGTGCTTTCACGAGCGGGCTTCACGTCGGTCGAGTTCCGGATGTGGGACCTGCCCCGGCTGTACACGCCATACCTGCCCTCGCCCGTGGTCGGCGTCGCATCGGCGTGGCAGCACGCCGTGTATCGGCTTGGCCAGCCGCGGCTGATGGGGAACATGACATTCAAGGCCAAGTTGTGATCGGCCGACACCGCGACCACGCTGCAGCGACTGGTTCGTCGTCCGTGGCCGCAGTGGCAGAGGCGCCCGAGCGGACCGCGTTCGATGCCTGGGCGCGGCGGCCGCGCCGTCAGGGTGACGGCCGCCGGGCGCGCTACCTGCCGGCCCTGGATGGTCTCCGCGCCTTGGCGATCCTTGCCGTGCTCGCCTTCCACGGCGGCATGCCATGGGCCACGGGAGGGTTCCTCGGGGTGGACGCCTTCTTCGTCCTGTCCGGGTACCTCATCACCAGCCTGCTGCTGGCGGAATGGGAGCAGGCCGGCCGCATCGACCTGCCCAGGTTCTGGAAGCGACGGGCCCGTCGACTGTTGCCGGCGCTGCTGTTGATGGTCGCCGCGATCACCCTGGGGGCGCGAACGCTGCTCCCGGCCGAAGAGCTTCGGCTTCTGCGCGGAGACGGACTCGCTGCGCTGTTCTACGTCGCGAACTGGCGGATGATCCTGCGCGGGGGCGACTACTTCGCCCAGACCGCATCGCCGTCACCCCTCGAACACACGTGGTCTCTGGGCATCGAGGAGCAGTTCTACCTGGCTTGGCCACTGCTCGTGGCCGCACTCCTGGTGGGGACCGTGGCTGCCGGCGCGCGGCGGGCCGCGCTCCGGCGTGCGACCCTCCTGTGCGCGATCGGTGTCGCCGTGTCCACCGTGCTGCTGGCGGCGCTCTATCGAGCCGAGGACCCAGGCCGGGCCTACTACGGCACCGACACCCGGGGGGCCAGTCTCCTGATCGGTGCCGGGCTGGCCATCCTTCTCGCTAGGCACTGGACAACGGGCGGCGAGGAATCTGCCCTGCCAGTACCGGCGACCCGCACGGTCCGCACGCTCCTCGGGGGTGCTGCAGCCCTCTCGGTCGTCGTCCTTGGCTGGGCGTGGACCCAGGCGGAGGGGGGAGACACCCGGTTGTACAGGGGCGGCCTGGCTCTGATGGCAGTTGCCGTGGCTGTGGTGATCGCGCATGTGGTACTGGTGCCGCGAGGCTGGTCTGCGCGGTTGTTGTCGACGACTCTTCTCGTACTGGTAGGTCGCATTTCCTATGGCATCTACCTGTGGCACTGGCCGATTTTCATCGCCGTGAACTCCGAGCGCACCGGGCTGCAGGGCATCGCGTTGTTCACAACTCGATGCCTTGTCACCTTCACGGTGGCCTTGCTCTCCTACGTGCTGGTGGAACGCCCCATCCGGACCGGTGCTGTGTCCAGCCGACTGGGGGTCGCCAACGGTGCCGGGGCGCTTGCTGGAGTCGCCACGGTCGCAGTGCTGGTGGTGGTGACCACAGCCGTGCCGCCGCGACTCGCCCAAGCGGACTCAACCCTCCCTGGCCAGCCCGGGACACAGGACGGGATCGACGCTGTTGTGTCCGCTGTACCAGGACACTCCTACCGCGGGGGCGTCAACAGGGAACGTGCCAAGGCAAGGGACCGGCACCCACTGCCTGGCCGCACGCCCGTGATCGACGTGTTCGGCGACTCCGTCGCCTGGACGCTGGTCACCTATCTGCCCAGTCATGCCGAACTCGACGTCCGAGACCGAACGATGCTGGGCTGCGGAGTCGCCAGAACCGCTCCCTACCGGTACTTCGGACAGACGTACGAAGTCGTCGCACGCGACTGTCAGGCTTGGCCAGATATGTGGCGGCGTGCCATCGCCGTCGATGACCCAGACGTTGCGCTGATCCTGGTCGGCCGTTGGGAGACCATGGATCGGATGCTCAACGGAGAATGGAGCCACGTCGGCGCCCCAGAGTTCGACTCCTATCTGCGTTCGGAACTGGAGCTCGCGATCACAACGGCCGGCGCGAAGGGCGCGCAAGTAGTGCTCGCGACCGAGCCGTACAACCGCCGTGGCGAGCAGCTCGACGGCAGCCTGTACCCAGAGGATCAGCCCGAACGCGTCACCGCCTGGAACGCTCTGCTCCGCGAAGTCGCTGACGATCACCCCGAAACACGAGTCCTCGACCTCGGGGCACGCGTGTCTCCCGACGGAGAGTTCACCTGGACCGCCGGCGGGGTCCGGATCAGGTCCGACGGACTTCATCTCACTCCTTCCGGCGTCCAGGAATGGATCGCCCCCTGGTTGCTCCCCCAGCTGCAAGCGCTCGTGATCAGTAGGCACCCCTCTGTGCCTAGACGCGTTGATGAACACGTTTCTCCCCGGTTCGGCCCTGCGGCATAGCGTCAGGTTCGGGGGGTCCGGGGCCCGAGGCGGCTACGAAGGGTTGCCGGTTCGAGTCCGGCCGGGGGAGCGACTAGGCCGCGCCGTAGGCGGTGAAGCTGCACCAGTTCACGAGATCTGCCGGGTCGTCGACGTCGAGCGATCCGCGGGCGCTGTGCAGCGCCGCGGCCAAGGTCGCCCCGTCGCGGAGGTGTTCGTGGACGCGGAGCATGAACTGCGCCGTGGCCTCATCTGGCACCAGCTGGATGCTGCCGAGCACGCCGGCCGTCCCGCGGGCGATGAGCGCGCTGACGAACCCGAGCAGCTCGCCACCGGTGTAGGCGATGTCTGCGGACGCCTCGCAGGCCGCCAGGACCACGCGGTGCGGCGCGAGGTCGCGCAGCTCGAGCTCCTGCACCGTGAGGTAGCCGTCGCTGAGCAGGAGGCCGGAGAACATCGGGTTGTCCGCCCGGACCGTGCCGTGGCAGGCGAAGTGCACGATGTCGGCGTCCTCCAGCGCCTCGGCGACCCTGCGGACCGTGCTCTCCGGAGGGCTGAGCACCTCGCTCTGCTCGTGCACCCGGCTCAGGCGCAGGACCTCTCCCTCGGCAGCCGACAGCCCCGGTCCGGCGGCCAGCAGCACCTTCCCCGAGGCGGGTCGGGCGCGTTGGAGCGTGCTCGCCCAGAAGGAAGCCGAGGGGCTCAGCGACACCGGCGCGTCCACCAGTGCCGACCACGGGGCTCTCTGCAGGACATCGACGGGCACGACGACCATTTCCTGGTCGGGCGGAAGGGCGAGCGGCTCGACCAGGATCTGGCGGAGGCGGTCAACCCGCTGGCGGGCGAGCGGGACGAGCTTGGCTCCCGCCGGCTGTCCGGCGCGGCGCAGGAGCGTGCGGAGCAAGAACCCGAGCGGGTCGAGCTCCTGGCGCACGTTCACCACCGGGGCGACGTCCACCACCTCCACCCGGGTGCTTGTGACGATGGCCGCCAACACCTCGCCGTCGAGGACGTCGTACTGCACGAGGACACGATCCCCGAGCAGAGCCTGCAGCTCCCGGGTCGGGATGCGTCGCGTCCTGCCGTTCGCTTCGCCAGTGGTCGCCCAGGTCAGGCGTCGGAGTCGTTGCTCGAGGGCAGCATGCCGCGCGATGAGCGCCGCGGACTCACCGCCGCCGGCTTCGATGTCCCCCGTCATCTCGCGCAGCTGCTCGAACTCCTCGACGAAGCCGTCCACACCGGCGCGCTGCACCGAGAGGAGGGCGGTCGCCCGGTTGCGTTCCATCCAGTCGAACACCTTCACCGGCGACGAGGTCCCCCGCAGCGCCCGGAGCGCCAGCTGACCGAGCTCGACGCCGTGGGCCGAGGCGAGCACGCGCAGCTCGGTCGACGCGAGCTGGCCGCGATGCCGGTCGAGGTCGGCCAGTCCTTGCCGGCAGTGGCGCACGGCCACGGCGGGCTCGCCCCGGAGCGTCGCCGCCGAGGCGGCGGCGAGTCGGCCCTTCAGCCGGGTCAGCACCGAAGAGCCGCGGGCCAGCTCGTGGGCACGCCCGAAGCTCGCCTTCGCCCACGCATCGCGGCCGACCAGGGTCGCCGTGCGGCCGGCGGTCAGGTGCGCGTCGACCGCCAGGACGGTCAGCCCGAGCCGCTCGAGCGTGGCTGCCGCCCGGCGTACCTCCAGGAGGTCGGTCGTGGGTCGCGGTCCCCGCGCCGATGCGGGCCTCGACCCCGACCACGGCGGAGCGCGCCGCCCAGCCCGTACGGCGCTGCTGACGGAACGCCTCCACGGCGCGCCGTGACTCCGCGGTCGCGGCAGCGGCGTCGCCGGCCAGCAGGGCCACCCGCGCGACCCGCAGCTGGGCCTCGGCCCGCATCAGTGGGACGTCGGACTCGATGAACTCGCGCAGGGCCCGGTCGGCCGCGACGCGTGCCTCCGGCAGGAGCCGCAGGTCGAGCATGGCCTCGGCGGCCTCGGAGAACACCTCACCGAGCGGGAGGCCCGCGATGGTGAGGAGTCGCTCGGCCTCCTCGAACAGGGCGAGGCTCTCGGGCAGCCGGCCCGCCTGTGCGAGCACCCAGGCTTCGCCCTCGGCGAAGCCGCCGGTCAGGAGCGGGCCGAGCTCCTTCGCCAGGGCCCGTGCCCGGCCGGTCAGCGCCAGGGCCACGCCGTACCGGCCCAGCTGAGCCTCGATCATCGCGAGGTTGTTGCACATCTTGGCCCGGACGTCGACCGGGACGTCGCGCCGCTTCAGCGTCTTGCGATAGATCGCGGCGGCCTCGACGTTCCGGCCCGCATTCTGGTGCATGGCCGCCGTCTGCTGCTCCAGTGCCGGCTGCGCCTTGTCTCCCAGCAGCCGCCGAGCGCGCAGGAGGTCGCGCTCGGCCGAGCGGGTGGCGCCGAGCTCCTCGTTCACTGCCGACCGGACGACGAGAACCTCGCGCCAGTCGCTCGTCGAGTCCCGCGGCCTCGGCCAGCCGAGCGGCCCGGTTGAGCAGCCTCCGGGCGCGCTCCTCGGCGAGCTCCGCGCGGACGGCACACCAGGCCTGCGCACGAAGAGCGACCACCTCTGCCTCGACATTCCCCGCTCGACGGGCCTCGACCACCACGTGCCTCGGCCACCGGGCCGGCCGTGGCGGGGTCCGCGACGGCGGCTTGGTAGGCCGCGTCGGCCCGCTCTAGCAGGTCGGTCGGGCCGCGCACGGCAGCTCTCGCGTCCGTGGGCCGGGCACGTGGGGCATCGGCCGACGGCGACGAGCATCCGGCCGTCGGTCCACAGTTGTCCAGCCGAGGACATGGCCCGATGTATCCATTGCCGGGCTCAGCGTATCGGAGTAGGCAGGAGGCAGCCCTGTCTCGGGCTGCCACCGCGTTCAACAAGGAGGCCATTCCCATGCCCGATGACATGCGGATCCCGATTCGCACCGACAGTCAGATCGCCCTCGACGCGGAGCAGACGCGTGACCAGGTCCGGCAGCTCGGCGCGCCCCGACGGGGCTTCACGGACGAACCCTGGCCTGGGCGAGATCCTGAGGAGACAGCACGACGGCCGCGGAGGACGCGCTCCAGTTCGACATCGTCAGGAGCCAGGGTGACGGAGAGGCGTTCGTGGTCTCTCGCCACCTCCTCGTCCCCGACAGCGACGGACGGGACGAGGCCGATGAGGAGCTCAAGGAGCCGTGGCTTCGCGAGACGTGGACTCTCGGACGACGACTCTGCGTTGCGCAGTGCTTCACGACCTCGTGTGGGTGTACACGTTCGAGACGGTAGCCGATGAGGAGGCCCGCGACCAGGTCGACGCAGGCGCTTGACCTTCTCACAGAGCCAGGGCATCGCCGCCGCGCGCCACATGGTCACCGCCGAGCAGATCGTCCACAAGTCCGAAGACGGGCCGGCTCCGACCTCGGTCACGGTCCACCCGTTCCCAGAGGAGGGCGCGGCCCTTCCTTCTGCGGAGGAGGCGATCGTGGTCGCGGTGATCGACACCGGCATCGACGAGCACGCTGCGCGGAGACGGCTGGCTCAACGAGGTCGACCGGGAGAACAACGACGCCAACGTGGACAAGCTGGACGTGTTCGCCCCCGTCGGCGCGGCGATGCCGGTTCTCGACTACGGAGCCGGCCACGGCACGTTCGCAGCCGGCATCATCCGCCAGGTCGACCCCCAGGCGAAGATCGTCGTGTACCGCGCCCTCAACACCAACGGCCTCGGCAGCGAGGAAGCCGTGGCCTGCGCCATGATCCGGGCCGCCGAGGACGGTGCCCACGTCATCAGCCTCTCCCTCGGCATGGAGGCGGTGGACGAAGCGAATCCCTGCCCGGCCCTGCAGGCGGCAGTGCAGCACATCCGATCGCTGGACAACCCGCCCGTCATCGTTGCCTCCGCCGGCAACAACGGCAACACGGAGAAGGTCTATCCGGCTGCACTGGAAGGAGTGGTCGCCGTCGCTGCCCTGCGCGCTGTGAAGGACCCTCGGTCGAGCCAGCCTTGGCCTGTCCCCGAGGGTGCGAAGTGGTCCTCGCGCGGTGACTGGGTGTCCTGCTCCGCCGTCGGCGAAGGGATCGTCTCCACCTTCGTCGAGGGCGAGGAGGATCCGACCGTCGGCAGGGACGTCTACCCCCAGGACTCATGGGCGGTGTGGAGCGGGACCTCGTTCGCGGCGCCGCAGATCGCCGCACTCATCGCCACGATGTGCCGTGAGAGGCATGTCGCCTCAGGAAGCCGTGACGGCCCTGTTGTCGTCGGCCAATCCGCCTACGGACGGGTACGGAGAGCGGTTCGTCCTGCTCCCCGGCACGCGACCCAGCCCGTGATCCGTAGTGGCCTCCCCCGAGATGGGTGATGCCGGTCCGACCACGCCCTCCTAGGTTTTGGAGAGGTGACTCGACGACCGGAGTGCGAGCCGAGGAGGCTGCGTGGCTGACCGACCGAACCTCCTGATCACTGGGGGCGACGGGACCGGGATCAGCGGCGCTCCCAGTGCGTGAGTCGGTCTGCGCGACGTGAACCAGCAGTCGGCTGAAGCAGCGGAGCTGGCGCAGGCGCGTCGGCTGAACAGGATCAACGCCGTCGCGGCTGTTGCCTTCTTCTTCGGTGGCAGCCTCTTCGCCCTGGGTGCTGCCTTCGCCCAGCTCGGGGTGGGCACTCTGGCGACCGTCAACATCACCTACTTGGCCGGTGGGGGCTTCTTCAGCCTGGGCGGCTACGTGTCGATCCTGCTCGTCGTCAATGCCGCCCGGGACGAGCGCCCTCGCGCCACAGACGAACCGATGCGCTGGTGGGGCTACCAGCCACATCGGCGCGACTGGCTGAGTGCGGCCGTGCTGTTCGTCGGAACGCTGCTGTTCGCGGTCAGCCTCGTGGCAGCCTTCGCCGAGGGGCTCACGCCCCGCCAGTCCAACGGATGGATCTGGTTGCCCGACATCCTCGGTTGCATCTGCTTCCTCGTGTCCGGCCATCTCGCGATGCTCGAGGTGGGTGCCGGTCACGTCGTCGTGCACGTCCATGACCTCGACTGGTGGGTGGTGGCCGTCAACCAGCTGGGCTCGATCCTGTTCTTCCTCGCGGGGATCGCGGCCTTCACGCGTCCGGCGACCGACAGCGCCATCAACGTCGGACTCGTCAACTGGGGGACGTTCGCCGGCGCAGCCCTGTTCGCCCTGGGCGGCGTCATCCAAGTTTTCGACAGGCCAACTCCGACAAGAACGGTGGTACCGAACACGCCATGACGACCTTGAGCCAATCCGCAGCCGAAGCCCTCTACGGCAACCGGTTCCTGACCGAACGAGCCCCGGCGACATCCTTCCCCCAGGGCGGCATGCGACCGGTGGATGCACTGCGTCTGGTCGCCGAGGACCTGAACCTCGAAGGCGACCCGCAGCGCAACCTGGCCACCTTCGTCACGACCTGGATGGAGCCGGAAGCGCAGCGGATCATCGCCGAGAACCTGCACCGGAACTTCATCGACCACGCGGAGTACCCGATCTCGGCAGAGATCGAGCAGCGCTGCGTCCGGATGCTGGCCGACCTGTTCAACGCGCCCGGACCGACGACGGGCTGCCGGACCCAGGGGTCGTCCGAGGCGATCATGCTCGGCGCCCTGTCCCTGAAGTGGAAGTGGAAGGAGCGCCGAGAGGCGGCGAACCTCTCCACGGACCGGCCGAACCTCGTCTTCGGAGGAGACGTCCACGTGGTGTGGGAGAAGTTCTGTCGCTACTTCGACGTCGAACCACGGATCGTCCCGCTCGCGGAGGACAAGTACACGATCGGCCCCGAGGACGTGGAGCCACATCTCGACGAGAACACGATCGGCGTCGCCGCCGTCCTGGGCACCACGTTCACCGGCCACATGGACGACATCGTCGGCATCAACAACCTGTTGCTCGACGTCAGGAACCGGCGCGACCTGGACATCCCCCTCCACGTGGACGGCGCCAGCGGTGGATTCGTGTGGCCGTTCCTCTACCCCGACTCCCCGTGGGACTTCCGGCTCGAGCAGGTGCGCTCGATCAACGTGTCGGGTCACAAGTACGGGCTCGTCTACCCGGGAATCGGCTGGCTGATCTTCCGTGAGGAGTCCGACCTGGCCGAGGACCTGGTCTTCTACGAGAACTACCTCGGCAAGACCGATGCCACGTTCACGCTGAACTTCTCGACGGGCGCCGCGATGGTGCTGGCGCAGTACTACAACTTCGTCCGCCTGGGCCGCGACGGCTACACCTACATCATGAAGCAGATGCAGCAGAACGCCCAGGCGCTGGCGGCCAACCTGCGCGACGGCGGCAGGTTCGAGGTGATCGGTGCCGACGCCGAGCAGCTTCCGCTGGTGGCCTTCCGACTGTCCGGCGAAGCACACCAACTACGACGAGTCCGACATCGCCTGGCAGCTGTCGGCGGAGCGCGGCTGGATGGTGCCGGCGTACACCCTTCCGCCCAACGCCGAGAAGGTGAAGATCATGCGTGCGCTGGTGAAGGAGACGATGAGCCGCGAACAGGTGGAACGGCTGACGAGCGACATCGAGGACGCCTGCTCGACCCTCGACGAGAAGGGCGGGACGACGCAGACCGAGCGTGAGCAGGTCAAGAGGGGGACCGGGTACTGACGCGACCGGGCCCGTTCGGGGAGCGCGCTCGACTCGGCCGAGAGGTTGGGGACTTCGCAGGTGCCGGTCCCTATAGTGAAGCTCTCGCTCACAGGAGGCCCGATGCTGCTGGTGCCAAGGCAGTTGCTGCGGTCCGGGATGACAGGAAACGTCCCGTACTACGGCGGCCGCTTCACCCCGGCCCAGGCGTATGCGGCCTCCCATCCCTCAGCGCCGCAGCCCGCTCAGCCGCCCACCGGCAGAGTGCCTCCGCCAGCCGCGGCTCCGGTGCCGCCGGCGCGGACGGAGGCCCCCGCGACCCGCGACCCCGATCCGGAGGCGGCGCTGCGGCACCTGCGCGATTCCGGAGTGGTCACCGCGGAGGAGTACGACGAGCTGCTGACCCGGATCAAGCGGTGACCGGGCCGGTCCAGGTCCTGGTCGTCGGCTTCGACCAGTTCACGCCCTCGGGTGAGGTGATGGCTGAGCTCGACCGGCTACGCGAAGCCGGGACTGCCCGGCTGCTCGACGTCCTGTTCGTCGAACGAGCTGAGGACGGCACGATGGAGACGCTGCCCGCCCCGGCTGGGGCGCCTCCCGGTCTCGGCAACCTGGCGGCCAGCCTCCTCGGTGCTTCGGATCCCCACGTTCCGAATGCTGACGAGCCGGCCGATGGCTCGACCTGGTCCCTGGCCGACGCCATCCCGGTCGGCACGACCGCCGCGGTCGCGCTCATCGAGCATCTGTGGGCGGAACCGCTGAGCGAGGCGATTGCCCGGGCCGGCGGGACGGCCTTGGAGGAGACGTGGCTGCATCGGGAGGACGTCACGCGACTCGAACAGCTGATGGGACAGCAGTGACGGCGGTGGGCGTGTCGCCATGGGGGAGCGCGGATAGGGTCTGCTGCGGCCGGTTCGCGTCGTTGGCGGGTGCTGGTGAACCAGGGGCGGTAGCTCAGTCGGTCAGAGCAGAGGACTCATAATCCTTGGGTCGTGGGTTCGAGCCCCACCCGCCCCACTACTCAGCCCACTACCTGTATAAACACGAGTACTAGGTCCCGTGACCGGCGGCGCCGGCCCCGGCTAGAACGGCCTTGATGTATCGCCGGTGACCGGGCCCAAGTTCGAGCCGGATCCGTGGCGGCTCTGCTCGACGCAACACCTTCCGCGGACAGCGGCAAGAGCCTGCGTCTTCAAGCGCACGCTACGCGGCAAGATGAGTTTGTTCAGGAAGCGCCGCGACCAAGGGTCTCACTAAAGGAAATCGTACCGACCTGCCTCGGTCAGTGACCTTGTGCCTTTGCGGCGGCGCTGCCGGCGGTCCACAAGGACCAGAAGAACAACAATTGCCACGAAGACCACACCAACAATCAGACCGGTCATGATGGTGACCTCCTTGCTTCAAACTACGCCCCCACCAGGGGCAGGTCGAGTAGTGAGGGACGCTGCTCGCCCATCGGCATGAGCGGACGTTCCGTGGGCTACGACCTACGCGGAAGGACGCACCTCCGTCCCCGCCGAATACGCGCGGAGCCGGCCGTGTGACGCACCCTCTGCAGCCGACCTTGACCGTCGAGGTCGACGTGAGCACGATCAGATGCCTAGATGCCCTTGCGTGCTGGGAGATTGGGACTTGCGACGGTTCCAAAACCCGTTAGGCCACCCCGACCTCCAGACCTTGGGACTGTTGCGGGCGGACGCTCGCCAAGGGAAACCGTTCGAGGGGGCACGGCAGGCGGGGAGGACCGGCGGCGTCGGCGACCTCCGATTGCGCACGCTCCGGCGAGACCCGCGCAGACGACCCACTCGCGAGTTTATCCCGGCGAAAGAACCAGGCGTAAGCGGAGCGGCCTGGCGGACACGCCCACGAGTCCCGAGCGGACCCACTGCACACTCCGGCAGAACTCATCGTGACGGATCGGATCCGCCGCCCAGCCCGGCCTCGCGCGCCCGCAGGATCGCCGCTGACCGGTCCGCGACCTGCAGCTTGGTGAAGATCGAGGACAGGTGGTTGGCCACCGTCTTCGGAGAGAGGCCGAGCCGGTCGGCGATCACCGGGTTCGGCAGGGCGGTGGCAAGCAGGTCCAGGATCTCGCGCTCCCGGCCGGTGAGCTCGGGGAATGGCTCCGCGACCGGCGGTGGCAACGCGAAGTACCGGAGCACCCGATGGGCCACACCCGGCGAGAAGATCGCCTCGCCGGCGGCGACGGCACGGATGGCGCGGTGGATCTCGTCCTGCTCGGCGCCCTTCACGAGGTAGCCGCGCGCGCCGGCCCGCATCGCGGCGAACAGCGAGTCCTCGTCGTCGAACATAGTGAGCACGAGGACGGCCGTGTCGGGCGCCGCCCGGCCGATCTCGCGGATCGCGGCCAGGCCGTCCATCGCGGGCATCTGCAGGTCGAGCACGGCGACGTCGGGTCGCTGCACCACCACTTCCTTCACGGCGGCGCGCCCGTCCGGCGCCACCCCCACGACTTCGACGTCGGGTAGCGACCCGAGGAGCGCACTCAGTCCGGCGCGGACGACCGGGTGGTCGTCCGCGAGCACCACCCGGAGCCCACTCACCGGACCGCCAGTGGGAAGCTGGCCCGCACCTGGCCGCCGGCCGCGGACGGGCCGGCGTGGAACGCGCCACCCAACTCGCCCAGAACTCCAGCATCGGGACCCTCGCCCTCGCGCTCGCCGACGGGCCGGCGGACGCCATGGCACAGGTGGTGGAGGACACCCAGGGAGACGTGTGGGGGTTCTGGGTGTTCCTGCTGTTCGTGATCGGCAACCTGATCGGCACGCTGCTGTTCGCCATCGGCCTGTTGCGCAGCCGGACCGTCCCGGTGTGGACGGCGCTGGCGATCATGAGCTGGCCGCTACTGCACGTCATCGGCCTGGCGTTCTTCGGCAACGAGGTGCCCCAGGTGATCGGCGCGGTGCTGCAGGCATCTGGGTTCGCCGGTTGCGCGCTGGTGCTGCTCCGCCGGGGCATGAACCGGCCGTCAGATGGTTGACCAGGCATGAGCACCACGTACATGCGGTTCCGGTGGGCCGAGGAGCTCTTCGCGAGCCGCGACTACCGTGGCGCTGTCACGGTGCTCGAGGAGCTGATCTCCGGAACGGCGGGGAAGACCGGGCACCAGGGGTTCGCCGACGCACGCACCCTGCTCACGCGCTCCTACTACCACTCGGCCCCAGCTGCGTCGGGCAGCGGAGACACCCCCCAAGCCGACGCAGTGATGCAAATGTCGGATCAGGGGTTCCAGGCGTTCACCAGCTTGGTGCGCAAGCCGAGGATGTGGACCAGAACATCACGCTCGCATTCCGCTGCCCCGGAGTCCAGGACTCACCTCCACCCTCATCATGAAGTCGGTGGTCGAGAACAAGCCGCTATCTGTGTGAAGGAGCAGAGCATCCGCTCATCGGCTGGCATGACGTGCGCCTGCCTGCCAGGGCGACCCTCGAACCGCAGGCAAACGGACAAATGAGCCGCTTTTCGCGAACTAGCCAGGTCCTACCTTTCGCTAGGACCACTAGCCATCAGCGGCCCCACGGTCAAACACACGGCCGGAAGGACGCGCCTGCGCGAGGCGCGGATCCAGGCAGATCCGGATGTAGTTGCCGGCGCCGACAGGCGGCGATGTGACGCGGTTGAGGCGTGGGTGGTTGGGGGACTCACGTCCTTGAGGCGCTGACGGTCAGCTCCGGCGGTGCGGGTCACCCGCCGAGGTGAGATCTCAGTCGATCGCCTGGCGGTGCACCCAGTCGACGAGGTCGTCGGACGCGAGTGCGCGCACGCGCGCTGCGTACCGGGCGAGGTCGGGGTTGTCGAGGAGGTCGCGCCACTGGCCACTCGTGCCGTGACTGAAGAACGCGGCGGGATCGATCCATTGCTCTGGGCCAACGTCGGGGACGGTCGTGTCGGCCCTGCTGCGCATCGACTCGAACGTCGCCGCTTGGACCAGGCGGGGCCACCGGCGCTCGTCGACGTCGATGCCGAGCCGTTGGGCCAGTTGCCGCATCTGCCCGTTCAGGTCGGCCTTCAGGTCGTCGTAGTGCAGGTGCACGACGTCGAGATCGGCGGCGGCGTCGCGGAACGTCTGGAGGTGCTCGACGGTGCGCCGCAGCGACGACCCGATCTGTGTGGAGGGCGTCTCGTCGTCGACCCATTGCCAGAAGCGGTCCCGCTCGCCGTCGGGACGCGGCGGCTGTCGTTGCAACGGTCCGAGCTCGATGCCGTCGATCGCTGCGGCCTGCTCGCGGGCTTTGAGGAACGCGTCGATGTCCGTGTTGTCGATGTGGTGGTCGATCGACAGCGCAACGTCGCGGGGGTCGCGCCCAATGCAGATGTAGGTAACCGCAGGATCGTTGGGTATCCCGTCCAGCGGCGTGTGGGTCTTGATGAACCGGCGGTGCGTCTGGGCTTGCAGGTCCGCGAACACTTGCGTGCGGGCGCGGGTCACCATGTCGATCCACGGCGAGAGCCTGTTCAGCGGGAGAGGGAGCTCTGGTTCTTGCAGGATGAGCAGCGCGCAGATCATCTGCGTCCACGTCGTTCCGCACTTCGGCGGCGTAGCGATGATGATGTCGCCGGGTCGAAGCTCGAAGCCGTCCCAGCGGTTGCTGTCGTACATGGTCCCGACATAGCGGCGCACGGCCATCACTCTCGCAGCGGTTCCGATCGGGAGAAACCCACAAGGCTCAAAGGGAGGCCTTCGCCGGGGCGCCCAGCGTGGCCGCTTCGCGGCGGAAAGACGCAGCCGCAAAGCGCACGACCAGCGGCGTGGTCGGCCGGGGGCCGTCAGCGGCCTGGGTGACGAGGCCGGTGCCAGTTCACTGGTGGGTGGCTCCAAGTGCGGCCAACACCTCGCGTGCGGCGCGCTCACCGCTCTCGACCCCGCCGTTGAGGTAGCCCTGCGAGTAGGTGGAGGTGTGCTCGCCGGCGAAGTGGACTCCTCCTTCCGCGCGCTTCAGGTAGCCCCAGTACTTCGTGTACTGCCCGGGGAGGAACCCGGCGTAGGACCCACGGGTCCACGGGTCGTCCACCCAGCTGTCGAGCCAGGACAGACCGTTGTACGCGGCAGTGATGCCCGGCACGCCGCGCTCGAAGGTGGCCAGGTTGTCGGCGACGATCGACGCAGGCGCCCACTGGTGCGGGACCTTGGTCGGGTAGCTGGCTCCCGATCGTCCACCCCGCCAGATCGTGATGATGCTGGAAGCCCCAAGTTGGCTGACGGTCGAGTCCCAGCTGGACTGCGGGTGCGGGCCGTCCATCACCATGTCGCCGGACCAGTTGCCCAGCTCGTGAGGACGCACCTTGAGCTGGACGTGGTTCTTTGCATTGGTGCCCATGCCCAGTTCTGCGATCGACCGCATCCGCTTCGCAGACAAGCCCGCGTCAGTCAGGTCGACGTCGCGCAACGCCGTGAACGGAAGGCACAGCACCACCCGATCGGCCAGCACCTCGTGGCGGACCCCGCCGAACCGCAGCGCGTAGCTGCCGTCCCGGCGCCGTCGGATGGCCAGCAGAGGAGTGTCAGGACGCACAGCGCCCTTCGTCAGCGCCTTGGCCAGACCGTTCGGGATCTGGTCGTTCCCCCCGCGGACGTGGTATCGCTCATCGGCACCGGGATAGGGGGTTACGAAGGCCTCGATCAGGTTGATGGCACTCATGTGGCTGGTATCCACACCGAAGAAACCGCTCTGGCCGACCGTGATTGCGTCTCTGAGCAACGGGTCGTCGACGTTGTCGCTCAGCCACTCTGCGGCGGTCATCTCATCGAACTCGCGTGCCGCACGGGTGGCAGTCGCGGCGAAGAAGCTGCCGATGCGCTTGTTGGCACTGGACAGCCGGCGGAACACCTCGTCGAACCCCGCGTAGACCTCCGCAGGATCACGCAGGCGTCCGTTGATCCAGATGGGGGTCGCCGTACCCACCGGCGTCGTGACCGCCTTGCTGTCCTCCAGCGAGAGCCCCAGTTCACGGGCGATCCTGCGAATCTGGACGTGTCGGGTGTCGATGAACTCCCCGCCGTGCTCGGCGACCTGAGCGTTGGTGAACCCGCGGACGGTCCAGCACCGACCTCCGACGCGGTCCTTCCTCGCCTCGTAGACGACGGCCTCGATGCCCTTCTTGTGGAGCCGGTAGGCACACGACAGTCCGGCGAGCCCTGCGCCGACGACCACGACCCGCGGAGCGCCGCGCCTGTTGCTGGCCGAGGTCGGTGTGCGGGGGTCCGCGAACGCGGCGCCCGCCGGCCCGGCGCCGGCGAACGCGGCGCCGGCGACGGCGGCTGCTGCCAGGAATCCTCGCCTGGTGCTCGACGAGTCACCCGGCGTCTCCGAGTCGCCGACTTGTTCGCCACGGAGGTGGGCGGCGCGGTGCCGCAGAGCTCGCTGAATGGGGTCACCGATACCGGGCACGACGCCTCCCTGAAAAGCCTTGGCCAGTCACGTTAATGCGCTCGAGCCCTCATAATCGGCGCAGCTGCCGATCGGCAGCCGAGGAATCTGGACCTGTCCCGACCCTGACGACACCCGAGCCGCCCGTGACTTAACGAATGCCCGAAGTGTCTGGGCCGCATGGCATGCAGAAGCCCGCAACTTCTTCGGCGTGGAACTGTTCGAGGCACGCCGACAGGCGGCGGTATGACTGGAGTGAGCCCGGGTCGTAGTTCCTTCGTACGAAACGACAGCGGGCTATCAGCCGTTCCGGCGTGACGTGGCCAGGTAGCGGGGGACAGATGCCAAATCAGAGTCCGTACTCGGCGCCGAACCTTGCGGCCAGCTCTCGCTCCTCACGCAGGATGCCGCGGTGCACCGAGGCGGCAGCGCCTGGCAGGGTTGCCAGGGTCCAGGCGGACCCGCCTGCCAAGCCGGCTCCGACGTGGAGCAGGGTCCAACTGATGTACATGGGGTTGCGGCTGAGCGCGTATGGCCCGGCGGTCACCAGCCGGTTGGGACGGCCGAGGTTGACCGATCGTGCCGCGTCCAGCGACCACACCATCAGGCAGGTCCCGGCTGCGAAGAGGGGGCCGCCAACGAGGCGGCGTAACCCGCGGGGCCCGGGTAGTGCCCATGGGCGCATTCGTTGCAGTCCTGCGGCGGCAGCGATTCCGAGCAGGTACGGCTCGGGCAGTGGCACATTGCGCAGCCGGACCAGCACTGGGCGGTGCGCCCGCCACCGCTCCTCGCGCCGTTGGTGCTCAGGAGGCTCACGGGATGTGTCGTTCAGACCAGTCGGTGCTCGTAGGCGAAGGCCGCGGCCGCCGTCCTGGAGCCGACGTCGAGCTTGGTGAAGATGTTGGACAGGTGCCGGGCTACGGTCTTCTCGGACAGGAACAGCTCGGCCGCGATCTCGGGGTTGCTCTTGCCCGCCGCCACCAGACGCAGCACCTCCACCTCGCGTGGGCTGAGCCCGCCCGGCACGTCGATGGCTCCGAGCAGCTCGGCAACCTCGCGCTCGGCCGGCGCGGCGCCGATCCTCGCGAAGGTCGGTCGCGCCTCGGAAAGATCGCCCATCGCGGACGCCTCGTCGCCCACCAGCCGGAGAGCCCGCCCGAGCAGCACTCGGCAGCGGGCCGCCTCGTACGGCGCGTCCAGCCTGGCCCATCCGTGAGTCCGGCCCGCGCGGCGGGAAGCGCCGCGGCGGTATCGCCTCGGGCGAGCGCGACTCGGGCAGGGCATGCCGGCAGCGGCGACCAAGGCCGAGCACCCGAACGAGCGCGCCAGCTCCGCCAGCTCTTGCGCGGCTTCGGCGCCCGCCTCGACGTCACCGGCCGCCACGAAGACCTCGACCACGGCCGGCAGCAGGCTGGACCGGTGGACCGGGTCCGCCACCTCGGCCAGCAGCCTGCGCGAGGCCGCCGCCGCCTCCTCGACCCGGCCTTGACCCAGCCACAGCAGGGCTCGGCCGGGCTGCACGGGGTGGCCGTGCGCGGAGGCCTCGTCGTACGCCACGTCGGCCGCGTCGTACTCGCCGCGGAGCCGGTGGGTCTCCCCGCGCTCGTAGCAGGCCAACCCGACCGCCGGATGGCCGCCGACGGCGGCGTACCTGGCGGCCGCCCGTTCGAGCTCCGCAAGTGCCTCGGCGTACGCGCCGTGCAGCCGCATCAGCTGACCGCGGTGCACGGCGCATTGGCCGGTGAATGCCACCAGGCCGGGTTGGGAGTCACACCAGGTGCTGAGGGCGTGGGTCCACTCATCGGCCCGGCCGAGGTCCGAGACCTCCTGGCAGGCCTCGATCGCCGAGCAGTACACCAGCCCGGAGTAGATGGGCGACACCTCACCGGCGAGCACCCCGACCATCGCCTCGTCGAGCAACCGCAGGCCCGTCGGCCACCCGGCCGGAGTAGATCGCGAGCCGCCCCTCGAAGGGCAACCCGACGGCCAGCAGGTCCGGGTCGTGGAACCGTCGCCCGTAGTCGGTGACCTGCGGCGCAAGCGCCGCGGCCTCCGCGAGCTCGCCCTTCATGATGTGGCCGAACGCACTGCATTGGAGCAGGTAGCCGCGCTCGACTACGTCGCCCTCGACCTCGTCCAGCAGCCGCTGCGCCCGCGCCACCCAGCCGCCTCCGATCGCACCCTCGCCGCCCTCGAACAGCACGATGGCGAGCCAGAGCGCGGAGCGCGCCGCAGCGAGCAGCTCTCCCTGTTCGGCGTTGGCCTGGTAGGCCCGCTGCGACGCCTGGACGCAGTCGTTGCGTTGCCCGAGAAGGTACGCCGTGGTCGCCAGTGCGGCGAAGTCACCTGCGGTGAGGTCGGACTCGTCCAGGTCCGACAGCGTCCGGTAAGCCGAGACCCATTCGCGTCGCTCGTAGGCCTCCCGGGCCCGGTGCAGGTCATCGACCACGCCCATCGCGCATCATCTCCGCCCCTGACGATAGCGAGCGGGCGGATCGCGCGGATGGGTCAGGCAGCGACCCGGTTTCGGTCTTGGCTGCGGTCCGCGATCCTGCCGGCGACGTGCGCCGCGTCGCGGCCGACACCTGGCAGCACCATCGAGCTGAACGCGTACTGGAAGACCAGCCCGCAGAAGAAGAGCCCGGGCGCCTCGTCGACGACACCGCGGTACTCACGCGGCCAGCCCTGCTCGTCGAAGACCGGCAGGTCGATCCACTCGAAGTGGTGCTCGAACCCCGTGCACCAGATGACCGTCGTGACGTCCAGGACGGTCCCGTCGGCCAGCACGGGCCTCCCGTCCTCCGACACCCCGGTCACCCGCTGCTCCAGCCACCGCACCCCACGCTCGGCCAGGTGACGCCGCTTGATCCGCGCCGTCGGGGCTCCGTGGTGCGGACCGCGGAGATACCGCATCAACTTGCGTCCCGGCAGCGTGCGGCGCGTCAGCACGTGGTTCGCGACCAGCACCATCAGCGGGGTGAACATCCGGTCCCGTCCCGAGCCGGGGGCGAACGGCTCGTTCCCGGTGTAGCGACCGCACAGCGTCACCGGCAGGTGCTCGGCGAGCTCGTAGGCGATCTCGCAGCCGCTGTGCGATGCCCCGACCACGAGGGTTGGCCCGTCGCTGAGCTGGGACGGGCGCTGGTACTCGGTGGAGTGCAGCTGCCGAATGGAGGGGGCCAGCCCGCCCGCGAATGCGGGCACGTGCGGGGTGCGCCCCCGGGTCCCGGTGGCAACCACGACGTTGTCGCTCGTGATCGTCTCGGCACCGAGGTGCGCGGTGAAGCCGCCTCCGGGCCGTGCCTCGAGCCGGTCGACCCGGGTCTGCAGCCGCACCGGAAGGTCCATCTCGAGGGCATAGGTCTCCAGGTAGTCGGCGACGTCGTCCTTGCCAGGGAAGGACCACGGGTCGCCGGGGAACGGCAGGCCGGGAAGCCCGTCGTACTTCGCGGGCGTGAACAGCCGCAGCGAGTCCCAATGGCAGCGCCAGTTGTCGCCGACCCGCTCGTTGCCGTCAAGGATGAGGAACTCCCGGCCGAGCTGCTTGAGGTGGTAGCCGGTGGCGAGGCCGGCCTGGCCGGCCCCGATGATCAGGGTGTCGATGTGCTGGGTGGCCATGGAACGCCTCCTTCGGCCACAGACGCTAGAAGCGCGCGGCCGGCGCACATCGGGCTGGATACCCATTCCGTGCCAGACCCGATGGGTAGATCGAGCCACCGGGCGCAGCTCCGACTCTTCCGGCCTCGTCGACCATGGGGCAGCCACAATCCAGGCCAAGCAGCAGAGCGTGCGGGAGCACACCGTCGCGGTCGCGGCGGCGACGTGAATGGAGGGCCATCGCGTTTGGGCCTGACCCGAACGAGGCAGCCGATCTCGCGGCGTGGGCAAGAGTACACGGCTTGGGTGGCGAGGACCACGCAAGACCACCCACACTCATCGTGACGGCGCGTGCTTGAACTAGGGCCGGGCGGCGGGTAGGCCGCCATACCAGTCGGGGGTACACCCACAGGCGGCGGTAAGACGCAGGTGTCGAACGAGCGGATCGCGGCAGATGTGTGCCGTGGGGCACCTCTCCGGCACGATGGTTCTCGCGAGCACCGTTGATGATGAGACCTCATCTAGCAGCCGACTGTGGATTACCCCACCATGGACCGGCTTTCTGTCGAGCTCGGCGACTCGCGAAGAGGGCGGCGATCACGCTGTCGGAGAGGTAGAGCGCCGAGTTGTAGGGAACGCCTTCGCTCTCGAAGTCGGGGAGTGCTCCGGAGAGCACGATGACGAGGTCTCGGTCCGGTACAACCCGGATGACCTGGCCCCCGAACCCGTAGGCCAGGTAGGCCGGGGTTCCATCCCACTTCGTTGACCCACCACATGTATCCGTACCTGGGTGCTGGTCCGGTGGCGCCGGCGTCGGCGTGTGCCTGGGTCGCCTCGTCCACCCAACTGACCGGGACTACCTGGTGGCCGTCGATGGCTCCATCGTTGAGGAAGAGCGACCCGAACACGGCCATGTCCACGGGCTTGAGCTTGAGCGCCCCGAAGCCGAGGTTGTTCCCGGTCTGGTCGATGCCCCACGCGAAGTCGGCCTCTTGGAACTGGTGCCAGTTCTTGGGGTCTGCGAGCGGCTGGTAGGCCGGGGTGCTGTCCACTCCCAGCGGGTCGAGCAGCTTCTGTCTCGCGTAGGCCAGGATCGGTGTCCCGGTCGCGGTTTCCAAGATGGTCGTGAGCAGGTGCGCGGCGCCGTTTGAGTAGTGGAACTGCTGCCCCGGAGGGCTCTGGGTGGTGCTCAGGATGACCTTCACGGGGTCGGGTGCGCTCAGCCAGTCACCGCCTGGATCCGAGAGCGAGCCGGTGAACCCGGCGGTCATGGTCAGGACCTGCTCGAGTGTCGCGGCGGCCACGTCTGGCGTCATCGTGTCGCGGTACTGCGGCAGGAGCTCCGCGAGTGTCGCGTCGAGTCCTGTGATGTCGCCCTCGTCGACTGCGATGCCGACGAGCGTGGACATGACGCTCTTCGTGACGGACTCGATGTCCTGGTAGCGCTCTGCCGTGGTGCCGTAGTACTGCTCGAAGACGGTCTCGCCGTCCTGGATGACCACGACAGCCTGGAGAGCGGCGAGGTCCGGGCCGGCTGCCGGCGATCTGGTTGTGGACGGCGTCGCTGACCTGCTCGGCGATAGGCGCGCTCGAGGAGGTGGCGCCGGGTTCATCGTCCTTGCCGCTACAGCCACCGAGCAGCAGTCCCAGCCAGCAAGACCCAGACGAGCAGAGCCGCGGTTCGGGGAAGCAGTGCTGTCGCCATCAGCCACCTCATCTCGCCCGGTTTCCGTGTGGAACGCCCGTCTCGACCAGCGCGAGGTATCCCGGTCGACCTTTCAGCATGTCGCACTCGCGGGTCAGGTGGAATAGCGCGGCTGGGCCGCGGAAATGTGGCGCCCGGGCGTGCCTGACGCCCGGTGCTACGAATCAGCGGCTCGCGGCTCTCCGCGGAGTTGTCAGGCGGGGGAGCCGGGAGGGCCCCGCACATCCAGCAATGCCTGTCGTCGAACTCATCTCGGCCAGATCCGCGCGTCCGACAAGCGGCGGAATGACTGCACCAACGACTCGCCCGCCGCACCGAACGATGATGGACCCGTGACCACCGACGTAGATCGAACGGGAACGGAAGACGTGTGGGACTACCCGCGTCCGCCGATCGTGGTTCCGTCGCCCGAAAACGTGGTCATCGAGGTGGATAACGAGATCGTGGCGAACACCCGCCGATCGCTACGGGTGCTGGAGACCAGCGACCCCCCGGTCTACTACCTTCCTGGTGAAGCCATCGCGCCTGGGTTGCTCAGACCGGTCCCGGGCCGGACGTGGTGTGAATACAAAGGATCGGCGTCCTACTTTGACCTCGCCTCCCCAACCGGTCGGGTGGTCCGTCGGGCGGCGTGGCACTACCCGCAACCCGCCGCGGGCTACGAGGTGCTCATCGGTCACGTCGCCTTCTATCCCGGCCGGGTGGACCGGTGCACGGTCGACGATGAGATGGTCATCGCCCAACCTGGCGACTTCTACGGCGGGTGGATCACCAGCAAGGTGACCGGCCCCTTAAGGGGCACCCAGGAACTGAGGGCTGGTAGGTAGATCGATCTCGGGGCGAAGACGACGGCGTTGTGCGCCAGACGAGAACGTCGAACACGTGTGCCACCGGAGCGATGATCAGTTACCCCCACCCAGCGCTGCTGCGAGGCCCTCCGGGTCGGCGACGGTGAGGGTCGCGCCCGGATGTCGGATGACGCCGGTGGTGTCGATGGCTGTCACGGGCTGCGCGAACTCAAGGCACAGAGCCCGGTCGCCGTTGCTGGCCATCGTCACGCCGCGGTCTCTCAGCGACAGATGCGGCGGACCGGCGGTCTTGACGAAGCTGAAGTCGCCGGTGATGTGCGCTGCGACGACATTGGCGCGCGGGGTCAGCAGCTTCCACGGCCCGTATCGGACGTAGAGCCAGCGGGGGCCGACCTCCACCGACGTCCTCGGCAGCGGCGATACCGAACGGGCGGGCGGCCGCAGCGTACGCAGGGGAGAAGGCGAAGTCGAACTCGCGGACCACCTCGTTCGGCGGATCCTGCTCGCTCATCGGTTCGTCCACGTTCGGCGCACCCACCGCAGACACAGGCACGGACATGGCGACCAGTCGGCGCAGTGCGGCACGTGCCGGGGGCCGGTAGGCCTGAGCCGGGACAGCCACCGGACCATGCACCTGCAGCAGCGCCCGGCTGCCGCCTTTCGCGGTTGGCAGCACGTAGTGGTGCATCCGCACCCGCAGACGCCCGACCGCCACCTCCCATGACCAGGCCCGCAGGCCAGGATCGATCTCAGTTACTTCGTAGTCGACCGCGAGCGGACCCGGTCCGTACACGCGCCCGGTGCCTCCTAGCCGCAGCCTGGAGTCGGCAGTGGTCACCTCTCGGATCTGCGGCGCGAACGACGACCACTCCGATGGGCTGGTGAACCGCCCCCAGACCGTGTCGGGACGCGAGATCCCGCTGGCCTCGACCAACATGCTCTCGAGCCTGACAGACCCCACCAACCAGTGCTCTCTACGGATCTCGGCTACGTGCTCCGCGCGTCCCAAGCGGCGGTGTGACGCACTAGTCGCGGCAGATGCGGGCGAGCGTAGCCGCCCTCAACGCCGGCAGGTGCGGACGTTCCTCTCGCGGATAGTCGGCGCACCTTTTCACCGTTGGAGTCGGGTGCAGGGTCGGTCTAGCGTCACGGTCATGAATCCGCCGCCTCAGGCCGTCGCTGCGCGGTGGGTCGGGCCGCGGTGGCTGCGGCTGGTCGTGGGCGTGGTGCTGGTGCTGCTGGGTGCCTCGCTGGTGCTCAAGCCGTTCGCGTCTCTCGCGGTGCTCGTCGTGCTGCTCGTTCGTCCTTCATCGTGGCCGGAGTAGGTGAGCTGTTGCGGCGCGACCCTGCCGAGGGCCCTTGGGGATGGGTCGGGGGTGGTGCCTACCTGCTGGCCGCGGCGCTGGTGCTGTGTGGCCCGGTGCCACGATCCGCGTCATCGCCCTTGTCGTTGCGTTCGCGCTGCTCGTTGGGGGTGTCGCGGATCTCGCGGCCGCGCGTCGACTCCGGGGGACAGCCCGGTTCAATGCCGGGGTGGGCGGCGCGGCCTCGTTCGTGTTCGGACTGTTGTCGCTCGGCGTGGCCCGACGTCAGCCTGCTGGTCATTGCCGTCGTCTTCGGCGCCCGCATGGTGATCGCCGGCGTGCGCCAGGTCGTCGCGTTCGTCAAGGGCGACGACGTACCGCTAATGCGGCGGCGGTCGCTCACCAGCCCCCAAGGGTGGCGGCTGGCCTGACCGCACGTACTGGGTGCTGCGGTCGCGGCGGTGCTTTCGTCGTCAGCCTCGCGCTGCAGCGCAGCGCGCCGTCCCCGGACGCGTTCTAGACATGCGGCTAACCTTCCAGCGGCGAACGGGACCTGTTGCGTAGTGAGCCGTACACCGACCATGAGGTCCCGGCCGCGCATCGCGTGGCGGACCTGTACACCACCACCGCGACAGGGCCAGCCCGCCATCGCCAGCGGCCTCGTGATCGCACCCGCATCGGCTCGCGCCGGCACCAGCGCCTTACCAGCAAGGCATCGCCTGGGCCCACGGCACCACCGGATCCGCGAGGTGTGTGCCCCCTCGACCTTCCCGGCGGGCTCTCAGCCGGCGCGATGATGATCCAGGACAAGGTCGTCGCCCAAGGCTGGACGATGGTTGCGACCGACTACATCGGACTTGGCACGCCAGGACCCACCCCTACCTCATCGGCCAAGGCGAAGCCCGCTCCGTGCTCGACGCGGTACGCGGCGCGCACCAGCTCAAGGACCTCTCCCTCGCACAGGACACCGTCGTCTGGGCCGCTCCCAAGGCGGTCACGCCGCCTGTGACCGGCGTCCTGGCGCCCACGTATGCACCCGAGGTGAGGTTCGACGGCGTCGCTGCCCTGGCCCCGGCCAGCAATCTTCCCCAGTCTCATCGCCCCCCTCGACACCGTCACCGGCGGCAGCTGTCGCCAGTACGTCGTCGCCGCCTACACCGCCGCCTAGCCCGACGTACGCGCCTCCGACCTGGTCCGCCCTGGCGCCCACATCCTCGCCGAGGAGATGGCAGGTCGGTCCCTCGCCGAGAACAGCATCCTGGTCTCGGTACTCACGCGCTATCGCTGGACAAGCCCATCTCGTCTCGGCAACCCCGACAGCGGCACATCAGGCCAGCGGCTACGCGAAAACGTCCAGCTGGCCCCATCCCAGACGCCTCTCGTCGCCCAAGGCTCAGCCGACACGCTCGTCGCCCCCACCTCGCAAACCGCGTACGTCAACGCCCGCTGCGACGCCGCTACCACGTCGACTACCGCACCTCCCCGGCCGCGGCCACCTGTCCCTCGTTGAACCAGGCTCGCCCGCCGTCCCCAAGCTCCTCGCCTGGACCACCGACCGCTGACCGGCAAGCCGGCGACGGAACCTCTTGAACGTGACCTGCCGATCCCGGCCGGCACGCTGCAGAAGCCCCTGAAGGAACAAGCGCTCATCGGCAATCCGTTCGGCATGTGCCTGAACTCCGGCGTCAATCGCGGCTACTAGACGATTCCGTTAGGACCGGTGTCTGGCCAGACTCGGTCCAGGTGCTCGGCGGGACGCTCTCTATGCGGCTGCCCACCCGATCGCTGGGTGTGGCTCTATTCCGGCTTGCGGCCCGTCGGGCACCGTGGCGAGGCGTGGCTCAAGAGGGGACTGCCCAGCTCGCAGTAGCAATGCCCGCCTCGCCGTCCATCGTTCCGAGCACAGCGCGAGGAGCACCATGAACAGATCATCATCGGGGTCGATCCCCACAAGCTGTCGGCGACGATCGAGGTCGTCGACCACACGAGAACGGATGCTGGCTCGGGCCGGTTCACCACCGACAAGGCCGGCTACGCAGCGATGCGCAAGTACGTCGCCGCTTGGCCGGACCGGGTCTGGGCGGTCGAGGGCAGCAACGGCGCCGGCCGGTCGCTGGCCCAACGCCTGCTGGCTGACGGCGACACGTGGTCGACGTCCCGGCCAAGCTCGCCGCCCGGGTCACGGCTGCTCGACACCGGGCACGGCCGCAAGACCGACGCCCACGACGCGCACTCGGTCGCGGTCGCCGCGGTCCGCGCCAAGGAGCTCCGCGTACTGCGCTCGACCCGAGCTGGAGGCGATGCGGATGCTGGTCGACCGCCGCGACGAGCTGACCCGGCAACGGGTCCAGACCGTCAACCGGCTCCACCGTCTGCTCGCGGAACTCACTCCCGGGCCAGGCGAAGAAGGACATCACCGCCCTGCAGGCCAAGGCGATACTCGGCCATCGTGCGACCCGCGACCTGGTCGGCAAGACCCGCCGACGGCATCGCGGCCGACGAGCTCGCCGACCTGGTCGCGATCGAGAAGAAGATCAAGAGCCCTGACCAAAGAACTCAACGAGATGGTCGCAGGCCAGCGGCACGGCGCTGATGGACCTGCCGGGTGTCGGGCCGATCGTCGCCGCCCGGGTCCTGGCCGAGGTCGGCGACGTCACCCGGTTCGCCGACCGGAACAGGTTCGCGTCCTGGACCGGCACCGCACCACTCGAAGCATCCTCCGGCGAGCAGGTCCGGCACCGGCTGTCCCGGGCCGGGAACCGGCGGATGAACCACATGATCCACATCGCCGCGACCACCCAGATCCGCCTCGACACCGAGGGCCGGGCCTACTACCGACGCAAGCTCGCCGCCGGCAAGACCCGGATGGAAGCGATGCGCTGCCTCAAGCGACGGATCTCCGACGCCCTCTACCGCCAACTCGTTGCCGACGCCCGACGCAACGCAAACGCTGGCACGGGCCCGGGAGGGCACTGCGGGGCGTCTCTTAAATCCAGCGCGGTCGACCTGCCCCCGCATATCGACACTTCGGATCAGCCACTTCCCGGACCCGCGAACCGACGCTACAACCGCGCCGCGCGACCCGGAAGACCACAGCGAAGGAACCGCTCCAACAGACCGGTTGACAACAGAGGGGAGCCGGAATGCAGCGGGCGGTATGCAGCGGCCTCGGTTCCCCTGTGCTGGGAACCAGCCCGCAAGCCGAACCTCATGAGGGCGCTGAGGCACATGCGGCAGTGGCGAGGCGCCGGTGTCCCGCTGGGGTGTCGGATACGGGACGGCCGGCGCCGTGAACTGGTGTCAGCGCTTCGATGTCGCCTCCGCGAGCCCGGCTCGGGCTTCGACGCGTTGGCGCTCGATGGCGCGGTAGACCGTGGAGCGGCCGACGCCGAACAGCTCGGCGACCTCGAGGGTGCTGTACTCGCCGCTGTGCACCAGCGAGACCAGGTGCGCTTCTTGGCGACGGTTGAGCTTGGGCTGCTTGCCACGCAGCCGGCCCTTGGCCTTGGCGACCTTCATGCCCTCGCGGGTGCGAAGCCGGATCAGGTCGGACTCGAACTCGGCCACCATGGCGAGGACGTTGAACAGCAGCCGTCCGACGGCGTCGGTGGGGTCGTAGACCGACCCGCCCAGGCTCAGAGCTGATCTGCCGGGTGGTGAGCTCGTCGGCGATCGCTCGGGCGTCGGGCAGGGACCGGGCCAGGCGGTCGAGCTTGGTCACCACCAGCGTGTCGCCGGCTCGGCAGGCGGCGAGTGCCTCGCGCAGCCCGGGTCGCTCCCGGTTGGTGCCGGTCAGGCCGTGGTCGACGTAGATCCGCTCGGCCTCGACGCCGAGGCCGAGCAGGGCGTCGCGTTGGGCGGTGAGGTCTTGTTGATCGGTGGAGCATCGGGCGTACCCGACAAGCAGCGCGCTCATGGCGCACCTCCAGGAGGTTGGCCCGGTCGTGCCGCGGGACGCGGTCGGCTCGGGCATCGGGCAGCGCCCGACCTCCCCAGCAAGACGCTCCACCAAGACGTCCGCAACAGGCAGCCCGGCCCGCAACGGGATCCCGCATCGGCGCGCGTCCGCGACCAGTGGCAGCGGGACGACCGATGCTGGTCCCGCGACTACCTGCACGTCGGGTGGCCGGCTGCTCAGCGGGACATCATGGTGTGAAGTTCTTCGGGAGTCATTGTCTCGACGAACGGGTCGGCATGGCGGTGGACCAGCCGCCAGTCGTCGCCCTCACGGCGATAGACGTGAGTCACACGCATCGACAGCTCCTGATCGGGACCGCCATGCACTCGGCCGTGTTGCCTCTCGATCATCGCGAGCACCAGAGTGTCGTCCCACGCGTGCGTCTCCACGTGCTCCAAACGCGCTGAACCGTCTGAGATGAAGCCGGGCGACGCCCGGACGGTGTCGGCGCGGTGCTCGTGTTGGCTCACTGGGCCGCCGTTGGGCGGAATCAAGGTGAACAGATCGGCATGGCGCACCAAATCTACGTAGCGCGCCATGTCACCGCGCATATACGCATCGGCGGCCTCTTCGGCTCGGGTAAGGAAGGCACCCAAGGCGTCTCCGGACAACGGGGTGTTCATCTGACCCAGTGTGGTGCCGTCGCACCCGGATCGCCATCGACCCGTCTTCCTGCAACAGGCACGCGCCCCGCCAGCCGATCCCCAATCGGTTCGCCGAGCACGTCCCTCCGGTGTGCGATGACAGTGTGCCGGTCTGGGAAGGCTTCGGCTTGCGGGCGATCGGCAGCGGTCGGGGCCGACCCGTCCGCAGCCCGCAATGGCAGCGCGGGCAGTCGGGTGATCGCTACTCTTTCGAGATGGCGTCCGAGGACTTGCGCCAAGCGGTCGATGAGGGTGACGTTGGCGCACTGCACGAGGTGTTGGCACGTGAGCCATCGCTGGTGACGTCCCTTGTCCACGCGCCCGAGATCGAACCGACGTCGCCTCTGACCTACGTCGGCATGGCCCGCTTCTACGGCTACGCGACTCATGGGCGGACCGGTGAACTCGCCCAAGCATTGCTCGATGCGGGAGCAGACAAGGACGATGAGTCGAAGAATGGAAGTCCTTTGATGTGCGCCGCGAGTCACGGCGACGCTGACGTCGTCCGGGTGCTGCTCGCGGCCGGGGCTTCCGTCGAACTCACCGATCCCGAGTGCCCATCCGACACGGCCCTGAGGGTCGCCGCCGCATACGGGTGGCCCGAGATTGTGGATCTCCTTCTCGCTGCCGGCGCCAAGCCTCAGTCGATCATCGAAGCGGCCGGCAGCGGAGACGTGTCCGGCTGGGACCTCACAACCCTGTCGGATTACCAACGCGCGTGCGCGCTGCGCTCGGCGTCGGTCAACGACCGCGTGGGCGCAATTGACCAAGTGCTTGCCGCCGGGACGCCGATCAACTCCGAAGTGGACGGCCGCCCAGCCATCTTCTGGGCACGTAAACAGGGCCGGTCAACGGCCGTTGCGTACCTCACCGCAAGAGGCGCTCGGACCTGAGCCTGCGGCACGCATGCGGTCGTCGCAGAGGGGACTCCGTTCAGTGGCGGATCCGCATGTGGGATGAACGGACCGGAGTGCCCGGCTCGGGGTCTCTCGCGCTTGACAGTCAAACGCGGCGCCATGACGCAGGCGTCGAGTGTGGGGATCGCGGCCGATGAGTGCGTGTCGGATCCCGATTACAAGCCGAAAGTCGGACTGCGTTCCCAGGTCGGCCACGAGCGTCGGTCACCGGAAAATCGGATAGCCGTGGAGAACCTGTCTCGCCACGATGGTGCGCAGACAAGGGACATACGAGGGGCTTTCCTCGGGGACGCTCGATAAGTGCTCATCAGCGTCGGGGTCGTGCCGATCTCCGTCGGCTACAACGACCAGCGTCCCTACTCAACCGAGGAAGGCTTGGCGGCGAACTGCGACCGCGGACCACCCATGTGAGAACCTCGCACGGGCGGTCAGGCAGATCTGGGAAACACCCCGAGCGCGGCACCACGACCGTCCGATTTCCACTGGTCCGGCGACTACCTGCTCGAGACGGACGCCTGACTCGACAACGGCAAGCATGGGCAGGGCAGTCGCTGCATCTGCCCTCAGTGGGACCCAGCGTCGCTACTCGGGGACGAGCTCGATCCAGGTACGGACGACCTCGCGCGTCGTCGACTCGACGAGGTCTGGATGGGCCGAAGCCAAGTGGGCGAGGAGCAGATCGATCACTTCGTCGTCGGTCTGCCCACGAGCCACATAGTCCTCGCCGCAGCGGATCTGCCTCAACACACCGCGCTTCCCTTCCGGCGACTACGCTAACAGGGCCAGCTCCGACCCGCCGAGATGCCCCCCATGCCTGACGACCCGGTCGAACCCACCTACGTCCAGCTCTGTGGGACCTTCGCCGTCGAGGTGGCTGGCCGCCGCATCCACGACCTGCTCCCGGGCCGCCAGGGCCGCCTGCTGTTCGCCTACCTGGCGCTCTCCCGAACCCAGCCCGTCTCTCGCGACGCCCTGGTGGATGCCCTCTGGGGAGAGGCTCCTCCCGACAACGTCGCTGCCGCGCTCAGCGTGCTGATCTCCAAGACCAGGGCGGTGGTGGGGGCGCAGATACTTCGAGGACGGAACATGGTGTCGTTGGTGCTCCCGGAGCCCGCCCGGGTCGACATCGAGGCCGCCCAGATCGCGCTGCATGCGGCCGAGTCGGCCCTGGCGACAGGCGACTGGCGGATGGCCTGGACGTCCTCCCACAGTGCTATCTTCGTCGGCCGCCGAAAGTTCCTGCCCGAGGCGGACACCCCCTGGGCGGAGACGTGGCGACGCCGGATGGTCGACGTCCGGGTCCGCGGTCTGGAGTGCTACGTGAGGGCCTGCCTCGAGCTGGGCGGCACCGAGCTTCCCGGAGCGGAGCGCGGCGGGCGCGAGCTGGTCGAGGTGGCGCCCGTGCACGAGTCAGGACATCTGCTGCTCATCCGCGCACTCGCGGCACGTGGCAACCCGGCCGAAGCCCTTGCAGCGTACGAGCGGTTGCGAGTGCTGCTCCGCGACGAGCTCGGTGTGAGCCCCAGCCCCGCGGTGCAGGACGAGTACGCACGGCTGCTGGGGCAGTAGTCGCACGCCAAGGTCGCGCCAAGCCTGGCCCAACCCGACGTCAATGCCGGCGGTTCATGCTCCTTCCCATGACCACTACAGAACCCAGCCAGACCACCCAACCCAGCCTCGAACAGTCCAACCTCGACGACCTGCCCGGGGTCCGCGGCCCGATCATCACCCGCGATCACCCGGACTACGACCGGGCCCGGGCCGTCTACAACGCCGCGGTCGACAGGTACCCGCTCGCCATCGTCCGGTGTGCAGATGTCGCCGACGTACTCGCCTGCGTCGAGTACGCCCGCGACCGCGTGCTGCCGCTCGCCATCCGTGGCGGCGCTCATCACGGTGGCGGCTTCGGTGTCTGGAACGACGCCCTGGTCATCGACCTCGGCGGGCTGCGGAGCACCACTGTGGACCCGGCCGCCGGCACTGTTCGTGTCGACGCAGGCTGCACGTGGGGCGATGTCGACCACGCCACCGGGGCCTTCGGGATGGCGACGCCGTCGGGTTTCGTCTCGACCACCGGCGTGGCGGGACTGGCGTTGGGCGGTGGGGTCGGCTACCTGACCCGGCAGTTCGGGATGACGGTGGACAACCTCGTGTCGGCCGATGTCGTGCTCGCCGACGGTCGGTTCGTGACCGCCAGCGCCGACTCCCACCCCGACCTCTTCTGGGCGCTGCGGGGCGGCGGTGGCAACTTCGGGGTGGTGACCTCCTTCACCTTCCGCTGTCACCCGGTCGGTGAGCACGGAGTCATCATCGGGGGACCCGTGATGTACGACCTGGCCGACATAGACGACATGTTCCGGTGGTACCGCGAGCTGCTTCCCACCCTGCCGGAGAACCTCAACGGCTGGATCGGGATCACCATCGTGCCGCCAGCCGCACCGTTCCCCGAGCACCTGTGGTCCCGCACCGTCGGGGTCATCATGTGGTGCTACACCGGCCCGCACGCCGACGCCGACGTCGCCCTCGCCGAGATCCGCGACCACGGCGAACCGCTGCTGGTCGGATTGGCGCCGATGCCGTTCTCGATGCTGCAGACCGCATTCGACGGGTTGTTGCCCTCGGGTCTGCAGTGGCACTGGAAGGCCGACTTCTACACCGAGATCACCGACCAGGCCATCTCGGTGCATCGTCGGTACGCCGACACCATCCCCACCCCGCTGTCCACGATGCACATGTACCCGATCAGCGGTGCCGCCGCCCGGGTTGCCCAGGACGCCACTGCGTTCGCCTACCGGGACGGCGGCTGGGCCGGAGTGATCGCCGGCATCGACGCCGACTCAGCCAACCTGCCAGCGGCAAGCCAGTGGGCGCAGGACTACTGGCGCGAGCTCCACGACAGCTCGGCGGGCGGCGGCTACGTGAACATGATGATGGAGGACGAGGGGCCGGACCGGGTCAGGTCGGCCTACCGCGGCAACTACGACCGGCTGGTCAGCGTCAAGCAACGCTACGACCCGACCAACCTCTTCCACATCAACCACAACATCACACCGGCCCGCTCGGGATTCGACGCGGTTGACCCGGCCCGCTAGGGAAGCGGGCGGAGCGAATCAGGCGCAGCGACGCACCCGGGCTACTGCCACCGGGTGCGTTCGCTCGGCTTGCTGCCATAGCACTGTTCGCCGCTGTCGCGTGCCGAGTCCCGCAAGCACACACGCCACAGCAGGGAACGCCGCAAGGTCCCGGGAAGCCGTCGTCAACAGCAACCAGGACACCTACGTCGCCCGACGGGGAATCGAAGAGAGGATCGCCATGACCATCAAGGGCCACACGAGCGAGGGCACGGAACGCCGTCATTGCCGCCGCACTGGCTGTCACGTTGACGGCAGCGCCCGGCGTGGCGCGCGCGGGCCCCCCGTCGGGGACATTGCTCGCGGCCACCCCGGCGCCGTGCTCATTGGTCCAACCCTGTCGTCTGAGCACCGGCCTGCCGCCGTCGTTCTCCCCCGAACGGCCCCTCCTGACGTCGGACGGCGACACGGCGGTCTTCGAGCACACCGCCGACGCCGGCAGCACCCGCGCGCTGTACAGCGTGCCGGTGCGCGGCGGCGCCGACCCCGTCCGGCTGGACCCGCCGCAGGCGCCACCCAGCGGGCACACCCAGATCACTCCCGACGGCGAGCGGGTGCTCTACCTCTCCGCACGCGCCGAGGGGCTCGCGCTGTTCAGCGTGCCGATCAACGGGCCGGCCAGCGCGGCGGTCCGGTTGTCACCCGCCGTGCTGGGGTCCTTCCGGATCAGCCCCGACGGCCGGCTGGTCGCCTTCCAATCCGGGAACCGGCGCGTCCGGACCGTCCCCGTCGCTGGCCCGGATAGCCGTGGCGTCACCGACCCCGGCACTGGCATCTTCGCGATCAGCTCCAACAGCCGCAACCTCGTCTACATCGACGGTACCGGTGCTGAGCGTGAGCTGTTCCGGGTGCCGCTGACTCTGAACCCGGACCCCGACCAGCCGCCGACCCGGCTCAGCGGCCCGATGGTCGAGGGCGGTGGCGTGCACAGCTTCCGGCTGCCAGACGGGGCTGGGCCGGTGGTCTACAGCGCCGACCAGGACACCGCGGGTATCCGCGAGCTGTACAGCGTCGGGTTCGGTGGCGGCAACCGGACGAAGCTGAACGTGCCGCTGCCGCCCGGCTGGAGTGTCGGCCTTGCGAGCGATCTCAGCGACGGGTTCGAAGGCGGGTACGGCATCAGCCGGGACGGCCGCCGGATCGTCTACGGGATCCAGACGAACTTCGACATCACCGTGAACGGGCTGTTCAGCGTTCCGGTGACCGGGCCGGTCGACGCGAGCAGGCGACTCGACGTCACCGCGCCCAACACACTGCCCGCGGTCTTCCACATCACCTCCGACAGTCGACGCGTCGTCTACGCGGCGAAGGAGGGAAACGGCGGACCGGACCGGTCCTTCAGCGTCCCGATCGACGGACCGGCCGACGCGCGGGTCCCGGTCAGCTCCGCTGGTGAGGACGGCGACTTCGTCCAGGTCAGCCCCAACGGCCAGCGGGTGGTGTCCAGAGCGCTGATCCTGAACCAGAAGGCAGTGCTCAGCGGCCCGGTCCATCAGCCCTTCCCAAGCCCCGACATGGTCCGGCTCAACGGTCCCGAGCAGCTCGTCGGGAGGGTCGAGTTCGGTCCGGGCAGCCAACGCGTCGCCTACATCGCCGACGCGCCCACCGGCGAACGCGACCTGTTCAGCTCCGCCCTCGAGGTCCAGTCCCGGTTCAACCTGACCGCTACCCTGAACGCGACTCCGGCCCGTCTCACCATCAGCGACCAACACGCGGTGTACGCAGCGCGCGTCAGCACCGACGCCTACCAGCTGTACTCCTCCCGGCTGGTCCCGGGGTCTTCCGGATGACGCATCGCGTGTTGGTGGTCAGTGCCGGTGTCGCCGGCTCGGCCACCACACGCGCCCTCCGTGGCGCCGTCATCGATGTCCCACTTGTCGAACCCCGTGCGGCGAACGTCCTGCTCCTCAAGCCCAGCGGACAGGCAGAATCCCGGTTGACCCGTCCGAGTGAAGTTGCCGGGGAAGGGACGTCTTGCGGAACGCGATCACCGGACGGTCCGAACTTCATAGCCCCTTCTGGGCGGAGTGACGCGTCGCTTATCGGACGCGGGCGGAACTGTCACCGAAGCCGTGGGCGCCAGTAGCGACGGCATCCCTTACCCCGTGCGACTTGTCTGTGGTGCCGCTGTCTTTGTGCTGTCGCTGACCTCCTCTCAACAGAGGAGGATTCGACTTGCGAGGGACCTTCGTCTGAGCGTGTTTCCGCAGGTAGCACAAGGGTTCTGAGGGTCAGTCCTCATAATCCTTGGGTCGTGGGTTCGAGCCCCACCCGCCCCACTACCCGGCGAAACCGTCACGCACGGAGCCTGAACTGACAATTGAGTAAGAAGACGGAGCGGCTCCCTGAGAGAAGCACCGCCGCGGGCGACGTCGGATATCCCCCAGCACGCCACCCGTCTAGGGATGCTGGGGGTGCTGTCACGGCAAGCCTGAGAACCCGCCGAACGCACGCCGCAATCGCCCTTGTGGCTGCCGATACGTTCCAAATGGCCTCGTCCGCTTTTGTGATCCCCCGGGACGGGGCTGTTCGCCCCTGCCTCCTTAGTCTTCTAGGCGAGGCGGGGGCGTTCCTGGGCCAGGAGCCGAGCCCCAAAAAGCGGTCAGGCTATCGCCACCTAGCAGTGGGCAGGCTGTCGAGGCTGGGCTCACGGGGGGATCGGAGGATCACCCACGCCTGCCAAGTAGAACGCCCTCCGTACTTCTTCTGCGGAGGGCGTTCGTCCACGTGGGCGTCTAGCCGATAGTCAGCTCCCGGCTCAGCCGGGTGGTGCCGCCGTCGCTGGCTGAGGTGTGCGAGCAGCGAATCCGAACAGCGTGAGCACGATTCCGAGGGCGAACGCCATGAACGCGACGCCGAAGGCGACGACCGAGGTGAACAGGGATGCCTGAAGAAACGCAGAGTCCATTGCTGTCGCACGGTTCGGGTCGTCCTGGTCGAGCTCGGCGTAGGTCAGGCCGCCCGTGATGGCTGTGGTGTGCTTGTCGATCACGTTGGCTTGACAGTAGGCGGAGAAGGGACCGTTCACGTCGTCGCCCGCGAGGCAGTCGGCATCGTCAGACACGGTGATCTTCTGGTCCGACAGCGTGTTGCTGACAACGATCCAGGTGATGACCCCGGCAATCGCCATGGCAACGCCGACGACGATGGCTGTGAATGAGGCTACTTTGCGCATAGGTTTCCTCGATCTCTATCGATGCGGGCTACGAGCATCGCGCCGATCTGACGCTCGTCACCGGTGGGACCGACCACCGCTACGAGTGCCAGAAACGCCGCGAGAGGGTGCTGACCGTCAACTGCGTCGAAGGTTCGCATGGCATTCCTTGGCCGTCGACGTCTTCGGCTACGTGGTGATCGGGTCCGGATCGAGGGGGCCCGCCTCCTCTTGTCGTCGGCCGACTCCGACCAGGACCTGGAGGCCGGCCAGGAGGACCACAACCAGGGCCAGGGACCACCACAGCCGGCCCAGGGAGACGTCGTTGCCCCAGAGCAGGACGACCGCACCGATGGCGATGGCGACCACCCGTAGCCATGCTGCGTTGGCTGCCACCCAGCGCCCGGTCGCGGTGATCGGGTCGATTCCGGTGCCGGCGACCTTGGAGCCGACCTCCTCCAGACCGCCCGAGAGCGTGGTGCGGATCGCGTTGCCGTACCGGTTCGCGCCGGCGTACAGGCCGGCCACGACGACGATGAGTCCGAGCCAGAGCACGACCTCCTGGCCGCGTTCGAGGTAGCTGAGCAGGGTGTCGAAGAAGGCCTGGCTGGCCGGCCCGAAGTCGGTGCCGTCGAGCGCATTGGTGAACAGCTGTTGTCCGACGGAGAGCACCAGGGCCAGCAGGAGGGCGTTGGCAGCCAGGATCGCGCCGATCCACACCGCCATCCGGGCGCGGCGGACCGCGAGCAGGAAGGCCGCGAGGAACAGGAGGCCGACCAGCGGAAGGAGCCACTTGGCGACCGGGTTGGTGAAGGCGTAGATGGTGCGCATCTGCCGGACCTGTGGCGCCTCCATCAGCACGATCTGGCGGTCGGTCTGGGGGATGGGCACGTTCTCGACGATGGTCAGACCCCGGGTGACGAGCCGTTCCTTGACCTGGGTGATCACCTCGTCGACGTCGAGCACGATCTCGTCGCCCTGGAGGGAGACCGCGCCGGAGTCGTCGCCGGTCAGGACGCGCTGGAGGGCCTGCTGGGCCCTGGTGTTGACGCGGACCCACAGGTCGGCGAACTCGTCCGAGGCGATGAACTCACGCACCTCCCGCTCGATCAAGCCGTTGACGGCTGCCGAGAGTGGCCCGACCAGCAGCTGGAGGCGTGGCGCGTCGGTGATCACGCCGGTGAACACGTTGTTGAGGATCGCCTCGACGTCGACCTGCTTCTGGATCGCGGCGGTGACCTTGGTCGCGATCACGTCCTGGACCTCGGGGGAGTTCACCAGCGGGCCGACCGTGTCGACGTAGCGTTCTGCGTCGTTCAGGGTGCGCTGCCCCCAGTACGCCACAGCCGCCGGCGTGGTCAGCAGGGCCGCCAGCACCAGGCAGATGACCGCCGCGACCGACCGGCCGCGCGATGGTCGCTGCGGTGCCACCGTCTCGATGGGCACGGTGTCCGAGGCGGGAGAAACGGGCTCGGGCTCTGTTCCAGACATGTGACGTCTCCTTCCGACGACCCATCGTGGGTGGCTCGGGGCCGGCTCGTCGTCACCTGTAACGGATGACATCCTTTCCGCCGTCCACCCGCCTGACCTACGCGCGAACGGCCCTGACGGGCGATGTCCAACGGGACGGGACGGTGACAGGCTCCGGCGCATGACGCACCGGATCGGACTCACCTGTGTCCCGCTCGTCCTGGCTGCGGCGCCGCTCGTGGCCGCTCCGGCGCACGCCAGCGGCGGCATCTTCGACAACTGCACCGCTTTCAACGAGAAGTTCCCGCACGGCGTGGGCCGCAAGAATGCGGTGGACCGCACGTCCGGCACGACGGTGACGACGTTCCTGCGCTCGAACAAGAAGTACGCGACGGCGATGAAGAAGAACGACGACCTCGACCGGGGCGGCGACAAGATCGCTTGCGAGAAGGCCTGACGGAGACGAGAGGCCCGCCCCCGACGGAGACGGGCCCCTCACCCTTGATCAGGTCCGCTCGGCCCTGCGGCTGGCGAACTGGATGACGCCGACGGCCAGGGCCACCGCGATCAGCAGGGCCACGCCGACGCCGAGGCCGTGGCGCGTGCTGTCGGCCAGAGCGATGCCGGTCGCGACGGCGCCGAAGGCGAACCCGCCGGCGAGCGCCCTCTTGGCAGGGCTCGTCAGACGCATTCCACCCTCCCCGGAGACGGGAAGTACTCCACGCGCATCTTGGGCCGGGACCTCGGGCAGACGCCGTTGCGGTCCACGTAGCGCTGGATCGCAGCGGCAATGCCGGCGGCCACCCCACAGGTGATCAGGGCCGTGCCGGCGCAGATGAACACGGTCGCCGTGGCCAGGGACACGGCGCTGACGTAGCCCGCCTCGACCTTGTTGAAGGTCAGGCACCAGGCGGGACCATGGAGCCAGCCCCCGCAGTAGTCGTTGCCGATGCTGTTGATGTGGGGCTTGAACGGCTTGACGTGCTCGACCGCGCGCGGCGTACCGGTCGACGGTGGGTGAGCGGCCCGATCGTTGGAGCCGGCGGTCCCCGTGTGGGTCGCTCGAGCAGCGACAGGTGCCTGCAGCTGAGCCTGGGCCGGCGCGGTTGTCGTCGCCACCAGTCCGAGGGTGATGATCAGCGCGAGGGCGAGGCTGGAGAGCCTCAGGATTCGCTTCATGTGTGCCTTCCTCCGATTCGTGAGCCCGGTGAAGCGAGCCGCGGGAGGCACCATGAAGGTCGCAGGAGGGGGCGCGCGGGGTTGAACGGTCAGGCGAGCACCTCCCTGTGGCGATGCGCGAAACATGCATCGTCAATGGACGGTCGAGTCACGAACAGGAAGTCGAGGTCGACCTGGAGGAATCTCGCGATGCGCAGCGCGGCCTCGGGCTCGAGGGTGTCGGCCTCACCACGCAGGAGACGACCCATGTAGGCGTGCGACCGGTAGCCCGCCGCGCGGGCGAGCCGACGCTGCGAGACATCCCGCACGACCATCAAGGTCCTGAGTCCCTTGCGGTTGTGCAGTCGCATCCCAGCTCCGAGAGTTGCCTGATGGGTCGCGAACAACGTACATCGCTGGTCGTCACAGTGTCCAGTATCAATTGACAGTCTGCGTGTCGTTGGTGCCCACTGTGGGCCACCGGTCCAGCAGCACTGGTCTCCCGCGGCCGACCTGACCTGCACCAACGTGTGCGGCCTGGTGTGGATACCTTGGTGCCCACCACCGGGCGTCGGTGCCGTGGTCAACACAGGAGGTCGGATGGGTCAGCTCTGGGACCTCGTCCAGGCCTACATCGACCGGCACGGCACGTCCGAGCGGCAGCTCGCGAAGCGGCTCGGGTACGCGTCGTCCGGCGTGTTCAGCAACTGGCGCGAGCCCAAGCAGCTCCCGAGCGCCCAGGCGTTGGCCCGGTTCGCCGCGCTGTCGGGTACGCCGTACCAACGCGTCCTCGACGCGGTCCTCACCGACGCGGGATACCTGCCCGAGCCGCAGGTCACCGACGAGGCGATCCAGCTGCGACGCACTCCCTCCGGACAGCGCACGCGGGGCCAGCAGCGCACCCTCGACTCCTCCGTCGGCGAGGAGAGCCAGGACAGCGACTGACCGACGGTGTGGACAACCGGGCCGACGTGTCGGCGGACCGGCCTAGGTTTCCCGCATGCGTCCTCGGGAGCCGGCGGGAGCGAGCCACCCGCACCACCCGTGGCGCCGGTTCGCCGAGCTGACGGACTGGTCGCTGCGGTGGGCCGAGCTGCCTCCGGGCGTCATGGGACGGACGTGTCACCGGACCAGGACGGTGACCCTCGCGCTCGGGATGAGCCAGGCCGAACGACGTTGCACGATCGCCCACGAGACCGAGCACATCGAGCGCGGCCCGGTGACGCCGCAGCAAGCGCCGCGTGAGGAGCTGGCGGTCGATCGGAGGGTGGCGAGGCTGCTCATCCCGAGCGTGCACCAGCTCGTCGAGGCGATGACCTGGGCGGGCGGGCACTTGGAGTCGGCCGCGGACGCCCTGTGGGTGGACGACTACCTGCTCACGGTGCGACTGAGGTCGTTGAGCGACCGCGAGCGGAGCTATGTCAACCGGCGACTGACGCACACCCTGCTCTGAGCCGCCCGAGGACCTGTCGCAACCGCGTTCTTGCAGGTCAGCCCCGGATTCCGGATGGCCCACTCAGGCCACTCCAAGGGGCGCACTCGGGCCACTCCTCTCCGGTCGGGTGGACAAATAGAGGCCATGTTGCCGATGCAACTACCCTGCAAGGCTCCTGCCATGAACGGCGGCGAGGGGTTGCTGATCGTCATCGGCGTGGTCGTGGTCGGCTCGCTGGTGACGTACGCGATCATCCGGCTGTCCAACCGCTGGTAGCCACTCTGAGATCAGAAGCCGTGCGCGAGCCCCCAGGCGACCGCCTGGGCGCGCCGGGCGACGCCGATCTTCTGGTAGATCTGCCGCACGTAGGTCTTCACGGAGTTGACGCTCACGAACAGCTGGTCGGCGATCTCGAGGTTGCTCATTCCCCGGCAGATCAGGTCGAGCACCTCGCCCTCGCGGGTGCTCAGGTCGGCAACGCCGGTGGGCGTACCGACCGGCAGGTGCTTCGCCGGCGTCATCGTCTCTCCGCGCGCCACCGTCTCGACCGCGGACGCCAGGTCGTCGGAGCTCGCGCCTTTCGAGAGGAACCCGCGGGCGCCCGCCGCCAACGAACGCCGCACGCTCGAGGGGCTGCTGCTCCACGTGAAGACGAGCAGCGGCGCCGTGGTCAACGAGGCGACGGTGGTGAGGTACTCCTCGATCTGGATGGAGTGGCCGACCGGGTCGCAGAGCAGGACGTCGACCTCGGCCGAGTCGGCGTCGAGGCCGATGGTGACCACGTCGGCGGGAGGTCCGGAGCGGGCCAGCATGGCGTGCACCCCGGACACGATCAGCTCGGGCTCGTCATACACGCCGACGGCAATGGGCGACCCATTTCCCCGAGAACGTGCACCCGAATTCATGATGAATCGAATCTAGGCACACTTGACGCCGCACCTCTCGCCGAAAACCTCACCCTCTTGGGTGAAAACTGGGCTCACAGCTCCTGGTCGATGAGGTAGGTGCCGTTGTCGTAGGTCAGCTTGAGGACGACGTCGTCCTCCTTGGGCGGGCCGGGAGGCTTGGTGTACCGGTAGGTGTAGCGCACCTCGAGCGTGGCCGGGTCCGCCGAGACGTCGAGGACCTTCGTGGAGCGGACGTCGCCCCAGAAGTCCTCATAGCCCGTCAACCCGTTGCTGTGCTCCTGGAACGCCGGTGTGAGCATGTCGAAGGCAGTCGCCGGGTCGCTGGACGCGGTCGCGATGTAGGTCTCGACGAAGTCGATCATCCCGGTCTCGGTCGGTTCCGCACCGGTGCTCGCCGACGACGAGGCGCCACTTGGGTCGGTGGCTGGACTGGACGGCGGCGACTCGGTTGCGTCGTCCGCTCCGCCACGGTTCAGCCCGATCGCGAAGGCGACGGCCACCGCGATCACGAGGGCCAGGGCGGCGCCGAGGACGAGAGGCCAGGGCCGACGTGGCTCGGACCCCGAGTCGCGGTCCTTCCGGGGAGCCGGGGCGGCCGGTGGCGGTGCGGTCGTGGTGGTGCCGAGCGGCAGCAGCTGGGTGGCGCCGTCGTCGTCGTAGGACCGGGTTCGCCGCGGCTCGGCCACTTCGACTCCCACCAGGCCGATGTCCGCGAGCCCGCCCGCGGAGGCGACCATCGGTTGGGTCTCCGGGCCGCCTTCGAGGAACCGCTGCGCCGTCACGATGGGCCACCGCTGCGCGGGATCACGGGTCATCGTCGCCTCGAGGGCCGGCGCGAGCCACGCCGCCACCTCGCAGCGCGGCGGCTCCTCGTGCACGATCCGGTAGAGCGCGCCCAGCAGGTTGTCGCCCATCTGGTACGGCGGGTGGCCCTCCAGCGCGTGGAACAGCGTGGCGCCCCACGACCAGACGTCACTGGCGGGCGTTGCCTGCTCGCCGGAGGCCACCTCGGGGGAGAGGTAGGCCGGCGAGCCGGTCACCAGCCCCGTCTGGGTCAGCGCCGGGTCGGACGAGGTGCGCGCAATGCCGAAGTCGGACAGCTTCACCTGGCCGTCGGGCGCCACCAGGATGTTGGAGGGCTTCACGTCGCGGTGCACGATCCCGGCGCCGTGCGCGGCGGCCAGCGCGCTGGCGACCTGGGCGAGGATCGGCGCGGCGTCGTCGGGGCTGAGCCGGCCGCGCCGGCGGATCAGCTCGGACAGGTCGGTGCCCTCGACGTACTCCATCACCAGCCACTGGTGGCTCTGCCCGTCGATGGTCTCCTCGACCAGGTCGTAGACCGCGACGACGTTGGAGTGGTTGAGCTTGGCGGCCAGCTTGGCCTCGCGCTCGGCGCGCCGCGCGTCGGGAGTGATCCCGCCGGGAGCGACGCCGATCTTCTTCAGGGCGACCGTACGCCGGAGGACCTCGTCGCGGCCGCGCCAGACGGCGCCCATGCCGCCGCGGCCGATCTCAGCCTCGAGCGTGTACCTGCCAGCGATCACCCTGCGTCCCTCCCTCCAACTCACAGTACGGAGTACCCAGGGAACCAGTTCGCCCGTACGGCGGCCGATGGGCGAGGATTGTGACCGTGCCCACGGATTCCCCTGCGATCGAGCCCGGCCTGCTGGACGACCTCGTGTGGCGCGGCCTGGTCGCCCACTCGACCGATCTCGACGCCCTGCGCGAGGCCCTGACCGCGGGCAGCGTCCGGTTCTACGTCGGCTTCGACCCGACCGCGCCCAGCCTGCACATGGGCAACCTCGTCCAGATCGTCACCGCGGTCCGGTTGCAGCAGGCCGGCCACACTCCGTACGTCCTGGTGGGCGGCGCCACCGGCATGATCGGCGACCCGAAGGAGTCGAGCGAGCGCATCCTCAACGACGCGGTCACGGTCAAGGACTGGACCGAGCGGGTCCGTCGCCAGATCGAGCCGTTCCTCTCCTTCGAGGGCGACAACGCCGCGACGATGGTCAACAACTACGACTGGACCGAGAACCTCTCGACGATCGACTTCCTGCGCGACATCGGCAAGCACTTCCCGGTGAACCGGATGCTCGCCCGCGATGTCGTGCGCTCCCGGCTCGAGGCGGGCATCAGCTACACCGAGTTCTCGTACGTGCTCCTGCAGTCGATGGACTTCCTCAACCTCTTCCGCGAGCACGGCGTGGTGCTGCAGTTCGGCGGCTCCGACCAGTGGGGCAACCTCACGGGCGGCGTCGAGCTGATCCGGCGCGCCGACGGCGGCCACGCGCACGCGTTCGCGACACCGCTGATCACGAAGGCCGACGGCACCAAGTACGGCAAGACCGAGAGCGATGCGCTCTGGCTCGATCCCGAGATGATGTCGCCGTACGCCTTCTACCAGTTCTGGCTGAACCAGGGCGACGCCGAGGTCGGTCAGCTGCTGCGGGTCTTCACGTTCCTGCCGCGCGGCGAGATCGAGGCGCTGGAGGCCCAGCACGCCGAGAAGCCGTTCCTGCGGTCCGCGCAGCGGACCCTCGCGGCGCACGTCACGACGCTGGTGCACGGCGCCGAGGAGACCCGGAGGATCGAGGAGGCGTCCGAGGCGCTCTTCAGCGGCGGCTCGCTGGCCGCCGCCGATCCCGACGTCCTGGCGCAGGCGCTCTCGACCGCCCGGCCGCTGGTGACCGACGCGGCGGGCAAGTCGCTCACCGACCTGTTCGTCGACTCCGGACTCGTGCAGAGCCGCAGCGAGGCCCGCCGCGCCTTCGCCGAGGGCGGCGCCTACCTCAACAACGAGCGCGCCGAGGACCCCGACTACGTCCCCACCGCAGACGACTTCCTCGGCGGCAAGGTCCTGGTCCTGAGGCGGGGCAAGAAGAGCTTCGCGGGCGTCAGCGCCGGGTGAAGCACCCGTGAACTGGCTGGCCGGGCTCGAGGAACGCGCCCGGACCGTGCTGTCCGCGCCGGTGTTCGAGTACGTCGCCACCGGTGCCCGCGACGGCGTGAGCGCCCGAGAGGCCGGCTGGTCCGACGTGCGCTTCCTGCCGCACGTGCTCCGCGACGTCACCGACGTCTCGTTGGCGACCACCTTGCTCGGGGAGCCGGCAGCGGTGCCCTGGGGTGTCGCTCCGACCACGCTGCAGGGGGCGGTGCACCCCGAGGGCGAGCTGGCGATGGCCCGTGCCTGCGCCGCCGCCGGCTCGGTGCTCGTCGTGTCGAGCAACGCCGGCACGACGTTCTCCGAGATCGGGGCGACGGGGGTGCGGTGGTGGCTGCAGGCTTACCTGCCGGCCGACCGCACCCTGGCCGAGCCGATGCTCGAGCGCGCGGTCGCGGCCGGAGCCGAGGCCGTGGTGCTCACGGTGGACACGCCCGTGGTCGGCACCAAGTACGCCGCGGGGGAGCAGGTCGTCTGGGACGTCATCGACCCCGCACGTCTCGGGGTCAACTTCGACCCGGGCTACGACGACCGGCCCGGAGCCGAGAAGGCCACCGACCTCGGGCCGCACGACCTCGGTTGGCTGGCCGAGGTGTCCGGCCTGCCGGTGGTGGTCAAGGGCGTGCTCCGCGCCGACGATGCCCGCCGGTGCGTCCAGGCCGGCGCCCAGGCGGTCTGGGTCTCCAACCACGGCGGCCGCCAGCTCGACCGGGCCGCGAGCACGGTGTCCGCGTTGGGCGCGGTGGTGGCCGAGGTGGCCTACGAGGCGGAGGTCTACGTCGACGGGGGAGTGCGTTCGGGGCTCGACGTGCTGGCCGCCCTGGCGCTCGGTGCCGACGCGGTGCTCCTCGGTCGGCAGCCCGTATGGGCGCTGGTGGAGGGTGAGGCCGGAGTGGCCAGGTTGCACGCGGAACTCAGTGACGAGGTGACCGAGGCGCTCCGGCTGGCCGGCTGCCGGTCCGTCGCCGACACTCGCGGAATCGCCGTCCCACCTGAGCATCCGTAGGCTTGGGGATCGTGCCCGAGAACCGTCGTCCGCAGCGCCCCACCGGCAAGAATCCCGCCGCTGGGCGCAAGGGTGCGCCGGCCGGGCGAGGGTCGGCGCGGGGCGACGCGAAGGGTGCGCCGAAGTCGTCAGGCGGTCGTCCCCAGCGCGGCGGCCAGGACCGTCGCCAGCCGGACCGGCGCCGCGCCCCAGAGCCGGCGCAGCGGACCAAGGACCAGCAGGAGTACGACGGGCCGGACCTGCCCGAGGGCATCACCGGCGACGAGCTCGACCGGTCGGTGACCTCGCAGCTCAAGGGGCTGCCGGAGAAGCTCGCGGCCCGGGTCGCCAGGCACCTCGCCGCGGCCGGGCTCTACATCGACCAGGACCCCGAGCTCGCCTACCGGCACGCCCTGGCCGCCCGGGGCCGGGCGCCGCGGCTGGCCGTGGTGCGCGAGGCCGCCGGCGAGGCGGCGTACGTCTCGGGCCACTACGCCGAGGCGCTGGCCGACCTGCGGGCCGCCAAGCGGATGAACGGCGCCACGGCGTACCTCGCGATCATGGCCGACTGCCACCGGGCGCTCGGCCAGCCCGACCAGGCCGTGAAGCTGGCCAAGAGCCCGTCGGTGGCCTCGTTCCCGCCGGCCGCGAAGGCCGAGATGACGATCGTCGAGGCCGGGGCCCGGCGCGACATGGGCCAGCTGGACGCGGCGCTGCGGATCCTCGAGCAGGCGCCGCTGAGCTCCAAGTCGCGCGAGTCCTGGGTGGTGCGGCTGCGCTATGCGTACGCCGACGCGCTGGTCGAGGCGGGACGCACCGAGGAGGCACTGGCCTGGTTCCACCGGACCGAGGCGATCGATGCCGACGAGACCACTGACGCAGCCGAGCGCGCCGCGGCGCTGGAGAAGGCCGCCGGTTCCTGAGGTTGGTCAGGACTCTGCAACCTCACCGGGCCAGGATGCTGACCTGCGAGCGCGAGCCGGCATCCTGCGTGGCCCATTGCAAGCCGTCGCGATAGGCGATCCGGACCCGGTCGATCTCGACCACGGTGGGCACGTCCCCGACGACCTCGAGCACGATCTCGTCGCCGCTCTCCAAAGTGGCGTCCTCGGTGGGGCCGAACTCGCTGCAGAAGCTCTCCGGCGTGGTCGTCACGTTCACCGAGCCGCCGTGGCAGACGTGCGGGACGATCGTGACGTCGGCGGTCGAGGTCGCGAAGACGTGCACCCCGGCGATGTGCAGGCTGCGGTCGAAGTCGGCAGGAGTGCCGAAGACCCCGACGTACACCGGTTCGCCCACCGGGGTCTCGGCCCGCACGGTGGTGTCGGTCGTGGCCAGCGCCTTCGGGTGGGTGCTCACCCAGCCGATCACAGCCAGGAGCAGGACGAGCACCACGGCGTACGTCGCGATCCGCCAGCCCCTGCGCGACGGGGTCACCGCCAGCGACCCGGCGGCCGCGGGATCCGGGGTGACCGAGGTCATGGCCGGAGGCTAGTGCCCTGAGTGGGTGCGACGGGTACCCCTGAGGTGATTGACGGCTGTCAGGACCACAGGGTGTACTTCCTGAACCGCCCTTCTCGGGGCGTGGTCTCCGGAAGGAGTCATCGTGCTTCGGTTTTCGGGCGCAGGGGTGAGCGACGTCGGGCGAGTGCGCCCGCACAACGAGGACTCGGGGTTCGTCGGGCCCTATGCCGTGCTGGTCGCCGACGGCGTCGGTGGGGCGGCCGCCGGTGAGATCGCGTCGGCCACCGCCGCCTACTCCGCGAGTGCGGTCGCGCTCGGGTGGGTGGGGCAGCTCCCGGAGCTGGTCGTCGCTGAGGCGTACGCCGCAGCGGCCGCCGGGGTCCGGATGGGAGTGCAGCGCGACCTCGACCGGCTCGGCATGGCGACGACGCTCACGATGCTCGTGACCGACGGCCGTGACGTCGCGCTCGGCCACGTCGGCGACTCCCGCGGCTACCTGTTCCGCGACGGCGCCCTTCGCCAGCTCACCAAGGACCACACCTACGTCCAGCACCTCATCGACACCGGTCAGCTGACCCCCGGGGACCGCGCCGTGCACCCGTGGCGCAACGTCGTCCTCCGGTCGGTCGACGGCGACCCGGAGGGCGGTGGCCCCGACATCGTGCGACTCGACGTGGCCGTCGGCGATCGGCTGCTGCTGGCCAGTGACGGGCTCACCGACCTGGTCGCGGACACCGTCATCGCGGAGGTGCTCGCGTCGGAGGAGGACGAGGACGCCGCGGCGACCCTCACCCAGCTGGCGCTGGCTGCCGGCGGCCGCGACAACATCACGGTTGTCGTCGTCGACCTGGTCGACGGGCCGCCCGTGGTCGGAGACGGCCGGCTGCTCGGGGCCCTCGGCGACCCGAGGAACGTGGTCGACCCGGCGATGGTGCGCCTCCCCGAGTCGCGCAGCGCCTGATCACTGCCCGGCTCTGGGACACTCCCGAGGTGACCGACATCCAGCGCCCCGCCCTCGAGGGCACCGTCGCGGTGCGTGACGGCCGCCGGCTCAGCTTCGCCGAGTACGGCTCGCCGCGCGGCGCCGCGATCATCTGGATGCACGGCACCCCCGGCGCCCGCCGCCAGATCCCGCTCGAGGCGCGGCGGTACGCCGACGAGCACGGCCTCCGGATCATCGGTGTGGACCGACCCGGGATCGGCTCGTCGACGCCGTACCTCTACGGCCGGATCGGCGACTGGACCGGCGACCTCGAGCTGCTCCTCGACGCGCTGGCGATCGACACGTGCCGGCTGATCGGGCTGTCCGGTGGCGGCCCCTACGCGCTCGCCGCGGGCGCCAACCTGCCGGAGCGGGTGCACGGCGTCGGCGTCCTCGGCGGCGTGGTACCCACCCGCGGCCCGGACGCGATCGAGGGCGGCATGGTCCAGCTCGCAGTCCGGCTGGCCCCGTTCCTCCAGGTCGCCCGGGTCCCGCTCGGGTTCGCGATCACCACGGGCATCCGGATCGTCCGACCGCTGGCCGGCTCCGCGCTCGACCTGTACGCCGCCGTACAGCCGCCCGGCGACAAGAACCTGCTGTCGCGGCCCGAGTTCAAGGCGATGTTCCTCGACGACCTGCTCAACGGCGCCCGGTTCCAGACCTCGGCTCCGGTCAACGACCTGCTGCTGTTCACCCGCGACTGGGGGTTCACCGCGGCCGACGTGACGGTGCCGGTGCGGTGGTGGCACGGCGACGAGGACCACATCGTGCCGTTCCGCCACGGCCAGCACCTGGTGGCGCGGCTGCCGGACGCGACGCTCACCGCGATCGACGGCGAGAGCCACCTCGGCGGGCTCGGCATCGCCGAGGCCGTCATCTCCACCCTGATGGAGCTCGGCCCCCGGCGCGCCCGGAAGCCGCGAAGGACCCGGCCGGGCCCGTGATCCGTCGGTTTCCGGCATTCCCCGGCGGAATCGGACGGCGCTTACCTACCCTCGCTGAGTGACTGATGTCCACGGGGCCCTGACAGCTCAGGCCGAGCTGCTCGACGCGTTGGTGACGCCGGATCCGCCGCCACGGCGGGGCTGGCCGTTCGTCCTGCTCGCGCTGGTGCTCCTCACCGCCGCGGCGGCCATCGGGGTGGTGGTCGTCAGCCGCGACGACGGCGCCGCAGGGTCCGCCGCACCCCTCGAAGTGGGACGCGAGCGTCCAGAAGTACGTCGACTTCGTCGAGAAGAAGCGCGACCTGAAGTTCACGCACCCCGTCTACGTCGACTTCCTCGCGGACGCGGAGTTCACGGAGAACGTCACCGCCGACGACGACGACCTGACCGACGAGGACCGCAAGGAGATCGAGCAGAGCACCGGGCTGCTGCGGGCGCTCGGCCTGGTCGAGGGTGACCTGGACCTGTTCGACAAGTCCAACCAGCTCCGGGGCAAGGGGGTCATCGGCTACTACTCCTACGACGACGAACGGCTGCGGATCCGCGGCACCGAGATCACGCCGGCCGTCGAGTCGACGATCGTGCACGAGCTGACCCACGCCCTGCAGGACCAGAACTTCGACCTCGGAAAGCGCTACGAGGAGCTGGCCGAGGCGGACGACGCCAACAGCTCTGCGGCCTCCGACGGCTTCGACGCCCTCGTCGAGGGCGACGCGCGCCGCATCGAGGGGAAGTGGCGCGACAGCCTCTCCGCCCGGGATCGTCGCGCCCTCGACAAGGACCAGGGCAAGGGGGCCAAGGACTTCGAGGCCGGCTCGAAGGACATCCCCGAGGTGCTCAAGACGATGATCGCGGCGCCGTACGAGCTCGGCCAGGCGATGCTCGCCGTCGCCGTGCAACAGGGCGGTGACCGTGCGGTCGACGACCTGTTCCGCTCTCCCCCAAGACCGAGGAGCAGCAGCTGGACCCCTGGACGCTGGTCGCTGACCACCAGGGCTTCCTCAACGTGCCGGAGCCGGAGCTGGCGGACGGCGAGAAGGCCCTGGCCGGCGACGACAACGGCGGCGCGTTCGGCGCCCTCGGCTGGCTGCTGGTCCTCTCGGAGCGGGTGCCCCTCGAACAGGCGCTGACCGCGGTCGACGGCTGGGGTGGCGACGCGGCTGTGGCGTACGAGCGCGACGGGACCAGCTGCCTGAAGGCCAACTACCGCGGCGACACCCCCGAGGACCTGGCCCAGATGCAGACCGCGCTGCAGGCCTGGGTGAGCAAGGGCCCGAAGGGGGCCGCCAGCGTCTCCAGGGACGCCGTGACCCTGGTCTTCACGTCCTGCGACCCGGGCAAGAAGGCGGCGAAGGTGGGGACCGGGCAAGTCGATGGATGCGCTGACGCTGGCCCTGACCCGCACCTACCTGTCGATCACGCTGGTCAAGGCCACGGTGCCCGTCCCGGCCGCGCGCTGCGGTGCTGACCGGCTGGTGCGGACCTTCTCCATCGCCGAGCTGAACAACCCGAAGATCAGTCCGCAGCGGGTGGCGCAGGCGCTCGTGCCGTGTCGAGGGAAGGCCTGACCGGCCGACCGGTCCACGAACATTCCACGCACAGCTGCTGGTTTACAGCCGCCCCATGCGTCACAATGGCCGCACAACTACATGATTGTCGTTCGTACGACGTCCGATCGTCTGAGTCGAGCCCGCTGGGGAAGGCGTAGCTCGCGCCGAGGACGAAGGAGACGCTGATGTACGGACCCCGCATGATGCTCGGCCCCGAGGTCACGAGCACCACCCGTGGTGTGCTCTTCGTCCACTCGGCGCCCTCAGCGCTGTGCCCCCACATCGAGTGGGCGGTCGGCGGCGTGCTCGCCACGGCCGTCAACCCGTCGTGGATCCCGCAGCCCGCTCAGACCGGCACCTACCGCACCGAGCTGGCCTGGAGCGGCGACTCCGGCTCGGCTGCCGCGATCGCCTCCGCGCTGCGCGGCTGGAACCACCTGCGCTTCGAGGTCACCGAGGACCCCACCGCGACCACCGAGGGGCAGCGCTACTCCTACACACCCGACCTCGGCGTCTTCCACGCCATGACCGGCGTGCACGGCGACATCCTGATCCCCGAGGACCGGCTCAAGGCTGCCGTGGTCAAGGCTGCGCTCGGCGACACTACGCTGCTCGGCGAGATCGACAAGCTGCTCGGGAAGCCGTGGGACGACGAGCTCGAGACGTTCCGCCACGCCGGCGAGGGCGCTCCGGTCCGCTGGCTGCACAAGGTCGTCTGACGCGCCGTAGGCGGACGGCTCAGTGGTGGCGGCGGGGCCGGCGCAGCTTGAAGGCGTCGGGCGGGAGCTGGCCCTCGGTGATGTGTCCCGAGCCGTCGTCGGTGGAGAGCTTGGCCTGGATCGTGAACCTGCCGTGGCGGGTCGTCACGCCGCAGAGCTTGTAGCTGCCGGTGCCGGACTGGGCGTCGTACCCGTCGAGGAACGCGCCGGCCGCGACGTGGTCGAGCCCGGGACCGCTGACGAAGATCTCCATCGCCCAGATGCCTTCCGGCGGCGTGATGGCGTAGGAGAAGGTGTAGCTCGCGACAGCCGCGCTTGAGCACGCCGTCGGTTCCGGTGATCGAGCCCCACTCGGGGTGGACCACGAGGCCGGGCAACGGGTCCGGCGGGGTCGCCTGGACCGGTCCGGACGCCGGCACCAGGGACAGCGCCGTCGCCGCGCCGACAGCGCCGAGAACGCTCCGGAGCACCAGCATCCCCTCTCGCGCCGGTGTGACGGCCGGCACAGGGGTCCAACGAGACCCCTCCGGGACGGTTACGCCGACCGGCGCGGCCGCGGGTCAGAGCGGGATGTTGCCGTGCTGCCCCTTGCGGACACCGACCGACTGGACCGCGTCGTCGATGGCGTGCGCGATCGTGGAGCGGGTCCGCGCCGGCTCGACGACCGCGTCGACCACGCCGATCTCGACCGCACGCTCGACACCGCCCGCGATCCGCTCGTGCTCGGCGGCCAGCTCGGCCTCGACCTGCGGACGGATGTCGGGCGTGACCTCGGCCAGCTTGCGCCGGTGCAGGATCCGCACCGCGGCCACCGGGCCCATCACCGCCACCTCGGCGCCGGGCCAGGCGTAGACCTTGGTCGCGCCGAGCGCGCGGGCGTTCATCGCGATGTAGGCGCCGCCGTACGTCTTGCGGGTGATCAGGGTGACCCGAGGCACGACGCACTCGCCGAAGGCGTGCAGCAGCTTCGCGCCGCGGCGCACCACGCCGTCCCACTCCTGGCCCACGCCGGGCAGGTAGCCGGGGACGTCGACCACGACGATGAGGGGGACGCCGAACGCGTCGCACATCCGCACGAACCGGGACGCCTTCTCCGCGCTCAGCGAGTCGAGGCAGCCGCCGAGCCGCAGCGGGTTGTTGGCGACCACGCCGACGGTCCGGCCGCCGAACCGGCCGAGCACGGTCGCGATGTTGGGCGCCCACTTGGCGTGCACCTCTTGGGCCGTGCCCTCGTCGAGGATCGCCTCGATCAGCGGGTGCACGTCGTACGCGCGCTTCCTGGACTCGGGCAGCAGCTCCTCGAGGTCGCGGTCCTCGACCGCGGTGACGTCGAGGCTGCCCTGCGCGCCGAGCAGCGCGGCGACGGTGCGAGCCCGCTCGATCGCCTCGGCCTCGGAGTCGGTGAGGATGTGGACGACGCCAGAGCGCCGGCCGTGCGGCTCGGGGCCGCCCAGGCGCAGCATGTCGACGTCCTCGCCGGTCACCGAGCGCACGACGTCGGGACCGGTCACGAAGATCCGGCCCTCGGGGCCGAGGATCACCACGTCGGTCAGCGCCGGGCCGTACGCCGCGCCGCCGGCCGCCGGGCCGAGCACCACGGAGACCTGCGGGATCTTGCCCGAGGCCTGCGTCATCGCGTGGAAGATCCGGCCGACCGCGTGCAACGACAGCACGCCCTCGGCCAGCCGGGCGCCACCGGAGTGCCAGAGCCCGACGATCGGGACCCCGTCGGTCATGGCCCGGTGGTAGGCGTCGACCACCACGCGGCACCCGACGTCGCCCATCGCGCCACCCATGGTGGTCGCGTCGGAGCAGAACGCCACGACAGGGGAGCCGTCGACCTTGCCGACGGCGGCGAGCATCCCGGAGTCGTCATCGGGCGTGAGCAGCTCGAGCGAGCCCTCGTCGAAGAGAGCGGTGAGCCGCTTGACCGGATGGCGCGGGTCCTCCTCGCGCGGCAGCTTCGCGGGCTTGACGGGAGGGGCGTCCTGGGTGGCTGTCACCGTCACACGCTCGCGAAGACGACGGCGACGTTGGCGCCGCCGAACCCGAAGGAGTTGTTGAGGGCCGCGATGTCGCCGACCGGCAGGTCGCGGGCCTTGGTGGCGATGTCGAGGTCGACCTCGGGGTCCTGGTTGTCCAGGTTGATGGTCGGCGGGACCGTGCGGTTCTGGATCGCGAGGATCGTGGCGACCGCCTCGAGCGCCCCGGCGCCACCGAGCAGGTGGCCGGTCATCGACTTGGTGCTGGTGACCACGACCTGGTCGACGTGCGAGCCGAGCGTCGCGTGCAGCATCAGCCCCTCGGCGATGTCGCCCTGCGGTGTCGAGGTTGCGTGCGCGTTGACATGGAAGATCGACTCGGGCCCGATCTCGGACTCGGCCAGCGCCCGGAGGATCGCGCGCGAGCCGCCGCGGCCGGCGGGATCGGGTTGCGCGATGTCGTGGGCGTCGGCGGTGATGCCGGCGCCGAGCACCTCGGCGTAGATCTTCGCCCCGCGGGCCCGGGCGTGCTCCTCGGACTCGAGGATCAGCACCCCCGCGCCCTCGCCGAGCACGAACCCGTCGCGCGCGGTGTCCCACGGCCGGGAGACCGTGGTGGGATCGCCCGCGTTCTTGGAGAGCGCCATCATGTTGGCGAACGCCGAGATGTTGAGCGGGTGGATCGCCGCCTCGGTGCCGCCGGCGACGACGATGTCGGCGCGGCCGAGCCGGATCTGGTCGACCGCCAGCGAGATCGCCTCGTTGCCGGATGCGCAGGCCGAGACCGGGGTGTTGACCGCGGCCCGCGCGCCGACGTAGAGGCTGACGTTCGCCGCCGATGCGTTGGGCATGAGCATCGGTACGGCGAGCGGCGAGACCCGCCGAGGGCCCTTCTCCTTCAGCACGTCGTAGTTGTTGAGCAGGGTGATGACGCCGCCGATCCCGGAGGCCATGGCCACGCCGAGCCGGTCCTTGTCGAGGTCGTCCTCGACCTCGGCCAGGCCGGAGTCGGCCCAGGCCTCCATCGTGGCGACCATCGCGAACTGCGCGGTCCGGTCGAGCCTGCGGGCCTTGACCCGCTCGAGGACCTCGGTCGGCTCGACCGCGGCGACGCCGGCGATCTTGACCGCGAGCTCCTCGGCCCAGTCGGCCTCGATGTGCCGGACGCCGGAGCGCCCGTGGACCAGGGCGTCCCAGGTGCTGGCGACATCGCCCCCGACGGGGTTGGTGGTCCCCATACCGGTGACGACGACTCGGGTGCGACTCATGCGTGCTGCTCGCTCTCGTGCTGGAGGAAAGGGTGGACCTGTCAGCGCTGGATGCTCAGGACTGGGCGCGCTCGATGAACGCGACCGCGTCACCGACCGTCTTGAGGTTCTTCACCTCGTCGTCGGGGATCGAGACGCCGAACTTCTCCTCGGCGGCCACGACGACCTCGACCATGGACAGGGAGTCGACGTCGAGGTCGTCGACGAAGGACTTGTCGAGCTGGACGTCATCGGCATCGATGCCGGCGACCTCGTTGACGATCTCGGCGAGGTCGGAGCGGATCTCCTCAGTGGTTGCCATCTGGCGTGTCTCTTTCTCTACTGGGTGGTTTCCCGGGTCGGGTCTGGGGTGGTGCGTTCAGGGCAGGACGACGACCTGGGCGGCGTAGGCCAGCCCGGCGCCGAAGGCGATCAGCAGCGCGGTGTCGCCGGACTTGGCGTCGCCGTCGGCGTACATCCGGTCGAGCGCGAGGGGGATCGAGGCCGCGGAGGTGTTGCCCTGCTCGGCGATGTCGCGGGCGATCTTGACGGTCTCGGGCAGCTTCATCGACCGGGCCATCGCGTCGGTGATCCGCATGTTGGCCTGGTGCGGCACGAAGCAGTCGAGCTGGTCGGCCCTGATCCCGGCGCGGTCGAGCGCCTGCTGGCCGACCTTGGCCATCACGAACGACGCCCAGCGGAAGACCGGGTTGCCCTGCATCACGAGGTGCGGCATGCCCGGGTGCTCGGAGGCGATCACGTCGCGCCAGTCCTCCTTCTGCCGGATCAGGTCGAACTGCTCGCCGTCGGAGCCCCACACCACCGGGCCGATGGCCGGGGTGTCGCTCGGGCCGACCACGGCCGCGCCGGCGCCGTCGGCGAAGATGAACGCCGTTCCGCGGTCGCCGACGTCGGTGAGGTCGGAGAGCCGCTCGACGCCGATCACCAGCGCGTAGCCGGCGCTGCCGGCGCGCACCATGTCCGCCGCCAGCGCGACACCGTGGCAGAAGCCGGCGCAGGCGGCCGAGATGTCGAACGCCGCGGCCTGGTCGGTGCCGAGCTCGTGAGCGATCGCGGTCGCGACGGCCGGGGTCTGGAACATGTGGCTGACCGTCGCCACGATCACGCAGTCGATCTGCCGCGCGTCGACGCCGGACCGCTCCAGAGCCTGCCGAGCGGCGGCGACGGACATGAGCTGGACCGTCTCCTCGGGGGTGGCCCAGCGGCGCTGCTTGATGCCCGAGCGCTGCTGGATCCACTCGTCGCTCGAGTCGATCGCGTCGATGACCTCGCTGTTGGGGATCACCCGCGACGGCCGGTAGGCGCCGATGCCGTAGATGCGGGCGTGCGCGGCGCCGGTGACGCCCTCGATCGCGGTCATGACGCGCCTCCCTCGGGGTGCAGCCGGAGCAGGGGCTGCCCGGGCGAGACCAGGTCGCCGTCATCGACCAGCCACTCGACGATCTGACCGCCGTGCGCGGCCGTGACGCCGATCCGGTCGCGGAGGCTGGCCACCTCGCCGATCGGCGACCCGGACGACAGGACGTCGGCGTCCGCGGCCTCCGGCGCGATGTGGAACGTGCCCTTCGCGGGGGAGACGACCATCCGCCAGGTCGGCGAGGAGTCGATCTCGGCGAACTCGCCGTGCTTGTCGCAGAACGCCCGGGCCTCGTCGAGCAGCTCGGGGCCCTTGAACGCGAACGTCTCGACACCCTTGAGCGCCCGCTTCGCGATGCCGGTCAGGGTGCCGGCCGGGGGCATCTCGAGGATGCCCGTGACGCCGAGGTCCTCGAAGGTGTCCATGCACAGGTCCCAGCGCACCGGGCTGGCGATCTGGCCGACGAGCCGGCGCAGCACGTCGCGGCCGTCGTGGACGACCTGGCCGTCCCTGTTGGAGACGAAGCGGGTCCGCGGGTCGTGCACCGACACCGACCGGGCCAGCGAGCCGAGGTGCGCGACGGCGGGCTCCATGTGGTGGGTGTGGAACGCACCGGCCACGCTCAGCGGCATCAGCCGGGCCTTCTCGGGAGGCTCGTCGGCGAGCGCCTGGAGCTGCTCCATCGTCCCGGCGGCGACCACCTGGCCGGGTCCGTTGTCGTTGGCGGCGGTGAGCCCGTGCTTCTCGATGACCGCGAGGACGTTCTCCCGGTCCCCGCCGAGGATGGCGGTCATCCCGGTGGCGGTGACGGCGGCCGCCTGGGCCATCGCCTTGCCGCGCTCGCGGACCAGCACCATGGCCTGCTCCGCGGTGATCACCCGGGCGCCGGCGGCGGCGGTCAGCTCGCCGACCGAGTGCCCCGCGACGGCGCTGACCTTGCCGAAGGCGTCGGTCGGGTGCGGGAAGATCCCGAGCGCGGCGACCAGCCCGGTCGCGACCAGCAGCGGCTGGGCGATGTCAGTGCGCCGGATCTCGTCCGCGTCCGCCTCGGTGCCGTAGTGCACGAGGTCGAGCGAGGCCACCGTGGACAGCCACTCGAACCGGTTGCGGAACTCGGGGTCCTCGAGCCACGGGGTCAGGAAGCCGGGACTCTGGGCGCCCTGGCCGGGCGCGACGATGACGAGCACGGGCTCCACTCTGCCCGTCGACGGGTGGCGGCCTCGCGTCGGTCGCCCACGAAACTGGGTGGAGCGTCTTTGTAGGGTTCCTACAATTGCCACCACGCCGAGTGAGCGCTACTGCGCGTCCGAAACCCCGACTCGCTGTGTTACTCGTCAGTCGCGGCCGGACTGGCGGCCGAGCACCAGCGCGATCTGGAGCGTGAACGCGTCCCGGGCGTGTCCGGGGGTGAGTCCGGTCAGGTCCGCGACCTGGCGGAGGCGGTAGCGGACCGTGTTCGGGTGGACGAACAGCGCCCGGGCCGCCCCCTCGATCGAGGAGCCACCGTCGAGCCACGCCGTGAGGGTCTCGACAAGAGCACCGCGGGCGTGCAGCAGTGGGAGGTAGACGTCGTCGACCAGCTGCCGACGGGCGTGACCGTCGCCGCCGAGGGCGCGCTCGGCGAGCAGCTCCCAGGCCAGCACCGGGCGCGGGGCGTCCGGCCACCCCGGCGCGGAGCGGTACGCCGAGACCGCGGCCCGGGCGGAGCCGGCGCCGCCGGCGAGGTCGGGCGCCACCGGACCGGCCACCACCGGACCCTCGCCGAACAGCTCGGCGATCACCGACGCGGCCTGGCGCGGCTCGGCCACGCCGCCGAGCAGCACCACCAGCCGCTCGCCCTGGACCGCGCACAACGCGTCCATCCCGGCGGCGGCCGCGGTGCGGCGTACGTCGTCGAACAGGTCCGTCTCGGTCCGGCGGGCCGGCGATGCGCCGAGCACCACGCAGACCGTGCCGCGCGCCTTCCAGCCCAGGGCGCTGGCCCGGGAGAGCACGGCCTCGTCGGTCTCGGCGCGCAGCACCGCATCGACGACGAGGGCCTCGAGCCGGGCGTCCCAGGCCCCGCGCACCTCGGCGGCGCGGGCGTACACCTCGGCGGTGGCGAAGGCGACCTCACGGGCGTAGCGGGAGATCGCGCGGCGTACCTCCGCGGCGTCCTCGGCCGCGACGATGTCCTCGACGTTGCTCTCCACGACCTCGATCGAGAGCTTCACCAGGTCGACGGTCTGCTGGAGGGTGATGACGCCGGCCAGCGCGCGGGGCGCGGCGCCGAAGACCGAGGTGGCGACCGCCGGGCCGCTGCTGTCGCCGCCCTTCTCGAACCAGTCGACGAAGCCGCGGACACCGGCCTGCAGGATCATCCCGACCCAGGAGCGGTCCTCCGCGCTGAGCTCCCGGAACCACGGCAGGTCCTCGGCCATCCGCGACGTCGCCGCGGTGCTGAGCCCGCCGATCGAGCGGCGCAGGTCGTCGGCGACCCGGCTGCGGGGGTCGGCGGCACGGCGGCTCATGCCGTGAATCCTGTCATCCGAGGTTCCAAAGACCCTCCGAACGGGTCGCGACAAGAAAATCGGAGCCAACACGTGATGAACAGACTCTTGATTCACCTACCGGCAGTCTGTTGAATCCTGCAGGACAACGCGGGGCCACCGGGCCCGGCCGCTGTTCCAACTTCATGGGGAGGGATCCGTGGCTCGGCACCAGCACGAGGCTCGGCACGAGGTCCAGTTCGTCACGGTCCACGGTCACCGACGCGCCTTCGTCAAGGTGGGCCAGGGGCCGGCCCTGCTGCTCCTCCACGGGCTCGGCTGCGACCACACGACGTGGGAGCCGGTCATCGAGACCCTGGCGCGTCGCTACACCGTGATCGCGCCCGACCTGCTCGGCCACGGGCTCTCGGACAAGCCGCGCGCCGACTACAGCGTCGGCGGCTACGCCAACGGCATGCGTGACCTGATCACGCTGCTCGGGATCGACAAGGTGACCGTGGTCGGCCACAGCTTCGGCGGCGGGGTGGCGATGCAGTTCGCCTACCAGTTCCCCGAGCGCACCGAACGGATGATCCTGGTCGCCTCCGGTGGCCTCGGCCCCGAGGTCAGCCCGGCGCTCCGGGCGGTGACCACGCCCGGCTTCCACCAGCTGATGGGGCTGCTGACCCTCCCCGGCATCCGGCACCTCGGCAGGGCCGGGCTGATCGCGCTCTCGCGCACCGACCTCAGGACCACCCGCGACTTCGACGAGGTCGCCGAGATCTACGACTCGTTCAAGGACCCGGCGTCCCGGGCCGCGATCCGGCACGTCGTCAAGGCGGTCATCGACTGGCGCGGCCAGATCGTGACGATGGCCGACCGCGCGTACCTGACCGAGGAGATGCCGATGGCGGTGATCTGGGGACGCGACGACCGGGTGATCCCGGTGCGCCACGCCAGCAACGCCGCCGCGCTCGCGCCGAACGCCCGGATCGAGGTGATCCCGCACGCCGGGCACTTCCCGCACAAGGACCACCCGCAGCGGTTCGCCAAGGTCGTGCACGAGTTCATCCGCTCGACCCAGCCCGCGGCGTACTCCCGGGCCCGGTTCCGCAGCCTGCTCAAGTCCGGGCGTTCCGGGCCGGCGAGTCCGGTCGCCTCGATGCGGGACGCGTCTGCCTGATACCCCCGCGAGCTTCGGCCCGAGCCCGACGACGGACGCTCGCTCCGCTGCGCGGGCTTCGCCGTCCATCGCTGGCCACCGGGCCGATCGCGGGGCGCGCTCGCTTCGCTCGCCCGCTCCCATTGCGTGAGGCCGGTCAGCCCCAGTTTGCTGGCGTTCGTGACGCAGAACGGGTGGCCGGCCGGGTCGAGCAGCGCCCGCCACGTCTCGACCCGGTTGCGGATCGGCCAGCGTGGCGCCCGGTCGCCGAGCGCACGCTCGCGTCGATGCCGTGGCCGCGTCGCGGGGACGCTCGCCGCTCGGAACCTACCGGCTGATCTCGTGTCCAATGTGCTCGGAGCCAGGTCGAGGTGGAACTGCTGGCTGCCGGTGCTTCGTTCGGCCAGCACCGCGCGGCTCGGTAGCCCTACCAGCCTTGCCGAGAACCGAGCGCGGGCCCGACGCCCGCTGCCCGGTCGGGTGGCTGCAGCATCGCGTAGTTGTCTGCCGTCGCCGAGCCACCTGCTCGTAGCCGAGCGCAGGCCTTCCAGGAGTCAGCCACGACGACTGCGACAGACCCGCGAAGCGGAGCGAGCGTCGTCGTCGGGCCCGGGCCGAAACTCACGAGGGTAGACAGCTCAGGCGTCCCCGCCTTCCTGCTTGACGTCGGCGACGGCGGTGGGGTCGTCGATGCGGTACTGGGCGAACGCCTTCTCGACCTGGCCGCGGTCGATCTCCCCGGCGTCCGCGAGTGCCTGCAGCGTCTGCACGACCACCGACTGCGCGTCGATGTGGAAGAACCGGCGGGCGGCCGGCCGGGTGTCGGCGAAGCCGAACCCGTCCGCGCCGAGCACGCGGTAGTCGGCGGGGACCCAGCGCGCGATCTGGAGGGGTACGGCGCGCATGTAGTCCGAGACCGCCACGACCGGACCGGAGATGCCGGCCAGCCGGTCGGAGACGTACGCCGTCCGCGGGGCCTCGCCCGGGTGCAGGAGGTTCCACTCCTCGGCGGCGGTGGCGTTGCGGGCCAGCTCGTTCCAGGACGTGACGGACCACAGGTCCGCCTGGACGCCCCAGTCCTCGGCGAGCATCCGCTTCGCGTCGTCGATCCACGGGTAGCCGACGCCGGAGGCCATCAGCGTGACCCGCGGGCCCTCGCCCTCGGCCCGGGCGGTCTGGTGCATGCCGCGCAGGATCCCGTCGACGTCGACGTCGTCCGGCTCCTTGGGCTGGGCGACCGGCTCGTTGTAGACGGTCAGGTAGAAGATGACGTCCTCGCCGTGCGGGTGCGCCTCGGACTCGCCGTACATCCGGGCCAGGCCGGACTCCATGATGTGCGCGACCTCGTAGGCGAACGCGGGGTCGTAGTGGACGACCGCGGGGTTGGTCGCCGCCAGCAGCGGCGAGTGGCCGTCGGCGTGCTGCAGCCCCTCACCGGTCAGCGTGGTGCGGCCCGCCGTTGCGCCGATCAGGAAGCCCCGCGCGAGCTGGTCTGCCATCGCCCAGATCGAGTCCCCGGTCCGCTGGAACCCGAACATCGAGTAGAAGATGTAGAACGGGATCATGTGCTCGCCGTGGGTGCTGTACGTCGAGCCCGCGGCGGTCGCGGACGCGACCGCACCGGCCTCGGAGATGCCCTCGTGCAGCATCTGGCCCTGTGCGGACTCCTTGTAGGACAGCAACAACTTGCGGTCGACCGCTTCGTACTGCTGGCCGCCCGGGTTGTAGACCTTGGCGCTCGGGAACATCGAGTCCATGCCGAAGGTGCGGTACTCGTCCGGCGCGATCGGCACGACCCGCTGCCCGATGTTGGGGTCCTTCATCCAGTCCTTGAGCAGCCGCACCGTCGCCATGGTCGTGGCGACCTTGTTCTTGCCGGAGCCGGCCTTGAGCTCGTCGTACATCTCCTTGCCGGGCAGGATCAGCGACTTGGCCCGGATCACCCGCCTGGGGATCGAGCCGCCGAGCTGGCGACGCCGCTCGAGCATGTACTCGATCTCGGGGGAGTCCATGCCCGGGTGGAAGAACGGCGCGGTGCCGGTGGCGTCGTACGTCTCGTCGATGTCGCGGTCGCTCATCGGCAGGTAGAGCCGGTCGCGGAACTTCTTGAGGTCGTCCTTCTTGAGCTTCTTCATCTGGTGGGTGGCGTTGCGACCCTCCAGGGCCTCGATCGTCCAGCCCTTGATGGTGTGGGCGAGGATCACCGTCGGCTGACCGGTGTGCTTCGACGCGGCGTCGAACGCGGCGTAGACCTTGCGGTAGTCGTGGCCGCCGCGCGGCAGCTTCTCGATCTGCTTGTCGGTCATGTGCTCGACCATCTTCCGCAGCCGCGGGTCGGGGCCGAAGAAGTGCTCGCGGTTGTAGGCGCCGTCCTCGACCGAGAAGTTCTGGAACGCGCCGTCGGGGGTCTTGTTCATCTGGTTGACGAGCACGCCGTCGATGTCGCGGGCGAGCAGCTCGTCCCACTCGCGACCCCAGATCACCTTGATGACGTTCCAGCCGGCGCCCCGGAAGTTGGCCTCGAGCTCCTGGATGATCTTGCCGTTGCCCGTGACCGGTCCGTCGAGCTGCTGCAGGTTGCAGTTGATGACCCACGTGAGGTTGTCGAGCTCCTCGCGCGCGGCGATCCGGATCGCGCCCAGCGACTCGGGCTCCGCCATCTCGCCGTCGCCGAGGAAGGCCCACACGCTCTGCTGGCTGGTGTCCTTGATGCCGCGGTTCTGCAGGTAGCGGTTGAACCGGGCCTGGTAGATCGAGTTGATGCCGGTGAGCCCCATCGAGACGGTCGGGAACTCCCAGAACTCCGGCATCAGCCGCGGGTGCGGGTACGACGAGAGCCCCTTGCCCACGCCGTGCTGGACCTCCTGGCGGAACCGCAGCAGCTGCTCCTCGTCGAGCCGCCCCTCCAGGAAGGCACGCGCGTAGATGCCGGGCGAGCCGTGGCCCTGGATGTAGATCTGGTCGCCGCCGCCGGGGTGGTCCTTGCCTCGGAAGAAGTGGTTGAACCCGACCTCGTAGAGGCTGGCCGCCGACTGGTACGTCGCGATGTGGCCGCCGACCTCGAGGCCCGGCCGGTTCGCGTCGGAGACCATCACCGCGGCGTTCCAGCGGATGAAGGCGCGGATCCGGCGCTCGATGTCCTCGTCGCCCGGGAACCACGGCTCGCGCTCTGGCGGGATGGTGTTGATGTAGTCGGTGCTGCGCAGCGCGGGGACGCCGACGTTGAGCTCGCGGGCCTTCTCCAGCAGCCGCAGCATCACGTAGCGGGCCCGCTCGCGGCCGCGCTCGTCGACCAGCTGGTCGAACGACTCCAGCCAGTCGGTGGTCTCGTCCGGGTCGATGTCCGGGAGCTGGGTGGGCAGGCCCTCGTGGATCACCGTCGTGGGCGAGCCGCCGGTGGTGGCTCGGGGGGTGGCCCCGTCGGCAACAGAGTCGGTGGATGTTTCCTCGGTCACCCTCTCATCGTGTCACGGTTGGCCGAGCCGGACGACGCGTGATCTCGCTACCGACCAGTACCACCTGGTTGCCCTGCTCAACCAGTCGAGTGGGTACCGACGTCTCGGGAGGCAGTCCTCGCTTGCGCACGCCGCGCAACTCGGGTGGACTACGGTCACTGACCCCCGCGGCCGCGGGGGTTCGCCGTAGGTGATCACCGCACGAAAGACACGATGGAGGAGGACAGCGTGAGCTCGACCGAGGGTGGGAGTACCACCCAGACGGGTGCTCCCGGTGCCGCAGAGCGGCTCGGGTTCAAGCCCGGCATGGTCATCCAGGAGCTCGGCTGGGACTCCGACACCGACGACCAGCTACGGGTCGCGATCGAGGACGCCATCGACGCGGACATGGTCGACAGCGACTACGGCAACGTGGTCGACGCGGTCGTGCTGTGGTGGCGCTCGGAGGACGGCGACCTGGTCGACGGTCTGGTCGACGCGCTGACCGACCTGGTGGGCGGCGGGGCGATCTGGCTCCTCACGCCCAAGGTCGGCCGGCCCAACGCCGTCGAGCCCGCGGACATCGCCGAGGCCGCGCCGATCGCCGGGCTGTCCCAGACCACGACGGCGGCGGTGAGCAAGGAGTGGTCGGCCACCAGGCTGATCGCCCCCAAGACCCCCGCCTGACTCGCTCCGGGGGCGTGGCATCCTGCACTTCGTGCCCTCTCTCACGTTGCCCTCCCCGCTCGACGGGCTGGCCGGCAAGGCCGCGTCGACCGGGTACGGCCTCAAGGTGCTGGCCGGATCGGGGATCCTCCGGCCGTACTCGCCGCTGTCCCTGGCCCGCGCCGGCCGGGCGCTCCAGCAGTGGGGCACCGGCCCCGCCGGAGGCTTCCTCGCGATGGCCACGCTGGTGCCCGACCGGGTGTGGGTGACCGACGAGCGCGGCGACCTCACCTTCAGCGAGGTCGACCGGCGTACGAACGCCCTGGCCCGGGCGCTCCAGAAGCTCGGGGTCTCCGAGGGTGACTCGGTCGCGCTGATGGCCCGCAACCACCGTGGCTTCGTCGAGGCCACCGTCGCCGCGGCCAAGCTCGGCGCCGACCTGATCTACCTCAACACCGCCTTCGCCGGCCCGCAGCTGGTCGACGTCCTCGAGCGCGAGCAGCCCAGCGTGGTGATCCACGACGAGGAGTTCACCGGCATGCTCGAGAAGGCCCACGTGGACAAACGGGTGCTGTCGTGGGTCGACGGCGACACCGAGGCGGACACCCTCGACTCGCTGATCGAGGCCGAGCCCGACGACGGCCCGTTGCCGGTCCCGGACGGCCACAGCCGGATCATCATCCTCACCTCCGGGACGACGGGTACGCCGAAGGGCGCGCCCCGCAACGAGGCCGGCATCGACGCCGCGATCTCGCTGCTCTCGCGGATGCCGCTGAAGTACGGGTGGCGGGTGCACATCGCGGCGCCGCTGTTCCACACCTGGGGCTTCGCGCACCTGATGCTCTCGCTGCTCCTCGGCCACACGATCGTGCTGCGGCGCAAGTTCGACCCGGAGGCCGCCCTCGACCTGGTCGACGACCAGAAGTGCGAGGGGATGGTCGTGATCCCGGTGATGCTGCAGCGGATCCTCGGGCTGCCCGACGAGAAGCTCGACGCACACAGCCTCGAGACCGTGAAGGTGGTCGCCGCCTCGGGCTCGGCGTTGCCCGGCGACCTCGCGCTCAGCTGGATGGACCGCTTCGGGGACAACCTCTACAACACCTACGGCTCCACCGAGGTCGCCTACGCCACGATCGCGACCCCCGAGGACATGCGCCAGGAGCCGACCACGGCGGGCCGGCCGCCCTGGGCGACCGTCGTGAAGATCTTCGACGACCAGGGCACGGAGCTGCCGCAGGGGGAGTCGGGCCGGATCTTCGTGGGCAACAGCCTGCTCTTCGAGGGCTACACCGGAGGCGGCCAGAAAGACATGATCGACGGCCTGATGTCCTCCGGGGACGTGGGCCGCTTCGACGAGCACGGGCTGCTCTACGTCGAGGGCCGCGACGACGAGATGATCGTCTCCGGCGGCGAGAACGTCTTCCCCAAGGAGGTCGAGGACTGCCTGGCCCGCCACGACGCGGTGGTCGAGGTCGCCGCGCTCGGCGTGGACGACGACGACTTCGGCAAGCGGCTCCGCGCGTTCGTCGTGCTCCGAGACGGTCAGTCCGCCAGCGAGGACGAGCTCAAGGCGCACGTGAAGGAGAACCTCGCGCGCTTCAAGGTGCCCCGCGAGATCGTGGTGCTCGACGAGCTGCCGCGCAACGCGACCGGCAAGGTGCTCAAGCGCGAGCTGCACGAGTACGACGCCGACGCAACCCTGGCTCCAACTCTGACGAACAGGCCGACGAATGAGCGGACTCGAGCTGGGCGGCCCGGCACCCGACTTCACCCTGCGCGACCAGTTCGGCCAGGACGTCACGCTGTCGTCGTACCGCGGGAAGAAGGCGGTCGCGCTGATCTTCTACCCGTTCGCGTTCTCCGGGGTCTGCACCGGCGAGATGGCCGGCATCAGGAGCCGGCTGGCCGAGTTCCTGACCTTCGACAGCGAGGTGCTGGCGATCTCGTGCGACCCCGCCTACGCGCTGCGCGCCTTCTCGGACTCCGACGGGCTCAACTTCCCGCTGCTCTCGGACTTCTGGCCGCACGGCGAGGTGAGCCGCGCCTACGACGTGTTCGACGAGGGCCGCGGGGCGCCGCGCCGGTCGTCGTACGTCATCGACAAGGACGGGATGATCCGCTGGGCCGTCCACAACGCCAACCCCGACGGCCGCGACCTGGACGAGCACCTGAGCCAGCTCCGCGCCCTGATGTAGCCACCAGATCTGGGCGCGACGGATGGCCCGATCGGGCTGTGCGAACCAGCGGTCTGGACCAGTTGAGAATTAATCCGTTTCGAGGTTTGTGGCGGCCTGTCGCGGGCAGTAAGTTATGCCCCGTTGAGCCGCTGGTGACCCGAGACGCCAGCGGCTCAACTTCTATTTTCGGCGGTTTCACCGGCATCTGTCGGGTCCCGTAATCTGCTCCCGCGACGGGCGTATAGCTCAGCGGTAGAGCTCTGGTTTTACAAACCAGCGGTCGGGGGTTCGATCCCCTCTGCGCCCACTGACGCGCGAAGGTCGGCGGACCTGGCGCCCATGCCGAAGCCGCGCACGGATCTCGCCCGCGAGAGGGGCTCCGCCCTCAGGGTCCGGGAGGGCCGGGAGCGGACCCGCCCCAACCGTTCCGGACCGGCCGAGACGAGCACACCGGTGACGGGCGACCCATGCGGATATGACGATCTCGACGGGGTCGGCGCCACCGTCAGGACGGTGCCCGGTGAGCCGGTCGCCAAACCCGAAGCTGGTCAGCGGGTCGCGTTGGCCAACGCCTCGCGCAGCTCGTCGGCGTCGAACCGCGGTCCGTAGCCCGGGGTCCCCGGCTCGATTCGCCAGCTCTCGGCAAGCGGGCCGCCCTGGACAGCTTCGTAGCCGAGCTCGTCGAGCCAGCGGCTGACCGTGTCGACAGCGCCCGCGTCATTGCCGAACAGCGCGAGCGCCCGGCGGCCGGGCGTACCGGCAGGCATGCCCTCGTTCTCGAGCTGCGTCGACTGGATGTGGTTGAAGGCCTTCACGACGTACGACGTCGGCAGGTGCCGCTGGAGCAGCCCGGCCGAGGTGGCGCTGTGGTCGTCGAGCTCCGCGATCTGGCCGTCTCGCGCCGCGTAGTAGTTGTTGGTGTCGACCACGATCTTGCCGGCCAGGGGTTCGACCGGAACGGCGCCGATCGCGCGGAGCGGGATGGTGACGACGACCAGGTCCCCGCGGGTCGCGGCACCGACGGGGGTGTCGGCGCTCGCGCTCGGGCCGAGCTCGGCGACCAGATCGGTGAGTGTCTCGGGCCCGCGGGAGTTGCTGAGCACGACCTCGTAGCCGGCGGCCACCGCGAGCCGCGCCACCGCGGTCCCGATGTGGCCCGCGCCGATGGTGCCGATCGTCCTGATGTCCGCCATGTCCGATGCAACCCCGGTGAGACCACGCCGATTCCGGGCCATCCGAACGGGAGGTCGCTCCGAAGCCCTTGTGGTCCGGCTCGCCCCGAGCCGGTCGACAGGGAGAGAGCACCTTCATGAGTGACACGAGCAGAAGGAAGTTCCTGGCCGCGGCCGGGGCGGGTACGGCGGCCGGTGCCGTCGTGAGCCTGTCCGGCGGGGCGGCCGAGGCCGTCACCAGGCGGCGGCACGACGCCGCCACGGCGCCGGTGGTGGCCTACGTGCAGGACCCCAAGGTCGGCGTCCTGCACCTCATGGTCGGCGAGCGCGAGGTGATCGTGGAGGACCACGACCTCGTGGCCCGCATCCTCAACGCGGCCGCCAGCAGCAAGGGAGGCCAGTGACATGTCCTCACACCGCGAGGCACCCGAGATCAGCAAGGACCCGGTCGCCGACAGCACCGACGTCTACGCCTTCGTCAGCCCGGACCGGCCCGACACGGTCACGCTGATCGCCAACTACATCCCGCTCCAGAAGCCGGACGGCGGCCCGAACTTCTACGAGTTCGGCGACGACGTCCGCTACGAGATCAACGTGTCCAACAAGGGCACCGCGGACGCCGACATCACCTACCGGTTCGAGTTCAACACCCAGATCCGCAACAAGTCGACGTTCCTCTACAACATCGGGCCGATCTCGACGATCGACGACCCGAACTGGAACCGGCCGCAGTTCTACACGGTGACCCGGATCCAGGGGAAGAAGAAGACCGTCCTCGGCCAGGGCCTGGCCTGCCCGCCGGTGAACGTCGGGGTCCCGCAGCACGCCCAACTACGCCGGGCTCGGCGCCCAGGCGGTCCACGACCTGCCCGGCGGCATCAAGGTCTTCGCCGGCCAGCGGGCCGACGCGTTCCACGTCGACCTCGGCAGCGTGTTCGACCTCGGGGCGCTGCGGCCGTTCAACACCGCGCACCTGATCTCGATGCCGAACATGGGCGGCCGCAACTCGGTGCAGGCCTACAACGTGCACTCGATCGCGATCCAGGTGCCGATCAAGGCCCTGGTCAAGGGTGGCGTGCCGAGCGGCCCGTCGGCCGTCCAACGCGACGATCGGCGTCTGGTCGTCGGCGAGCCGGCAGAAGTCGAAGGTCTTCGACTCCCGCCAGGGCAAGTACCTCGGCCACGGCCCGTACAAGCAGGTCTCCCGGCTCGGGAACCCGCTGGTCAACGAGGTGCTGATCCCGATGGCCGAGAAGGACGAGTGGAACGCCCGTCCGCCGCGCAGCGACTCGCGGTTCGCCAAGTACGTCGACCAGCCGGAGCTGGCCGGCCTGCTGCCGGTGCTCTACCCGGGGGTCTTCCCGAAGCTGAAGGCCTACTCGAAGTCCCGAGCGGACCTCGACGCGATCCTGCTGACCGGGATCCCGTCCGGCGTGGTGCCCGGGTTCCAGAACTTCACCGGCGGCACCAAGGCGGACATGCTCCGGCTCAACGTGGCGATCCCGCCCACGAAGGACAAGTCGGCGAACTCGCTCGGCCTCGTGGCCGGCGACGCGGCCGGCTTCCCCAACGGGCGCCGGCTCATCGACGACGTGGTGACCATCGAGCTGCGCGCCGTGGCCGGGCTGACCATCCCGCTGGTCGACCCGTCGTACACCCCCGACGGTGCGGCCGCTGCGATCACCGACGGCACCAAGGACACCAACGCGGGGCTGCTCAAGACCTTCCCGTACCTCGGTCTGCCCGGCGGCGGCTACCAGACCAAGCCCGGGAAGACGAAGGCGTCATGAGCCACTCCCACGAGAACCCGCACGCCGGTCAGGGCGCGGTGCTGCTCGACATCGGCGGCGACGTCGGGGCCCTCGTGGTCACGATGCCGGAGGCGATGGTCGGCGAGGAGGTCGAGGTGCTGACCGGACGCGAGGAGCCCGGCCACCACCGCCCGCACGTCGCCGTCGTGCCGCGGCCGGTCGACGGTGCCTCGGTGCCGTCGCTGGTCTTCGGCGAGCTGGTCGAGGGCAGCTACGCCCTGGTGCCGAAGGGAACCGATGACGTCCGGCTCCGCGTCAATGTCTGCGGGGGAGCAGTCACCACGGCCACCTGGCCGGGCTGACACGGGGAGAGCCCTAGTCTGCGGGGGATGGCCCACACCTCCCCCGCAGACGTGGCGCTCACCGAGGCCGTACGACGGTCGCTCGCCGCGGCGGGAGACCCCGCCGTCGCCACCCAGCAGCAGGCCTACATGAAGTCGGCCATGCCGTACTACGGACTGCCGGCGCCGCGGCTCCGTGCCGAGCTGCGGCCTTTGCTGCGCGACTGGGTCCCGGCTGGTCGGGGGCAGTGGGAGGCGACGGTCCGCACCCTGTGGGACGAGGCCACCCACCGCGAGGAGTGGTACGCCGCGATCGCGGTCGCCCGCCACCGCCGGGCCACGGAGTGGGTCGACCCGGCCAGCCTCGACCTCTGGCGGCACCTGGTCGTGACCGGGGCGTGGTGGGACGTCGTCGACGACGTGGCCACCCACCTGGTCGGTGACGTGCTGCGCCACCACCGTCCGGCCGCGACATCGGTGATCCGCGGGTGGGCGACCGACGGGGACCTGTGGCTGCGTCGTACGGCCGTGATCTGCCAGGTCGGCCACAAGGCCGACACCGACGTGGAGCTGCTCCGGCTCGCCATCGAGGCCAACGTCGGCGACACGTCGTTCTGGCTGCGCAAGGCGATCGGTTGGGCACTGCGCCAGCATGCGCGGACCGACCCGGACTGGGTGCGCGCCGAGGTGGATCGGCTCGGCGCGCGGCTCTCCGGCGTTGTCCCGTCGGGAGGCGCTCAAGCACGTCGGTCTGCGATAGCCTGCCCGCATGATCAGGATGCTGATCGGGTTCGTCATCCAGCTGGTGTCCAACGCGCTCGGCCTGATCATCGCCTCCTGGGTCCTCGACGACGTGACGATCTCCGGTTCGGCGTTCTTGGTCGCCGTCGTGATCTTCACCGTCGTGTACGCGATCGCCCAGCCGTTCTTCACCCAGATGGCCATGGGCACACCTGCGCTGCGCGGTGGCGTCGCCCTGGTGGCCACCCTGGTCGGCCTGATCGTCACCTCCCTGGTGTCCGACGGCCTGTCGATCCAAGGCGGCGTGACCTGGATCGCGGCGACGGTGATCGTCTGGATCGTGTCGCTGCTCGGTGTGTTGGTCCTGCCCCTCCTGTTCCTCAAGAAGAAGGTCCAGGAGACACGCGGCTGAGCCGCCCGTCTTCGCAGGCGGAGGGCGAGCACCCCTCTCGTCGCACAGTCGCGGGCCATGGCACGATCGCAACCGTGAGGGCGGAGGGATCGGTCGCGGACCGGCTGGCTGGGCAGCATGTGCTGCTGACCGGCGTCACCGGCTTCGTCGGCGAGGCACTGCTGCATCTGATGCTCAGCGAGGTGCCCGACGTGCGGATGTCGGTGCTGGTGCGACCCAAGGGCGTGATCAGCGGCGCGGACCGGGTCGCCAAGCTGCTCGAGAAGCCGATCTTCGCCGAGGTCGTCGAGGCGGCCGGCGGGGTCGAGGCGGTGCTGACGGCGCGCATCGCGGTGGTCGAGGGTGACCTGGCCGACGTACCGACCCTGCCGAGCGACATCGATGCGGTGGTGCACTGCGCCGGCGACGTGTCGTTCGACCCGCCGGTCGACGAGGGGTTCACCACCAACGTCATCGGCGTCCGCGACCTGCTGGACCGGATCGACGAGGCGCAGGCCGAGTCCGGCCGGGACATCCACTACGTGCACATCTCGACGGCGTACGTCGCGGGGCGGCGCCGCGGCAGCATCCCCGAGGCGTCGGTCGAGCACGACGTCGACCTCGAGACCGAGCTGGCGTGGGGCCTCGCGCAGCGCCAGGAGGTCGAGTACCGCTCCCGCGGCGTCGACGTCCTGATCAAGGAGCGCAAGAAGGCCGAGAAGGAGCACAGCCGCGCGGGACTGCTCACCGCCGCCCGCGCGACCGAGACCGCGCGCAAGCAGTGGGTCAAGGACGAGCTGGTCCGGATCGGCACCGAGCGGGCCCGCAGCCTGGGGTGGACCGACTGCTACACGTTCACGAAGGCGATGGGCGAGCGGGTGGTCGAGCGGTGGGCCGGCCGGGACGGAGACCCGCGCCGCGCCTCGATCGTCCGGCCGAGCATCATCGAGTCCGCCCTCGAGCGCCCGCACGTCGGGTGGATCGAGGGGTTCAAGATGGCCGAGCCCCTGATCCTGGCCTACGGCCGCGGCGAGCTCCCGGAGTTCCCGGCCGCGGCCGACACGATCGTCGACATCGTCCCGGTCGACCACGTCGTCTCCGCGATCGTCGCGGTGCTGGCCCACCCGCCGGAGCCCGCGCAGGTCGGCTACTTCCACGTCTCCAGCGGCGACCGCAACCCGCTCACCTTCAACGTCCTCTACACCTCGGTGCGCAGCTACTTCGACCACCACCCGTTCACCGCCGGTGACCGCGGGGCGGCCCGGCTGCCGGAGTGGCGGTTCCCCGGCGCCCGGTCGGTCGAGCGGCTGCTGTCGACCAGCGAGAAGGCCTGGAAGGTCGCCGACTACATGGTCGGCCACGCCCCGCGCAGCGACCGGGCCCGAGACCTGGCCCGCAAGCTGCACCAGCAGGGTCGCCGCCTGGAGTTCCTGCGCCGCTACCTCGACCTCTACATGGAGTACGCCACCGCGGAGCTGCGCTTCTCCGACAGGCAGACGATGGCGCTGTACACGTCGCTCTCGGCCGAGGACCGGGCGACGTTCGCCTTCGACACCGCGGTGATCGACTGGCCCCACTACTTCCTCGAGGTGCACTGCCCGGCCGTCACGGCTCCGGTCCGCCGGCTGGACGAGCTCCGCGCGCTGCGCAAGAAGCCGGCCGCCGCCGGACTGCGTCAGGTGGGCTCCGGTGGCACCGGCATCGCGGCGTTCTTCGACATGGACGGGACGCTGCTGTCCTCCAACGTCATCGAGACCTACCTGTGGGTGCGGCTCCGTGAGCTCGACGGCGGCGAACGGTTCGCCGAGCTCGGCCGGATCGCGTCCAAGGTGCCGGCCCTCGTGCAGGCCGAGCGCCGCTCCCGCAGCGACTTCCTGCGCGGGATCTACCGCGAGTACGCCGGCGCCCGACTCGCGGATCTCGACGCGGTCGCCGACGAGCACCTGGCCGACCACATCCTGTCCCGGCTCTCGCCCGACGCCGTACGCCGGATCCGCGAGCACCGCGCGGCCGGCCACCAGACCGTGCTGATCACCGGCGCCATCCGGCCGCTGACCCGGCCGCTGCTGCCGCTGTTCGACCACATCGAGGCCGCCGACCTCGCCGTCGACGCCCGCGGCGTCTGCAACGGCCACCTCGCCTCGTCGCCACTGGTCGGGGAGTCGCGGGCCGCCTGGATGCAGTCCTACGCCGCCGAGCACGACATCGACATGAAGGCGTCCTACGCCTACGCCGACTCGCACTCCGACCTGCCGCTGCTCGCGGCCGTCGGCAACCCGGTGGCCGTGCGGCCCGACGTACCGCTCTACCGGCACGCCCGCCGCTCGCACTGGGACGTGGCCGACTGGGCGAGTCCGTCCGGCTCGGTGCGCACCCTCGACCCCGCGAGCGGTAGGTGATGCACTCATGATCCTCGCCCTCGAGATGTTCCGCAGCCTGCCGCGCACCGTTGCCGGCAAGGCCATGGGCTCGCGCATGCCCGGCATCCTGTCCGGGTTCGCGGCCCCGCTGCGGCTGGTCACCATCGACCCGCCCAAGGTGGACCGCCCCGGCTGGGGACGGCTGCGCTCGCGGCTGTCCGGCATCTGCGGCTCCGACCTCGGGGCGCTGTCGGGGCACACCTCGCTGTACTTCTCGGCGGTCGTGTCGCTGCCGTTCGTCCCGGGCCACGAAGTGGTCGCCGAGCTGCTCGAGGACTGCGAGGACCTGAAGGCCGGCACCCGGGTCGTGCTCGACCCGGTGCTGACCTGCGCGGCCCGTGGCGTCGAGCCGTGCGAGAACTGCGTCACCGGCCACACCAACCGCTGCTCGCGGATCACCGTCGGCCACCTCGCGCCCGGGCTGCAGACCGGGTTCTGCAAGGACACCGGCGGCGGCTGGGGCCAGCAGCTGGTCGCGCACCGGAGCCAGATGCACGTGGTGCCGGAGGGCTGGTCGGACGAGCAGGCGCTGCTCATGGAGCCGCTCTCGTGCGCGGTGCACACCGCGCTGCGGGCCGGCGTACGCGCGAACGACCGGGTGCTCGTCTCCGGCGCCGGATCGGTCGGCCTGTTCGCGACGCTGGCGCTGCGCCAGCTCACCCCCGCCGGCGAGATCATCGTGGTCGCCAAGCACGGCCACCAGCGCGAGCTGGCGCTGGAGTTCGGGGCGACCGAGGTGGTGCAGCCCGGCGAGGTGCTGCGCCGCGTACGCCGGTCGACCGGCGCGTTCCAGCTCAAGCCGGAGTTCTCCGCGCCGTACCTCCTCGGCGGCGTCGACGTCGCCGTGGACGCGGTCGGCAGCAAGCAGTCCCTGGAGACCGCGCTCAACGCGACGCGAGCGGGCGGCCGGGTGGTGCTCTCGGGCATGCCCGCCGCTGCTGACCTGAGTGCCGCGTGGTTCCGCGAGCTCGAGGTCGTCGGCACCTACGCCTCGTCCCAGCAGGAGGTCGGCGGTCGGGGTGCCTTCGACATCGCGGCCGAGCTGGCCGAGCTCGACCCCGTCGTCAGCCTGTCCAAGTCCGTGGCCAGCTACCCGTTGCACCGGTGGCGCGAGGCCCTCGACCATGCCCATGCGGCCGGCCGTCTCGGTACGGTGAAGGTTGCGTTCGACCCGAGGAGCAGTCAGTGAGTAGGCCCGGATTCGTGCTGGAGGTCGACGACCGGACTCCGCCCATGGTCGTCCACGAGGGACTCGGCTTCCGCCTCGAGAACTTCCCGCTCGGCACCCGGGTGGTCTACCCGCCCGAGTCGATCGCCGCGGTGCCCGACGTCGACGAGGCGATCCAGCACGCACTGCTGAACCCGCACGACTCCGAGCCGCTGCCCGAGCTGCTCACCCGCGGGATGCGGCTGACGATCGCCTTCGACGACCTGTCGATCCCGCTGCCGACCATGAAGGCGCCCGACATCCGGGGCCGGATCATCGAGGCGGTCCTCACCATGGCCGCCGAGGCCGGCGTCGACGACGTGAAGCTGATCGCCGCCAACGCGCTGCACCGCCGGATGACCGCGGCCGAGCTCAAGCACATCGTGGGCGAGCGGGTGTTCCGCTCGTTCTACCCGCAGGGCGACCTCTACAACTTCGACGCCGAGGACCGCGACGAGCTCGCCCACCTCGGCACCACCGACAAGGGCGAGGACATCGAGATCAGCAAGCGGGCCGCCGAGTCCGACCTGCTGATCTACGTGAACGTCAACCTCGTGGCGATGGACGGCGGCCACAAGTCGGTCGGCATCGGGCTGGCGTCGTACAAGTCGCTGCGGCACCACCACAACGCCAAGACGATGGTCCAGTCCCGGTCGTTCATGGACCACAAGCACTCCGAGATGCACCACTCGGCGTGGCGGATGGGCAGGGTCATCAAGGACACCGTCAAGGTCTTCCAGATCGAGACCACCCTCAACAACGACGTGTTCCCCAAGCCCTACGACTTCCTGATGAAGCGCGAGTGGGAGTGGTCGGTGCGTGACCAGGCGTCGATGCTCGCCGTACGCCGCGGGCTGGGCATGGCGCCGCCCAAGCTGAAGCACAAGATGTTCCACGACCTGCGCTCGGTCTACGGCCTGACCGGGATCAACGCCGGCGAGGTCGAGGCGGTCCACGAGAAGACGCTGGAGAAGGTGCACCAGCAGCACCTCGTCGAGGTGCAGGGACAGTCCGACGTGCTCGTGATGGGGGTGCCCTACCTCGGCCCCTACAACGTCAACAGCTCGATGAACCCGATCCTCGCCGCCTGCATGGGGCTCGGCTACTACTTCAACTCCTACCGCGGTCAGCCCGTCGTGCGGAAGGGCGGCGCGGTGATCCTCTACCACCCGCTCGACGAGGGGTTCAACCAGCTGCACCACCCGTCGTACGTCGACTTCTACGAGGAGGTCCTCGCCGAGTCGACCGACCCGGGGGTCGTGGGGGAGAAGTACGAGCAGCAGTTCGCGCAGGACCCGTGGTACATCCACCTCTACCGGACGTCGCACGCCTACCACGGCGTCCACCCGTTCTACATGTGGTACTGGATCGCCCACGCCATGGACCACGTCGACGAGGTGATCTGGGTGGGCGGCAACCGCAAGGCGGCCTCCCGCATGGGCTTCCGGGCCGCCACGACCCTGCAGGACGCGCTGGAGATGGCGTCCGGCACGGTCGGTACGTCGCCCTCGATCACCTACCTGCACAACCCGCCGCACCTGCTCGCGGATGTCCGGTGATCCTGGGATGAGCCTGATCCGCGACGGCGTCTCCGACGTCCGGCGTACCGCCCGAGGCTGGCGCTGGGGGCGCCGCTCCCAGGTGCCGCGCTCGGCCGAGCCCTACGTGCTGCCGGCGAAGCAGACCGTCTTCCCGAGCGACTGGTCGCGCAAGCGGCCGGCGATGGCCGTGCGCGAGGTCGTCCAGAAGGCCGGCCTCGAGCCGTTGTTCCGGTCGCAGGTGCGGACCAAGGTCGAGGGGCTGGACGTCCTCGACCGGATCGAGGGGCCGGTGATCTTCGCGGCCAACCACGCCTCGCACCTCGACACGCCGCTGATCCTGCTCTCCCTGCCCGACGCCTGGCGGCGCAAGACCGGGGTGGCGGCCGCGGCGGACTACTTCTTCGACACCTGGTGGCGCGCGGTCGGCTCCTCGCTGTTCTTCAACACCTTCCCGATCGACCGCCGCGGCGGCTCGATGGCCACCACGCCCGGTGAGGTGCTGGCCGACGGCTGGTCGCTGGTGATCTTCCCGGAGGGCACCCGCTCCAAGGACGGCTGGATCGGGACCTTCCGGATGGGCGCGGCGTTCCTGGCCCACGAGCACGGTGTCCCCGTCGTACCCGTCGCGCACCGGGGCACCTTCGCCGCCATGCCGCGCGGCCAGGGCTGGCCGTCCCCGGGCCGGCGCCAGCTCACGATCCGCTTCGGCGAGCCGCTCCGGCCGCGCGAGGGGGAGTCGGTCCGCGAGTTCGCGCCGCGGATCAAGACCGCGATCGCCACGCTGCTCGACGAGGACAAGACGACCTGGTGGGAGGCCCGGCGTCGAGCCTCCGCCGGCGACACCCCGGACCCCTCCGGGCCGCAGGTCGCCCAGTGGCGGCGGGTGTGGGAGCAGTCGGAGTCGCCCTCGGCCGACGGGCCGGGCCGCCGGCTGCGGGCCTGGGGCCGCGCGGCTCGGTAAGAGTGCTCTCACCGCTCGCTCATGCGCGCCTCACGCTGGTTGCGCACGCTCTCCCCATGACAAGGATTCCCGCCGCACTGGCCGCCCTGACCACCTCCGCGCTGCTCGTCGTCGGCGCGCCCGGGCTGAGCCCATCCGCCTCGGCCTCGCACGGAGGTGACGACGACCGGGTCATCAAGACCGGCAGCTGCTCCGGCGGCGCCGACTGGAAGCTCAAGGTCAAGACCGACGACGGCCGCCTCGAGGTCGAGGGCGAGGTCGACAGCAACCAGTCCGGCCAGAGCTGGAACTGGAAGATCAAGGACAACGGCTCCGTCGCGGCGAAGGGCTCGGCCACCACCGGCGGCCGCAGCGGCTCGTTCAGCGTCGAGCGCAAGATCACCAACCAGGCCGGCACCGACACGGTCGTCTTCCGGGCGAAGCGCTCCGGCGAGGTCTGCACCGGCACCATCGCCTTCTGATCTCGAGAAGGAGATCAGACACGCGGGATCTCGGGGAACCGCACCCGGCGGGCACCTTGCCTGCCGGGTCCGGGCCCGTCCAGGCGCCCGTGCTTCAGGATGGCTCCATGGCGCCGGTGAGATGGCTCGAGCGGTACCGCAATGGAGACCGCGCGAGGGTGTGGCTCGAGTTGCGACAGCTCGGGGCTGGAGTACGCGCAGAGGAGCTTGCGGACGAGGCGCAGGCGGTCTGCGACGAGATGGCGGTGCGTGCCCGACAGAACATCGAAGTGGTGATCGACCGGTTGGCGGAGCAGGGCTACCGATTCCACTCGAACGACGACGAGAAGACCCCGGTGGATCCGTTGCTCCGCCCGACCGAGGATGCAAGCCCGCTCGTTCACTGGCTGGAGGAGCACATGGGCGCCGTCCCGATGACTGCCTCGTCGTGGCTCCGGCTCGTCGGCGATGTCTGGCTCGTGGGCACCCATCCTGCCTGGCCAGACTCGGCCGGAGCCGATCCACTGGTCATCGAGCTCGCAGGACTGCGCTGGCCGGGTGCACTGATACGCGACCACTACGCCGAGGAGCTGGCGGCATGGCAGGAAACCAGCGCGAACGGCGATGCTGCCGGCGAAGGATTCGTCCTTCCAGTGGCTCCGGACCGGCTGCACAAGAACAACGTCAGCGGCGGTGCTCCCTACGGGTTCCGGCTCCCCGACGGATGTGCGGACGCGCTCTTCGTCAGTGATGTGGCCATGCCGTTCGTCGACTACCTGAACTGGGTGTTCGAGCAAGGAGGCTTTCCCGGCGAGGCAAACGGCCAGTGGCGCTTGAAGCAGTCGTTGTCAGAAGGACTGCTGCCGCTGTAGCCGCACGGCGGCGGCCTACGTCCGCCGGTGGAACCTGATCTTGCCGGTTGGCTGTCTGGTCATTTCGTAGCGGGTGTCGTGGGCTCGGCGGTGGTGCCAGGGGCAGATCATGATCTGGTCGCCGGTTGGTCTCGCCGCCGTCGGCCCAGCGGGTGGGGTGGTGGAGCTGGCACCTGCCGGGTGGGGCGTCGCAGCCTTCGGCTTCGCAGCCGCCGACCTCGAGGGTCTTGAGGATGCGTTGGGTGGCGTTGCCGAACCGGTTCTTGCGGCCCAGGTCGAGGACCTGGGACTTGCTGCCGAGGACGGCGGGGATGATCGCGGCGTCGGCAGCGAGCCGCCGGGCCTGTCCGGGGGAGATCCGCTCGCCGGTGTCGAGGTGGGCGGCTTTGAGGCCGCCCATCAACGTGTCGAGGGACATGGTGACGATGACGGTGGCGTTGAGGCCGCCGGCCTTGGGGAGGCGCTTGGTGGGGTAGCGCGCGATGTATTCGCAGAACGCCAGCCCGAGACGTTCGGGGCGTGGGGCGCCGTTCCCCGAGCGGGCCCTTGGAGGCCTGGTGTCTGGGGGCGGCGATCGCGTGCAGGGCCTTCTTGAGCGCGGCGCCCTCGAAGGCGGGCGAGGGTGAACCTGCCGTGGACCTTGCCGTGGCCGTCGTCGTACATCATCAGCCGGGTGGCGGCCTGGGCGTCGCGCTCCTCGCGTTCGAGCAGCTTGGCTTCGTGGGCGTCGGCGGCGTCGGGGTCGAGGCGACCTCGAGGATCCGCCGGCCGAGGACTCTTGAGGGCCTTGGCGTCGTGGTCGGCGGCCAGCTCGAGCAGGTGCTGCTCGGCCTTGTCGGTGACGTCGGGGTCGAGGTCGTCGGGTAGCTCGGTCAGGGCGCGGAGGATGGCCTCGGCCTGCTCGACGTGGATCCGGCCCTCGGCGAGCGCGGCCCGGGTGGGGTCGTGGTCTCGAGGCCGATCGGCGAGCCGCATGGCCCGGTGTGCCTGCGCGCGGGTGGTGCGGGTGGCGATCGCGTGCCAGTTGGCGGTGGAGGTGGCGCCGGTGTTGCCGGCGATGTCGATCCGCTCGGCGTGCGCGAGGAGTCGGGCCTTCGAGCTCGGCCAGCTGGGCCTCGGCGCGACTGGACCTCGTCGATGGCGGAGGTGGTCTCGGCGGCGTCCATCGACCACACCGGGATCCCCGCGACCTCGCTGAGCTGATCGCGCACACCAGCGACCACCCGGGAGACCGGGTGCGGCTGGTGGGCGATCGCTGTCATGGACCTATTCCAGCACCGACCACCGACAGTCGCGCGGAGGCCGGAATGCCCTTGTGGACAAGGGATTCCGGCGCCCTCGGCTGTGGACGGAAAGTGGCTTCCAGCGCGGGCTGCGGAGGTTTCGAGACGGTCGCTGCGCGACCTCCTCAACCACCGCGGAACCGCAGCCACCCACCGGCGGCAACCCGATAGCCAGCCCGTCTTTGCGCTCGCTCGTCCGTCAAGGACGCGAAGCGCTTCAGACTGCCTTGACGGACGGCGAGCGCAACACTCGGCTCTCGGGTTGCCGCACCCAACACGCCGAAAGTTCAGTTGTTGAACCGGTAGCCCATGCCCCGCACGGTGGCGATGGCGGTGGGGCCGAACTTCTTGCGCAGGTAGCCGACGTAGACGTCGACGACGTTCGAGCCGGGGTCGAAGTCGAAGCCCCAGACCTGGTCGAGGAGCTGTTCGCGGGACAGCACCTGGCCGGCGTTCACCATCAGGGTCTCGGCGAGGGAGAACTCGCGGGCGGAGAGCTCGAGCTCGCGTTCGCCGACGGTGGCGCGGCGGGTGCGTACGTCGAGGCGTACGCCGCCGGCCTCGAGGATGTCGTCGCGCGCGGTGCCGGCCCCGTCGGGGGCGGTGCGGAGCCGGAGCCGGATCCGGGCGAGCAGCTCGGCGAAGCGGAACGGCTTGGGCATGTAGTCGTCGGCACCGCCCTCGAGCGCGGACACGGTGTCCGTGACGGAGTCGCGCGCGGTGAGGACGATGACCGGGAGCTTCGAGCCCTGGGAGCGGAGCTGGTCGAGCACCTCGAAGCCGTCCATGCCGGGCAGGCCGATGTCGAGCACCATCAGGTCGAACTCGCCGCTGAGGGCGTGGTCCAGCCCCACCCGCCCGTCGGCCACGGCGGTGGTGCGGTGGCCGTCGGCCGCAAGTCCCTTCGAGACGAAGGACGCGATGCGCTCCTCGTCCTCGACGATCAGGATGCGGGCCACAGACTGAACTCCTCGTCCTCGGTCTCGTCCTGAGTACGGTCACCGGGGTCGGTTGGTTCAACGGTGGGGATGGGCAGGGTGATCACGAAGCGGGCGCCGTGCGGCTGCTCTTCCTCCAATGTGAGCGTACCGCCGTGTGCGCGGGCGATGGCGCGAACGATGGAGAGGCCCAGGCCGAACCCCTCGTCGTGGTCCGGGACGGCGCTGCGGCCGAACCGCTCGAAGATCTGCTCGCGGTCCTCGGGCGCGATCCCGGGGCCGGTGTCGCGGACCCAGAGCCGCGTGGTCGCGCCGTCGTACGCCGACCCGAGGGCGACCACGTCGCCGGGCCCGGTGTGCTTCACCGCGTTGTCGCAGAGCTGGAGCAGCGCCTGGGTGAGCCGCTGCTCGTCGAGCGAGACCGTGACGCTGGCGGTCTCGTCGAGGGTCCAGGCCCGGTCGCCCAGGCCGCGGGCCTTGGCCAGGGTGTCGACGGTGAGCCCGACGAGGTCGACCGGCCGCGGTGTGACGAAGTCCGGCCGGTCGCTCTTGGCCAGCAGGATCAGCTCGCCGACCAGCCTCGACATCCGGTCGATCTCGTCGAGGAGCAGCTCGCGGGTCTCGGCGATCTCCGCAGGGCTGCCGACGTCGAGCAGCTCGAGGTGGCCGCGGAGCACGGTGAGCGGGGTCTTGAGCTCGTGGCCGGCGTCGTCCAGGAACTGCCGCTGGCCGACGAACGCCGCCTCGAGCCGGTCGAGCATCCGGTTGAAGGTCCGGGTCAGCGCGGTGATGTCGTCGTTGCCCGTCTCGGGCAGCCGCCGGGAGAGGTCGGTGTCGGTGATCTCGTCGGCGGTCTCGCGGAGGGTCCGCAGCGGCGCCAGCAGCCGTCCGGACTGCGCGGCCGCGAACGCGGTGATCACCAGCAGCGAGAGCAGCGCGACCACGATGTAGGTCTGGATGGTGTCCATGAGCCCGGTCCGGGCGTCGCCGTAGTAGGTCACCACGATCAGCGCCCCGGTCTCACCGTTCATCTGGACCGTCTGCGCGTTGAGGATCAGCTCGTCCCTGGGGTCGTCGATCGTGGTGGTCCCGTTGTCCTCGGCGATCCCTGCCGCGGCGGCCCGGAAGACTTGCATGTCCTCACCGAGGTAGCCATCGGCGGACTTGTTCTGCGGGCCCCCGTCGTACCAGGAAACGAGGGCCGTGTCGTCGGCAGGTACCTCGACCTCCAGGAACGCATCGAGCATCTCGCCCACGGTGGCGAACGAGGCGCCCTCCTGTTCCTGGAACAGCTTGAACTCGCGGAACTGCTGGTCCACGCGGTCCGAGATGTCCTGGTCGATGCGCTGTGCCTCGATGACGTAGACGATCAGCCCGGCGCCGGTGAGGGCGAGCAGAGTGAGCAGGGCGACGACCGCGGTGATGCGGACGCGTACCGAAACGCCCGACCGCTCGGGTCGGGCGCCGGTCGTCTCCCGCTCAGTTGTCGTGGCCGCCACCGTCGTCGCCGCCGTGCCCGCTGTCGTCACCGCCACCCGAGCCCGAGCTGCCGAGCCCGAGCTGCCCGAGCCCGAGCTGCCAGAGCTTCCAGAGCCGCCGCCCGAGCCTGAGTCGTCGTCCGAGCTCCCGGGACCGGAGTTGTCGTCGCCGCCGTGGTCGTCGCCGCCGTGGTCGTCGCCGTGGTCGTCGTCCCAGTGGTCCGGCGTGGGCGTCACCTCGTCGAGGCCGTCGTCGTCGCCGCCCTCATTGCCGCCGTCACCACCGTGGTCGTCGCCCTGGTCGTGCGTGGGGCTGGAGCTCGGGCTGGAGCTCGGGGTGCCGGTCGGGGTCGAGCTGGGCGACGGGTCACCGGACGGCGTACCGCTCGTGTCGTCGATGATGATCGTGTCGCGAGGGGCGGGGTCGTCGGCCGCGGACGCCACGAGGTTGCCCGCCACGAAGGCTCCCAGGGGGAGCATCAGGGCGAGCGCGACGAAGACCTTCCAGAAGCTGCGCATGGCGCCCACCATCATCCCTCAACGTGGGCGAGCGGTGAGAGCGCCATGAGAGGTCTCTCATCCCGGCCGGCTCCAGCGCCGCAACGTCCGCCCAACCCCGGGTAACTAGGGTGGGAAGCGGTCAAATGGCATGAGGAGGTCACCGTGCTCGTCCCGTTCAGCGTCGCCGACTTCATCGACCGTGCCGTGCAGGTGTACGGCGACCGCACCGGTGTGGTCGACGAGCCCGACCAACCCGCTCCGTCGCTGGGCAACGAACGCGGCGAGCTGACCTATGCCCAGGTCGGCGACCTGGCCCGCCGGCAGGCGGCGCACCTCGACAGCCTCGGCATCGACTTCGGTGACCGCGTGGCGGTGGTCAGCCAGAACAGCGCCCGGCTGTTCACGTCGTTCTTCGGCGTCTCCGGCTTCGGCCGGGTGCTGGTGCCGGTGAACTTCCGGCTCCGCCCCGACGAGGTCAGCTACATCGTCGAGCACTCCGGCGCCAAGGTGCTCTACGTCGACCCCGAGCTGGACGACGCGCTCCAGGACGTCACCGCGGAGCACCGGTTCGTGCTCGGTCAGGACGACGACCTCTTTGCGCCAGAGGGCTCGGAGCCGAAGCCCTGGGAGCACGACGAGAACGCCACCGCGACGATCAACTACACCTCCGGCACGACCGCGCGGCCCAAGGGCGTCCAGATCACGCACCGCAACATCTGGACCAACGCGGTCACCTTCGCGCTGCACGCCGGCGTCACCGACCGCGACGTCTACCTGCACACGCTCCCGATGTTCCACGCCAACGGCTGGGGGATGCCGTTCGCGATGACCGGCCTGGGCGTCCAGAACATCGTGCTCCGCAAGGTCGACGGCGCCGAGATCCTGCGCCGCGTCGACAAGTACGGCGTCACCGTCATGTGCGCGGCGCCGGCGGTCGCGGCCGCCGTGCTCGAGGCCGCGCAGACCTGGGAGGGCGAGATCCCCGGCCGCGACCGGGTCCGGATCATCATGGCCGGCGCACCGCCGCCCACGAAGACCGTTGTCCGCGTGGAGGAGGAGCTCGGCTGGGAGTTCATCCAGATCTACGGCCTGACCGAGACCTCGCCGCTGCTGACGGTCAACCGCACCCGCGCCGAGTGGGACTCGCTCAGCGCCCAGGACCGGGCCGAGAAGCTCACCCGGGCCGGTATGCCGGCCATCGGGGTGAGCCTGAAGATCGAGGTCCCCGAGGACGACGAGCACGGCACCGGTGAGGTGCTGGCCCGCTCCAACGTCGTGCTCGAGGGCTACTGGGAGCAGCCCGAGGAGAGCGAGCGGGCGCTCAAGAACGACTGGTTCCACACCGGTGACGGCGGCGTGATCGGCGACGACGGCTACCTCACGATCTCCGACCGCAAGAAGGACGTGATCATCACCGGCGGCGAGAACGTCTCGTCGATCGAGGTCGAGGACGTGCTCTTCTCGCACCCGGCGGTCGCCGAGGTCGCCGTGATCGGGGTCCCGGACGAGAAGTGGGGCGAGACCATCAAGGCCCTCGTGGTGCTCGCCGAGGGCGAGGAGGTCTCCGAGGCCGACCTGATCAAGTGGTGCAAGGACAAGTCCGCGGGCTTCAAGGCCCCCACCTCGGTCGAGTTCCGCGACGAGCTCGCCCGCACCGCGACCGGCAAGCTGCAGAAGTTCAAGCTCCGCGCGCCGTACTGGGAGGGCCGCGAGCGCCAGGTCAACTGACGCTGGTTGTCTACCCCCGCGAGCTTCGGCCCCGGGTCCGCGACGACGCTCGCTCCGCTTCGCGGGCTTCGCAGTCGCCGCGGCCGCCGGAGCCGATCGCGGGGCGCGCTCGCTCCGCTCGCAACGCTCGCTTCGCTCGCCCCCATGCGGCGGCGAGGGCGGAGCCTCGTCGTTTGATTGCGAGGCGCGCGGCCACCCACCTGAACAGGAACGGCAGGCGAGGAAGCACTAGCCTCGCGACGTGCCCACGCTGAGCGACGTCGTCGACCTGCTGCACGGCTGGTACCCACCCGCGACCGCGGACTCGTGGGACGCCGTCGGGCTGGTGGCGGGCGACCCGGAGCAGGAGGTCACGAAGGTCCTCTTCGCAGTCGACCCGGTGCTGCCGGTGGCACGCGAGGCGGCCGAGTGGGGTGCGCAGCTGCTGGTCGTGCACCACCCGCTGTTCCTCAAGGGCGTGCACGGCGTGGCGCGGACAACTCCCAAGGGCCGGACCCTCGGCGCCCTGCAGGACGCCGGGTGCGCGCTCCTGACCGCGCACACCAACGCCGACCAGGCGGTGGGCGGCGTGTCGGAGGCGCTGGCGACGGCGCTCGGGCTGACCGACCTGCAGCCGATCACGGCAGCCGGCAACCAGCAGCCTCGACAAGCTGACGACCTACGTCCCGGTGGCGGACGCCGACCGCGTGCGCCAGGCGCTGGCCCAGGCGGGCGCGGGGGTGATCGGCGACTACGACAGCGCGTCGTTCTCGACCCCGGGCGAGGGCCGGTTCCGGCCGCTGGAAGGCGCGAACCCCACCATCGGCGAGGTCGGGGCGCTCGAGGTCGTCGACGAGGTGCGGATCGAGTGCGTGCTGGCGCGCGCGGCCCGACCCCAGGTCGTCGCGGCGATGCTGGTGGCGCACCCCTACGAGGAGCCGGCGTACGACGTCGTGGAGCTCGCCGATCCCGGGACGGCGGCGACCGGCAGCGGCCGGATCGGCACGGTCGAGCGAGACCACGCTCGAGGGCTTCGCGCGGCAGGTGGCCAGCGCGCTGCCCGCGACGGCGCACGGCGTCCGGGTGGGCGGCGATCCCACCAGGGTGGTCCGCCGGGTGGCCGTGTGCGGGGGAGCGGGCGACTTCCTGCTCGACGCGGTACGGCGCACCGACGCCGACGTCTACGTGACCAGCGACCTGCGCCACCATCCGGCGAGCGAGTTCCTGGAGCAGGGCGGACCCGCGCTCGTCGACGTCGCGCACTGGGCGGCCGAGTGGACCTGGCTGCCTTTGGTGGCCTCGAAGGTGACCGAGGCGCTCGGCCATTCGTTGGGGGATACGGTGGAGACCAGGGTCAGCACGCTGTGCACGGACCCATGGACCGTCCGGTTCGACGATTCCGGCCACACAGGAGAAGAGCGCTGAAAGCCGACCCCGCCGCCCAGCTTGCCCTGCTGGACCTCCAGGAGCTCGACTCGCGCGCCGATCTGCTGCGCCACCAGCGCGAGACGCTCCCCGAGCTCGCCGAGATCGCGGCGCTCACGGCCAGCCGTGCCGAGCTCGACGGCAAACGGCGGGACGCCCAGATCTCGGTCGACGACCTCACCGCCGAGCAGGCCAAGGTCGACGCCGACGTCGAGCAGGTCAAGACCCGGCGCACGCGCGACCAGGACCGGATGGCCCAGGGGCTGATCGCCAACCCCAAGGACCTCGAGCGGATGCAGGGCGAGCTCGAGTCGCTGCAGCGCCGGATCACCAGCCTCGAGGACGACGAGCTCGAGGTGATGGCTCGCCTCGAGGACGCCGAGAAGGACCTCGACTCGCTGACCCAGGGGGTCGCCGACGCCGACCAGCGGCTGGCCGAGCTCAGCAGCGCGCGCGACGCCAGGACCCAGGAGCTCGACCGCGACCTGCAGTCGGTTGCAGCCGACCGTGGTCCCACCGTGGCCGGCATCCCCGACGACCTGCTGGCGCTCTACGACAAGCTGCGGGCCTCCAAGAACGGCGTCGCCGTGGGTGCGCTGCGGGCCCGCGAGTGCAGCGGCTGCCGGCTCTCGCTCGACCCGACCGAGCTGGCCGCGATCCGTTCCGCCCCTGCCGACGAGGTGATCCGGCACGAGGAGTGCCAGCGGATCCTCATCCGCACCCCAGAGTCAGGACTGTGACCGGCGCCGACGCTCGCGCGGGCCGCATCCAGGTCGCGGTCATCATCGAGGCCGACGGCGGCTCCCGCGGCAACCCGGGCCCAGCGGCGTACGGCGCCGTGCTGAAGGACGCCGCCACCGGCGAGGTCATCGCCGAGGACGGCACCGCGATCGGCGTCGCGACCAACAACGTCGCGGAGTACTCCGGCCTGATCGCCGGGCTCAAGCTCGCCGAGGAGTTCGCCCCGGACGCGCAGATCGAGGCCCGGATGGACTCCAAGCTCGTCGTCGAGCAGATGTCGGGCCGCTGGAAGATCAAGCACCCCGACATGAAGCCGCTCGCCATGGAGGCGAACCGGCTGGCACCGCCCGGCACGACGTACACCTGGGTCCCGCGCGATCAGAACGCGCACGCCGACCGGCTCGCCAACGAGGCTCTGGACGGCATGCGCAGCGGCGTCACTGCGGCCGGTGCCGCGCTGGTCGACGAGCCGGACACCGAGTCGGCCGAGGACGAGGTCGGGAAGCCGCGCCGCGGCTTCTTCCCGCAAGGCCCGGCCACCACGCTGGTCCTGGTCCGGCACGGCGTCACGCCCCACACCGCGGCCAAGAAGTTCTCCGGCGGCCTCAAGAGCTCGAACCCGGGCCTCAGCGACGAGGGGCGGGCCCAGATCCGCGCCACGGCCGAGTGGCTGTCGCCGATCGCCGAGGGCATCGCCGCGGTGGTCGCCTCGCCGGTACGCCGCACGATGGAGTCCGCGGAGATCATCGCCGAGACGCTGGGCAAGACGGTCGACGTCGAGCCGGGCTTCGCGGAGATGGAGTTCGGCAGCTGGGACGGGCTGACCTTCGCCGAGGTGGCCGAGCGCGACCAGGCCAGCCTCGACGCCTGGCTCGGGTCGCTCGAGATCCCACCACCGGGCGGCGAGTCGTTCCGACAGGTCGAGGAGCGGGTGCTGGCCGGGCTCGAGCGCATCCGCGAGGCGCATCCCGGAAAGACGGTGGTCGTGGTCAGCCACGTGACCCCCATCAAGACCCTGGTCGCGACGGCGCTCCAGGCACCGCTGGAGTCGGTGTTCCGGATGGAGCTGAGCCCGGCGTCCGTGACCGTGCTGAGCTTCCTCCCCGACGTGGACGGGAAGGCGCGCGCCACGATGCGGCTCTACAACTCCCGGCCGCCGGGTGACGACGCGTTCTCGGCGGCCGCCTCGGCCTGGTGACGCTCCTCCTCGCGCTTGCGCCGCTTGCCCTCGTGCATGGCGACCACGCGTGCGATCGGGATCTCGTGGCCCTCCGCCACCAGGTCCGCGGGGAGCTCCTGCGGTGACGAGGTGGCGGCGGACCAGGGGTCGTCGTGAGGAAGCCGCTCGACCGCGGTCAGGATCGTGAAGTCGCCGGGGCGCACCTGCTCGAGCTCGGCCCAGGTGACCGGGAACGACACCGGTACGCCGGGCCGCGCCCGCGGGCTGTACGCCGCCACCACGGTCGCGCCACCCGCCCTCGTGGAGTCGACGAACACCTTGCCGCCGCGCTCCTCGCGCACGAACTCGGTGGTCGCGACACCCGGGTCGAGCCGCGCCGCCCGGGCCGCCACGGCCCGGGTCGCCGCCGCGACATCCGGGATCTCGGCGTCCTCGCGCAGCGGCACGAACACGTGCACGCCCTTGGCGCCGCTGGTCTTGACGCCACCCGACAGCCCGGCGTCCTCGAGCGCCTGCCGGACCAGCAGCGCGGCCGCCACCGCCATCCGGAACCCGTCCAGCGGATCGACGTCGTCCGGCGGGTCGAGGTCGAGGATCAGGTGGGTCTGCCGGTCGCTGTCCACGCGCATCAGTGCCGGGTGGTACTCGACCGCCCGCTGGTTGGCCAGCCACACCAGGGTCCGCCGGTCGTCGCAGACCGGGTAGTGCACCTCGCGCTTGGAGGCGTACGCCCACACCGTCGTGGTCCGGATCCAGTCGGGGGCGTACTTCGGCAGGTTCTTCTGCATGAACGGCTGCTGGCCGAGCCGGGCCCGCACGACGGACAGCGCGCGGTCGCGGAGCTCCGGGAGCATCCGCTCGTGCACGGCGTCGAGATACGAGACCAGGTCGCCCTTGGTCGCGCCGGCGCCGTCGAAGACCGGCTGGTCGAGGATGCGAGAGCGGGACACCGGCCAGCGTCGGCGCGTCCTCCGAGCGCTTCGCCATGGCTCCAGTCTGCCCGCAGGTGGCTCTGGCGAAGTCGAGGACGGTGCGCCGCTGCCGGCTGGGACACTCGGGCCATGCACCGATCCGTCCGCATCCTGGCGGCGACGCTGCTCGCCCTGGCGGGCCTGCAGCTCGTCGCGCCCCGACGGGGCCGCGCCCGCGCGAGGCGGGTCGGCTGCTCCAGCTCCGTGCGTCGGCCAACAAGGTGCCGTACGGAAAGCAGCTCGACCTGACGGCCACCGTCCAGGACGTGCCGCCCGGGTCCGCGGTCAACTTCTACGCGTCCCACGCCGGCGCGAGCGACGTCCGCTGGGCACCGCGGTCACCGACGGGCAGGGCAGGGCGAGCGTCCCGGTACAGCCGAGCACCAGCGCGTACGTACACCGCGGCGCTCGTCGTCGAACGGAACGGTCGAGAGCGCGTCCGTCCCCGTCGGGGTGGCACCGCTGCTCACCGTGGAGCCGCACAAGCGGATCGCGACGGTGTGGGTCTTCAGCGCCAGCGCCAAGCCGGCCGTGGACGGCATCCGCGTCCAGCTCCAGCGGCGGGTCGGCAAGAAGTGGACGAAGGTCGAGAAGGCCGTCACCAAGCGCGGCGTCTTCGAGTTCACCCTGTCGGTGCCTGCAGGCAGCTCGAAGTGGCGGCTGGTCTCCCTCGACTCCGCGAACTACGCCGCGGCGGTGTCGAAGGTGCGGACCGTCAGCGGCCTGAGGCTCACAGCTCACTGACCACCACGTCGAGCTGCGTGCCCTTCGCGCCGTCCACCACCTCGACGGTCCAGCCGAGATCGCGCAGGGCCTCGGCCAGGCGCGCCGGGGTGCGCGGGTTCGCGCCGTCCTCGAGCAGCGCGCGGAGGATCCGGCCCTTGGTCGCCTTGTTGAAGTGGCTGACCACCTGGCGCCGGCCGGCGACCTCGTGCAGCACGCGGACGGTGGCGACGCGAGGCAGCGCCGCCGGCCGCCAGAACGCGGCGTACATCCCGCTGCGCAGGTCGACGAGGAGCCCGTCGCCGACGAGCTCGGTGATCTCCGGTCCGAGGGCCTGGCGCCAGACGCCGGAGACGGTGCCGACGCCGGGCAGCACGGCGTCCCCGGAGAGGCGGTACGCCGGGATCCGGTCGGTCGGCGCGACCAGCCCGAACAGGCTCGAGGTCACGCGCACCCGCGACGTCGCCCGCCGACGGGCACCGGCCGACAGGGTCGCCATTCCGAGAGCGTCGTACAGCACACCGGCGTAGACCGCGTCGGCCCGCGCGGTGGGCGCGCTGCGAAGCGAGGCGTTGAGCGCGACGAGCTCGAGCTGCGACTTGGGTACCTCCAAGACCGAGGCCGCGCGTTCCGGCTGCTCGGCGCACAACGACACAAGGGCGTCGAGCACCCGCGTCCGGGTGGCCGTGAGCGCAGGTGACGACAGGTCGCCGAGGTCGAGCGGCTTGCCGCGGCGTGGGGGAGTCTTGCCTTCGCTCGGTGGCAGCAAGATCAGCACGAACCAGAACATTAGGGTGGATGACATGTCGAGCAGCCGCGTGGTCCGGGTCCGGCCTGCGGACGGCCGGGTAGGTCTGGAAGCAGCGCCGCAGGTGCTGCGCGACGGCATCGCCGAGATCCAGGGCGAGCTCGAGGTGAGTTCGGCGTTCCCGCCGGAGGTCGAGGCGGCCGCCGCGGAGGCGGTCGCGAACCCTCGGCTGCCCGACCTCGACCGCACAGATCTCCCGATGGTGACGATCGACCCGGCCGGCGCCAAGGACCTCGACCAGGCGCTGTACCTCGCGCGCACCGAAAACGGCGGCTACGTGCTCTACTACGCGATCGCCGACCTCGCCGCGTTCATCACGCCCGGCGACCCGGTCGACGTGGAGGCGCACCAGCGCGGCCAGACGCTCTACGGCGCGGACAGCCGCATCCCACTGCACCCGACGTCGATCTCCGAGGACGGTGGCTCGCTGCTGCCCGACCAGGTCCGCCCCGCCCTGCTCTGGACGATCACCATGGACGGGGAGAGCGCGCGCACCGACGTCGAGGTGGAGCGGGCGCGAGTGAGGAGCCGGGCCCAGCTCGACTACCCGGGCGTGCAGAAGCTCATCGACGACGGCACCGCCGACGAGTCCTTGATGCTGCTCAAGGAGGTCGGGGAGCTCCGGCTCAAGCGCGAGCAGGCCCGCGGCGGTGTCTCGCTGCCGCTGCCCGAGCAGGAGGTCGACACGGCCGGGTCGGAGTGGGAGCTCACCTACCGCGACCTGCTGCCGGTCGAGGAGTGGAACGCGCAGATGTCCCTGCTCACCGGCTTCGCCGCGGCGTCGCTGATGATGTACGCGCGAGTGGGCTTCCTCCGCACCCTGCCGCCGGCGGCCCCGCGCGACGTGCAGCGGCTGCACCGCACCGCGCACGCACTCGGCATCGTGTGGCCGGCCGAGCTGCTGTTCCCCGACTTCATCCGCGGCCTCGATGCGGCCAAGCCGCAGCACGCCGCGATGATCTCGGCCTGCACCCGGCTGCTCCGTGGCAGCGGCTACGTCGCCTTCGACGGCGAGACCCCGGCCCAGCCGCTGCACAGCGCCCTCAACGCCGAGTACGCCCACGTGACCGCCCCGCTGCGGCGGCTCGGCGACCGCTACGCCTCGGAGATCTGCATCGCGCTGTGCGCCGGCACCGAGGTGCCCGACTGGGTGCACGCGGCGCTGCCCGATCTCGCCAGGACGATGCAGGAGTCCTCGCAGCGGGCCAGCCGCTACGAGCGGATGGTCCTCGACCTGGTCGAGGCCGGCCTGCTGCAGCACCGCGTGGGGGAGAGCTTCGCGGCGGTCGTGGTCGAGGTGAACGAGAAGGACCCGACGCGCGGCGTCGTGACCGTGGCCGACCCCGCGGTGGAGGCGCCGGTGACCTCGGCTTCGGACATCCCGCTCGGCATCGACGTCCGCGCCCGCCTGACGACCGCCGACGTCGAGCACCGGAAGGTCGAGTTCACCCTCGAGTGACCTCCACGAACTGACGCAGCTCGCCGTCCGGCGCCTCCCACGCGGCGCGGAAACCGGAGTGCAGCGGCAGGTCGCCGACCTGGTCGGGGGTGGCCCAGACGTGGTCCAGCGACTCCGAGAGGTGTGCCAGCCGCACCGGGCCGGTGGCGACCGCGAGCACGGTCTCGTACTCCCAGCCCCCGCAGCTGGCGACGTACGTCGACCGCACCTCGACGTCGCGGCTGCGGATCGACATCTCCTCGCGCGCCTCCCGCAGCGCGGCCTCGACCGCCGACTCGCCGCGCTCGCGGGCTCCGCCGGGGATCGACCAGGTGGTGCCCTGGTGTGCCCAGCCCGCCCGCAGCTGGAGCAGCACGGTGCCCCGGTCGGCGACCAGCAGCCCGGCCGCTCCGCGTCGCCCCCAGTGCGCGTGGCCCTGCGTGCACGTGGCCCAGGTCATGCCCCCATCTTCTGCGGGTACCTCAACCCAATGACGACGATGGGCAACCTGCCGGAGGTGGTCTCGCGTGAGGAGTGGTTCGAGGCGCGCCGGGAGCTGCTCGCGAAGGAGAAGGACCTGACCCGGTTGCGCGAGCGGGTGAACGCCGACCGACGCCGGCTGCCGATGGTCCGCATCGACAAGGCGTACACGTTCGAGGGCCCGGACGGAGCGGTCGGCATGCTCGACCTCTTCGAGGGTCGGCCGCAGCTGGTGATGCACCACTTCATGTACGGACCGGACTGGGACGTCCGCTTGTTCGAGCTGCTCCTCCGCTGCCGACGGGATCGGCCGGCTGCGGCAGCTGCACGTGCGCAACACCTCGCTCGTCGCCGTCTCGCGCGCGCCGTACCCGAAGCTGGCTGAATACCGCGAGCGGATGGGCTGGGAGTTCCCGTGGTACTCGTCGTACGGCAGCGACTTCAACTACGACTTCCACGCCACGCTCGATGACCGGGTCGCCCCGGTGCTGCAGTTCTTCCGCACCGAGGACGAGCTCGCCGAGACCGGGACGCCGTGGACGGAGGACATGCGCGAGACGGAGATGCCCGGGATCAGCGCGTTCCTGCGGGTCGGGGACGAGGTCTTCCACACCTACTCGACCTTCGGCCGGGGGATCGAGGAGTTCCACAACGGCTACCCGTGGCTCGACCTCACCGCGCTCGGTCGCCAGGAGGAGTGGGAGGAGCCCCAGGGCCGCGCCACCCCGCTCGGCCTGCAGGTCGGGGGTCTGCGATGCGGCTGCCCGACGAGTACGACGTCTGAGCTTCGCGGGCCGGGTCAGTCTTCCGACGGCACCGGCTGGACCAGCTCGACGAGGTCCGCGATCGAGTCGACCACGCGGGTCGGCCGGTAGGGGAATCTCTCGATGTCCTCCGGCCGGGTCGAGCCTGTCGTGACCAGCACGGTGCGCAGCCCCGCCTCGAGGCCGCTGATGATGTCGGTGTCCATCCGGTCGCCCGACCATCACGGTGGTCTCGGAGTGCGCCTCGAGCCGGTTGAGGGCCGAGCGCATCATCAGCGGGTTCGGCTTGCCGATGAAGTACGGCGCCCGGCCGGTCGCGGTGCTGATCAGGGCGGCCACCGAGCCGGTGGCGGGCAGCGACCCGGCGGGCGAGGGCCCGGACACGTCCGGGTTGGTGGCGATGAACCGCGCCCCGGCCTCGATCAGCCGGATCGCTCGGGTGATCGCCTCGAACGAGTAGGTCCGGGTCTCGCCCAGCACGACGTAGTCCGGGCTCCGGTCGGTCATCACGTAGCCGATGTCGTGCAGCGCGTTGGTCAGCCCCGCCTCGCCCACGACGTACGCCGACCCGTGCGGTCGCTGGTCGGTCAGGAACTGCGCGGTCGCCAGCGCCGAGGTCCAGATCGCCTCCTCGGGCACGTCGATGCCGCTGCCGAGCAGCCGGGCCCGCAGGTCGCGCGGGGTGTAGATCGAGTTGTTGGTCAGGACCAGGAACTTCACCCCGCTGCTCTTCAGCGCCTCGATGAACTCCGGCCCACCCGGGATCGGCTCCTCCTCGTGGACGAGCACGCCGTCCATGTCGGTGAGCCAGGTGTGCACCGGTCGCGGGTCGTCGGACATGCCGAGATTGTCGCAAGGAGCTACGCGCAGGAGCTCCAGGGCGTGCGAGCCGCGGTCCGCCTTGGCCGACAGGTAGCTCCGGTTGGAGGCGGTGAGGTGCACCGCGGTCGGCACCCGCTCCACGACGTCGAGCCCGTGGGCGCTGAGCTGCGCCGCCTTGTCCGGGTTGTTGGTCAGCAGCGCGAACCGCTCCACCTCGAGCGCTCGGAGCATCTGGGCGGCCGCGGAGTAGTCGCGAGCGTCGGCGGCGTACCCGAGGGCGAGGTTGGCGTCGTAGGTGTCGAGGCCGCGCTCCTGGAGCCGGTAGGCGTCGAGCTTGGCGTACAGCCCGATGCCCCGGCCCTCCTGGCGCAGGTAGAGCAGGAACCCGCCGTGCGCCTCGATGCGGTCCACCGCCTCGTGCAGCTGCGGGCCGCAGTCGCACCGGCGGGAGCCGAGCACGTCGCCGGTCAGGCACTCGCTGTGCAGCCGGACGAGGGGTACGTCGGACGGCTCCGCCCATGGTTGGCCCAGCACGATCGCCAGGTGCTCCAGCCCGTCAACCAGCCCGTCGAAGGTCACCACCTCGGCCACGGTGTCGACCTCGCCCAGGCGGATAGGCAGGTTCACCCGTGCCCGGACGGAGGCTGCAGGGGTCACGCTCGGTCTCACCATGGCGCAGGCTCCCGGAACCGCGCCGACAAGGCGTAGCGGAGCAGCACCACGTCCCCGATCGGGCGGGTCTCGACCAGCCGCGCCCGCCGGCTCCCGGAGAACGGGAACCGGCCCGCGCCCACGAACCGGGTGGCGTCCTGGTGCCCGACGAACAGCGGCGCGATCACCAGCTGCAGCTCGTCGGCCAGCCCCTCGGTGAGGAACTGCGTGTGCACCTCGCCGCCGCCCTCGACCATCAGCCGCCGTACGCCGCGCGCGTGCAGGTCCTCGCTGACCCGGCGCAGCTCGACCGGGCGACCGCCGTCGACGACGGCGGCGACCGACGACAGGTGCTCCGAGGCCATGTTCACGGTGTCGCTGGCGCAGTAGACGAGCTTGGGCGCCGTACCGACGGTGAAGAACCGCGCTTCCGGGTCGAGCTTGGCGCGGTTGGTCACGGTGACCTTCAGCGGCTGCGCCGGCAGCCCCGCGGCCCGCCGGCGCTCGACCCGTTCGGGGCAGCGGACCTGCAGCCGCGGGTCGTCGTTGCGGACCGTCGCGGCACCGACCAGGATCGCGTCGCTGCTCGCCCGGAGCTCGTCGACCCGGTCGAAGTCGGCGTCGTTGGACAGCAGGAGCCGCTCGTCGCTGGCGTCGTCGAGGAAGCCGTCCAGCGACATGCCGCAGCTGAGCAGGGTGTAGGGCCGTTGACGCACTCTGTGGTCAGGCATCGCGCCTCCCGAGGACGAGCAGCCCGGGGAGCGTGGCCACCGTCGCCAGCACCCCGAACGTCACCGAGACGGTCAGCCCCACGGCGGCCGTCGACCCGAACGCCGCGAACGCCCACGCCGCGACGCCCTCGCGCGGTCCCCAGCCGGCGACGTTGAGCGGGATCGCGGCGCCGAGCAGCACCAGGGCCGCGACCGGCAGGAGCTGGAGCGGGGTCAACGCGACGCCGACCGACTGCGCGGCGACCAGGAAGACCACCAGGTGTCCGGTCACGGCCAGCGCCGACAGGACCAGCACGGCGCCACCGGCCACCAGGGCCGCGCCCAGCACCGCTAGGCCGACCCAGCGCCAGGCGCCGGGCAGCAGCAGCGGTCCCGACCACGGCCACCTGCACCAGCTGGCCCAGACCGCGCTCCCACACCACACCGCGCCAGCCGTGCCGGACGGCCCGGTGCACGTCGCCGACCACGCCTCCTGGCAGCGTCGCGTTGATCAGCTGCGAGCGGTAGTAGGCGACGTACGCAGTGCGGATCGGCAGCCGACTCTGCCCACTCTTGGCGAAGCGCGCCGAGACCAGCGACCAGCGCATGGCGCTGCACCACGTCGTCCCGGCGGTGACCACCAGCGCGACCAGCACCGCCCACGGGCTGGTCGCCCGCAGCCCGTCGAGGAACGGCCCGGTCCCGAGCTGCCAGACCAGGAGGCCGAGGACCAGCGCACCACCGGCCACCCGCACGCTGCGGCGGCTGAGGTGCGAAGGCGCCCCGCGCCTGAGCCTCGAAGCCAGGAGAACCGAGGCTGGGACTCGATCCAGGCTCTCGACGGTCATCGCGCCGCCTCCAGCGCGACGGCCACCTGCGAGGTGGTCCGCGACCACGTCGGGAGGGTCAGCCGTCGCAGCCCGGCCGAACGGCGCAGCCGCCGTCGTCGCCGCGGGTCCTCGAGCCAGCGGCGCAGCGCGCCGGCCAGCGCGTCGGCGTCGTCCGGCCGCACCAGCACCCCGGGGGTGCTGCCGTCGTCGCCGTGCCCGAGCGCTTCCGGTACGCCGCCGACCGCGCTCGCGACGACCGGCAGGGCGTGGGCCAGCGCCTCGGTCACCACCATCCCGTAGCTCTCGGCGCGCGAGGGCAGCACCACCAGGTCCGCCGCGGCGTACGCCGTCCGCAGGTCGTCGTGCGCGAGCGGCCCGGCGAACACCACCCGGTCGGCGATCCCGGTGTCCGCGGCGGTCTTGTGCAGCTCGTCGACGAAGTCGGGGTCGAGGTCCAGCGGCCCGACCAGCGTGCAGCGCCAGTCGAGGTCGGAGAGCGCCGCCAGGGCGGCCAGCAGCACGTCGTGGCCCTTGGCCGGCAGCACCGAGGCGACGCAGAGCAGGTCGCAGCCCGCCTCCGACCCTGGCACCGGGTCGGCCACCTCCACCCCGGGGACCGCGACGTGCACCCGAGCAGGGTCGAGCCGGTAGTGCTCGAGCAGCCAGCGCCGGCTCCACCCACTGGTGGTCACCACCGCCGTCGACGCCGCCAGCAGCTCGCGCTCACCGGGCGACTCGAAGGCCATGTGCACCAGCGACACGAGGCGCACCCGGTGCGTCTCCGCCAGCAGGTCGGTGGCGGCCCAGGACGTCACGAGGCTGTCGACCAGCACCACGGCGCCGTCCGGCAGGGCGGGCAGCACCGAGGCGACGTCGGACGACGAGGCGACCTCGTGGGTGACCACGTCGCCAACCCAGCCCGACCAGCCCGGCGCGCACGCGGCGGTCGTAGACGTTGCCGCCGCTCGGCCTGTCGGCGAAGCCTGCCGGCACGAGGAAGTGGATCGTCATAACTCTTCTCCGGGGTCCCCGACGAGTTGTTCGTCGGAGGAGCGAAGCGGGGGAGGCGAAGAATTCGGTGGGGTGGATAGGGGCCTCTCGTAGCTGGCCCACGCCACGTGCGACTCGTGCAGCGTCACCACCAGCGCGCTCAGCTGGTCCTCGTCCTCGAAGCGCTCGGCCAGCCGGTCCGCGACCCACTTCGCCAGCGCCTCGGTCGAGGTGTTGCTGCCCTTGAACTGGTCCTCGTCATCGAGGTTGCGGTAGTTCAGCCCGGCCAGCACGGTCTTCAGCTCCTCGGCCGCGCGGCCGATGTCGACGAGGATCCCGTCCGGGCCGAGGTCGGGACCGCGGAAGGTCGCGTCCACGACGTACGTCGCGCCGTGCAGCCGCTGGGCGGGCCCGAAGACCTCGCCGTCGAAGCTGTGGGCGATCATCACGTGGTCGCGGACGGTCACGCCGAACATCAGGACTCCCGGTCGGTGGGGTAGGTGATCGTGTGGCAGAGAGCGGCCCGCCGGCCGGCGCTCAGGTCGGCCATCAGCTCCGGCAGGTCCGCGAAGGCCGAGGCGCCGGTGAACAGCGCGTCGTAGGCCGGGTCGCGGAGCAGGTCGAGGGCCAGCGCGAGCCGCTCGCCACGGGACCGTCGGTGCCGCCGGGACAGGGCCACCTCGCCGACCTGGCTGGCGCGCACCCGCAACCGGCCGGAGTGGAAGGCGCCGCCGAGGTCCAGCCGGACCGGGGCGTCGCCGTACCAGCTGAGGTCGACCACCTCGCCGTCCGGTGCCAGCAGCTCGAGGGAACGTTGCAGCCCGGCCTCGGTGGCGCTCGCGTGCACGACGAGGTCGCGTCCGCCCTTGGCCTCGGAGGGATGGGCGAACGCGACGTCCAGAGACTCTGCCACCTCGGCCCGGGTCGGGTCGACGTCGACCAGCGTGACCTCGACGCCGGGGATCGCGGACAGCAGCCGCGCCACGCAGCAACCGACCATCCCCGCACCGACCACGCTGACCCGGTCGCCGACCATGGGCGCGGCGTCCCACAGGGCGTTGACGGCGGTCTCGACGGTCCCCGCGAGCACGGCACGGTCCGCGGGCACGTCCTTCGGCACCACGGTCACGTCCGTGGCCGGGACGACGTACGCCGTCTGGTGCGGGTGCAGGCAGAACACGGTCTTGCCGAGCAGCGCGGGCGGGCCGGCCTCCACCACGCCGACGTTGAGGTAGCCGTACTTCACCGGCCCGGGGAAGTCACCGTCCTGGTGCGGCGCCCGCATCCGTTCGTGCTGGTCGGGCGGGACCGCTCCCCGGAACACCAGCGTCTCGGTGCCGCGGCTCACACCGGAGCGGAGGGTGCGGACCTGGACCTGCCCGGGACCGGGCTGGGGGACGGTGACGGGGCGGATCTCGCCGCGTCCGGGGCTCACCCAGAAGGCCAGCTCCTGCACTGCGTCCACCCCCTCCCGGGCTGCTCGCCTCATGCTTCGTCGTGAACCTGGAGACCGTTCGGTTCGTGTCCCTCTCGTACCCAACACACGGAGGCACGGTGCATCAGGTTCAGACGAACCGGGTCGGCGCGGCCACCATCGTCACCGGCGCCAGGATCGTGCTCGCGGCCGCGGTCGGGGTGGCCGCGCTCGCCGACGGTCCACGCTGGCTGGTCGGCGTGCTGGTCACCGTCGCGCTCCTGAGCGACCTCGTCGACGGGCGCCTGGCCCGCGCGACGGGCACCACCTCCGAGCTGGGCGCCTGGCTCGACCAGGAGGCCGACGCGCTGCTGATCCTCGTGCTCAGCGCGATCGTCGCGGCCGACCTCGGCTGGTGGGTGCTCGGGATCGGGCTGGCGCGCTACGTCTTCGGGGCCCTGTTCACGGTGGTCGGCCCGCTGCGGACGCCCCCGGCCCGGCCCCGGTTCTGGTGCAAGACGGTCGCCGTGCTGGTCGGGATCGTCCTCGCCGCCGCGGCCGTGCTCCCGCTGCCGGACTCGGTGGCGACCGTCGCGGTCGCTGTGGTGGCGGTGCTGCTGGCCGAGTCGTTCCTGCACGAGGCGGTCGACCGCTGGCGGGCTCCGGGGGCTCCGCTGGTGGTGCCCTACGGGACGGTGCTCGCGTTCCTCGTCGTCTGGCTCGCGCTCGTAGCCCCGACCGATCGCGACCACCTGACCCTGACGGCGCTGCTGCGGCTGCCGCTCGAGGTGCTGGTCGTGGTCGCCCTGTCCCTGGTGTCGTGGCGGCGGCTGCGGCTCTCGCTCGCCGCGGCGTCCGGGCTGCTGCTGGCCGTGCTCCTGCTGGTCAAGGTGCTGGACCTGTCGTTCAACACGGTCTTCGACCGCGACTTCGACCCGGTCGGGGACTGGTCCTACCTCGGTCCCGGCGTCGGGGTGCTCGGTGACTCGATCGGCACCGGCTGGGCGCGGGTGGTCGCGGTGCTGGCCGGCCTGGGCACGCTGGCGGTGCTGGTCGGCGTACCCCTCGCGATGCTGCGCCTGGTCAAGGTGGCCGAAGGGCACCGCCGGTTCTCGTTGACCGCGGCCACGGCGTTCGTGTCCGCGTGGGTGCTCTGCTTCGCGACCGGCGTCCAGGCGGTCCAGGGCGCGCCGGTGGCCTCGACCAGCGCGGCGTCGCTGACCGTGGACGAGGTGCAGCTGGTGCGCGCCGACCTCGCGGACCTGCGCGAGTTCTCCGACGAGATCGACGCCGATCCGTACGCCGAGCGGGCCGCGGCGGACCCGCAGGCCCTGGTCTCCGGGCTGGCCGGCAAGGACGTGCTGCTCGTCTTCGTCGAGAGCTACGGACGGGTGGCCGTGCAGGACACGTCGTACTCCACGGGGATCACGGAGGTGCTCGAGCAGGGCACCCAGGACCTGGCGGCGGCGGGGTACATGTCGCAGAGCGCCTTCCTCACGTCGCCGACGTTCGGCGCCGGCAGCTGGCTGGCGCACTCGAGCCTGCAGTCCGGGCTCTGGGTCGACAGCGAGCGCCGCTACCGGCAGCTGCTCGGTGCGGACCGGATGACGCTGACCAGCCTGTTCGGGCGGGCCGGCTGGCGAACCGTCTTCGATGTCCCCGCCGACACCAGGGACTGGCCCGAGGGCAAGGACTTCTACGACTTCGACCAGTACTACGACTCCCGCAACGTCGACTACGCGGGTCCGAAGTTCGGCTACGCCCCGATGCCGGACCAGTACACCCTCGAGGACTTCCGCCGCCGCGAGCTCGAGCCGGCCGACCGGCCGCCGGTGATGGCCGAGATCGACCTGATCTCCAGCCACCACCCATGGACGCCGCTGCCGCACATGGTGCCGTGGGACCAGGTCGGCGACGGCTCCGTCTACGACGGGATGCCCGAGCAGGGAGAGAGCTCGAAGGAGGTCTTCCGGGACTCCGACGCGGTCAAGCGGGTCTACGGCGAGTCCGTCGAGTACTCCTGGCAGGCGCTGACCTCGTTCCTGACGACCTACAACGACCCGAACCTCGTCCTGGTCGTCCTCGGCGACCACCAGCCGCACACCTATGTCAGCGGTGAGCACGCCGGCCACGACGTGCCCATCAGCGTGATCGCCCAGGACCCGGCCGTCATGGAGCGGATCTCCGGCTGGGGCTGGCAGGACGGTCTGCACCCGTCCCCGGACGCGACCGTCTGGCGCATGGACACCTTCAGAGACCGCTTCCTGGAGGCGTTCAGCTCCGCCGGTGGTTGACCCGGCGCAAAGTTCGCGCCGGGTCGACCTTCAGCTGAGCTGGAGGACGGTGGCTCCGGCGGCGGTGCGGACCTCGACGTTCGTGATGTCGTCCGCGTCGGAGGCGGTGGCCGCCGAGAGCCGCATGGTCTTGCCGGGCACCGCCTTCCACGAGGCCACCTGCTCGGTGACGCCGTCAGCGGTGTGCACGTACATCGTGTACGTCGACCACGACGGGTCGCGGTAGGCGTCGCTCTCCTGGGCGTAGCTGCACTCGAGGTCGAGGCGGGTGCCCCAGCCGACCTGGGTGAGCGAGAGCCAGCCGGAGATCGGTTCGGAGCCGACGGGGGTCATCAGCACCGGCGCGGCGGTGGTGGGTCCCGCCGTGGGTGATGCGGTCGGTGCGAGCGTGGATCCGGCGCCCGGCGGCCCGTCGTCGTCGCCGCTCATCGTGGAGATCCCCACCGCGCCGATCGCGATCGCCGCCGCAGCGGCGACCAGGCCGCCCGTGATCCAGGTGCGCCGCCGCTGGGACCGGTGCACGCGGCGTACGAGCGCGGGCAACAGGGTGTCGGGGACCGGCATCGGCAGCTGCTCGGGGTCGAGGATGTCGACCGGCACCCGGGCCAACAGGCCGGGGAGCCCGGCCAGCTCCCGCACCGACTGGGCGCACTCGGGACACCCCGGCAGATGTCGCTCGAAGGCGATCCGGTCCTCGGGTGAGAGGGCGCCGAGGACGTAGGCGCCGTCGTCGTGCTCGTGCTCGTGCGTCATGCCGCTCCCATCCCCATCTCCTCGAGGGCGAGCCGCAGGGCGCGCAGGGCGTAGTGGGTCCGGCTCTTGACCGTTCCCTCGGGTACGCCGAGCCGGCGCGAGGCCTCGGCGACGGAGCGGCCGCGGTAGTAGCACTCCAGCAGCACTGCGCGATGGTCGCTGGACAGCTGGGTGATCGCCTCGGCGACCACCCACGACTGGAGCAGCGCGTCGGTCTGGTCGACCGCGTCACCGGGCTCTGGCAGCTGGTCGGTCGGGCGCTCGTTCTGGAACCGTTTGCTCCGCCACTCGTCGATCACGATGTTGCGGGCGACCGTGAACAGCCACGACCGGACCGACCCACGGGCCTCGTCGAGCACCTCGTAGTGCTGCCAGGCCCGGAGCAGCGTCTCCTGGGCGACGTCCTCGGCCCGGACCGGGTCGCTGGTCAGGTGCAGGCAGAAACCCCACAGCGCAGCCGCGTGCTCGTCGTGCAGCTGCTGCATCAGTGCGGTCGGGTTCTCGGCCATGACTACGGGGGCACACCTCCACTCGACGTACGTACGACGCGGGACGCAGGTTCAGTCTGCCGCGCGGATGAGTCTCGCCAAGGGCGTTTGAACAGGCTGCGGACGTGGCGAAGGGCCGCACCCGTACTGCGACGGGGACGGCCCTTCGGGGCCCGGCTCAACGGCGCGCGAGTCGCGGCACGATGATCGCGGCGGCGACCACGTGGGTCAGGACGAGGCCGGCCTTGCTGACGAAGCCGTCGCCCCACGCGACGTCCGGGACGCACGACAGGACAGTCAGGGCCACGGCGACCCGGTAGAACGTCGTCCGGCTGGTGTGGCGGGCGATGACGATGCCGACCACGGTCGACAGCAGGACCATCTGGGCGAAGCTCAGCAGCGGGAGGGCGCCGTCGACGAGGCTCAGCGTGTGTCCCGCCGCCTGGAAGGCGCCGGCGACGACGGTCACGACGGCCGCCGCTACGGCGCCCGTCGCCAGGCCGCGCTTCCAGGTGACCCTGGTGCCCTCGGCCTGCGTGGGCCGCGTGGCCTGGGTGGCGTGGGGTGCGGTGGCGCCGGGGTGAAGGTGGTGGTGCTCATGTCGCTCTCCTGGTGGATGGGGGAGCGACTCCGTGCCGCTCCGTCACTCTCTCCACGAGCGCGCGACGGCCGATCCGACAGGGCCGTCGAGATTCTTCGAAAGAAGCTCCGCATCCCCCAGAACGGCGCCCCGTCTGTGGGGCGGGGCGCCGCCGGTCGGACTCGCGCGGGGGGTTGCGCGTTCCGACGCTTGTGTCCCTCCCTACGGCCAGTGTCCTCCTTCGGTTCGGTGTGGTCTGGACCGCAGGCCGCGCCGGGCCGCGCTGGGCCTCCTGGGCGTCACTGAGTTTCGCCTTCGCGCCACGGCGTTGCGGGTACCGTTGCGGAGTCCTGCAGCGGACATGACGTCGTTGCGCGCCATCGAATCGGGGGGATCCATGAACGCACGGGGAATCACGAGGGCCGCTGCGGCACTGGCCGGCATGTCGGTCGCGCTGCTGGGGCTGGCCATGCCGGCCCAGGCCGGCCAGTGGGTGGGGGTCGACCCCGCACGCGACGTGTCGGCGTACGACTGCAAGCCGGCGTGCCACTGGAAGGACGCCCCCAGCAACGCCAGCGCCGACATGGTCCGCCAGGTGGTGACCTACCGCCACGACACGATCCGGATCACGGTGACCCTGCGCAAGGTCGACACCTCGGCGGCGTTCGCACTCTCCAGCATCCTGAAGAAGAACGAGAAGATCGGCCGCTACTACGGCGTCATCGCTCAGTTCTCGCCGGGGAAGACGCCCACCGTCGTCATCCGCAACCCGCACGGCGTGCCGGTCGACTGCGGCGCCGCGACCCCCAAGCTCGCCGGCAACAAGATCAAGCTCGTCCTCCCCTCGCGCTGTGTGCACTCCCCGGAGTGGGTGCGGTGGAGCGGCTACATGCGGGTGATCTTCGAGGGCGACCTCGACAACGACGCCAAGTTCGAGGGCTACTTCGACAAGTTCCGGACCAGCAGCGACACCGCGCTGAACAAGAACACCTTCGAGTTCTCCCGAAGGGTCTACCGCGCCGCCTGATCTCGTCCGGGCTGACGGGCTAGGACGCGCGCTCGATCCTGGCGCGGAGCAGGCGCGGTACGCCGAGCATCAGCGTCCCCAGCAGCGCCAGCAGCGCGACTCCGATCGAGAGAGCCGTGTTCAGGTCGATGAGCACGTCGAAGATGAAGACCACGATCCCGGTCGCAAGCAGGGCCAGCAGGCCGAGCGCCACGGACACGTAGGTGTGCGCCGCCTGGACCAGCAGGCCCTTCGCCTTCATCCCCGACAGCTGGCGGTGCATGGCCACCGGGCCGAGCACCGCCGCCGTCACCAGTGCGGCCAGCAGCACGAGGACCAGGTAGAACCGCTCCTGGGCGGTGCTCAGGTCCGCGAACCGTTGCTGGAACGGAAGCGTGAGCAGGAAGCCCGCGGTCAGCTGGGCGCTGGTCTGGATGACGCGCAGCTCCTGGAGCAGGTCGTCGTACTTGCGGTCCTCGCGCTCGGCCTCGCTCTCGTCGCGCTCCTTGTCGGGCCCTTCCGGATCCTTGTTCATGCGCCCTCCTGGTGGCGAGGTACCCAGCGGCATGGAGAACGCCCCGTCACGCTGCGCAAGGTGACGGGGCGCTCTGGGCTCCTCGGGCTGGTCGGCCGAGGAGCGGTGTGCTGCCCGGTAGTGCCCGGCAGCCGCCCACCGGATGCTCACCCGGAGGGGTGGAACCTCGGCAAGGGCGGCAAGGCCGCGGCCACGAGCTGACCGCGCCCTGGCACGAGGGCCTAGCCCGCGCGCAGCTGCGGCAGGACGTCGCGGCCGTACGCCTCGATCATCGCGAGGTAGTGCGGGCCCATGTTGGCGACGTACACCTCGTCGTAGCCGGCGTCCACGTAGTCGCGGAGCTGCTCGACGTGCCGGTCGACCTCGTTGCCGGCGACGATGCTGTCGGCGGTCGACTCGCGCGTGACCAGCTGCGAGGCCTGCTCGAAGTGCTGCGGGCTGGGCAGCACCTGCGCCAGCTCGCCGGGGAGCCCGGAGTTCGCCCACAGCCGGTGCGCGTGGTCGACGCCCTCGTCCTCGGTCTCCGCCCAGGCGACCTTCACGCCGCCCTGGCAGGGCTTCCCGCCCGACTTCTCCTTGAACGACGCGACCGCCTCGGCGTCGTCGGCGGTGTTGATGAACCCGTCGCCGATCCGGGCGGCCAGGTCGAGCGCCTTCGGGCCGAACGCCGAGACGTAGACCGGTGGCGGCTCGTCGGGCAGCGTGTAGATGCGGGCAGTGTCGACGTCGTAGTGGGTGCCTCGGGTGGTCACCACCTCGCCGGTCCAGAGTCGGCGCATCAGCTCGACGGCCTCCTCGAGCATCTCGAGACGGACGTCGGCCGACGGCCAGGCGTCACCGAGCACGTGCTCGTTCAGCGCTTCGCCCGTGCCGACGCCCAGGACGAACCTGCCCTCGAGCTGGACGGCGGCGGTGGCCGCGGCCTGCGCGACCACTGCGGGGTGGATCCTCGTCGTGGGGCAGGTGACAGCCGTAGTCACGGGCAGCGAGCACGCCTGGGACAGCGCGCCGATGACCCCCCACACGAAGGGGCTCTGGCCCTGCTCGTCGTTCCACGGGTGGTAGTGGTCGCTGATCCACAGCGCCTCGAAGCCGGCCTGCTCGGCGGCGACCGCCTGCTCGACCAGCTGGGCGGGCGAGTACTCCTCGCAGGACAGGAAGTAGCCGAAACGCATGCCGGACGGGTACCCGCGGGTGGCCGGCCGAACGCGCGGGGACCCGATGTTCCACCCCCAGGGGTGAACGCGGGCGTGTGCGCGATTCCCACGGCGGGTACCTGCGTGTTCACTGCATGAGAGGGAGAACCATGAGAACCGTCATTGTCGCCGTGATCGTCATCTGGCTGGTGCTCGGTGCGGTCGCCGCCGCTCAGAGGGGCTACTTCGGCGACGACCGGGACGTCAACTGCAAGACGGCCAGCGACACGGTGCTGACGATCCTGGCGGGCCCGCTCAACTATGTCGGCGTCAACCCGAAGGTGAAGTGCAAGACCCCGCAGCCCTCGACGTAGCCCGGAATAGGGCGTCTGGCGCCGTCAGGGTCCCGCGCGGCCCCGACCGAGTAGGTCGGCCCTAGCCGAGGTCGTTCGCCTTGAGCCACTCGAGAATGGCTTCCGCGACCTCGCGCCAGCCGCTGTCGATGGTCAGCGAGTGGCCGCGGCCCTCGAACTGCTTGAGCTCGGTGACCGCCGTGGAGTCGCGATACTGCTTCAGCGTCGACCTCGTCACGACGTCGGGGACGGTGTGGTCCGCGGTGCCCGAGATGAGCAGCAGCGGTCCCCGGTCGGCGTTGTCCGTGTCGACCTTGGCCTGCGAGTGCATGACGAAGTTGGCGGCCGCGGCCTGGAAGAGCGGGCGCGCCGGCGAGGGGATCGTCCATCGGTCGTACAGCTCGTCGGACTCCTCTTCGCTGACGGCGTTGCCGAACCCGTACCGGAACTCCTTCTGCTCGAGCGAGACCGAGCGGTGCAGGTTCGCCGGGTTGCCCAGCGCCGGCAAGCCGGATCGAAGCTGAGCGAGCGGGAGCGGGAGCACGCCCTTGATCTGTGCCGGATCGATGGCGACGGCCGCCGCACCGATGCCCTGGCCGAGGAGCTTCTCGGCGAACAGTCCTCCGAAGGAGTGCCCGATGAGGATCGGCGGCTCGTCGAGTCCGGCGATGATCCCGGCGTAGTGCTCCGTGACGTCGTCGATGCTGAGGTTGGCGACCGCATCCGGGTTCTTGCGTGCCTCCTCGACCGTCGCAGCTTCGTGGGGCCAGCCGGGAGCGATGGGCCGGTAGCCGGCCGACGCGAACAGCTCGATCCAGGGCTGCCAGCTCGTGGCGTGCAGCCACAGGCCGTGGATGAAGACAACCGGTTTGGTCATGTGCGTGCTCCTTCTTGTCAGACGTATCAGAGGGTGGTGACGAGGCCGCCGTCGATGACGAAGTCGGCGCCGGTGACGTTCGAGGTGCGATCGCTCGAGAGGAGCAGGACGAGGTCGGCCACCTCGTGCGGGCGGGTGAACCTGCCGGTCACGGACTGCGAGGCGGCCCCCGCCTGGATGTCCCCCGGGCGAGTCCCTTGAGCCTTCGCCAGCGTGTCCGCGACGCCGCCGTCACCAAGCCACAGATCGGTCTCCACCGGCCCGGGACTGACCGTGTTGACGCGGACACCCCGTGGGCCGAACTCCTTCGACAGCGCCTTGCACAGGTTGGACAGCGCGCCCTTGGCGGCGCAGTAGTCGATGACCAGGGGGTCGGGCAGGAACGCGTTGACGGAGCTGATCGTGACGATGGACGACGTGTTGCGCTTCAGCAAGTGGGGCAGCGCGGCGCGCATCGTCCGCTGTGCCGCGAAGAAGTTGAGGGTGAAGGTGCTTGTCCAGTCCGCGTCCGTGACGGCCAGGTAGCCCTCGGGTCGCGGCCGCACTCCGCCGACGTTGTTGACGACGATGTCGAGGTGCTCGTACTCGTCGATGGCGTGGGCGACGAGTGCGGCCGGTCCGCTGTCGGTGCTCAGGTCGACGCGCATCGAGCGCACGTGCCAGCGCTCCGCCAGCAGGTCCAGCTCAGGACTTCCCTTCTGGGATGCCGCGACGACGAAGGCACCTTCCTCGGCGAGCGCGCGAGTGATGGCCAGGCCGATCCCCTTGCTCGCCCCGGTGACGACCGCGACCTTGCCCGTCAGGTTGAGTTCCATCGCTGTCGAACCTAGAACCCCCGCCCGTCCGGCACCCCACGTGATCGCGTAGTTACCTGCTCTTCATGTGCACTCGCTTGCCTGTGGCGACGCGGGACTGCGACTCTCCACGGATGGAGGGTGCAGCGCACGCGGACGAGCTCGATCACGAAGGCCAGCTCGCGCTCCGCCACGTGCAGGCCCGGGTCGAGGACAGCCACCTCCACCACGATCCGGTCAGCGAGGTCGTACGGGTGTCGTGGCGCCGCGCCGCGGCTGCGGGTCTTCGGCCGGACCAGATCCACGCTCCGTACGACGCCAACGTCGACGACGACAGCAGGTTGCACTGGGCGGCCGCCCCGGCCATGACCGCGGTCAGCGCGGACCTGCCCGACCTGCGCAGCGCGCTGCTCCTGACCGACCGTCGGGTCCACGTCATCCAACGGTGGACCAGCACCGCGCGCACCGCACTGCAGATGGACGCGGTCGGGGCCGCACCTGGCTTCTTCTGCGACGAGGCGGTCATCGGCACCAACTCCATCGGCATGGCGGCGAGCACCCGTGGCGACGTCCTGGTCCGCGGGGTCGAGCACTACGCCGACGCCTTCACCCACATCACCTGTGCCTCCCGCGCGGTCGTCGACCCCTTCACCGGGCAGGTCCTCGGTGTCGTGAACATGACCATCGCCGACCCGGCACCCTGGCAGCTCATGACCGCGCTGGTCGGCCGGGTCGTCCACGAGACACACCAACGGCTCCTGGACGAAGCCGGCTCGAAGTCGGTCGCCTTGTACAACACCTTCCTGCAGGCTCGGCGTCGCGCCAAGGGCCCTCTCGCCGCCGTCGACGGACGCTCGCTCTACGTCAACGCCGCAGGCGGCCGGTTCGTGGCCTCATCCGACCGCGAGGCGCTCTGGGCCTGGGCGCAGCGCTGCGTCCATCAAGGACCCGACTCCACCCCACCGCTGCAGCTGCCGTCCGGGAAGGTCACCGCGGAGTGTGAGGCGATCCGCGACGGCGGCCAGCTCATCGGGGCGATCGTCCGCTTCGCCTCGGTCCCGTCCGGCGCACTCGTCGGCGGCCACGCCGGCTGGGCCCGTCTGACGGACGCAGAGCGCAGCGTTGCTGAGCTGGTCGCAGCCGGCTACACGAATCGCGAGGCCGCCACCACGCTCTTCCTCTCACCCCACACCGTCGACTACCACCTGCGCCACATCTTCCGGAAGCTCGACATCTCCTCCCGCATCGAGCTGGCGAGAATCGCCGAACAGAACCTGAGCCCGCACACGCCGTAGGCGATGGCGCGTCGCATCGGCGTCAGCTGGCCGGGACGACGTGGGGTCGGGCTCATACGGGCGGTACTCGCTTGACTGACGTTCCTCGGCTTGTCATGGTCAGGTGGCGTTCAGGTCTACCGAGGGAGGCTTGGAGGACACGACACCTGGGAAGGGTCCTGAGGTGACCTTCGGGTTGTCACGAGGTTCGACGTCGGCGCGCACCGTGCTCGCCGTCGGCGTTGCGGCGCTCGCCCTGCACCTCCTCTGGCTGCGCTTCCTCGCCGGCACCGGCGGCGACCTCGCGGCGCAGGACGCCTGGACGGGGTTCGCGCTCGCCCACCCGACGAGCGCCTACGACTTCGCGTGGTACGGCGGGATGCACCCGGCGTCGTACAGCCTCATCTCTCCCTATGTCATGAGCGCCCTGGGGGTGCGGGCCACCATGGTGGTCGTCGGCACCGTGTCGGCCGTGCTGGTCATGGTGATCATCCGGCGGCTGCCGGCGGTCAGGCACCCAGCCTGGGTCGGTGGCTACGCCGCCCTCGCCCTGGTCGGCAACGCCGTCTCCGGCCGGGTCACCTTCGGGCTGGGGCTGGCTCTCGGGCTCGGCTCCCTGGCGGTGGTGTTCGCGTGGCCGCGTCCGCCTCGACACCGCCTCGAGCAGTGGGGCCGCGGGGTGCTGGCCGCGCTGCTGGCCGGGTTGGCGACTGCGGCGAGCCCGGTCGCCGGCCTGTTCCTCGGGCTGGTGGCCGCGGCGCTGTGGCTCGCTGGTCGTCGGCGAGCCTCGCTGGTCGTCGGCGTGCTGCCCGTGGCGGTGGTGCTGGGCACCGCCGCGCTCTTCCCGTTCTTCGGCATCCAGCCCATCTCGTGGCGCACCGCCCTGCTGCCCCTGGTGCTGGCCACCGCCGGCTGGGCGCTGATCCCCAGAGGGTGGCGCGTGGTCCGGTTCTGCAGTGCGGTGTACGCCGCCGCGGTGCTGCTGGTCTGGGTCGTGCCCACGCCGATCGGCGTCAACGTCACCCGGCTCGCACTCCTGTTCGGCGGTGTGGTGCTGATTGCCGCGGCCGGAGGCCGCTGGTGGACCTCGCCCGTCGCGCAGCGGTTCGGCCGACCCGCGGGAGCGTTCATCCTGGGCGCCGCGATCCTCACCTCCACCGGCTACCAGGCGTTCATCGCCGGCCAGGACGTGCTCGGCTCGGCGTCCGCGGCGACCCTCGACGCCGATGTGCGGCCCCTGGTCGCGCAGCTGGACGCCCGTGGCGCCGAGCAGGGTCGGGTCGAGGTGGTGCCGAGCAAGAGCCACCGGGAGGCCAGCGCCCTGGCGCCGTACGTCAACCTGGCGCGAGGGTGGAACCGCCAGGCAGACGTGGCCCGCAACCCGTTGTTCTACGACGAGGAGAACCCGTTCGGCGCGAGCCAGTACCGGCGCTGGCTCAGCCGCTGGGCCGTGCACTTCGTCGTGCTGCCCTCCTCGACGCCCGACTACGCCGGCCTGCGCGAGCGGCAGCTGATCCGCGGCGGACTCCCGTTCCTGCAGCGGGTCTGGTCCGACGAGACCTGGACGCTCTACGAGGTCACGAGCCCGGTGCCCATGGCCACAGCACCGGCGGCGATCGACAGCTGGGACGCGGCGGGCCTCACGGTGCGGGTGCCGGTCGCCGGTACGACCCGACTGCGGATCGCATGGTCACCGTGGCTGAGCATCGTGGACGCGAGCGGGCGGCAGGTCCAGGACGCCGAGCTCGCCGGGTCCTGCCTCCAGCCAGTGCCCACCGAAGGGTCCCGGCGCATGTCCTGGGTCGAGCTGGTGGCAGCGCAGCCGGGCGTCTACCGCATCCAGGCGCCGTACGCCGTCCCGCGGGGTACTCCCTGCGGCGCGTGATCGGCTGTCCGACCTCGATGGTCGGACGGGCCAGCCGGTCTGCCGGGTTGGCGAGTTCGAGCGGTCACCGGTGGTCGCAACGCGCTCACCCTTCTCGGGCGACCCTGGCCCGGCGGACCGCCGCCTAGTCTCCGACGGTGACGACCGCGTCGGCGCCGGTCCAACCCGCCATCGGCTGGATGTGGTCTGCCGCGCTCCGGGGCGTACTCCTCGCGGTACCCGCGGCCGCCGTCGCGCTCGAGAACCCACAGCACGCCGCGCTGTTCGCCATCGGGTTGGTGCCGGCGGCGAGCATCCCGCTCCCGCCAACGCGCCGGGGTCGGCTCAAGCCGGCCCTCCTCGGGGTCATGAGCGGGGCGTCGATGTTCCTGGGCGGCGTACTCGCCGTGTGGCCTCCGCTCGCTGTAGGGGGCATCTTCGTGCTCGCGGTCCTGGCGGCCCGGGCCGCGACGGGACGCGCGCTGGGCGGGATAGCGCTCAGCCTCTGTCTGCCGTTGGTCGGCATCGGGTTCAGCTTCTCCGAGGTGAGCACGGCGGCAGGACTGGCGTTGGTGATCGTGATCGGCTCGGTGTACGCCCTGGTCATCTCGCTGCTCTGGCCCGTCGGTCACCCCGTCGACGTCTCCCGCGCCTTCGTGCCGCCGCCGCGGGCGATGATGGTCCGGTTCGGCTACCTCGCGCTGCGCACCGCTGGGCGCGCTGTGCGCGGCAGAACGGCTTCGACGCTCGACCTCGAGCACGTCGGCTTGCGTCGACCGCGACCGCCGGCAGCCGCTGGTACGTCATGCCGGCCTTCACGACGTTCCTCGTGTTCGTGATGCTGCTCGTCGACAGCCCCCACGACGCCCAGGCACGCTTCTGGGAGCGGGTGCTCGAGACCGCGTTCGGCGTGGCCGTGGCCGCCGCCGTCGTGCTCCTGGGCCACCGCCTGGCGCAGCTCCGAGCTCCGAACGGTGACATCTGGCGGCGATGCGCCACCTACGACCGGCATCCGGAACGGGCACGAAGGCCTGCGTAGGCCCTGGTCAATTGAGACGTGAGGACGCCTTCCGACCTCTACTGATCTGGGTACTGCCCTGCAATCGAGCGAGAGGGGAACGATGTCCGGGGACCTGATCATCGAAGCGATCAAGAAGCGACCGCAATGGAGCATCCATGAGCGGTCATACAAGGTGCTCACGGCGATGATCTGCCGCGCCCACGACCTCGACGGTGCGGAGCACTACTGCGGCGGGCACGAGTCGCTCGCGGGGATGCTCGGCCTGGATGAGCATGACCCACGCACGCCCGCCGCCGCGCGCCAAGCCCTCAACGACCTGACCGAGGCCGGGCTCATCGAGCCATTGGAGATCGACGGCGACGCGTACGCGTACAGGATCACGCTGTGAGTTCCGCCAGGCGCGTGGGCAATTCGCGCGTCCGTGGCCCTTGATCCTGCCGACCGGTGGTCGCATCCTCGAGTGAGGAGGTCGCGATGAACTCATTGGCTGCTCCGGACGGCGTACCGGTCCTCTCTCGCGGCAAGCACCGCTCACCTCGCCGCGGCGCCTGCTTCATGGAGTTCGCCTCTTTCCTGGCGGGTGAGCGATGGAGCGATCACCCGTGCTGCACCCATCCGCTGTTGGCGCAGCTCGCGCGGCAGGTGAACGACGTCATCGGCGATGAGGATCGCCAGCAGCTGGTGCCGCTGATTCCGTTCGGTAGTGGGTCGGCGTGGGGACGATCGCACCGGGCTCACGCTTCCAGTCGCCGTGGCCGCCGCGCCGATCCTCGATGTGCCGGAGGCGACGCAACGTGTTCTCGCCGCCGGCCTGTTGAGCGCCCACCAGGTGTGCGTCGAAGCAGGTCCCGACCTTGCTGGGACCGGGCGCCGGGCCCGGGCCGCACTCGACCTGGTCCCTGGCGCGGTCGCGTGGGTCCAACGGCTGGGGCCGCCGGCGCGGATCTCTCCGAGGATCTTCGCCAGCCGCTGCGCCCCGACGATGATCCGGTGCGCCGTCGACGGCATCGTGGCGAGCGACACCGCCGACCGCGACGCGCGACTGCGTGCTCTGCTCGAGACGGCGATCACCGCCTGCCCGGCGCCGACGCCGATGCGCCGCGTATCGGAGGTCGCGTGGTGAGCGCAGTCATGACACGGACGGTCCGGCTGGACCGTCCGGGGCGGCGCGAACGACGAGCCGCGCGGCGGCGGCTTCGGAGGATCGATGCGTTGTCGGCTCAGCTCGCCCAGCTGCAGACCATCCAGTCCCTGCTCGAGCAGGCCACCGAGGTCGTCCTCGGCGGCTGGGTCCAGGGCGCCTGGTTCGCTGTGGACGTCGGCGGCAAGACACGGATGGTCATCGCGCAGGAGGTACGCCTGACCGCGGACCACCCGGTGACCGGCGCCTGCCTGGTCGGAGCGGTCGTTCAGGCCGGCGGGGGACCACCAGCCGTGCGGACACAGCCGGTCCAACGGGCTCTGGACCTGATCTGGCACAGCCTGCGGGAGGACGCAGCGCAGCCGGTCCGCTGGTGTCCTGGACCACCCATGCGCACGATGCATGTCCTCGACCTGACCTACTGGAACGACGCTCCCGGCCGCACCCGCGGCGACGTGGTCGGGCTGCTGCGGTCGTCGATGGCGTCGGCCGAGGCTCAGAGGGAGCGATGCCGGTCCGAACTGCTCGCGCTCGCAGCCGTCGTCCACTAGCGGACCGGGACACCCCTCACCCGACGTTTCCGCGGGTCAGCGCCCTCCATCCGTCCGCCAAGACCGTCGTGATCAGGAGCGGACCAAGCGTTCATAGACCCGTTCATAGCCGCGGCACATGGCTTCGCCGGAGAACCGCTCCGCGTGCCGACGGCAGTCTTCGGGGTCGATCTCGTCGATCCGTTCGGTGGCGCGCACCATGTCGTCGACGTCGTCGCAGATGAAGCCGGTGACCCCGTCCTCGATGACCTCCGGCACCGAACCCCGTCTCAGCGCGATCACCGGTGTGCCCGCCGCGAGGGATTCGATCATCACCAGGCCGAACGGCTCGGGCCAGTCGCTGGGGAACAGGGTGGCTCGCGCGCCGGCGTAGAAGGCGGGCTTGTCGTGCTCCTCGATCTCCCCGATGAAGTCGACGTCAGGGCCCATCTCGGGCTTCACCTCCTCCTCGTAGTAGTCCTCGTCGAGGGGGTCGACCTTGGCCGCCATCCGGAGCGGCAGTCCGGACCGGCGAGCGATCTCGATCGCCGCCAGTGGTCCCTTCTCCTCGGCGATGCGGCCCACGAAGCCCAGGTAGCCGTCGGAGTCGTGCGGCACGTCCTGGTACGACGTGAAGTCGAGCCCGTTGTAGACCGTGGCCGCCCACGTGAGGTCGAGGTCTGCCACCGCCCGCCGCTGGTCGTCGCTGATCGAGACCAGCGGCACCGACGCGTACCTCGGCAGCAGGTCACGGAGGTAGTCCAGGTCCAGCCGGCCGTGCATGGTCAACACCGTGGGGGTGTCGCGCAGCTGGGTGAACGGGAACGTCCAGACGTCGAGGTGGGAGTGCACGATGTCGAACTCGTCGGCCCGCCGGTAGAGCTCGGCCAGCATCTGGAGGTGCAGGTGCGGTGCGAGGTCGACCATCTCCTCCCGGCTGAGCCGCTCACGAAGAGGCTTGTCGTACGCCTCCAGCTTCGCTGCCGTCTCCGAGGTCTCCGGCGCGAACAGGGTCACCTCGTGGCCTTGTGCCACCAGACCGTCGCACAGCACCGCGATCACCCGCTCGGTCCCGCCGTACGCACCCGGCGGAACCGCTTCGTAGAGCGGGGCGACCTGCGCGATTTTCACGACGTCGCGGCTGTCGGACGAGGCGCTGGGCCGCGGCCCGGAGGGCTCTCGGAGATGACGACCTTGGTGCCTGGCTCACCCACCGGGAACAGGTGTCCCATCCGCGCGTGATAGGTCCGCTCGCACTTGGGGCACTGCAGTTCGCCCCCGGCGGCGACAGACATCTGTCGCCCGCACTCGGGGCACGGCACTTCGAACACGGTACTCATGACAGGTTCCCTCCCTGACCCGCCCTGACCCTCCCCGGCCTGGCACGATTTGCTGTTCCTGTTTCGGGCAGGTACCCAGCGGGCGCACAACGACGCGCGCTCCCCACTCACCCCTGGAGGTGAAATCTGGAGGTGCGTGGGGCACCGTGGAGGGATGTCTGAGCTACACCTCTCGGCAGGCACCGTCCCTGTGGGCGGACGTCACGACCTCGTCACCGTCGACGGCCGCAGCTTCGCGATCAGCGACGAGTCCGGCGACATGGTCGCCGCCACCCACGGATTGGTGTACGACGACCTGCGCCACCTGAGCCGGCTGCGCATGACTGTGACGGGCGGTCGGGTCGAGCTGCTGGCCGCCAGCACGCCTGCACCTTGTCCGCCGTCCTCGTCTCCCGCGTCGTCACGACCGTGGAGGACGCCGGCCAGGACGCAGCGGAGGGGCCGCACGGCGATGTTGCGGAGGTCCTGGTCATCCGCCGACGGTGGCTGGCGGGCAGCCTGGTCGAGACGGTGACCCTGCGCAACCCGCACCCGCTGCCGGTCAGCGTGCACCTCGAGCTGGAGCTCGCCGCTGACTTCGCCCACGTCTTCGAGGTCAAGAGCGGCAGCGCAACCACCGCGGACACGACGGGGGCCGAGGGCATCACACCGGGTCGGTGGAGACTCACCTCGCCAGACGACGAGCACGACAGCACCGAGGTCGTGATGGACCCCGAGCCGGAAGAGAGCGATCCGCCCCACGGGACCGCAGGGTGGCACCTGCGCATCGCGGGCCGGGACGAGGTGACAGTCTCGGTCACCGTGCAGCCGGTCTCGGCCGGCGTGCCCGCCGACCTCGAGCGGCCTTCGGAACTGGCCCGCGGGATGCCGATCCGCGAGCTGTCCGCCTGGCGCCGCGGGGTACCGACCGTGGTCTCACTCGACCCGCGCCTGCCCGCTGCCGTGGACCAGGCACTGGCTGACCTGGCGGCGTTGCGGATCGTGGACCGGGCCCACCCGGACCGGCCGATTGTCGCCGCCGGGGCTCCGTGGTTCATGACCCTCTTCGGCCGCGACTCTCTCTTGACCGCCTGGATGACGCTGCCCTTCGACGGCTCCCTCGCCGGAGGCGTGCTGGCCAGCCTCGCCGACCTGCAGGGCTGCGACGACGACCCGACGTCCGAGGAGCAGCCCGGCCGGATCCTGCACGAGCTCCGGCGCCACGGAGGCAGCGGCGCGTTCTCGTCGCGGAGCCGCTACTACGGCACGGTCGACGCCACCCCGCTCTTCGTCGGTCTCGCCGCCGAGGCGTGGCGGTGGCGCGCCATCGACCACGACGCGCTGCGTGCGCTCGCGCCTGCGATCGGCCGCGCCGTCGACTGGGTCACCGGACCGGGGGACTCCGACGGCGACGGGTTCCTCGACTACCGGCGTCGGCACCCGCAGGGCCTGGCCAACCAGGGGTGGAAGGACTCCTGGGACGGCATCACCCGCGCAGACGGCACGCTGCCCGACGCTCCCCTTGCCCTGGTCGAGGTGCAGGGCTATGCCTACGCGGCCCTCCGGGGTGCGGCGACACTGGCCGAGGTTGTGGACATAGGCCACCACGCCGCCGACCTGCGCCGCCGGGCCGAGGCGCTCAAGGATCGCTTCAATGAAGCCTTCTGGGACCCACGCGGCTACTACGTCCTGGGCCTGGACGCCGACGGCCGGCCCATCGACTCGCTGACCACCAACCCCGGACACGCGCTGTGGTCCGGCATCGCCGATGGCGACAAGGCCCGCCGCTACGTCGAGCGGCTCGTCGACCCAGACCTCTGGACCGGGTGGGGGCTCCGGACCCTGGCTCGGTCAATGGGGGCCTATGACCCCCTGAGCTACCACAACGGCTCGGTATGGCCGCACGACACCGCACTCTGCATCGCCGGCGCCGCGCGCTACGGGTGCTGGGACGCCGTCGACCTCCTCGTTGACGGTGCCCTGGAGGCGACACGGCACTTCGACGGTCGCCCTCCGGAGCTCTTCGCCGGCGTGGCCCGCGACGACGTCGCAATGCCGGTGGCCTACCCGTCGTCCTGCTCACCCCAGGCGTGGGCGTCGGCCTCGGTGCTCATGCTCGTGAGGACGATGTTGGGTCTTGAGCCGAGCCTGGACCGCTCCTCGGTCGAGCTGGTGCGCCCCGACCTCACCTCCCTGCCGGACGTCTCGCTGGAGCGACTGGAGTTCGCCGGTCACCCGATGTCTGTGCACGTCAGCGAGGGGCGGGGCAGGGTGGTCTTGGATCTGCCTGTCGCAGGTGCCACCTGACCAGCGGGCTGGCGACCGGCGGACAAGGCGAGACGGGGCACTTGCCCACCCGGTGACCGGCCGCACATGCTGAGCGCTGCTCCGGATGTCATGTGGGCGCCACCGTCACGCCGATCGAACGCCCGATCGACCAACATGTCGGACACCTGGGTCGACCCGGAGCCGCTGGCGCTGCGGATAGCTCGGGAGAACGCCGCCAGGCTGTGCGTTCGCCTCGCGCAGCGGGTACTGAGAGCACGATCCCGCCCACAACAGCGGCAACGACAACGTTGACCATCTTCAAGTGGAGCCACGGTCAAGGTGAAGGGACGGACTGTGAGGCCCACGACGTGAATCGGCTGGAGCGAGGGCTCGTTCTCGGCGACCGGTACCGACTCGAAGGACGCATCGCGTCCGGCGGCATGGGCGACGTCTGGGTGGCGAAGGACACCGTCCTGCAGCGACTGGTCGCGCTCAAGGTGATGCGTCCCCACCCCGAACACCAGGAACTGTTCGCGCTGCGCTTCCGCGACGAGGCGCTGCACTCGGCGAGACTGATCCACACCAATATCGCCACCGTCTTCGACTACGGCGAGGACGAGGGCTTGGCCTTCCTGGTCATGGAGCTCGTCGAGGGCAAGCCGTTGTCGCAGCTCATCCGCGAGGGCGGCCCCCTCCCAGCCGACCAGGTGCGCTCCGTGATCGGGCAGTGCGCCCTGGCGCTCGGCGTCGCGCATGCCGCCAAGCTGGTCCACCGCGACGTCAAGCCGGCCAACATCCTGGTCCGCGAGGACGGCCTGGTGAAGCTCACCGACTTCGGCATCGCCAGGGCCGCCGACGCCTCCGGGCACACCCGCGCGGGGGACGTGTTCGGAACGCCGTCGTATATCAGTCCGGAGCAGGCCCTCGGCCGACCAACGACTGGAGCCTCCGACCTGTACGCCCTGGGCGTCGTCGGTCACGAAATGCTGTGCGGAGCCAAGCCGTTCGACAGGCCGACCCCCATCGCGATCGCGATGGCTCACCTCCACGACGCACCACCGCCGCTGCCCGACGACGTGCCGGAAGCCCTGGCCGGCGTGATCGAGGACATGCTGGCCAAGGACCCCGCCGACCGGCCCCCAAATGCTCGGGCCGTCGCCATCCGTCTAGGACTCGCCGATCACGAGATCATGGGGCTGGCCCTCGGCCTGGCCCAAGCGGTCTACGGCGAGTCGGCCCTGGAGCAGGACGCGACGCCTGAGGCAAACCCGATGCCAGAGGAGCCAGCGACCACGCTCGCCGTCGACCCAGCCGCGCTGCTCGACGACTGACCCACAGCCCACGGGACCGGACCGGACCGATGCTCGGCACCCGCGGACGTAGTGGTTCGTCTGGATCAATCCCTAGGCAGGCGAGAAAGGAAGCGACGCCAGCGACCACGGCGGGCTCCGGGTGGCTTCCCAACACGATGGCGGCCCGTCGACACGGTGCTCGGTTCTCTCAGGGCCAGGCACGGACCAGCGCGGCCGGCGAGTGACAAACGTGCAGGTCAGAGGGGGTGAAGCGGACGGGCTGGCCTGTAAGCCGGGAAGGATGCCTGCGTGATTGGCTGCTAGTGGTCGTTGCTGGTACATGCGTGCTGACCTGCGCAAACCTGATGAGGGCCGCCGGCTGTTCACGGGCCTGATTGAAGATCCTGCGGACAGTACGCGGACAGTAGATCTCGCTCAGGGAGCACGGCCGCGGGCGCGGCGGGCGAGCGTCACGGGCCTACTTGTTGTCGACCCGCGTGTCCGGGTGGGGCCGGAGCGTGAAGTGCTCACGGCCTGCCGCGACGGTTGGGGCGAACGGGAACACCTTGCTGGATCGTGCCTGGCGCAGGATCCTTTGGGCGTGGGCGTCTCGTGGCACGACGTAGACGGCGTCGCCGCCGAGATCCTTGGTACGACGTGTCATGACAGCGAGGAACGCCGCATCGGAGAGATTGGGGATGACGACTTCCTCGAGGCTGATGACCAACCGTCTGTGTCCGCGCATCAGCAGGCCATCGAGGCCGCCCAGCCACTGGTAGTGGCGGGTCGACGCGTCACCTTTGAGTCGCAGGATGGTGATGTCTTCGACGTTCTCCGTCGAGTACCAAGGCATGTGGGGTCCTCTCTGCTCTTGGGGTCGGGCGTGGACCAGCGTCGAAGCGAGGGACCAGACCCCCGCGCGGAGGGCTAGGTCCATCCGAGGTAGACCCCGGTTGCCGCCGGCAACAGCCCCAGGAGAACCCACAGACTGAGGATGCGTCGTCTGTGGACGGCTCTGACACCGCCTGCGGCCAGGAGACCCACTGCGCCGGCGATGATGAGCAACCCGATGCGGGACGCAGGGTGATCCTCGGGTGCCATGAGACCGAAGATGACCAGCGCCTCGGCCAGGTGGCCGCCGATCACCACCACCAGGACGGTCACCACCCACTTTTGGACTTGCTCTGTGCTCATGGCGTTCGGCCGGGGCGCCGGACGTGGAGCGCCGGGTGTCATGAGGTGCTTACGGGGCTTTGGCACCGGGGTTTGCTCGGCCTGGGGACCGGACGCCGTCGTTGGCGCATGTGGGTTCATGGGGTGGTGTGTCCGTTTCTCGGCTGAGCCCGGGTAGTCGCAGACTAAGGAAAGCGGGGAGTGATGTCGGGATCGCGGCCCATGGCGATGACGCGGTCCTTGCGCGTGATGCGGGCCTGGTAGTCCCGGCTGGTCGATCCCGTCCCGTCCGGTGCGGCGAAGAGGAGATACCAGTAGTCGTTCTCCTCGACCAGCTCCCGGTCGGCGACCTCGACCACGTCCCAATGTTGGATGGCCCACGTCTCGGCATCGGCCAGGGTCATCGCGACATGCAGCAGATTCAGGTGGCGGTCGTAGACGTACCACGGCTCGCCTGGGCTCTCCGGCGGTGTCGCTGGGGGAGGTGCAGCGCTCATGGACACCTCCCTTGTCGGTCTCACTCGGTGGTCGAAAGTGCACCGATTGACTGCTACAGTAGTTGCAAATCTCTGCAAATGCTAATCTTGTGAATAAGACGAGGGCAATGATCTCGCAACCGAAGGGCGACTGATGAGGCGGCCAATGGGAGACGAGTCATGACCACGCCGCTTCACCAGCTGAAAGCTGAGTTCTTCAAGACGTTGAGCCACCCGGTCCGGATCAGGATCCTCGAGCTGTTGAGCCAGGACGAGCACTCTGTGGGTGCGCTGCTGCGAGATATCGAGGTGGAACCGTCAAACCTCTCGCAACAGCTTGCGGTGCTGCGGCGGGCTGGTCTGGTCATGACCCGCAAGGAGGGCTCGACGGTGCACTACTCGCTGGTCAGCCCACAGATCGCGGAGCTGATGGCGGTGGCGCGGTCGATCCTGACCAGCGTGCTGTCGGAGCAGGTCGACATGCTGACGACATTGAAGAGCGACGCCAGGACCGCCCGTGGGGTCGAGCTGCGCCGAGGCGCCCGGTGACGGGCTTGTTCCGTCTGATCCGTCGTCACGGTCTGATCGCGGAACCGTCGTTGCCCGCGCGGGATGACGACCAGGAAGTCTCTCCGGCCGATGGCGTCTTCGGGGGTTCGATCCAGGTGCGGCACGTGGATGCCGGGTCCTGCAACGGTTGTGAGATCGAGATTGCCTCGGCCTTCGGGCCGGTCTACGACCTGGAGAGGTACGGCGTGCGGCTGGTGGCTTCGCCCCGGCACGCGGACGTGTTGTTGGTGACCGGGCCGGTGACGCGCAACATGGCGGATCCGTTGGTGAAGGCCTACGAGGCGATGCCCGGTGGTGCGGACGGGCTGGCCTGTAAGCCGGGTTCTGTCCCCGGGTCCCTCACGGTCACCGGGGGGCGACCATCCATCTACGGGTGCCGTTGCCGGCACCCTCCAGCGGTCTACCCGCGTACTCGGGCGGGGCCGCCCTCGGCGTACGCGCGCCCGGGGCCCGAAGGCTCCGGACTTCTTGACCTTGCTCCAGGTGGGGTTTGCCTAGCCGACCCGGTCGCCCGGGCCGCTGGTGGTCTCTTGCACCACCGTTTCACCCTTACCGCTCCTGCCCGAAGACACGAGTGGCGGTCTGTTTTCTGTGGCACTTTCCCGCGGGTCACCCCGGGTGGGAGTTGCCCACCACCTTGCCCTGTGGAGCCCGGACTTTCCTCGGCGCCGTACCTCGAGAGGTACGACGACGCGGTCGCCCGGCCAGCCCATCCGCAATGCGAGGGTAGAGCAACGCCGCTAGTTTCGACTGCATGGCGTTTTGGTATTGCCTCAATCACCACGCAGTCGAGGGCCCGGACGGCTGCGCCTACAAGGACCGGCTCGGGCCCTACGACACCGAAGCGGAGGCCGCCCGCGCCCTCGAGAAGGTCAAGGAGCGCAACGAGGAGTGGGACAACGACCCTCGTTGGAACGACGCCGAAGACTGACGAGTGGCGATCCCGCAGGGCCACAAGGCGTCGCCGTGGCCGTTCGTCGCCATGGTCGGGATGGCCGGCTGCCTCTTCCTGTACGCCGCGAGCGGGCTGCTCGCGCCGTGGTACGGCGTCGTGCTGCTCCTGGTCATCTGGGTGGTGCTGTTCGTGGTCGCCACCCGGTGGTGGACGCCGCACCCGAAGCGCACGCTGCTGCTGCCCCTGATCGCAGTTGCCGTGTGGTTCGGGGTGCTGACGGCGGGTGAGCTGCTGTTCGACTGGACGGCGTGAGCGCTACCTCGGGCTGACCCTCAGGATCACGTCGCCACCGCCGCCGTTGTCGGTGGTGACCAGCAGGTCGCCGTTCTCGACGCTGGAGACCTGCCGGATCCGGCCGTACTGCCGCAGGTCCCGCGGCGCGCGGACCTTCTGCAGCTTGCCCGCCTTGTCGAAGGTCAGGAACAGGACCCGGCTCGCCTTGAGGCAGGCCACCGCGAGCGCGCCGTCGAGGGCGCCCCACTTGGCGCCGTTCACGAACCCGCCGCCGGACGTGGCGAGGGTCGGGTTGCCGGAGCGCCAGCGGGCCTTGCGCTGCTTGCCGGGCAGGGACTGGTCGGTCATCGGGACCGACTCGTTGTAGCCGGGCACCGGGTTCCAGCCGTAGTCCCCGCCGTTGACGAGCAGGTTGACCTCGTCGTCGCGGAAGCTGCCCTGCTCGATCGACCACAGCGTGCCGTCGGCCCGCTGGGCCACGCCCTGCACGTTGCGGTGGCCGTAGGTGTGCACGTAACGGCGCGCGCCGGAGGCGCTGGCGAACGGGTTGCCGGGCCAGGGCGCCCCGCTGAACCGGTCCAGCCGCAGCGTCTTGCCGCCCAGCGAGTCGAGGTCCTGCGGGTTGGTGCCCTCGGCGGCGTCGCCGGTGCCGACCAGCAGCGAGCCGTCGCTGGTCACGACGAGGCGGCAGCCGCCGTGCCGGCCCGAGCTGGTCGGGAACCCGCCCACCAGGACCTTGTCCATCGTCGCCTTGCGCAGCTTGCTGTCCAGGGTCCAGGCGGTGACGTGGACGTCGTGGCCGCCGCCGGTGAAGCCGCCCTGACAGGTGTAGATCCGGCGGTTGGTGGCGAAGTCGGGGTCCACCTCGAGTCCCATCAGCCCCGTCTCGCCGGAGACCCAGACCGAGCTCTTCGGGAAGCCGACGCGGTGCACCTTGCCGTTCTTGAACACCGACAGCGTGGCCCGGTCGCGCTGGGTGAAGATCAGCACGCCACCGGGCAGCGACTTCACGTCCCAGGGGTGGTCGAGGTGTCTGACCACCGTGTTGATCTTGAGCTTGGGCATGGCCTTGCGTGCCTCAGCATGCGCGGCCGCGCTCGGTTTGCGGTCGACGCTGCCGGCGTACGACGCATTCGCAGCTTGGGCGGGGATCACGAGGGTCAGGACCAGTGGGAGCAGGAACCGGCGCATACCCGGCAACGTACCCACGTCGGATGAGAGACGCATCGGTGCGGAGACCGAAGGGTCGATTGGCTCGACGAGACCCGTGTGGTGGAGTGGGCGACGTGGACTCGGACGAGACTCTCGAGGTGCTGGGCCAACCGCTCAGCCAGGAGCTGCTGAAGCGCGACGTGGCGCGGCTGGCCTTCGTGGCGAAGGACGGCACGCCGCGGGTGATCCCGATCGGGATCCACTGGAACGGCGCAGAGATCGTCATGTGCACCGCCAAGAACGCCCGCAAGCTGACGATGCTGCAGCGCAACCCGGCGGTCGCGCTGACCATCGACACCGAGGTGCATCCGCCGCACATCCTGCTGCTGCGGGGCCGCGCCGAGCTCGACCCCACGGACGGGATCCCGGACGAGTACCTGCAGGCGTCCGGCACCTACGAGATGACCCCCGAGCAGCGGGAAGAGTGGGAGGCCGGCGTCCGGGCGACGTACACCGACGGCATGGTGCGCATCGTGGTCCGCCCGACCTGGGCGCAGGCTGATCGACTTCGAGACCACGCTGCCCAGCTCCGTCCAGGAGCTCGTCGACCGGGCAGCGGCCCGGCAAGGCGAGTGAGAGTCAGAGCCAGCCGTTCCCGTCGGCGGTGAGGACGGCCTCGGCGCGGTTGGACGCGCCGGTCTTGCCGATCGCCGAGGAGAGGTGGTTGCGGACCGTGCCCTCGGAGAGGAACAGCTTCCGGGCGATCGCGGCCACCGACGAGCCGTCCTGGGCGGCGCGCAGCACCTCGGTCTCCCGCTGGGTCAGCGGTGACTCGCCGGCCACGAGCGAGTCGGTGGCCAGGTCCGGGTCGACCACGCGGAGCCCGGCGTGCACGCGGCGTACGGCGTCCGCCAGCTGGGCCGCGGGAGTGTCCTTGACGACGAACCCGGCCGCGCCGGCCTGCAGCGCCCGGCGCAGGTAGCCCGGCCGGCCGAACGTCGTCACGATCAGCACCTGGGTGCCGGGCGAGGCGCGCCGGACCTCGGCGGTCGCCGCGATGCCGTCGAGCCCGGGCATCTCGACGTCGAGCAGGGCCACGTCGGGGTGGTGCTCGAGGACGGCGGGTACGACGGCGTCACCGGTGCCGACCTCGGCGACCACCTCGAGGTCGGACTCGAGGGAGAGCAGCGCGGACAGCGCGCCGCGGACCAGCGCCTGGTCGTCGGCGAGCAGGAGCCGGATGGTCATGAGACCACCACGGACAGCGAGAAGCCGGGGGAGAGCTCCCGGGTGACCACGGTGGCGCCGACGTCGGTGGCCCGCTCGCGCAGCCCGGCCAGGCCCGAGCCCTGGCCGCGTGGGGAGTCGGTCGCGGGGCCGTCGTCGCGCACCTCGGCGCTGGTCGCGGTGAGCCGGACCTCGCAGTGCCGGGCACCGGAGTGCCGGATCACGTTGGTGACGCCCTCGCGCACCGTCCAGGCGAACAGCTCGCGCAGCTCGGACGGTACGTCGTCGGTGGAGTTCGGCAGGTCGGCGTCGATCTCGGCGGCCCGGAGCGCGACCCGCGCCCGGACCAGCTCGCCGGGGAGCGTGATGTCGCGGTAGCCCTCGACCGCGCGGCGTACGTCGGTGAGCGCGTCGCGGCTGAGCCGCTCGAGGTCGGCGATCTCGGCGCGGGCCCGGTCGACGTCGACGTCGAGGAGCTTCTGGGCGAGCTCGGCCTTGACCGTGATGACGGTGAGCGAGTGGCCGAGGATGTCGTGCAGGTCGCGGGCGAAGCGGGTGCGCTCGTTGTCGACGGCGAGGCGGGCGTTCTCGAGCTGGGCGTTGACGAGGTCGATGTTGCGGGTCATCACGGCGCGTAGGCCGAAGACGGCCACCGACGCGGCCATGATCCCGAACGCCGTACCGACCTGGCTGCCCCAGTCCTCGCGGGCACCGAGGGCGATCGTCCCGACGACCAGGGCCACCACGATGGGCGCGGCCACCCGGAACCGGAAGACCATGACGCACGCGACGCTGATGTAGACCGCGCAGGCCATGCCGGGCTCGCCCACGCAGGCGACGGTGAGCAGCGCCCAGCCCGACCAGCGCGCCGAGGTAGGGCAGCGGACCAGCTGAGCGGCGGGGTGTCGACGAGCCTCTGGCGGTCGGCCCGGGCCCGCACCCACAGCGACATGTAGACCGCCGCGAACGCGAGCGTGCTGGCCATGCCGACCACGCCGCGCAGCTCGTCGCGGTGCGCCCAGCCCTCGAGGAGCGGGTTGACGAGGAAGAAGAGCCAGATGCCCGCGAAGACCGGACCCAGCCGGCCGGTCGAGCCGGGGGTCGACACCCCCGGTGTGACCGGCTGGGTCTGACTCACAGTCAGCACGGTAGTCACACGCGAGCGGTGTCCTTGCTCATCCGCCACGCCGCGCCGAGGACGAACACGGTCAGCCAGCCGAGCGCGTTGACGACGGCGTACCAGGGCAGCTCGCCGGTGAGCGGCGCCCGGGTGATCTCGGCGACGCCGAACATCGGCGTCCACTGGGCGATGTGCCAGATCAGGCTGGTGTGGTCGTCGATCGGGATGAACACGTTGCCGAGGAACGACATCAGCGCCAGGCCGGGACCGAGGATCTGCATGGCGTTCTCGCCGGGCACCAGGTAGCCGACGAAGACGCCGAGCGCCGCGAAGACCAGCGTGCAGAGGATGGCGAGCACCGCGCAGGCGACCCAGATCGCCGACGGGCATGTCGGGCTTGCCCTGGACGATGCCGGCGACGTTGACCACGGCCACCGCGACGGCGCCCATCACGAGCGCCACCATCGCCTTCATCGAGATGTAGACGACCGGGCTGAGCGGGGTCAGCCGGAGCTGGCGGGACCAGCCCATGGCCCGCTCCATGGCGACCATCGCGCCGGACGAGGCGGCGGTGAGCGCGGCGGCGTACAGCGCCATCGACACCATGATGTACGCCGCGACGTTGCCGTGGCCCGCGTCGTCGTTCCAGCCCGTGGTGCCGCCGAACGCGAAGAACAGGCCGGCCGGGAAGACCAGGGTGAAGAAGATCGTGCGGCGGTTGCGGAGCATCCGCTTGATCTCGATCCCGAGGATCGTGGTGTTGAAGCCGCCGAACGGCGGGACCTTGCGGGTGGTGGGGTCGATGGTGGCGGTGCTCAGTCACGGTGCTCATCACTTCTCCTCGTGGGTCAGGCTCAGGAAGGCGTCCTCGAGACCCTTGGAGGTGATCTCCAGGTCCCGGGCGTCGGTCTCGGTCAGCAGGTAGCGGGCCACGGCGTCGCTGTCCTTGGCGTGCACCAGCACGGTCTCGCCGCGGACCTCGACGCCGTCGACGCCACCGATCTCGCGCGATGCGGTCGGTGTCGGCGCCGGGGAGCGTGGCGCGGACCGTCGCGGCCGGCGGCGAGCGCGCGGATCTCCGAGCCGCTGCCGTCGGCGACGATCCTGCCCTGGCTGATCAGCACGATCCGGTCGGCGTACTGGTCGGCCTCCTCGAGGTAGTGCGTCGCGAACAGCACCGTCCGGCCCTGCTCGGCGTCGCGCCGGATCGCGGACCAGAACGTACGGCGGCCCTCGACGTCCATGCCGGTGGTCGGCTCGTCGAGGAGCAGCAGGGCCGGGTCGGACAGCAGCGCCATCGCGAACCGCAGCCGCTGCTGCTCACCACCCGAGCACTTGGCCACCTTGCGGTCGGCGATGCCGGTGATGCCGGCGTTCTCGAGCACCTCGTCGACCGGCCGCGAGTCGGCGAACAGGCTGGCGGTGTAGGCCACCGTCTCCCGGACGCTCAGGTCCTTGATCAGGCCGCCGGTCTGCATCACCGCGCTGACGAGGCCGCGGGCGATCGCCTGCCGCGGCTCCATGCCGAGCACGCTGACCTCGCCGGTCGTGGGCCGCGACAGCCCGAGCACCATGTCGATGGTCGTGGTCTTGCCGGCGCCGTTCGGCCCGAGGAAGGCGACGATCTCGCCCTGCTGGAGCTCGAGGTCGATGCCCCGCACGGCCTGGACGTCGCCGAAGGCCTTGGTCACCCCCGAGAGCGAGACCGCGGGCACTCTCGTGGTGGCGCCGGTCCTGGAGAGCTGGGTCTGTTGTCATGGCTCCAGCGTTCTGCCTCCGGGCGGCCGAGGCCTCGCTGGAGCGTCACGAGGTCGGCATGACAAATGTCAGCGAGCACGGGCCGCGACGTGACGTCATCACGATCGTGGAGACGGGTGCACGTTCGTGATGACGTCCCCTGCGCTTCGGTCCGAGCGTGCATCGGGCGACAACCGCGAGGCCTCGGCAGGCGTCGCACCCGCATGAAGGCGTTCGTGCTGGTCAGCGCCGTGGCGCTGGCGCATCGACCGGGTGCTCAGGCGACAGCTCCACGCAGGACGCGGCACCCGAGGCGCCATCGGTCTCGCTCGACATCGGCGCGTCTCCGTGCTGCAGGTCCTGAAGATCGGGCCGTCGACCGCCCCGCCAACGGCGCCTGCGGTGCTGACCGCCGAGGTCCTGGCCACGCTGCCGGTGCAGTACGGCGGCCCGCAGCGGCTGGCGATCTGCGGTCGTCACCTTGCGTACGTCGAGGGTCAGTCGCAGATCGTCTACCGCAACTGGCGGACGGACACGTCACTGCACGGTCTTCAGCACCGACCACAGCTGTCCTCTACGCCGTCCGCCGGCCCTACTGCCGGCTCGATGTCTTCGACACGGTCAACGGCTACAACGGCGAGGACCCGTCCGAGCCCGGGCGCACCCTCTCGCTCGACCTGCACACCGGGAAGCTGCGCAAGATCCAGCCGCTCCCAGATGGCGAGGTCGAGGTGCCGAGCCCGGCCACGACGTCGCCGACGTTCCTCGCCTGGGCGTACCGAGGGCGCGTCTTCGCCCGCCCGCTCGAGGGTGGCGAGACGATCCGGCTACCCGGCCGGATCGCCTCCACCGGCGGCTGGCCGGTCGCCGACGGCGACCTCGTGACCTACACCGTGCGGGACCACGGCTGGACGCGGATCCGGGTCGTCCGGGTGACGAGCAGCTAGCGCTGGCTCAGAAGGTGTGCTCCGGGCCCGGGAACGTCCCGGCCTTCACGTCGTCGGCGTACGCCTTGGCCGCGTCGAGGAGGACGCCGTGCACGTCGGCGTACTGCTTCACGAACTTCGCCATCTTCCCGGTCCGGAGGCCGAAGGCGTCCTGCCAGACGAGCACCTGGCCGTCGGTCTCGTTGCCGGCGCCGATGCCGATGGTCGGGATGCGGAGCTTGCGGGTGACCTCGCCGGCCACGTCGCCGGGGACCATCTCCATGACCACCGCGAACGCGCCGGCGTCCTGGATCGCCTCGGCGTCGGCGAGCACCCGGGCCGAGGTCTCGCCGCGGCCCTGGACCCGGTAGCCGCCCAGCGCGTGCTCGGACTGCGGGGTGAAGCCGATGTGCGCCATGACCGGGATGCCGCCGCGGGCCAGCCGCTCGATCTGCGGCACCATCTCGATGCCGCCCTCCAGCTTCACGCAGTGGGCGCCGCCCTCCTTCATGAACCGGACGGCGGTCAGGTAGGCCTGCTCGGGCGACGCCTGGTACGACCCGAACGGCAGGTCGCCGACCACCAGCGCGCGCTTCGTCGATCGCGACACCGCGCGCGTGAGCGGGATCAGCTCGTCGACGGTGACCGGCAGCGAGGTCTCGTTGCCGAAGACGTTGTTGGACGCGCTGTCGCCGACCAGCAGCACGTCGATGCCCGCCTCGTCGAACGTCTGCGCGGCGTACTGCTCGTACGCCGTGAGCATCGTGAACTTCTCGCCGCGTTCCTTCATCTCCCGCAGGTGGTGCGTGCGCACCTTCCGGACCGGGGCGGGTGCACTCGCAGCGGGGCCGGTGCCGTACGGCGCGGTCTCTTCCGGGGTGGGCGTGCTCATCGTCGAGCTCCATTCAAGTCGTCTCGCAGCTCCCCGATGGAGTCCACGGACTGCTGTCAAGGCTAACGACGTACGCGCGGGTAACCGGCCGTGTCCTTGGTCACGCCGCGCAGGGCCAGGGCCCGTTGGTTCAGACCGGGGCGACCGCCGCGTCGGCCGCGGCCTCGAGCTCGGCGACCACGATCTTCCGCATCCGGAGCATCGCCTCGGTGGCGGCGGTGGCGCGGGCCGGGTCGGGGTCCTCCATCAGCTCGTAGAGGCGCTTCGGCACGATCTGCCACGACAGCCCGAACCGGTCCTTGAGCCAGCCGCAGACGGACTCCTCGCCGCCGCCCGCGGTGAGCGAGGTCCAGTAGTGGTCGACCTCCGCCTGGTCGGCACAGGTGACCGAGAACGAGATCGTCTCGGTGAAGCCGGCGTGCTCGGGGCCGCCGTTGATGCCGCGGAAGGTCAGACCGTCGAGGGTGAAGTCCCCGGCCATCACCGTGCCGGGCTCGCCCGGGCCCGACTCGGTGTAGCGGGTCATGTGGCCGACCTGGGAGTTCGGGAAGATGCTGGTGTAGAACTCGGCCGCCTCCTCCAGCTCGTGGTCGAACCAGAGGCAGGGGCTGATGGACGCGGTCGCGGAGAGACTCATGTCAGGACAGACCGGGCGAGGTACGCCGACTCATCGCTGACGTGATCTCTAGACTCGAAGCGTGGACTTCTACTCGGCGTACGCGCACGGGTTCGCCCGCGTCGCCGCCTGCACGCTGCCGGTGGCGATCGCCGACCCGGCGGCCAACGCGCGCGCCGTGCTGGAGCAGGCCAAGGAGTGCCACGAAAACGCCGTGGCGGTCGCGGTCTTCCCGGAGCTGTGCCTGACCGGCTACGCCATCGACGACCTGCTCCTGCAGGACACCCTGCTCGAGGCCGCGCACGACGCGCTCCGCGAGGTCGTCCTCGGCAGCGCCGAGCTGCTGCCGGTGCTGGTCGTCGGGCTGCCGCTGGTGCACGGCACGCGAGTGCTCAACTGTGCGGCGGTGATCCACAAGGGCCGGGTCCTCGGCATCTCGGTGAAGTCGTACCTACCGACCTACCGCGAGTTCTACGAGCGCCGCCACTTCGCGCCGGGCGACGACCGGCGCGGCGCCACCATCGAGGTGTGCGGGGCCGAGGTGCCGTTCGGCCCGGACCTGATCTTCGCCGCCTCCGACCATCCCGACCTCAAGCTGCACGTCGAGGTCTGCGAGGACATGTGGGTGCCGGTGCCGCCGAGTGCGGAGGCGTCGCTCGCCGGCGCGACAGTGCTGGCCAACCTGTCCGGCAGCCCGATCACGGTGGCCCGCGCCGAGGACCGCCGGCTGCTGGTCCGCAGCGCCAGCGCACGCTGCAACGCGGCGTACGTCTTCTCGGCCGCGGGGCAGGGGGAGTCGACGACCGACCTGAGCTGGGACGGCCAGACCATGGTCTACGAGAGCGGCGAGCTGATGGCCGAGGGGCCGCGGTTCCCCGAGGGGCCGGTCTGCACGATCGCCGACATCGACCTCGGCCGGCTGCGCCAGGACCGGCTGCGGCAGGGCACCCACGACGACAACCGGCGTACCCACGACGAGCGGGTCGCGGCGTTCCGGACCATCGAGTTCGAGCTCGACGCGCCCACCGGTGACGTCGGCCTGCGGCGCAAGGTGGACCGGTTCCCGTTCGTCCCGGACGACCCGGAGCGGCTCGCGCTCGACTGCTACGAGGCCTACAACATCCAGGTCTCCGGACTGGAGCAGCGACTCACGGCCATCGGCCAGCCGAAGGCGATCATCGGCGTCAGCGGCGGCCTCGACTCGACGCAGGCCCTGATCGTCACCGCGAAGGCGATGGACCGGCTCGGCCGCCCGCGCTCCGACATCCACGCGTTCACGATGCCGGGGTTCGCGACCGGCGAGACCACGAAGTCGTACGCCACCCGGCTCGCCAAGTCGCTCGGCGTCACCTTCGAGGAGCTCGACATCCGCCCCGCGGCCAAGCAGATGCTCGACGACATCGACCACCCGTTCGCCGACGGCGAGCCGGTCTACGACGTCACGTTCGAGAACGTCCAGGCCGGGCTGCGCTACGACTACCTGTTCCGGCTGGCCAACCACCGCGGCGGCATCGTCGTCGGCACCGGCGACCTCTCCGAGCTGGCGCTCGGCTGGTGCACGTACGGCGTCGGCGACCAGATGTCGCACTACAACGTCAACGCCGGGGTCCCGAAGACGCTGGTCCAGCACCTGATCCGCTGGGTCGCCGAGACCGACCAGTTCGACGCCGAGACCAACGACCTGCTGGAGGAGATCCTCGAGCAGGAGATCACTCCCGAGCTGATCCCCGTGACAGAAGGTGTGAAGCCGCAGGCCACCGAGGACTCGGTCGGCCCGTACTCGCTCCAGGACTTCTCTCTCTTCCGCGTCCTCCGCTGCGGCGACCGGCCCTCCAAGATCGCGTTCCTGGCCTGGCACGCCTGGCACGACGAGTCGGAGGGGGAGTGGCCGCCGGGCTTCCCGGACGAGCGGCGTACGTCCTACGACCTCGCCACGATCCGTCGGTGGCTGGAGGTCTTCATCAACCGGTTCTTCGCCAGCCAGTTCAAGCGCTCCGCGCTCCCGAACGGCCCGAAGGTCAGTGCCGGCGGCACCATGTCCCCCCGCGGCGACTGGCGGATGCCGTCCGACGCCCACCCCACGGCCTGGCTGGCCGAGCTGGAGAACGTGCCCCGGCAATAGGCGTTTGCCTCGCCTCAGCCTCCCCAGGTGCGGGGTCAGCAGTGGCAACTCTGCTACCCAATCTGGGGGACCCCGGTTTCGTCATTGACTCTTGACTGCCATGGTGGTTCCCCATGTCCCCCAACATCCCCCGATCTCGCCGCGCCCTGAACATCCTCGCTCTACTGGTGCTGGTCATCGTGCCACTGCAGGGATCCATCCAGAGCGTCCCTTCCGCTGCCGCCGACACGAGCCGGGCCGCGCGGACACCCAAGGTGTTCATGAAGCTCGACAAGCACCAGGTCACGACGAAGCAGCGGGCGCACGTCAAGATCGCGCTGAGCGCGCGCTCGCAGGAGCGGGGGACACAGCGGTCGTCGGCGTTGGGCACGGGGAAGGTCAAGGTCGCGATCAAGCGGGGGGCCAGCAAGAGCAAGCTCGTCGGCGCCAAGCTGGTCAAGGGCAAGGCGGTGGTGCGGCTGCCGAAGCTGGCGCGAGGCACCTACAAGGTGCGCGCGACCTTCCTCGGCAACGCGGTGCTCGGCAAGGCCCGATCGGAGACCCGGACCCTGAGGGTCGTCAGGCCCGGCGGGGTCGACGCGGCCGGTTGTGCCTCGACGTCGTCGAAGGTGCCCGACGGGTCCGACGGCAGGGGCGGCTGTTTCCCCGGCACTGCCAACACCGGGCCGAACAAACCAGCAAGCAGCATGGCGACCTACACGGGTTCCTGCACGATCAACACGGCCAACGTCGTGATCGCCTCCAAGGTCGTCAACTGCCGCACCCTGAACGTGGCCAGCGGCGGCGGCGGCCTGGTGCTGAAGAACTCCTACCTGAACGGCTGCGATCATCCAGTCCGGGGGCGCTGCGGCGTACACCGTGCAGGACTCGTTCATCGACAGCGGCATCCAGTTCCCGGCGTGCAGCGACGGGAGCTGCCCGGCCGGGAAGTACGCCTGCGGCGACACGCAGGAACACGACCGCGGACTGCGGCGTGAACGGATCGAACTTCACCATCCTGCGCACCGAGATCATCAACATCAACCGGGCGGCCTACTGCGATTCCAACTGCCTGATCCAGGACAGCTACTTCCACGGGACCAACCTGTGGCCGGACGTGAGCAACCTGGCCCACGCCTCGTCGGTGCGCATGGAGCAGGGCCTGACGTTGCGGCACAACTCGATCCACTGCTCCTACACCGGGCCGTTCATCAACGGCGAGATCGGGTGCTCCGCGAACCTGACGGGCTACCCGGACTTCGCCCCGATCAAGAACAACACCGTGGACGGCAACCTGTTCGTCGCCAGTCCGGGCAGCGCCTACTGCGCCTACGGCGGCGCCACCCCCGATAAGCCCTACTCCGGCGACCCGACGAACGCCACCAACCAGAAGTTCACCAACAACGTGTTCCAGCGCGGCGGCAACAGCAAGTGCGGCACCTACGGCCCGGTGACCAGCTTCAACAAGAGCGGAGCGGGGAACGTCTGGTCAGGCAACGTCTGGGACAACGGCGCGGCCGTTGCGGGAGTGATGTGACGATGAAGCGGAGCAACTCCACGTCCACGAGCCGATCCCGAGTGGCGGCGCGACCGGGTCGTCACGCCGGGGTGCGCCGAGCCAGGCGAGCTTCTCGCCGGCCACGGCTGTTGCTCGCGCTGCTGGCGCTCCTCGCGCTGACACTTCCCGCCGCGGTCTACCTCGACCCGTCCTCGGCGCTACCTGGTCATAGCCCCCGTCGGTCGGCGTCCACGGACGAGTTCGTGCGGATGCCCCGGGTGTTCATGAACCTCGAGGGCCGCCAGGCGACCACCGAGCAGCGCACGCAGGTCAAGGTGGCCCTGAGCGCCCCTGGGGCCCGCACCCTGACGGGGACCGTCGCCCACATGGCCATGGGCTCGGGCCCGGTGCGAGTGGTGGCCAAGGCCAAGGGGCAGGCGTACCCGGTGCTCGACCGGCTCGTCTTCGGTACGGGTGTCATCTCCCTTCCTCGGCTCCCAGTGGGCGTCTACCGGATCCGGGCCACGTTCCTGGGCAACAGCTTGCTCGGCAAGGGCAAGTCGGCCTACCGGGTCCTGCACGTCGTCGACCCGGGCAGCGACGAGCGGCGGCGCCACCCCGACTCCGACGCCGACTCCGACGCCGACTCCGACTCCGACGCCGACTCCGACTGCGACTCCGACGCCGACGCCGACTCCGACTCCGACTGCGACGCCGACTCCGACGCCGACTCCGACTCCGACGCCGACGCCGACTCCGACGCCGACTCCGACGCCGACTCCGACTGCGACTCCGACGCCGACGCCGACTCCGACGCCGACTCCGACGCCGACGCCGACGCCGACTCCGACGCCGACGCCGACTCCGACGCCGACTGCCGACGCCGACTGCCGACGCCGACGCCGACTCCGACTCCGACGCCGACGCCGACGCCGACGCCGACTCCGACGCCGACTCCGACTCCGACGCCGACGCCGACGCCGACTCCGACGCCGACTGCCGACGCCGACGCCGACTCCGACGCCGACGCCGACTCCGACGCCGACGCCGACGCCGACGCCGACGCCGACGCCGACTCCGACGCCGACTCCGACGCCGACTCCGACTCCGACTCCGCCGCCCGCGTCGTGCGCGACGTCGTCGAACGTGCCCGACGGTTCGGACGGTCGGGGTGGCTGTTTCCCGGGCACTGCCGAACACCGGGCCGAACGCGCCGGCGAGCAGCATGGCGACCTACATGGGTGGGTGCACGATCACGACGGCCAACGTGGTGATCGACTCCAAGGTCGTCAACTGCCGCACCCTGGTGGTGGCGAACGGTGGCGGCGGCCTGGTGTTGAAGAACTCCTACCTGAACGGCTCGATCGTCCAGTCCGGGGGCGCTGCGGCGTACACCGTGCAGGACTCGTTCATCGACAGCGGCATCCAGTTCCCGGCGTGCAGCAACGGGAGCTGTCCGGCCGGGAAGTACGCCTGCGGCGACACGCGGAACACAGACCGCGGACTGCGGCGTGAACGGATCGAACTTCACCATCCTGCGCACCGAGATCATCAACATCAACCGGGCGGCCTACTGCGATTCCAACTGCCTGATCCAGGACAGCTACTTCCACGGGACCAACCTGTGGCCCGACGTGAGCAACCTGGTCCACGCCTCGTCGGTGCGGATGGAGCAGGGCCTGACGTTGCGGCACAACTCGATCCACTGCTCCTTCACCGGGCCGTTCATCAACGGCGAGATCGGGTGCTCCGCGGACCTGACCGGCTACCCGGACTTCGCCCCGATCAAGAACAACACGGTGGACGGCAACCTGTTCGTCGCCAGTCCCGGGAGCGGGTACTGCGCCTACGGCGGCGCCACCGCCGGGAAGCCCTACTCCGGTGACCCGACGAACGCCACGAACCAGAAGTTCACCAACAACGTGTTCCAGCGCGGCGGCAACGGCAAGTGCGGCACCTACGGGCCGGTGACCAGCTTCAACACGAGCCGTCCGGGGAACGTCTGGTCGGGCAACGTGTGGGACGACGGGACGGCGGTGGCGCCGGCGATGTGAGGACGCCGCGCGACGGTGGTTGAGGAGCGCCCTCCTCAACCACCGGTGAGCCGTGCCGCTGGAGCGCCCCTCCTCAACTGCCGGCGACCGCTGGTTGAGGAGGTCGCGCTCACGAGCGTCTCGAAACCCTCTGACCTGGTGCTGGAACTGGCCCACCGGGTCGAGAGACAGGTAACCGAACCCGTAAGTCGGCGGATGTCCGCGCGAGGTTCTTCGGCGACCCTCGATGTTGTGCGGAAACCGTTTCCCACACCCAGCCGAAGGCTTAGAAAGGTTCCTCAGTGACATCGCCGTTCGTTCGCAGAAGCACTTCCATCACTCTTGGTGCAGTCGTGTTCGCCGGGCTCGTCGCAGCCCCCATCGCGGCTTTCGCCGCCGCCCCCGTGATCCCCGGCCCCCTCGTCGGGTCGGTCGACGTCACTGCCGACCCTGACGGTCATGGCGACCTGTACACGCTGACCGATGACGTCAGCACCTTCACGACCATCACCATGCCGAACGACGCGACGCTCGACGGCGCCGGCCACACGATCACCGCGGTCGAGGAGCTGCCCACCGGAACTTCCCCGGCACGGTGCTGGCCTCCGAGGTCGGCACCAACTCGGCCCCTGCTGAGCTGGACGTCAAGAACCTGGACATCACGACCGAAGGCTTCGAGGGCGGGAGCAACAGCGGCGGTCTGCTGAACGGCATCTACATGTACCGCGCCGGCGGCAGCCTGACCAACGTCTCCGTGGACGGCATCTCCCACGGCAACGGCGTCCAGGAGGGCAACGCGATCTCGATCCGCAACCGGGTCTCGGGCGACGACATCAACGTCCCGCGCGCCCAGGTCACTCTGGCCGACATCGACGTCACGAACTACCAGAAGACCGGTCTGCTCCTCGACGGCAACCTGACCTTCTCGGTCAAGAACGCCCACGTGGGTCAGGGCGCAGGTCCGCAGGGTCAGCCCAACCCCACGAACGCGGCCAACTCGCTGCAGATCTCCCGCGGCGCCTCCGGCTCGGTCACCGACAGCACGTTCAAGCTCAACAGCCACGCGCAGGCCACGGCCGCGCTCCTGTACAACGCCAAGAAGGTCGACTTCGATCGAGTCACCATCGACGGCAGCGCGCCGGCGACCGTGGGCATCAACGTCTCCAACGTGTCCAACACGATCGAGACCACCTTCACGATGCGCGGCGGTGCCGTCACGGGTACGGCGACCGCGTGCCGACAGCGTCGGCGTTGCCGTCTCCGGCAACCCGGGCACGGTGTCCGCCACGCTGATCGACACCAAGATCGCAGGCTGGAGCACCGGCACCGAGGGAGAGGTCACCACGACCACCACCCCGGTCACGACCCCGACCACCCCCGCGGTGGTGAAGGTCGACGTGGCCGGCAAGTACAAGGCGACTCGCCCCCACGCCCGACCGCGTGCGTGTCGATGCTGTCGGCGTTCGCGCTCGGCGCGAACCAGGCCGAGGGCAGCATGCTCCGTTGGACGATCAAGGTCGACGGCCACCGGGCCGCGGCGATCCGTCAGCACGCCGGCGACTCGGACGTCTGGGCGCAGACGTTCCGCGCGGGCACCGGCACGCACACCGTGCAGATCCTCAAGAACGGCGTGAGCCAGCGGACCTTCAAGGTCCGCACGCGCTGACCCACCGGAACCGCGGTCCCCACCCGCGGACTTCCCGACGGTCCCGTCCTCGCCTCGTCGCGGGACGGGACCGTTGTCGTGCCGGCACGCGCACCTGCCCGCCACGACGCTGCTCCCACTACGCTGAACCATCGAGAAGCCCGCCTTCTACACCTCGTTCGTGGGTCGCAGGTCGCTGCTGGCCGACGTTCGACAGCACTTGGCGTCGTCCCGGGTGGTCACGCTCGTCGGGCCCGGCGGAGTTGGCAAGACTCGGCTCGCCCTCCGCGTCACCGAGCTGGACGGGCGCAGCTACCGCGACGGATGCTGGGTGGCGCCACTCGCCGACCTCGCCGAGCCCGAGCTGCTGGGCCCTGCCGTGGCCGAGGCAATCGGCCTGCACGGCGGTGACCGGCCGTGGCAGCTCGAGACCCTCGCCGATCACATCGCCGACCGCACCGCGCTTCTGGTGCTCGACAACTGCGAGCACCTCGTGTCCCCGGTCGGCGACCTGGTGGAGGGGCTCCGCGCCACCTGCCCGAACCTCAGGTTCCTGCTCACCAGCCGGCGGCTGCTCGGCCTGAGCGGCGAGGACGTCATCATCGTGCCGCCGCTCAGCCTCCCGGACGAGGCGACCGTGGCCACACCGGAGACCATCACCCACCACGAGGCCATCAACCTCTTCATGGACCGGGCCACCTCGGCTCGCTCCGACTTCCGGCTGACACCGGCCAACGCACCGGCCGTCGCGGGCCTGTGCCGCGACCTGGACGGCGTGCCGCTGGCCATCGAGCTGGCCGCCGCCAGGATCCGGGCGCTGTCGCCCCAGGAGATTCGCGACAGCCTCGCCGAGCGCGTCGAGGTGCTCAACCTCGGCTACCGCGACGCCGACGAGCGGCACCAGTCGCTGCGGGCGTGCGTCGACTGGTCCTTCCAGCTGTGTTCCGAGCTCGAACAGAGGTTCTGGGCGCGGTCGTCGGTGTTCATCGGCGGCTACGACCTGGCCTCCGCGGCCGCGGTCTGTGGTGCCGACGACCTGCCTGCCGGCGAGGTTCTCGACCTCGTGAGCGCACTCGTCGACCAGTCGATCCTCATCGCCGACGAAGCCGCCAGCGGCCACACGCGATATCGCATGCTCGGCGAGATCAGGCAGTTCGGGCTGGAGCGGGCGGAGAAGGCCGGCGAGCTGCACGGCATGCAGGAGCGGCACGCAACCTGGTGCGCGGAGCTGGCGTCCCGCTTCGATGACGACGCTTGCGGGCCGCGCCAGCGGGACTGGCTTCGCGTGCTCCGGCCGGAGCACGCGAACCTGCGGGCCGCGCTCGAGTACTACGCCGGTACGGCTGAGGCGGCTGAGTCCGGGCTCGGCCATGGCCCGAGGACTCGACCTGTACTGGTCCGCGTCCGGGTTGCTCGACGAGGCACGCCACTGGCTGGAGGTGGGGCTGGCCCGGGGCGCCGGTACGCCGCAGCAGCGAGCGGCTGCCTTGGCCGTGGCCGCCCGCTTCGCGGTCCTCCAGAGCGACCGGGTCCGCGCCAAGCAGCTGCTCGAAGAAGGGACCGAGCTCGCCGCTGCCGTCGAGGACACCCGAGCGCTGGGTCTGCTGCTGGTTCCCACCGCCATGCTGGCGGTCTGGGACGGCACTCCCGCCGCGGCGGCCGATCAGGCCGACTCCGCAGTGGTGCTGCTGCGAGCCGCATCCGACCTCTCCGGCGAGCTGCTGGCGCTCTTCGTTGCAGGTGTCTGCCACGGATTCGCCGGCAACGCTGCAGAGGCCGCGGACCGGCACCGGCAGTGCATCGCCCGCGCCGACGAGGTCGGCGAGCGCCACATGAAGGCGCTGGCGGTGGCCGGGCTGGGCGAGCACGAGCTGGCTGCCGGCCGCCTCGATGAGGCCACGGCGCTGTTCCGGGACACCATCGTCCTGGAACGCGAGCTCGGACGACCGGATGGGCATTGCCGTCGGCCTGGACTCCCTGGGTCGCGTCGCCATCGCGGAGGATCGAGGTGAGCGGGCGGCACTGTTGCTGGGTGCGGCCGAAGGCATCTGGGACTCCGTCGGGATGTCGGAGACCGGCAACCCCTTCGCCCTCGCTCCCTCTCGGTCAGACGGCCTCAGGCAGGCACGCGAGCTGCTGGGCACGAAGCGGTTCCGTGAGCTGTTTCGCCAAGGATCACAGCTCAGCCTCGACCAGGCTGTCCCGTTCGCCCTCGAGGCGGAGTCGGACGACGCGCCCCCACCTCCGGCGGCCGCCGAGCCCTCCCCACTGACCAGGCGCGAGCTCGAGGTCGCCGACCTGGTCGCCGACGGACTGTCGAACCCGCAGATCGCCGCCCGGCTGGTCATCTCCGTGCGGACCGCTCAGGGACACGTAGAGAACATCCTGCGCAAGCTCGGGTTCAACTCCCGGTCCCAGATCGCGGCATGGGTCACCGAACGCCGGCTCGCGGCGGCTCCGCACCCCAGGTGACGTGTGCCCTCCTCAGCCACCGGAGCGCTCACCCCTAGGCTGGCGGCATGGGCAAGCAGGAAGACTTCGTGCTGCGCGCGCTCGAGGAGCGTGACGTCCGGTTCGTGCGGCTGTGGTTCACCGACGTGCTCGGGTTCCTGAAGTCCGTGGCGGTGGCGCCGGCCGAGCTCGAGGGCGCGTTCGCGGAGGGGATCGGGTTCGACGGCTCCGCGATCGAGGGGTTCGCGCGGGTCTACGAGTCCGACATGCTCGCCAAGCCCGACCCGGCGACGTTCCAGATCCTGCCGTGGCGCGGCGAGGGGCCGACCACGGCGCGGATGTTCTGCGACATCGTGATGCCCGACGGCTCCCCGTCGTACGCCGACCCGCGCTTCGTCCTCAAGCGCATCCTGGCGACGGCCGCCGACAAGGGGTTCACCTTCTACACCCACCCCGAGATCGAGTTCTACCTGTTCAAGGACGTGCCGGTCGACGGCGTCGAGCCGGTGCCGGTCGACCGCAGCGGCTTCTTCGACCACACCGCCCAGTCCAAGGGCTCGGACTTCCGCCGCGAGGCGATCACGATGCTCGAGGCGATGGGCATCTCGGTGGAGTTCAGCCACCACGAGGGCGGACCCGGCCAGCAGGAGATCGACCTGCGGTACGCCGACGCGCTCAGCACCGCGGACAACATCATGACCTTCCGCACCGTGATCAGGGAGGTGGCGCTGAGCCAGGGCATCTGGGCCACGTTCATGCCCCAGCCGTTCACCGGCCACCCCGGCTCGGGCATGCACACGCACGTCAGCCTCTTCGAGGGCGACCAGAACTCCTTCTACGAGGCCGGCTCTGAGTACCAGCTGTCCAAGGTCGGCCGGCAGTTCATCGCCGGCATCCTCGCGCACGCGCAGGAGATCAGCGTCGTCACCAACCAGTGGGTCAACAGCTACAAGCGGATGATGTTCGGCGGCGAGGCTCCGTCGTACGTCTGCTGGGGCCACAACAACCGCAGCGCCATGATCCGGGTGCCGATGTACAAGCCCCTCAAGGGCCAGTCCACGCGCATCGAGCTGCGCACGGTCGACGCGGCGTGCAACCCCTACCTCGCGTTCGCGGTCACGCTCGCGGCCGGCATGAAGGGCATCGACCAGGGACTCGACCTGCCCCGCGAGGCGGAGGACGACGTGTGGTCGCTCACCGAGCGGGAGCGCACCAGCCTGGGCATCGAGCCGCTGCCCAAGAGCCTCAACGAGGCGATCGAGATCGCCGAGCGCTCCGAGCTGCTGGCCGAGACCCTCGGCGAGCACGTCTTCGACTTCTTCCTCCGCAACAAGCGCGCCGAGTGGGCCGAGTACCGCGGCCAGGTCTCCGCCTTCGAGCGGGACCGCATGCTTCCGGTCATCTAGGCCAGGCAGCGGACAGGGATGACCGTCTACAGCCAGGACCGGGTCAACCGGCTGCGCATGGTGCTGGGCATCGTGATCGCGATCGCGGTGCTCACCGCGATCCTCGCGGCGTTCATCCTGGCGAACGGCGACAACCGCGCCGCCGGGGTGCTGGCGATGGTGGTGGCCGGGCTGCTGCTCGGAGCCGGGGGCTCCGCGTTCAAGCTGCTCGGCGACGCCGGGCGCCCCGCCAAGATCGCCACCGTCGTGACCGGGGTGCTCTGCCTGCTGTCCGGGCTGGCCCTGGCAGGCTCGTGGCTGGCGTTCCTGCTGCCGCTGATGGGGCTCGGACTGCTCTTCCTCGCGCTGATCTCCGACGAGGTGGAGTCATGAACCCCCGCATCCTGGTCGTGCAGCCCGAGGTCGACGACCCGGCGCACCTGTTCGGAGACTGGCTCGAGGAGGCCGGCTGCACCCTCGACGTCGTCCATCCGTACGCCGGCGACCCGGTGCCGACCCTGGACGGCTACGCCGGCCTGGTGGTCATGGGCGGCGCCATGAGCGCCAACGACGACGAGGTGCTCGACTGGATCGGTCCGGTCAAGGAGCTGATCCGCGACGCCCTCACCGAGGGGGTCCCGACCCTCGGCATCTGTCTCGGCCACCAGCTGATCGGCGCGGCCCTCGGAGGGCGGGTGACCCCCAACCCGCGCGGCCAGCAGGTCGGGCTGATCCCGGTCGGGTGGACCGACGCGGCCGCCGGCGACCGGCTCTTCGGCGGCCTGGCCACTCCGCGGCGCGGCGTGCAGTGGAACTACGACCTCCTCGTCGAGCCGCCGGCCGAGGCGGTGGTCCTCGCGCAGACCCCCGACGGCGAGGTCCAGGTCGCCCGCTTCGGCCCGAGCGCCTGGGGCGTCCAGCTGCACCCGGAGGTCGACGAGACCATCGTCGGCACCTGGGTCACCGACTCCGAGCGGGGCGAGCTCGCGGGCCGCGGCCTCGACGCGGACGCACTGCTCGCCGAGATCAAGGAGGCCCGGGAGGAGCTGGACCACGCGTGGGCGCCCCTGGCCGCGGGCTTCGCCGACGTGGCGCTGGGACCAGCGCCCCCGAACCTGGCGCCCTGACGTGCCGGACACCAGACCCTCCACCACGAAGGGCCAGTTGACCCGGCTCGGCTTCCACGATCCCGAGCACTCGCTCGACAACCTCGACGCCATCGCGGGCGCGGCCGAGCCGCTGCTCGCGCTGGTCGCCCGCACCGCGGACCCCGACCTCGCGCTGGCCTCGCTGGTTCGGCTGGTGGAGGCGGCGCGCGAGCAGCTCGGGCAGGCCGAGGCGGAGCAGCTGCTCCAGGCGCTCGTCGACGACGAGGGCACCGCGATGCGCCTGCTGTCGGTCCTCGGCGCCAGCGAGGCCCTGGCCGACCACCTGTCCCGGCACCCCGAGCACTGGCGCGAGCTCACGGATCCCACGATGGGCTCGACCCGCCCCGCGGCGTACGCCGTGCGGGAGGATCTCCTGCGCGCGGTGGCCGAGACGACGCGACCGACGACGAGGCCGTGGACGCGCTGCGCGTCGAGTACCGCCGGCTCCTGCTCCGCCTGGCCTCCCGCGACCTGACCCACCACCTCGGGGTCGACGACGTTGCCGCCGAGCTCTCCGACCTCGCGGCCGGCACCCTCGACGCGGCCCTGGCCATTGCCCGGCAGCGGGTGGGGGAGACGGGCCGAGCTGGCCCGGCTCGCGGTCGTCGCGATGGGCAAGTGCGGCGGCCACGAGCTCAACTACGTCTCCGACGTGGACGTGATCTTCGTGCACGAGCCCAGGGACGGCGCGGACCCGGACGAGGCGCTCAAGGTCGCCACCCAGCTCGCCAGCCACCTGATGCGGATCTGCTCGGAGCAGACCGGCGAGGGGACCATCTGGCCGGTCGACGCGGCGCTGCGGCCCGAGGGCAAGGCCGGCCCGCTGACCCGCACCCTCGCCAGCCACCAGGGCTACTACGAGCGGTGGGCGAGCACCTGGGAGTTCCAGGCGCTGCTCAAGGCGCGTGCTGTCGCCGGCGACCTCGAGCTCGGCAGGCAGTACGTCGCCATGGTCCAGCCGATGGTGTGGAGCGCGGTCGAGCGGGACGGGTTCGTCGAGGACACCCAGGCGATGCGCCGCCGGGTGATCGACCACATCCCCGCCCACCACGCCGAGCGTCAGCTCAAGCTCGGCTCGGGCGGGCTGCGGGACGTCGAGTTCGCGGTCCAGCTGCTCCAGCTCGTCCACGGCCGGACCGACCCGGAGATCCGCCAGCCCACCACGCTCAGCGCCCTGGCCGAGCTCACCCGCCACGGCTACGTCGGCCGCGAGGACGGCGAGGCGCTGAGCCGCGCCTACGCGTTCCTGCGCACCCTCGAGCACCGGATCCAGCTGTTCCAGCTGCGCCGCACCCACGTCGTACCCGAGGACGAGCGCGTCGCTGCGCCGGCTCGGCCGGAGCATGGGCTACACCAAGGAGCCCGTGCAGGCCCTCGACCACGAGTGGCAGCACCACCGCCGCGAGGTGCGCCGGCTGCACGAGAAGCTGTTCTACCGGCCCCTGCTCACCGCGGTGGCCCGGCTGGCCGGCGACGAGGCCCGGCTCACCCCGGAGGCGGCGACGGCCGCGGCTGGCCGCCCTCGGCTTCGCCGACCCGGCCGCCGCGCTCCGCCACCTCGAGGCGCTCACCTCGGGCGTCACCCGGACCGCGAACATCCAGCGGCAGCTGCTGCCGGCCATGCTCGACTGGTTCGCCGAGGCGCCCGACCCCGACGCGGGGCTGTTCGGCTTCCGCAAGCTGAGCGAGTCGCTGGGGCGCACGCCGTGGTACCTCAAGACCCTGCGCGACGAGGGGCAGGTCGCCGAGCGGCTGGCGAAGCTGCTCGCCACCTCCCGCTACGTCTCCGACCTGCTCGAGAAGGAGCCGGCCGGCGTGCGGATGCTGGGGGAGGACCTCGCCCCGCTCGAGGCCGACCAGTACAACCAGCTGATCGTCGAGGAGATGCTCGCTGCGGGCGGCCGGCGCGATGATCCCGAGGCGGCGGTGCGCGCGATCCGCGCCGTACGCCGCCGCGAGCTGTTCCGCGTCGCGGCCGGCGACAGCCTCGGCCTGATCGACGTGGCCGACGTCGGCGCGGCGCTCTCGCGGATCACCGACGCGACCCTCGAGGCCACGCTGCAGGTGGTGCTGGCCTCGGTCGCCCACGCCAAGAAGGCCGAGGTCCCGCCGGCGCGGATGGCCGTGATCGCGATGGGCCGCTACGGCGGCTTCGAGCTGTCCTACGGCAGCGACGCCGACGTGCTGTTCGTGCACGAGGCCGCCGAGGGTGTCGACCAGCACGAGGCGTCGTCGTACGCCCTCGCCGTGGCCAACGAGCTGCGCCGCCTGCTCGCGCTCCCGGGCGGCGACCCGCCGCTGGAGGTGGACGCCGACCTGCGGCCCGAGGGCAAGCAGGGCCCGCTGTCGCGCAGCCTGGAGTCCCACGCGGCCTACTACGCGAAGTGGTCGAAGGTCTGGGAGGCGCAGGCGCTGCTGCGGGCCGATGCCGTGGTGGGCGACGAGGGGCTGCGGCAGCGGTTCGTGGAGCTCGTCGACCCGCTGCGCTACCCGGCCGGTGGCCTGTCCGAGGACGACGTCCTGGAGGTACGCCGGATCAAGGCCCGCGTCGACCAGGAGCGGCTGCCCCGCGGCGCCGACCCCAACAGCCACCTCAAGCTCGGCCGGGGCGGCCTCGCCGACATCGAGTGGACCGTGCAGCTGCTGCAGATGCAGCACGCCGCGACGGTGCCCGGGCTGCGCACCTCGCGGACCCTCGAGGCGCTCGTCGCCGCGCGCGAGGCGGAGCTGCTGTCCGAGTCCGACGCCGACACGCTGGTCAGCGGGTGGCGGTGGGTGAGCCGGGTGCGCAACGCGATCACCCTGGTGCGCGGCCGGGGCAGCGACCAGCTCCCGCACGACATCCGCGAGCGCGCCGCGGTCGCGAACGTGCTCGGCTACCCGGCCGGCGCCACCGACGAGATGGTCAACGACCACCTGCGGACCATGCGGGTCTCGCACGCGGTCGTGGACCGGGTGTTCTGGGGATGACAGCAGAGCCGGTCGCTGAGCCGACCACCCCTCCTGGGGTGACGCTCCGGGTCCACCAGGAGGAGGCGCTCGCCGCGCTGGCCGCTGCGTGGACGGCCGGCAAGACCCGCGCCTGGGTGGCGCTCCCGCCCGGCGCCGGCAAGACGCTGGTCGGGCTGATGACCGTCCGGGACCGGGTCGCCGCGGGTGCCGTGGGCAAGGCCGTGGTGCTCGGGCCCAACACCGCGATCCAGGGCCAGTGGGCCGCCCAGGCCGCCGCGCTCGGGCATCGACGTCGGCACCGACCGGTCGCTGGAGCACCAGCTCACCGCACTGACCTACCAGGCGGTCGCGGTCTTCGACCCCGACGACGAGGTCGACGACGACGGGCAGGACAGTCGGTGGTTGAGGCTCAGGCGCAGGGCGCCTTGGCACCTCAGCCACCGTCGGCGGTGCCGGTCGCCGGCAGTCTGCTCGACCGCCTGCACGAGAACGGCCGCGCGTTCATCGAGCAGCTCGAAGACCGCCGGGCCGCTGCTGCTGGTCCTCGACGAGTGCCACCACCTGCTCGAGGTGTGGGGCCGGCTGATCGGGGAGCTGCTCGACCAGCTGCCCAACGCGCTGGTGCTCGGGCTCACCGCGACCCCGCCCGAGGCGCTCACCGCCGACCAGGCGCTCCTCGTCGACGAGCTGTTCGGCACGCCGCTCTACCGGGTCTCGATCCCGGCGGTGGTCAAGGTCGGCGACCTGGCGCCGTTCGTCGAGCTGGCCTGGCTGACCACGCCGACGCCGAGCGAGGACGACTGGCTGAAGGAGGAGGCCGAGCGGTTCCGGGAGCTGATCACCCAGCTCACCGACCCGACGTTCGGCTCGATGCCGTTCCTGCAGTGGCTGGACGCGCGGTTCGTGGCCAGCCGGTCGCCGTGGCTCACGCTCGTCAAGGAGCAGCCGGACGTGTGCCGCGCGGTGCTGCGGCTGCACCACGTCGGGATGATCGGGCTGCCCGAGCGGCGCCCGGATGCAGGAGGAGCACCGCTCCGCACCGACCGCGGACGACTGGGTGCTGCTGGTCGACGACTGGCTGACCGGCCGGCTCACCAAGACCGGGCTGGCCCAGGACGAGCAGGTCGTGGAGGCGGTACGCCGCGCGCTGCCGTCGGTCGGCTACCAGTGGACCAAGCGCGGCATCCGCCGCGGTCGCAGCCCGGTCGACCGGGTGCTGGCCCGCTCGGCGTCGAAGACCGCCGCGGTCGTCGAGATCTGCGCCCACGAGCACCTCAACCTCGCCGAGCGGATGCGGATGCTGGTCCTCTGCGACCACGAGCGCGCCGGAGCGACGCTGCCCGCGGACCTCACCGGGGTCATCGACCAGCAGGCCGGCTCGGCGCACGCGATGCTCGAAGCGCTGGTCGCCGCCCCGGAGACGAGCGGGCTCAACCCGATGCTGGTCACCGGCAAGACCGTCGCCGGCGCCGCGGCCACGCTGCACGGCGTTCCTCGCCTGGCTGCCCGATCGCGACCTCGCGGCGTCGCTGCGGGTCGAGCCCCTCGGAGTGGGCTCGACCGCTCCAGCAGATCCTGGGCCCGTGGGAGCCCCGGCAGTGGGTGGGCCTGATCACGACGTACTTCCAGGACGGCCACTGCCAGGTCCTCGTCGGCACCCGCGCGCTGCTCGGCGAGGGCTGGGACGCGAAGCGGATCACCGGGCTCGCCGACGTCACCGCGGTCACCACGATCACCTCGGTCGTGCAGACCCGCGGCCGGGCGCTGCGCACCGACCCGCTGTGGCCGGAGAAGGTCGCGGTGAACTGGTCGCTGGTCTGCGTCTCCGACAAGCACCCCAAGGGCGGCAACGACTGGGACCGGCTGGTCCGCAAGCACACCGGCTACTTCGGCATCGACCCCGAGGGACAGATCGTCGACGGCGTCGCGCACCTCGACCCGATGTTCTCGCCGTTCGTGCCGCCCCCGGTCTCGGAGTTCGACGCGACCAACGCGCGAGCCACGGTGCGCAGCGAGCAGCGCGCCACCATCCGCGAGCAGTGGCAGGTCGGGCAGCCGTACGTCGACACGGCGGTCTACGGCATCCGGATCAAGGAGCGTGGTGTCGCCGGGCGGTTTCGGCTTCGGGCTCGGTGCCGGTCCTGCGGACGTGGTGCTCCGCCCCGACGCCGCCGAGCTGCGCGGCCTGCGCCGGCACGCGAACGCGCGACCGGGCCACCTCGCTGCTGGTCGGCGCCGGCGTGCTGGCGGCGCTGGTCGCCGGGGTCGCGGGGGCGCCGCTGGTGCTGGCCGGGGGAGTGCTGGTCGGCGCTCGCCGCGGCGTACGCCCGGGTCCGCAGCCACCTCCGCCACGGCGAGGAGCTGCTGCACGGCGCCGAGGAGGCGCCGTCGGTCATCCGGATCGCCTCCGCCGTCGCCGACGGACTGCTCGCCGCCGGGCTGGTCCGCCGCGGCTCCGACTCGGTCGAGGTGGCCCTCGACGCGGACGGGCGAGTACCGCTGCGTCCTCCACGACGTCGACGAGGTCGAGGCCGAGGTCTTCGCGACCGCCCTCGACGAGGCGGTCTCGCCGATCAACCTGCCGCGCTACCTGCTGCCGCGCTGGGTGCGGACCAAGAGGGACATCACCTGGTGGCGGTCGCTGTGGGCCGGCTTCGGCCGCCTCAAGCCGGACGGCGTGGTCTGGCACGCCGTCCCGACCGTCCTCGGGTTGAACGCCGAGCGGGCTGCGGCCTACGCCCAGGCCTGGGACCACTGGGTCGGCGGCGGCGACGCCCGTCTACACCGGTTCGCCCGAGGGGCAGGGCATCCTCGCCGCCCAGCAGGGCACCGACCCGTTCGCCGCCAGCACCGTGATGCGGCGGCAGTGGGCGTGAGCGCCGGTCCGGCCTCGTCCGCCGTCAGTCGCTGATCCAGGCCAGGACCCCGGCCGACCACGCGGCGGCCAGCCCGGCGGCGTACGCCGCGACCAGCAGCAGCGTGACCAGGTGCGTCCGGCGCACCGGGGTCGTCAGCACGTCGCCGCGGACCCAGAGCGCGACGAGGCTCGACCACCCGGCCAGCCCAGCCGCCACCGGTCCGAGCAGCACCACGGCCACCCCGCCGAGCGCCCAGAGCACGTCGAGGCCGGAAGGCAGCCACTCGACCCCGGCGGCGTCCGGCAGCAGCACGAACGCCGCGAGCCCGGTCGCGCAAGCCGCTGCGACGCCGACCGACAGCCGCGCGTCGGACGCAGCCTGCTGCTCTGCCCGGGACAGGGTCGCGACCGTCATGGCCACAGGATGGCAGCCCGCCGCGGCGGCTCGCCACGGATGGGGCACAGTGATTCCATGACTGCCGACGACGCGACCAAGGCCAAGGGAGCCGAGCTGCTCCGCCTCCACCAGGACGAGACGCTGCTCACCCTCGTCAACGTCTGGGACGTGGTCAGCGCGAAGGTCGTCGCCCGGACCGAGGGCACCACGGCACTGGCCACCGCCAGCCACTCGATCGCCGCGTCGTTCGGCTACAAGGACGGCGAGAACATCCCGCTCGACCTGATGCTCGAGCAGGTGAAGCGGATCGTCGACTCGACCGACCTCCCGGTGACCGCGGACCTCGAGGGCGGCTACGGCAACGCGCCGGAGACGATCCGCCGGGCCATCGGGCTGGGCGTCGTCGGCGCCAACATCGAGGACCAGCTCAAGCCCATCGCCGAGGCGGCCCGGCAGGTCGAGGACATCATGAAGGTGGCCGAGGGGGAGGGCGTCGACTTCGTGCTCAACGCCCGCACCGACGCGTTCTCGCTCAACCGCGGCGGCGACCCGGCCGAGAACCTCGCCCTGGCCATCGAGCGTGGCAAGGCCTACCTCGACGCGGGCGCCCCGGTGATCTTCGTGCCGGCGATGCTCACGGAGGAGATGATCCTCGCCCTGGTCGACGCCTTCGGACCGCAGAAGCTCACGACGATCGGCATCCCCGGCAACCCGCCGCGCGACTGGCAGCAGGAGCACGGTGTCGCGCGGACGTCGTACGGCCCGTTGTCGCTGAACGTCGCCCTCACCGCGCTCCAGGAGCTGGTCGAGGAGGTGCACCGCGGTGGCGGCACGCCGGCGGACCTGCGCTTCCTGGCCTGACCGGGCGCTCAACAGGGGGCGTTGCAAGGTCGCTGCAACCCCCGGGTACGACGGTGCTCCCATGACCAGCACCCATCACCCCGTCGACACGTTCCTCGCGGAGATCAGCGAGGGCGCAGGCATCACCAGCGCCGTCTGGACCGAGGACGCCACGCTCGACGCCACGGTCCCGCACTGGCGGTTCGAGTGCGACGGTGCCGAGGCTGTCGCGGCCGAGCTGTCCGGCTGGTACGGCGCCCCGACCACCATCGAGGCCGCGGTCCGGCGCCCGATCCCCGGCGGCGAGGCCGTCGAGCTCGACCTGAGCTGGGTCGAGGGCGGGGTGCCGCACGCCGCGCACCAGGTCCACCTGATCACCGTGGACGGCGACCGGATCAGCCGGGACACTGTGTTCTGCGGCGGCCGCTGGCCGGCCGCGCTGCTGGCCGAGATGGAGGCCGCTCGTGGCAACTGACACCGCTCCGCACTCCGCTCCACGGATTGCCGAGAGCCTGGACGAGCTCGTGGCCGGCGCCACCGACCGGGTCGAGGTCCGCACCTCCGACGCGAAGTCGGGAGCGCGGTTCGAGCGGCTGGTCATCGACGGCGAGAGGCACTTCCTCAAGTCGCTGTCGGCCGCTGACGACTGGATCATGCGGGTCACCGGCAACACCTCGAACTGGGAGTTCAAGGTCTGGCAGGCCGGGCTCTACGGCCAGACGCCGCCCGTCATCGACCACACGGTCCGGGGGATGGCCCTCGAGGGTGACCGGCTCTCGATCCTGATGGCCGACTGCGGCGACGACCTGGTGCCGCCGGGCGACGACCCGGTCCCGGCGCCGCACCACGCCGACTTCATCGACGCCATGGCGGCGATGCACGCGCACTTCCTGGGCTGGCACGACGACCTCGGCCTGCAGGACCTGTCCCGTCGCTGGCTCTTCTTCGCGCCCGAGACGATCGCGCCCGGAGCTCGAGGCGACGGACGTGCCGGGCCCGATCGCGGTCGCCCACCAGGGTTGGGGGCTGCTACCCGAGCGCGCGCCTCGCCTCCACGACCTGGTCATGGACGTGCACCGTGACCCCGACTCGCTCAGCGATGCGCTGCGGGCCACGCCGCTCACCTTCGTGGCGGGGGACTGGAAGTTCGGCAACGTCGGCCATCGCCCCGACGGCCGCACCATCCTGCTCGACTGGGCCTACCCGGGCGAGGCGCCGCCGTGCTGGGACCTGACCTGGTACCTCGCGCTCAACCGGGCCCGGCTGCCGGAGAGCAAGGAGGCGACGATCGCCCGCTACCGGGAGCGGCTCGAAGCGCACGGCGTCGACACCGCCGACTGGTGGGACCGCCAGCTGGGGCTGAGCCTCGTCGGCATGGCCGCGGTCTTCGCGTGGGAGAAGGCGGTCGGCGACCCGGACGAGCTGGACTGGTGGGAGCGGGCGGCCCTCGACGGGGCCGCGGTGGCTGTGAGGTCGCGGTGAGGCAGTACGCCGGGCTGGCCGAGGTCTGGGCCGCGGACGCGACCCTCGCCTACGGCCCGATGGCCCGGCACCTGGTCGACCGGGCACCGTTCGACCTCGGCGGCGTCCGAGCGCTCGACGCCGGCGCCGGGTCGGGCGTGGCCGGGGACGCGCTGCGGGCGCGCGGCGCGCGGGTCGTCGCGGCCGACCGCGAGTTCGACATGGCCGTCCTACGGCGCCGCGCCCGGCCGTGACGGCCGACGTGACCGCGCTGCCGTTCCGGAGCGGCGCGTTCGACGTGGTGGTCGCGGCGTTCGTCGTCAACCACCTGCCGGACCCGGCGGCCGGGCTGACCGAGCTCCGCCGGGTGACCCGCGCCGGCGGTGCGGTGCTGGCCTCGACGTTCTCCGTCGACGCGCGCGGCGGCCAAGGGCGCGGTGGACGGCGTTGCCGCGGCGTACGGCTTCGTCGCCCCCGAGTGGTACGGCGACCTCCAGGAGTGCGCGCACGCCGTCGGTGACCCGGCCTCGTTCGAGCGCATCCTCGCTGCAGCCGGGTTCGCCCGATGGACCGTCACCGAGGAGCCGGTCGACGTCGGGCTGACCGAGCCCGCGGACGTGGTGCGCTACCGGCTCGGCGGTGCCGCACCTGCACGCGCTTCGTGAACACGCTGACCGCCGACGCCCGCGACGGCGCTCGTGGCCGAAGCGGTCGAGGCGGTGCGGCGGACCGGCGAACGGTTCGCGCCGGTCGTCGTCGAGGCCGTCGCCGTGGCCTGAGCGCCGAGCCGGGCCGCGGCCACCGTCCGGAACGCCTGCGCCGAGCTCGGCCGGCCTCGCGGGCCACGTGCTCGGCCAGCCGCGTCGCCGTGGCCCGGGCGTACGCCGATCCGGTCGCGTCGGCGACGTCGGCGGCCAGCCACCAGCCCTCGAGCGCGGCCACCCCGGCCAGGGCGTCGAGGTCCGCGGCGAGGACGAGGCTCGTCGACCGGCGCCCCGAGCCGCGCCTGCGCGGTCGCGCGGACCAGCCGGGCCAGCACGGCGTAGCGGGCGTCACCGCGCTCCTCGGCGGCGGCGGCCACCGGCTCCGCCGCGTCGAGCGCGGCCGCGGCGTCCTGCTCGGCGAGCGCGAGCCGGGCCAGGAGCAGCCCTCGGCGCTGGTCGAACCGCCACTTGTTGTGGAACCACCGGGTGCCCGACTCGGTCTCGGCGACCGCGAGCCGGTCGGCGGCCCCGGCGAGGTCACCGGCGCGGAGCAGGCAGTCGGCGACGTCGAGGTGGCACTGGGCGAGGATCTCCTGCGACCCGGCCAGCCCGAGGCCGGTCAGCGCGAGCTCCTCGGCGGCCGGGTCGCCGAGGTTGCGCAGGATCCAGCTGCGGTAGGTGTGCTGGACGCCGGCGTACCGCACCCCGGTCCCGCGCCGCTCGATCTCGCGCTCGAGCCGGTCGAGCAGGCGCAGCGCGTCGGCGCTGCGGCCCGAGCAGCCCGTAGGCGTGGGCCGTCATCTGGAGGGTGTGCTCGACCCAGTAGCCCTGCGCCGCCGCGGCGCGCCTCGGCGCCGAGCATCGGCTCCAGCGTGGCGAGCCCGTCGGCGGGCCGGCCCTGGTGCACCCGCAGGACCCCGGTCCACGCCGGCAGCCCCAGCTCGGCGGGCGCCCCGCTCGGCCTCGTCGAGCACCGCGTCGGCCTGGCGCAGGTCGCCGTTGCCGCGGTGGCCGAAGGCGACCGCGATCAGGCTGCTGGCCCGGATCGTCGGGTCGGTGGCGGCGCCGGCCGCGGCCCGGCCGAGCCGGATCGGCGCCGTCGAGGTCGTGCCGGTTGCGCGCCGCCCACGCCCGCAGCTCGAGCGCCTCGCCGGTCTCGTCGGTGGCCATCGCGACCTCGGCGTCGGCGTCGGCGCCGTCGAGGTCGCCGCGGGACATCCGCACCCGGCTGCGCTCGCAGCCGCAGCGCGCCCGCTGTCCTGGAGCTCGATCGCCTCGTCGAGCAGCCGCTCGGCGCCGGCCAGGTCGAGCCGGCCAGCGCGACGTCGGCGGCGTGCGCCAGCCCCTCGGCCGCCAGCGCCCGGTCGCCGCCCTCGCGGGCGTGCCGGGCCAGCTCGAGCGGCTGCGCGTCCGGTCGCGACCGCAGCACGTCGGCGGCGCGCCGGTGCAGCCAGGCCCGCCGGGCCGCGCTGGCGCCGGCCGCGACCGCGAGCCGGACCAGCTCGTGCCGGAACGCCAGCGACCCTTCCCGCTCGGCAAGGAACGCCTGCCGGACGCCCACGTCGAGCTGCTCCAGCACGTCCAGCGGCGCGGCCCCGAGCACCGCTGCGAGCAGGTCGAGGTCGATCGTGGCGCCGAGGACGGCGGCCGCCCGGAGGGTCGCCTCGGCGGGGCCGGTACGCCGCAGCCGACTGGTCACCGCCTCGCGCAGCGACCCTGGGATCTCGTCGGGATCGGCGTCGTCGGCGCGGGCGAGCTCGGTGAGCAGGAGCGGGTTGCCGCCGCTGCGCGCGAGCAGCTCCGGGGCGCGGTCCGGGCCGACGAGCTCGGCAACCTCGGCGGCGTCCAGAGGCTCCAGGGCGAGCGAGGTGTCCGGCTCGATGCCGGCGGCCGTGGGGTCGCGGAGCGCGACGACCACCAGCAGCGGGAGCTCGCGGCGCCGGCGCACGTGGGCGAGCCAGGCCCAGGTCACCGGGTCCGCACCGTCGGCGTCGTCGAGCACCAGCGCGGTGCCCGTGCCCGCGGGCAGCGACCGTACGGCGTCGTCGAGATGCGCGAAGACCCCCAGGCTCAGGGCGTCCACCGTGGCACCGGGTCCCGGCAGCCCGCTGGCGGCCGCCCACTCGTCCGGTGTCACGTCGGCCAGCCGGCCGGCCAGCGCGTCGAGGACCGGCTGCAGCGCGAGCTCGCCCTCCTCGGCCCTGCCCCGGAGCACGACGGCGCCGCGCGCGGTCGCGGCCGCCGCCCAGCGGTCGAGCAGCGCGGTCTTGCCGACCCCGGGCTCGCCGCTGACCACCACGGCCCGCGCTCCGGCTCGCGCCCTCTCCAGCTCCGCGTCCAGGCTGCGCAGCTCGTCGACCCGCCCGACCAGGTCGCCCGAGGTCCCGGCCGGAGGCGACCCGGCCGGCTCCTCCCGGAGCAGGGCCTCGTGGAGCGCACGGGTCTCCGGGGCCGGCTCGACGCCGAGCTCCTCGCCGAGCAGCTCACGCATCCGGGCGAACTCGGCCAGCGCCGACGCCGGTCGCCCGGCGGCCACGTGCGCGCGCATCAGGGTGCGCAGCGCGGCCTCGTCGTAGGGATCGGCCCTCAGCGCAGCGGTGGCGTGCGCCGCCGCGTCGCCCACTTGGCCGGTGGCGAGCGCGGCGGTTGCCGCGACCAGGCGTACCTCCGCCACCGCGGCATCGGCCGCCGAGCGGGCGTCCGCCGCCCACTCCGCGTCGGGCTCGTCGGAGAGCAGGGTGCCCCGGACCAGCGAGAGGGCACCCTCGGCGGCGGTGCGGGCACCCACGAGGTCGCCGGTGTCGGCGCGGCGGACCGCCTCGCGGGTCAACGTGGCCAGCTCGTCGACGTCCCACCAGTCCGCGGTCAGTGCGTAGCCCGCGTCCCGGTGTACGACGCGATCGGCGCCCACCACCGTCCGGGCCCGGCTCACCAGCACGTGCAGGTCCCGGTCCGGCTGGGCGGGACGGCCGGCCGGCCAGACCGCCTCGACCAGGCTGTCGGCCGCCGACCGTCCCGCCCCGCTCGAGGGCGAGCCGCTTGAGCAGGGTGCGGGCCTGCCGGCTGCGCAGGGCGTCCAGCTCGACCCCGTCCAGCCGGAACTCACCGAGCAGCCGCACTCCCAGCCGGTCGGCCATCCGGCCATTGTGCCGTTCGGCGCGCGGGTGGCTCACCCCTTGGCGTAGTTGGAGGCACCCCACCAGTCGACGAGCACGACCGGCTGGTCGCCGACGACCCACGCGTCGTGACCTTCGGGGACCGCGGTGACGTTCCCGGCCGAGGTCTCGATCTCGGTGCCGTCGCCCATCCGGATCCGGAGCGTGCCCTGGACCTGGTACTGGAAGTGCGGAGCCAGGCACAGGTCGGTGCCGGCGATCGGCTTGACGTGCTCGGACCAGCGCCAGCCGGGCTGGAGGGTGAGCCGGCCGATCTGGGTGCCGGCGATGTCGACCAGGTCGACCTGGCCGCGCTCGAAGGTGCGGGTCTCGTCCGGCTCGGCGAAGGTCTTGTTCTCGGTCTTCGCTGCGGTGGTGGTCATGGGCTTCTCCTCGGTTGTCGTCGCGACGCTGCTGTGCGTCGTACGGCGAGGGTCGTCCGCGGCACTTGCAACGCCTTGCAGCCGGATGCAAGCGGACCGGGCCGCGTAGCGTCCGTGGTGTGAACGAGCTCCAGGAACGGTTCCGGGCGGCGGCCGAGGCGTGCGACGACACCGTGGTCTGGCACGCGCAGCGCGGGCCGGCCGAGACGATGAGGCTGCTGGCCGACGCCGCCGAGGAGCTCGGGATCGACGAGTGGGACCGGTACGGCGAGAGGGGTGCGGTCGAGCGGCTCGAGGCGGACGTGGCCGAGCTGCTCGGGAAGCCCGCCGCTGTCTTCTTCATGAGCGGCACCATGGCCCAGCAGGCGGCGCTGCGGGTCTGGTGCGAGCGTCGCCGCTCGCAGCGGGTCGCGATCCCCGACCTGGCGCACCAGCTGCGCCACGAGACCGACGGCCCGCGGCTGCTGCAGGGGTTCCGGTTCGAGACCCTGACCGAGGGCTGGGAGACCGCGACCGCCGAGTCGCTCCGCGCGATCCCGGGCCATCGCGAGCTCGGCGCGGTCCAGCTGGAGCTGCCGCTGCGCGAGGCCGGCTGCCTGCTGCCGACCTGGGAGGAGCTCACGGCGTTCTCCGAGGCGGCCCGCGAGCTCGGGGTGCCGTTCCACGCCGACGGCGCCCGGCTCTGGGAGTCGCAGCCGTTCCTCGACCATTCCCTCCCGGAGATCACGGCGCTCTTCGACAGCGTCTACGTCTCCTTCTACAAGGGGCTCCGGGCCACGGCCGGCGCCGCGGTCGCGTGCGACGAGGACGTCGCCGGCGAGCTGCGCGCCTGGCGGCAGCGGATGGGCGGGACGCTGTTCGGGATGACGCCGTACGCCCTGTCCGCGCTGGTCGGGCTGCGCGACGAGCTGCCGCTGATCGGTGACTCGGTGGCCTGGGCCAGGTCGCTCGCCGAGGAGCTGGTCGGAGCGCGGGCTGCGGGTGCAGCCGGACCCGCCGCACACCAACACCTTCCTCGTCTTCGCCGACGGCGACCCCGACGCGATCACCGAGCGGGTCACGGAGTTCATGGAGAAGGAGCACGTCGCGCCGTGCGGCCGCTGGTGGGCGGCCCGCGCCGCCGGGCGTCGCCATGACCGAGGTGACGATCCACGGCGCCGCGCTCGACAAGGACCCGGCCACCGTCGCCGGCTGGTACGCCGACTTCGTCGCGATCTAGTGCCCGGGACGCAACTGGGCACCGGGCCCACGACGGATAGTGTCGGCCCGGAGGAGGCGCGGATGGCGGAACCCAGTGCGACCGTGGTGCCGGACGAGACACCGGTCGTGCCCGTCTTCTTCCTGTCCGACAGCACCGGCATCAGCGCCGAGACGATGGGCAACGCCCTGCTCATCCAGTTCCCGGACACCCGGTTCGAGCGCACCCTGTTCCCGTTCATCACCACGGTCGAGGAGGCGCAGCGGGTCGTGGCGATCCTCGACGAGGCCATGGACGGGCCGGTGACGCCGCTGGTGTTCACGACCGCCGCGGTCGACACCGTGCGGCAGCGAGCTCGCCAAGACCCGGGCGCCGGTCATCGACTTCTTCGACATCCACATGAGCCGGGTCGAGGAGATCCTCGGCCGCCGCGGCCTGCACGAGGCGGCCCGGCTGCACGGCGTGGGCGACATCCGCAGCTACAACATCCGGATGGCGGCGGTGGAGTTCACCATCGAGCACGACGACGGGCAGAGCATCCGCAGCCTCGAGAAGGCCGACGTCATCCTGATCGCGCCGTCACGGTGCGGCAAGACGCCGACGAGCATGTACCTCGCGCTCCAGCACGGCCTCTTCGTCGCCAACTACCCGCTGGTCGACGAGGACCTCGAGCGGGCCGACCTGCCCGGGCTGCTCACCGACCACGTCGAGCGCTGCGTCGGCATCACCACCACCGTCGAGCGGCTCAGCCGGGTCCGCAACGAGCGCCGCCCGGACTCGCGGTACGCCTCCGCCGAGCAGTGCCGCTGGGAGCTGCGCCGCGCGGGCGAGCTGTACGCCGCGCACCGGATCCCGGTCATCGACTCCTCGACCCGCTCGGTCGAGGAGATGGCCACCCTGATCGTCCAGATCGTCACCAAGAACCGGAAGAAGGCAGGCAGCTGAGATGGGGCAGACGAACGCCAACGTGCGGTGGTTCTCCGAGCTCGGGATGGCGGACCTCGAGCAGGTCGGCGGCAAGAACGCCTCGCTCGGCGAGATGGTGTCGAACCTGTCCGACCTGGGCGTGCAGGTGCCGGACGGCTTCGCGACCACCTCTGACGCCTACCACCGCTTCATCGGGGACACCGGTCTCGCCGAGCGGATCAGCGGTCTGCTCGACGGACTCGACACCGACGACGTGCGCCGGCTCGCGGAGGTGGGCAAGGAGATCCGCGCCGCCGTCGTCGAGCAGGAGTTCCCCGAGGACCTCGACGCGGACATCCGCGAGGCCTACGACCGGCTGGTGGAGGAGTCGGGACAGGAGATGTCGTTCGCCGTACGGTCGTCGGCCACCGCCGAGGACCTGCCGGACGCGTCGTTCGCCGGCCAGCAGGAGACCTTCCTCAACGTGCGCGGCATCGACGCGATCCTGCACGCGATCAGGGAGGTCTACGCCTCGCTCTACAACGACCGGGCCATCGCCTACCGCGTCCACCACGGGTTCGCGCACGGCGACGTCGGCCTGTCGGCGGGCGTGCAGCGGATGGTGCGCTCCGACCTCGGCGCGTCCGGCGTGATGTTCACGATGGACACCGAGTCCGGCTTCGAGGACGCCGTCTTCATCACCTCGGCGTACGGCCTCGGTGAGGGCGTGGTCCAGGGTGCGGTGAACCCCGACGAGTTCTACGTCTACAAGCCGGCCCTGCGCGACGGCCGGCCCGCCGTCCTCAAGCGCGGGGTGGGGGACAAGGCGACCAAGATGGTCTACACCGACGACGCCACCGTCGGCCGGACCACGGAGTTCGTGGACGTCGAGCCCGAGGAGCGGCGGCGGCTCAGCCTCACCGACGACGAGGTGGAGGAGCTGGCCCGGCACGCGCTGGTCATCGAGGAGCACTACGGCCGGCCGATGGACATCGAGTGGGGCAAGGACGGCGTCGACGGCGGCCTCTACGTGCTGCAGGCGCGCCCCGAGACCGTGCAGTCGCGCGGCACGGCGCCGTCGAGCGGTTCAAGATGCCGAAGGGGGCCACCGCCGGTGCGGAGCGTGCTGGTCGAGGGCCGGGCGATCGGCCAGAAGATCGGCGCCGGTGCCGCCCGGGTGCTGACCTCGGTCGAGCAGATGCACGAGTTCAGCGAGGGCGAGGTGCTGATCGCCGACATGACCGACCCCGACTGGGAGCCGATCATGAAGCGCGCCGCCGCGATCGTCACCAACCGCGGCGGCCGCACCTGCCACGCCGCGATCATCGCCCGCGAGCTCGGCATCCCCGCGGTGGTCGGCACCGGCTCGGCGACCAAGGAGCTGACCGACGGCCGCGAGGTGACCGTCTCGTGCGCCGAGGGGGACACCGGGCTTCGTCTACGACGGCCTCCTCGACTTCACCGTCGAGCGGACCGAGCTCGTCCGAGATGCCGGACATCCCGGTCAAGATCATGATGAACGTCGGCACGCCGGACCAGGCGTTCGCGTTCGCCCAGCTGCCGCACCGGGGGATCGGGCTGGCCCGCCTCGAGTTCATCATCAACCGGCAGATCGGCATCCACCCCAAGGCCCTGCTCGACCTCGAGCGCGACCCGGATGGTCGCAGGGTCGCTCGACGACGGGCTGCGCGGCGAGATCGAGGAGCTGATCGCGGCCTACCCCGGCCCGCGCGAGTTCTTCGTGCAGCGGGTGGCCGAGGGCGTCTCGATGCTGGCGGCGGCGTTCGCGCCGCACCCGGTCATCGTGCGGATGTCGGACTTCAAGTCCAACGAGTACGCCAACCTGCTCGCCGGTCCGGCGTACGAGCCGGACGAGGAGAACCCGATGATCGGCTACCGCGGCGCCTCGCGGTACCTCTCGGAGGAGTTCGTGGACTGCTTCGCGATGGAGTGCGAGGCGCTGCGGCACGTGCGCGACGACATGGGGCTCACCAACGTGTGGGTGATGATCCCGTTCGTCCGCACGCTGGAGGAGGCGAGTGGCGTGATCCGACTGCTGGGCGAGCACGGGCTGGAGCGCGGCAAGAACGACCTCAAGGTCGTGATGATGTGCGAGATCCCGTCGAACGCCGTGATCGCCGACCAGTTCCTCGAGCACTTCGACGGCTTCTCGATCGGCTCCAACGACATGACCCAGCTGACCCTGGGCCTCGACCGCGACTCGGCGCTGGTGGCCGGCGGCTTCGACGAGCGCGACCCGGCGGTGCTGCACATGCTCGAGCTGGCCATCAAGGCCTGCAAGAAGGCGGACAAGTACGTCGGCATCTGCGGCCAGGGCCCCTCCGACCACCCCGACCTGGCCGAGTGGCTGCTCGAGCAGGGCATCGAGTCGATGTCCCTCAACCCCGACACCGTCGTCGACACCTGGCTCCGGCTGGCCGGCCAGAAGGTCGACTAGGCCTGGGCGCCGGGTGCTGGTTTCCCCGGGTACCCGGGGAAACCAAACGATCTGGGCCATTGCAACACCCCAGATCGTCAGGGAAAGGCTGAGATCCCTGGCACTCAGCCCGCCAGGGTCGCGAAGGCCCGGACCGGGAACGTCGACATGCCCGGCGACCTTGGGAGGTACGGCGGTGAACGTCGCCCCGGTCGGCGGCAGCGCGGAGAGCCCGGTGAGGTGCTCGACGACCGGGATCTCGCGCTCGAGCAGCAGCGTGTGCACCTGCCGCTCGCCGCCGCGGGTGTCGTCGATGTTGACCGAGTCGATCCCGACCAGCGCGACCCCCTGGTCGGCCAGCCACTCGGCGGCCTCGGTGGCGAGGAACGGGTGCTCGGGCGCGCCGTACGCCTCGGTGCCGAAGTGCAGGTCCCAGCCGGTGCGCACCAGCACCGCGTGGCCGGCGACGTCGAGGCCCTCGAACGCCGCCAGACCGGTGGCGCCGGTCGCTTCGCCCTCGACCACCAGCGCGGGGAGCAGGGCGCACCTCTCGAGCGTCAGCCCGCTGAGGTCGTGACCGCCGCGGTGCCGGTGGCCCGGCGTGTCCAGGTAGGTGCCGGTGTTGGACACCATCTCGATCCGGCCGATGGAGAACTCGGTGCCCTCGTCGTACACCGCATGGGAGGCGTCGAAGGTCAGGTGTTCGGAGATCACCGGGACCCGGCAGCCCGGGGTAGGTGATCAGTCCGTCGGAGATCGTGTGGCTGAGGTCGACCAGGCGCATGGCACCGATCCTGTCAGCCCGGCAGCGGCTGGGCACGTCCACCGATGCCGTCATCTCGTGACCGCGCGATAGTCGCAGACCTTCGGGACGACCCTCACGCGGGGGACGGTCCCGAAGGTCTGCGACTATCGGTCCGGTCAGCCGTTGAGCAGCTCCTCGAACGGCGTGACCTCGTCGAGCGGGTCGACGACCCGCAGCCGCGGCCGGCGCAGCAGCGCGTCGGCCAGCTCACCGGCGGCACGATCGACCCGGCCGGACAGGCCGGGGGAGCCGAAGTCCTCGGACGCCGCGAAGACGGCGGTCGACAGCGGAGCGGCGTGCAGGTAGGAGAACAGCGGCCGCAGCGCGTGCTCGAGCACCAGCGAGTGCCGGGCGGTGCCGGCGGTCGCCGCCATCAGCACCGGCGTGCCGTCGAGCGTGCCGTCCTCCAGGATGTCGAAGAACGACTTGAACAGCCCGCTGTACGACGCGCTGAACACCGGCGTCACCGCGATCACCGCGTCCGCAGCCGCGACCGAGCGCGACCGCGTCGGCCAGCGCGCCGGACGGGAACCCGGTGAGCAGGTTGTCGGTGATGGCGTGCGCGAGGTCGCGGAGCTCGATGACCTCGACGTCGACCGCTGCTCCGCCGGCGCCGCAGGGCCGCGACCGACGCGGCGGCGAGCTGGTCGGCCAGGATCCGCGTCGACGAGGGCTGGCTCAGCCCGGCGGTGACGACCACGAGCTTCGTCATGCCGACTCCTCCTCGTCGGACTGCTCGTCGCGGGCGGCCAGCAGCGAGGCGTGGGTCGGGGCGTCCGGCACGTGCGCCGGCTTGAGCGCCGCGAACTCCTTGCGCAGCACCGGCACGACCTCCTCGCCGAGCAGGTCGAGCTGCTCGAGGACGGTCTTCAGCGGCAGGCCGGCGTGGTCCATGAGGAAGAGCTGGCGCTGGTAGTCGCCGACGTACTCCCGGAAGCCGAGGGTCCGCTCGATCACCTGCTGCGGCGAGCCGACCGTGAGCGGCGTCTGCTCGGTGAAGTCCTCGAGCGACGGCCCGTGGCCGTAGACCGGCGCGTTGTCGAAGTACGGCCGGAACTCGTCGATCGCGTCCTGGCTGTTCTTGCGCATGAAGACCTGGCCGCCGAGGCCGACGATGGCCTGGTCGGCGGTGCCGTGGCCGTAGTGCTCGAACCGCTGGCGGTAGAGCGCGACCATCCGGGCGGCGTGCGACGGCGGCCAGAAGATGTGGTTGTGGAAGAAGCCGTCGCCGTAGTAGGCCGCCTGCTCGGCGATCTCGGGGGAGCGGATCGAGCCGTGCCACACGAACGGGGGTACGCCGTCGAGCGGCCGCGGCGCGGAGGTGTAGCCCTGCAGCGGGGTACGGAACTTGCCCTCCCAGTTGACGACGTCCTCGCGCCAGAGCCGGTGCAGCAGCGCGTAGTTCTCGATCGCCAGCGGGATGCCGTCGCGGATGTCCTTGCCGAACCACGGGTAGACCGGGCCGGTGTTGCCGCGGCCCATCATCAGGTCGACGCGGCCGTCGACCAGGTGCTGGAGCTTGGCGTAGTCCTCGGCGATGAGGACCGGGTCGGTGGTGGTGATCAGCGTCGTCGCCGTCGAGAGGATGATCCGCTCGGTCTGCGCGCCGACGTAGGCCAGCGTCGCGGTGGGGTTGGAGGCGATGAACGGCGGGTTGTGGTGCTCGCCGACGGCGAACACGTCCAGCCCGACCTCCTCGGCCTTCTTGCGCGATCTCGACGGTGGCCTTGATCCGCTCGTGCTCGGTCGGCGTGCGACCCGTCGTCGGGTCGGGCGTCACGTCGCCGACGGTGAAGATCCCGAACTGCATGCTGCGCTCCTCGATAGGTAATTCAAAAGCCAACTACCCGAACAGTTCGAGGCGCCCCGGCATTCCCGGACGTGCGGTGGCTGAGGTGCGAGGGGCGCGGCCCCGAGAGCGTTCAGACGCCGGCGGAGACCTCGGCCTCGATCACGTGGCGGGACAGGCTCTTGGGCAGGTCCCGGGCCGTCGCCAGGTCGACCGGCCGCGACCACAGGAACCCCTGGCCCAGGTCGCAGCCGGCCTGGTGGAGCCACCGCGGCCTGGTGTGAGTCCTCGACGCCCTCGGCGACGGTGAGCAGTCGCATGCCCCGGGCGGTGGCCAGGAACGTCGACACGAGCAACGCGTCCTGGTCGCTGCGCCGCAGCTGGTCGATGAAGGACCTGTCCACCTTGAGCTGGTCCACCGGGAGGCGGGCCAGGTGCGACAGGGAGCTGTAGCCGGTGCCGAAGTCGTCGATGGCCACCTTGACGCCATGGGCCCGCAGCTCGACGAGAGCCTTGACACCCCCGTCGAGCTCGTCGAGCAGGGCCGACTCCGTGACCTCCAGCACCAGGCGGTCGGCCGGCAGCCGCGCGTCCGCCAGCCTCGCCAGGACGATGCTGTCGAAGCCGGGCTGGCTGAGCTGCTTGGCGCTGACGTTGACCGCGATCGACGGGCGATGGTCCGTCGTCTGCAGGGAGGCGCACCCGAGAACGGCGGCGTGCAGCACCCAGTCGTCCAGGGGCACGATGAGGCCGCTCTGCTCGGCGAGCGGGATGAACACGTCGGGGGACAGCAGGCCTCGCTCGGGGTGGTCCCACCGCACGAGGGCCTCGAATCCGCTGATCGTGTGCGTGTCCAGGGTCACGATCGGCTGGTAGACCAAGGTCAGCTGATCGGTCGCGATGGCGATCTCGAGCTCCTGGCGCACGGCGAACGTCTCGACGGCGTGGCGGTGCCAGGTCGGGTCGTAGATCGCCAGGCTGCTCTTGCCGCGCTCCTTGGCCATGTCCACGGCCACGTCCGCGTTGCGCATCGTGTCCGTTCCGTTGGACCGCCCGGGCACGGCCTCGGCCAGCCCGATGCTGGCCCGGACGACGTGCAGGTGGCCGTCGATCTCGATGGGCGCGGCGAGGGTGGCGAGCAGGCGGTTCGCGACCTGGGTCGCGGTGGCCAGGTCCGTGTCCTCCATGAGTACGGCGAACTCGTCACCGCCCAGCCGCGCGGCCGTGTCCTCGTCGCGCAGGGCCGCCGTGAGCCGCTCGGCCACGGCGAGCAGGACGACGTCGCCGCTCGCGTGGCCGAGGCTGTCGTTGACGTCCTTGAAGTCGTCGAGGTCGAGGGAGAGGACCGCCAGCGGGCGCCAGGGTTGCGCCTCGCGCCGGGTCAGGGCGTGGTCGACGCGGTCGAAGAACAGCTGCCGGTTCGCCAGCCCGGTCAGGGAGTCGTGGAAGGCCTGGGTCGTCAGGTCCTCCTGCAGCCTCTTGCGCTCGGTGATGTCGCGGACCGTGAGCACCCATCCGCGGACGGCCGTGTCGTCGCACAGGTTGACCAGGCTGCCCTCCATCACCAGCTCGCGTCCGTCGCGGCGGCGCATCCGGAGCTGGAGCGAGTGCACGTCGCTGCTGGTCCCGGTCAGGAGCCTGGCGAGCATCGGCTGGTCCTGGGGGGACACGATCTCGAGCAGCGGCCGTCCGGTCAGCTCCTCGGGCGACCAGCCCAGGTCGGCCACCGCGGGAGAGAGGAACGTGGCCGTCGAGTCCGGGTCGATCACCGCCACGATGTCGGTGCTGTTGCGCACCAACGCGAGCAGTCGGCGCTCGCCGGCGTCGATGACCTTGCGTTCGGTCATGCCGCGCTGCGCGTCACGGTGGCGCCGAACCAGGCGCCGGAACCAGACGAACCAGCCCCACGAGACGAGGAGCAGGACGACGACCAGGATCAGCGAGACCTTGCGGTCGGCCGAGCGCAGCTCGGCGGCGGCGGCCCGGTCGGCGGCCTCGGTGGCCTGCGTGAGCGCCTCGGTGTCCGCCGCGCTGCCGCTCTCGGTCCATGCCGAGGTCAGGGAGCGCAGCTGGTCCGCGTCCGCGACCCCGCTGCCGGCCAGCGCCTCGAGCTCCTGGGCCACCGGCGCCGGGTCCTCGCCCGGGTGCCACCCCGCGAGCGCCACGCTCGCGCGGGCCGTGACCTCCGACCGCTCCTGGGCTCCGTCGTCGAAGTGGTAGAGCCAGGTGAGGAACGCGAACTCCACGGCCAGCACGCAGGCCGTCACCAGCACGGTGGCGCGGATCCGGCGGCGGGGACGCTCCGCCACGTGCTTGCCGCACACGATGCCTCCCCGGGGTGCAGTCGTCGGGTCCACGTCGGCCGTGGTCTGGACCATGTTCACCCACATCCCCGGCGCCCGACCGCGGAATGGCCGAAGTCTGTCCGACCGGGCGACCGACCCGGCCCAGGTGTGTCAGGAGGAGGTGAGTGCCTCGATGAGCGGCCGGTGGTCGGGCCGCTCGTCGGAGCCCTGGACGATGACCGCGTCGGCGCCTGCGGCATCCAGCTCGGCCACCCACGCCCGCAGGGCGTCCGGCGAGGTGCCCGGCTCGATGGGCGTGTACGCCGCGACGTAGGCGCCGCCGACCGCCTCCCGTGCGCGGCGTACGACGTCCGGGTCGGTGACCGTGTCGAGCAGCACGCCGTCGCTGATCTCGCCCGCGAGCGCGACCGTCTTCGGGCCGCGGGCACCGATGAGCAGCCTGGGCGGCTGGGCCGGCGGCCAGTCGAGCGCCACCCGGTCGAGCGCGACGTACCGGCCCTGCACGTCGACGGTCTCCCCGGCCAGCAGTGCGCGGACCGCGGTGGTGTGCTCGCGCAACAGCGTCATGGGGGACTCGACCGCGGCGCCGACCTGACGCATCCAGTCCTGGACGCCGTGGCCGAGCGCGACGGTGAGCCGGCCCGGGAACAGCCTGGCCAGCGTGGCCAGCTCCATGGCGGCCAGCGCGGGGTTGCGGAACGGCACCGGCAGCAGCCCGATCCCTACCGTGATCCGGTCGGACCAGGCCAGCGCCGCGGCGGCCGTGGTCAGCCCACCCTCGAGGAAGCAGTCCTCCCACAGCCACAGCTCGTCGACGCCGGCTGCCTCAGCGGCCTCGACGGCGGCGCGGAGCTGCTCGGGCGGGGACTGGGGTCGGAACACCACACCGGTCGTCATGTTGCCGACTGTGCCAGACACCTTCCGTTCACCGGCCGGCCTTGGGTTCCGCCATGCTCATGGACGTTCGCGAGTACATCGACCGGAAGGACACCGAGATCGCCGGGCAGCCCGACCCGCTGATCGTGCAGCGGGGGACCGACGCGGTCGGCGACTGAGCTGCGCGCCTCGGGGTCCGGGCGGGCCATCCCCGGGTGGTCCGTCCGGGTGGTTCTGAGGCGGGCCCTTTCGCGCGGCTTTGCAAACGCTTACCTTTTGGTCCAGAGGACGTGGAGCCCCCTGGGGAGGGAGCGCGACGGTAGCGAGCAGACCTTGCTCGCGCCCGCCGTGTGGCGACACGGAATCTGCAGGCGCGTCATCGCTTCGTGCGGTGGCGCGCCGGCACGCCCTAATGTCGACGCATGAAGCTCGTCGGCCTGGCCGCCCTGCTCCTCGCCACCTCACCCATGGTCGCGGCCTGCAGCTCCGACCCGACCTGCGACGACGTCGACGACCTCACCGAGCAGCTGGCCGACATGGACGTGGACGACCCGGACTACAACGACCTGGTCAACAAGCTCAACCAGGCGGCAGCCGACTGCAACGCCTGACCGGCGCCTCACAGGTACGCCGCGAGCGCCTCCAGCAACCGGTCGACGTCGCTGTCGTCGGAGTACGGCGCCAGGCCGACCCGCAGCCCGCCGTCCGACCCGAGCTCGAGCCGCTTCGCGGGCTCGTAGGCGTAGAAGGTGCCGGCCGGCGCGTTGATGCCCAGGCCGGCGAGGTGCCGGGAGACGTCGCCGGCGTCGTGGTCCGCGAACGTCGCAAGCACCGTGGGCGTCCGGGTCGCCGCGCGGGAGTGCAGCGTGACGCCGGGCAGTGCCCGCAGCCCCTCCTCGACCCGCGCCCGGAGCCGGTCCTCGTGCGCCTCGACCGCGGCCATCGAGGCCTCGAGCCGTTCCCGCCGGCCGGTGGCCGCACCGGGCGCGAGGTCGGCGATGAACTCGACCGTGGCGGTGGCGCCCGCCATCAGCTCGTAGGGCAGCGTCCCGAGCTCGAACCGCTCGGGCACCTCGTCCGACGCGGGCACGAGCTTGTCCGGGTGCAGCCGCTCCAGCAGCTCCACGCGCCCGGCCACCACGCCGGCGTGCGGGCCGAGGAACTTGTACGTCGAGCAGCCGACGAAGTCTGCGCCCGACCCAGCCAGCGACAGGGTGGCGTGCGGGGTGAGGTGCACCGCGTCGACGTACAACCACGCGCCGACCGCGTGCGCCCGCTCGGCGACCGCGGGCAGGTCGGGTCGGGTGCCGATCAGGTTGGAGGCCCCGGTGACCGCGACCAGCTTCGTCCGGTTGGTGAGCGCGTCCTCCAGGGACTCCATCGACAGCTCGCCGGTCTCGGGGTCGAAGTCGACCCACCGCACCGTCGCCGAGGCCGCCGCGGCGGCGATCACCCACGGCCGCACGTTGCCGTCGTGGTCGAGCCGGGTCACCACGACCTCGTCGTCGGGCCCCCACTCCTTGGCCATCGCCCGGCTGATGTCGAAGGTGAGCTGGGTGAAGCTGCGCCCGAACACGACTCCATCGGGTGCCGCACCGAGCAGGTCCCCGAGCGCCGCGCGGGCCTCGACCACCGCCCTCTCGGCGTTGTCCTGGGCGACGGTCAGCTCGCCGCGGTTGCTCAGCGGCCCGACCAGCGTGCTCCGCACCGCCTCGCCGACCACGTCGGGTGTCTGCGACCCACCCGGCCCGTCGAAGAACGCCAGCCCGCTCTCCAGAGCTGGGAAGTGGGCCCGGACCTTCGCGACGTCGTAGTCACTCATGGGGCGAGCCTAGGGACCTCGGTCCAGCAGTTGTCGACCGACCGCTGCACTACCCGGTCGGCCCGAACCGCTCCACCCGGATCGCCTGCGGCTCGACACCGCAGTCGACCAGCAGTGTCTCGGCGTACGACGCGAACCGGGCCGAGCCGCAGACATAGGCCAGGTCGACGCCGTCGAGCAGCGGACGTCAGCTCGGCAGCGGTGGGGGCGCCGGCGGGCCGGTCCGGGGTCTCGTGCCGGGTGTAGGCGAGCAGGGCGCCGGCGCGGCCGAGCTCGGCGGCGTACGGCAACATCTCCGGGTTGCGGCCGACCGCCACCACCCGCAGGAGGTCGGTGCGGCCGAGCCGGCGGGCGGTGCGGAGCATCGAGACAGCGGGCACCACGCCGGTGCCGCCGACCAGGCAGAGCGCCGGTGTGCGCACGTCCCACGTGAACCACCGCCCGATCGGACCGCGCATCTCGAGCACGTCGCCGACCTCGGCCTCGTCGGCCAGGAACATCGACACCTCGCCGTCCGGCAGCCTCTCGACCAGGAACTCGACGAGCGGGTCGTCGTCGTCCGAGCCGACCGAGTAGGAGCGCTGGGCGGTGTAGTCGTCGGGCGCGCGGAGCCGGATCAGGTAGTGCTGGCCCGGCCAGTGCCGCTGCCGGTCCTCGACGTGCATCCGCAGCTCGACCGTGTCCGGCGTGGGCAGCGACTTCTCGATCACGATCCCGGTCGTCCACGCCGTCTCGACCGCCTGGACGTCGTCTATCGCACTCATGTCAGTAGCGCCCCTAGTCGCCCTGGTAGCGCTGCTCGAGCCACGGGTCGCCGCGGTCGTGGTAGCCGTTCTGCTCCCAGAAGCCCGGCCGGTCCGAGGCCATCAGCTCGAGCCGGGAGACCCACTTCGCGGACTTCCAGAAGTACAGGTGCGGCACCAGCAGCCGGACCGGCCCGCCGTGCTCGCGCGGCAGCGGCTTCCCGCCGTACTCCCAGACCACCCAGGCCTTGCCGTCCACCACGTCGGACATGGGCAGGTTGGTGGTGTAGCCGGTGGTGGAGTGCGCCATCACGTACGCCGCCTCGGGCAGCGGTCCGGCCGCCTCGAGCAGCACGTCGACGCTCACGCCGCGGAACGCCACGTCGAACTTCGACCACGTGGTCACGCAGTGGATGTCGCCGAAGTACGACGAGTCCGGCAGCTGGTGGATCTCGTCCCACGACCACGTGGTCGGCCGCTCGACGAGGCCGTCCACCGTCATGGACCAGAGAGACGTGTCGAGCTTCGGCGTCGCCTCCGCCGTCAGCACCGGCCAGCTCGAGCCGGTGTCGTACTGTCCGGGCGGCAGCCGGCGCTCGTGGCCGCGCCTGCGGCCCAAGAAGCCTCGCGTCACGGGCATGGCTACCTCCTGGCTGATTCGGTCATGGTCCGCGACACATCGTGCCAGCGGGAGCCAGCATCGTTACGCGGGGAGGGGTGGCCGGTGCAGGACCAGCTGCACCGTCACAGCGCGGTCACAGGGTGTCCGGCGCGGTCTCGATCCACCCCGTGCTCCCGCAGGAACCGCTGCGCCCGGCGTGCGGACGGGTGCAGCGCCGCGGTGGCGACGACCACGATCGTGGCGATGAGCAGCCAGCCGACGGTGCCCCAGGTCATCGCCAGGAACGTGTAGAGGGCCGGGGCCCAGACCCGGCCGAGGGTTCCGCTGAGCTCGGCGGCGCCTTGGTACTCACCGCGACGGTCGGGGTCCATCAGCTCGGCCTCGAACGACCAGCTGGCCGCCGAGAGGTAGAGCTCCGCCCCTGTCACGGTGACGTGGCCCAGCCACACGAGCGCGATGGTCACCCAGCCGACGGTGTCGTGGGTGTAGGCCGTGATGAGGCACGAGACGACGAAGAAGGTCATCGAGAACCGGATCGCCCGGAGCGCGGTGGGGACGTCCTTGACACCGCGCGCGGCGGCCATCGGCAGGAAGATGCACATGACGGTGTTGGTGCCGAACAGGAACGCCAGCAGCACCCGTGGGGCGTCGGTCTCCTGCACCAGCCACAGCGGGATCACGATGTTGAGCAGGACCTGGTTGGTCCAGAGCACGCCGATGAAGAAGGTGCTGGCCATCCAGCCGACGTTGCGCAGCGGCCCCGGCCCGGGCAGCTTCACCTTGCGCTCCTGCGGCGTCCGCTCGTCGTGTGGTGCGTTGGGCAGCCGCAGGATCGCCAGCGCGTTGATCAGGAACGCCAGGGTGGTGAACCACGGAATGCCGCGCAGCAGGGTGTTGGAGTCGAACGCCAGCGCCACACCGCCCAGCAGGGAGCCGAGCGTGAATCCCACGTTGAGCGCGGAGTACATGTAGGCCCGCGACATCACCCGCTCGTCGGGCGGCAGCACGTCGATCGTGTAGGCGCCGTAGGCCGCCCCGCCCAGCGACCCGACGATCTCCATGGTGGCCGCCATCGCGACGTAGCCGCCGAACCCGTCGATGAACGGCCAGAGCGTGAACAGGCTCGCCTGCCCGGCCGCGCTCACGGCCCAGCACCGCTTCGGGCCGAACCGGTCGACCAGCTTGCCCGCGGGCCACGCCGTGATGAAGCTCGCGACACCCGCGATGGTGAGGCCGAGGCCCACCTGGGCCGCGCTGAGCCCCACGATCTGGGTGAAGAACACGGCCGACCCGGTCATGAAGGTGCCCTGGCCCAGCGCGAACAGCAGCGACTGGATGGCGAGCCGACCAGCCAGCGGGGAGGGAGGACGAGTCTGGCGAAGAATCGTGGCGAACATCGCCCAAGATCCTTCCAGCCGACGCCGACAGCGTCGCCTCAATTAGCCGTCGATCAGCCGCCCTCGCCTTCGCTCGGCTCAGTGCTTCGGCTGCCCGATGTAGAGCAGCGCGATGCGCGCGGCTTGAGGATCGACACCGGGGCCACCTCAGTCCCGCAGCTGCGCTGCCATCGGACAGTCGAACCGGTTGCGGTCACCGATCCCCACGTTGTTGAGGTGGTCCACGACGGCGGCGTACGACGCGAAGAAGCCGACCTCGGTGTACGTGACGTCGCGGACGGCGCAGTAGTCGCGGACGACGGGGCGGACCAGCTTCAGGTGGGGACGGGGCATGCTGGGGAAGAGGTGGTGCTCGATCTGGTAGTTGAGACCCCCCATGGCCGCGTCGACGAGGGCGTTCCCGCGGATGTTGCGCGACATCAGGACCTGTCGGTTGAGGAAGTCGATCCGGGCACCTCGCGGGACGATCGGCATCCCGATGTGGTTGGGGATGAACGATCCACCGAGCAGGAAACCGAAGACCCCCACCTGCACGGCGAGGAACGCCGCCGCCTTGCCCAGGGGGAGCAGGAGCACCAGCAGCGCGACGAGGCCGCCGAGGCGGAGCACGATCATCGTCACCTCGAGCGCCCGGTGCGAGTCCCGCGACGAGAACAGCTGCCGCAGCGCACCCACGTGCAGGCTCAGCCCCTCGAGGGTCAGCAACGGGAACAGCAGCCAGCCCTGCCGCTGGGTGAGCCACTGGGCCAGCCCGGTACGCCGCCCGGCGAGCTCCCCTGTCATCGCCAGCAGTCCGGAGGAGATGTCGGGGTCCCGGCCCACCTGGTTGGGGGCCGCGTGGTGGCTGTTGTGCTTCCCCCGCCACCAGCCGTAGCTCAGGCCGAGCACGGCACCGGACACCAGCCGTGCGGTCCATTCGTTCCAGGCCGCGCTCTTGAAGATCTGCCGGTGCGCCGCGTCGTGGCCGAGGAAGCCGAACTGGGACAGCACGCAGCCGATCAGCCCGGCGACGATCAGCTGGAACCACGAGTTGCCGAGCCAGATCATCGCGAGGACGAGCCCGGCCAGCGCCAGGGCGCCGCACACGAACTGGCCCCAGTAGTAGACGTACCGGCGCGACATCAGTCCGCCCTGGCGCACGAGCTGCGCCAGCTCGGTGTAGGAGCTGGCGGCCCGGGCCGCCGCGCCGGGCGGGACCGCGATGTGGGTCAGTTCGGTCACAGGCCCTCCGGCGACGTGCGGGGATGCGCCGTCGAGGACCGGGACGACCAAGTTCTGCCAGAGTAGCGCGGCACCGCGCCCGGCGCGATCAGCGCGGCGACACGTCTGGTCGGCCCAGGACACGCCCTAGTCTCGTCGGGTGCTGGACGTCGCGCTGCTGGGACCCCTGGAGGTCAGGGTCGACGGCGCGCAGGTCGAAGTGCCGAGCGGCAAGTCGTCGGAGCTGCTGGCGCGGCTCGCCCTCGAGGCCGGTGAGCTCGTGAGCGCCGAGCGCCTCGTCGAGGACCTGTGGGCGTCGACGACCACCGAGGTCCGGCGCAACACGTTGCAGTCCAAGGTCGCGATGCTCCGGCGCGCCCTCGGACCGGCGTCCCTCGTCAGCCGCGACGGTGGCTACGCGCTCGAGGTCGAGGCGGACCACGTGGATGTGCTCGCGGTGCAGCGGGCCGCCGCGACCGCAGCGCGGCTTCGGGAGGGTGGCGAGCCCGAGCAGGCGGCGGACCTGTGCGGCTCGACGCTGCGGCTGTTCCGGGGAACGCCGCTCCTGGTGGCCGGCGACGCCGAGTGGGCGAGCGTTCCGCGCACCCGCGTCGACGAGGCCCACACGACCCTGCTCGAGGTCAGGTTCTGGGCGCGGCTCGAGCTCGGTGGGGCGGGCAGCGTGATCGGCGAGCTCGAGGGCGCGGTCGCGGAGCACCCGTTCCATGAGGGCCTGTGGGAGCTGCTCATCACGGCGCTCTACCGGACCGGGCGGCAGGCCGACGCGCTGGCCGCCTACCAGCGCGTCCGGACCCAGCTGGGTGAGGAGCTCGGCCTCGACCCCGGGCCGGCCCTGCAACGGCTGGAGCGGGACATCCTGGCGCAGGAGGTCGCGGCGGGTCCGGCGACGGCAGCGTCCGACGGGTCCGGCACTCCGCGGGGCAACCTCCCGTCGATGTCGGCCGGACTGGTCGGCCGCGACGCCGACGTGGAGGCGCTGGCCGAGCTGCTGTCGCGGGAGCGGCTGGTCGAGGTCATCGGTCCGGGTGGGATCGGCAAGACCGCGGTCGCCCTCGACGTCGGCCGGCGGCTGCTGGCATCGGACGCGGTCGACGCCGTCTGGCTGGCCCGGCTGGAGAACACGGTGACCCGCGCGGACGTGGTCGACGTACTCATCGCGGCGCTGCACGGACCCGGCAGTGAGGCGGCCCTCTTCGAACGGCTCCGGACCGGCTCCGCCCTCGTGATCCTCGACAACTGCGAGCACGTCGTGGAGGTGGCCGCCGACCTCGCGGTCCGGCTGCTCGACCACGCCCCGGCCCTGCGCATCCTGTGCACCAGCCAGCTCCCGCTCGAGATCGACGGGGAACGCGTGGTCGAGCTCGCGCCCCTCGAGCTGCCCGACGCGGTCGAGCTGTTCGGACGTCGCGCCTCGAGGCTCACCGGCACGGCGCGCGACGACGAGCGCGTGCTCGACCTGTGCCGGTCCCTCGACGGCCTGCCGCTGGCCATCGAGCTCGCGGCGGCGCGCACCAGGACCCTGACCGTCGAGGAGATCACCCGGCGCCTCGACGACCGGTTCAGCGTCCTGAAGGACCCCAGCAGCCGTCGGCCCGAGCGCCGCAGGTCGCTGAGGTCGACCATCGGGTGGAGCTACGAGCTCCTGTTCCCCGACGACCAGCGGGGCCTGTGGGCGCTGGCGACGTTCGCCGGCGGTGCGCCGCTGCCGGCGGTGGAGTTCGTCCTCGAGGCGCTCGGCGTGCCGGCCGCCGCGACGATCGACGTGGTGGACCGGCTCGTCACCCGGTCGCTGGTCACCCTCCACGACGACCCGGGTGCCGACGGCGGACCTCGCTACCGGTTGCTGGACAGCATCCGGGCGTTCGCGCTGGAGGCGATGGCCGAAGCGGGGGAGGCCGAGCTGGCGCTCGAGTCGCACGCCCGCTGGTACGCCGACCTCGCGGCGGGGTCCACGTCCGGCGTGCGCAGCGCCGACCAGGACGAGCACCTCCGGTTCGCCCGCACCGAGCGCGCGAACATCGACGCGGCCCTCGCGTGGAGCGTCGGGCACGACCCGCTGCGGGCCCTCGACCTCGCGTCCGGGTTCGGCTGGGCCTGGGTCGTCCTCGGCGACAGCCGCGGCGCCGAGCGGATCGTGGCCGCCCTGGACGCGGCGGCCGGGCTCGACACGGCCCGCCAGCGGGCCGTCGCCCTGCTCCTGGCCGGCTGGATCGAGGCGTCGACGGGTGACCTCGCCCTGGCGCGGGAGCACGTCGACGCCGCCACGGACCTCGCCGAGTCGAGCGACGATCCCGACCTGCGGGCCCGGTGCGCCTACTACCTGGCGTACGTCGTGTCGCACCACGGCGAGTTCCGCGAGGCACTGGCGCTCACCGACCGGAGCCGGGCGATCTACGACGGGCTGGACCGGCCGTGGGACCAGGCCGCCACCGCCCTGTTCGCCGCCCGGGCCGCGATCTCCGCGGCGGACGAGCCGCGCAGCGTCGAGGCGGTCGCCGAGGTCGAGCGCTGGCTGGCGGTCGTCGACGACCCGTGGCTGCACGCTCGCGGGGAGGCGATCACGGGCGAGCTGGCGCGCGTCCAGCACCGGTTCGGGGACGCCGTCGTCCACCTCACGTCAGCGGTGGAGACCTCGCACCGGCTCGGGTTCCTCCAGACCGAGGCCTACCAGCTGTCCAGCCTGGGCCGGGCGCAGTGCCAGGCGGGCGACTACGCCGCCGGAGTCGCCACCCTGCGGACCTCGATCGACAAGGCGGAGGCGACCGGCGACGTGCGGCTGGCTGCGCTTGACCAGGGTGCACCTGGGCCGGGCGCTGCGGGCCGAGGGGGATCCGCTCGGGGCCCGTGCGGCGCTGGAGTCTGCGGCCGCGTGGCACCGGGACGCCGGCGGCGGCGAGCAGGCGCTGCTCGGCGAGTGCCTCCTGGCCGCCCTCGACGCGGTGGACGGCGGGCCGCTCGCCCAGGATCGTCTGGTCGCTCTCCTCGCCGAGGCGCGCGAGCAGGACGCCGCCCACGTCGAGGTCTTCGCGCTGGACGCCCTCGCCCGGCTGGCGGCCGAGTCCGGCGGCGAGGCCGAGGCCGGCGAGCTCCTGGACCGAGGCGGACCGCCGGATGGAGGCCGCCTCGCACTTCATCACGGATCACGATCGGACCGACGCGCAGTGGGTACGACGGTCGGACCGGTCGCGACCTCGGCGCTCGTTGAGGACCAGGAAGCCCAACAGTCCGGTCATGACCACCGCGATGCCCACCACCTGCGGGTCGCTGCAGATGCTCGCCGAGCAGGAGGAAGGACCACACCACGGCCAGGGCCGGCTGCGCGACCTGGGCGATCCCGATGGTGCCGATCTGGATGGTGCGCTGGGCGTAGACCAGCATGCCGTGCGCGCAGACACCGGTGAGCAGGCTGAGGATCAGCATGTAGGTCCAGCCGGTGCTGCTCAGGCCGAGGACATCGCCGTTGGCGAGCGCCAGCGGGAGCACCGCGACCGCGCCGATCGGGCTCACGGTCGCCATGAACGTCGCGACCTCCATGTCGCGACGGAAGTAGCGCGTCGACACGACGTACCCGGTCCAGAGCAGCATCGCCGATGAAGCCGAAGACGTTGCCGCGGAGCGAGGCGTCGCCGTTCGCGGGCGCGTTCAGCAGCACCATCACCACGCCGCCGAAGGCGACGAGGGCGAACACCAGCGCGCGGGAGTTGAAGTACTCGTGGAAGAGCAGCGCGCCGGCCGGGACGATGAGGAACGGCGCGAGCGACCCGATGAGGGCCGCGTTGGCGACGCTGTTGTGGGTGGCTCCGGCAAAGAAGATGGCGAGGTTGAGCCCGAAGAAGACACCCGGGACGAACGCCTGGCGGACGTCGCGCAGCGTGACCCGCCGGCCGGTCATCCGCAGGTAGACGTGCCAGATGATGGTCACCGTCACCAACCGCCAGAACGCGAGCAGCACGCCCGGGGTCTCGGCCCGCTTGACCAGGGTCGAGCTCAGCGAGAACGCCAGGACCACGCCCACGACGGCGAGCGCGCCCAGCGTCCGGGCACTCAGTGTCCGGACCGGCACGGTGGGCGTGATCGCGGTCATCGGTAAGCGGAGCCTAGGCCGACCCGGTGCCGGAGGCGATCCACGAGACGATGAGGCTGTCGGGATAGGTGACCAGGTGGTCGCGAGCCAGGGCGTCGACCAGCTCGCCGTCGCCGGCCAGGTGCGCGCGGGCGATCGCCACGGCCTGCCGGTCCCGGCTGCTGACGGCGAGGTCCTGGGCGCGGGCCAGCCGGGTGGGCGCCTGCTCCAGCAGCGCCGCCATCACGACCACGAGCGGGTCGTCGGCGCGGTCGGCGCCGTCGACGATCCAGGAGATGGCGGCGACGTCGCCGCCGATGGCTTTTCGGATCACGGCACCCGGACGCTCGTCGTTCATGGCCCGACCCTGCACCGGGTCGCTGACGGGCTCCTGACGGCAGCGGGCCCGCATCGTCAGCGCCCCGTCAGCGGCAGCTCCCACCATCGGTACTCGACGCCGAGCGGCGTGCACACATCGACGGAGGGCGTCAGACATGTTGCAGCACATCACTTCGTGGTCGTACCGGCACCGGTGGCTGGTCGTCGGCGCCTGGGTCGCCGTCCTGGTGTCCGTGAACGCTGGCCGGGTCGATGTTCGGAGGAGAGAGCAAGCAGGAGTTCCTCTCGCCGGGCACGGACTCCAAGGCCGCCGTCGAGCTCCTCGACGAGCGGTTCCCGGACCGGGCCGGCGACACCGTCACCGTCGTCGTCCACGACGACGAGGGAGTCGGGTCCGACGGCCGTGCGCAGCCGTGGCCGAGCCCGTGGTCGACCGGTTCCGCGCGCTGCCCCACGTGGTCGACGTGGTCTCGCCGTGGGACGCAGCCGGAGCGGGTCAGGTGTCCGCCGACGGCACCACGGCGTACGCCGTCGTCCAGCTCGACACCACGGGCGCCCGCTTCCCCGTCGACGTCGCCTCCGACATGGTCGACCTCGCCGCGGACGCCCGGGCGGCCGGCGTCCAGATGGAGCTGTCCGGGCAGGCCATCGAGAACGTGCAGTCCAGCAGCATGGGCGCCGAGGGTCCGGGGCTCGCGATCGCCGCGCTGATCCTGCTGATCGCCTTCGGGTCGCTCGTCGCCATGGGCCTGCCGCTCGCCACCGCGCTGTTCGGCGTCGGGATCGGCCTGGCCGGCGGCAAGCTGATCGCCAACGTCATCGACGTCCCCGAGTGGGCCAGCTCCGTGGCGATCATGATCGGGCTCGGTGTCGGCATCGACTACGCCTTGCTGATCCTCACCCGCTACCGCAGCGAGCTCGACACCGGCGCCGAGCCCCGGCAGGCCGCGGCCACCGCCATGGCGACCGCGGGGAGGTCCGTCGTCTTCGCCGGCGTCACCGTCGTCATCTCGCTGCTCGGCATGCTGACCATGAACCAGCCCTACGTCCCGGGCGTCGTCGTTCTCCGCGGTCCTGACCGTGGCCGCGGTGATGCTGGCGGCCCTGACCCTGCTGCCCGCGCTGATCGGGTTCGCCGGTCGCAACATCGACCGGCTGCGGATCCCGTTCCCGCGCCGCTCCCGGGCAACCGAAGGTCAGGGCTTCTGGCACCGCTACAGCCGGCTGATCCAGCGCCGCCCGATCCTCGCCGCCCTTGCCGGCGCCGCCGCGCTGGGCGTGCTCATCGTCCCGATCTCCGATCTCCACCTCGGCTACCCCGACGACGGCAACGACCCCACCAGCCTGACCACCCGTCGTGCCTACGACCTCATGACCGACGGGTTCGGTGCCGGGTTCAACGGTGCCTTCGTGCTGGTCGCCGACAGCGGTGACGCGTCGGCCCTGGCCGATCTCGGACGCCTCGACGAGGCCCTGCAGCACACGCCGGGCGTGGCCGCCGTGTCACCGGTCATCGCGGCACCGGGCGGCGACGCGGCCCTCATCACCCTCACGCCGACCACGAGTCCTCAGGACGGCGACACCAAGCAGCTGCTCACTCGGCTCCGCGACCACGTCGTGCCCGACGCCATGGCCGGCAGCGACGTGGTGGTGAAGGTGGGCGGCATCACCGCGGCCGACGTCGACCAGACGAACAGCATCCAGAACCGGCTGCCGTTGTTCATCGTGGCCGTCATCCTGCTGGCGCTGCTGTTGCTGGTCGCGGTCTTCCGCTCCGTGGTCGTCGCCGCCCAGGCCGCCGTGTCCAACCTGCTGTCGATCGCCGCGGCGTACGGCGTCGTGGCCTACGCCGCTCAGGGCGGCTGGCTCGGGGACCTCGTCGGGATCACGACGCCGACCCCCATCCCGGCGTTCATCCCGATGATGATGTTCGCGATCCTGTTCGGCCTGTCCATGGACTACGAGGTCTTCCTCCTGTCCCGGATCCGCGAGGAGTACCTCCGGACGCGTGACAACGCCTCGGCCGTCACGGACGGGCTCGCGTCCACGGGCAAGGTGATCACCGCCGCGGCACTGATCATGGCCGCCGTCTTCGGGGCGTTCGTGCTCGACGACCAGATCTTCCTCAAGATCATCGGGATCGGCATGGCCGCGGCCGTCGTCATCGACGCGTTGATCATCCGGCTCCTGCTCGTCCCGGCCGTGATGCAGCTCTTCGGCGACCGCAACTGGTGGATCCCGAGCTGGCTCGACCGCCTGCTGCCGACCCTCGACATCGAAGGAACGACCCTGCCCGAACCCGAGCCCGCGCGGCCATCCGCCCGGACCTTCGAGAACGCCTGATCCCATCCACGAAAGGAACTGTCATGAGCACACTCACCATCGGGGCCACGTCGAACGATCTCGACTCGAGCCGGGCCCTGCGGCGTACGACCGGCTGGCTCTTCGTCATCGGCGCGCTGGCCTTCGGGGCCGCGGCCACCGTCCTCTCCTCGACCTTCGACTGGCCCGACATCCTGCGCGAGCCCGCCGACGTGGTGCTGCCCAGCTTCGCCGACGGCGGCAACAGCCTGATCTGGACGTGGTTCGCCGTCGCGTGGACCTACGGCGTGATCGCGGTCCCCATGCTGCTGCTCCCCGCGGCTCTGGGCCGCAAGGACGACGTGGTGCTGCGGGCCGCCACCAGCCGTCGGGGTCGCCTCCGTGGTCCTGTCGGTGGCGGGCTTCCTGCGCTGGGTGTTCGTCGTCCCGGCCCTGGCCCGCGAGTACGTCGCCGGCGACGCCACCACCCGCGAGGCGGTCGCTGCCGCATGGCTGGCCCAGCACCAGTACGGCGGAGCCCTCCTCGGCGAGCACCTCGGTGAGCTGATGGCGATCGCCTGGTCGGTCACCGTGTCGATCGTGGTGCTCCGCACGAAGGTGCTGCCCGGCTGGGTCGGCGTCAGCGGCCTGGTCGTCAGCGTCCTGTACTTCCTGAACCAGGGCGACATCATGGCCACGGCCATCCCGGACTTCCCGGTCTGGGACCTGGCCGGCCTCCTCGGCAGCACCGGCTGGGGACTGTGGGTGGCCGCCCTGGGCGTAGCGATCCTGCGACAGCGTGGCAAGGGCTGAGCGCGACTGGACTGCACCACCCGTCGCCGTTCTACCGGAAGCCTGCAGACCCGCCCGGCGGCCACTACGTTGAGCGCAAGTTGCCCGCGTTCGGACCTCGTTCCATGCCCGGGCGGGCGACCCAGGGGCTGGCCGCACACCCGCTGCGCGGCCGGAGAATTTCCGGGGTCGAGAAGTAGGCAGCGGCATGACCGAGGTGACACTTCGGCGGGTGCAGGACGAGACGTCGCCGCTGGAGCGGCTTGCCCTCCTGCTCGAACCGGACCGCGCGGAACGCCTGAGGGCGTACGCCGAGAGCGGCCGCCGGGTGCTCGGCGACCGGACGGTGTGGAACGTGAAGGCGACCACCTCCGGAGACGGCGTCGCGGAGATGCTTCGCGCTGCTCGCCCACGGACCCGGTGCGGGCGTCGACACGCACTCGGTGGTCCTCGACGGCGGTCCGGCGTTCTTCCGGATCACCAAGCGCATGCACAACTTCCTCCGCGGTTCGGTGGGCGACACCGGCCGCCTCGGCGAGCAGGAGCGGCAGCTCTACGAGTCCGTCCTGGCCACCAACCTGGCGCGCATGGCCGGGCAGGTGCGTCGCGGGGATCTCGTCCTCCTGCATGACGCCACCAGTGCCGGACTGGTGCCGGGTCTCCGTGACCTGGGCGCGCAGGTCATCTGGCTCTCCCACCTCGCCACCGACATGACCACCCGGGTCACCGAGACGGCCTGGTCGTTCCTGCGTCCCTACGTCGAGGCCGCGGACGCCGTGATCTTTCCGCGGGCCGGCTGTGCCCCTCGCTGGCTCAACCCCTACCGGACGTTCGTCATCCCGCCCTCACTGGACCCGTTGGGCCCCAAGAACTGCGAGCTGACCTCCGAGCAGGTGGAGGCGACCCTCCGCGCGGCCGGCATCATCGCCGGGAACGTCGGCGACCGCTTCAGGGACTTCACCCGGCGCGACGGCTCGCCGGGGCGCGTGCGTCGGCACTCCGGCGTCACGATGAGCGACGAGCTGCTGCCGGCCGGCGAGCGGTACGTGCTCCAGGTCGGCCGCTGGGACCGCCTCAAGGACGCGGCCGGTGTGCTCGCGGGCTTCGCCTCGGCGCTGAGCTCCATGCCGAACGACGTCCACCTGGTGCTGGCCGGTCCGCGGCCAGCGGTCGCGTCCGACGACCCGGAGAGCGCCCAGGTCGCCCAGGAGTGCGTGGGCGCCTGGCAGCAGCTGCCCGCCTACGCCCTGCGTCGCATCCACATCTGCTGGCTCCCCAACGACGACCCGGACGAGAACGCCCACATCGTCAACGCGCTGCAGCGGCATGCGGATCTCGTCGTCCACAAGAGCGTCGCCGACGGGTTCGGGCTCACCGTGGCGGAGTCGATGTGGAAGGGGCGCGCCGTGCTGGCGTCGCGGGTCGGCGGCATCCCGGACCAGATCGTCGACTGTGAGAGCGGAGTGCTGCTCGACGACCCCCGGGATCTCGAGAGCTTCGGGGCGGCGGTGGGCACTCTGATGCGGGATGCCGGCCTCCGCCGGCGGCTCGGGATCGCGGCCCGCGAGACGGTCCAGGATCGCTACCTGGGCGACCGGCAGCTGGTCGAGTACGTCGACCTCTTCACCGCGCTGCTGGACTGAGCGCCCGACAGCGATCACGAGGTTTTACCGCCGGTGGCGGGCATCCCGTTGGCCGGGGACTCGTCTCTACGCGTCTGGAGGCAGAGGCGGGCCTCGGACGTTCACCCGGGCTTTCCCGAGTCGTCACCCCGGTGCACCGGTCGTGTTTGAACGCGGCGGACGAGATTGGAGAACCCGTCGACCCCAGAGGAGCCTCCATGTCCATCGCCCGTCGCAGTGTTCTGACCGGTAGTGCAGCCGGTGTCGGTCTCGTCGTCGCGGGGGCGGTGCCCTCGCTCGCCGCGGCCAGCCCCGGCGGCCACCGGCGGGCACGGTGGCACGGTGGGCACGGCGGGCACGTCGGCACGTCGCACCGTCCCTTCCCGCCGCTGGTCGACGACCCGAACGGACTGTTGGCGCTGCCACCCGAGTTCAGCTATCGGGTCGTGACCTACGCGGGCCAGACCAAGCTCAAGACCGGCCAGCCGACGCCGTCCAACCACGACGGGACCGCCGTCTTCAACGCGTCCGGCGGGCGCCTGCGCCTGATCCAGAACCACGAGCTCCCCGCGGGGGCGGCGCTCGGCGTACCGCACCTCCCCGGGACGGTCTACGACCCGGGTGCTCTGAACGGCGGCGGGTGCACCGTCATCGAGACCGACCGCTCGGGCCACAACCTGGGGGAGTGGGTCGGCATCTCCGGAACCTCCACCAACTGCGCGGGCGGGCCGACGCCGTGGGGGACGTGGCTCACCTGCGAGGAGACCGAGACCAAGGCCGGCACGGCCTGGTCCGGCAGCGGCCAGAGCGGTACCTACACGCTCGACCACGGCTACGTCTTCGAGGTCTTCGCCGACGGACGGACGCTGCCCAAGCCGATCAAGGCCTTCGGTCGCTACGCGCACGAGGCGTGCGCCGTCGACCCGAGCCGCAAGCGGGTGTTTCTCTCCGAGGACGCCAGCGGCCCCAACGGGCTGTTCTACCGCTGGACCGCTCCGGGGAGCCTCCGCCTCGGCCCCGGGGTCGCCGACCAGCTGGGCCCCGTCAGCGGGACCCTCGAGGCCATGGCGATCGTCATGGACGACGGATCGGTGCTGCCGGACGTGGCGTACCTGACCTCGGCGCAGCTCGGTCGGCCGTTCCCGGTGCGGTGGGTCAAGGTGGCCGACCGCGACGGCCAGACCACCGCGGTGCGCAAGCAGTTCGCCGACGGACAGGTCACGCGCGGCAAGAAGTTCGAAGGGGTCTTCGGCACCGATGAAGGTGTGTACGTCGTCAACAGCTTCGCCTTCAACTCGGCTGACCTGCCGGCCGACGCGGTCAAGCACGACGGGATGGTGTGGTTCTACTCCTACGCCGACCAGACCATCACGCTGGTGACCTACTTCCCGCACCAGACCACCTCCGAGACGGGCGGGGCCCCGCGCTACGACGGAGTGGTCTTCGACGGCCCGGACAACGTCAGCGTCACCCCGTGGGGCACGCTCGTCCTGGCCGAGGACGGCGTCGGCGCCTCGCACGTCCTCAGCTCCGTGCCCGGCGGCCCGACGTACGCCATCGCCCGCAACCAGCTCAACATCGGGACCCCGGCGGCGCCGGAGTTCTCGGAGTTCACCGGTCCGGCGTTCTCCTCGGACGGCAAGGTGCTCTTCGTGAACATCCAGACGCCCGGCATCACCCTCGCCATCACCGGCCCTTGGGCGAAGTACCTCGACTGAGGCGATCGCCCGAGAGGTGGCGAACGCCCTCCGCAGACCCCTTTGCGGAGGGCGTTCGCGTCGGCCGTCTCGCCGGCTTCCAAGATCTGGACCGCCGGACGACCCCCAACTCCCCCCGATCGGCCGGCGCGCCCCCGTCCACGCACAGCCTCAGTCGGCACCTCATCAAACTCCGAGAAGCCACGAAGCGACAGAACAACCGAGGAACTCTGGTCGTTCGTCGGCGCCACGCTGGCCGAACGGACGATAGGAACCAGCTGACGGCACAGGAACGCCCCTCTCGCCACGGGGAGAGCGAGAGGGGCGCCCAGGTCATTCTTACTCGATCGGGCCCGTACCCGTAGGGGTATCCGGGAACGTCACGTCAGCCAGGGTGGTGGGACCAGCTCACGCCTGGTCCCTGGACGCCGCCGCGGCCAGTGCCGCGTCGACGGTCGGCTGGGTGAGCCCGGCGGCCTCCGCCTCCGCGAACCAGCGCGACCGTCGCATCACCTCGAGGGTCTCCGGCGGGAACCCGGTCAGCAGCAGGGTCGTGCCGTCGGTCGCCAGCTCCTCCTGCATCGCGCGGAACGTGTCGATCATCGTGACCGAGACGACGAGGACCACGGAGCCCTCCAGCACGACGGTGTGCACGGGCGGGTCGGCCTCCTGCGCTCGCCCGACGACGTCGTCGAGGGTGGCCTGGGCGTTCCCGGTGTAGAGGGAGCCGTCGAGATGGAGCAGCAGCACCCCGGGGTGTGCCGTTTCGTCGACAGCGCTCGGCGCCACGGTCGTCCAGCCGCCCTCGGGACGTGCGTAGAGCGGGCGGACCCGCGGGCGGTTGAGGTTCCGCACGACGAGCACCAGGGTGAGCCCCACGCCCACCGCCACCCCGAGCAACATGCCACCCGTGAGGCCCACGCCGGCCACCACGACCGCGACCCACATCTCCGCACGGTCGATGCGCGCGTAGCGCACGATCTCCGCCGGGCTGAGGAGCCCGACGATCGCGACCATCACCATCGCGGCCAGTACCGCGCTCGGCAGGTCGTCCAGCAAGGGGGCGAGGAAGAGAGCGACCAGGACCGCCAGCACGGCTGTCACGATCCCCGAGAGCTGGGACTTGGCTCCCGATCGCATGTTGACCGCACTCTGCGAGAAGCCTCCGGCAGGGGGGAGGGTCTGGGTCAGCCCGCCGGCGAGTGCGGCGACACCGGTCGCCAGGAGCTCCTGGTCGGTGTCGATCTGGGGCTCCGACCGCTGCCGGTTGGTCCGGGCGACCAGCACCGTCTCGAGAAAGGCCATGATCGCGATCGCCAGGGCGCCGGGCAGCAGGTCGAACACGTCACCGAACACGGGCAGCACCGGTGTCGGTAGGCCGGTGGGCACCTCGTCGATGAGCGTGAGCCCGTGCTCCTCGATGTCGGTGAACGCGACGAGCGCGATCCCGAGGGCCACGACGACGAGTGGACCGGGTACCTGCGGCGCCAGCCGCCGGAGCACGAGGAGCAGGCCGATGCTGCCGGCCGAGACGGCCACGGTCGCCGCGTTCGCATCGGGGATCTGCGAGACGGCATCGGCGACCTTGCTGAAGAAGCCGTCGGCGTCCGGGTCGGCCGGCACTCCCAGCAGGTTCGGCAGCTGGCTGGCGGCGACCGTGAGACCGACACCGATCTTGATCCCGGTCAGGGTCGCGGGGCTGATGTTCTCGACGAGGGACCCCAGGCGGAACGCGCGCATGGCCAGGAGGCTGAGGCCGACCAGGAAGGTCAGCGTGAACGCGTCCCTCAGCAGGTCGTCCGCACTCCGGGGGCTGAGATCGGCGAGGGTGGCGGCGACGAGCACGGCGATGGTCGAGGTGGTCGAGACGCTCAGGGCCCGGGAGCCACCCAGCAGGGCGTAGGCGAGCATCGGGAGCATGCACGTGTAGAGCCCGATCTCCACCGGCAGTCCGGCGATCGTGGAGTAGGCCATCGCCTGGGGGATGACGACCGTCCCGGCGGCCAGACCGGCCAGCACGTCGATGCGCACCCAGGAGCGCTGGTACCCGCGCATCGAGGGGAGCAACCAGGCGCGTGCTCGTTGGTCCTCGTCGGTCGGCACTCTTCACCCAAGCGCGGGCCGGGCCTGCTCCCCTCACCGTAATCGGGTGATGTGACCGCACTCGGGCGCGCAGAGCCTTGAGGTCCACCAGCCGTTGGACGGCACGACCTCGGAGGGCACCCCATGACCCGTGAGTTCCAGGGCAAGATCGAGCTCGACGTCCGGGACTCCACCCCGGACTGGGACGCGTTCCTGCCGGACAAGGCGCCAGAAGGGTCACCGAACGTGCTCGTCGTGCTGTACGACGACACCGGCCAGGCGGCCTGGTCGCCGTACGGCGGGCGGATCAACATGCCGACGATGGACCGGCTCGCCGCGGGCGGGCTGACCTACTCGCAGTGGCACACCACGGCGCTCTGCTCGCCGACCCGCTCGACGTTCCTGACCGGGCGCAACCACCACCAGAACGGCTTCGCGACGATCTCGGAGTCCTCGACCGGCTTCCCCGGCTACAGCTCCCACATCCCGCCGACCAACGCGACGATGGCCAACGTGCTGCGCGAGGCCGGCTACAGCACCTACTGGGTCGGCAAGAACCACAACATCCCGATCGACGAGTGGACGGCGGGCGCCTCGAAGAAGCGCTGGCCGCTGGGCCAGGGCTACGACCGGTTCTACGGCTTCATCGGCGGCGAGACCAACAACTGGTATCCCCTCGCTCGCCGAGGACAACAAGTACATCGACCAGCCCTACGGGCCCGAGGACGGCTACCACCTGTCCAAGGACCTGGCCGACCAGGCGCTGCGGATGATCCGGGACAGCAAGCAGACCGAGCCCGACAAGCCCTGGTACCTGTGGTTCTGCCCGGGCGCCAACCACGCCCCGCACCACGCGCCCGAGGAGTACATCGCGAAGTACAAGGGCATGTTCGACGACGGCTACGAGGCCTACCGCGAGTGGGTGCTGCCCCGGATGATCGAGCGCGGCATCCTGCCCGAGGGCACCGACCTCACGCCCATCAACCCGATGCCGGACGGCACCTACACGCAGACCGACTGGGTGCGTCCCTGGGAGGAGCTGAACGACGAGGAGAAGGCGATGTTCTGCCGGATGGCAGAGGTCTACGCCGGCTTCTCGGAGTACACCGACGCCCAGGTCGGCCGGATCGTCGACTACCTGGAGGAGTCCGGTCAGCTCGAGAACACGATCATCTTCTACTGCGCGGACAACGGCGCGTCGGGCGAGGGCAGCCCCAACGGCTCGGTCAACGAGGGCAAGATCTTCGGCGGCTACCCCGACGACCTGGCCCAGAACCTGACGATGGTCGACCAGCTCGGCAGTCCCGGACACCTACAACCACTACCCGACCGGCTGGGCGACGGCGTTCTCGACGCCCTACCGGATGTTCAAGCGGTACACCTACCAGGGCGGCGTGTGCGACCCGCTGGTCATCCACTGGCCGAAGGGGATCCAGGCTCGCGGCGAGGTGCGGCACCAGTACCACCACTGCACCGACATCGTGCCCACGATCTACGAGGCCTGCGGCGTCACGATGCCCGAGGTCTTCGACGGCTACGAGCAGACGCCGCTGTCGGGCGTCTCGATGGTCTACTCCTTCAACGACGCCGGAGGCGCCGACCGCGAAGAAGACGCAGTACTACGAGATGCTCGGCAGCCGTGGCATCTGGCACGAGGGCTGGAAGGCGGTCGCCGAGCACGGCCCGGTCAGCGGCATCAGTGGGTTCGACAAGGACGTGTGGCAGCTCTTCCACACCGACGTGGACCGGTCCGAGGCGCACGACCTCGCTTCCGACGCACCCGCAGAAGCTGGAGGAGATGAAGGACATCTGGATGGCCGAGGCGAAGGCGAACGACGTCCTTCCGCTCAACGACCTCCAGATCATCGGCAACCCGAAGGACTTCGAGACGTTCGTCGCGATGGAGTTCAAGGTCGGGGTCCCGCCGAGCGGCCAGTACATCTACTACCCAGGCACCTCGGAGATCCCCGAGCGCTCCGCGGCCAACGTGCACAACGTGTCCTACAAGGCGCTCGCCGAGGTGGAGCTGACCCCGGACACCCAGGGCGTGATGTTCGCCCACGGGTCCCGGTTCGGCGGGCACTCGCTGTTCATCAAGGACGGCAAGGTCACCTATGCCTACAACTTCCTCGGCATCCCGCCCGAGGACCTCATCTCCGCGCCCGCTCCTACCTCGGGCTCGCACGTCATCGGCGTCGAGTTCACCAAGGAGCGGATGGGCGAGTACCGCGAGGGCGTCGGACCGCTCAAGCTCTACATCGACGACGAGGTGGTCGCCGAGCAGGAGATCCGCACGGTGATGGGGCACTTCTCGCTCTGCGGCGAGGGGCTCTGCATCGGCTACGACAGCGGTGACGCCGTGACCAAGGAGTACGCCGGCTCGAGGTTCGAGTTCACCGGTGGGAAGCTGGTGAAGGTCGTCTTCGACGTCGCCGATGACGCCTACGTCGATGTGGAGGCGCACCTGCAGGCGGCGATGTCGCGGGACTGAGCCAGTCTCACGAGGGGTGGTCGAGTGGCCCGCGCCTACAGCAGGTTCAGGTTGCGGGCCACCGCGAGAGCCTCGCTGCGCCGCGAGGCGCTGAGCTTGCCGTAGAGGCTGGACACGTGCGTCTTGACGGTGTTCTCCGAGACGAACAGGTTGACGGCGATGTCGGCATAGGTCGAGCCACGGGCGAGCTCGTGGAGCACCTCGCGCTCGCGAGGTGTCAGCTCCGGGAGGAACATCGGGTCGGGCCCGCTGGTGCGCTCGCGCACCGTGGGCGTCCACGGCGCCAGCACTGCGACGATCCCCGGTTGTCCTTCCCCGGCAGCCAACAGCTCGGCGAGCCAGGGCTCGGGTGAACGCCGGTGCAGCCGTTCGAGCAGGACGTGCAGCGACGTCCCCTGGCGACTCCAGCCGAGGAAGGGGACGGCATTGCGGCGGACCTCGGTGATGGTGACCGCGGTCTGCAGCGCCCGGAGGGCGGCGTCCCGCTCGCCGAGGGCGTCCCGGAGCTGCGCCTCGCAGGTCAGGGCGAGCGCCCGGCAGGGTGGCTGGTTGATGCGCACCGTGGCCGCGGCCGTGCTGAAGTGGTCGGTGGCCGCCCGCCGGTCGCCGGTCAGGTCGGCGTACAGGCCTCGCAACAGGGCCGCTTCGCCGCTGAGCCCCAGCTCCTCGAGTGCGAGGGTCAGGCCGACCAGGGTCTGGCGGTCCTCGGCCAGCGCGGCCAGGAAGGCGCGCTCGATGATGACGACCGCGCGCACGTGCTCGGGCAGGCTCGGTGCCTCGATGGGCGTCTGCAGCAGCCGTTCGGCATTCATCACCGACCCGTCCACCAGCGCCAACCGGGCGTCACGCATGCGGGTCCAGAAGGCCAGGGTCAGATCGGCCGTGTGCACGTAGTTGTCGCCTTGCGGCCGCTCGTCGGAGGCCTTGGCCCAGGGCAGGCCGGACAGGTTGGCCAGCTGGAGCACCAGCTGTGCGCGGTGGGCCGCGAACCGGGGACGCCAGGCCAGCCTGCGGTCGATGGTCTCGAGCGCCTCGGCGGCAACCGAGCGGCACGCGTCCTCGCGACCCTGGAGGAAGAACACCGTGGCGAGGTGGGTCATCCCCGCGACGGCGTAGGCCGGCAGGTGCCAGGCATTGCTCAGCCGGATCGCGTTGACCAGGTTGGTCTCGGCCTCAGCGAGGTGACCGAGCCAGGTCTGGTTGATACCGAGCTCGGCGAGCAGGTGGGGGAGCTCGGCCCGGGGCGTGGCGCCCTCGAGCTCGGCGTCGACGAGTGCCTGGGCGTCCGCGACCGCTTCAGGCAGCGACTCCAGACCGAGCCGGGCCCGCATCATGCGAGCGCAGGCCCACTGCGCCGGATCCGGACCCGCCTCGGCGCCGTCGGGGAGCCCGAGGAGGCGATCGACCCAGTGCATGGCGGCGTCGACGTCACTGTTGAACCAGCGCTCCGTCGCCAGGATGAACCAGGTCTCCGGGTGCGCATCGATGACCTGCGGAAAACGTCTCGCGAAGGCCTGGATGGCGGTGAACTCGCCGCGCATGAGCAGGGTGTGGCCGTCGACCCCGAGCAGCTCGGCGGCCGCGTCCGGTGCGTCCATGCCGACCAGGCGGCGGAAGGCCAGGTTGGTGTCCCCGCGGGCGACGTCCAGGCGCACGGCTCTCAGGACGGTCGCCTGGGCGCGGGCGACGTCCACTCCGCCGGTCACGATGCGTCGGCGTACCACCTCGGCCATGAGCGGGTGGATGCGGAACCGGTCTCCGTCGTCCAGGCGAGTGTCCGTGCCAAGCCGGGTGACCAGCAACCCGGTGGTCTCCAGGTCGGTGAGGACCTCGCCGGCGCTCGAGTCGTGAGTCAGGTGGATCGCGGTCTCCGGCGTGACGATCTCCTCGTTCGCGGTGCACAGCAACAGGTGCCGCTCGCGCGGCCGCAGGGAGGCGAACACCTCGCTGGCGACCCGGTCCGCCACCCGGGCGTCGGCCTGCGTGTAGCGCCGGGCGGCCTCGACCGGGTCAGGGGACGAGGCGACGGCACGAGCCGTGAGGACCACGGCGGCACACCAGCCCTGGGCCTGTTGGGTGATGGAGGCGATGACCTCGGGTGCGTCGGTGCGGGCGTGGGTGGTGATGAGTGCCGCGGACTCGGCGTCGTCCAGGCGGAGCAGGTCACCGCGCACGATGGTGAAGTGACCGAGCAGCTCGGGCACCATCCGCGACAACGGAAGGTCCCAGCGGCTGAGCAGCAGCAGCTTCATGGTCTGAGGGGCCGCGCTGAGGCGTTCGTCGATGACGCGGAGCGACGCCGCCGGAAGCTGGTGCGCGTCGTCCACGATCACGAGGCGGGGAACCGCCGCGCCTGCGTCCGGCTCGGCACCGTCGAGGAGGGACCTCAGACGGTCGGGAGGCCAGCTGCTGTCCGCCTGGATCCAGATGGCTTCGTCGCGCTTCTCTTCGGGCCCGGTCAGCTGTAGGACCCAGCCACCCACCCCGAGCGTCTTGCCGGCCCCTGCGGGCGCGACGAGCAGGGTCAGCGACCCGTCGACGCCGCGGTCCAGCGCTCGCCACAGCCGGGGGCGAGGCACGTAGGACTGGGGGAGCCGAGGTGCGCCGTTCGGTGTGGCGGACCGTGGTCGGGCATCCGAGGTCGTAGGGGGGACGGGTCGTTCCATGGGGCAGGCCCTTCGCCGGTGCGATCCGGTCAGAAGCCCTTCGAAGCTCCCCCCGGCGCGTCGAGTGGCCCTCCAAGCCAGGTCGTGACCAGTACGGCACGGGTCGGCACGTACTTCGGGCGGCGGCCCCATCCGCCGTCCTCGGCCCATGCTAGAAGAGATCGTCGTCGAGCGCCCTCACCGGTCCAGGGAGAGGACCGGTGAGGGATTGCGCCGTGCCCCTCAGTCGTTGGCGAACTCTGTGGCCAGGGCCCAGATGACGAGGACGTTGAACGCGATCACGACGATGCTCCAGAACGGGTAGTACGGCATGAACACGAAGCTGCTGACGGCGCCGATGGTGGCGATGATGATGCCGACGAGCATTCCCCACGCCTGCCCGGCCACGATGCCGAGGCCTGCGGCGACCGCGACGATCCCGATGACGAGGTGGATCCATCCCCAGGCGGTCACGTCGAACTCGAAGGTGTAGTTGAGACCGGTGACGAAGAACGAGTCCTTGGCAATGGCCGCGATGCCCTCCAAGATCTGGAAGACGGCGACCGTGATGAGCATCACGCCGGCGAAGACGGCGGTGCCTCGGGCCACGAGTCGTTTGGTCGACGCGTCGTACTCAGGCGATGAGCTGCTGCTCATGGTGCATCCTCCCTGTTCTGGCGGGGTGCGCGGCGTGTGGACGCCGTCCGTCTCGGCGTGACGCTAGGGACGGCCCGGTCCGCAACGGGTCACCCGGAACGGGCCACTCCGAGTCAGTCAGCCGGTTGACCGCCCGGGCCGCCGAGCTCTTCGACGAGATCGCGGAGGGCAGCAGGCGCGTCGTCGGCCAGCTCGGCGCGGAGCAGCACGACATCGCCTCTCGCCAACCCCCGCTCGACCGTCGCACGCACGGCGTCGAGGTCGGCATCGCTGGACAGCACGAGCATCGCCGAGGTCCCCGGCGTCAGGTGAGCTGTGACGTCTTCGAGGAAGGCCTTGTCGATGCCGGTGCCCCGCAACCGTTGGGCGACGGCTGCGACTCCGGCGCCAGCCACGGCACCGGCCGCCGGGGCGAGCACCAGCATGCCCACCAGCGCCCCGAGCACCGAGCCCTTGCCCGCGGCACCGGACGTGGCATGACGAAGGTGTCCGACGTGCGGTTCGTGCGCACCGGGCATCCACGCGACTGTCACGGCGTCGTGGACGGTGAGCGAACCATGCTCCTGCAGCGCCTTGAGCCGGACCTCGCCGGCTTCGGCGCCCAACGGGGTGTCGTAGTGCCACACGGTCAGCGTCGGCACGTTGTCGCCTCCTCGAGTGAGTTGTCGGGTCCGGGGTCGGATCCGTCAGCGGTCCATCCATGACCTGTCATTCGCCGTCGAACACCTGCCGAAGGGCGGCCTCCTGCTCGTCGCTGAGGTTGGTGAAGATGAGGTCGTCGGGCTCGTGGCCGGAGAAGGCGTCCTTGACCTTGTCCACGACCGCGTCCGATGTCAGGACGAACAGCGCGGAGGTGCCAGGAGTGACCTGGTCCCGGACCTTGTTGATGAAACCGTCGTCGATGCCGACGTCGGTGAGGGACCCGGCGAGCGCACCGGTCGCGGCCCCGATGGCGGCGCCGAGCAGCGGGACGAAGAAGATCAGCCCGAACACGAGCCCCCAGAAGGATCCACCGAGGGCGCCGGCCGCGGTGGTCGATGCCAGCTGCTGGGTCCTGGGCTTCTTCTCGCCCTCCGCCCACGAGACGATGGCGGCGTCGTGGAGCGAGACGATGCTTCTGCTTTGCCAAGCTCTTGAGCGTCGTTGCCGCGTCCTCGGCGCCCTGCGGCGTGTTGAACTTCCAGACCGTGAGTGTCGCTTGTGCCATCGGCGCTCCCTCTCGCTGCCTCGAGACTCGTCGGGGCCGTCGGCAGGCGGCTCACCCTTTCTCGGTGAACGACGACCCTGCGCCGGTGTCTGGATCGACCGGATCGCCTGGAGGCGGGGGCGGCACGGAAGCGAGCGCGGCCTCGATGGTCGGGTACAGGGGTGGTTCACCCTCGGGTTCGGCCGTGGCGAGGACGTCGCGGACCTGTCCGATGTTGTCGGCCAGGACGAGCTCGGCACCCATGCGGCGCAGGTCGGCGCGCAGCTGGATGAGCATCCCAGAGGCGGTGACGTCGATCGACGGCGTCGAGCGTCCGTCCAGGACCACCACCCGCAGGTCTGGCACCGCGGCGGCAAGGTCGCGCACCTGCATGCGCACGAAGTCGGCGTTCGCGAAGAGCAGCGGCGCCTCGACACGGACGACGAGCACGCCCGGGACCGTGGGGTAGCCCGCGTTGCGGTCGATGTCGATCCAGGGTCGGTCTTCTGCGTCCCCGACGGGGGCCAGTGACGCGACGTGCGGTCGCGACGTGCGGGCGATCAGCAGGACCAGGGACACGGCGATCCCGATGACCAGGCCGGGCAGCGTGTCGAACAGCAGCACCCCGAGCAGGGCAGCGGCGGCAGCCACGAAGTCGGCGCGGCTGGTCACTGGGTACACGCTGGCCAGGGGTCCGCTCCCGACCCGCCACAACCGCCGGAGCGACGCGATGTCGACGAGCTCGATGACCGCGGCGATGACGATCGCCGCGAGAGTGGCCTCGGGCAGCTTTTCGAACAGCCCGGTCAGGAACAGCAGCGTGACCACGGTGAGGACGGCCGCAGTCAGCCCGGAGAGCTGCGACTTCGCGCCCGCGGAGCCGTTGACCGCGGTCTTCGACAGGCTGCCGTTGACCACCATGCCCGACGCCAGTCCCGACCCGAGGTTGGCAGCTCCGAGACCCAGCAGCTCACGGTTGGCGTCGACGTCGTAGCCCTCCTTGGCGGCGTACGTCTTCGCGGCGCCGAGGCCTTCGGCGAAGCCGACGAGCATGACCCCGACCGCGCCTCCGAGCAGATCGATGAACTGAGAGCCGGAGAGGTCCGGAAGTCCGAGATCGGGCAGGCCGGAGTCGATGTGGCCGATGACCTCGAGCCCGTGGTCGTCGAGGTTGAAGACCGCCGCGACAGCAATGCCCGCAAGGGCGACGACGAGGGATGCCGGCAGCAGCGGCACCAGACGGCGCAAGGCCATGAGGAGGACGAAGCTCGCGACGCCCACACCGAGGGTGAGGGCTTCGGTCTCGTCGAGGTGGGTGAGGAGGTCCCACGCCTTCTCGAAGAAGCTCCCGCTGCCCTTGTCGATACCGAACATGGCCGGGAGCTGCCCCATCAGGATGGTCAGGGCCAGCCCGATGATGAACCCCTTGAGCACCGGCTCGGAGATGAACGAGGCCAGGAATCCCAGCCGCAGCAGTCCGGCCGCGATGGCGGCGAGCCCGGTCGCCAGAGCGAGTCCCGTGGTGAGTGCCACGAAGTCGTCCGGGTCCGAGCTCACCGTCGCGACCACGCCGATCGACAAGGCGGCGGTGGCGGACATGGGGGAGACGACGAGGTGGCGCGAGGACCCGATCACCGCGTAGAGGACGAGGGCCGGCACCGCGGCGTACAGGCCGACGACGGGTGGAACCCCTGCGATGGTCGCGTAGGCCAGCGACTCGGGCACCAGGACCGCCCACACGGTCAGCCCGGCGACGAGGTCGGGTCGGATGGCGGCGCGGCTGAACCCGACGAACGACGGCGCGAAGAGTCTCGCCACCGGGCCTCACCTCCGTTCGAGACGGTAGGAGGCGGGTCGCCGACCTGCCTCGCCCGATTGGGGTGAGGGCAGCGGGGTCCGTCCGGCCTAGGGTCGCGCCAGTCGAGTCCCAATCGGTCGGGTGGCAAGAGGGGAGCCGTCGTGGGTGAGGTCATCGGTGGTCTGCTCCCCGTCGCGCTGGGGGTCGCCATCTCGCCGGTGCCCATCATCGCGGTGATCCTGATGCTGCTCGCTCCAGACGCGAAGGCGGCGTCGGTGGCGTTCCTCGTGGGCTGGGTCGTCGGCATCACGGTCGTGGTCGTCGTCGTCAGCCTGGTCGTCAACCCGGTCGACGACTCCGACGGAGGCGACCCGTCCAACTTCGTCAGCATCCTCCTGCTCGTCCTCGGCGCCGCGGCAGTCCTCATGGCCGCCAACAGTGGCGCTCCGACCGCGAGCCGGACAGGAACCGGTGATGCCGAAGTGGATGTCTGCGATCGACACCATCGGCCCCATGAAGGCCCTCGGTCTGGGGGCACTGCTGTCGGGGTCAACCCGAAGAACCTCGCCCTGTGCCTGACCGCGGGCGTGACCATCGGCGGTGGGGCTGTCGGGGGAGACGGCGCTGGCAGTGGCCGTGTTCGTCGTCATCGGGTCGTGCTCGGTCGCGATCCCGGTCGTCGGCTACCTGGTCGCGCAGCAACGGATGCAGGAACCGCTGGACGAGCTGCGCCAGTGGCTGACCCTGCACAACTCGGCGGTGATGTCGGTCCTGCTCCTCGTGATCGGTGTCGTCATCATCGGCAAGGGCCTGGCCGGCTTCTGAGCCGGCCCCAACAGTTACGAGACGGTGGAGACGAAGTGGTGATGGCGATGACCAAGATGATGATCCGTGTCGACGCCGAGATCTCCGACGAGCTCTCCAGCGCCTTTCCGCACCTGACTCCGCGACACCACCGGGCGCAGACCACCCTGACCGGCGACCTGACCGACCAGGAGGAGCTGCAAGGAATCCTCAACCTGCTCAGCTCGCTGGGCATCACCGTGATCGAGGTCGTCACCATCCCCGATGGCTGAGGCCTCGATCGCCGGGCATCAGGGGACCTGAGCTGGAGCACCTCGTCTGCACTACGTGGACGGGCCTACGCAACCCGCCGGCGTACTGGCGGCAGCGACCGTGGCCGCACTGGCCACGGCCGCCGGCACCACTCGGCGGCCCCTTGGTTGTCGCGCCGGTGTTCTCGACGTTCCTGGTGCTCGGGACTCTAGGAGGACTTCTCCTCTTCCTCGGCCTCCTTGGCGGCGGCCTTGATCTCGTCGGCGGCCACCTTGTCGATCGCTCCCTCGACGATGGCGTCCGCCGTGGCGAGCGCCTTCCGGATCTCCACGACCCCTGGATCGGAGACGAGGGCGAGGATGCCCGAGTGCCCCGGCTCGATCGAGTCCTCGAGCTCGTCCGCGAGCTGGCCCTTGTGGTGCAGCTGGCGGATCTTTCCGGTGGCCGCCCCGGCGGCGCCGAGCGCTGCCGCGCTGCCGATGATCGACGGCGGGAAGATGAGGCCGAGGGCGACACCTCCGACGATGCCCCACTTGAGGCCGGACTTGGTGCTGTGGTCGGTGGCCTTCTGGACCTCGAGCTTGCCGTCCGCGTCGCGCTTGACCACGACGACGCCCTCGATGGCGACGGAGTGCCCGTCCTCCACCGCCTCCAGCGCCTCGTAGGCCTCCCAGGCGGTCGCCGTGTCGGCGAAGTCAGCGACGATCAGGGTGTAGGCGCCGTCTGATGCGGCCGCGATGAACTCGCCCCCACTGGCGGGAGGGGTGGTGTCTGACATGTCGACTCCTTCGGTGGTGCAGCGTTGGTGGTTGCGACTGTCCGCCTCGCGGGCAGGGTCTGGCTCACCCGTTTCAGGCCACGAGACGCGGGTGACGCGCGTGATGGGTCAGGCGAAGACGGTCTCCCAGTCGGTGGCCATGCTGACCACCGTCCATCCGAGCCGGGCGCCCACGTCCGTGATCGGCTCGGGCTCGGCGAACGTCTCGGCGGTGCTCACGTAGGCGAACTCGCGCTCGGCGTCGTCGTGGTCGACCAGCAGGGCCAGGGACGGTCCGTGCCCCGCCGCGGCCCACTCCAGCATCTCCCGGTCGCCCCCGGAGTTGCCGGCCGCGAGGATCGGCCGGCGACCGAGCTGGGTCTGGATGTTGCTCACCTTGGCGGCACCCTCGTTGGCCGCGCCGGCCGGCGCGGCCGGTCCGCAGCAGGCGAGGCGCCCCGTCCTCGCCCCGGCTGTACTCGTAGCCGATCAGCGTCCCGACCACGGCCTCGGGGGGTACGCCGTAGAGCTCGCTGGCTGACGGCCCGCACGAACTCGGTGCCGCCGCCGGTGACGATGGTGACCGTCGACGTCCCTGCGCCGCAGCTCGTCGATGAGCTCCAGCATCGGGACGGTAGGTGTTGCTGCGCAGCGGCCGGCCCAGCGTCGGGTGCTGAGCGTCGGCCATGAACGCTCGGGCCCGGCGGGTGAACTCCTCGGGCGAGATGCCGTCGAACAGGCCGGTCAGCGCGAGGGCGATGCGCTCCAGGCCCGAGCTCGCCGATGGCGGCCTGGTCGCCGGAGAGCAGCGCCGCGAACTCCGGGCGTCTCGGACTTGCTGGGGTCGGCCTGGACCGCGGTCTTCAGCGCGTCGACGAAGAAGTCGAACTGCACGTAGGTCGGGCGCTCGCACCACAGCGTGCCGTCGTTGTCGAAGCAGGCGACCCGCTCCTCCGGCGGCACGTCGAGGACGGCGTCGAGGAAGGCCACGACCGCGTCGCGGGTGGCGCCGGGCCGCCAGGAGGGCAGGAGGTCGTCAGGCATGGTCAACGCCTTTCCGTGGGAGTTCGCCGTACGCACCGGAAGCCGAGGTGGCTCATGCCGGTGTCGATCATCTGCGGGCGCCGCGCCGCCGGCCGGTAGCGCAGGCAGTAGGTGTCGGCGCACAGGTGGGAGCCGCCCTTGATCACCTTGCGCCCGATCCGGAACTGCGGCTGGGCCGGGTCGTAGCTCGCTTCGAGGTCGCCGCCCCGCGGGTTCTCCGGCGCGCAGCACGGCTGATCCGGCGTCGTCGGGGTGCCGGCTGGTCCACCAGTCGTCGGTCCACTCCCACACGTTGCCGGCCATGTCGAAGAGCCCGAACCCGTTGGCCGGGAAGCTGCCGACCGGCGCGGTCCGGAGGCAGCCGCTCTCGCCGGTGCTGCGCCACGGGAAGTCGGGCCCGTCCCAGGTGTTGGCCATGATCCTGCCGCCGGGCCGGGCCTCGTCGCCCCAGGTGAACGCCGCCCCGTCGAGGCCGCCGCGCGCGGCGTACTCCCACTCGGCCTCGGTGGGCAGGGCGGCGCCGGCCCAGGTCGCGTACGCGAGCGCGTCCTCGTGGGCGACGTGCACCACCGGATGGTCGAGCCGCTTGTCGATCGAGCTCCCGGGCCGTGCGGGTGCCGCCAGCAGGCGCCCGGCGTCCAGCGCCACCACTGGCTGAGGTGGCGCAGGTCGACCGGCCCGCGCGTGGGGGTGAAGACCATCGAGCCCGGCTGCAGGTTCTCCGGCGGGCGCGTCCGGGTAGTCGGCCGGGTCGAGGTCGCGCTCGGCCACGGTGACGTAGCCGGTGGCGTCGCACGAACGCCGCGAACTCGGTCGTTGGTCACCGCGGTGGCGTCGATGGAGAAGGCGTCGACCCGCACCCGGTGGGTCGGCGCCTCCTCGGGGTAGTGGTCGTCGGAGCCCATCGTGAACGTGCCCCCCGGGCAGGCTGGACCGTGCACGTCAGCGCGCTCGGGACGCCGGCCTTGAGCTTCTCCAGCACCTGGTCGATGCTGAAGCTGGCCGGCTCCTGGCGGGGCGGGAACTCGGCGAGCGTCTGGAGCATCTGGGCGACGTAGGCCTGCGCCGGGATGAACAGCCAGACGTGGTCGAGCACCCAGTCGTAGTAGGTGTTGGAGGTGATGTCGGCCCGCTCGTACGGATCGGTCCTCAGGTTGAAGAGCTTGGGGAACGCGCAGCTCGGTGTACGGCTCCGCCCAGATGCTGAGCGTGCCGGTCGCGCGCTGCTCGAGGAAGACGAACTTCCAGTTGTCGTAGCGCAGCGCCGGTGAGGTCGCCGTCGTCGGAGACGTAGAAGAAGTGCTGGCGCGGGCTCTCGTCGGCTGGCGCCGGTGACGTAGTCGAGCTGGTTGTGCCCGTCGAGGTGCACCTTGTACGTCGTGCCGGCCAGGTCGGTGCCGGCCTTGAGCCGGTCGGCGACGTCGGTGTCGCCGGCGGCGGCGAGCAGCGTCACGAACCAGTCGTTGTGGCTGACGATCCCGTTGAGCACGGTCCCGGGCTGGATCCTGCCCGGGCCAGCGCACCATCGCCGGCACCCGGTAGGCGCCCTCCCAGTTGGAGTTCTTCTCGTTGCGGAACGGCGTCATGCCGGCGTCGGGCCAGCTGTTCATGTGCGGGCCGTTGTCGGTGGAGTACATGACGATCGTGTTGTCGGCCAGGCCGTTCTCGTCGAGGAAGTCGAGCACCGACCCGACCAGCTCGTCGTGGTCGACACATCGTGTCGTGGTACTCCGACTGCCACCGGCCGGCCTTGCCGCGGCTGCCGTCCTTGATGTGGGTGCGGAAGTGCATGTGCGTGGTGTTCAGCCAGACGAAGAACGGGGTGTCGCTGTCCTTGGCGTCGGTCATGAACCGCAGCGCCTCGGGGACGACCTCGTCGTCGATGGTCTTCATCCGCTCCTTGGTGAGCGGGCCGGTGTCCTCGATGCGCTGGGTGCCGTCGTCGTTGGCCCAGGAGTGGATGACGCCGCGCGGCCCGAAGTTCTTGCGGAAGTTCGGGAACTCCTCCTCGGTCGGGTAGTCGTCGAGCTCGGGCTCCTCCTCGGCGTTGAGGTGGTAGAGGTTGCCGAAGAACTCGTCGAAGCCGTGCGCGGTCGGCAGGAACTCGTCGCGGTCGCCGAAGTGGTTCTTGCCGAACTGCCCGGTCGCGTAGCCGAGCGACTTCAGCGCCGTGGCGATGGTCGGGTCCTCGGCCCGCAGGCCGATGTCGGCGCCGGGCATGCCGACCTTGGTCAGGCCGGTGCGGTAGGGGTTCTGGCCGGTGATGAACGCCGCCCGGCCCGCCGTGCAGCTCTGCTCGCCGTAGTAGTCGGTGAACCGCACGCCCTCGGCGGCGATCCGGTCGATGTTCGGCGTGCGGTAGCCCATCAGGCCGTCGCTGTAGCAGCTGAGGTTGCTGATCCCGATGTCGTCGCCCCAGATGATCAGGATGTTCGGTTTGGCCGACGCGTCGTCACTCATGTTTGTGAGGCTCGCCGCCTGGGGTCCTAGGCAGGTTCCCCCGAACCGGGTGACTGCTTGTCTCAGGGTCGAGCACGGAGAGGGATCGCCACCCAGAGGACGAGATAGCCGAGGACCGCGACGATCGATGCCACGATCCCGCCGGTCCTCCCGATGGCCAGGTCGAACGTCAGGAAGACGACCCCACAGGTGGTCAGGGCCACCAGCACGAGCCCGGCTCTGGCGACCCGGTTGGCCGTGGCAACGAGCCACTCCCGGCGACCGCGTCGGAACAGGACGCGGTGGTAGGCGATCGGCGACAGGATGGCCGCGGTGGCGGTGACGGCTCCCGACAGGACGAGCAGGTACGCCGTCCGCTGCACGTCATCGAGGGTGGCGAAACGGCTGCTGAACGGCACCGTCAGCAAGAACCCGGTCAGCACCTGTACGCCGGTCTGCGTGGATCGCAGCTCCTGGATCAGCTCGGTCCAGTTGCGGTTGATCGTCGCTTCGGGGATGCCGTCTGACGGCGGGTCGGACTCGGTCGGCTGCACCAGGTGAAACTACTGCGCGGCGAGGTGTCCTCGGGATGTCCTACCTATCGATACCCCCATGGGTATCGCGCATGGGCCACAATGAGGCCGGGCGCCCCTCTCGCTCTCCCCGTGACGGGAGGGGCGTTCCTGTGCCCGAGGGTGGTTCGTCTCGTCCGCTCGTAGGGGTCAGTGCGACGCTGCCGCGGGCGCGGGCTCGATCCGGTGGCGGCCGACGAGCACGGCGCCGCCCGCGACGAGGTAGGCGACGATGGCTGCGCCGGCGCCGACGTAGGGGTCCTGGTCGACGAGGATCGCCATGCCGGACAGGAGCGCGAAGTCGAAGAGGCCGTGCAGGACCGAGTTGAGCACGTTGCTCCCCGAGACGCGGCGCGTGAGATAGAAGAAGTAGCCGGCGAAGCTGACGGCGAGGGCCTGCGGGATGGCCTGTGCACCGTGCCCGACGGCGTTGGTGAGGTGGACGGCGCCGAAGATGACGCTGGACCAGAGCGCGACCTTGCCCTCGGTGAGGCCGTGAGAGCGCAGTGTCGTCACGCCGATGCCTCGGAACATGCCCTCCTCGCCCCAGCCCACGAACTGGCAGGCGATGAACAGCACGAGCACGTACCCGATGGTCTTGTCGCCGAGGGCGCCATAGTCGATGGCGACCAGGCTGCAGACCAGGAACACGATGGGCACGAGCCACACCCAGCGACGGACCGGCCTGTCGTCGTGGAAGACCGGGCGCCACCAACCGAGGACTCCGATGACCGCGTAGGTGAACACGAGCGCGGTCCCAGAGGGACCCACATGTTCCACACGACACCTTCGACCGTCGTGATCGTTTCGTCGTGGTTCCCGACGTGCGTCAGAGCAATGCCACCCACCTGGATGATGGCCAGGTAGACGAGGACGACGGCGGCGAAGCCCCAGTACGGCAGGGCACGCGCCCGAGTCGAGTCAGCGGGCGCGGCTTCCGGGCTGCTCACGGCGAGACGCTAACAGCGGGGGTGCAGGCGGTCCCTCCTCCGGCCGGGCGTCATTGCCGGTCCCGACCAAAAAGATCCCTCAATTATCCCTCAATAGAGGGATCCACTCGGTTCCGAAAGTGGGTTGAGTACAGGGACCCTGCAAGGAGGCCCAAGGATGCGCCGTCGCATGAAGTCCGTCTGCCTGGCTGCCGTCCTGGGCGTGATCACCGCCGGCCTGCTCTCCTTCCAAGCCCCCCAGCCGCCGCAGACACCTACTCGGACCCGGGGTTCGCCAACGAGACGGTCGCGACCGTTGCGCCGTTCACCTTGGTGGGCATGGCCTTCGCTCCGGACGGTCGCATGTTCGTGTGGCAGAAGAACGGCGTCGTCCGGGTGATCAAGAACGGCGTGCTGCTGCCGACACCGTTCATCGACCTGAGCGCCAAGGTCAACACCTTCGACGACCGCGGCTTCTGGGGCCTGGCGTTCGACCCGCAGTTCGCGACCAACGGCCACGTCTACATGAGCTACACGTTCGAGAACGCGGGCAACCCCAACAGCAGCGCACCGCGAACCGCGCGACTGACCCGCGTCAACGTCAACCCCGCGAACCCCGATGTCGCACTCCCGGGAGCGAGGTGGTGATCCTCGGCAGCGTCGGGACGCCGCCATGCAGCGCCCTGCCCGCCACCGCCGACTGCATCGGTTCCGACGGCGGCTGCCACACGCTCGGGTCCCTGCACTTCGACCACGACGGGACGCTGTTCGTCGGAGACGGCGACGGCGCCGACGGCGACGCGAACTCGCTGCGGGCCCAGAACCTGAACAGCCCGAACGGGAAGATCCTGCGCATCAACCCCGACGGCACCGCGCCGTCGGACAACCCGTTCTACGACGGCACGAACTCCTGGCGATCGAGGGTGTGGCTCTACGGCGTCCGCAACCCGTTCGGTTTCTCCTTCCAGCCCGACACCGAAGAGCTCTGGTTCGGCGACGTCGGGTGGAACACGTGGGAGGAGGTCAACCGCGGAGGCGCCGGGGCGAACTTCGGATGGCCGTGCTACGAGGGCAACGGTCCGCAGCCCTTCTTCCAGAGCAACTTCCCCTCGCAGTGCGGCGGACTGACCGGTATCACCCCGCCGTTCCACACCTACGACCACGGCACCGGCTCGGCGGTGATCGGCGGCCCGTTCTACACGGGCACGGCCTATCCGGCGCAGTACCGGGGCAACTTCTTCTTCGCCGACTACTCCGGTCGCTTCATCAAGCGGTCGTGTTCGACGCCGCGCACCACCCGGTCTCCGTACAGCCGTTCGCCACCGACGTTCCGGACCCGGTCGCTCTCACCCGGGGCCCGACGGGATGATCTACTACCTGTCCTTCACCACGGGCGAGATCCGACGGATCCGGTCCAACGGACCCGTCGCGCCAAGCCGGGGCCACGCCCACCAACGGCCCCTCGCCCCTCGCGGTGACCTTCTCAAGCGCCGGGTCGAGCGCACCCCCCGGAGGCGGCGCGCTGTCCTACCTGTGGGACTTCGGGGACGGCACGACCTCGACCGCGGCCAACCCGTCGCACACCTACACCACCGCGACGCCGAGGAGGTTCACGGCCCGGCTCACGGTGAGCACCCGTCCGGCGCGTCGCGTCGGCCACGGTGGACGTGACCGTGGGCAGCCGCCGCCGACACCGACCATCACCGCGCCCACCAGCGGGACGACAGTCCTCCCCGGGCAGACCGTCACGTACCCGGGTCGGCCACCGATCCCGAGGACGGGGCGATGCGCCGTCGCCCTGAGCTGGACGGTGCTGCTGCACCACAACACCCACGTGCACACGTTCGTCGCGGGCAGCGGCTTCGGGCAGCTTCGCGGTCGAGAACCACGGTGACGATCGGCACGTTCAGCTACGAGATCATCCTCGACCGCGACCGACAGCAGCGGGCTGACGGCGACCACCAGCGTCAACGTCGCGGTCGGTCACCGACACCTCACCACCGTCCGCGCCGGCGGGTCTGACCGCGACGTCGCGGTCGGGTCAGGTGGCCCTGTCGTGGGCCGCATCGACCGACGACGACGGCGGTCAGCGGGTACCGGGTCGAGCGCTGCCCGGGCGCGGGCTGCACCAACTTCGCCGAGGTGGGGACGCCGAGCGGGACGACGTTCGCGGACACCGGGCTGACGGCCTCGACGACCTACCGGTACCAGGTGCGCGCGGTCGACGCGACGAACAACGTCGGCCCGTACTCGTCGTCGGCGACGGCGACCACGACCGATGCCCCGCCGCCGCCGGCGGGTCTGGTCGGGGCCTGGGCGTTCAACGAGGGGCCGGCGGCACGGCCGCGGATGCGTCCGGGCAACGGCAACACGGGCACGGTGCTCGGGGTGCCACCTGGTCGGCGCCGGGCAGGTACGGCGGCGCGTTGGCGTTCAACGGCTCGACCGGCCTGGTCCGGGTCGCCGGACTCGGCGTCGCTGGGCCTGACGACGGCGATGACGCTGTCGGCCTGGGTCATGCCGACCGCCAACCAGAGCGGCTGGCGGACCATCATGCAGCGCGAGGTCGACGCCTACTTCCTCAACGCCAGCAGCGAGGCCGGTGCCCTGCGCCCGGCGGGTGGCGGGACCTTCGGCACCAGCCTGGCACGTGAGCGGCCCGACCGCCAATCCGGTCAACGCCTGGACCCACGTGGCGCTGACCTACGACGGCGCCATGTTGCGGCTGTACGTCAACGGCACCCAGGTCGCCACCCGGGCGCACACCGGCACGCATCCAGGCCACCACCAACCCCTTGTGGATCGGCGGCAACAAGCCCTACGGCGAGTACTTCCCGGGCTTGATCGACGAGGTCCGCATCTACAACCGCGCGCTCACCCAGACCGACATCCAGGCCGACATGAACACCGGCGATCGTGCCCGGCGCCGCCGACACGACCCCGCCGTCCGCGCCGACGGGGCTGACCGCGACGCGCGGCTCGCGCAACCAGATGAACCTGGCCTGGACCGCCTCGACCGACAACGTCGGGGTGACCGGCTACCGGATCGAACGCTGCCAGGGCGCGGGCTGCACCGACTTCGCCCAGATCGGCACCCCGAGCGGGACCACGTACAGCGACACCGGCCTGACTGCCTCGACGACGTACCGGTACCGGGTGCGGGCGACGACGCCGCCGGCAACCTGGGCGGCTACTCGTCGATCGCCACGGCGACGACGCCCCTGCCGACACACGGCGCCGACCACACCCACGGCGCTCTCGGCCACGGCGATCAGCGCGACCCAGATCGACCTGGGCTGGACAGCGTCGACCGACAACGTCGGGGTGACCGGCTACCGGGTCGAGCGCTGCCAGGGCGCGGGCTGCACCGACTTCGCCCAGGTCGGGACGCCGAGCGGGACCACCTACAGCGACACCGGGCTGACGGCGAGCACCACCTACCGGTACCGGGTGCGGGCGATCGATGCGGCCGGCAATCTCGGCGCCTACTCGACCATCGCCACGGCGACGACGCCCGCCGCCAGCGGACACGACGGCGCCGACGGCGCCCCGGGCCTGACGGCCACGGCGATCAGCGCGACGCGGATCAACCTGGCGTGGACGGCCTCGACCGACAACGTCGGGGTGACCGGCTACCGGGTCGAACGCTGCCAGGGCGCGGGCTGCACCAACTTCGCGCAGGTCGGCACACCGACCGCGACGACGTACAGCAACACCGGACTGGCGGCCCGACGACCTACGCTACCGGGTGCGCGCGATCGATGCGGCCGGCAACCTCGGCGGCTACTCCCGATCGCAACCGCGACGACGCCGGCCGCGCCGGACACGACCGCGCCGACGGCGCCGACGGGGCTCACCGCCACCGCGATCAGCACGACCCAGATCAACCTGGCCTGGACGGCCTCGACCGACAACGTCGGGGTGACCGGCTACCGCGTGGAACGCTGCCAGGGGGCGAGCTGCACGAACTATGCCCAGATCGGCACGCCGACGGCGACCACGTTCGGCAACACCGGGGCTGCGGCGACGACGTATCGCTACCGGGTGCGCGCCATCGACGCGGCCGGCAACCTGGGCGGCTACTCCGCCATCGTGGCCAGGGCGACGCACGCCGCCCGACACGACCGCGCCGACGGCCCCGACGTGGCTGACGGCCACGCCGGTCAGCAGGACCCGAATCAACCTCGGCTGGACGGCGTCGACCGACAACGTCGGGGTGACCGGCTACCGGGTCGAACGCTGCCAGGGCGCGGGCTGCACGAACTTCGCGCAGATCGCCACGCCGACCGCGACCACCTACAGCGACACCGGGCTGACGCCCGCGACGACCTATCGGTTCCGGGTGCGGGCGAACGATGCGGCCGGCAACCTCGGCGGCTACTCGGCGATCGCCACGGCGACGACGCCGGCCGTGCCCGACACGACCGCGCCGACAGCGCCGACGGGGTTGACCGCGACCGCGGTGTCGCCCAGGTCAATCTGGCCTGGACGGCCTCGACGGACAACGTGGCGGTCACCGGCTACCGGGTCGAGCGGTGCCAGGGAGCGGGTTGCACCGACTTCGCGCAGGTCGGTACGCCGACCGGGACGACGTTCACCGACAGCGGGCTGGCGGCCCCGACGACGTATCGCTACCGGGTGCGGGCGGTCGATGCAGCGGGGAACCTGAGCGGCTACTCGTCGGTCGCGACGGCAACCACGCCGGACACTCCGGCGACGCCGCCGGGTCTGGTGGGGGCCTGGGCGTTCAACGAGGGTGCCGGTCTCACGGCTGCAGACGCCTCGGGGAGGGGCAACCCGGGCACGCTGCTGGGCGGGGCTACCTGGTCGCCGGCCGGAAAGTACGGCGGCGCCATGAGCTTCAACGGGTCGACCGGCCTGGTCCGGGTCGAGGACTCGGCCTCGCTGGACCTGACCACGGGGATGACGCTGTCGGCCTGGATCAACCCGGCCGCCAGCCAGAGCGGCTGGCGGACCATCCTCCAGAAGCAGACCGACGCCTACTTCCTCAACGCCAGCAGCGGGGCGGGAGCACTGCGGCCCGCGGGTGGCGGGCCTTCGGCACCAGCACTCCCTACGTGGGCGGTCCGACCGCAAGTCCGGTCAACGCCTGGACCCACGTGGCCCTGACCTACGACGGCGTCACCCTGCGGCTGTACGTCAACGGAACCCAGGTCGCGACCCGGGCGACCACGGGCGCGATCCAGACCACCAACAGCCCACTGTGGATCGGGGGCAACCAGCCCTACGGCGAGTACTTCAACGGGTTGATCGACGAGGTCCGGGTCTACAACCGCGCGCTCACCCAGACCGACATCCAGGCCGACATGAACTCTCCGGTCCCAGGCTCATGATCGGAGCGCGTTCGTCTGCGCTCTGATCTGCGTCCCATTACCGACGAGCCCTCGGGCGAAGGCCGAGGCTGAGAACTCCCCGTCGGGCTCGTCTGGGGGTGGCGGCGGTGGCGTGGTTCGCCTGGCAGGAGTAGTCGACACGCCGCCGACCTGAGGCACCGGACGGTTCGCGTCTGGGAGCCTCTACCAGCGGGGTACGAGCCCACTTCGAGAGGAACTCAATACATGGACTCGATCACCACCGACTTCTGGGAAGTTCTCCTCTGGAGCTTCTGGTTCTTCATCTGGATCGCGGCCCTGATGGTGTGGTTCCGCTGCCTCTTCGACCTGTTCGGCGACAGGTCGCTCAGTGGCTGGGCGAAGGCCGGCTGGGCCATCCTGCTGATCTTCGTGCCGTGGCTTGGCGCGCTGATCTACCTGATCGCCCGTGGCCGGAGCATGACCGAGCGCCAGGTGGCGGCTGCCCAACAGATGCAGGCCGACCAGCGGGACTACATCCAGCAGGTGGCCGGCACGTCGGGGGGCCCGGCCATCAGATCGCCAGCGCCAAGGAGCTGCTCGATTCGGGAGCCATCACCCAGGCGGAGTTCGAGTCGTTGAAGGCGAAGGCACTCGCCTAGCAGTGCTAACGTGAAGCTCCGCTTCTAGCGGGCAACCCTTCTTCGTCCACAACCGCCCGTGACCTGCGTTCGCAGGTCACGGGCGGTCGCTGAACTCAGCGGAGTTTCGGAGCGGTACCGCAAAATGCGAAGAGCTGCGGTCCAACGGCTACCACCTGTCACACTCGCGCGCATGCCCGTCACGGTGGGAGGGGTCACCCTCGCCGATCTGGCCCCGGTGAGCCACCTCTTGAACGCGCCGACCCGCCGACTCACGTGGTTGACCATCATCAAGGCGGCGGTCGCGGTGGGGTGTCATGGCAGATTGCGAGCGCTCTGCCGGGGGACGACGCGCCGGTGTTCGCGCCCATCGTCGCGCTGACGACGGTCCAGACCAGCCTCTACGGAACCTTCGCGCAGGGTTTTCAGACGGTGGCCGGCAACATCGTAGGAGTGGCGCTGGCGACAGTCCTCGTCGATGCCGCCGGCCGCACCGCCGTGGCGCTGTTCGTGGCGACCTTCGTCGGGCTGGCCGTCTCGAAGCGGCTCCCGATCGGGTCGGGGGCGCGCGGGCAGGTGACCTTCTCGATGATCCTGGTTGTGGCCCTGGGGCCGACGTCGGGGTACGCGACCGCGCGCTTGCTCGACTGTGCGATCGGCGGCGCGGTCGGCATCCTCGTCTCGCTGCTGGTCCCCGAGCGTCCCCAGGTCGAGCCGGTACATGCGGCGATCGGGTCGTGGGCGCGGAGCTTGCGCGAGACCCTCCATGAGACCGCGGCCGCCTTGTCGAGCGAGGACACGGAGCCGATACCCGCTGGGATGCAGCACCCGTTCGTCGACCGCATGCTGAGCCGCCTTCGCGCAGCGGATGAGGGTCTCTCGTCCGCGGCGGCAGGTGCATTCGAATCGATCCAGTTCAATCCTCGGGCCTTGCGACAACGGGCAAAGTGCAGGAGCTCGCCGATGTCCTTCCCTGGTTCCGTCGGCTGTCCCTCCAAGTCGAGGCGATCGCGTTGGAGTCGATGCGTTGTATGACAGGGCGACGCACCAGCCGCGCTGGCGGTGGAGTCCCAGCCGGCCGTCGTCGTCACGGCCGAGCCTGCAACTGATCCATCCGCCATCCTCGACCAGATGGTGGCTGCGGACTCTGGGCGCCCTCGGCGAACGCCGTCGTGGGCAACTGAAGACCAGGCGCGTCGCCGGGGTCCTCGACAGCGTCAGCCTCTTGGGTCGGCTTGATCAGTTGGCCGCCGAACTCACAGACTCCCGCTTGGTGCCGGTCGCAATGGGCGGGGATGCCCGCCTCTGATCCGCGGGTGAGATCGGCTGGCGCCCAACCCATCGTGGGGTGACTCACCCGGTGGTCGTCGGTGAGGGCCTGGGGACTTTCCAGGTGACTAGCTGGCCCAGGGGGGGGGGGGGGGGGGGGGGGGGGGGGGGTTGGCCCGCGAACTACCCGCGCGGCCAGCACCAGAAAGCCCTGCCGACGTGGCAACGCTCTGAGCCATCCAGGGGAGTCGCCGACGCGGCAGTCCCTGGAACAACAAACAACGAACGCCCTCGCCCGAACGCCCTCCGCAGAGGTGGTGCGGAGGGCGTTCGGCCTTGTCTATGGGGGGATCTGCACCGCACGACAGTAATGTGCCCTTCGCGCAGGCCAAGTCGATGTCGAATTCCGTTTCGTGCAGGGGGCGCACGAGCCCTGTCCATACGCGAGGACGATGGCTTGGGCCCTGCTGGAGACGGCAAGCTTGCCCAGGATGCGGTTGATGTGGGTTTTGACGGTGGCTTGGCTGACGGTGAGATGCTGACCGATCTCCTCGTTGGACCTGTCTGCGGGCGATCAGCACGAGTATTTTGCGTTCGCGGTCGGTCAGCCCGGGGAACGGGGTGGCCGGCATCTGGTGGGTGGTGGCCGGCGACGAACCCGAGTCAGGGGCGGGTTAGTTCGGGAGCCAGGAGGGCTTCGCCGCCGGCGACGACAGCGATCGCTTCGATGATCCATCGATCGGTGAGCTCTTCAGGATCAAACCTGAGGCGCCGGCCTTGAGGGCGGCGTACACGTATTGGTCGAGGTCGATGTTCGTCACGATCAGCACCGGCGTTGGGTCACCGGACTCGGCGAGTCACCGGGTGGCGGAGCTGCCGTCCATCTGGGGCATCCGGATGTCCATCACGAGGACGTCGGGTTGGAGCTTGCGGGTCTCCTCGATGGCTTGGCGTCCGTTGTCGGCCACCGCCACGACGTCAATCCCTCGCGCTGCGAGCAGGGCTGCCAGTCCTCGCGCATCAAGGCCTCGTCGTCCGCCAGCACACGCTGGTCATCCGCCAGATCGCAGGGTAGTCGTGCATGAACTCGAAGCCGCCGGCGTCGGCGGCCCCGTAGGAGAGCGTTCCGGAGAAGAGGGCGACCGTTTCTACAGCCCGTAAGGCCACTGCCGTTGACGTGTCCTGGGGCGAGGGCGACCCCGGGTGTTGGTCACGGACACGTCGATCTGATCTCCTTGACGGCACACCCGAATGGTGGCTGTTGCTCCCGCGGCGTGCTTGAGCGCGTCCGTGAGGTCTTCTGCGCGATCCTGTAGAGGTGAAGCTGGAGGGCCGGGGACAAACTGGTGGCGGGTTCGATGTCCAGGGTGACTGCAGACCCGCTCGGGTTACGTCCTCGGCCAACTCCGGAGGCTGTCGCCGAGGTCGCCCTGGATAGCGATCGAAGGGACCATGTCCTCGAGCATCGCCTCCTCGCGGATCAGCCGGACGAGTCGCCCGACTTCGCCAAGGGCGGAATGCGGAGCCGTCTGGCACTCCCGGGCTGCGCGTTTCGCGGCAGCAGGGTCGTGATCTGCAATGCTTTGGCGAGGGCGGCCTGCACGACCATGAGGCTCAGGGAGTGCGCCAGTACGTCGTGAATATCGCGGGCGATCCGATCCTGCATGGCAAGTGTGGAGCGCTTTGTCGCCAGCGCTTCTTCGACGCGGGCCCGTTCGGCCTCGAGGGCCACGACGGCAGCGGTGTCTTCGGCGTGGCGCACGACCAGACCGAGATCCGACGGGCCGAAGATGGCCGCGACGCCGAAGATCACGTCGGGGGAGAACTCCGTGAGGAAGGCGAGAGTCGCTGTCACACCACCCAGCAGCCCGACCACTCAACAAGCCGACGGGCAGTGCCGCTCGCGGCAGATGGCGGCCCACGCCGAAGGAGGCGGGCACCAGCACCAGAACCCGTTCGCCGACTCGCTGACATCGAAGCCCAGGACCCGGGCAGCAACGAACGAGGCGAGCACTCCGCCAGCGGCCAGGATCGGGTGGCCGCTGCAAACCACGTGGCGGCGAAGCCGATGAGAATGGTCCCGATCGAGACGACGAGCGGTGCGTACTGCTGCGAAATCATTCGACGGTGGCGATCAAAGCGATCGCCGTCGGCAGCACCGCGTCCATCGGCTCGGCGCCGACGGAACGGACCCTGCGCATCAGCGACGGCGCCAGCACACGCACAACGAATTCAGCCTGTGGTGTCGCGGCGTCAACCCTGGGATGGACGCGATGACCAACTCCTTGGCTGACGACTGAGGTCCGCGTGGCCTCGAGGCTAGAGAGCGCCGCCGGTGGCGGCCCCGAGCAGGAGGTCCATACCATGATCGCTGTTCAGCCCAGCAAGGTCCGCAACTATGCCGTCTTCTCTCGGTGATGATGGTGCTCTGCTCCCCTCTGTTGGCGATGTCCTACTTCGCCACCGAGGACGGCGCCAAGTCGTACGCAGCCGGCTCGGTCCAGGCGTGGGCCGAGCCAGCGCGTCGCCTGCTCGAGCCGCTGCTCACCTTCGCCTCCGCGGACCGGGTCTACGCGACGTACTCCCTGCTGATCGCCTCGTCATCCCCGCCCTGCCGATGGCAGTCTGGACCGTCCGGCGTGGGCGAACACCGCTCGCAGGCACCTTCGAACGACGCGCCTCCTTCGCTGTAGCGGCTGCGTGGAGTCTGTTCTCGGCGGCGCTGCTGATCGTCGCGCTCGCCCAGCAGGTCGACGCCGCCAACGTCTCCGGGAACTCAGTGGTGAACGTGGGGTTCGTGGCGGGCATGATCCCGGGCTACTGATCGCATGCGTTTGTTCGACCGCTTTGGGCGGCAGCCTGCTGCGGCACGGCTTCGCGCCTCGCTCCGCGCGGTGCTGATCCTGTTGGCCGTCCCGCTGTGGATCGTGGGAAGCGACGTCTTCGGCCACAACAGCATCGGCGTGGTTCCACAGTTAATCGCCTGGACATTGGTGCTCTCATCTCCGCAGCCAGCGGCGCTGATGATCGAGTACGCGTCTCGCATGGCGCCACGGACTAGCGCTTGGAAGAAGGATCGCCGCAGGGCTGGGGCGTCCTCGTTGTGCTCGCGGAGCTGCCCCCGGCGGCCCCCTCCAACCCCTCTCGGTCCGCGCCTTGTCGCACGCGAGTCGCACGCGAAGATCACGATGGCCCCTCGTCGCCGGGCCGCTGCCTGCCGGTCCGTAGCTCGCCTTCGGCGGCTCCACTCCTGGCGATCAGCCGGGTGTCGGGTGTAGCGTGGCTCGTGGTAGTAGTCATCGCGCCGCTGGCGGCTCCCGGGCACCATCCACTTCCGACGCAAAACGTCGCATTTGCGGACTGGATGACTGACCATGGCCATTTTGCGCGTGGACCCGATACCCGCCTCCAACCACTCGACCTCCCCGCCAGTCGTTCGCCCGGACTCCAGCGTGCGTCGGACCGCCCGAATCGTTGGGGTCCTTTTCCTTGCGGGCTACTTGGCATATGGCGTAGGCAACCTCATAGCGACGGGCATCGTCCACTCCGCTGACCGCAGCGGCTCCACCGCGTTGTTCGTCACCGGCGCCGCGCTGATGCTGCTCAACTCCGCATTCGTGATCGGCATCGGTGTCCTGATGTTCCCGATCCTGCGACCCCACAACAAGGCCATAGCTGCGGGCTACCTGGGCACGCGGATCTTCGAGGGCGTCGTCCTGGCCATCGGTGTCGTGAGCCTCATCGTCCTCACCGGCTCCGACCGCCATCCACGCGAATTCCGTCTTCTACAACGTCGCCGAGGCCGGGCTCGGTATCGGAAGCCTCTTCTTCTGCGCTCTGCTCTTCCGCACCGGACTCGTTCCGCGTTTCCTAGCTGTCTGGGGTTTCATCGGCTACGCGTGCTTCGCCGGGGGCAAACTGCTGGAGCTGTTCGGCGTCGCGGGCGCCGGGCTCGTCGGCGCCATCCCCGGTGGATTGTTCGAGCTGACGTTCGGCATCTGGCTGATCGCCCGCGGGTTCGCCTCCACCGCGACCGCCGTCCGCTCGCGCGCGAGCACCTGACTGACGTGAGCGCCCCGCCCGCAATCAGGTCTGCCTGGACGACCCGCAACAATACGCCCGTGGCCTCCGCGCTTACGAAACGCTGGCCGCTCGTAGCACGCCAAGCCGTGCATCGAGCACGACCGCTATTCGGCATGAGCGGGCGATGAGGGATGGCCGGATGTAATGGCGCCGTCGCGTTCAGGTGCCGGAGGCCATGTAGGCGGCGAGGATGTAGTTGGGGTGGCGGTCGAGGTTGTTGCGGGCTCGGTCGTAGCGCATGGTGGTGCGCGGGTCGGCGTGGCGGGCGGCGATCTGGACGTCGCGCAGGTCGACGCCGGCGTCGAGCATGGTGGTGACGAAGGTGTGGCGGAGCATGTGCGGGTGCATCCGGCGGCATCCGCACGCCGGCGTCGGCGGCGAGGCGCGGAGGCGGCGGGTGGCGGCGTGGCGGTCCATGCGGTGCGCCGCGTGCGGTTGAGCAGGATCGGCCCGCTGGTGCGGTCGCCGATGGCGCGGTCGATGGCGCGGCCGACGGCGGGCGGGAGCGGGACGAGGACGATCTTGTCGCCTTTGCCGTGCGACGCGCAGGACGCGGTGGCCGTGTTCCTCGCCGAGGTCGGCGATGTCGGCGCCGGTGGCTTCGAAGATCCGCAGGCCGAGCAGGCCGAGCATGGCGACCAGGGCGAAGTCGTTGGGGTTGGTCGAGTCGCGGGCGGCGGTGAGCATGGCCTCGAACTGCAGGTGGGTCAGCCCGAGGGTCGGTGACTCGGGCGGGACGTGTGGGTCGGCGGACGTGCTCGGCCGGGGAGTGCTCGAGGACGCCGTCGATGACGCAGGTGCGGTAGAAGCCGGCGACGACCGAGAGCCGCCGGGAGACCGTGGACGGCTTGAACCGGCGGACCTCCTGCATCCACCGCACGTAGAGCTCGATGTGCGGCCGCGGCGCCGTCAGCGGATCGCAGGCCGTGGTCGGCGCACCAGCTGAGGAAGATGCGCAGGTCGGACTCGGTGTGGGTACGGGACAGGCCCTTGTACCGGGCCAGGTAGGCGGCGACGGCGAGCCGCAGGACCATCGGGGCGGTCTCAACGGGTCAGCGCAACACTTCCTTGAGTCGAGGAGGTCGTGGTGGCGCGCAGGCGTTACGCGAGGTTGTCGCCGGAGGAGATCGACCAGGTCTGGGTGCGGCTGAGGGCGGGGCAGGCGGCGAAGCCGACTGCTCGGCAGTTGGGGCTGGCCTCGGGCACGGTGCGCGATTATCTGGTGCGCTGCGGCGGGATAAGCCCAGCACCGCGGCGGCATCGGGCCGGTCGGCGTCGAGGATCGCGAGGAGATCTCGCGTGGTCTGGCCGCGGGCCTGTCGCTACGAGTGATCGCGTCCGGGTTGGGGCGGGCACCGTCGACGGTGAGCCGTGAGGTCGCATCCAACGGTGGTCGCCGCGGCTATCGGGCCACCCGCGCGGACCGCGCGGCCTGGGCGAGGGCGACCCGGCCGAAGCCGTGCAAGCTGGCCGCAACCGGCTGCTGGCGTGGCATCGTGGAGGAGAAGCTGAGCGGCGCTGGTCACCGCAGCAGATCGCTGGCTGGCTGAAGCTGACCTACCCCAACGACCCGGAGATGCAGGTGTCGCACGAGACCATCTACCGGACCCTGTTCGTGCAGTCCCGCGGCGCGCTGCGCAAGGAGCTGACCGCGCTATCTGCGGACCGGGCGGGTGATCCGCCGCCCGCAGGGCGTCCGGCTTCCCGACGGTCGAGGCGGCCGGCCCGAAGATCCTCAACATCTCCGAACGGCCAGCCGAGGCCGCCGACCGCGCGGTGCCCGGGCACTGGGAAGGCGATCTGGTCTTCGGCAAGAGCATGAGCCCGATCGCGACCCTGGTCGAGCGCTCCAGCCGGTTCGTGATGCTGGTCGCGCTGCCCGGCGGCGACCACAAGGCCGACGCGGTCGCCGACGCCCTGGCCGCCGCGGTCACATCTGCCCGCCCAGCTGGCCCGGTCGCTGACCTGGGACCAGGGCAACGAGATGGCCGCACCACGACCGGTTCACCGATCGACACCGGCGTCGCAGGTCTACTTCTGCGACCCCAAGTCGCCCTGGCAACGCGGCAGCAACGAGAACACCAACGGTCTGCTGCGCCAATACCTGCCCCGACGCCTCGACTTCCGCACCCTCACCCAAGACGACTTCGACGCCATCGCCGTCGAGCTCAACGAACGACCTCGACAGACCCTCGGCTTCAAGACACCATCACAAGCACTAGCCAAGGTGTTGCGTTGACCGCCTGAACCCGCAGGATAAGCGGGGATCCTCGGTGTCAAGCGATGTTCGCCGGGCCTGGTTCGGGCTCGTGGTTGCTCGCTCGGATGAGTTCGGCGGCGCGTTCGGCGATCATGAGGGTCGGTGCGTGGGGATGGCCGCGGGTGATCCGCGGCATCACCGAGGCGTCCACCACCCGCAACCCGTCCAGGCCGTGGACGCGCAGCTCACCGTCGACCACCGCGCCGTCGTCGGTGCCCATGCGGCAGGTGCCCACCGGGTGGTATGCCGTCTGGGCGTGGTCCCGGACGAACCGCGCCAGGGTCGCGTCATCGACCTTGCCTGGCCACGGCGCCATGGGGCGGCCGACGTAGGGGCGCAGCGCGTCGGTCTCGCAACAGCCGTTCGGCAATGCGTATGCCGGCAAGCAGAGGGGGCAGGTCCGACTCGGCGGTGAGGTAGCCGGGGTCGATGACTGGCGGCTGCGCCGGGTCGGCGGTGGCAAGACGGATGTGACCCCGACTTTCTGGTGTGAGGAACAGGACCGCCAAGGTCAGTCCGTGGTCCGTTGGGGGTGTCAGGCCCTCGCCCAGGAACGGTACCGGAAGCCAGATGAGTTCAAGATCGGGGGCGGTCAGCGCTGGGTCGCTGCGGACGAAGGCGATGGCCTCGTTGATGCTGGAGGTGAGCATCCCCTTACGCGCGAGCAGGAACCGGGCCAGCTGGGCCGGGGACTCGGCCGCGAACAGCGTGACCGGCTTCGGGCAGTGAACGACGACACCGCCGGCCAGGTGGTCCTGCAGGTTCGCACCGACACCCACCAGCTCATGGCGCGGCTCGACGCCCGCGGCGCGCAGCTGGTCGGGATCGCCGATGCCGGAGAGCATGAGCAGCTGCGGTGAGTTGATGGTGCCGGCGCTGAGGATCACCTCATGGGAGGCGGTCAGTCGCTGGGTCACGCCGGCCGCATCCCGGTACTCCACGCCGATGGCACGTTGTCCGTCAAGCAGAATCCGCTGGACGTGTGTCCCGGTGAGGACGGTCAGGTTGCGTCGCCGTCTGGCCGGCCGCAGGTACGCGTCCGCGGCACTGTGCCGCAACCCGCGGCGCTGGGTCACCGGCGTCGGTGCATATCCGCCGGTGTTGTCCGGCTCGTTGAGTTCGCCCAGACGGCGCATGCCCAGCTCGGCGCACGCCGCCAGGAATGCCGATGTGGTCGGGTTGGGGTCGCGCAGCTCGGAGATGAACTGCGCGCCCGAGGTGCCGTACACCCCGCCGGCGTTGCTGCCCACCCGGTGCTCGGCTCGCTGGAAGTACGGCAGCACCTCGTCGTAGGACCAGCCGGGACAGTGTTGCGCCCAGCCGTCGTAGTCGGCGCGATGCCCGCGCACCCAGGCCATGCCATTGATCGATGACGAACCGCCAAGGGTCTTGCCACGCGGCCAGTACAGCTCCCGGTCCGACAGCTGCGGCTGCTTGCTGGTGCGGTAGTTCCAGTCATAGGCGCTCTGGAACAGTTTGATGGCCGCCAGCGGTATGCGGAATTCCCGCTTGCGGTCCGGCCCGCCCGCTTCCAACAGCGCAACCCGGCACGCGGGGTCGGCCGACAGCCGGTTGGCCAGCACACAGCCCGCCGACCCGGCGCCGACGATGACGTAGCGATAACTTCCGGCAGCCATCACAGCTCCGGACGCGCTCTCCTGCCGATGAGAGTTCGTCGCATGGGGTGCGCCGCAGTCCCGCACGGGGCTGCGGTGCGGCTCCGGCGAGCGGGACGGCCCTGGTCGCGCCCTCGGTGGTGCGCCTTGCTTGGTTGCATGTCTGTTGTCGTCAAGACGCCTGGCCCGCGCTACCGCGTGGGGGCGGACGCGTCGTACCAGCGCAGCACCCGCAGCGCCCTCAAGGTGTTCCACCGGCTTGGCGCGCCGTCGGGTTCCTCGAACCGGAAGTGGACCGCGCCGGCGTGGGTGTTCTCGAGCAGCCAATGCCCATTGGGTCGGCGCTTGGCGCGGACGTGTTCGATCGCTTCGGCCAGCCGCGGATCCGGAGTGCCACCACGCAGGGCGAAGTACTCCGTGGCCTTGAGCAGGTCGTATTGCCATCGTGGGGGGTAGGAGAACAACGCCCACTCAGGGTTGACCTCCTCGCCCGTGCGTAACGACCGGAAGAGGTTGCGCCGGAGCAAGTACTCCTCGCCGTTCCGACGAGCCCGGCGGACCTCCTCAGATCCGCCGGTATGGCGCTCCCACCTCAGCAGGGCGTCGATCACGTCGAGGGTGCTTGCGAACGATGACGGCGCCGGCCGCGTCTCGGCCCAGCAGTTCCAGCCACCATCCGGCATCTGGTCGGCCAGAAGCCCCTGGACCACCGGGTCGACGTCGACGCCCAGGTAGGTACCGATAAGGATCGTGCCGGCGTTGATGCAGCAGTCCTCCTCGCCAGCGAAGAACGGCAGACCGTCGCACTCCCAGCGGCAGTTGCGCGCCACCAGGTGTGCGGTCTCCTGCATCACCGGACTGTCCGGGGTGTGCCCAGGTGGCACAGGTCGAGCAGGACCGGGTACGTCGCGGTCCACGGCTGGCCCGGCTCGGCACCCGATCCGTCGGTCGGCGCCTCGCCCGGCTCCGCGTCGGGCGACGGCCAGGGCGGCGGTGGCTCACCGGCAGCCAGAGCTCGTGCAGTGTCCGCTGCGAACGCAGCGGTATCGGGAAAGCAGGCTCCGTTCGCCCACAGCCCATCAGGAGCCCGCAGCGCCAGCAGCCGAGCACCCCAGCCCTCGTGCTCAACCCGGGCTCGCTCGGTCACCACCACGGTCTCCTCGGCGTCGAGCAGATCCCGCAGAACCTGCCAGCGGATCGCCGGATCGCCCTGCAGCAGCCACTGCACAACCGGATCGTCCACGGCCATCGGCGCCGTTCGTGGCTGGAAAGGGCCCTGATCCTCCGTCGACTCCATCCCTGAACCGTAATCCGACGAAGCGCACGTATCTGCCGCTGTCGGGCCCGCCCGACCATGCCGCTGGCGGACTGCTGAACCGGTGCCGCTTGTTCGCTCTGCTCGAACAGCTCAACCGTCATCCAAGCCTTCGAAGAAGCAGGGCACCCCGTCAGCGTGGCTGGCTTCCGCGTCGTTCAGAGCCGACTCAGGAAGTCGTCCTTCGCAGTGTTCTTCGCGATGCCAATGAGCATGAGGAGGGTTTGTTGTAGCCAACCCATCGTGACGTACACCGCGAGCGCAGCTACAGCGCCGTAGACCAAGACGAGTAGGGAAAGAGCGGGACCGAAGGAGTTGTCTCCGCCCGCGAGCGCAAGCGCGGTCGCGCGCCGGCGACGCCAAGAGCAATGACGACCATGGCGATCCACTTGAGCATCCCGATCACGTAAACGAGTCGGGTCGCACCTCCGGTGCTGACCGACCCACCGGCTTTGGCCATGACGTCTCTCCTCAGGGACTGATCGTCCCCGGCTACTTCGGTGGCACGGCCGAGCCATTCAACAATCCATTTGACCGAATTTCTGCGGATTCAATGACCTCGACCCGGTCGGGTGGGTTCTGTCGACAGTTCGGCGAGCCATCCGACCGCCATGCGGGCCGAGCCCGTCAGCGGCATGGTCGGACGTTCACCCGTCGCTTGCCCGGTCTCGGGGGCTATATCTCCCGAGAGCTAAGCACGCAGAACTCGTTGCCTTCAGGGTCGACCAGCACCGTCCACGTCGCTTCATCGGGCTGACCCACATCCACTCGTCTTGCGCCGAGCTGCTCAAGGCGATCGATCTCGGCGTCGCGATCCTGGCTGGTGTGGGGGGCTAGGTCGAGGTGCAGCCGGTTCTTGACGGACTTGCCATTGGAGACGGGCACGAACACCATCCCCGGGCCGACACGCTCCCAAGGCGTCTGCTGGATGAAGGTGTCGTCAGCCCACGCCGGAACGATTACGCACTCCTTGTCCGACTCGTGGATGACTGTCCAGTCGAGAGCCTGTGCCCACCACGTCGCCTGCTTCCTCGCGTCTTGGCAGTCGACCACTAGCGTGTACCACCGAAGTGTCATGTTCCCTTGAGCCTCATCTCGTCCCAGTGATGCGCAGGATATGGCCAGTCAGCGTCACGCGCTCATCGACATGAGCGTGCGGACGGCGGCAGATCAGTAAACTTCGGGTGGCCAAGATCGATGCATAGGTATGCGCGGTTCCGCACCGCTCGACGTAGCCCGGCTGGCTCACTGGCCGACGCGCTCGGTCCTCTTGTCGCCGGAGGTTCTGCTCAGGGCGCCCGCAAGCGAATCCCCGGCGAGGCGGCCGTGACGACCTGCTGCCCGAGGATCAGCGCGAGCCCGGGTTGCCGCAAACCGCATCGAGGTAGCGGATCAGTATGAGCTCCATCGACGCGTCGTGGTCTCCGCCGATGTCCACGTGGAAGTCTCCGTGATCGTCCTTCCAGGTGAGGGTGAACGGCTGCGCGCTCGGCGTCCATTGGGTCGCAAGCCCGCAGTCTCGTGGGAGGATCTGAAGACGGATCCGCTCAAAGGAGTGATTGACGGAAAGCCTGACCGGCAGCGCGGGAACTCGAATCGCGAGACTCTTACCTGGTCGATGGATCCTCGTAACTGTCCGCGCTGCCGATACCCCGACCGTGTAGCAGCACACCGTCGATCCGCAGCGGAGCGGCCCGGACGGTGCCGTTCCGGTCATTCGGTCGTGGGGGCGCCACGACACCAGTGAGGACGAGCCGCACCTCGGTACCGGCTGCGGCTGCGGCGGCCGGCGGCGAGGGCGCTCGCACCTCCTTGGGCGGCCGATCGTTCCACCACCAGACCGCGCCACCGCCGCTGACGACACCGAACGCGAACGCAGTGAGGATGACGCCGCGATGTCGCCACGCAGGCGTGAGCCTGTCGAGCACCGGCGTTCGAGCGGGGCCACCCTGCAAGGTCTCACGCTGTGGCCGGATTCGCTCCGGGGGATCCACCCAAGAAACGATACGCGCCCCGCGTCTCACGGGGCACCGCACCGCATACGGATCAACTTTCGGGACTGCGAACGGCCGAAGCTCTCCCTACCGACTCACGGCGAATGCGGTTCGCCTAACCCTGTTGCAGCACTGGGGGTTGCTGGAAACTTGGCTAGATGGATCAGTGGCCGGCATGGGCCGGCGTCGATGTCGGGCGGCACGGGACCGTCCTCGACGCACTGAAGTTCGACGACATGCCGGAAGAGGCGAAGGACCTCGCGTCGAGGCTCGTCGACCAGGCCAAGAACGAGGTCGGTGAAGACGAGCTGATCCGGTACGTGTGGGGTCTCATGCCTGATACAGACGGGCTGACAGACGTACTGCGTTAAGCCCTCGCGTGGCGAAGGCGAAGCCGTCGGTCACTGCATCTTCAAAGCAGTTCACGTCGATGCTCACCCCCGCGACAATCACCACACCCAACCGCACCCACTCTGGGTCACCGAGACAGGTCCGAGGAAAGCTGATGCGAATCCAGTCCTCGCGATAGTCGATGGCGTGGGACGTCGCGCAGGGCGTCCGTCCGCTTCCGGGGAATGGGTGCATGGTCACCTTCCCCGCTCCGTTGTGGCTGATCTCCATGAGGATGTACTGGCCGTTCCCGTCGCTTGTCGCCACGTACACCCAGACTTGGTAGTAATTGATGTTTCCGTCTTTCGTCGGAGCTTGCGGGGGCGCTGGCCGCTGCAGGTCTACGAACGTCATTCGAAGCCGCACCTGGGAGTGCAGGTGCCGGAAGCGCGTTCTGATGACGTCGGTCGGCACGAGCCCGGGAGCGGGGGTCGCCTCGGCTACATACGTGTCACTACCGGTCGTGCTCCAAACGTCGCCTCTAGGGTCCGCATAGGTGGCGGAACTCGGCGCCGGGGATGTCGATGGGGCATCCGCAGGTGTCGTCGGGAGGCCTACGTGCGGGGTGCTCATCGCCGGGACGGCGGAGGACACCCCGGCAACAGACCACAACAGCGAAGCGGCCAGGAGCAGCGCGCCAAGCCGACCCAGGCCCCGTCGCGAGATCCCAAAGGAGCCAGATGTGACCCTCACCGCGCACCTCCGCGTCGGGCCCGGCCGTGTGGGCTGGGCTACGCGGCACCCGGATGCGGCGCTCTGATCTTGGGACCTCCACTGGAGCACTCGGGGCAGTGGTGCAAAAGACCCATCCGCACCTACATCAGCTTCCATCCGGGCCGACGTGACAACACCCCCAGCATCCGGAGACGGCTGGGGGTGTGCCTTGGGAAGGCCGACGCGGCCCGCGTTGGGTGGTTCTCTCACGGAGCCGCGCCGTCTTCTTATGCGGTTGTCCGGTCAGCCTAGGCGCAGCAAGGAAGAGGCCTAGTTCACCCCTTGGGGTGCTTTTAGCCGTCGGTGGTTACGCGCAGAGGTGCGGGCGACAGACATGGGTGAGTCGCGGCGGCTGGGCGGTTGGGGGATCACCTGCCGTCGCGGCCCCCCGCCTCCCTAGTCGAGCTGGGTCGTCGAGTCGAGGTGGGTGTTGTCGATGGTGCCGCGGACCGGCTCGTCTCGCAGGATTGAATCCCCTTTGGCGTCACGGCGGACCTCCGAGGAGCGGAACGTATCGATGTGGCTGCTCAGCTCCCCCGGGCGCCGGTACTGGACATTGCACAACCACTGGCCGGAACTGTCCTGGCGCTGCATCCGCATCTCACCCGGGCACCAGACGCCCTCCCACAGCACCTCGACGTCAGGACGGTCTTGGGCCAGGTAGACGATCGGCTCGGGCACGGTCGAGACCGTAGGAGAGCCATTACTGCCTGACCGCGACGACAGCACACGAGCCGCCATCGAAGTGGTGATGGCGGCTCGTGCGGACTCTCTGCGGACTGCGGAAGGAGGCGATACCTGAATCCGCAGGTCAACGGGCTAGTCGGGCCTAGATGTCGTAGTAGAGCTCGAACTCGTGCGGGTGCGGCCGCAGCTGCACGGGCGCGATCTCGTTGGTCGCGCTTGTAGTCGATCCAGGTCTCGATCAGGTCGGGCGTGAAGACGTTGCCGACCGTCAGGAACTCGTGGTCGGCCTCGAGCGCGTCGAGGACGGCGTCGAGCGAGGTCGGGACCTGGTCGATCTCGGCCATCTCGTCCGGCGGGAGCTCGTAGATGTCCTTGTCGATCGGGGCGGCCGGCTCGGTCTTGTTCTTGATGCCGTCGACGCCGGCGAGCATCAGGGCCGAGAACGCGAGGTAGGGGTTCGCCGACGGGTCGGGGAACCGGGTCTCGATGCGCTTGGCCTTCGGGTTCGAGCCGGTGATCGGGATGCGGACCGACGCGGAGCGGTTGCGCGAGGAGTACACCAGCGAGATCGGGGCCTCGAAGCCCGGCACCAGGCGGTGGTAGGAGTTCACCGTCGGGTTGGTGAACGCCAGCAGCGACGGGGCGTGCGGCGAGGATGCCGCCGATGTACCAGCGCGCCATGTCGGACAGGCCGCCGTACCCGGTCTCGTCGTAGAACAGCGGGTCGCCGTCCTTCCACAGCGACTGGTGCACGTGCATGCCCGAGCCGTTGTCGCCGAAGATCGGCTTCGGCATGAAGGTGACCGACTTGCCGGCCTCCCAGGCCGTGTTCTTGATGAGGTACTTGAACTTCATCACGTCGTCGGCGGCCTTGAGCAGCGTGTCGAACCGGTAGTTGATCTCCGCCTGGCCGGCGGTGCCGACCTCGTGGTGGGCGCGCTCGACGAGCAGGCCGGAGGCCTCGAGGTTCTTCACCATCTCGTCGCGCAGGTCGCCGTAGTGGTCGTACGGCGAGACCGGGAAGTAGCCGCCCTTGAAGCGGGTCTTGTAGCCCCGGTTGTCGCTCTCCGAGCCCGAGTTCCACCAGCCCTCGACCGAGTCGATGTGGTAGTAGCCCTCGTTGGCCGTCGGTGGAGTAGCGGACCGAGTCGAAGATGTAGAACTCCGCCTCCGGCGCGAAGTACGCCGTGTCCGCGATGCCGGTCGTGCCGAGGTAGGTCAGCGCCTTGCGCGCGATGTTGCGCGGGTCGCGGCTGTAGGCCTCACCGGTGATCGGGTCGTGGATGAAGAAGCTCAGGTTGAGCGTCTTGTTGGTCCGGAACGGGTCGACGAACGCGGTGGTCGGGTCCGGGAACAGCGCCATGTCGGACTCGTTGATGGCCTGGAAGCCACGGATCGACGAGCCGTCGAAGGCCAGGCCGTTGTCGAAGACGTCCTGGCCGAAGGACGACACCGGGACGGTGAAGTGCTGCTCGATGCCGGGCAGGTCGACGAAGCGCACGTCGACGAACTCGACGCCCTCGTCCTTGACGTACTTGAGCAGCTCTTCGCTGTTCTGGAACATGCAGGTCTCCTTGATCCACTGAGGTCCTGCGCAACGTATGCACGGGCAGTTTCTCGACCGTATCGCGATTGTTTCGGCCGTGTAACAGGTGCTCGGCTGACAACAACTCTGGCCACAACGCTGACGACAACAGGGCGTACGTCGGCCGCCACCACACGCCTGACAGGGTGTCCCTGTGGAGACCGCGACCTGGGCCCGCCGCATCCTGGCGCTGGTGGTGGACTGGTTCGCCTCGACCCTCGTGGTGATCTTCGCGCTGGGCGGCGTCGACCACTGGGCCGGCGACGAGCAGGCCGGGTTCTACGTGCTCGGCGTCTTCGTCCTCGAGTCCGCGATCTTCACCGCGCTGAGCGGCGGCTCGTTCGGCCAGCTCGCGACCCGGCTCCGCGTCGTACGCGAGAACGGCGACCCGCGCCCGATCCCGCCGCACCTCGCCCTCGCCCGCCAGCTCCTGATCGCGCTGGTCATCCCGCCGCTGGTCTACCGCCCCGACGGGCGCGGGCTGCACGACATCGCGGCCGGCAGCGCGGTGGTGACGCTGCAGACGTATCGCGGCCTGGCTGGGCGCGGGTCCGTACAGTCTTAGTTCCCACCACGAACCTCCGGAGAACCATCGTGTCCTTGTCCGTACGCCGCGTGCTCGCCACCGCTGCCGCCACCGCAACGATCCTCGCCCTCGCCGGCTGCGGGGGCGACGACGGCAAGGCGGCAGACAAGTCTTCGTCCACAGCAAGTGCCTCTGACTCGGCAGCGCCCGCGGACTCGGGGGAGAGCGACGCGGCCGGCTCGGGCGAGGAGCTGTCAGGGGACGAGTTCGCGGGGCTCCTCAAGGACGCGCTCGACAAGGCCACCACCTCGCACGTCACGATGGACCTCGGGGCCATCGGCTCCGGCGAGGGCGATGCGGACTACACCAAGGCGCCGCCGGAGCTGGCGATGAAGCTGACGATGGACGCGCTGGGCGGCGACGTCGAGCTGCGGCTGGTGGACGGCACCATGTACATGAAGAGCTCCACCTTCGGCGACAAGTGGATCTCACTCTCGCTCGACGACCCGAAGAACCCGTTGGGGTCGCTCGGCAGCCAGCTCGACGTGAAGAAGCAGATCGAGGTGTTCGCCGACTCGGTCACGTCGGCGACCTACAACGGGGCCGAGGACGTCGACGGCGAGTCGCTCGACCACTACACCGCGACGATCGACACCGCGAAGCTGCTGCAGAACCTGCCGTCCGAGGCGGCCGGCCAGGCGGACGTGCCTGACTCGATGAGCCAGGAGTGGTGGTTCGACAGCGATGGCCTGATCCGCAAGTTCTCCACCGACTTCGGAGGTGCGGCCACCGTCATGACGCTCTCCGAGTGGGGCGAGGACGTCACCATCGAGGCGCCGCCCAGCGACGAGGTCACCACGCATGCCCGGACGGATGAGCTAGGCAGTCACTTCTCGCCAGTCCACGTCGCTCGCCGGCAGCGCGGACGCCTCCTCGAGCAGCCGGGCGATCCGCAGGGCCAGCCCCACGCCGAGCCGGGGGTCGTCGGGGCGGTGCAGGAGCGCGTCGTACAGCCCGAGGTAGTGCGCCTGCTTCCGCTCGACCGTGTCGGCGTACGCCGTGTGGCCGGTGACCCGGTCGCCCTCGATGACGAGGACGGTCATCGAGGAGTGCTCGACCTCCACCCGCACCTCGCCGCCCAGGAACTCCAGCGTCGTGTGCTTGCTGCTGTCGCCGGCCAGCCAGTTCGACGACAGCACGGTCCGGCCGCCGTCGTGGGCCACACCGTGACCGCCCGGGTGCCCTGGTCGGCGTGCGAGAGGACCCGCCACCCCTGGGTGAACGCCGGACGCGACGCTCAGCTGGTTGGGGGCCGAGTCGACGAAGCTGGAGACCAGGCTGGCGCGCCGGTCGTCGGTCAGCGCGCCGCCGTAGGCATCGGTCGACATCGCGACCACGCGGGTCGGCGGCCCCCACTCGGGGTGCCCGGCCACCAACTGGGCCGCCCACTCCACCTCGGGTGAGAACGCGAAGTGGTGGGCGACCTTGAGCCGGGCCGCGACGACCTCGGGGGAGTGCCGCGACTCCAACCCGGCGATCTCGGCAGCCGACTGCGCCAGCGGCTTCTCCGACAGCACCAGGGCGGACGTGCTCGAGAGCAGCACGTCGGCCAGCGTGACGTGGCTCTCCGTCGGCGTGGCCAGCACGACCAGGTCCGGCTCGAGCGCCAGGCCCTCGTCCAGCGTCGAGACGACAGGGAAGCGGCACGTCGTACGTCGGCGCGGGCTCGACTCCCGCGACGACCTCGACCGAGGGCAGCCGGGACAGGACGGCGAGGTGGGTGCGGGCGATCGTGCCCAGCCCGACGACCAGGACGCGGGTCACCGTGCGCGGCGGCTCAGCGACCACGCATGTTGCCGCGCAGCCCCTTCATGCTGGTCGGCACCGGTCCCTTGGGGATCGGGATCGCCGACCGCTGGGCGTCGAGCGCCTTGAGCCGGTTGAGGATGTCGGTCATCTCGGCCGGCTTCACCTCGCGGCCGAGCTTCTGGACGTGGCGCACCAGCTTCGACAGCGGCACCTCGCCCTCGCCGTTGCCGCAGATCACCTCGTGGATCGGGGTCTCGGCGGCGACCCGCTCGTGCTTGCGCCGCTCGGTGGCCATCAGCTGGCGCAGCCGGTTCTGGTTGCCCTCGCCGATCAGGACGATGCCGGGCGGGCCGACCACGCGGTAGACGACGTCCATCTGCTTGGTGACCGCCACCGGCTCCTCGCGGGTCTTCCAGCCGCGGCGCAGCATCCGGAGCGCGGCGCCGGCCGCCCCGCGCTGGCCGTCCATCTGGGCGTACGCCGAGCGCTGGGCCCGGCGGCCGAAGATGATCAGCGCGGCGAGGGTGCCGAACAGCACCGCACCGACGATCGCCATCACCATCCCGAGCACGCCGTTGCTGGGCAGCAGGAAGTAGAAGACGACGAAGCCGATCCCGCCGACGACCAGGAACGCGCCGAGAAGCCCAGGCCGATCCAGCGGTCGGTCTTCTTGGTCAGCTGGTAGGTCTGACGGAACTGCTGGATCCGGCCGGTCTTCTCTGACTCGGGCTTGTCCTTGGCCATGCGGCGGCGCTGCCTATCTGTGCGTGCTGGTTGGGCGTGCTGGGTGGGCGTGCGAGCAGGGTTCAGACGGACGCGCCCTGGCGGGCGTCCATGGCCTGACGGTACAGCCGCCCCGCGCGGTACGACGAACGCACCAGCGGGCCCGAGAGCACCCCGGAGAAGCCGATCTCCTCGGCCTCGGCGGCCAGCTCGACGAACTCCTCGGGCCTGACCCAGCGCTCGACCGGGTGGTGCCGCACGGAGGGGCGGAGGTACTGGGTGATCGTGACCAGCTCGGTGCCGGCGTCGTGCAGGTCGCGCAGCGCCTGGCTGACCTCCTCGCGGGTCTCGCCCATGCCGAGGATGAGGTTCGACTTGGTGACCAGTCCGAAGTCGCGGGCCTGGGTCAGCACGTCGAGCGAGCGGTCGTAGCGGAACGCCGGCCGGATCCGCTTGAAGATCCGCGGCACCGTCTCGACGTTGTGCGCGAGCACCTCGGGGCGGCTCTCGAACACCTCGCGGAGCAGGTCCGGCTTGCCGTTGAAGTCGGGGATGAGGTTCTCGACGCCGGTGCCGGGGTTCAGCTCGTGGATCGCGCGCACGGTCTCGGCGTACAGCCACGCGCCGCCGTCCTCGAGGTCGTCACGCGCGACGCCGGTGATGGTCGCGTAGCGCAGCTCCATCTTCTGCACCGACTCGGCGACCCGGCGCGGCTCGTCGCGGTCGAGCGGCTCCGGCTTGCCGGTGTCGATCTGGCAGAAGTCGCAGCGCCGGGTGCACTGGTCGCCGCCGATGAGGAACGTCGCCTCGCGGTCCTCCCAGCACTCGAAGATGTTGGGACAGCCCGCCTCCTGGCAGACCGTGTGCAGCCCCTCGGACTTCACCAGGGAGTGCAGCTCGGTGTACGCCGGCCCCATCTTGGCGCGGGTCTTGATCCACTCCGGCTTGCGCTCGATCGGCGTCTCGGCGTTGCGCACCTCGAGCCGGAGCAGCTTGCGCCCGTCGGGCGCCGTGGGGGCTTGGGTCACGCGCTCAACCCTACGCCGGTGAGCCACCTCACCCCGACTCGGCCAGCCGCACCCTTGCCGCAATTGGTATCCAAATGGTTACCTGTTGCCGTGGACATCTTCGGGGCGCTGGCCGACCCGGTGCGCCGCTCGCTGCTGGCCGAGCTGGCCGGTGAGCCGTGCCGCGTCGTCGACCTCGCCGCGAGCCGCCCGATCAGCCGGCCGGCGGTCAGCAAGCACCTGCGGCTGCTGCTCGAGGCGGGCGCCGTGACCGTGGCCGATCGGGGGCGCGAGCGCTACTACGCGCTGGACCGTACGGCGCTGGCCCCGGTGTCGTCGTACGTCGCCGGCCTCGCGGCGAACCGCCCCGCACCCGTCACCGACCAGGCGCTCGACGCCCTGGAGACCGAGGTCCGCCGGACCACCCGCGAGCGGCGCACCGCCGCGACACCACACGAGGAGACCGCATGACCCCCACCGGAACCATCGAGCTGCGCGACGGGCAGCACGTGCTCGTCCAGACCCGCGAGTTCCGCGCGCCCATGGAGGACGTCTGGGCGGCGGTGACCGAGCCCGAGCGACTGGCGCGCTGGATCGGGACGTGGGAGGGCGACCCGGAGTCGGGGAGCGTGCAGTTCCGGATGCTGTTCGAGGGCGAGGAGCACGCCGGCGAGGCCATGGAGATCCGGGTCTGCGAGCCGCCTCGGCGGCTGCACCTGACCTCTCGGGTCGGTGAGGAGGTCTGGCTGCTCGAGCTCGACCTCACCCACGCCGACGGCGTCACCACGCTGACGTTCGCGCAGCCCGGCGTGACCGCCGAGCAGGTCGGCGCGGTCGGACCCGGCTGGGACTACTACCTCGACCGGCTCGTCGACGTCGAGACCGGTGCGGATCCGGCGCAGCGCGACTTCGAGCGCGACTACTACCCGTCGACGGCGGCGCACTACACCGAGCAGTTCTAGCGCCCGACGGCGTACCCCTGGGCGCCACGAGAGGTCGCAGCCGCGGACAGCAGCCCCGTGTCGGCGTCCCGGGCTACGGCGGACAGCCGGCCGAGCGTCCAGTCGCCGGCGCGCACCAGGCGGTGGCCGCGCCCCGCGAGTGCGGCGAGCACGTCTGAGCCGAGGCGGTCCTCGACGACCAGCTCGCCGGGGTTCATCTCCCGCGGGTAGAAGGAGCTCGGGACCGAGGTGGTGTGGAACGACGGCGCCTCGATCGCCTCCTGGAGGTCGAGGCCGCGGACGAGATGGTGCAGCAGGAACGGCAGCTGCCACTGGTCCTGCTGGTCGCCGCCGGGGGTGCCGCAGGCCAGCACGGGCCGTCCGTCCCGCAGCACCAGGGTGGGGGAGAGCGTGGTCCGCGGCCGCCGACCCGGCGCCAGGCTGGCCGGCAGCCCTTCGTCGAGCCAGCACATCTGGAGCCGGCTGCCCAGGCAGAAGCCGAGCTCCGGGATGGTGGGCGAGCTCTGCAGCCAGCCGCCGCTCGGCGTGGCCGAGATGATGTTGCCCCAGCGGTCGACGACGTCGAGGTGACAGGTGTCCCCGCGGGTCTGGCCGTCCCAGGAGACCGTGGGCTCGCCGAGCCCGGCCGCGTCGGGAGGCGAGGACCCGCCTGGCACCTGGGCGGACAGCACCGGCACCCGGCCACCGGGGCTGCCGGGTCGCAGCTCCGCCGAGGCCTGGTCGCCGACGAGGGCCAGCCGCGCCCCGACGTAGGCCGGGTCGAGCAGCTCGGCCATGGTGACCGGCGACGCGTCGCCGTACCACGCCTCGCGATCGGCCAGCGCGAGCTTCAGCACCTCGGTGACCGTGTGCACCCCGTCGGGCGTCGTCGGGTCGAACGCCTCGTCGGGGAGCCCGTCCAGCATGGCCAACGCCTCGAGCAGCACCGGCCCCTGGCCCCACAGGTCGGTCTTGGCGACCTCGACGTCGCGGAACCGCTGGACGACGGGCCGCTCGTACGACGCAGACCAGCCGGCCAGGTCCGCCCCGGTCAGCACACCGGCGTGGTCGGCGCCGCTCGAGTCGCGGAACGGCAGCCGGCTGAAGGAGTCGATGGCCTCGGCCACGAACCCCTCGCGCCAGGCACGCCGCGCGCCGTCGTACTGCGCCTCGCGGTCGCTTCCGGCGGCCTCGCCCTCCGCTGACCAGTCGTTCCAGCGTGGCGGCGTGCTCGCGGTTGACCACGAGCTCCCACGGCCGGGGGAGCCGCCCGTGCGGCAGCCATCGCTGCCGCCGAGGTGGGCCAGTGCTCCCGGAACAGCTGCTCGACGCGGGCCACGGTCCCGGCTGCGGTCGGGAGCAGCTGGTGGCCGGCGCGGGCGTACCCGATCGCGTAGGAGAGCACCTCGCGTAGCGGGCGGGTGCCGTGGTCGCGGCCCAGCATCAACCAGGCGTCGACGGCGCCGGGGATCGCGGCGGCGAGCGGACCGGAGCCGGGCACGAGGTCGAGCCCGAGGCCGAGGTAGTGCTCCCGGGTCGCACCTGCCGGCGCGGTGCCCTGCCCGCACAGGACCTGAGGTGTCGGGTCGTCGGCGGTGGCGAACACGGCCGGCACTTCGCCGGCCGGCCCGTTGAGGTGCGGCTCGACGACGTGCAGCACGAACGCGGCCGCGATGGCGGCATCGAACGCGTTGCCGCCCGTCTCGAGCTCGGCCATCGCAGACTGCGACGCGAGCCAGTGCGTGGACGCCGCCATCCCGAAGGAGCCGCGCAGGGTCGGCCGCACTAGGGCATGACTCCCAATTCGTGGTGGATGCAGGCGTCGTCCAGGCGCGTGCTGGGTAGGCGCCGGCGCGCACGCAGACTGGGTGTCTTCGCAGCGTCGGTAACGACGCCAGCGCGTGATCTGGGCGGCGTCCGGCGCCGCCAGGGATTGGGAGTCATGCCCTAGGGGCGGACCAGCTCGATCCGGGGCTCCCTCTTGGCCGGGTCGGGGCGGGGCTCGTAGTCCGGGGTCGCGGCGTACGGCGCCCAGGCGAGCAGCTCGGCGAGCCTCGCCTGCAGGACCGGCAGCACCTCGGGCACGCCGACCGGGCGGCCGGTCTCGAGGCTGAGCGTGGTGACCCCGGCGTCGGCGATGCCGCAGGGGATGAACCGGTCGTACCACGACAGGTCCACGTCGCAGTTGAGTGCGATCCCGTGCATGGTCACGCCCTGGGCGACGCGGAGCCCGATGGCGCCGACCTTGCGCTCTTGGCGCAGCTCGTCGGCGCGGAGCCAGACGCCGCTGCGGCCCGGGACGCGAGCGGTGGCCACGCCGAAGTCGGCGCAGGTCGCGATCATCGCCTCCTCGAGGCGGCGTACGAAGTCGACGACCAGCACGTGCTCGGGCAGCCGGACGATCGGGTAGGCCACGATCTGGCCGGGGCCGTGGAAGGTGATCTTGCCGCCGCGGTCCACGTCGATGACCGGCGCGCCGCCGCTGTCGGCCGGCCGCTCGTGCGGCTCGGTGCGCTTGCCGGCGGTGTAGGTCGGCGGGTGCTCGAGCAGCAGCACCGTGTCGGGCCGCTCGCCGGCCACGACCTCGGCGTGCACCCGGCGCTGGAGCTCCCAGGCATCGAGGTAGTCGACCGCGTCATCGCCGATGCCGGCGACCTCGAAGACCGAACGTGCTGCCACGTCTAGGAGCGTACCCGGGCTTTCTCCACCGAGGAACTCGAGCTGGGCGGGCAGCATCCGGCGCCAGTAGCCCGGGGTGTGCCCGCCGGGCTCGAAGGAGCTGGTCAGATCCGACTCGCTGGGGAAGCCGGCCACGTAGTCCTGGACGTCGCGGTAGAACGGGTCGCCGGTCCCGACGTCGACCCGGGTCGGGATGGCTCTCAGGTCGACCTGGTCGTCGAACACCGAGTACTCGCGGTACTCCTCCGCATCCGAGAAGCCGGCGCCGGACGCCTCGTCGGCGTCGCTCCAGAGCGCCGGACTGCTCGCTACCACTGCGAACGTCGCCGAACCGCGGATCGCGCCGAGGCGGAGGGCGCCGTACCCGCCCATCGACCAGCCCAGGAACCCGGTGCTGGTCGTGTCATGGCCGCGCTCCTCGAGGATCGGCAGCAGCTCGTCGAGGACCATCGCGCCGGCGTCGTCACCCTCGTGCGGGTGCCAGTAGCCCCGGCCACCGTCCGGCGCGGCGATGGCGAACGGCGGCCGCCGTCCTCGACGTGCTGGGCGAGGTAGCGGTCCAGTCCGAACTCCGGTCCGGTGAGCGTGGCGTGGTCGGCGCCGAGCCCGTGCAGCGCGACCACGACCGGGAGGGCCTCCTCGTCGCTCCGCGGAGGCAGCAGCAACGACCAGCCGACCTCGACACCTCCGCGCGCTGCGCTGGTGAAGGAGTCCTCGAGGACCGGGCCGGGCTCGATGTCGGGGATGACGCCGTCCTCGCCGTTGAGGCCGAGGTGGGCCTGCACGAACGGACGCCCGGGCAGCACGCCCTGCTCGATGCCGACCCCCGCCCCGACCAGGCCGGCGGCCGCGATGCCGGCGCCGCCGAGCAGCAAGGTACGTCGGGTCGGCACGCCCGTCAGTCTGCCTGTGGATGAGCTCGGCGGAACGTCGGCAGGGCGGGGTAGACCTGTCGTCATGTCTCGGAAGACGCTGCTGGTGCCACTCCTGGTTGCCGTGGTGACCGCGCCTGTGCGAAGCAGCCGCTCCACGGTCGAGCCTCGAGGTCACCGCGTTCGGCCCAGACGCAACCGCCGCCGGTCGAGGTGCTGCGCGCCTGGGACGCGCAGCGCGCCGAGGCCTGGGCGCGCGGCGACCCGAGGCGGCTGGCGGCCCTCTACACGCCGGGCTCGGTGGCGGGCCGACACGACCGGGCGATGCTCCAGCGCCTGGGCGGCACGCGGTCTGGTCGTCCGCGGGATGCGCACCCAGCTGCTCGCCGTCCACGAGCTGGCACGCACGCGGTCGACCTGGACGCTGCAGGTCACCGACCGTCTCGTGGGTGGTCTCGCGGTCGGGCCCGGCGTGCGCCGACCGCTCCCGCGCGACGGTGCCACCACCCGCACCGTGCGACTGCGGCTCGTCGGCGGCGCGTGGGTGGTCGCCTCAGTGCGCCCGGAGGAGGTGATGCCTCAGGCCGACTGAGACAAACCTGCCCTCAGCACCGCATCCACATCGGGATCGCGGAACTCGTAGCCCGACGCCACGAGCGCGGCCGGGACGACGTTGAGCGAGCCCAGGAGCTCGGGCGCCATCCGGCCGGCGCCCACCTTCAGGGCGAACCTCGGCACGGTGGCAAAGCACGGCCGTCGCAGCTGGTCGGCGAGCGCCTCGGTGAACTCGGCGTTGGTCGGTGTCTGCGGGCAGCACAGGTTGAACGGCCCCGATGCGGTCTCGTGCTCGGCCAGGTGGACGGTCGCGCCCACCCAGTCGCGCAGGGAGATCATCGCCATGTGCTGGCGGCCGGTGCCCAGCCTGCCGCCGAACCCGGCGAGGAAGAGCAGTCGCAGCTGCTTGAGCGGTGCACTGCGCCGGTCCATGACCGGAGCGGTGCGCAGCACGCAGAGCCGGGCTCCGGCCTCGGCGGCGGGCTCGGCTGCCGCCTGCCACTCACGGGCGACCGAGGTGAGCAGGGCGTCGCCGCGGCTGTCCGCGCCCTCGTCGAGCACCGGGTCGCCGAGCTCGTCGCGGTCGCCGTAGAAGGAGATGCCGTTGCCGGCCAGGAACGCCGGCTTGCCGCTCCGACGCCGCGATCGCCTCGGCGAGCACCCGGGTCGTGGTCACCCGGCTCTCGCGGAGCTCGCGGGCCCACTTCTCCGAGTGCGGGTTGCCCAGGGTCGGGGAGCCGGCGAGGTTGACGACGACGTCGGCCGTCCTCGACGAGGGTGTGGTCGAGCGCGCCGGCGTACGGGTCCCAGGTCGACTGTCCCGTGCGTGCCGGCCCGCGGGTGAGGGACGTGACACCGTGACCGCGCGCGACCAGGGCCTCGCGCAGGTGCGTTCCGAGAAAGCCGGACGCGCCGGCGAGGAGGATCTTCAGCACAGGGTGGTGGTACCCGCTGCTCAGACCTCGAAGGCGCCGGCCTCGAGTCGCTTCTTCACATCCTGGAGGAAGCGGCCGGCGTCGGCACCGTCGACCAGCCGGTGGTCGTAGGTCAGCGCCAGGTAGACCATGTAGCGCACCGCGATCGTCTCGCCGAGGTTCGCGTCGTCGATGACCACGGGCCGCTTCACGACGGTGCCCGGCCCGAGGATCGCCACCTGCGGCTTGTTGATGATCGGGGTGTCGAAGAGCGCGCCCACGCTGCCGAGGTTGGTGATCGTGAACGTCCCGCCGGAGAGCTCGTCCGGGCCGATCTTGTTGGTCCGGGTCCGCTCGGCGACGTCGGCGATCTTCTTGGCCAGCCCGGCGACCGACAGGTCACCGGCGTCCCGGACCACCGGCGTGATCAGCCCCTTCTCGGTGTCCACCGCGAACGCGAGGTTCTCGCGGTCGTAGTAGGTGATCTCGCCGGCCTCGGTGTCGATCGTCGCGTTGAGCTTCGGGTGCTCCTTGAGCGCGTCGATCGCGGCCTTGGCGAAGAACGGCAGGTAGCTGAGCTTCACTCCCTCCCGGGCCAGGAACTCGGTCTTCACCGACTCCCGCAGCCGCGCGACGTTGGTGACGTCGACCTCGATCACCTGGGTCAGCTGGGCCGAGGTCTGCAGCGAGTCGATCATCCGCTCGGCGATGATCTTGCGCAGCCGGCTGATCTTCTCGGTGGTGCCGCGGCGCGAGTCCGGCGTGATGGTCGGTGCGCCGGCCGCCGGCGCCGCGCCGGCCCCGGTCGGACCACTCGGTGCGGCCGCCGCGGCGGGCTGTGCGGCCTGCTGTGCCGCCTCCTCGGCCTGGCGGGCCGCCTCGAGGACGTCCTGCTTGCGGATCCGGCCGCCGACGCCCGAACCGGTCACGCCCGCCAGGTCGACGTTGTGCTGGGCGGCGAGCTTGCGGACCAGCGGGGTGACGTACCCGGCGCCGTCCTCCGAACCGCTCGGACGCCGCGGGCGTCCGGCTCCGGCTCGGGCTCCTTCTCCGGCGCCGGCTCCTCCTTGGCCTCCGGCTCGGGCTCCTTCTCGGGCTCGGGCTCCTTCTCGGCCTCGGGCTCCGGCTCCTTCTCGGGCTCCGGCTCGGGCTCCGTCTCTCGGGCTCCGGCTCGGGCTCCTCGGCCTGCTTCGGCCTGCTCCTCGGCCCGTTCTTGTTCCTTGTCCTCGCCGCCGCCACCGGTGTCGTCGCCGTCCGCTGTCGCCGTCGCTGGACGGCTGGCCCGAGCCGATCAGCGCCAGCTCGGCGCCGACCTCGACGGTCTCGTCCTCGTTGACCTTGATCTCGAGCAGGGTGCCGGCCACCGGGGAGGGGATCTCGGTGTCGACCTTGTCGGTGGAGACCTCGAGCAGCGGCTCGTCGACGGCGACCTCGTCGCCGACCTGCTTGAGCCAGCGCGTGACGGTGCCCTCGGTCACCGACTCGCCGAGCGCGGGCAGCTTGACCGACGTGGACTCGCCGCCGCCACCGGAGCCGCCGCTGTCTCCGCTCGTCGCTGCTGTCTCGGACGTCAGACGACGCGGCTCCGGCTGCTCGGCTCCTTCTCGGGCTCGGGCTCCGTCTCGGTCTCGGGCTCCGGCTCGGGCTCGGCCTCGCTCCGACGACGATTCGTCTGCGGTCTCGCCGCTCGATTCCTGCTCGGAGGACTCAGACGAGTCAGAGCCGGAGTCGGAGCCACCGCCCTCGCCCTCCTCGCCGATGATGCCGAGCACGGCGCCGACCTCGACGGTGTCGTCCTCGTTCGCCTTGATCTCGAGGAGGGTGCCGGCCACCGGGGAGGGGATCTCGGTGTCGACCTTGTCGGTGGAGACCTCGAGCAGGGGCTCGTCGACGGCGACCTGGTCACCGACCTGCTTGAGCCAGCGCGTGACCGTGCCTTCGGTGACGGACTCGCCCAGTGCCGGGAGGTTGACTTCGGTGGCCATGGAGCTCCTTCGCTCGTGGTTCGCTCAGGTTGGCGTTGGGTCAGGAGTGGGCGTGCAGGGGCTTGCCGGCCAGCGCCAGGTGCGCCTCGCCGAGGGCTTCGTTCTGGGTCGGGTGCGCGTGCACCAGCGGAGCGACGTCCTCGGCGTGACCCTCCCAGTTGTAGATCAGCTGGGCCTCGCCGATGAGCTCGCCGACCCGGTCTCCCACGAGGTGGACACCGACGACCGGGCCGTCCTTGCGGCGGACCAGCTTCACGAACCCCTGGGTCTTGAGGATCTGGCTCTTGCCGTTGCCGCCGAGGTCGTAGGTCAGCGACTCGACCGTGTCGGCGCCGTACTGCTCGGCGGCCTGCGCCTCGGTGAGCCCGACGGAGGCGACCTCGGGGTGGGAGTAGGTCACCCGCGGGATCCCGGCCTCGTCGATCGGCGCGGGGGAGAGGCCGGCGATCTCCTCGGCCACGAAGATGCCCTGCTGGAAGCCGCGGTGCGCGAGCTGGAGCCCGGGGACGATGTCGCCGACCGCCCAGACGTTGTCGACGTTGGTCCGGCACCGCTCGTCGGCCAGCACGAAGCCGCGGTCCATGGCGACGCCCTGCTCGTCGTAGCCCAGCCCGTCGGTGGACGGGCCGCGGCCGACCGCGACCAGCAGCAGCTCGGCCTCGATGACGTCGCCGCCCTCGACGGTCACGGCGACCCCGTCGTCGGTGGTCTTGGCGCTCTGGAACGGCGTGCTGGTCTTGAAGACGATCCCGCGCTTGCGGAACGCGCGCTCGAGCGCCTTGGAGGACGCCTCGTCCTCCAGGGCGACCAGCCGCGGCAGCGCCTCGATGATGGTCACCTCCGCGCCGAAGCTGCGCCAGACGCTGGCGAACTCACAACCGATCACCCCACCGCCGAGCACGATCACCGAGGCCGGTACCCGGTCGAGCCGGAGCGCCTCCTCCGAGGTGAGGATGCGCTGGCCGTCGATGTCGAGGCCGGGGAGGGTCTTGGGGTAGGAGCCGCTGGCCAGGACGACGTGCTCGGCGGAGTACGCCGTCCCGTCGACGGTCACCTCGCGCGGGCCGGTGAGCCGCCCGGCGCCCTCGATGACGGTGATGCCGCGGCCCTTGATCAGCCCGGTCAGCCCCTTGAACAGCCGCTGGACGACGCCGTCCTTGTAGGCGTTCACACCCGGCCATGTCGATGCCGTCGAGGCTGGCCCGCACGCCGAACTGCTCGGACTCACGCGTGTTGTCAGCGATCTCCGCGGCGTGCAGCAGCGCCTTGGTCGGGATGCAGCCGATGTGCAGGCAGGTGCCGCCGAGATTCCCCTTCTCGACCAGACCGACCTTGAGCCCGAGCTGGGCGGCCCTCAAGGCACAGGAGTAGCCACCCGACCCGGCTCCGAGGATGAGGACGTCGAAGTCGGACACCCGGCCATCTTTGCACCTGACTGCGTGCGTGTCCACACCACCCCGAGGACCGGGCGAGGCACACTAGACCCCATGTCATGGATGGACCGGTTCCGAGGCGGCGCCCGGCCGCGGATGAAGGGACCGGCGAAGCGACGCGTTCCGCACCGGGTCGACCCGGGTGCGCGCGTCCGACAACGTCGACCAGGACCACCTGCAGCAGTTCGTGCAGGGCCACAAGGGCGTGGAGGGGTTCGTCGAGCCCCGCACCGCGGTCAGCGACGTGACGCTGCTCCTGGTCGCCCACGACGGTGAGTGGACCCGTCGCCGGGTGCCCTCGGTCGACTGGGCGCACAAGTTCTGCAACCGCTACCAGGTCCCGTCCTACGACGCCGCCGTGGTCGGCATCCCGCAGCGGATGCGCGACTACAACCGCCGCAAGAAGCTCGAGGGCAACTAGGCGTTCGACCCGGCGCAAAGTTCGCGCCGGGTGAACGCTAGGGGCAGAGCGACCGCGCGTAGTCCACGAGGGTCGCGACCGCGAAGCCGGTGCCGCCCGAGGTGAGGTGGCCGGCGGGCCCGCCCGAGTTGTACGCCGGCCCGGCGATGTCGAGGTGCGCCCACGGCAGCCCGCCGGTGAACTCGCGCAGGAACGCCGCCGCGAACAGCCCGCCGCCCCACCGGATCCAGTCGTGCTGGGACAGGTCGGCGATCCGGCTGGTGTGGATCCGCTCGTCCATGAACTCGGGGATCGGCATCGGCCAGCTCTCCTCGCCGGCGACCCGGGCCGCGTCGAGGACCGCGTCGACCACGTCGGGGGAGCCCATCACGCCCGCGACCTTGTCGCCGAGCGCGACCACCATGTGCCCGGTCAGCGTGGCCACGTCGACGATCACGTCGGGCTTCTTCTCGGTCGCCAGCACCAGCGCGTCGCCGAGCACCAGCCGGCCCTCGGCGTCGGTGTTGAGCACCTCGACGGTGGTGCCGCCGTACATCGTCAGCACGTCGCCGGGCCGCACCGACGAGCCGGAGACCATGTTCTCCGCCATCGGGGCGAACGTCGTGACCTTGAGCGGCAGCCCGAGCCGGGCGATCGCCAGCGTCGCCTGGACGACCGCGGCCGCGCCGGCCATGTCGGACTTCATCTCGTTCATCCCGGACGGCGGCTTGATGGTCAGCCCGCCGGAGTCGAAGGTGATGCCCTTGCCGACCAGCGCGAGGTGGGCGACCGCCTGGCGCGGCGCGTAGGACAGCTCGACCAGCCGCGGCGGGGCCGACGAGCCCATCCCGACCCCGAGGATGCCGCCGCAGCCGAGCTCGAGGAGCTCCTTCTCGTCACGCACCCGGACCGACACCTTGGGTCCGCGGCCCTTCGAGACCTCCTTCACGGCGGCCTCGACCGCGGCGGCGAAGGCCGGCGGCGTGAAGTCCCCGGGTGGCGTGTTCACCCAGCTGCGCGTCGTCGCGACCGCCTCGGACACGACCTGCGCCTCCTCGAAGGCCTGTCCGAACTCCTTCTTCCGCGCCGACGGGCAGAGCACGACGACCTCGCCGGGCACCTTCGTCGACTCGTCGTCGGCCTTCTTCTTGTACGTCGTGAACGTGTAGCCCCCGAGCAGGAACCCCTCGGTCACCGCGCGCACGAGCTCCACCGACTCGGCGGGGAGGGCGATCGCGACCGAGGCGGTGTTGGCGACGGCTCGCGAGGCGGCGCCGGCGGCCCGGCGTACGGCGACTGGCGACGGCGCCTCGCCCTTGCCGAGCTTGCCCAGCCCCACGAGCACGAGCAGCGGCGACGACAGCCGCTTGTCGGTCGGGACCTTCGTGACCTCGCCGGCCTTGCCGGTCACGCCGAGGGAGGCGAGCAGGGGCCGGAAGGCGCGGCCGTACGCCTTCGCGACGTCCTCCCCGCCGGGCGCGACGCTCAGCCCGCTCCCGACTCCCTTGCCGCCCTGCACCACCCCGACGACCACCGCGTCGCAGCGCGTCTTCGCAGGGTTGGCAGCGCGCAGCGTGTAGGTACTCACCGGCGCAGGATAGTCACGGTAGGTTCCGAGCATGGACGGCACAGACCCCGCGGCCGACTCTTCGCCGCTCACGTCGCCACTGCACGAGCGGCACGTGGCGCTGGGCGCCAAGTTCGCCGACTTCGGTGGCTGGTCGATGCCACTGGAGTACTCCTCCGGTGTGGTCAAGGAGCACACCGCCGTGCGCGAGGCGGTCGGCATCTTCGACGTGAGCCACCTCGGCAAGATCACCGTCGTCGGCCCGGGGGCGGCCGACTACGTCAACGCCACGCTCACCAACGACCTCGGCCGGATCCAGCACGGCAAGGCTCAATACACGCTGTGCTGCGACGACGCCACCGGCGGGATCGTCGACGACCTGATCGCCTACCTCCACACCGACGACCGGGTGCTGCTGGTCCCGAACGCCGCCAACACCGCCGAGGTGGCGCGCCGGCTCACCGAGGGGGCGCCCGAGGGCGTCTCGATCCACGACCGGCACCGCGACTACGTCGTCCTCGCCGTCCAGGGCACCAGCTCCGACGAGGTCCTCGAGAAGGTCGGGCTGCCGGCCGGTCACGACTACATGTCCTTCGTCGAGGCTCCCGTCCCGGGCGAGCACCTCACCGACCAGGGCGTCGTGGTCTGCCGCACCGGCTACACCGGCGAGCGCGGCTACGAGCTGATCGCCTCCAACGACGTCGCGGTCGCGCTGTGGGACGCGCTCATGGCCGCCGGCGAGGAGTTCGGGATGCTGCCGTGCGGGCTCGGCGCCCGCGACACGCTCCGCACCGAGATGGGCTACCCGCTGCACGGCCAGGACATCTCGCTCAGCACCACCCCCAACGAGGGTCGCCTCGGCTGGGCGGTCGGCTGGAAGAAGCCGGCGTTCTGGGGGCGCGACGTGCTGCTCAAGGAGAAGGAGGAGGGGCCCAAGCGGATCCTGCGCGGCATCGTCTCCACCAGCCGGGCGATCCCGCGGCCCGGCATGCGGGTCACGCTCACCCCCGACGTCCAGCTCGGCGAGGTCACCTCCGGCACGTTCTCGCCGACCCTGAAGAAGGGGATCGGCCTGGCGCTGCTCTCCTCGGTGGTCAACCCCGAGGCCGAGGTCGGCGTCGACGTGCGCGGCCGCCGCGAGATCTTCCAGATCACCCCGCCGCCGTTCGTCGAGCCCTCGGTCCGCGAGAGCTGAGCCGGTGAACCTCCCCGAGCAGCCGCCCACCTTCCGGCCACCGAGCCCGGCCGAGCGGCCGTGGTCGTGGCGGCTCGAGGACGCCTCCGGTGCGGAGGTGACCGTGCCTCCGGACTTCGCCGGCCGCCGGTTCCCCTCCCAGGCCGATGCGGAGTCGTGGGTCGGCGAGATCTGGGCCGACCTCGCCGAGCTCGGCGTCGCCGCGGTCACCCTGATGGAGGCCGACCGGGTCGTCTACGGCCCGATGTCGCTGAGCGCCTGAGCCCACCTGGTCGGTGGGTGGCGGCTCGGTCTGGGACGCCAGCCAGCTCCCTGCTCCGGGATGACACAGTGACCCGCGTGTTCCATCGCGACCGCCTGACCTGGGTGGCCTACGTGATGCTCGCGTGGTTCGCCTACCTTCAGGCCTCGCCCGGCGTCGTGGTTCCACATCTTCGCGATGAGCTCGACCTCAGCTACTCGGTCGGCGGGCTGCACCTGGCGGCGTTCGCGGCCGGCAGCATGGTCGCCGGGCTCACCTCGTCGCGGCTCGAGCTGGTGGTCGGTCGGAAGCGACTGCTGTGGTCGGCGGCGGCACTGTTCGGAGGAGCGACGGTCGGGTTGACCGCCGCCTCAGCGGTGGAGGCGACGGTCGGCGCGATCTTGGCCATGGGGTTCGCAGGCGGGCTGCTGCTGACGACGATCCAGGCCACGCTCGCCGACCATCACGGTGAGATGAGCACCGTGGCGCTGACGGAGGCCAACGTCGCGGCAAGCGTGGCGTACGTCGTGCTCATCGGGGCCTTCTCGCTGGCGGCCGCGCTGGGCGTCGACTGGCGAGCCGCGCTCCTGGTCTCACTCCTCGTCCCCGCCGTGACCGGGTGGGTGAGCCGCGACCTGCCGATCGAGACCGGCGCGCCCGATCTCGACAAGCACGTCCGCCTGCCAACGGCCTTCTGGGTAGCGGTCGCCGTGCTCATGTCCGTCACGGCGGCCGAGTGGTGCGTCACAGCTTGGGGCGCCACCTTCGTCGACGACGAGGTCGGCGTGTCGACCGACACCGCGGTCAGCCTGATGGCCGGCTACTTCGGGGGCGTCGTCCTCGGTCGCACCCTCGGCAGCCGGTTGGCGCGTCGCTACCACCCGGCGCGCCTGCTCGCGATCGCGCTCGGTGTGGCAGCGGTCGGCTTCGCCGTGTTGTGGTCCGCGGCGGCGCCGGCCCAGGCGGTTGTCGGACTCGCCCTGCTGGGGCTCGGCGTGGGGAACCTCTTCCCCATGGCTCTCTCCCTCGCGGTCTCCCTCGCACCCGGCCGCGCCGGCCCGGCCAGCGGACGGGCCGTGACGATGACCTCGCTCGCGATCCTCCTGGCACCGTTGACGGTCGGATCGGTGGCGGACGCGACGTCGCTGAAGGCTGCGCTCGGGATCGTGCCGGTCCTGCTCGTGCTCGCCGCGGGAGGGCTGGTCGCCGTACGACGGGCCACGGCCTCGGCACCTCAGCCCGTCTGAGCCGGCTCGCGGCCGGGGCCGGGCTAGTTGATGTCGAACTCGTCCCGCTTAGGTGGCTATCGGTGACTGTCTGAGTCACACACCACTTGACCTGCGGCTTCTCTGAATCTGACCGGTGACTACCGGTGACCTCTGGTGACTGTCCTGCGGACTCTCTGCGGACTCACCACCCAATGAAGTCTGCACCCAAGGAGTACAAGCATGACCACAGCAACCATGAGCCGCGCGCTAGCCAGGGCCTTCGAGGCGCTGGTGGACCGACACGGCGGCTACCTGAGCCTCGGCCCGATCTACGTCACGAGCCATCACCACGCCAACGAGAACGGCAGGAACGCCTTTGAGATTGGTCGCGACCACGAGCGCAGCCTGAAGCACCGGGAGCTATCGACGGTGGCGACGATGCTCTCAGCGATCCAGGACAGCATGACGATGGGCCGGATTCGATGAGGGCCGCGGTCGTCGCCCTGCTCTCGCTAGCCGTGCTCTCGACACCTCAGGCCGCGCACGCTGACGTTCCTCGGGGCGAGGTGACCCAGTGCGCGACGCAGCACGAGTTCAACCTCATCCGGTACAACGCCACGCGCCGCGAGACTCAGGAGTTGCTGGACGGACCTGGGCACCACCCGTCCACTCCCGGGATCACTCGGCAGGTGATCCAGCGCGAGTACCGGCTCTGTGGCAAGACCGCAGACCGCGGCTGGCTGATCGTGCGCTACTCCCGTGCCACCGACCGGCTGCGTGCGGCACTGTGGATCGAGTTCTCGGGATGAACCCGCTCAACTGGCCCACTTGGGCCAGTTGAAACGAACGCCCTCCGCAGAGTTAGTGCGGAGGGCGTTCGATGTCCGGCCAAAGTTCGGATCCCCCGATCCCCCGATGCCTGACAACCGGAGACGCTACGTGCGCCACATGAACGGCTTGTTAACGCCGCTAGCCCAGTTGGCAAGCCCTCCGTGTTTCTGCGGCAAGGGGCCATTCCGTAGCGCGGGCCATGTTGCAGTTCGCGGTGACGGCGCGATCTCCACTGTGCAGACCAGCGCCCCACCGTGCAGGGTGGTGGGGCGCTGCGTTCAGGGGCGCCGACATTGAGCTTTCTCGGGAAGCTCGGCGCCGTAGCTGAAGCCCCTGAGAGTTGCGACGCTAGTACTGCGCCACGGCGGGGAGGACACCTCTCCGGGTGAAAACTCCGACTACATGCGCCCCGCGCCACGGTCCACGGTGTCACCGCGAACCTGCGAAGCCGGGAAGGTGTCGATGTGGCTGCTCAGCTCACCGGGCCGGCGGTACTGGACCTGGTGCAGCTCGGCTCCGTCGACCCACCTGACCATGCGGACCTCACCCGGGCACCAGACGCCCTCCCAGAGCACCTCGACGTCGGGACGATCCTGGGCCAGGTAGACGATCGGCTCGGGCATGGATGCGGACGCTATGGCGGAGGACCGACATCGTCGTCGCACGGCCATTCACACTCTCGGCACTCGCAAGAGCGCGGGGGCAAACTCCGGGAGGTCCGGATGGATCCGCTGCAGCACAAAGACGGCGACACTACAGACTGGCGCCAGCATGGCACTTGGCTGCACCTCGGCACGAGCGCGCGACTCGCGGCATGATCCGGCGGTCGCCCACACCCGAAGAGTGACGACCGGTGTTCTACCGAGCGATCAGTAGTCCGGGTGCTTGTAATGGTTCCCTCGGTACTCAGTACTTCCGGCAGTCCCAATACGCCTCCCGGAAGCTTCCGCTCACCGTGCCGTTCGGGTGTCTTCTTGCTCGGGCAGCTGCTCCACCACGCGAGCCCGCCCATGACGACCAGTACGACGATCACGAGCACCCATACCCACCAGTCCACGTCCCCTCCCAGGTGTAGCGCGGGGAAAATGATCTCGTCACGTTACGCCTGCTGGCGGAAGCAAGCGATGGTGCTCGCATCCCAGGGCTGGGCTGTTCCGGCATTGGTCGGGCTCTGGTCGGGCTCCGCCCGCAGCGGTAAAAGCCGCGCTCATCGGCATGAGCGGACGAGAGCACAAAGCCAGCAGCACTACAGACTTTCGCCCACCATGGCGGTTGGCGTGGATCTCAGTATGAGCGGGGCTACTCAGGAACCACGAGCCTTTCGCTTCAGGCTGATGATCACCCGGGTCTGCCATAGAACCACTAGTAGGACTGCTATCAGCGCGCCGAACAAAGCGAACACCGCCGCCCCCAGGCTGACGCCCAGGATCGTGTCGGCCTGGTGAATGTAGATGTCACCTGAGATGCGCTGTCCATCGATGATGCAGGTCCAATCCGGGTCCCTGCCTTCCAAGATCCTGGGCTCAACCCCGCAGCTAAAGCCGGCTTCCCGAAGCAGATCTCGCACGATCTCTGGATACTCTGTCCAAATGTCGGGCAACTTCCTCACGCCTTTCTGGAGTCCCTGGACGGCTTGAGACATTGTCATCCCGTGCTCCGCCGGGCAGCCTGAGATGTCGAGCAGCCGCGTACAGGCACGTGCCTTAAGCGAAGCTGCGGATGCAGCGGCAAAGTGCGGCCGGCCAGTGGCGTGTCAGGTGCAGTACCGGCGTCCGGGCGAGCTGAGCAGCCACATCGACACCCTTCCCGGCCTCACAGGTACGTGCTGAGGGGGCCCTCAGGGGCTCCCGTCCTCTGTCAGTCGCCGCGACGGGCGAAGGTGCCTGCGCGGGCGACTCCCAGAGCACCTCGACGTCGGGCCGCTCGTGGGCCAGGGAGACGATCGGCTCGGGCATGTCACCGGACGGTAGATGGCACCACCCCCAGCATCCGGAGACGACTGGGGGTGTGCCTTGAGAATCCGACGTCCGCCGAATGCAGGGGACCCACCCCGCCCCACCTGCCCTCGACGCGGCCTGGATGAGCGGCACGTCAGCGGCATGAGCGGGCCTGTTCGAGCGCAAGCCACGCGGCAGACCTGGTGAAAGATCCGGCGGAGGGGCCGACGCTCCCACGCTTGCCGTGGCGGCACGCCGAGGTAGATCGTCAGACATGGCGTCTCGTACCTCCCGCATCGCACTCACAGGACTCCTCGGCATGTTCGCCGTCGGCTGCGGAGGTGAGTCCGATCCAACGACGAGCACGACCGATGCGGCCACGACAAGCGCATCGGAAGCTGCTACGACCGCCGGGTCGCCCAACGTTGATCAGTACCTCCTGCAGGTCGACGAGGGCCCCCGCCTGGAACTCATGTCGACGCCGCAGACCGACTCGGGAGAACCCTTCCCCCTGCCTGAAGGCGGCGCCGAGGTGCTCGAGCGCAGCGGGTACATCTCGACGACCTACCAGACCGGTCAAGGAGACAGCATCGCCGGCGTCAGCACCGTCCTGTTGTTCGAGACCGAGGCGGGAGCACGCGACTGGATGACCTATGAGACGAGCGCCGAGGTGCTCCGACACGAGCTCCCCGACGGCAAGTTCAATTGGTTCCAGGTTCCCGACGTCCCCGGCGCGACCGGATGGACGGGACCCGACCTGCACGGCAACGCGATCGGCAACGTCTACTGGACTCAAGGCCGCTGCATGATGCTCATCAGCATCGAAACTGGAGGGCCGCGCGTCGAGCCGCTGTCGGCCGGTGCCGAGGCGATCTACGAGCGCACTGGTGGCACATGCCCTAACTAGTGCTGCGTCGGGCCAGCCGTTCAGCCGGTTGAACGCCTCCCCTACTCGGGCCGATCGAGGGGCGCACCTTGGATGGCGTGTCAGCGCCCATCCTCGTCTCGGCTTGACCGCCTGAACCCGCAGGCATGAGCGGACGTCTCGGGCCACAACTGCGCAGGCTGGGTCATCGTGGTCCTTGTGGGTGGCAGGGGCGACGCGCGTCGCGATCGCGAGCGGTCACGCCGCCCCGGCCGGATCAGGGGCTAGGCCGCCGGCTGACCTGACGGGATGCCGAACGCATTGCCGAATCGCTTGAGCCGTGCGGAGACGAGTTGTCCGCGAGGGGTGAAGGCCCGCCCGCAGAGAATCGGGCGGGCCCTCGGGATGCGCGCCGGCGGCCGACCAGGGTCCGCCGTTTGCCACCCGCGCTGGCCTGAGAGACCGAGCCAGTACGGGTGGCGTTCACGCGCGGCTCTAGGTGACGGCTCGTAGCTTCGCCAACGCTTCGGCGCCGCTCATGGTGCGTGGTCGCTTCCCTGAGCGAACCTCGGCCGGGTCAAGACCCCGCCGCTTCAACTCCTGGTCGGTGGCGATGTTCGACGCGATCCAGTGCTGGGGAAAGGTGCCGGTGCCGCGCGCGCGGTCGGCGAACTCCTCTTGACCTGTCATCCGAATTCTCCTTGTCCTTCTCCTACGAACCGGCCGACGCCGGCAGGCTGGGTGGCCGGCACCGCGACCGGGCCAAGCTGGTTCCGGATGACGGGGTCGAGGCTGCGTTCGGCCTCGTCGATGGCTTCCCGGCCGGCGTCCCTCGCCCTGAACTCGTGGCCGGTTGCGCGGACGGACCCGATGTAGACGTCGGAGTAGGCCTTCTGCCGCTTCTCCTGAGCCTTGGCGATGTCCACCGCCAGCTTCGCCTTCCGGGTGGCCTCGTCGGCCGCGTGCCGTTCCATGACTGCGTTGGACTCGTCGCGCAGCCGGTAGGCGTCGTCCACGGAAACGGACAGCCGGTTCTGGTGGTCGGGCTCGATGCTCACCCCGTGCTGATCGGCCCAGCGCAGCAGCTCGTCGGTCCGGGCGAACACAGGCACCGCGGCCTCACCGAGCGGGACCCGGCAGCGGCAACCGGTGTTGGTCCTAGCCATGTTGCGTCTCCCTCTGGTTGATGTCTGCTCCCAACGTGACGTTTACCGACGTTTTCCGCCGCGGAGAGCAGCCCAGGCACAGCACCCGTGGCCGCCCTGTCTGCGCCGGAGCAGGAAGCGGACCATCACACACCCGGCAACCACCGGCGGGTGAGTCGAGCAGCGCACGGGCGAACGTCCGCCGGCACGTGGGCCAGCGGGTGACGTTCTCGAGCCAGCTCAGCAGCGAGCCAGCGCAGCACGGCAACCGTGTTCCCCAGACGGCGGTGACGACAGCACACGAGCCGCTATCGAAGCGGTGATGGCGGCTCGTGCGGACTCATTGCGGACTGCGAAGGGTGGTGATGCCTGAATCCGCAGGTGAGAGGGCTAGTGAGGCGTCCAGCGTCTAGTTGATGTCGAACTCGTTTCCCTCCGGATCGGTCATCGCGACGGCGTAGTGGTCGAGGCCCTCCTCCACGATCGCGTGCAGCCGGGTCGCACCGAGGGCCTCGAGCCGGGCCGCCTCGGCCTCGACCAGCTCGCGCCGGGTCTCGAGCGGGGTGCTGCGGCCACCGCTCGCGTTGACGTCGATGTGGATGCGGTTCTTGACCGACTTCTGATCCGGGACGATCTGGAACCAGATCCGTGGGCCCTCGCCGTTGGGATCGGCGATGCTGTCGGCGCCGATACCGAGCTCCTCCTCGGCGACGCCGATCGACCGGTAGAACTCGTCCCACGAGTCGTGGCCGGGCGGTGGAGGTTCGATCACGTAGTGCAGGGCCTCGGCCCAGAAGTGCGCGAGCGGATCGGGCGACGTGCAGTCGATCACCAGCTGGTAGGACACGGCCATCTGACACCTCCGGAACATTGGGTGCCGAGGAGACTCGCACGCGCCACCTACGCTCGCCTCATGCGCGCGGACGCGGACTTCATGGTCTACGTGGCCGCGCGTTGGCCGTCGCTGGTCAAGGAGGCGGTACTGCTCGGCGTGCCGCCCGAGGAGGCGGCCGACGCGACCACCGACGCGCTGTCCCGGTGTCGCCGCGACTGGGGCCGGGCGAGCCGCGAGGAGGACGTCGACGCGCTGGTCCACGCGGAGCTGCTGCTCGCCGTACGACGCCGGCCGCGCACCGCGGAGGACGGCCGGGAGCCAGCAGGCAAGCGAGCTCCTGGTGCTGGCCCCGCCGACGCTGGAGGAGCTGAGGCAGCAGGAGAGCCTCAACAACCGCGCGACTCTCAGACGCGCCGCCCTGATCGCGGTCCCGCTGCTGCTCGTCGGGGTCGGCGCCGGCGTCTACCTGGGGACGACCGGCGACGAGAAGCCGGCCACGGACGACGGCGTGCTCGAGAACGCCGCGATCTCGCAGGAGGAGAACCCGGCTCCCGGCGTCGTCTGGTACGCCGACGGGCAGCTCCACCTCGACCACACGGTGCTCGCCGTCGAGGGGCTCAAGGACATGACCAGGATCGGGACGGGAGTCGTCTACGGCGACGACCAGGGCCGCGTCGTCTACGCCGCGGACGACGGCAGCCGGGAGGTGCTCGGCCACAAGGACCCCGAGGTTCCGGTGGCGGCCACCGACGAGACCGGCTGGGCCGCCTGGGTCGAGACCGGCGGCGACCAGACGAAGCTGGTCGTGAAGGAGGCCAGCACCGGCAACGACGTGGCATCGGTGGTGGTCGACGCGGGTGCGCAGGTGGTGGCCGTGGACGGCGACAGCGTCTACTACGTCGACGTCGCGGGCGCGCACGAGCTGCACCCGGGCGGCGACACCGCGGTCGAGACGGTCAGCCCGCGCGACCTCCGCGACGTCCGCTCCCGCATCCGCGCCTTCCAGGTCGACGAGGACACGATCGAGGTCGTCCAGTCCTTCTTCGGCGTCGAGTTCCAGGTCCCGGGACTGGGCGCCGCACTCTCTCCCGGACGGCAACCTCGTGGCGACCCGTCTGGCGGGCACCGACCGGGTCGTGCTCTACGACACCCGCTCCGGCCTGGTGCTCCCGAACGGCGTACCCGAGGGCGACCACGTGGTCACGTTCGCGCCGGACTCCCGGCTCACGGTGACCTACGTCGTCGCGCCCGCGGCTCAGTCACCCGGACGGGAGCTCGAGCTCCGCACGTGCGAGCTCAGCGCCACTGCCGAGTGCGTCGTCGCCGCCCGGATCCCCAACCAGGGCGGTACGCCGGTGGTGGCACGCTGAGGGCATGGGAGACCCTCACCAGTTCCGCCAGGTCGACGTCTTCGGCTCCGGCCCGCTGACCGGCAACCCGGTCGCGGTCGTCCACGACGCCGACGACCTCGACGACGAACGGATGCAGCTGTTCGCGCAGTGGACCAACCTGTCCGAGACGACCTTCCTGCTCAGCCCCACGAGCGCCGAGGCCGACTACCGGCTCCGGATCTTCACCGCCAGCCGCGAGCTGCCGTTCGCCGGCCACCCGACGCTGGGCAGCGCGCACGCGTGGCTCGAAGCAGGTGGTACGCCGCGCGGCGAGGCCGTCGTCCAGGAGTGCGGCGCCGGGCTGGTCACCATCGCGCGCGGGGACCGGCTGGCGTTCGAGGCGCCCCCGCTCCTGCGCGACGGGCCGGTCAGCGACGAGGACCTCGACCACGTCACCCGGGCGCTGCGGATCACGCGCGACGACATCGTCGACAGCAAGTGGTGCGACAACGGGCCGGGCTGGGTCGGCGTACTCCTCGAAGGACGCCCGGGCGGTCCTCGACCTCCGGCCCGACCCCTCGGCGTTCGACGGCTGGGACATCGGGGTGGTCGGCCCCTGGACCGACGGCGGATCCGACGCCGATGTCGAGGTCCGCGCGTTCGACTCCACGGTCGAGGACCCCGTGACCGGCAGCCTCAATGCCAGCCTCGGCCAGTGGCTCGCCGGCTCCCGCCTCCCCGAGCAGTACGTCGCGGCGCAGGGCACCGCGATCGGCCGCGCCGGCCGGGTGCACGTGAGGCGGGAGGGGAGCACGGTGTGGGTGGGAGGAGACACCCGCACCACGGTCCGAGGAGAGGCCTCGGTCGGCGACTAGGTTTGGGGTTGTGCAGCAGTACCTCGACCTCCTCACCCGCATCCTCGACGAGGGCGTCGAGAAGTCCGACCGCACCGGCACCGGCACGCTGCTCGGTCTTCGGCCACCAGATGCGCTTCGACCTCGGCTGCCGGCTTCCCGCTGGTCACCACCAAGAAGGTCCACACCCGCTCGGTCTTCGCCGAGCTGCTCTGGTTCCTGCGCGGCGACACCAACGTGAAGTGGCTCCAGGACCGCGGCGTGACGATCTGGGACGAGTGGGCCGACGCGGACGGCGACCTCGGCCCCATCTACGGCTACCAGTGGCGCTCGTGGCCGACCCCCGACGGCCGCCACGTCGACCAGATCGCGCAGGTCGTCGACCAGCTCCGGGCCAACCCCGACTCGCGACGTCACATCGTCAGCGCCTGGAACGTCGCCGACATCCCCGAGATGGCTCTGGCGCCGTGCCACACGCTGTTCCAGTTCTACGTCGCCGACGGCCGGCTCAGCTGTCAGCTCTACCAGCGCAGCGCCGACGTGTTCCTCGGCGTGCCGTTCAACATCGCGTCGTACGCCCTGCTCACCCACATGGTCGCCCAGGTCACCGGCCTCGAGGTCGGCGACTTCGTGCACACGATGGGCGACGCGCACCTCTACCTCAACCACCTCGACCAGGCCCGGCTCCAGCTCACCCGCGACCCGCGGCCGCTGCCGACCCTCCGGCTGGACCCGACGGTCACCGAGCTCGACGCGTTCGACCTCGAGCACATCGAGATCGAGGGCTACGACCCGCACCCGGGCATCAAGGCGCCCATCGCCGTCTAGTGACGGTCATCCTGATCGCCGCCGTCGCCCGGAACGGCGTCATCGGCAACGGCGGCACCATCCCGTGGCGGGTCCCCGGCGAGCAGGCGTTCTTCAAGGCCACCACCCTCGGCCACACGCTGGTGATGGGCCGGGCGACGTACGACTCCATCGGCCGCCCGCTCCCGGGCCGCACCACGATCGTCCTCACCCGCGACCCGGACTGGCACGCCGCCGGCGTCACGACGGCGGGCTCGATCGAAGCGGCCCTCGCGCTGGCCGAGGGCGACGTCTACGTCGCCGGGGGAGCGGCGGTCTACGAGGCCGCGCTGCCGTACGCCGACGAGCAGCTCCTCAGCGAGATCGACCTCGAGCCCGAGGGCGACACCTACTACCCGGACTTCGACCGGGCCGAGTGGCCCGAGGTGAGCCGCGAGCACCACGAGGGCTTCGACGTGGTGCGGCTGGAGCGAGCGATGCCGAGGTGAGCCCCGGGTGACCTAGCGTGGGTCGCATGATCAAGGTCATCGAGAACATGCCTGCCGGGACGATCGGGTTCGAGGCGAGTGGCAAGGTCACCGACGGCGACTACGAGAGCGTGCTGGTCCCCGCGGTGCGCGCCGCGCTCGACGAGGGCGAGGTCCGGCTGCTCTACGTGCTGCCCGAGGGGACCCAGTACTCGCCGGGCGCGATGTGGGCCGACACCAAGCTGTGGGCCGGCAACCTGCGCGGGTGGAAGCGGGTCGCCATCGTCTCCGATGCCGACTGGCTGGAGAACGCCATCAAGGCGTTCGGCTGGATGATGCCGGGCGAGGTGCGGATCTTCGACGACGACGAGGTCGCAGCCGCCAAGGCCTGGCTGGTCGGCATCGAGGACGACGACGACTGAGAGTCACGCGATAACCTCTAGGGCATGACGTCAGCCGCCGCCGCCCCCTTCGGACGCGTGCTGACCGCGATGGCGACCGCGTTCAAGGACGACGGGTCGGTCGACCTCGAGGGCACCGCGCGGATCGCGACCCACCTGGTCGACCACGGGCACGACGGCGTCGTGGTCTCCGGTACGACGGGGGAGTCGCCGACGACCACCGTGGCCGAGGACGGCGAGATCCTGGCCGCGGTCAAGGACGCCGTGGGCGACCGGGCCAGCGTGGTCGCCGGTGTCGGCACCAACTCGACCGCACACTCGCTCGAGCTCGCCCAGCAGGCCGAGAAGATCGGCGCCGACGGGCTGCTGCTCGTGACGCCGTACTACAACAAGCCCGGCCAGGCCGGCGTCCTCCACCACTTCCGGACCGTCGCCGAGGCGACCGGCGTACCGGTCATGCTCTACGACGTCCCGGGCCGCACCGGCACCACGATCTCGCTGGAGACGTACGCCGCGGCGAAGGAGATCGACACCGTCGTCGCGGTCAAGGACGCCTTCAACGACTTCGTGCGTGGCGTCAAGATCCGCGAGCTGGGCTACGCCATCTACTCCGGCGACGACGCCAGCAACCTCGGCTGGCTGGCGCACGGCGCCGTCGGGCTTCGTCTCGGTCGTCGGCCACGTCGCGGGCAACGAGACGCGGGCGATGCTCGAGGCGTTCGACGCCGGCGACCACGCCAAGGCCCTCGAGATCTTCACCCGGCTGCTGCCCGCGATCGACGCGGTGATGGGCGTCGCCAACTACGGCGCCACCACCGCCAAGGCCGGCCTCCAGCTGCTCGGCGTGCTCGACAACCGCAACGTCCGCGGCCCGCTGGTGCCGCTCGACGACGACGAGGTCGCCGCCCTCCGCGTCGGCCTCGAGGCCTCCGGCCTGCTGTAGCCCGTAGCGCGCTGGGGTTGGTTTCCCCGGGTACCCGGGTATCCCGACGCCTGCTGCCATGGGATCTCAGCCATTCCCTGAGGATCTGGGGTGAAGCAACACCTGAGATCGTCAGGGTTCCCCGGGTACCCGGGTATCCCGACGCGTCAGCTGCCATGGGATCTCAGCCATTCCCTGAGGATCTGGCGGTCGAAGCAGCACCTGAGATCGTCTGGGTTCCCCGGGTACCCGGGTATCCCGACGCCCGCTGATGGGATCTCAGCCGTCCCTGAGGATCTGGGGTGAGCAGCACCTGAGATCGTCTGGGTTCCCCGGGTACCCGGGTATCCGGACGCCTCTGCCATGGGATCTCAGCCATTCCTTGACGATCTGGGCTGAAGCAACACCTGAGATCGTCAGGGTTCCCCGGGTACCCGGGTATCCCGACGAAAGCGACCGGCCCCGTCCACGAGGGACGGGGCCGGCCGCTCAGCTCACTGAGTCAGTCAGAGGCTCAGTGCTACTTGCTCTTGACCTTCACCACGAAGGTGGCCTGGCTGGCCAAGAAGGTGGTGCTGCCGAGGTACTTGGCCGTCAGCGTGTTCTTGCCCTTCTTGAGCTTCTTGGCCTTCTTCTTGGAGATCTTGATGGTCACCTTGCCGTCCGCACCGAGCGTTCCGGTGCCGAGCAGCTTGGAGCCCTTGTAGATCTCCACCGTGCCGGTCGGGGTGCCGCCAGCGACGGTCACCGCGACCACGGCGTCGAAGGACTTGCCCCTCGCGATCTTCTTCGGTCGGCCGTGGCCGTCGTGGTGGTTGCCGCCGCGGTCTTGCACAGTGGTCACCGTGATGTTGTCGACGTACCAACCGTCGAGCGCCACCGCAGCCGTCGCGACCCATGTCGAACCGCACCCGCAGCTGGTCACCGGCCTTCACGCCGAGTCGGCCAGGTCGATGATCGTGGTGCCCCACGACCCGGCTGGATCTCGCCACCGTCGGTGCCGGTGAAGCCCGGCTGACCCCCAGCGGGTTGGTCGGCTGCAGCGTCGACGTTGTACGGCGTTGAACACGAACGCCGACGCCGGGACTGCGTGAAGCGCGCCGCCGTTGATGCTGACCTTGACGTTGCCGCCGTCGAAGCCGAACTCGGTCGCCACGTAGTGGTCGAAGCTCAGCTTCGGCGCGTTCGACCGTGCTCGGCATCCGTGATCGCCGGGCTGATGATGGAGTCACGCGACGACGCAGTCGCCGGCGGCGTCGGTGCACTGCACCCGTGTCCGGGTCGTCCGACACCGCGGGCCACGCCACCGGTGTGACCGCCCGGCGGGGTGGAGTCGGCCACCCACGGGCTGCTGAACCCACCGGGGAAGACGATCTCGGACTCCTTGTCCCATCCGGCCAGACCGTCCTCGAAGGCCTCCGTGTAGAGCGGTCTTCGTCGTCGTGCCGGCACCGCAGAGCGACGGGGCGCCCTGCTTGAGCAGCGGCTGGAAGTTGCACTGCACCGGCTCCTTCCGCAGCTCGACCGCCGCGATGGCGTTGGCGACCTGCGCGCAGTCCGCGTCGGCGACCGTGGTCGGCGCGGACCGGAGTCGGCGTCCGGCTCGACCGTCAGCTCCGCTGATGTCTGCTCACCCACCAGGTCGGCGCACGACGCCTCGAGGCGTCGGCTGGTCGGCGAAGTTGCTCGTCGGCGTCTGGTACTGCGGTCATGCGCCTGCCAATAGATGGCCGCAGCCTTGTCCAGCCCGATGCCGGTCACGGTGACGCCGTTGTAGGTGCCGCCGTCGACCAGCAGGGCGTAGCCGTGGTTGGGCACGCCCGAGTTCGTGTGCACGCCGCCCGCGTCGTCGGTGCTGCAGTGCGTACTCGACGTCGCTCACCTTGCCCGGGTCGCCGGAGCAGGTCGGGACCCACATGTCGCGGATCGCCCCACCGAAGGCCGTGGACGTTCTCGCCGATCAGCCAGCGGTAGCGAGTCCGCGGTCGGCCGCGGTGCCGGTGATCCGCATGGTCGCGTTGACCGCGCCCGGCCGCGAGGCGGCCTTGATCGCGGTCGCAGTCGGCCTGGAGATGCCGACCACCGGCACGTGAGCGCTGGGACGACGTGCCACCCGGTGCGAACGGACCGCCGTTCGGCGTTGTTGCCGATGACGATCCCGGTCGCGCCGGCCGCCACGAGCGTTCTGCGCCTTACGGTGAAGGCGCAGGTGCCGCGGTCGACGAAGCCGAAGTTGCCGGCCACGCCGCAGCGTTGGTCAGCGGCGTGCAACCGTCGTTGGCGCGTCGGGCCGGCCGTGTCGGCCGGGTCGACAGCCACCACGACGTCGCTCGGTGATCCCGGTCGTGGTCGAGCGTCGCGCCCGAAGGCGGCCGGCGCCGGCGCAGGCACACCTTGGCGATGTTGGCCGGGCTGTTGATGACCACCTGGACGGCCCGAGGACCCTCGCTCGGCGCACAGGCTCGCCGGACGCGCGGCGTGTCGATGTCGCCCTCGTCCTCGTCCATCCGGCCGTTGATCAGGTCGATGGTCTCGCCCCAGATGTCGGAGTAGGACTCGTTGAGCGCACCGGACTGCCACTGGTAGATCAGGCCGTAGGTGAACTCGGTGTAGGCGTGGCCCCACTCGTGGGACGACCACGTCGTCGGAGGTGACGCCGTTGCAGTAGTTGGTCGTGACGCCGTTCCAGTTGGCGTTGGGGCAGGCGATGGTCGGGTCGTTGTTGACCGTCTTCATCGTCGGCGCCGTTGTTGTCGTAGGAGTCGCGACCGAAGGCGTTCGGCGAAGAACCAGTACGACTCGCCGGTGCCCTCGACCAGGTTCTGCTGGTCCGCGTTGAGGGTCGCCCGGGAAGGGGTCGCCCTCTTCCCAGATCGGGCGCCGGTGCTCGGTGTTCTGCTCGTAGAGCTCGCGGTCGAGGTCGTTGTCGATCATCGAGTAGCGGTTGACCATCTTGCCGGTCTGGGCGTCGATGAAGACCACGTCGCGCACGTTGGCGCGGTTGGTGACCTCGACGACGTAGGCAAGCACGGCCTTGCCGGCGACACCTTGGTGACGCCGGTGCGGTAGACCACCAGCCGGGTGTTGGCGGCCTCGAGGCCGCGTCATGTCGGCCGGCTCCGTCGTGCTCGGGCGGGTCGGCCTTGACCACGCGACGGCGGTGCTGCCGGCCTGGGCCGCGCGACACGCCCGGGTCGACCGACAGGTCGAGGCCGGGGCGGCGTAGCCGTTGACCGCGGTGAGGCTGCCGTCGGAGTCGAGGTGGGCCCGCAGCAGCGCGCCGAAGACGGGCACGCCCTGGTAGGACTGGGTGTACGACGCGGTCCAGCCGCCGTGACCGTCGGAGGCGACCTGCGGCGCGCTGAGCTGCGCCCTGGCCGGCACCGAAGGCCCGGCCGTAGTCGGCAGGTACTGGTCGGCCTTGCTGCCTGCCTGCGGCCCTGCTGTCGCCGGCGACGCCGGGCAGCAGGTCGCCGCCGCTGCTGACCCTGGCGAAGCCGACCTCACCGGTGGCTGCGCGGGTGGAGAACTTCGACAGTCCCGCTGGCAGTGCTGCGGATGTCTTGCTTCAGGCCCTGGTCGGGGGCCGCTGTGGCCGCGCTCGACGGGATCGCCGCCGCCTGATTGGCCAGGCTGATGGGCGCTGCGGAGAGCCCCGCCCCGAGCAGCGCAAGGCAGAGGCCTTGCTTGAGGAATTTCACGAGAATTAGCCTCCGAGAAGAAGAATTTCGACGAGTAGGCATGCGGCCGTCGACAGAGAAGTGACCCCGGAGGCGCCCGATTTGCCTGAGCGGACTCTAAGCACCGGACCCCCCCTCGTAAACCCTTGCTGGATGAGAACTTCGGGGGGCTCGGGCGAAGGGTGGAGATCGTCCGGTTCCGGCTGGCAGCGAAAAGGGGCCCGGCATCGCGGTCGGGCCCCTGATGCGGGCAGGCGGCGTGCAGGCGCGGCACCTCGATCCGACACGCACTCCTGTGGTCCCTGTGACTGGTGTGACGATTGCCTAGGGTGTTGACGTGGCGACCCGTACGTCTTCCCCGCCGGGTTCGCGAAGCAGGGCCGGATCTTCGGAGCGGTCCTCGACGACGCGAGCACGGAGTACCCGGAAGCAGAGCAGAACCGCGTCGAGCAAGAAGAAGAAGCCGACGCGGAAGCCGGCCGCGCGCCGCGGCGGGAGCGGTGCGGCCAGCCGCAACCGGCGCCCGGCACCCCGCGCCGTCCGCACCGGCAGGGGACCCATCGCCCGGTTCTTCGACACCGTCTTCCGCGGCATCGCCGCCGTCTGGCTAGCAGTCGCCCACGGCATCGGCGCGATCGCCCGCGGGATCGGCCACGGCGCCCGCGACCTCGAGCCCGAGCACCGCCGCGACGGGGTCGGCCTCTTCGTCTTCGCGCTGTCGGTCATCTGCGCCGCCGCGGTCTGGTTCCAGCTCGGCGGCCCCGTCATGGGCGCGGTCCGCGTCGCCGTCACCGGCTCCGTCGGCAAGGTCGGCTGGCTGGTGCCGCTGATGCTGCTGGTGGTCGGCTGGCGCAACCTGCGCGACCCGATCCGCAACGGCCCGGCCGGCCGGCAGGTCGTCGGCTGGAGCGCGCTCGGCCTGGGGCTGCTCGGCATCGTGCACGTCGCCGAGGGCAACCCGCAGCCGGTCTCCGGCGATGCCGGCCCGCTGCGCGAGGGCGGCGGCGCCGTCGGCTACGTCATCTCCTCCCTCCTCCTCGACCTGCTCCGCACGCCGTACGTCGTGGTGCCGCTCCTGCTCCTCCTCTGCGTCTTCGGCGTCCTGGTCATCACCGCCACTCCGCTCTACCAGGTCCCCAAGCGGCTGGCCGCGGCCCGCGACCGCGCGCTGGGCCGCGAGCGGCAGGAGGACGACGAGACCGCGACCCGGCCGATGCGTGGCCGCGGGCGGCGCACCGACCTCGATGCCACGGGCGAGATCGACCCGCACATGGGCGACCCGGCCTACGACAGCCCGCTGCTGCGGCGCCGTCGCAAGAACCTCGCGGACACCGCGATCGGCCTCGAGGACACCCAGGCGTCCGGCATCGAGCCGGTGCCGGTGGCCGACCCGGAGGTCGACCCGTCGTCGGACACGGCGTCCGAGCTCGAGCCGCCGCCGCACGCGCCGCTGCCCGACCGGGTCGAGCAGCTCGCGCTGTCCGGCGACGTCGTCTACCACCTGCCCGGCAACCAGATGCTGAAGCCCGGCTCGCCGCACAAGGCGCGCTCCAAGGCGAGCGACGACGTGGTCGGCCGGCTCACCACGGTCCTCGAGGAGTTCGACATCGACGCGCAGGTGACCGGCTACACCCGCGGCCCGACGGTGACCCGCTACGAGGTCGAGGTCGGCACGGCGGTCAAGGTCGAGAAGGTCACCGCGCTCTCCAAGAACATCGCGTACGCCGTGGCCTCGGCCGACGTCCGGATCCTCAGCCCGATCCCGGGCAAGTCCGCGATCGGCATCGAGATCCCCAACATCGACAAGGAGATCGTCTCGCTGGGCGACGTGCTGCGGTCGGGGACCGCGCGCGGCGACCACCACCCGATGGTCTGCGGTCTCGGCAAGGACGTCGAGGGCGGCTTCGTGGTCGCCAACCTCGCCAAGATGCCGCACCTGCTGGTCGCCGGCGCCACCGGCTCGGGCAAGTCGAGCTTCATCAACTCGATGATCTGCTCGATCCTGATGCGCTCCACGCCGGACGAGGTCCGGATGATCATGATCGACCCGAAGCGGGTCGAGCTGAACGCCTACGAGGGCGTCCCGCACCTGATCACCCCGATCATCACCAACCCCAAGAAGGCCGCCGAGGCGCTGGCCTGGGTCGTGCGCGAGATGGACATGCGCTACGACGACCTCGCCAACTTCGGCTTCCGGCACATCGACGACTTCAACAAGGCGGTGCGGTCGGGCAAGGTCAAGGTGCCGGTCGGCAGCGAGCGCGAGCTGACGCCGTACCCCTATCTGCTGGTGATCGTCGACGAGCTCTCCGACCTGATGATGGTGGCGCCGCGCGACGTCGAGGACGCCGTCGTCCGCATCACCCAGCTCGCCCGGGCCGCCGGCATCCACCTGGTGCTCGCGACCCAGCGGCCGTCGGTCGACGTGGTCACCGGCCTGATCAAGGCCAACGTGCCGTCGCGGCTGTCGTTCGCGACCTCGTCCCTCGCCGACAGCCGGGTCATCCTCGACACGCCCGGTGCGGAGAAGCTGGTCGGCCAGGGTGACGGACTGTTCCTGCCGATGGGTGCGTCCAAGCCGGTGCGGGTCCAGGGCTCGTGGGTGAGCGAGGCCGAGATCCACGCCGTCGTGAAGCACTGCAAGGCCCAGCTGGCGCCGAGCTACCGCGAGGACGTCACCGCTCCGGCCGCGGCCAAGCGCGAGCTGGACGACGACATCGGCGACGACCTCGAGCTGGTGATCCAGGCCGTCGAGCTCGTGGTGTCCACGCAGTTCGGCTCGACGTCGATGCTGCAGCGCAAGCTGCGGGTCGGCTTCGCCAAGGCCGGCCGGCTGATGGACATCCTCGAGAGCCGCGGCGTCGTCGGTCCGAGCGAGGGCTCGAAGGCCCGCGACGTGCTGGTCAAGCCGGACGAGGTGGACGCCGTGATCATGACGCTGCAAGGGGAGCTGTGATGACCGACCTGCTGAGCCCCGAGACCGACGTCAGGTCGACACCGCCGAGCGACCGGCGGTGGCCGACCGGCCCGAGCACCCGGGCTGGGCGAGCATCCCCGACGAGCCGGAGGCCGACGAGGTCATCGTCCGCCGCAACGGCCGGATCTCGGTGGTGCTGGCCGGCGTGAGCGCGCTGCTGTCGGCGGCGTACTTCGCCCGCGCGGTCACCGAGCTCGACCACGTCCTCGACTGGGTGCTCTGCGTCGCACTGGCGGGGCTCACCTGGGCGCACATCTTCTCCTTCCTCGACTCCCGGATGCCGCTGCTCGTCGCGGACTCGCACGGCGTCCGGATCCGGCTGGGCCGGACCTGGCGCGGGATGGCGTGGACCGACCTCGAGGAGGTCGAGTACGTCCCGCGCCGCCACGTGGTCCGCGACGGCCGGCTGGTGCTGTTCCCGCGCGAGCTCGAGGGCGAGCTGGCGATGCTCGGGCCGGCCGGACGACGGCACGCCCGGCTCACCGACCGGATGCTCGGTGCGCCGTTCGCCATGCCGCTCGGCCTCACCACCCGGGTGCTCGGTGCCGGCGGCGACCTGAGCGGCGCGCTGGCCCACCTGGCCGACGGCCGCTGCGAGATCGTCGAGGTGGTGCCTGGTGCCGACGACGACGAGGCCCTCGCCTCCGCCGATCTCTCCGACTACTTCGAGGCGGACGCCGACCTCGACGACGGCGTCGACGACGGCGAGGAGCTCGACCGAGCCCGAGGTCGTCGTGCCGCCGGCCGCCGCCGCGATGGTCGCCAGCCCGACGCCGAGCCCGCTCCGCGACGTACGCCCCGCGGTCCGCGCCGAGGTCGAGCGCGAACACGACTGGGTCCCCGAGGCGACCCAGTCCCTCGAGCTCCCGGCGATCCCCAGCGCCACCACGACCTTCGTCATCGACGACCTGGCCGCTGCTCGAGGCGGTCGACCCGGTGATCGGCCCCCAGCTGGTGGCCGCCCGCGAGCGGCTGCGGCTCTCGGTCGACCAGCTCGCCGACCGGACCCGGATCCGCCCGCACGTCATCGACGCGATCGAGATCGACGACTTCGCGCCGTGCGGCGGCGACTTCTACGCGCGCGGCCACCTGCGCACCCTGGCCCGGGTGCTCGGCGTCGACGTGGCGCCGCTGCTGGCGACCTACGACGAGAAGTACGCCGACGCGCCGATCGACCCGCGCCGGGTCTTCGAGGCCGAGCTCGCCACCGGACGCGGCGGCCCGATCCGCGGCACCCGCGGTGGCCCGAACTGGTCGGTGATCGTCGCCGCCGTGATGACCGTGGTGCTGGCCTGGTCGGTGGCCCGGCTGGTGATGGACCACCCGACCACGACCTCGCCGTCGTCGCCGAGCCTGGCCGACGGCTCGGCCGGCCTGACCAGTGGCGGCCAGGCCGCGACGCCGGTCTCGGTCGTGCTCACCGCCGCCGGCGGTGGCTCGCACGTCGTGGTGCGCGACGGGACCGGGAAGGTCGTCTTCACCGGCTCGCTCGCCTTCGGCCAGAGCCGCACCCTGCAGGTCTCGCCGCCGGTCCGGGTCCAGACCACCGACGGCTCGCTCGAGGTGAACGTCGACGGCCAGGACCACGGCGCCATCGGCAAGACCGGCCAGCCCGCCCAGGACGTCTACACCGCTCGTTAGTCCCAGCGCGGGCCCGTCTCGAAACCCCGCCGGTCGGGCGCTGATTCGCGCTGCCATCACCGGGTAGGCAGACTGGCTCGGGTGAGTCAGCAGCTGTCGGTCGCCGTGGTGACGCTGGGCTGCGCGCGCAACGACGTCGACTCCGAGGAGCTCGCGGGCCGGCTGGCCGCGGACGGGTTCCGGCTGGTCGACGACCCGGCCGCCGCCGACACCGTGCTGGTCAACACCTGCGGCTTCGTCGAGCAGGCCAAGAAGGACAGTGTCGACGCGCTGCTCGAGGCCGCCGATCTGAAGGGCGACGGCGCGGCCCGCAGGCGGTCGTCGCGGTCGGGCTGCATGGCGGAGCGGTACGGCGCGGAGCTGGCCGAGTCGCTGCCCGAGGCCGACGCGGTGCTCGGCTTCGACGACTACCCCGACATCGGCGCACGGCTGCGCTCGATCGTGGCGGGGGAGAAGCAGCACCCGCACACCCCGCAGGACCGGCGCCGGCTGCTGCCGATCTCGCCCACCGACCGGAACGCCGCACCGGTGGCCCCGCGATCGCGGTTGACCAGCCGGCCCGATGGCGCCGCTGAAGCTGGCCTCCGGCTGCGACCGACGCTGCACCTTCTGCGCGATCCCGTCGTTCCGCGGCTCGTTCGTGAGCCGGCGCCCCACCGACCTCCTCGACGAGGCTCGGTGGCTGGCCGCCGACGGCGTGCGCGAGCTGTTCCTCGTGAGCGAGAACTCCACGTCGTACGGCAAGGACCTCGGCGACCTCCGCCTCCTCGAGACGCTGCTGCCGGAGCTGGCGTCCATAGAAGGAGTGGAGCGGGTCCGCGTCTCCTACCTCCAGCCGGCCGAGATCAGGCCGGGGCTGCTCGAGGCGATCGCGACCACGCCGGGCGTGGCGTCGTACTTCGACCTCTCCTTCCAGCACGCCAGCAACACCGTGCTCCGCCGGATGCGCCGGTTCGGTGACCCCGAGAGCTTCCTCGGCCTGCTCGACCGGGTCCGGTCGCTCGCACCCGAGGCCGGCGTCCGCTCCAACGTCATCGTCGGCTTCCCCGGCGAGACCGAGCAGGACCTCGACACGCTCTGCGACTTCCTGGTCGCCGCCCGCCTCGACGTGGTCGGGGTGTTCGGCTACTCCGACGAGGACGGCACCGAGGCCGCGACGTACGACGACAAGCTCGACGAGGACGAGGTCCGCGCCCGGACCGCGCGGGTCGCCGACCTGGTCGAGGAGCTGACCTCGCAGCGGGCCGAGGAACGGATCGGCGAGGACGTCGTCGTGCTGGTCGAGGACGTCACCGACGGTGAGGTCGTCGGCCGCACCGACGCCCAGGGTCCGGAGGTCGACGGGACCACCACCCTGGTCGGCTCCGACGCGCGGGTCGGTGACCTGGTCTCGGCCGTCGTGGTGAAGAGTGACGGCGTGGACCTGGTGGCGAGCCCGCGGTGACCGACCCCGAGGCCACAGCGGCGAGGCCGAGCAACCTCAACCTGCCGAACATCCTCACCACGCTGCGGATCGTGCTGGTGCCGTTCTTCGGTGTCGCGCTGCTCGTGGACGGCGGCGACTCGATCGGCTGGCGGCTGACGGCGTTCGTGATCTTCGTGGTCGCGATGATCACCGACAAGATCGACGGCGACATCGCGCGCAGCCGCGGGCTGGTCACCGACTTCGGCAAGATCGCCGACCCGATCGCCGACAAGGCGATGACCGGGATGGCCTTCGTCGGCCTGGCCATCATCTTCGAGAACCCGTGGTTCTGGGCCGTGACCATCGTGGTGCTGGTCCGGGAGTGGAGCGTGACCCTGCTCCGGCTCTTCGTGCTCAAGAAGATGGTGATCGCCGCCGACTCGCTCGGGAAGCTGAAGACCACCTTCCAGGTGATCGGGCTCAGCGGGCTGGTGCTGCCGCTGCTGGACCCGGACCTGCCCGAGTGGATGGAGACCCCGGCCGAGGTCGTCTTCTACCTGGCCCTGGCCTTCCTGGCCGTCGCCGTCGTGCTCACCGTGGTCTCGGGCGCCCAGTTCTTCGCTGGGGTCTGGAAGCAGCGGCACCAGCTCTCGGGCAATCCCGCGGGTGGGTCCTCCTAGTCATTTCGGACCACGTTCTCTTAGGTCACGGTTTGGCACTTGACGGGGGACGAATGGTCACAGAGAGTTCATCCACTGTCCTGCCTCGGGCCTGACAGGAACACATACGGTTTCGTCCGCTCGGGACCGTCAGATTTCGCCCGTTTCGACTCCGATCGAGAACCCTTCCCCGACTCGATGAAGTCGTCTCACCACCATCGGAGACTCTTCATGCCCGCACCCCGGTCGCGACGCCGCGCCCGTCTTGCCACTCTCGTCTCGGTCGTCCTGGCCATCACCGGCTTCCAGTTCTTCCTGGCGCCACAGGCCGCGCAGGCGGCCGGCGGCACCGGCTTGGTGATCAGCGAGGTGTACGGCGCCGGCGGCAACGCGGGCGCGACCTGTACAACGCCGACTTCGTCGAGCTGTACAACCCGCAGGCAGCTCGGCGCAGTCGACGACGGGCTGTCGGTGCAGTACCGGTCGCGCCAGCGGGACGTCGGCGCACCCAGGCGCTGCCTGACGGGCACGCATCCCGGCGGGCGGGCACTACCTCATCCAGGTGGCGCCGCGGCGCAAGGCGGCACTGCCGACTCCCGACCTCGTGGCAGCCCCGGCATCGCGATGGCAGCCGGCGGACGTCAGGTCATCCTCGGCGTCGGCAACGCCGTCGGCACGGGCGACCTCGGCGGACGTGGCCGGCGTCATCGGACATGGTGGCTCGGCACGGCGACCGCTCGAGGCAGCGGCGCCGGCCAGCGCGACCACGTTCCGAACGCAGCGCTGGCGCTGACACCGAAGCAACCCCGCCGACTTCACCGACGCGCCGACGTCCACGAACTCGAACCCGGGCCCGACGCCGGTCACGTCGGCCGATCGGCAACAAGACCGGCGTCGGTCGGCCAGGCCATCACCCGCTTCACGGTGACCGCGACCGGCGGCACCGTCGCCGTACACCTGCGAGCGCCAACCGGCACCCTGCCGGCCGGCGTGTCGATCAACGCGCACCACTGGCGACGGTCACCGGCACGCCCACCACGACAGGGCAGCCTCCAACGTCGTGATCACCGGCAACCGATCACCGGCACGCCGACCCACCGGTCGGCAGCCCGTTCGCCGTCACCGTGTCGGTGACCGACAACGCGGTGCGCCTGCGACCGACACCGAGACCTTCACCTGGACCGTCAACGCGGCCCCCGTCGGCGTCACGCCGATCGCGGACATCCAGGGCACCGGCGCGGCGTCACGCCGCTGGACGGTCAGGTCGTCACATCGAGGGTGTGGTCACCGCGCGCTACCCGACCGGCGGCCTCAACGGCTTCTACATCCAGACGCCCGGCGCGGACACCACGCCCGACGCCTCGGACGCGATCTTCGTCTACGGCGGCGTCGGCGGCTTCACGACGTACCCGGCCATCGGTGACTCGGTCGAGCGTGACCGGCACGGTCGGCGAGTTCTCCGGCGCGACCCAGATCACCGACGAACGACGCTGGCGTCTCGGCGATCGCCGACCTGCCCGGCACCGTGGTCGTCAAGACCCAGGTCCCCGGCACCAACTGCGCGCTGCCCGGCACCGCGTGCGACGGCTTCGCCGCGCTCGACACCGCCCGCGAGGAGGTCGAGGGCGAGGCGTTCCAGCCGGCCGGCCCGTGGACCGCCACCGACGTCTACGACGGCGCGCCGTTCATCGCGTTCGCCGGCGCTCCCGGCAGCTCGAACGGCACCGGGATGTTCGGCGAGATCGGCGTGGCCGCCGACAGCACCAAGCCGCTGGTCGCCCCGACCGAGATCATCGACGCCCAGGCCGACGGCCGCTGAAGAACGAGCGCATCGCCTACAACAACGCGCACCGGATCGTCCTCGACGACGGCTCGAGCACGAACTACACGACCGCTGCCAACACCGGCCTGCCGTTCCCGTGGGTCACCGAGCAGCCACGCGCCGCGCGTCGGCGCGGCGGTGACCTTCCCCGCGCCGGTGATCTTCACCTTCGGCTTCAACGCCTGGCGGATCCTGCCCGACCACGCAGGTCGTCGGTGAGCCGACGGCGACCCAGCCGCAGTTCCAGCAGACCCGTGCGGCGTCGCCGCCGGCCCTGAGGACGTCGGCGGTGACCTCAAGCTGGCGACGTTCAACGTCCTCAACTTCTTCCCGACCACCGGCAACGAGTTCGTCACCGCGGGTCTCGGCACCTGCACGTACTTCACCGACCGCGCAGGGCAACCAGATCACGAACAACTCCTGCAACCCGAACGGCCCGCGTGGTGCGGCGAACGCGGCCAACCTCGCGCGCCAGCGGGACAAGATCGTCGCGGCGATCAACACCGCCAACGCCGACATCGTGTCCCTCGAGGAGCTCGAGAACTCGGTCCAAGTTCAACAAGCCGCGCGACTTCGCGATCACCGAGCTGGTCACCGCGCTGAACGCCGACGCGGGCGCCGGCACCTGGGCCTTCGTCCCGTCACCGGCGCCGGCGGACCTGCCGCCGCTGGCCGAGCAGGACGTGATCCGCAACGGCTTCATCTACAAGCCCGCCAAGGTCGCGATCGTCGGTGGCTCGGTCGTCCTCGCCGACCAGTCGACGGGCACCGAGGCGTTCGCCGACGCCCGCGAGCCGCTGGCCCAGGCGTTCAAGGCGGTCGGCAGCCCCGACGCCGACGCGTTCGCGGTGATCGTCAACCACTTCAAGTCGAAGGGCTCGGGCACGCCCGACCCCGACGGCCAGGGCAACGCCAACGACCGGCCGCGATCGCTCCAGGCCAAGGCGCTGGTGCAACTTCGCCAACGAGTTCAAGACGCTGCGCGGCATCACCCGGGTCTTCCTGGCCGGTGACTTCAACGCCTACTCGCACGAGGACCCGATCCAGGTCCTCAACGCGGCCGGCTACACCAACCTCGAGTCGACCATCGACCCGGAGGAGGAGAGCTACAACTTCGACGGCCAGGTCGGCTCGCTCGACCACGTGCTCGCCAACGCCGCCGCCCTTGCCGACGTCGAGGACGTCGACATCTGGCCGATCAACTCCTACGAGTCGGTCTACTACGAGTACAGCCGGTTCAACTACAACGTCACCAACCTGTACGACGGCCCGGTCCGTTCCGGTCCTCCGACCACAACCCGGAGATCATCGGGATCGACGTGCCCACCGTGGTCGAGCCGAGCACGCACACGATCCAGATCCTGGGCACCAACGACTTCCACGGTCGGCTCCAGAACGACGCCACGGCGGCGACCGCGGGTGCCGCGGTGCTGGCCGGTGCGGTCAAGCAGCTCCGCGGGGCAGAACCCCGACACGGTGTTCGCGGCGGCCGGTGACCTGATCGGTGCCTCGACGTTCGAGTCGTTCATCCAGAAGGACAAGCCGACGATCGACGCCCTCAACGAGGCGGGCTCGAGGTGTCTGCGGCCGGTAACCACGAGTTCGACCAGGGCAGCAACGACCTGGTGAACCGGGTGATGGCGCCGTACAACGCCACGACCAACCCGTTCGGTGGCGCCAACTGGCAGTACATCGCTGCCAACGTCCGCAACAACAGCGACGACAGCCCGCTGATCCCGGAGACGTGGACGAAGGACTTCGGCGGCGTCAAGGTCGGGTTCGTCGGTGCGGTCACCGAGCACCTGCCCGAGCTGGTCTCGCCGGCCGGGATCTCGACGATCCACGTCACCGACATCGTCAACTCGGTCAACACCGCGGCCGACCAGCTCAAGGCCGGTGGCGCTGACGTCGTGGTCATGCTGGTCCACGAGGGCGCGCCGAACACCAACTGCGCCACGATGGACGACGACCCGACGTCCGACTTCGGGTCGATCATCAACGGCGTCAACGACAACGTGGACGCGATCATCAGCGGCCACACCCACCTGGCGTACGACTGTAGTTCCCGGTGCCCGGCTGGGCGGGTCGTCCGGTGACCTCGCGTCCGGTGGTCTCGGCCGGCCAGTACGGCATGGCGCTGAACCAGCTGGTCTTCACCGTCAACACGGCCACCGGTCAGGTCCAGGCCAAGACCCACGCGCTGCTGCCGCTGAAGGCGGCCCCGGCGGGTCCGGCCAACTACCCGTCCGACCCGAACACCCGGCGATCGTGGACGCTGCAGTCGCCGCGGCCGGCCCGCTGGGTGCGCAGCCGCTGGGTCAGATCGGTGGTCCGTTCTTCCGCGGCAAGCTGGCCGACGGTACGACGGAGAACCGTGGCACCGAGTCGACCCTGGGCAACCTGGTCGCCGAGGTGCAGAAGTGGGCCACCAGTGCGCCGGAGTCCGGCTGCGGCCCAGATCGCGTTCATGAACCCCGGTGGTCTGCGTCAGGACATGGTCGGGACGGGCACTGGTGCCTTCCCGCGGACCCTGACCTTCAAGCAGGCCGCTGATGTCCAGCCGTTCGCCAACACGTTGGTGAACATGGACCTGACCGGTGCGCAGATCAAGACGGTGCTCGAGCAGCAGTGGCAGGCGGCGGGCGCGGCGCGTCCGTTCCTGAAGCTGGGCATCTCCAAGGGCTTCACCTACACCTCGATCCCGCCGCCGGCCGGTTCGCCGCCGGCACGCGGGGCACGGTGACCGGGATGTGGCTCAACGGCACGCCGATCGGTCTCGGGACGACGTACTCGGTGACGGTGAACTCGTTCCTCGCCTCCGGCGGTGACGGGTTCCTGGAGCTGAACAACGGCGCCGGGAAGCAGGACACCGGCAAGACCGACCTGCAGGGGATGGTCGACTACATGGCCGCCTTCGGCAGCGGGCGCGAACCACGGTCGACCCCGACTACAAGCAGAACGGCGATGAACACGCGTTCCCGGCCGGCGCTCCGGCGGGCTACGCGCCGGGTGACCACGTGATCTTCAGCGTCTCGGGTTGGTCGATGACCAACGCGCTGGACACCAAGGACACCGAGGTCGGTCAAGCTCGGCGCCACCCAGCTCGGCACGGCGACGCTGAACAACGCGGCCCAGGCTGCGCTGCCCGGCTTCGACGTGACCGGCACGGCCACCGTGGACGTCGTGGTCCCGGCAGGGACGCTGCCCGGCCCGTTGGTGCTGACCCTGGTCGGTCCGACCACCGGCTCGCAGTCGCAGGTGACGGTGAACGTCGATCCAGTCGGGCACCACCTCGGTGACGGCGGCCGACTCCAGTGTGGAGTACGGACAGCCGGCGCCGATCCAGGTGACCGTCAGCGGTCCGGGGCTGACCCCGACCGGCAGCGTCGATCTGAAGGACGGCACGACCACGGTCGCGACCGGCTCCCTCGACGCGACCGGCAAGGTCGTCCTCACTGTCCCGGCGCGGACCTACCAGGTCGGGCAGGTGACGCTGACGGCGGTCTACAACGGCGACGTACAGCACAGCTCGGCACAGAAGACGCTGACGCTCACGACAACGAAGGCGACGTCGACGACCACCGCGGGTGACACCGCGATGGAGTACGGCCAGTCCGCTGGAGTCACGGTCAACGTGGGTGCCGCGGCCGGAGTCGACGTCAGCGGGACGGTGACGGTCAAGAACGGCGCCACCACGCTGGCCACAGCCCCGGTCGTCGGTGGAGTCGCCCCGTGACGTTGCCGGCCAACTCGCTGGTGCCCGGGACTGCGTCGCTCACCGCGTCGTACTCCGGCAACGCCAACGTCAAGGCCAGCGCGGACACCTTCACGGTCACCACCTCAAAGGCGGGCTCGACCACCGAGGCCAAGGTGAAGCCGAAGAACCCGACGACCAAGCAGAAGGTCAAGCTGACCGTCAAGGTCAAGGGCGACAACGGCGTCGAGGCCACCGGCAAGGTCAAGATCAAGGTCGACGGCGAGACCATCACCAAGACCCTGAAGGACGGAAAGCTGGAGCTCAACCTCGGCAAGTTCGGCAAGGGCAAGCACAAGGTGAAGGTGACCTACCTCGGCAGCACCACCGTCGAGGACAGCCAGGACACGGTGACGTTCACGGTCTCCTGACCTGAACCGAGCTCCAGGGGCCGGGAGTGGCGAGAGCCGCTCCCGGCCCTCGGCCCGTGCTCCGGTGGTTGAGGAGGTTTGAAAGCAACCGCCGGTGGTTGAGGAGGTTGCGCAGCAACCGTCTCGAAACCCCTGAGCGCGCGCTGGTAGCGGCCCCGGCTCACCAGGTTTCGAGACGGGCGCAGGGCGCCCTCCTCAGCCAGCGCTGGTGGCGGTGGCAGCCCGGGCGTCGGCCTCGGCGAGGTAGAACGCCGCCCGGACCAGGGCGAGGTGGCTGAACGCCTGCGGGAAGTTGCCGACCATCCGCTTCCGGACCGGGTCGTACTCCTCCGACAGGAGGCCGACGTCGTTGCGCAGCTCGACCAGCCGGTCGAAGAGCGCGTGCGCCTCATCGACCAGGCCGGCCGCGGCGTACGCCGAGACCAGCCAGAACGAGCAGGCGACGAACGGGTGCTCGTCTCCGGGGAGGCCGTCGACGCCGCTCTCGGTGCGGTAGCGCAGCACCAGCCCCTCGTAGAGGAGGTCCTCCTCGATGGCCTTGATGGTGCCGAGCATCCGCGGGTCGTCGCCGTCGACGAAGCCGACCAGCGGGAGCACCAACAGCGAGGCGTCGACCTCCTTGGTGCCGTAGTGCTGCACGAACGTGCCGCGCTCGGCGTCGTACCCCTTCTCGAGCACCTCCGCGCGGACCTCGTCGCGCAGCGCCCGCCACTCCTCGAGCGGCCCGGCGACGTCGTAGTCCTCCATCGCGCGGACCGCCCGGTCGAAGGCGACCCAGATCATGACGCGGGAGTGCGTGAACGCCCGCGGCTCGCCGCGGATCTCCCACAGCCCGTGGTCCGGCTTCTGCCAGCGGGTCGCCATCTCGGCGACCAGGGCGCGCTGCAGCGGCCAGGCATCCCGGTGCGGCATCCCCTCGGCCCGGCGCACCGTGTCGAGGGCGTGCATCACCTCGCCGAGCACGTCGTTCTGGGTCTGCACGACCGCGCCGTTGCCGATCCGGACCGGTCGCGAGTCGGCGTAGCCGGGCAGGTGGTCGAGGGTGACCTCGGGCAGCCGCCGCGACCCGTCGACGGCGTACATGATCTGCATCTGGGCGGGGTCGCCGGCGATGGTGCGCAGCAGCCAGTCCCGCCAGACGTCGGCCTCCTCGGTGTAGCCGGCCTGGACCAGGGAGTCGAGGGTGAGCGCGGAGTCGCGGAGCCAGCAGTAGCGGTAGTCCCAGTTGCGTTCGCCCCCGAAGTCCTCGGGCAGCGAGGTGGTGGGGGCCGCCACGATCCCGCCGGTGACCTCGTCGGTCATCAACCGGAGGGTGAGCAGCGAGCGGCGGACCACGTCCGGGTGCGGTAGGTCGGTGGTGCAGCGCGACGCCCACTCCTCGTCCTCCTGGATGGTCTCCTCGATCCGGTCGTGCGACACCCCGAGGTCGGTGGGCTCGGCGTACGACGGGAACCAGGTCATCGAGAAGACCAGCTCGTCCCCCTCGGAGACGTCGAACTCGTCGTTGTGGGTGCCGTCCCCGGCCTTCGGCAAGCGGGGGCCGCGCAGCACCAGGAGGTCCGGCCCGCCCGTCGCGGTGATCACCGGCTCGCCCTCGATCGTGGCGCGGCGCACCCACGGCCGGACCAGGCCGTAGTCGAGCCGGACCCGCCACTCGTGCCGCATCCGGACCGTCCCGCGGACGCCCTTGAGCTTGCGGATCAGGTCGGCGCGGCCGTCGTGGCGCGGCATCAGGTCGGTCAGCGTGACCACGCCGTCGCTGGTCGTGAACGTCGTCTCGAGGACGGCCGAGGCGCCGACGTAGCGGCGCTCGGTGGAGTACTGCGCCGTCGGGGACCAGCTGCCAGTGCCCGTGGTCGTCGGTGCCGAGCAGCCCCGCCAGGCACGCCGCTGAGTCGAAGTTCGGCAGGCAGAGCCAGTCCACCGAGCCGTTGGTGCCGACCAGCGCCGCCGTTCGCCGGTCGCCGATCATCGCGTAGTCCTCGATCGGCAGCGCCATGGGACCGACTCTAGAGTCGGAGCCATGGAGCCAGTGCCTTGGACCGGGACTCCGTGCGCGCTTCGCGCGCACATGGCACGCACCTCGGTGCGTTGCCGTCGCTTGCTGGACGACCAAGTACGGCTGCGCTCCGGCGCCTGCCGATCCACGCACCCTGAGCACGTGAAGTACGCATGGACTCCCGGTCCAAGGCACTAGCCGCCCGAGTGCTCGCCCTGCTGCAGGAGCGGGGCGAGACCCTGGCGACCGCGGAGTCGCTGACCGGGGGCCGGCTGGCAGCCGCCCTGACCGGCGTACCGGGCGCGTCCAAGAGCTACGTCGGGGGCGTCGTCGCCTACGCGACCTCGGTCAAGCAGGACCTGCTCGGCGTCCCGGCGGGCCTGATCGAGCGGTACGGCGTGATCTCCGCCGAGTGCGCACTGGCCATGGCCCGCGGTGCCGCCGGGGTCACCGGCGCGGCCTGGGGGATCGGGACCACCGGCGTGGCCGGCCCGGACGGGCAGGACGGCCACCCGCCCGGGACCGTGCACGTCGGGCTGGTCGGACCGGGGGTATCCACCGCCCTCGCCCTGGAGCTGGTGGGCGGCCGGGAGGCGATCCAGGACCGCACCTGCATGGAGGCCTTGTCGGCGTTCGAGGGCATGCTTGTCCCCAAGTAGGCCACCGAGCCCGGGGATGAGCCACGGGAAGATGCAGGGCTCGGGTAGCGTTGCACCCGGTGACGAGAGAAAGGAGACGCGCATGGTGTTGTTCCGCCGACTGCTCGGCGATGTGCTCCGCGCTCAGCGGATGCGTCGCGGCATGACGCTGCGCGAGGTCTCCGCCGAGGCCCGGGTCAGCCTGGGCTACATCTCGGAGATCGAGCGCGGGCAGAAGGAAGCCTCATCGGAGCTGCTCGCCTCGCTCTGCTCGGCCCTCGACCTGCCGCTGTCCGTCATGTTGCGCGACGTGTCCGACCTGGTCGCTCTCGAGGAGTCGCTGACCAGCACATCTTCCAGTGCCGAGGTAGTCGCCAGCGCCGCTTAGTTAGGGTTAGGTTGTCGCGGTGATGACGGCCCGGCGACTGATCGCCCTCCCCTCTGCGCTCTTCCTGATCCCCCTGATCGCGGTCGCAACTGCGACCAATACGGCTTCCGCGGCGGACGACGCCGCGCTGTTCAAGCCGATGCCAGCGTTCACTCCGTCCGCCACGAGCGACGCCAGTGTCCAGCCCTCCCAGTTCAAGGCCTACCGGGTCGACCTGACCGGGATCCGCGCCCAGCTGGCCGGTGGTGGGACGTCCACGCTGACCATCCCCGACCCGGCGGGCACGCCCACCGAGTTCACCGTGGTCGAGGACTCGGTGATGGAGCCCGAGCTCCAGGCCGCGCACCCGGACATCCGCACCTACGCCGGTGCGGCCGCCAACGGCACCAGCATCCGGCTCGACGTCACGCCCGCTGGGCTTCCACGCGATGGTGCGTCGCCCCGACGGCGTCGCCTGGTACGTCGAGCCCGCGACCCGCAACGTCGGCGAGTCCCGGGTCCTGAGCTTCGCCGGGCGGCGCCGCGCGGCGCCGCGCCGGAGACCTTCGTCGAGAAGCAGGTCCGAGAGGCCGCGCAGCGAGCCGCGCCTGGCCGCTCGGATGAGTCGTTCTCGACGCCCGGTGGCGTGGTCACCCAGCGCACCTTCCGGCTCGCCTTCCTGACCGACCCGACCTATGCCGCCTTCGTCGCGCCGGGCGCGGCCACCCACGCGGCGTCCGACCCGCTGGTCCTGGCCGCGAAGGTCGCCCTGATCAACCGGGTCAACGAGGTCTACAACGACGACGTCGCCTACAAGTTCCTGCTCGTCGCCGGCACCGACACCAAGCTCAACCTGCTCACCGCCGCCGAGATGACCGGCACCAACGGCCCGTGCGGCGCCAACGCCTGCTTCACGCGCCGCCCAGGCCGGCAGGCTGCGCCGGCAGCACCTTGACCCGCAACAACTTCGTGCTCGGCCAGCTGGTCGGCGCCGACAACTTCGACATCGGCCACATCGGCTTCGGCCTCAACGGCGGCGGCATCGCCGGGCTCGGTGTCGGTCGGCGGCGCCAACCAAGGCCGGCGGCTGCACCGGCCTCCCGCAGCCGATCGGTGACGTCTACGCGATCGACTACGTCGCCCACGAGATGGGCCACCAGATGGGTGGCGACCACACCTTCAACGGCACCCAGGTCAACTGCAGCGGCGGCAACCGCAACGCAGCGCACCTCGGTCGAGCCGGGCTCGGGCACCTCGATCCAGGCCTACGCCGGCATCTGCGGCAGCGACAACCTCCAGCCGCACAGCGACCCGTACTTCTCCTTCCGGAGCATCGACCAGTTCGAGGCGACCACGGCGGCCGTCCGCGCGCCCATCTGACCGAGCAGCAGATCGGTCACCTTCACCGGCCTCGACGCCGGCGAGCAGATGACCATCTCCTGCGCCTCGGGCTGCACGCCGACCGACGTGACCTTCACCGGGTGTCGGTGCCGACCGACGCGGCTGCGCATCGCCGCCGCCGTCGCGCACGGCGACCGGTGCCACGGCCGCGGTCACCGGCTACGACGGTGCCGCGCCTCCCAGTCGCGGCGGGCTTCACCGCCACGTGGGCCGGCACGACCGACATCCAGACGGCTCATCGTCACGCCCGTCAGGCGGTGCGTCCTTCACCTCGGCCACGGGTGTCACGCCAGCAACGGCGGCCCGCAGACCAACGGCGGCACCACCGCGGTCACGGCCAACAGCTCGCCGGTGGTCACCGCGCCCGCGGACAAGACCATCCCCACGCGGACGCCGTTCACCCTGACCGGCTCGGCCACCGACCCCAACGGCGACACGCTCACCTACCTGTGGGAGCAGACCGACGCCGGCGGCGTCACCGGCACGGGCCTGGTCGACAACAACAAGATCAACGGTCCGCTGTTCCGGGTGTTCGGCGTCTCCGCACAGGTCTCGGCGGCCGACACGCTGCTCTACCACTCGCCGGGCGAGAACCTCGCCGGGACCGACCCGAGCCGGACCTTCCCGGACCTCCCCCAGATCCTGGCGGGCAACACCAACGCGGCCACGCGGCACCTGTCCGGCGCCGTTGGCGGCCGGCACGATCCCCATCACCGACCCGGCGCTCAACTGCTTCTCGGAGTTCCTGCCCGACGAGCGGCTTGGGTCGGCGACCGGCGACCGGGTGCTGCACTTCCGGCTGACCGCGCGTGACGAGTTCACGCCGGACGCCGGCGGCCGACGACCCCGGCGGGCGTCTCGTGGGACGACCTGGCTCTCACCGTCGACCCGGCGGCCGGTCCGTTCCTGGTGACCTCACGGGCCACGGCTGGCTCTCCCGCCTCCGGCGCCGAGAACGTCACCTGGAACGTCGCAGGCACCGACGGGCGCTGCGCTGGCGCCGAACGTGAAGATCAGCCTGTCGACCGACGGCGGGCTGACCTACCCGACTGTGCTGGCGGCCACCACGCCGAACGACGGGTCGCAGGTCGTCACGCTGCCCAACCGTCAACACGACCACGGCGCGGATCAAGGTCGAGGCGGTCGGCAACTACTTCTTCGACATCAACGACGCCAACTTCACCATCAAGCCTGCCGCTCCACCCTCGGCCATCAAAGCCAAGGCCGAGCCCAAGAAGATCACCGAGGGTCACAAGTTCAAGGTGAAGGCCACCGTCACCACGGCCAGTGGTGTCCCAACCGGCACCGTCCAGGTCTACAAGGGCAGCAAGCTGCTCGGGACCGGCACCCTGAAGAGCAACGGCAAGGTGACCATCAAGATCTCGGCGAAGAAGGCGAAGAAGCTGAAGGTCGGCAAGAACACGCTGACCGCGAAGTACCTCGGCTCGGCGACGGTCGCAGCGAGCCAGGCCGACTTCAAGATCAAGGTGGTCAAGAAGAAGTAGCGCTAGCCACGCGCTGAGAGCTGGTCTGCAAGGGGCTGGCAGGACGGGCACCAGTACGACGCCCGCTCCCGTCCTGCCGGCCCCTGCAGCTCGACCACCACCGGCGTGCCGCAGCGACGGCACGGCGACCGGTCGCGGCGGTAGACCCACATCCGCTCCCGCTCGCGAAGGTCGCCGGTGGTGGACTGGTGGGGCCGCTCCTTGTTGAGCTCGAGCATCTGGTGGGCCCGGCGAACCAGCCGGCGCAGGTCGGGCACGGCCCCGACCGGGGTCTGCGGGTGCACGCCCGAGGTGAAGCAGAGCTCGGCGGCGTACATGTTGCCGATGCCGGCCAGGTTGGTCTGGTCGAGCAGCGCCTCGCGGAGCGTTCGCTCGGGGTCTCGGGTGAGGTTGGCGAGCGCGCGCTCCTCGTCCCAGTCCGGGCCGAGCAGGTCGGGGCCGAGGTGCCCGACGACGTCGTCCTCGGCCGCGCGGTCGAGCAGCTCGACGACGCCGAGCGAGAACCCCACCGCCGTGGCCCGGGCCGTCTCGAGGACGACCCGGGCGGTGTGCGCCGGCCGCGGCCACCGCTGGCGCGGCGTGAGCACCTTCCAGGTGCCCTCCATCTTCAGGTGCGTGTGCAGGGTCCACCGGTCCGGGCCGCGGTCGATGCGGGTGAGCAGGTGCTTGCCGCGCGAGACGGTCTCGACCACGGTGCCGCCGCTCAGGTCGGCGGTGGCGTGCTGGGGCACCCGGAAGTCGGTCTTCTCCAGCACGCTGACCGCTCAACGAGCGGTCGAGCAGCCTCGCTGTTCGATAGACCGTGTCGCCCTCAGGCACGCAACCTCAGTCCACGGGGGGTGGCGACGAAGCCGGCCGCGTCGAGCGCCTGGCGCAGCGGGGTGGAGCCGCCACCCAGCAGGGCCGCGCCGTCGGCCCGCTCCACGGTGAGCCGGCCGAGAGAGCCGCGCCGGGCCGCCTCGGCCAGGGACGCGGTCGCCGGTCCGAGCCGGTCGGCGTCCTCGCTCCAGGTCAGCAGCGTGCGGCCGCCACGCTCGACGTAGAGGACCAGCTCGCCGTCGACCAGGACCACCAGGGCACCGGCCTTGCGGCCCGGTCGGTGTCCACCATCGCCCTCTGCCGTCTCGGGCCAGGGAAGGGCCGCGCCGTAGGGGTTGGCCGGGTCGGTGGCGGCCAGGCAGACCGACGTCGGGCTTGCCGCCGTCGTCGACCTCGCTGAAGGTGCGGAGCCGGTCGATCGCGCCCGCGGTCCCGAACTGGGCCGCGCCCAGCCCCTCGACGAAGTAGCCGCGCCGGCAGCGGCCGGAGTCCTCGAACGCCGAGAGGACCTTGTAGACCGCCGCGAAGCCGCCAGGCTGACGCTCGCTGACCACCGCCCCGCGGATCACGACGCCGTGCCGGTCGAGCAGCCGCTCGGCCGCGGCGTGCGCGCGGCGGGTCGGGTCGGTGTCGAGCTGGGGGAGCAGCGCCCAGCGGCCGGCGGTCTCGGGCGGCCCGGTGCGCAGCGACGCGCCGCCGCGGCCGGTGGTCGAGGCCATGCGGGGCCGGGCCGGCGGTCGCTTGGTGCGGTGGCTGGGCGTGCCGGAACGGGTGAGCGCCCGGAGCGGCGTGAGGGTGTCGTTGCTGATCCGGCCGGACCAGACGAGGTCCCACAGGGTGGCGCTGAGTGCCTTGTCGTCGGTCGATCCGACCTGCTGCGCGAGCTGGCGGAAGAACCACGCTCCTCCCGGGGCCAGGGCGTCGAGGACGGCCTGGTGGAGCTCACTGTGCTCGAACGGCTCGTGCTCGGGCAGGGTCAGCGGCGCCTGGTCGGCGAGATGGAGCGAGACCCAGCCGTCGGCGCCGGGCAGGGAGGCATGTCCGGCCCACAGCACCTCGCCGGCGGCGGTGAGCTCGTCGAGGTAGGACGGCTCGTAGTCGCGGACCCGGGCGGCCAGCACCAGCGGCTCGAGGGCGCTGGCCGGCACCGGTGCACCGGCGAGCTGGTCGATCACCGAGACCACGCCGTCGACCCCGCGGAGCTTGCCTCCCACGTGCTGCCAGGCGCTCAGGAACCGGCCGAGCGCGGCCGGCGGGACCGGCTCGACCTCCTTGCGCAGCCGGGCCAGGCTCCGACGCCGCAGCGACCGCAGCACCTCGGCGTCGCACCACTCGAGCCCGGAGGCGCCCGGCCGGAACTCGCCGTCGAGCACCCGGCCGTGGGCGCCGAGCCGCTGGAGAGTCAGCCGCACCACGGCGGTGCCGAGGCCGAGGCGGGCGCCGACGTCGTCGGTGGTGAACGGTCCGTGGGTGCGGGCGTAGCGGGAGACCAGGTCGGCAAGCGGGTCGTCGACGGGGTCGGTGAACGCGTCTGGGGTGCCCGGTGGCACGGCGACGCCGAGCCCGTCGCGGAGCCGGCCGACGTCCTCGATCGCGACCCACCGCTCGACGCCCGCGACCCGGACCTCAACGGCCCGACGTGCGAGCGCGAGCGAAGCGAGGGCGTCGCCTGCGTCGACGCCGTCTGCGGTCCGCTCACTGACCTCCTGGGCGGAGAGCGGGCCGAGCAGCCGGAGCAGGTCGGCGACGCCCTCGGCGCCCCGGGCCCGGCGCTCGGGAGTGAGCCGCTGCAGCTCGGCCTCGAGCTCGGCCAGCACCTCGGGGTCGAGCAGCTCGCGCAGCTCGGCCCGGCCGAGCAGCTCGGCGAGCAGTCCCTGGTCGAGCGAGAGCGCGGCGGCCCGGCGCTCGGCGATGGGGGAGTCGCCCTCGTAGACGAACTGCGCGACGTAGCCGAAGAGCAGGCTGCGCGCGAACGGCGACGGGCTCTGCGTCGAGACGTCGGTGACCTGGACCTTGCGCTGCTCGACCGATCGCATCAGCCCGACCAGGGCGGGCAGGTCGTAGACGTCCTGGAGGCACTCACGGACGGCCTCGAGGACGATCGGGAACGACGGGTAGCGGCTGGCGACCTCGAGCAGCGCCGCGCTGCGCTGGCGCTGCTGCCACAGCGGGCTGCGCCGGCCGGGGTCGCGGCGCGGGAGCAGCAGCGCGCGGGCCGCGCACTCGCGGAACCGGGAGGCGAACAGCGCCGAGCCGCCGACCTCCTGGGTGACGAGGTCGTCGATCTCGTCGGGGGAGAACACGACCACCTCGCCGCCGGGCGCCTCGGCGTCGGTGTCGGGGATCCGGATCACGATGCCGTCGTCGGAGGCCACGGCCTGGCCGTCGATGCCGTAGCGCTCGCGCAGCCGGGCGTTGATGGCCAGCGCCCAGGGCGCGTGGACGGGCGTGCCGTAGGGGGAGTGCACGACCAGCCGCCAGTCGCCGAGCTCGTCGCGGAACCGCTCGACCAGCAGGGTCTGGTCGCTGGGCAGCACCTGGGTGGCCTCGAGCTGCTCGTGGAGGTAGCCGACCAGGTTGCCGGCGGCGTAGGAGTCGAGCCCCTCCGCCATGGCCCGCTGCTCGGCCCGGTGCTTCGGCATCGCCGCCAGCTCGCGGGTGAAGGCGCCGACCGCCTCCCCGAGCTCGGCCGGGCGGCCGAGGGCGTCGCCCTTCCAGAACGGCAGCCGGCCCGGGACGCCGGGCGCCGGCGTGACCAGGACCCGGTCGTGGGTGATGTCCTCGATCCGCCAGCTGGTCGCGCCGAGCGCGAACACGTCGCCGACTCGGGACTCGTAGACCATCTCCTCGTCGAGCTCGCCGACCCGCTTGCCGGGGCCCTCGCCGCCCACCAGGAAGACACCGAACAGCCCGCGGTCGGGGATGGTGCCGCCGCTCGTGACGGCGAGCCGCTGGGCGCCCAGGCCTTCCCGTGAGGGCGCCGGTCACCCGGTCCCAGACGATCCGCGGCCTCAGCTCGGCGAACTCGTCGCTCGGGTAGCGGCCGGAGAGCAGGTCGAGCACCGCGTCGTACGCCGAGCGCGGGAGCTGGGCGAAGCTCGCGGTCCGCTTCATCAGGTCGTAGAGGTCGTCGACGGGCCAGCCGTCCATGGCCGTGGCGGCGACGACCTGCTGGGCCAGCACGTCGAGCGGGTTGGTCGGCACACTGAGCGACTCGATGGCGCCACTCCGCATCCGCTGCACCGCGACCGCGGTCTGGGCGAGGTCGCCGCGGTGCTTGGGGAACAGCACCCCACGGCTCACCTCGCCGACCTGGTGGCCGGCCCGCCCGACCCGCTGGAGAGCGCTGGCCACGCTCGGCGGGCTCTCGATCTGGATGACCAGGTCGACCGCGCCCATGTCGATGCCGAGCTCGAGGCTGCTGGTCGCGACCACCGCGGGGAGCCGGCCGCGCTTGAGGTCGTCCTCGATGAGCGCGCGCTGCTCCTTGGAGACCGAGCCGTGGTGGGCCTTGGCGATGACCGCCTCGATGCCCCTGCTCGACCCGGACTGGGCGATGATCTCGGCCGGGCTCTTGTGGGGCTCGGGCCGCTCGCCGGTCGCCCGCTCGGTGGCGATCTCGTTGAGCCTTGCCGTGAGCCGCTCCGCCAGCCGCCGGCTGTTGGCGAAGACGATCGTGCTCTTGTGCTGCTCGATCAGGTCGACGACGTGCTCCTCGACGTGCGGCCAGATCGACTGCGCCCTCGTCGGCTCTTCGGAGTCCTCGTCGTAGTCGCCCGGCTGGGTCATGTCCTCGACCGGGACGACGACCTGGAGGTCCCACTCCTTGGTGCTCGGCGGCGCGACGATCTCCACCGGCGCGGACCCGCCCAGGAACCGCGCCACCTCCTCCAGCGGCCGCACCGTCGCGCTCAGCCCGATCCGCTGGGCCGGCCGGTCGAGCAGCGCGTCGAGCCGCTCGAGGGTGACCGCGAGGTGGGCGCCGCGCTTGGTGCCGGCCACGGCGTGCACCTCGTCGACGATCACCGTCTCGACGCCGCGCAGGCTCTCGCGGGCCTGGCTGGTGAGCATCAGGAACAGCGACTCCGGCGTGGTGATCATGATGTCGGGCGGCTGGCTGACGAGCCGGCGCCGGTCGGCGGCCGGGGTGTCGCCGGAGCGGACCCCGACGGTCACCTCGGGGACCTGCTGGCCGAGCCGGTCACCGGTGTGGCGGATGCCGGTGAGCGGGCTGCGCAGGTTGCGCTCCACGTCGACCGCGAGCGCCTTGAGCGGGCTGACGTAGAGCACCCGGGTGCGCTTGGTCTTGTCGGCCGGGCGCTCGCTGGTCAGCAGCTGGTCGAGGCTCCACAGGAACGCGCTCAGCGTCTTGCCGGACCCCGTCGGCGCCACCACGAGGGCGTGCTGGCCGGCCCCGATCGCCTCCCACGCCCCCACCTGCGCCGGCGTCGGCTCCGCGAACGCCGCCGCGAACCACGTGCGCGTCGGCTCGCTGAAGCGGCTCAGCGCGTCGGCGGGCGTAGGCATGGCGCCAAGTCTTGCTCACGCCACCGACAGCCGGGGGCTGCAGGGATACCCGGGTACCCGGGTATCCCTGACGATCTGGGGTGTTGCAACACCTGAGATCGTCAGGTTTCCCCGGGTACCCGGGTATCCCTGCAGCCCGGGCTTACCCCCGGCTATCCTGCAGCCCGGCCTACCCCGGCTGCCCATCGACCGGAGCGACCAGCCCCCGCTCGAGTGCGTAGAGGCTGGCGCCGACCCGGTTGGTGGCGCCGATCTTGGCGTAGGTGCGTTCGACGTGGTTGCGGACCGTCTTCTCGCTGAGCACGAGGCGGGTCGCGATCTCGCGGTTGGAGAGGCCACGGGCGACGAGGCCGAGGATCTCGGCCTCGCGCGGGGTGAGGGCGTCGTCGCGGCGTACCTTCGGCCGCGCGTGCCCGGCCACCGCCAGGACCGCCTCCGCGCTGTCCGCGTCGAGGGCGCCGCGGGTCACGCGGTCCTTCAGTCGTGCCGCGGCCGACTCGGGCGAGTGGGTCTCGCGGTACGGCCGGGGCTCCAGTGCTGACTGGTAGGCCACCGCGGCGGCGAGCAGCCGCTCGGGCCGGCCGAGCGCGGGACCGGCGAGACCCAGCGGGTACCCGGACCCGTCGAGGTGCTCGTGGTGCGCGCGAGCGATCGCCGCTACGTGCGCGAGGCCGGGGATGCGGGTCAGCACCCGGTCCGTGAGGTAGGGGTGCATCCGCACCCGCTCCCACTCGGCGCCGGTCAGCTCGCCCGGCTTCGACCAGACCTGGTTCGAGACGCCGAGCCGGCCGACGTCGTGGAGGTGGCCGGCACGGCGCACGGCGGTGACGTCGCTGGCCGACAGTCCCAGTGGTACGGCGGCCGCCCCGGCGAGCGCGGCCACGTTGCGGGAGTGCCCGAGCGTGAACGGGCACTTGAGGTCGACGAAGTCGCCGATGGCGGTCAGCAGCTGGTCGAGCCGGGGTTCGTCCAGCCGGATCTCGGAGTCGGGAGCGATCGACAGCGCTCGGTCCCATGGGTCGTCGCCGGCAGCCGGAAAGAGCGCCTCGGCATCGAGCGTGAAGGCGTCGACGACGGCCGGGTCGAGCTGGCCGCCCCGCCGACTCCTGGCCATCGCGACGGCACCCTGGACGCCGTACATCCGCTCGTGGACCTCGGCCACGTCGGCCAGCTGGGCCACCCGCATCTCGATCGGGATGTCCTCGCCGGACGCCCCGGCCGGGAGCCCGCCGCCGTCGTACCGCTCGAACGTGTAGGCCAGCGTCCGCTCGACCTCCGGGCCGAGACCCATGTGCCGACCCAGGGCGGCCGCCGAGGTGCAGTGGGAGTGGATCAGGTTGCCGAGCTGGCCGCGGGCGTCCCGCATCAGCGTGGCCATCACGCGCACGCGTTGACCCAGCGGCTCGCCGCGCGCGACGTTGCCGAACAGGAACCGCAGGTACGACAACCCGGCCCAGTCGACGAGGTAGGCGTCGCGGCGGACCGAGATGTCGTCGCCGAACCAGCGCGCGTACTCCTGCGAGTCGGCGTGACAGCCGATCCACATGAGCAGCGTCGTGTAGTAGACCGTGTCCCTCTGCTCCCGGCTGAGGCCGAGCCGGTCCGCCAGCCCGCACGCGATGATCGACGACCTGAGCATGTGCTCGGCCGGCTGCCCCAGCCCGAGGTCGATCGCCACCGACAGCCCGGCGAGCACCTCGACCCGGCGGGGCAGCGGCACGGGCGTGGTCACTGCTCCATTCTCGTGCCCACCTTGCGCGCCGTGCTCGTCCTGCGGTCGACGTGCTCGTCCAGGGGCGTGAAACGCGCCCGCCCGACGAAGAAGACGCCACGCTGCGGGAGCCAGAAGTCGGCCAGGTGAGTCTGCGTGTCGAGCGGCGCCGGCCCCCCGAGGTCCTCGCCGTGGTACGACGCCGCGGCGCCGACGACGCGCCAGATCTTCAGGGGCGCCATCCTGAACCGCGGGCCGTTCGGCGTCGCGCCGCGCAGTCGGATCCTGCCGGTCCGGAGCATGGTGCGGGCCATCGGCTCCATGGCGGCGAGCACGGCGTTGCTGTTCCAGCCGGCCTCGGGGAGCGCGCCGCCCATCCCCGTCATCATCCGGGTCGCGGGAGTCGCCCCGAGCTCGATCCGCCACCTCAGCTCGTCACCGAGCGTCACCTCGAGGGTGTGGTCGTCACGCCAGGACACGTCGACTCTGGGTGCCTGGGCGGTCGTGGCCAGCGACCCGAAGTACCTCGGACAGGTCAGCTCGGCGGGTCCGGTCGTGTGGATGGTCCAGCGTCCCTGTGGGTCGCGGTGCCAGATGGCCCGGTACGCCGGCCCGACCGAGGTGGCCACCATGTCCCTGAGCGCCAGGTAGTGCCCGCCGGCGAAGGGCATCCCCATCACGCCGTACCCGGTGAACCGTTCGTCGTCGCCTTCCGGAAGCAGAGGCTGGGCCTGCAGCGCCTCCACGGCCTGGCGTGGTGTCGTCGTTGTCATGCGTCCAGCGTCGGGTCGCACAGCGGTCGCGCGCTTGGGGCATCCGCCTCAAACGTCAGGCCACGACGTCGATCCGCAACGCTGATATCGGCTCGCCGGGACCGCAGTCCACCTCGGGCACGGGCTGGCCCGAGCTTCACCAGGACGGTCGTGCCGACCTCGAGCTCGCCGGCGGAGGTGCTGTGGACGGCGTAGAGCTTCCCGTCGTCCGTCTTGACGCCGTAGCAGGGCCCGGCACCGCCGCGCACCACCCGGCCGGCCACCAGGTCGACGGGCTGCGGGTCGCTGGGCGTCGACGGCGGCTCCATCGGTGACGGCAGGGTGGGCGGCGGGGTCGTCGACATCGGAGCCGAGGACGCCGGGCTGCTCGGCGGGCTCGGGCTGTCGGCGGGTCCGCCTGCTCGGGAGCAGGGTTGGAAGCAGGTGTCACCACAGGCGGACAGCATCGTCAGCGCCGCGATCGCAGCCGCGGTCGCGAGCCTGCTCCCGAGAACTCCACGCACTCCTATCTGACGCGCGTGAGGGCCTCGAGGCTCCACAGCACGACGCCCGGGGGACCTGCCCCCGGGCGTCGTGCTGGTCGCAATCGTCCAGGATCAGGACGTCACACGGATCCTCATGGTCGTGCCGTCGATCGACAGCACCCGGATCTTGACTCCCACCCCCGGCAGCTTCACGCCGTGGTTGGGCAGCTCGGCGTACCAGTACTTGCCGGTGTCGTCGAACACCGGCTCCGCAGCCTGGCCGCGGATGTGCTGGAGCTTGCTGTTGTCGTGCAGTGTCGAAGGTGTCAGCCTTCTTCAAGCCGAACGGCGCGTCGTAGACCTGCACGCGAGCACGCCACGGCTGGCCGTCGAGCTTGTAGAACGGCACCGGATGGGCGTCGACGTACATGTTCCGGCCCGAGCCGGGGTGCACGAACGTGTCGTTGTCGGCGTACGACGTGTCCCAGTAGGAGATCAGGAGCCCCTGCTGGTACGCGTAGTGGTCGACCTTGTTGGGCAAGGTGTTGGCGTAGCCCAAGTAGTACGGCCCGGTCTTGAGGTACTTGTCGTAGGACACGTAGGAGCGATGTCCCGCGATGTAGTAGTTGTCGAACAGCTGGCTGGTCGACGCCCCCACCGAGCTCCAACCCGCCAGGGTCCAGCCGTTCGGGCTGGTCTCGGCGCCGTCGGCGAGGACCGTGGTGGCGCCCGCCGTGATCGCGATCTCGTCGACGAAGATGCCGTCCGGGACCGTGTCGGAGTTGCCCTGGGCTGCCCCGTCGGTGGAGTACCTGAACCGCAGGCCGATCGTCTGGCCGGCGTAGGCGGACAGGTCGAACGTCGCCGGGACGTACGCCGCCTGCGTGCCGTCGATCCCGTTGCCCTCGGCCGGCTTGGTGATCGAGCCCGGGAGCGCCGTCCACGTCGTGCCGCCGTCGGTGGATGCCTCGACGTAGGCGTAGTCGCAGGGGTCGGGACCGCAGTCCTCGATGTCCCACCGCGCCTTGAAGGTCAGCGTGGCTGCCGCGGCCGGGAGGGTCACGTGGCGGGTCATCGTGTTCTCCAGGCCGTTGCCCGTGCCGCTGTACCACTGCTTGGCTCCGGCGGACGGCGCACCCAGCTGGGTGACGACCTCCTTCTTCGGCAGCACGACGACGACGGCCTGGGGATCCTTGTTGTTGTACTCCTCCGGGCCGAGCTTCATCGTCCGGTTGCCGCCGACGCCCGGGCCGGCCACGAGGGTCTCGTAGTCGAGCCAGCCGAGCTGGAGCTTGTTCCAGGCACCCAGGTCACCGGCGCGGTCGCCGATGAACTGCTCGCCCTTGGCGCCGAGCCGGCTCTGCGCCATCAGCGTCCAGTGCTCGTTGTTGTTGTCGCCGCCGGAGATGGTGTTGTAGTCGTCGGGCAGGCCGAGGTCGTGGCCGTACTCGTGGAAGAACACGCTCCGGCCGCCGTTCTCGGGCTGGATGGTGTAGTCGGCGATCCAGATGCCGCTGTTGCCGATCTGGTTGCCGCCGTCGGGGTTCCCGGCCGGGCCCTGGCCGGTGCCCTGGAAGGTCTTCCAGCGGTGCGACCAGATGGCGTCCTCGCCCTGCCAGGGGTCACCGTCGGCCTGGTCGCCGCCCGCGTGCACGATCTGGAAGTGGTCGATGTAGCCGTCGGGCTCGTTGAAGTTGCCGTCGGTGTCGTGGTCGTAGCGGTCCCACTTGTCGAAGGTGGCCAGCTCGGCGTTGACCTCGGCCGCCGGGCGACCCGCGGCCAGCTGGTCGGCGTACCACTGGTTGGCGGCGTCCTGGACCAGGTTCCAGGTGTTGCTGCAGACGTTGCCGGCGCACGGGAAGCCGTTGGACCGGCCGTAGCGAGCCTCGTTGTACTGCACCCTCACCCAGTTGGTGACCTCGCCGTCGACGCTGTAGCGGCCGGACGACTGCTTCTCGTAGTAGGTCTTGAGCGACTCGACTCCGGAGCCTTCCCCGAAGTACGTCTTCTCGTAGTGGGCCCGGTTGTAGTTCGGCTTCCAGACGGTCTTGTTGTCGACCGAGCGGTCGGGCTCCGGGATCTGGTTGACCAACGGGCCGTCGAACCGCTTGGGGCCCGGGATGGTGGCGTTGGTGTCCTGGTCCGGGTAGGAGGGGTGACGGGTGTTCCCGAACTCGGCCAGGATCACGAAGACGCGGTCGGTCGTCTCGCGGGAGAGCTCGACGTACTGCGCATCCGTTCTTGGCCGCGGCGCCCTTCGCATTCGCACCGCCGAGCTTGACGACCGTGCTCGCACCGCGCTGCACGGGCGTCGCCTCGCCGTTGAGGACGGCCTTGACGGCTTCCTCGCGGAGCGCGCGGCGCTTGTCCTCGTCCGGATTGGGCAGCTCGTCGGTGGTGACGCGCTCCTTCTTGTGGGACACCGCCTTGTGGCCCACCGGTCCTGACGCGGCGTGTGTGACCGCGGCGGACGGGTGAGTTGCGACTGCCGGTTGGCCCATGGTGAGGCCCAGGGCGGCGACCAATGTCCCGCCAAGCCCTGCGACTAGCGCCTTCTTCACTTGTTTCTCCATTCCGAGAAGGCCGAACCATCCCCCGATGGGTGATCAGGCCTGACCGCGAACCTAAGCGACGGGCTCGTGCTTTGTGAAGGGCAGGTTCTTGCAAGGTGCGTGTAGTTGGATGAGCCGCATGGCCGACCCCGGCGAGCTCGCCGCCCGACTGACAGCCGAGCTCGACGAGCGGCTGGCGGCGGCGGACGCGGCGCTGGCGCAGGGATATCCGGGGGAGCGGCCGGGGCGGCAGCCGGTGCACACGGTGTACGTGCCCGCGGACCGGTACGCCGCCGACCTGGTGCCGGCGTACGGCGCGGCTGCGCTGAGGTGATCGACGAGCACGCCGACGCGTTCGCCGCGCTCGTGGGTGACGACGACCTGGTGGCGCGGGTGCGGGCCAAGCTGGCCGCCGAGCCGGTGGAGGACCTGCGGGTCGACTTCGAGGACGGGTACGTCGGGAAGAGCGACGCCGACGAGGACGCCGACGTCGTGCGGGCCGCGGCGGCGCTGGCGGAGAGCCAGCAGGCGGGCGCGGCGGCGCCGTTCGGCGGCATCCGGATCAAGTGCTTCGAGGCGCCGACCCGTGGCCGGGCGATCCGGACGCTGACGTCGTACGTCGCGACCCTGCGGGAGCACGGCGGGAGCCTCGACGGCTGGGTGGTGACGCTGCCCAAGGTGACCAGCGTCGACCAGGTCGAGGCGATGGTGCACGTCTGCGAGGTTCTCGACCTCCGGTTCGAGGTGCAGGTCGAGACGCCGCAGTCGATCCTCGGCCCCGACGGCACCGCGCTGGTGGCGCGGATGGTGCACGCGGGCGGCGAGCGGCTGACCGGGCTGCACTACGGCACCTACGACTACTCCGCGTTCACCGGGATCGCCGCGGGCTACCAGTCGCTGGAGCACCCGGTCGCCGACCACGCCAAGCTCGTCATGCAGGCGGCCGCGGCGGGCACCGGCGTCCGGCTCTGAGCGACGGCTCGACCAACGTGCTGCCGGTCGGCGACACCGACGACGGTCGCAGCGCCTGGGCACAACCACCACCGGCTGGTGCGCCGCTCGCTGGAGCACGGCTACTACCAGGGCTGGGACCTGCACCCGGCCCAGCTGCCGACGCGGTACGCCGCGACGTACGCCTTCTACCGCGAGGGGCTCGGTCCCGCGCTCGACCGGCTCCAGGCCTACGTCGGCCACGTCGAGGGCGCGATCGCCGACGAGCCCGCGACCGCCCGGGCCCTGGGCAGGTACGTGCTCCGCGGGGTCGACTGCGGCGCCGTCGACGAGGCCGAGGTGCGCGGGCTCGACCTCCGGTCGTTCCTCTAGTCCGGAGCACTAGGGTCACGGCATGGGCAACGTTCTGGGAGCCAACCAGTACGGCAAGGCGGAGAACCGCGTCGTTCGCATCGTCCGCGACACCCCGCGCCACGAGATCCGCGACCTCAACGTGTCGACGTCCCTGCGCGGAGCCTTCGGCGACGCGCACACCACCGGCGACCAGGCGCAGGTGCTGCCGACCGACACCCAGAAGAACACCGCGTTCGCCTACGCCAAGATCCACGGGATCGACTCGATCGAGGACTACGCGCTGGCGCTCGGCGGCCGGCTGATGCGAGGCGTGCCCGGCCGCGAGCGCGGCGCAGGTGCGGGTCGAGGAGTACGCCTGGGACCGGCTCGGCAACCACTCGTTCGTACGCCGCGGCGGCGCGGTCCGCACCTGCGTGGTCACCGTCGGCCGCGACGAGACCCACGTGCTGTCCGGCATCCAGGAGCTGGTGCTGCTCAACTCCACCGACTCGGAGTTCAAGGGGTTCCTCAAGGACGAGTTCACGACGCTGCCCGAGACCGACGACCGGATCCTGGCGACGTCGCTGGTCGCCAAGTGGCGGCACGTGAGCACCGACGTCGACTGGAACGAGTCGTACGACGAGGTCCGCGACTGCCTGCTCTCGACCTTCGCCACGGCGTACTCCCGCGCGCTGCAGGAGACGCTGCACGTGATGGGCACGGCCGTGCTCGACACCCAGCCGGGGATCGCCGAGATCAGGTTCTCGGCGCCCAACAAGCACCACTTCCTCGTCGACTTCTCCGGCTTCGACGTCGAGGGGCTGACCAACGACGGCGAGGTCTTCATCGCCGCCGACCGGCCCTACGGCCTGATCGAGGCGCAGGTGAGCCGCGACGACGCGCCGCCGGCCGGCGACGCGTGGCTGCACGTCCCGGGGTTCTGCTGATGGCCGTCGAGACCACGCGCGAGGTGCTGCTCGGCTGCCTGTCGGTCCCGCGCTGGGCCGACGACGTCCTGGCCGGCCAGCCGTACGACGACCGGGACGCGCTCATCGCCGCGGCGGACGCCGCCGCCCGCGAGCTCACCGACGAGGAGCTCGACCAGGCGCTGTCCGGCCATCCCCGGATCGGCGAGCGCGGCGGCGCCCAGTCGCAGCGGGAGCAGTCCGGTGTCGACCCCACCGCCGGGGACACCGCGGCGCGGCTCAAGGCGGGCAACGCGGCGTACGAGGAGCGGTTCGACCGGGTCTTCCTGATCCGCGCCGCCGGCCGCGACGCCGAGGAGATCCTGAGCCAGCTCGAGCGGCGGCTGCAGAACGACGACGCGACCGAGCGCGCCGAGACCGTCGACAACCTGCGCCAGATCGCGCTGCTCCGCCTGGAGGCGGCGCTGGTGAGCACGCTCTCCACGCACGTCCTCGACACCGCGGCCGGTCGCCCGGCGCGCGGGATCGACGTACGGCTCGAGACCCGCGACGGGCGAGCTCCTCGGCGAGGGCGTCACCGACGACGACGGCCGGGTCGGCTCGATCGGTCCCGAGACGCTGGAGCGCGGCGCCTACGTGCTCCGCTTCGACACCGGCACCTACGTCGACGGCTTCTACCCCGAGGTCGTGGTCGTGTTCACGGTCAACGACCCCGACCAGCACTACCACGTGCCGGTGCTGCTCAGCCCCTACGGCTACTCGACCTACCGTGGCAGCTGACCTCGATCTGGTCGTCCGCGCCCGCCGGGCGATCGTGAACGGCGCCGAGGTCGCGGCCGCGGTCGGGATCGCGGGCGAGCGGATCGCCGTCGTGACGTCGTACGACGAGCGCACCGGCCGCGACCCGGACGATCACGCTCGAGGACGACGAGGTGCTGCTGCCCGGCCTGGTCGACACCCACGTGCACGTCAACGAGCCGGGCCGCACCGAGTGGGAGGGGTTCGCCACCGCGACCCGGGCGGCCGCGGCCGGCGGGGTCACCACGATCCTCGACATGCCGCTGAACTCGATCCCGCCGACCACCACGGTCGCGGCCCTGGAGATCAAGCGGCTGGTCGCCGAGGGGCAGGTCTGCGTCGACGTCGGCTTCTGGGGCGGCGCGGTGCCCGGCAACCTGCCACGACCTGGCGCCGCTGCACGACGCGGGGGTCTTCGGCTTCAAGTGCTTCCTGCTCGACTCCGGAGTCGAGGAGTTCGGCCACCTCGAGCCGGAGGCGTTCGCGCTGGCGATGAAGGAGACCGCCCGGCTCGGCGCCCTCATGATCGTGCACGCCGAGGACGGGCACCTGCTCGACGAGAGCGCGCTCGACGGCACCCACTACGCCGGCTTCCTCGCCTCGCGGCCGCGCGCCGCCGAGGAGGCGGCGATCGACCTGGTCATCGCGCAGGCCCGCGAGACCGGCGGCCGGGCGCACGTCGTGCACCTCAGCGACGCCGACGCCGTACCCATGCTCCGGGCCGCGCGCGCGGCGGGCGTCGACGTGAGCGTCGAGACCTGCCCGCACTACCTGACCTTCGACGCCGAGCACATCGCCGACGGCGCCACCGAGCTCAAGTGCTGCCCGCCGATCCGCGAGGCGGCCAACCGCGAGGCGCTCTGGGCGGCGCTGGCCGCCGGCGACCTCGACTTCGTCGTCTCCGACCACTCGCCGTGCACGGCCGCCCTCAAGCAGCGACGGCGGCGGCGACTTCGGCGCGGCCTGGGGCGGCATCGCGTCGGTCCAGCTCGGCCTGCCCGCGGTGTGGACCGGCGCCCGCGCGCGCGGCCACGCGCTGGCCGACGTGGTGCGCTGGATGGCCACCGCGCCGGCCGACCGGGTCGGGCTCGCCCACAAGGGCCGGATCGAGGTCGGCGCCGACGCCGACCTGGTGCGGTTCGCGCCGGACGAGGAGTTCACCGTCGACGTGGCCCGGCTGCACCACCGCAACCCGGTCTCGGCGTACGCCGGCCGCCGGCTGGCCGGCGTGGTGCGCGAGACCTGGCTGCGCGGCGTGCCCGTCGAGGCCAGCGACGGACAGAGCGCCGCGAGGACGACTGCTGAGAAGAGGAGAGCGATGACGTACTACGTGCCCAAGGGCGGGCTGCCGCCGCAGACCGCGCTCACCACCGACCGGGCGAAGTTCACCGAGGCGTACGCCGTGATCCCGGCCCGCACGCTCAGCGACATCACGGCGTCCTACCTGCCCGGGTGGACCGACACCCGGCTCTGGGTGCTGGCCCGGCCGCTGTCCGGGTTCGCCGAGACGTTCAGCCAGTACGTCGTCGAGGTCTCGCCCGGCGGCGGCTCCGACCACCCCGAGGGCGACCCGGCCGCCGAGGCCGTGCTGTTCGTGGTCGACGGCGCGCTCGCGCTGACCGTGGACGGGGCCGAGCACGCGCTCGAGCCGGGCTCGTACGCGTTCCTTCCGCCCGGGACGCACTGGACGCTGCACAACACCGGCGCGGCGACCGCGACGTTCCACTGGATCCGCAAGGCCTACCACCGGGTCGAGGGGCTCGACGTACCTCCCGCGTTCGTGACCCGCGAGCAGGACGTCACGCCGCTCGAGATGCCCGGCACCGACGGCGCCTGGTCGACGACCCGGTTCGTGGACATCGCGGACCTGCGCCACGACATGCACGTCAACATCGTGAACTTCCAGCCCGGCGGCACCATCCCGTTCCCGGAGACGCACGTGATGGAGCACGGCCTCTACGTGCTCGAGGGCAAGGCGGTCTACCTGCTCAACGAGGACTGGGTCGAGGTGGAGGCGGGCGACTTCATGTGGCTGCGGGCCTTCTGCCCCCAGGCCTGCTACGCCGGCGGCCCGGGCCCGTTCCGCTACCTGCTCTACAAGGACGTCAACCGGCACGTGGGCCTCACCCTCTGAGCCCTCCCGCGTATACAGTTGTTGGGCGGTCCGTTGTTCGCATGGACAACCAGCGGGCCGTTCCCGACCGGGACCAGCAACCATGCCAATCGTCGATGCGACGGGAGGTGCGCGATGGCTGGCATCGTGGTCAACGGCGAGCCCCGTGACCTGGACGGCGTTCCCCTGCACACCAACGCCCTCGACTTCCTGCGCGGCTGCGGGCTGACCGGGGCCAAGGAGGGCTGCGCCGAGGGCGAGTGCGGCGCCTGCTCGGTCATGGTCGCCCGCCCGGCGCCCGACGGGTCCGACGCGACCGAGTGGACGGCGATCAACTCCTGCCTGGTGCCGGCCGCGGCGCTCGACGGCCAGGAGGTCGTCACCTCCGAGGGGCTCGGCTCGCCCGACGACCTGCACCCGGTCCAGCACGAGATGGCGGTGCGCGGCGGCTCGCAGTGCGGCTACTGCACGCCCGGGTTCGTCTGCAGCATGGCCGCCGAGTTCTACCGCTCCGGCCGGGCGGCCACCAACGGCTCGGGCCCGCGCGACCACTACCACGGCGAGAACGGCTTCGACCTGCACGCCGTCAGCGGCAACCTGTGCCGCTGCACCGGCTACCGGCCGATCAAGGACGCCGCGTACGCGCTCGCGCTTCCCGGCCTCCGACGACGAGCTCGCGGCCCGGCGCGCGACGCCCGCACCGGCGCCGATGGCCACCCAGCTGCACGACGGCGAGGCGGCGTACCTGCGCCCCGCCGACCTGGCCGAGGCACTCCAGCTCCTGCACGACCACGAGGACGCCACCGTCGTCGCCGGCAGCACCGACTGGGGCGTCGACGTCAACCTCAAGGGCGCGCGGGCCGGGCTGGTGGTGGCCGTGGACCGGCTGCCGGAGCTGCGCGGCTTCACGATGACGGAGACCGAGGCGCGGATCGGCGCCGGGCTCACGCTCACCGAGGTCGAGCGACGCCTGGACGGCCGGCTGCCCCTGCTGCTGGCGCTGATGCCGCAGTTCGCCTCGCCGCTGATCCGCAACAGCGCCACCCTCGGCGGCAACCTCGGCACCGGCTCGCCGATCGGCGACGCCCCGCCGGTGCTGCTCGCCCTCGAGGCGTCGGTGGTGCTCGCCTCGACCGAGGGCGAGCGGACGGTCCCGCTGGCGGACTACTTCACCGGCTACCGCGAGTCCGTACGCCGCCCGGGCGAGCTGATCACCGAGGTGGTGGTGCCGCTGCCGGCCGCCGAGCTGACGGCGTTCCACAAGATCGCGAAGCGGGCCTTCGACGACATCTCGTCGGTGGCCGTCGGGTTCGCGATCGACGTCCAAGACGGCACCGTCGGCGAAGGCGCGGATCGGGCTCGGCGGGGTCGCCGCGACGCCGATCCGGGCGCTCGACGCCGAGGCCGCCCTCGAGGGCAAGCCCTGGACCCAGGAGACGGTCGACGCCGCCGCCGAGGTGCTCGGCCGGGCGGGCACGCCGATCTCCGACCAGCGGGCGAGCGCCGAGGTTCCGCACGGCGATGCTCGGGCAGTCACTGCGCAAGCTCTGGGCTGAATCGGGCGGGGCGGAGGTGACCTTGTGAGCACCGAGATCACCACCGAGCCGGAGATCACGACGAGCGCGCTCAGCCAGCGGCCCGGAGAACGCCGTGGTCGGCGAGACCATGCCGCACGAGAGCGCGGCCCTCCACGTCACCGGCCACGCGCTCTACACCGACGACCTGGTCGGCCGGACCAGCCACGTGCTGCACGCCCATCCCGTGCAGGCGCCGCACGCCCACGCGCGGGTCACCCGGCTCGAGGTCGCGGCGGCGTACGACGTGCCGGGGGTGGTCCGCGTGCTCACCGCCGCCGACGTGCCGGGCATCAACGACGCCGGGATCAAGCACGACGAGCCGCTGTTCCCCGACCGAGGTCATGTACTTCGGCCACTCGGTCTGCTGGGTGCTCGGCGAGAGCCTCGAGGCCGCGCGGCGCGGGGCGGCGGCGATCGAGGTGGACTACGACGAGCTGCCGGCGCTGCTGACCGTCGAGGAGGCGATCGCGGCCGAGAGCTTCCAGGGCGCCCGGCCGACCATGGCCCGCGGCGACGCGGCCGCCGGGCTGGCGCGGGCCGCGCACGTCTTCGAGGGCGTCACCGCGATGTCCGGGCAGGAGCACTTCTACCTCGAGACGCACTGCTCGCTGGCGATGGTCGACGAGGGCGGCCAGGTCTTCGTCCAGTCCAGCACCCAGCACCCGACCGAGACCCAGGAGATCGTCGCGCACGTGCTCGGCGTGCCCAGCCACGCCGTGACCGTCCAGTGCCTGCGGATGGGCGGCGGGTTCGGCGGCAAGGAGATGCAGCCGCACGGGCTCGCGGCGGTCGCCGCCCTGGGCGCCACGCTGACCGGGCGTCCGGTCCGGCTCCGGCTGACCCGTCAGCAGGACATGACGATGACCGGCAAGCGGCACGGCTACCACGCCACGTGGAAGGTCGGCTTCGACGACGACGGGCTGTTCACCGGGCTCGAGGCGACGCTGACCGCCGACGGCGGCTGGAGCCTCGACCTCTCCGAGCCGGTGCTCTCCCGCGCGCTGTGCCACATCGACAACGCCTACTGGATCCCCGACGTGCTGGTGCACGGCCAGATCGCGCAGACCCACAAGACCTCGCAGACCGCGTTCCGCGGCTTCGGCGGTCCGCAGGGGATGCTCGTGATCGAGGACATCATCGGCCGGTGCGCACCCGTCCTCGGGATCGACCCCGCCGAGCTGCGGCGGCGCAACTTCTACGTCGACGGGCAGGCCACGCCGTACGGCCAGCCGGTCCGGCACCCCGAGCGACTGCTGTCGGCCTGGGAGCAGGTGTCGGCGTCGGCCGGGCTCGACGCCCGCCGGGCCGAGGTCGCGGCGTTCAACGAGGCGCACCCGCACACCAAGCGCGGGCTGGCGATCACGCCGGTGAAGTTCGGCATCTCGTTCAACTTCACGACGTTCAACCAGGGCGGCGCGCTGGTGCACGTCTACAAGGACGGCTCGGTCCTGATCAACCACGGCGGCACCGAGATGGGCCAGGGGCTGCACACCAAGATGCTCCAGGTCGCCGCGACCGCGCTCGGGCTGCCGCTGGCCAGGGTGCGGCTGGCGCCGACGCGCACCGACAAGGTGCCCAACACCTCGGCCACCGCGGCCAGCGCGGGGGCCGACCTCAACGGCGGCGCGATCAAGAACGCCTGCGAGCAGATCCTGGCCCGGCTGGTGCCGGTGCGTGCCGAGCACCCCGACCTCTCGTGGGACGAGCTGGTCGCGAAGGCCTACCACCAGCGGATCCAGCTGTGGGCGGCCGGCTTCTACAAGACCGAGGGGCTCAGCTGGGACCTCAGCACGATGACCGGCTCGCCGTTCAAGTACTTCGCGTACGGCGCCGCGGTCGCCGAGGTGGAGGTCGACGGGTTCACCGGCGCCAACACCACTCGGCGGGTCGACATCGTCCACGACGTCGGCGACAGCCTCTCCCCGCTGGTCGACCTCGGGCAGATCGAGGGCGGGTTCGTGCAGGGCGCCGGCTGGCTGACCCTGGAGGACCTGCGCTGGGACGAGACGGACGGGAAGGGCCGCGGGCGGCTCACGACCCAGGCCGCGTCGACCTACAAGCTGCCGTCGTTCTCCGAGATGCCGAGCGAGTTCAACGTCGCGCTGCTGGAGCGGGCGCACGAGGACGGCGTGGTCTACGGCTCCAAGGCCGTCGGCGAGCCGCCGCTGATGCTGGCGTTCAGCGTGCGCGAGGCGCTGCGCGACGCGTGTGCGGCGTTCGGCCCGCCGGGTCGGCCGCTCGAGCTGGCCTCGCCGGCGACGCCGGAGGCCGTCTACTGGGCGCTGTCGGCGGCCCGGGAGGCGCTGTGACGACGTGGTTCGCGGCCGTGGCCGCGCTGCGGGCGGCCCGGGAGGCCGGCGTGCTGGTGACGGTGACCGACGTGCGCGGCCACGCGCCGCGGGAGGCCGGCGCCAAGATGGTCGTCTCGGCCACGTCGACGTGGGCGTCGATCGGCGGCGGCAACCTCGAGGAGGAGGCCGTACGCCGCGCGCGCGAAATGGTCCTGTCCGGCGCGATCGCGCCGGAGACGTTACACCGCGAACCTGTCCGACAAGGCGCCGTTCGAGCACGGCGTGCAGTGCTGCGGGGGAGAGGTGACCGTGCTCCTCGAGCCGCTGGCCGTCGTACCGTCCGTGGCCATCTTCGGCGTCGGCCACGTCGGCCTGGAGCTGGCGCGGATCCTGGCCCGCCACGACCTCGACCTGCACCTGGTCGACTCGCGTTCGTCGCACCTCTCGGAGGCCGAGCTCGCGCCGCTCGCGGACTCGGTCGCGGCCGTGCACACCCACCACGTGCCGGTGATCCCGGAGCTGGTGCTGGGCGAGCTGCCGCCCGGCACCCGCGTGCTGGTGCTGACCCACGACCACGCCGAGGACCTCGCGATCATCGACGCCGCGCTGCGCTGCGACCACCTCGGCGCGATCGGGCTGATCGGGTCGTCGGCCAAGTGGGCGCGGTTCCGCTCGACGCTGCTGGCGTCGTTCCCGGCGGAGGTCGTCGACCGCGTCGAGACGCCGATCGGGCTGCCGGGCGTGACGACCAGCAAGGACCCGGCGGCGATCGCGGTGTCGGTCGCGGCCGCCCTGCTGGCCGCGTTCGAGCGCGAGGGCGCCTCGCACAGGTGAGCGTCTTCCGCGGCACCTTCCTCGACACCCCGCGCAGCCCCTTCACCGGCGGTCACCTGCGCGCGGAGTCCGACCTCGCCCTCGTCGTACGCGACGGGGTGATCGTGGCGCGCGAGCCGTTCACGTCGTCCGTGCACGGCTCCGACTACGTCGACCTGCGCGAGGGGCTGGTGCTGCCCGGCTTCGTCGACACGCACGTGCACTTCCCGCAGGTCCGCGCGATCGGCGGGCTCGGGATGCCGCTGCTGGACTGGCTGGAGAAGTGCGCGCTGCCCGAGGAGGCCCGGCTCGCCGACGCGTCGTACGCCGCCTCGGTCGCCTCCGACTTCGTGTCCGGGCTGGTGCGCGCCGGGACCACGACCGCGCTGGTCTTCGGCTCCCACTTCGCCTCGGCCGTCGACGCGCTCTTCACCGAGGCGACCCGGGTCGGGCTGCGGGTCACCTCCGGGCTGGTGCTGTCCGACCGGATCCTGCGGGAGGACCTGTTCACCACGCCCGAGCGCGCGTACGACGAGGGGCTCGAGCTCGCCAAGCGCTGGCACGGCCAGGGCCGCACGCGCTACGCCGTCACCCCCCGCTTCTCGCTCTCCTGCTCCGACGCGCTGATGGAGTCGGCCGGCTCGCTGCTCGCCGACGGGCCGGAGCTGTGGTTCACCTCCCACCTCAACGAGAACGTCGAGGAGATCGAGGGCGTCCGGCAGCTGTTCGGCTGCGACTACTCGACGTCGTACGAGCGCTCCGGGCTGCTGGGGCCGCGCAGCGTGCTGGCGCACAACGTGCACCCGTCGCTGCAGGAGCTGATGATGCTGGCCCGGCACGGTGCCGCGGTCGCGCACTGCCCGACCTCCAACGCCGCGCTCGGCAGCGGACTGTTCCCGCTCGGGTCGCACCTCGCCCTCGGCGTCCGCGTCGCGCTGGGCTCCGACGTCGGCGCCGGCACCGGCTTCTCGCTGTTCAAGGAGGGGCTGCAGGCCTACTTCGCCCAGCAGCTGCTCGGCCGCGAGGGGCACCGGCTGTCGTCGCGGCACCTGCTGCACCTGGCCACCGCCGCCGGCGCGGACGTGCTCGGGCTGTCGGACACGATCGGGGACTTCTCGGTCGGCAAGGAGTTCGACGCGCTGTGGCTGCGGCCTCCGGCGGACTCCACGCTCGAGGTGGCCCTGCGCCACGCCGACGGCGTACGACGACGCCCTCGCCAAGGCCTTCGCGCTCGCCTCGCCGGCCGACGTCGCCGCGACCTGGGTGGCGGGGGAGCGGGTGTCAGCGAGTGAGCCGGCGCCGGGCGGCTTCGAGGATGTCGGGAACGGCCCGGCGGTGGATCGGGCCGACGACTGACCAGACCGCGCGGCCCGGCAGGTGCCGATACGTCACGCGCGTGGTCACCCGAGCCCCCGACTCCTCCGACTCGAAGACGAGCCGGCCGATGAGGTGCCAGGACTCGGCGCCCAGCACCAGGCGCCGGTCGGTGTTCTCGAGGATGTGCCAGCCGGCCACGTTGTGGGGCGCTTCGAAGGGCCCGAGCCGCAGCTGCAGCAGCCGGCGCCAGACCAGCTGCTTGGCGTCGACGTTCCGGTCCGAGCCCTGCTCGAACGCCGCCCGCGCCCACGCCTCGGCCGTGTGGAACGCGTCGCCCTCGATGGCGAAGGTGTCGGTGTAGTCGGCCTCGGGGAGCGAGACGGTGGTGGCCATGCCCCAGCACAGCATCAACGCAGTGCGGTGCGCGTCCGCCCGTGGTCGGATCTCTGGCGAAGGGCGGCCGCGACGCGCGTCTCGTCGCCGGTGGCCAGCAGGTCGAGCATCGCGCCGCGCACCAGGGCGAGTGCCCGCGTGCGTTCGGCGAGACCTGCCCTGGTCCGGCGTACCGCAGGCGGCTGGGCCTTGGCGAGCACGTTCAGCCAGTCCTCGACCGTCTGACGGGCGTGGCCGGCCCACGGGCCGTCCGGCTCGACCAGCGACCGCGCGTACGCCTCCAGCCAGAGAACCAGGAGCGGCCGGTGCTCGGGGGCGGCCAGCCACTCCCACAGCGTCGCGGTCACGGCCTCGAGGTCGCCCTCGATGCCCTGGATGGCTGCGAGCTCGTCCTGCCGGGCGCGGGCGAGCAGCTCGCGGACCAGGCCGTCCTTGGACTCGAACAGGTAGAGCAGCACTCGCGGGCTGCTCCCGATGGCCCGGGCCAGCGGCCGCAGCGACAGGTCGGCGAGGCCGTGCTCGAGCACGAACGCGTACGCCTTCTCCAAAAGCTCCTCGCGCCTGACCGTCACGCGCGCTAGCCTAACTGAAACGAGTGTTTCAGTAGGAGGTTCTGACATGGGCGTCGTGGTCCGACCCGCCGACCAGCCCGGCGACCTGGGCTGGATGGTCTGGCAGCACGGCGAGGTGTACGCCGAGCAGTTCGGATGGGACGCGTCGTTCGAGGCGATGGTGGCCGGAGTCGTCGGCGACTACGCGCAGGCCCGTGACGAGCGCGCCCGGGGCTGGATCGCCGAGGCCGACGGCCGGCGGATCGGCTGCATCATGTGCGTACCGCTGCCGGAGGACCCCCGCATCGCCCAGCTCCGCATCCTGCTCGTGACCCCGGACGGTCGCGGCCTCGGCGCCGGCACCGCACTGGTCGACGAGTGCGTCGCCTTCGCCCGCGCCGCGGGCTACGACGGCGATGACGCTGTTCACCACCGCCAACCTCGCCTCCGCGCGCCGCATCTACCAAGCGGCCGGCTTCGAGCTGGTCGACGAGCTGCCCGAGCACCGGTTCGGCGCCGACATCGTCGGCCAGCACTGGCGGCTGGAGCTCACCGCCGAGCAGGCTTGAGCAGACTATCCAGACATGTGAGTTCTTCCGGCACCAGGTGCCGGAAAAACGCACATGTTGGTCGGTTCGAGCGGTTGTCCACAGGCGTCGCCTTCTCGGCAGGTGGGCGTTCGTCAGACCGGCCATCGTCGGCACATGAGCTTGGAAGACGTGCTGCGTCGGCAAGACGGAGTGATCTCGCGACAGCAGGTTCTCGGACATGGCGGCAGCGACGACTACATCGAGCGGATGATCCGGCGCCGGCAGTGGGCGCGGGTGCTGCCGGGGGTGTACGTCGAGCACACCGGACCGCTCACGTGGAAGCAGCGTGCCTGGGCGGGGGTGCTCTACCACGCGCCGGCGGCGCTCGGCGGGGCCTCGGCGCTCCGGGCCTCGGGGCTCAACCTCGGCGACGAGCGGAAACCCATCGAGTTGGTGGTGGCCTGGCCACGCCGCGTGGCCGATCCACCAACGCTGGTCACCAGCTTGGTCACCGACTTCGACGCGGTCGTCCTCTCCAACCTGAGCCCGCCCCGACTGCGCATCGAGCACGCGGCACTCCAGGTCGCGTCCCGCGCGACGTCCGAGGATGCGGCCGTGGCCGTGCTCGGCGACGTGTGTCAGCGACGCCGGACCACGGCGTCGCGCCTCGTGACAGCGCTCACGAGCCAGTCCCGCCTGCGGCATCGACGACTTCTCACGGCCGTGCTCGGTGACGTGGCCGCGGGCACGAACTCTGCCCTCGAACGTCGCTACCTCCGTGACGTGGAGCTTGCCCACGGACTTCCCGTTGGCCGTCGCCAGGTCCGCGTCGTGGCTGGTGAACGCACGGCCTATCGCGACGTGGACTACGTGGACTACGGGCTCGTCGTCGAGCTCGACGGGCAGCTTGGCCACGACGGCACGTCTGACCGCTGGGACGATCTCGACAGGGACGTGCTGTCGGCCGTCGGTGGCCTCCTCGACCGTGCGGGTGGGGTGGAGGCAGGTGCTCGATGCCAGCCGGCTGGCGGCGGCTATCGGCACGATCCTGCAGGCCAGGGGCTGGCCGGGCGACGTACAGCAGCCACGCCGGGAAACAGCGTGAACGCTGTCGGGCCGGCGTCATAGGGTCGCCACCGTGACCGACGCCGCCGCACCGATGATCTCGGCCCGCGGGCTGCGCAAGTCGTTCGGTGACTTCGAGGCGGTCAAGGGGATCGACGTCGAGGTGCGGCGGGGCGAGGCGTTCGGGTTCCTGGGGCCGAACGGCGCGGGCAAGTCGAGCACCATGCGGATGATCGCGGCGGTCTCGCCGATCAGCGGGGGAGAGCTGCGGATCCTCGGGATGGACCCGGCGGTGGACGGTCCGGCGATCCGGGGCCGGCTGGGCGTGTGCCCGCAGGAGGACACCCTCGACACCGAGCTCAACGTGCGCGACAACCTCTACATCTACGGCCGCTACTTCGGGATCCCCAAGGCGGAGGTCAGCGAGCGGGCCGACGAGCTGCTGGAGTTCGTGCAGCTGACCGACAAGGCCAAGAGCAAGGTCGACGACCTCAGCGGCGGCATGAAGCGCCGGCTGACCATCGCCCGCAGCCTGATCAACCGCCCGGACCTGCTCCTCCTCGACGAGCCCACCACCGGCCTCGACCCGCAGGCCCGGCACGTGCTTGTGGGACCGGCTGTTCCGGCTCAAGCAGCAGGGCGTGACCCTGGTGATCACGACGCACTACATGGATGAGGCGGAGCAGCTCTGCGATCGTCTGGTGGTGATGGACAAGGGCCTGATCGTGGCCGAGGGCTCGCCGCTCGACCTCATCCGCGAGCACTCGACGCGCGAGGTCGCCGAGCTGCGGTTCGGGGTGGCCGAGGAGGGCGAGAACCACGACGCCCTCGCCGAGAAGGTCGCCGACCTCGGCCGGGTCGAGGCGCTGCCCGACCGGCTGCTGGTCTACAGCGACGACGGTGACCGCGTCATCGCCCAGGTGCACGAGCGCGGGCTCCAGCCCGCCGCGACGCTGGTGCGGCGCAGCACGCTCGAGGACGTCTTCCTCCGCCTCACCGGCCGGACGCTGGTCGACTGATGACGGCCACCCTCGCGAGCCCCGTCCACCAGCTCGGTGTGGTCGACGGGATCCGGCGCCAGGTCGACTACTGGAGCGGTGGTCTACCAGCGCACCTGGCGGGCCACGGTGGTCAGCTCGTTCCTGGCCCCGCTGCTGTACGTCGTCGCGATGGGCGTCCTGCTCGGCGGCTTCATCGAGGGCGACCCCGACGTGCTCGAGGGCGCGACGTCGTACTTCGACTTCGTGGTCCCCGGCCTGATCGCCGCCCACGCGATGCAGACCGCGGTCGGCGAGACGACGTTCCCGGTCATGGGCATGATCAAGTGGCAGCGGATCTACGACTCGATGCTGGCCACGCCGCTCGGCTGCCGCGACCTGGTCGCCGCGCACCTGTCGTTCGTGCTGTTCCGGCTGGCCACGACGTGCGCCGTCTACGGACTGGTGGTGGCGCCGTTCGGCGTCTACGGCAGCTGGTGGGGACCGTTCGCGGCGTTCCTGAGCCAGCTGCTCGTCGGCATGACCTTCGCGGTCTGGGTCTACGGCTACAGCGCGCGGCTCACCTCCGAGGAGGGGTTCGGCATCCTGTTCCGGCTCGGGATCTTCCCGCTCTTCCTGTTCAGCGGCGCGTTCTTCCCGATCAGCAGCCTCGGCACCGTCGGCGAGTGGGTCGCCCGGTGCACGCCGCTGTGGCAGGGCGTCAACCTCTCGCGCATGTTCGCGCTGGACAACGTCACCTGGTGGGTGGCCGCGCGTCAACGTGACGGTGCTCGTCGTGCTCACCGTGGCCGGCTGGTTCTGGGCGGTCTCCGGCCTCGAGAAGCGGCTGGTCTCGTGACCGCGCTCGAGGTGCAGCCCCTGGGGGCGGTCCGGGCCACCCAGCTGCTGGTGCGGCGCAACTACATCGTCTACCGCAAGAACTGGAAGCTGTTCGTCACCGGCTTCTTCGAGCCGTTCTTCTACCTGCTCTCGATCGGCATCGGCGTCGGGCAGCTGATCGACACCTTCGAGTTCAACGGCCGCCAGGTGCCGTACGCCGAGTTCGTCGCGCCCGGCATGCTCGCCGCGTCGGCGCTCAACGGCGCGCTCATCGACGCGACGTACAACACCTATTTCAAGCTCCGCTTCATGAAGCTCTACGACCAGATGCTGGCCACGCCGCTCACCACCGGCGACGTGGCGCGCGGCGAGATCGCGTGGAGCCAGCTGCGCGGGTCGGCGTACGCCGCGGCGTTCCTCGTGATCATGGCCGCCATGGGGCTGGTGCACTCGTGGTGGGCGATCCTGGCCTTCCCCGCGACCATCCTCATCGGGTTCGCGTCGAGCGCCGTCTGCATGGCGGCGACGACGTACATGAAGAGCTGGCAGGACTTCGACAAGATCACGTTGGTGCAGCTGCCGCTGTTCCTGTTCTCGGGCACGTTCTTCCCGATCAGCGCCTTCCCCACGCCGGTGCAGTGGCTGGTGGAGTGCACGCCGCTCTACCGCGGGGTGGTGCTCTGCCGCGAGCTCACCACCGGCGCGCTCTCGTGGGCCTCGGCGATCTCGGTGCTCTACCTGGTCGCGATGGGGTTGGCCGGGCTGGTCGTGGTGCGCCGCCGGCTCGACGCGCTGCTGCTGACCTGACTCAGTCCAGGACCTTGTGCACGAGGTCGCAGAACTCGAAGTCCGGGTCCCACGTCGGCCAGTTGCCGCGAGAGCTGACGACCTCGTCGTCCAACGGCTCGCCGCCCGGCTGGCTGTCGCCGAGCGTGTCGAACGTCGTGTCCACCACCAGCACGCCCCACTCGGCGAGAACGACGTTTCCCTTGTCGTTCTTCACGACGAACGGCGCCCCGGAGAGCAGCGAGCGGAAGCGCCAGACGTCGCCCTTGACGTGCGTGGCCTTCACCTCGCGGAAGCGGGACTCGCCGGACACGTAGGCCTTCCGGCCGTTCGCCTTGTTCGTCCACACCTCGCGGTACCGGTTGCGGTTGTCGTCCAGGAACGCCTGCCCGCCGGACCCCGGCACGTTGTAGATGGTCTCGTACCCCCTCGACCGGCCCTTGACCTCGAACTTGAGGCCCTGGCACTTGTCCTTGAACTTGTAGGGGAAGTTGTACGGGCCCGAGCTGTACACACTGCCGGGTGGCTGTTGTGCCTGGGCCGGACTGGGTCCAACCGCACCCAGCAACGATCCGGCCAGGCCTGCTCCGCAGATCAGGACGAGCAGTTTTCGCATCATGGGGTCCTCCAACTCTCTGGCCGGACCCGGACCCCATGGCGGGCGGCGGTCGGTGATTGGCTCTCTGTGTACCACCGCCGCCACCGCCCCGCATCCCCGATCCGTGACGCGCGCCTACGCCAGCGTGAGCCCCCACAGCGCCGTGTCGATCCAGCGGTCGAACTTCCACCCGACCTCGGGCAGGAGCCCGACCCGCGAGAAGCCGCACGAGAGGTGCAGCGCCTCGCTCGCGTCGTTCGGCAGGGCGATCACCGCGAGCACCTGGTGCACGCCGTCGGCGCGCAGCCGGGCGAGCAGCTCGTCGTACAGCTGGCGGCCGAGGCCCTGCCCGCGCGCCGAGTCGTCCAGGTAGACCGAGACCTCGCGGGTGCGGGCGTACGCCGGCCGCGGGCGGTACGACGAGGAGTAGGCGTAGCCCACCACCTCGCCGGCGGGGGAGTCGGCGACGAGCAGGTGGTCACCAGGCTGGTCGCTGGCCAGCCGAGCCTCCCAGTAGCCCAGCCCGGGGGAGTCGAGGTCGAACGTCGAGATCGCGTTCCGCACCTGTTCGTCGTAGATGGCCGCGATTCGTGGGAGGTCGGCAGGATCTGCGCTGCGCACGGTCACGGGTTCCATGATGATGTGCCCATGATCGAGCCCAGCACCGAGTCCGGCATCGAGCCCGACACCAAGGACTGGACCTGGGTCCTCCGCGGAACCTGCCCCGAGTGCGGCTTCATCGCCGCCGACCTGGCTCGGGAGGACCTCGGCCAGCTGCTGCGCGACGACGCGACGGGCTGGGCCGCCGTGCTGCGCCAGCCAACGGCCACCGAGCGGCCCGACGAGCAGACCTGGTCGCCGCTGGAGTACGCCTGCCACGTCCGCGACGTGCACCGCATCTTCGGCGCCCGGCTGGACCTGATGCTCGCGGAGGACGAGCCGACCTTCGCCAACTGGGACCAGGACGTCACCGCCGTCGAGGAGCGCTACGACCTCCAGGACCCCGCGGTCGTCGGCCCCGAGCTGGTGGCGGCGGCCGAGGCGGTCGCGGCGCGGTACGACGCGATCCGCGACGCCCCCGACGAGACCTGGGCCCGCCGCGGGCTGCGCGACAACGGCAGTGAGTTCACCGTCGACTCGATCGCCCGCTACCACCTCCACGACGTGCTGCACCACAGCCACGACGTCCGCGGCACCGCCGCTCGGGCCACCGTGGCGGCGTACGACGGCGACGCGACGCCGTACAGCGACGCGACCTGGGAGATGAACGACGAGGTCCGCGCCGAGCTCGACTGGCTCGCCGACGCCGTCGGGGCGGGAGCGTCGGTGCTCGAGATCGGCAGTGCCGGTGGCCGGGACGCGATCCAGCTCGAGGACCGCGGGCTGACCGTGCGGCGTACCGACATCACCCCTGCCTTCGTCGAGCTGATGCGCAGCCGGGGATACGACGCCGAGGTGCTGGACCCGCTGACCGACGAGCTCGGCGGGCCGTACGACGGCGTCTGGGCGAGCGCCTGCCTGCTCCACGTCGCACGCGAGGACCTGCCGACCGTCCTCCGCAACCTCGCCGGGGCCACGCGGCCGGGCGGGGCGCTGGCCATGTCGCTCAAGGAGGGCGACGGCGAGGAGTGGTCGGTGCACGGACACGTCCGCGAGCCGCGGCGGTTCGTCTACTGGCGCGAGGCGCCGCTCCGGGCGGTGCTCACCGAAGCCGGTTGGCGGGTCAAGGGGCTGGCGCACGGGGTCGGTGGCAACGGGCAGGAGTGGATGACGATCAGGGCCGTGCAATTCTGAGCGGGTGAGGCACACCGAGTTCTGGGGCCGGATGGAGGAGGCTCTCGGGCCGGCCTACTACCGCGCCTGGGCGGAGCAGATCGTGATGGCCGAGCTGGATGGGCGCACCGCCCAGGAGGCGCTCGACGCCGGCGTACCGCCCAAGCAGGTGTGGGCCGCGGTCTGGCGGGCGCTCGAGCTCCCGGCGACCCAGCGATGAGCACTGCCGACGTCGCCGTCATCGGCGGCACCGGCTTCTACTCCTTCCTCGAGGACGCCGAGGAGCACGCAGTCACCACTCCGTACGGCGACCCGTCGGCACCGGTCGCGGTCGGGACGGTGGCCGGCCGGCGGGTGGCGTTCCTGCCGCGGCACGGCAGGCACCACGACTTCCCGCCGCACCTGATCAACTACCGCGCCAACCTCTGGGCGCTCCGGTCGCTCGGCGTGCGCCAGGTGTTGGCGCCCTGCGCGGTGGGCGGGCTGTCGCCGCAGGTGGCGCCGGGCGACCTCGTGGTGCCGGACCAGCTCGTCGACCGCACCAGCGGCCGGGTGTCGTCGTACGTCGAGCGCGGAGCGGTGCACCTGCCGTTCGCCGACCCCTACTGCCCGCGGGTGTCCGACGCCCTTGCCGCCGCGGCACCCGACGTACGTCGCGGAGGCACCATGGTGGTCATCGACGGGCCGCGGTTCTCCACGCGAGCCGAGTCGCAGTGGTACGCCGCGCAGGGCGGCACGCTGATCAACATGACCGGCGCACCCGAGGCGGCGCTCGCCCGCGAGCTGCGGATGTGTTACGCGGCGCTGGCCCTGGTGACCGACATGGACGCCGGCGCCGAGGGCGAGAGTCGGCGTGGGCCAGGAGGAGGTCTTCGCGCTGTTCCGCAGCAACCTCGAGCGGCTGACCGGGCTGCTGGCCACCGCCATCGACGGCGCTGCCGGACCCCGAGGGCTGCACCTGCTCGACCTGGGCCGAGGGCATCGAGCTCACCTACGCCGTGCCCGAGGTGGGGGGCCCGTGAGGGTCCTGCTCACCGGCTCGGCCGGCTTCATCGGCACCGCCGTCGGCGAGGTGCTCGAGGAGGACGGCCACGAGGTGGTCCGGGTCGACCTCATGCTGCCGATGGCCCACGGCGCGGCCGAGCCGCCGGCGGGCACCCACCACCTCGACGTGCGCGACGCCGGGGCCTGGGTCGACCTGCTGCGCGGCGTGGACGCGGTCTGCCACCAGGCGGCGGTGGTCGGCGCCGGGGTGCGCGTCGGCGACCTGCCTGAGTACGCCGGCCACAACGACCTCGGCACCGCCGCGCTGCTGGCGGCGATGCACGAGGCGGGCGTCGACCGGCTGGTGCTGGCCTCCTCGATGGTGGTCTACGGGGAGGGCCGCTACCGGTGTCCCGAGCACGGCGACCAGACACCCCCGCCCCGGGAGGTCGACGCGCTCGCGGCGGGCGACTTCGACAACCACTGCCCGCGCTGCGCACTGCCCGCTGGACTGGGCGCTGGTCGAGGAGGACGCGCGGCTCGACCCGCGCTCGTCGTACGCCGCCAGCAAGGTCGCCCAGGAGCACTACACCTCCGCGTGGGTGCGCCAGGCGGGGGCGAGAGCGGTGGCGCTGCGCTACCACAACGTCTACGGCCCGGGGATGCCGCGGGACACGCCGTACTCCGGTGTGGCGGCACTGTTCCGGTCCTCGCTCGAGCGCGGCGAGCCGCCGCAGGTCTTCGAGGACGGCGGCCAGGCCCGCGACTTCGTGCACGTGGCCGACGTCGCGCGGGCCAACCTCGCAGCGCTGCGGGCGGTGACCGACGACGCGACGCCGGCGTACGCCGCCTACAACGTCGCCTCCGGGCACCCGGTCCGGATCCTCGACGTGGCCACGCTGGTGGCTCGAGGCACGGGCCGCACCATCGCGCCGGTGGTGACCGGCGGCTACCGGCTCGGCGACGTCCGGCACGTCGTGGCCTCGCCGGCACGAGCGGCGGCCGAGCTCGGGTTCTCGGCCGAGGTGCTTCCCGAGCAGGGGCTGCCGGCCTTCGCCACGGCGCCGCTCCGCGACTGATCACCAGGCCGTGTAGAACGAGGTGCTGCACCAGCAGCGCCGCGACCAGCTGGGCCGCGAGCCCCCACTTCCGCCAGCCGTCGGGCAGCAGCGCGAAGGACACGGTCAGCCACGGCACGAACGGCAGCCAGATCCGCTCCACCTCGGCCTTGCTCATCCCTGACACGTCCGCGATCGCGACCACGACGACCGCGGCGCCGACGAGCAGCAGCGGCACCCGGGCGGCACGGCGCGTGACGCGGGTGGCCGCCACCGCCAGGCCGGGCAGCAGCAGCGGCCCGGCGCTGATGACGAGGCAGGCCAGGTCGCCGTACCACCAGTAGGACTGCGGCCGGTCCTGCGCGATCCCGTCGTAGTAGCGCTCCCGCAGCACCGGGTAGGCGTCCCACCACGCGAAGCCGCCCGCCGCGAACAAGAGCACCACCGCCAGCGCCGCCCCGGCCGCGACCGGGAGCGGCCGCCACGAGCGGGCGGCCACCAGCACCGCGAGCGCGACCAGCCCCATCAGCGGCATCCCGTAGGACATCAGTACGCCGTAGCCCAGCAGCAGTCCCGCGGGCACCGCCCACCACAGCCGCCGCGTCGCCAGCGCCAGGCAGGCCAGCCCCCAGGCCATCACCGCCGCGATGAGGGCGTCCGCCGAGACCGCCATGAACACCGCGGCGGGCGTCAGCACCAGGAACGGCGCCGCGCGGCGCGCGACCTCCTCGGCGTCCAGGGCCCGCAGCGTGACCAGCACCGCGGCCGCCGTCGACGCCGCCAGCACGGTGACCACGACCCCGGCGGCCAGGTCGCCGCCCAGCCCCACCTTCACGAGGCCGACGAAGAACAGCAGCGTCCCGGGTGGGTGTCCCGCGACGTGGGTGGGCCAGTTGTCGTCGGCGGCGTAGGGGATCCGGTCGACGTAGGTCTCGAGGAGGGTGTGCACGCTGCCGACCTCGCGGGCCGTCCGCAGGTACTCGTACGGGTTGCCCAGCGACCGCGACAAGCCGCGGGAGCCGTCGACCAGAGCGAGCGACAGCATCCACGCCAGCGACCCGGCGTAGGACGCGAGCAGCAGCGGGCGCCAGGCGAGCCGGTCTGCCAGGTCGGCGGCGTACCGCCAACCCAGGAGGGCGACCAGGACCGCGGGGATCGTGCCCGGGCCGAACAGCTTCGGCCGCCACAGACCGTGCAGGGGCGGGACCTCGTGGGGGGAGGCGTTCCGCGGGGCGCGGGCGGCGACGGACCAATCCAGCCAGTGCGGGGCTCCGAACCCCACGAGAAGCAGGACCACGGTGAGAAGGGCGCCGACCCAGGCAGCGCGAACCGCGGCCGTGGTCGACATGGTGCCGACCCTAGGTGCGCGACCGGACCGGAGAGACCCGGCAGGACGGCGTCACCACTTCGTAAGGAGGCAGAGCCGTTTCCCGGACCCCGGACCTGCCTACCGTCGCTGACGTGGAGACCGTGTGCGACCTCGTGCTGCCGTGCCGTGACGAGGCGGCCGCCCTGCTCGACCTGCTGCCGACGGTTCCGGCGGGGTTCAACGTCGTCGTCGTCGACAACGGGTCTCGCGACCACGACGGCCGAGGTGGCGCTCCGGTGTGGGGCCACCGTCGTCCACGAGCCGCTGGCGGGGTACGGCGCTGCCGTGCACGCCGGCCTGCTGGCCGCGACGGGCGAGTACGTCGCGTTCATGGACGGTGACGGCTCGTTCGACGCGCGCGACCTGCCGGCGCTGCTCGACGACGTCCGGTCCGGCCGCGCCGACCTGGCCGTCGGTCGCCGGCGCCCGGTCGCCCGCGGCGTCTGGCCGTGGCACGCGCGCCTCGGCAACAACCTGGTCGTGTGGTGGCTGCGCCGGCGGATCGGGATGACCGCCCACGACATCGCGCCGATGCGGGTGTGCCGCCGCACGGCGCTGCTCGAGCTGGACGTGCGGGACCGCAGGTTCGGCTACCCGGTCGAGCTGCTCCAGAAGGCCACCGTGGCCGGGTGGCGGCTCTCCGAGCGCGACGTCGGCTACCACCCGCGCGCCCTCGGCACGCGGTCGAAGGTGTCCGGCTCGGTGCGGGGCACGACGCGTGCGGCCCGCGACTTCTGGCGGGTGCTCGCGTGACACCGTCCGTGCTGGTCGTCGCGAAGGCACCCGAGGTGGGCCGGGTGAAGACCCGGCTCGGGGCCGAGATCGGCATGGCGCGGGCCGCTGACGTCGCCGCCGCGGCGTTGCTCGACACGCTGGCCGCCGCGACCGCCGCCGTGGGCGCCGGACACTGCCACCTCTCGCTGGACGGCGACCTGGACCGCGCCGTCCGCGGACCCGAGCTCCGGGAGGCCCTGACCGGGTGGACCGTCCACCCCCAGCGCGTCGGCGACTTCGGTGCCCGGCTGGCCGCTGCCCACGCGCACGTGCCGGGCCCGGTCGTCCAGGTCGGCATGGACACCCCGCAGCTCACGCCCCACCTGCTGCTCGCCGCGGCCGCCGGTCTGGACGTCCACGACGCGGTCCTCGGTCCGGCCGAGGACGGGGGCTGGTGGGTCCTCGCGCTGCGCGACCCGGCCCGGGCGTCGGTGCTTCGCGACGTGCGCATGTCCACCCCGACCACCGGCGCCGACACGCGGGCGGCCCTCACCGGAACCGGCCTGGACGTCGGCACGACCGCGACGCTGCGGGACGTCGACCAGGTGGCCGACGCCGAGGCGGTGGCGCGGCTGGTGCCCGGGCTCGCGGTTCGCCGAGGCGTGGGGGCTGGTGACCGCATGAGCCTGGCGGAGCAGCTGCCCACGGGCCGGGCGTCGTTCTCGGAGGTCTTCGCCGAGGCGCTGCGGGGCCGGCCGTGCTCGGTGGTGAGGCTCGGCGACACATCCCGGAGGAGCTGCCGGTCCACCAGTGGCGCCGGGACGCCGACGACGCAGACCTCGAGCTGCTCGCGCACTGCACCGGCCACACGCTCGACCTCGGCTGCGGCCCGGGGCGGCTCACCGCGGCCCTGGCGCGGCTCGGGCACGTGGTGCTGGGGGTCGACGTGGTCCGGGAGGCCGTCGACCAGACCGTGGCGCGTGGCGTGGTCGCGCTGCGCCGCGACGTCTTCGACCGGCTGCCGGGCGAGGGCCGCTGGCAGACCGCGCTGCTCGCCGACGGCAACGTCGGCATCGGGGGTGACCCGGTCGCCCTCCTGCTCCGTGCCCGCGAGCTGATCGCAGCCGAGGGGCGGGTGGTGGTGGAGCTCGCGCCGCCCGGCGTACGTCCGCGGACGGAGTGGGCCGCGTTGCAGTGCGCCGGGCTGCGCAGCGCGCCGTTCCGCTGGGCCACCCTGGGCACCGACGACATCGGGGAGCTCGCCGCGGCCGCCGGGCTCGGCAGCGTCGAGGTGCACCGGGTGGGGGAGCAGCGCTGGTGCGCCGTGCTGCGCCGAGGCTCGGGGCCGGCACGCATGATGGAGAAGTGATCGAGCTGCGCCGGGCGTGGTTCCCCGCGGTGGTCCTGGCGGTCACCGTGGTCGAGCTCGTGGCTGCGGTGGTCGTGCCCGGCGTCGACCAGTTCGACGACAAGGGCTGGGCGGTCCGACTGGTCGTCTACCCGGCACTGATGCTCGCGGCTCCGGCCGGGTGGTGGCTGACCCACCGTGGCAGCGCGGCCGAGCCGCCGTACTTCGCGTTCGGGCTGCTGATGCTGCCCTTCCTCTCGGACACCACGGCGAACTGGCTCGACCTGTTCCGGAGGATCGGCTGGTGGGACGACCTGAGCCACGCGGTGCACTGGGCCCTCCTCGGTGCCGGCCTCGGGCTCCTGCTCGCGCCCTCGGTGCGTCCGCGCTGGGTCCTGGTCCCGCTGGTCGGTGGGATCGGGGCGATCCTCGCCATCGGCTGGGAGCTGGGGGAGTACGCGCTGTTCATCCGCGACGGCAAGGAGGCCGGCGGCGCCTACCGCGACACCCTGGGCGACCTGACGCTGGGCACGTCGGGGGCCCTCCTGGCCGGTCTGGTGGTCGCCTGGTGGTCGCCGGGTGCCTCAGGACGTCGCCTAAGAGAAGCCTCATCGGTTGAACGCTCAACCGGTCCGGATCCCGACGTACCGTCGAAGCCGTGACCCCCTTCCGGCGCTGGTGCGTGGTCGCGGCCGGGACGCTGCTGCTGGTCGGCGCGCCGGTCGCGCTGCGCCTGCTGCCCGCCGCAGACAGCGACGTGAGCGCCGGCCGGCTGCTGGAGCAGGCCCGCGCCGCGGAGGGACACGCGTGGTCGGGGTTCGTCGAGACCGACGGGTCCCTCCAGCTGCCCGACGCGGACCGGTTCAGCGACGTCGGCGCTCTTTTCGGCGAGCACACCAGGATGCGGGCGTGGTGGCAGGACGACGACCACTGGCGAGTCGACCAGCTCCTGCTCACCGGCGAGACCGATCTCGTGCACGAGGGCGGGACGACCCTGCGCTGGGACTACGAGCACCTCGACGCCACGCTGAGCCGGGACCCCGACATCCGCCTGCCCCGGACCGCCGACCTCGTGCCCCCGGTGCTCGCCGAGCGGCTGCTGCGCGGGGTGACCGCCGACGACGTACGACGCGTGCCCGCCCGGCGGGTGGCAGGAGTGAGCGCGCCGGGGCTGCGGGTGGTGCCGGCCTCCGACCTCTCGAGCATCGACCACGCCGACCTGTGGCTGGACCCGGACTCCGGCGTACCGCTCCGGGTCGAGGTGTACGCCGCCGGGACGGACACCGCCGCCTTCACCAGCGAGTTCCGGGAGTTCTCGAGCGACCGTCCGGACAGCTCGCGGGTCGCCTTCGACCCGCCGGCCGGCGTCGACGTGGAGTTCGACGACGTCCTCGACATCGCGGACGCCGCCAACCAGTACGCCCCGGTGCGCCCGCCCGACACGGTGGCCGGGCTCCCGAAGGCGGCGTCGTCGGACCGCGCTGTCGGTGTCTACGGCGCCGGGATGACCCAGGTCATCGCCATCCCGCTGCGCAGCCGCGAGGCCGACGCCCTGCGCGACCAGCTCGCGACCACCAGCGGCGTCGACCAGGACCGCCGGCGAACGGTCGTCTCCGTCGGGCCGCTCGGGGTGGTGCTCACCGGAGCGGAGGGCGACGGCGGGTGGCTGCTGGCCGGGACGCTGACCCGGGCGGCGCTGGTGCGGGCGGCCGACGACGTGCTGTCCGGGTTCGTCTACGTGGACGACGAATGAGCGACCCGCGGCCGGCGGTGATCCGCACCGAGGGGCTGACCAAGAGGTTCGGGCCGATCACCGCCGTGGACGAGATCGACCTCGACGTCCGCGAGGGCGACGTCTTCGGCTTCCTCGGCGCCAACGGTTCCGGCAAGACGACGACGGTGCGGATGCTGCTCGGGCTGGTCCTGGCGACCTCGGGACGCATGGAGCTGCTCGGCGAGGAGATGCCGCGGGCCGCGCGGCGGGTGCTGCCACAGGTCGGCGCGCTGGTCGAGGGGCCGGCGGCGTACCCCCACCTGTCGGGACGGCGCAACCTCGCGCTCTTCGACGCGATGGCGCCGGACGGCGACCGGCGCACGCGGCGCGGCAGGGTGGCCGAAGCGCTCGAGCGGGTCGGGCTCGCGGCCGTGGACGAGCGGCCGGTCCGGGCGTACTCGCTCGGCATGCGGCAGCGGCTCGCCCTGGCCGGTGCTCTGTTGCGCAGCCCCCGGCTGCTCGTGCTCGACGAGCCGACCAACGGCCTGGATCCGCAGGGCATCCAGGAGATCCGCGAGCTGCTGCTCGACCTCAACCGGGCCGGGACCACCGTGTTCCTCTCCAGCCACCTGCTCGGCGAGATCGAGCAGCTCTGCACCCGCGTCGGCGTCCTGGACCGGGGCCGGCTGGTCCTCCAGGCCGAGCTCGAGGAGCTGCGCCGTCCCACCGGCCGGGTCGAGGTGCACACGCCCGACGTCGAGCAGGTCCGGCGACTGCTCGACGGGGTCGTGGAGGAGTACGACGACCAGCGGCTCCTGGTCCGCGAGCCGGATCCCGCCGCGCTCAACGCGCGGCTGGTGCAGGCCGGGATCCGGGTCACGAGGTTCGGCGCCGAGCGGCACACCTTGGAGGAGGTCGTGCTCGCGGCGACGACGGAGAGCGCCGACCGGTTCGGGGTGCGGCCGTGAGCTGGGCGGGCCAGTGATCCGCGTCGAGCTGGTCAAGCTCGTCCTCAGCCGCCGCACCTGGGGCACCATCGCGCTCATCGACGCGCTGCCGGCGTTGGTCGCGGTGCTGCTCGCGGTCACCGATCTTGGCCCCCGGCCCGGCACGGGGCCGGCGTTCCTGTCCGCGGTGCTGACCGACGGCACGCTGTTCCCGCTCGCGGCGCTCGGCATCGTGCTGCCGCTGTTCCTGCCGATCGCGGTGGCGATCACGGCCGGCGAGGCGATCGCGGGCGAGGCCCAGCAGGGGACGCTGCGCTACATGCTGGTGCGCCCGGTCGGCCGCACCCGGCTGCTGGGCGCCAAGCTCGTCGCGGTCATGGCGTTCGTGGTGCTGACCGTGCTGGTCGTGGCGGCCACGGCGTACGTCCTGGGCATCGTGCTGCTCGGCAACGAGAGCGTGACGGCCACCGGGCCCGCCAGCGTGTCCGGGAGCTCCATGTCGACGCCCGAGCTCGTGGGCCGCACGTTCCTGGCGCTCGGCTACGCGATGCTCTGCATGTTGGGGGTGGCGGCCGTGGCGCTGTTCCTGTCGACGGTCACCGAGTCACCGCTGGGCGCGGCGCTCGGCACGATGGCGCTGCTGGTCGCCTCCACCCTGCTGCTCACCCTCGACGCCGCCGACCCGCTGCAGCCCTATCTGCCCACCCGCTACTGGCTGGCGTTCGTGGACCTGTTCCGCGACCCGATCCTGTGGCGCGACGTCCTGCGCGGCGTCCTGCTGCAGGCGGTCTACGTCGTGGTGTTCCTCGGCGCCGGCTGGGCCAACTTCATGACCAAGGACGTCACCGACTAGCGCCCGCGCCGGGATAGTCGCAGACGAAGAGACTCCCTTGGACCGATCCAAGAGTGCCAAACGTCTGCGACTATCCCGAGCCGCAGACCGGAGGCGGGACCTCGGGCGCGGCCGGTCCGAGCACCGCCTCGACGATCGAGATCACCTCGGGGGTGCGGGGCACGTCCGGGTGTCCCGCCGTGGACGCCGGGGCACACCTCCTGGAGCGAGATGTCGAGCGCGCCGTCGAGGGACCCGGAGTCCGGCGGCACCACGGTCTTGTCGTCCTCGGTCCACAGCGCGACCCACACCGGCCCCGGTGGTGTCTCGTCGCCGGCGTTGAGCCGGCGGAGCAGGTCGGAGTCGGGGTCGAGCTGCTGGCACGCCGTGGGGCACGCCGTGGAGCCGAGCGCGCCCGCGAGCGACGCGAGGTCGGTGCCGTGGTGCGGCGAGGCGAGGGTGACCGCGCGGCGTACGTGCGACCCGCCGCCGAGGTCGGCGACGTAGATGCGGACCACGACGCCGCCCGCGGAGTAGCCGACCAGGTCCACCGACGCCGCCCCGGTCTCGGCGAGCGCCGCGTCGACGGCGTCGCCGAGGTGCTCGGCCTGCTGGCGCAGGTCCTGGGTCCCGGAGCCGGTCGGCCTCACGATGCGAGCGTCTCGGCCCTCGCCGGTCAGGGCGTCGGCCAGCACCTGGAGCGAGGCGGTCGAGCCGCCGTACCCCGGGACGAGCAGCACGGGTCCCGCCCGGTCCTGGGCCACCGGCTCGACAGGCGGGTCCCGGCGTACGACGACCGCCACGGCGACCGCGACCGCCACGACCAGCGCCAGCACCGCCACGCCCAGCACCAGCCGGCGCCGCGCGGGGGAGAGCGAGTCGAGCACGCGACCAGTGTGCGTCGGGACCCGTCACTACTTCGTAAGGCGCCGATCCCGTGTGATGGCCCGAGACGCTGCCTACTGTCCAGACATGCCCACGAAGCAGTCGCTGCGACCGCCGTCCGAGGCGGACTTCACCTCGCGGCTGCGCAGCGCCGCGGTGACCGCGCGGGTGGGGCTGTGGCTGGGCATCTGCTTCGGCATCTGCTTCGCGACCGGGCTGGTCAGCCACTATGCGCAGAACCCCGACCACCCGGTGCCGTTCCCGGTGTCGCCGGCCTGGGGCTACCGGGTCACCCAGGGGCTGCACGTCATCACCGGCAGCGCGGCGGTGCCGCTGCTGCTGGTCAAGCTCTGGACGGTCTACCCGCGGCTGTTCCGTCGGCCGGAGCGCGGGACCCGGAGGCTGGTCCTCGACGCCCTGGAGCGGGTCTCGATCGCGGTCCTGGTCGCCTCGGCGATCTTCCAGCTCGCGACCGGGACGCTGAACAGCGCCCAGTGGTACCCGTGGGACTTCTCGTTCCGCGCCACCCACTACGCCCTCGCCTGGGTCGCCATCGGGTCGCTCGCGGTGCACATCGCGGTCAAGCTGCCGATCATCCGCCGGGCTCTCACCTCGGACGTCGAGTCGACCGTCGACGACCGGCCCACCGCGACCGAGCCCGGCGTCCTGACGCGGCGGGGGCTGCTGCGGACGACGTTCCTCGCCTCGGGCGTCGCGGCACTCGCGGTCGCCGGCGGCGCCGTCCCGTGGCTGCGCAAGGTCTCGGTCTTCGCGGTCCGCAGCGGCGAGGGGCCGCAGGGGGTGCCGATCAACAAGTCGGCCGCCGCAGCCCACATCACCGACGAGCTGGTCGGTCCGTCGTACCGCCTCGAGGTGGTGCACGGCGACCGGAGCGTCCTGCTGCGCCGTGAGGACCTCCAGGCGATGACCCAGCGGACCGAGAGCCTGCCCATCGCCTGTGTCGAGGGCTGGAGCGCCAGCGGGGAGTGGACCGGTGTCCGCGTGCGGGACCTCCTCGACCTGGTCGACGCGCCGTCGGGCCGCGACGTCGACGTCTACTCCCTGCAGCCGTCGGGTCCCTACCGGCACACGGTGCTCCAGGGGAACTTCGCCGACGACGACCGCACCCTCGTGGCGCTGGCCCTGCACGGCGAGCCGCTCGACCGCGACCACGGCGAGCCGGCCCGGCTGATCGCGCCGGACCGGCCCGGCGTGCTGCAGACCAAGTGGCTGTCGCGGCTGGAGGTGCCGGCGTGATGAGGACCCGCGTGGCGATCGGGGCGCTGGGCGTGCTCGCCGGCCTGTACGGCGGGTGGTTGGTCCTCAGCCGGGGTCACGACCTCCTCAACCTGGGCCTGTGGCTGGCCGCCGGGGTGGTGCTGCACGACGGGGTGCTGGCGCTGGTCGTGCTGGCGGTCGGGACGGTCGCGGTGCGGCTGCTGCCGCGGTCGGCGAAGGCCCCGGCCGTCGTCGGGTTCGTGGTGCTCGGCTCGGTGACGCTGCTGGCCGTGCCGGTGCTCGGGCGGTTCGGCGCCCGGTCCGACAACCCCACGCTGCTGGATCGCGACTACACGGTCGGCTGGCTGGTGCTGGCGGGGCTGGTCCTGGTCGGCGTGGTCACGGCCTCGCTCGTAGGCTCGCGACGGAGGTGACCGTGGCCCGAGTGCTCGTGGTGGACGACGACCCGACCGTGCGCGAGGTGGTCGTCAGCTACCTGCGCGCCGCGGATCACGAGGTCGTCGAGGCGGCGGACGGGGAGACCGCGCTGGAGCGGCACCGCGACGCCCCGCACGACCTCGTCGTCCTGGACCTGATGCTGCCCGGGATCGACGGGATCGAGGTCTGCCGGCGGCTGCGCGAGGACGGGGACGTCCCGGTGATCATGCTGACCGCGCTCGGCGAGGAGACCGACCGCGTCATGGGGCTCGAGGTGGGCGCGGACGACTACGTCACCAAGCCGTTCAGCCCGCGCGAGCTCGCGCTCCGCGTCGACTCGGTGCTGCGTCGGGTCGACGCACCCACCGCGCCCCGGCGGCTGGTCGACGGCGACCTCGTCGTCGACGAGGCCGGCCACGCGGCGTACCGCGACGGAGAGCCGCTCGCGCTCACCGGCCGCGAGTTCGACCTGCTGCGCTTCCTGCTGGCCCACCCGGGGACGGCGTACTCCCGCGACGAGCTGCTCGAGCTGGTGTGGGGGTGGTCGTTCGGCGACCAGTCGACGGTGACGGTGCACGTGCGCCGGCTGCGCGAGAAGATCGAGCCCGACCCCACCCGGCCGGTCCGGCTGCAGACGGTGTGGGGCGTCGGCTACCGATGGGAGGCCGCGACGTGACCAGCGACGAGCTCCAGATCCTGCTGGTGGCCAGCTCGTGTGCGGTCGGCGTCGGCCTCGTCGGCCTGGCCCTGGCGTGGGCGATCCGCCACCGGTCGATCTTCTGGCAGCTCGCGCTGGTCGTGGGGGTGGCCATCGGTTCGGTGCTGGCCGGCGTCGTCGCGATCGCGCGGCTGATGTTCATCTCGTCGCACGACCGCGGGGTGGTGACGCTCGTGAGCGCGGTGTCCGGCGCGGTCGCCCTGCTCGTGGCCGTCGCCGTCGGTGCCGCCATCTCGCGGTGGTCGGCAGCGCTGCGCGAGGACGCCCGCCGGCTGGACACGCACGGGTCGTTCGTCGGCGCGCGCCGCGGCCCGAGCGAGCTGCAGGCGCTCTCGGCCGAGCTGGAGCGCACCAGCCGTCGGCTGGAGGAGTCGCGGCTCCGCGAGGCGCGGCTCGAGGGCTCTCGGCGCGAGCTGATCTCGTGGGTCTCCCACGACCTGCGCACGCCGCTGGCCGGCATGCGGGCGATGGCCGAGGCCCTCGAGGACGGGATGGTCGAGGACCCGGCGCGCTACCACCGGCAGATCCGCGCCGAGGTCGACCGGATGGTGCGGATGGTCGACGACCTGTTCGAGCTGTCGCGGATCCACGCGGGCGTGCTGACCCTGAGCCCGGAGACGGTGGCGCTGACCGACGTCGTCAGCGAGGCGATCGCCGGTGCCGACCCGATGGCCCGGGCGCGGTCGGTGCGGCTCGGCGGCAGCGTCGAGCAGGGGCTCGCGGTGACGGCTGACCCGGTCGGGCTGTCCCGGGTGATGACCAACCTGGTCATGAACGCGGTCCGCCACACCGGGGCGGACGGGACGGTGGAGATCCGGGGCCGGTCCGTGCCCGACGGCGTGGAGCTCAGCGTCAGCGACCAGTGCGGCGGGATCTCCGAGGCCGACATGGAGCGGGTCTTCGACCTGGCCTGGCGCGGGGGTTCCGCGCGTACGCCGGACCGAGGCGACGAGCCGTCCGGCGTCGGGGGTGCGGGGCTGGGGCTCGCGATCGTCAAGGGGATCGTCGAGGCGCATCGGGGCGACGTCCAGGTCGAGAACGTCGCCGCCGTGGGCTGCCGCTTCCTGGTCCGGCTCCCTGCCTGACCTGCCCCGGCGTGTCGTCCCCTATCGAACACCTGTTCGGGCTAGTTTCTGTCCACAGGTGCGACGCCGGGGCAGCTTCTCCACAACCCGACAGCCGGTAGGACCGACCGTCGGTGGCCATCCCTAGCGTCGAAGGAGCACCTCACCCACAGGACGCAAAGGAAGGCACGGCCCATGGCTGCAGACCGCGAAAAGGCACTCGACGCTGCCCTCGCCAACATCGAGCGCCAGTTCGGCAAGGGATCGGTGATGCGGCTCGGTGAGGAGTCCCGCGCCGCGCTCGAGGTGATCCCCACCGGGGCGATCTCGCTCGACATCGCCCTCGGCATCGGCGGCTTCCCGCGAGGGCGGGTCGTCGAGATCTACGGGCCGGAGTCCTCCGGCAAGACCACGGTCGCCCTCCACGCGGTGGCCAACGCCCAGCGGGCCGGCGGCATCGTGGCCTTCATCGACGCCGAGCACGCGCTCGACCCCGACTACGCCAAGGCGCTCGGTGTCGACACCGACGCGCTGCTGGTCTCCCAGCCCGACTCCGGTGAGCAGGCGCTCGAGATCGCCGACATGCTGATCCGCTCCGGTGCCCTCGACCTGATCGTCATCGACTCGGTGGCCGCGCTCGTGCCCCGGGCCGAGATCGAGGGCGAGATGGGTGACAGCCACGTCGGCCTCCAGGCCCGGCTGATGAGCCAGGCCCTGCGCAAGATGACCGGTGCCCTCAACAACTCCGGCACCACGATGATCTTCATCAACCAGCTGCGCGAAAAGATCGGCGTGATGTTCGGGTCTCCCGAGACCACCTCCGGTGGCCGGGCGCTGAAGTTCTACTCCTCGGTCCGCCTCGACGTCCGCCGCATCGAGACCCTCAAGGACGGCACCGACATGGTCGGCAACCGCACCCGGGTCAAGGTCGTGAAGAACAAGGTGGCCCCGCCGTTCAAGCAGGCCGAGTTCGACATCATGTACGGCAAGGGGATCAGCCGCGAGGGCGGCCTGATCGACGTCGGCGTCGAGGCGGGCATCATCCGCAAGGCCGGTGCTTGGTACACCTACGAGGGCGACCAGCTCGGCCAGGGCAAGGAGAACTCCCGCGGCTTCCTCACCGACAACCCCGACCTCGCCAACGAGATCGAGAAGAAGATCCTCGAGAAGCTCGGCGTCGGCCCGGCGGTGACCGACGAGGCGCCCGCGCCTGCGGAGCCGGTCGGCGTCGACGACTTCTGAGCCGAGCGGTGACACGAGACTAACCGGACAGGCGCCCGGGTCGACCTCGGGGTCGACCGACGCCTGGACGGGTGGCGTCGAGACGGGCGTGGCTGCCTGGGTGGGTGACCGCCCGGCACCACCCCCGCCTCTCGACGTCGAGTCGGAAGGGCCGGACGCCGACCCGGAGTCGGTCGCCCGCAAGATCCTGCTCGACCAGCTGACCGGCCGGGCGCGGACCCGCAAGGAGCTCCACGACAAGCTGGCCGCCAAGGGCGTGCCGGCCGAGATCGCCACCCGGCTGCTCGACCGGTTCGAGGAGGTCGGACTCGTCGACGACGGCGCCTTCGCCCGCACCTGGGTGAGCCAGCGCCAGTCGGCCAGCGGCGGCAAGGGCCTGGCCCCCCGGGCGCTGGCCCAGGAGCTGCGCCGCAAGGGCATCGACGACGAGACCGCCCGCGAGGCGCTCGGCGAGATCGACCCGGCCGACGAGGAGGCCGCGGCCCGCGAGCTGGTGCGCCGCAAGCTCCGCACCCTCTCCCGGGTCGACGACCAGACGGCCACGCGTCGGCTGGTCGGGATGCTCGCCCGCAAGGGCTACGCCTCGGGGCTGGCGTTCTCGGTGGTCCGCGACGAGCTCGCCTCCGCGGGCCGCGACGAGCCACAGGAGCCGCACTCGATCTGATCGCCTCATCCCGGTGCCCACCGGGGCGCGGGCCGCCACAATGAGCGGGTGCCGCCCGAGGGTCCCGTCCACGTCGTGGTGCTGGACCGCGGGCGCGAGCTGTCGGGCGTGGTCCACGAGGGTGAGTCGTGGGCGGCCGCGGCCCGGCGTACGTGCGCCAGCATGCACACCGAGCCCGAGCCGGTCGACCTGTCCGGGGAGGTCAAGCGGTTCGTCGTCGACCACGACAACCGGCTCGCGATCCGGGCCATGACCCGCGGCGACCTGGACGACGTGGTCGCGTGGCGCACCAGCCCCGAGGTTCAGCGCTGGTGGTCGCCGGGCGAGCTCCGCGACCCTGGCCAGATCGTCACGAAGTACGCCGAGCGGATCGACGGGATGAGCCCCACCCGGATGTGGGTGCTCGAAGTGAACGGCCGGTCGGTCGGGTTCGTCCAGGACTACCGGATCGGCGACTACCCCGACTACGCCGTGCTCGGGCCCGACCCGGACGCGATCGGCGTCGACTACGCGATCGGCTCCGACCTGTGGCGCGGCCGCGGGCTCGGGCAGCGGATGCTCTGGGCGTGGATGCAGCGGGCGCGGACCCGGTTCCCGGACGCCACGACGTACTTCGCCGCACCTGACCACCGCAACGTCGCGTCGCTGCGGATCCTGGCCAAGGCGGGTTTCACCGAGGGGCTGTGGTTCGACGAGCCGCAGGAGAACGGTGAGACGAGCACCGTGGTCGGGTGCACCCTCGATGTCAGGACGGTCATAGGTTGAGGCCATGACAAGTTCGTTGAGGGCCGCTGACCTGCGGCTGCCGGCCGGCCCGGTTGACCTGACCGCCATCGACAGCGGGGCAACCCCGGGCTTCGACGGCAACAAGAAGGCCGGCCAGGCCGCGCTGCTGGCCCTCGGCGACGACCTGTCCGATCTCCAGGAGCGGCTCTACGCCGAGGGCGCCGCCGATGTCGGCCACGGCCGCGCAGTGCTCCTCGTGCTCCAGGGCATGGACACCTCCGGGAAGGGCGGCACCCTCAGGCACACCGTCGGTCTGGTCGACCCCCAGGGCATCCGGATCAGCTCGTTCAAGAAGCCGACCGCGGAGGAGCTCGAGCACGACTTCCTCTGGCGGATCAGGAAGGCTCTGCCGACCAAGGGGGTCATCGGCGTCTTCGACCGCAGCCACTACGAGGACGTGCTGATCGTCCGGGTGCACGAGCTGGTGCCGAAGGACGAGATCGAGCAGCGCTACGACGCGATCAACGCCTTCGAGGCCGAGGTGGCCGGCGCCGGGATCACGATCGTCAAGTGCATGCTGCACATCTCGGCCGACACGCAGAAGGAGCGGCTGCAGGCCCGGCTGGACGACCCGACCAAGCACTGGAAGTTCAACCCTTCCGACATCGATGAGCGCGCCCACTGGCCGGCCTACCGCGACGCGTACCAGATCGCCCTGGAGCGCACCAACACCGAAGTGGCGCCGTGGTACGTCGTGCCGAGCGACCACAAGTGGTACCGCAACCTGGCCATCGGGAACCTCCTGCACGAGACCCTCACCAACATGAACCCGCAGTGGCCGGCCGCCGACTTCGACGTCGAGGAGCAGAAGCGCCGGCTGGTCAACGAGGTCCCGATCACGTGATCCCCACCGTCGGGGTCACCCGCTACGTGACTCCGCTGCGCGAGGGCGGCAGCCTGCCCGGGATCGTCGAGGCCGACGACCTCGGCACCTACGTCTGCAAGTTCCGCGGGGCCGGCCAGGGGGTCCGCGTCCTCGTGGCGGAGGTGATCGTCGCGGGGCTGGCCGAGCGGATCGGGCTGCGCACGCCCCGGCTCGTGGCGCTCGACCTCGACCCGGCCATCGCCCGCTACGAGGCCGACGAGGAGGTCCAGGACCTGCTCAACGCCAGCCCGGGGCTCAACCTCGGCGCCGACTTCCTGCCCGGCTCGTTCGGGTTCGACGGCCATGTCCCTCCCTCGCCGACAGGGGAGCGCAGCACCGACCCGGTGCGGGTGCTCTGGCTGGACGCGTTCGTCGCCAACGTCGACCGGTCCTGGCGCAACCCCAACCTGCTGCTGTGGCACGGCAACCTCTGGGTGATCGACCACGGGGCCGCGCTCTACTTCCACCACGGCTGGTCCGGGGGAGTCGGCGACCCGGATCGCTTCGCGCACCAGGTCTGGAGCGCGGACGACCACGTGTTCCGCGAGCACGCGGACGAGCTGCCCGGCATCGACGCCGTGCTCCGCGGCTTCCTGGGCGAGTCGGTGTTCACCGACGTGCTGGCCAAGATCCCCGACGAGTGGCTCGAGCCGGTCCCCGGCGCCGACGACCCGGAGGCGGTGCGCGCGGCGTACGTCGACTTCCTCACCGCCCGCCTCGGCACCACCCAGTGGCTTCCCCGGGCAGCGGCATGACGGCGCCGTCCGAGCTCAAGCTGGCCTACGAGTACGTCGTCCTGCGCTGCGTCCCGCGGGTGGACCGCGAGGAGTTCCTGAACGTCGGCGTCGTGCTGCACTGCCAGATGGCCGACTTCCTCGACGTCGTCTGGCGCGTCGACCGCGACCGCCTGGTGGCCCTCGACCCGCTGGTCGACGTCGACCAGGTCTGCGAGGCCCTGGCCTTCGTCGACGCCGTCTGCGCCGGCCACCCGACCGCTGGTGCCGCGGCCGCCGAGCCGCTGACCCAGCGGTTCGGTTTCCTCAAGGCCCCGCGCTCGACCGTCCTCCAGACCAGCCCCGTCCACGGCGGCGTCACCGCCGACCCCGCCCGCCAGCTCGAACGCCTCCTCGAACAGCTCGTCGGGTAGCGTTGACCTGGCGCAAATTTTGAGCCGCGTCCACGCAGCGCTGACCCGTCAATGTTGGCGCCCTTGGGACGGGTCAAAATTGACAGGTCAGCGACTAGACGGGGACGAGCTCGACGGCGCCGACGGCGTAGCGGGCGAGGACGGCGCGGGCCAGGTTGGGGTGGGCGCCGAGCGGCTCGGAGACGGCGACCGCACCGGCTTCGAGGGCGAGCTCGGCCGCGCGGTCCGGCAGGAAGCCGGGGGCCAGGAACAGCGAGGCGACCGCGATGTGGCGGCGACCCTCGCCGCGGAACGCGCGGACTGCCTCGCCGGTGGCCGGCGGTGAGCTCGAGGCGTACGCCGCCGTGACCGGCAGCTTGTGGTGCGTGCCCCAGACCCGGCCCAGGCGGGCGACGGCCTGGTTGGCGAGCGGGTCGCTGGAGCCGGCCGCGGCCAGCACCAGCGCGTCGAGCTCGCGGCACCGGGCGGCCGCGAGCGCCTCGCGCAGCCGCTCGTCCAGCACCTCGAGGAACGACGCCTCGAGGCCGAGGATCGAGGTGGCGTGCACGCGCACGTGGGGGTGGAGAGCGGAGGCCTCGGCGACGGCGGACGGTACGTCGACCTTGGCGTGGTAGGCCTCCGTCAGCAGGAGGGGTACGACGACGATCTCGTCGTGACCAGCCTTCACCAGCCGGTCCACGACCGTGTGGAAGTCCGGCTTGGAGAGCTCGAGGAAAGCGGCCTCGACCTTGAGGTCCGGCCGCATTGCGCGGACCTCCTTGACCAGGGCCTTGACCGTGGCGGCGGAGCGGCGGTCCCGGCTTCCGTGCGCCAGGGCCACCAGGGCGGGTGCGGCCATCTCAGGGCCTCCATTCATTCGGGTTGTGCTGCCGAGTGCTCATGAGTGGCTGGCTCATGAGTGGATCCCGCACTCGGTCTTGTTGGTGCCGGCCCACCGGCCGCTGCGGGCGTCCTCGCCCGGAGCGACCCGACGGGTGCACGGAGCGCAGCCGATCGACGGGTAGCCGTCGTAGACCAACGGGTTGACCAGCACCCCGTTCTCGGCGATGTAGCGCTCCACCTGCTCGTCGCTCCATCGCGCGAGCGGGGAGACCTTGACCTTGCGCTTCTTGGCGTCCCAGCCGACCACCGGGGCGATGACGCGGTTGTGCGTCTCGGCCCGGCGCAGCCCGGTGGCCCACGCGTCGTACTCCGCGAGCGACTCGGTCAGCGGCTTGACCTTGCGCAGCGCGCAGCACAGGTCGGGGTCGGTCTTGTAGAGGTCCTTGCCGTACGCCGCGTCCTGCTCGGCCACGCTCTGGACCGGCGTGATCGTGAGCAGGTTGACGTCCAGGGTCGAGGCGACAGCGTCACGAGTGCCGATCGTCTCGATGAAGTGGTAGCCGGTGTCGAGGAAGACCACGTCGATGCCGGGCACCACCTTGGAGGCCAGGTCCGCGAGCACCGCGTCGCCCATCGACGACGTGATGCAGAACCGGTCGCCGAACGTCGCGGCGGCCCACTCGATGATGGTCTCGGCCGGCGCCAGCTCGAGCTCGGCGCCCCAGTGCGAGACCAGCTCGCGCAGCTCCTCGGGGGAGCGGCCGGGCGTCTCGATACCGCGCGACTCGTGGGCGGTCCGGGTGGTGGCAGCGGTCATGACGATGCACTCCCTGGCGTGGATGCGCCCGGCCTCACGAGACCGAGCATCTTCAGGGAGAAGGCGCGCAGGCAGCCCCGGCATTCCCAGGACCCGGGCGTCTCGTCGTGCGGCCACAGGTCCTGCTCGCCGCAGTAGGGGCAGTGCACGGGGAACCCACGCTCGGCACTCATCGGGAGCTCCTTCGAGGGTCTTCTCGCCGCGCAGCAGCTCCTCGTCGGCGCGGGCCACCCAGGTCGCGAACGACTCGTCGGCCACGCGGTCGGCGAGGTAGTTGGACACCACCACCGTCACGTAGTCGTCGAGCCCCTCGCTGGTCACCTTGTGGGCGCGGAGCTTGCGGCCGAAGTTGGCCTGCAGCCCGGTCGCGCCGCCGAGGTGGACCTGGAAGCCGCCGACCTGCTCGCCCTCGTGCATGACCAGCTGGCCCTTGAGGCCGATGTCGGCCACCTGGGTGCGGGCGCAGGCGTTGGGGCAGCCGTTGACGTTGACCGTGATCGGGACGTCCAGCCCGGGGAAGCGCCGCTCGAGCTCCTCGACCAGGTCGCGGGCCCGCGCCTTGGTCTCGACGATGGCGAGCTTGCAGAACTCGATGCCGGTGCACGCCATGGTGTTCTGCCGCCACTGCGACGGGCGGGCCGGCAGGCCGATGCCGTCCAGTGCGGCCGCCAACGGCTCCACCTGGTCCGGCGTGACGCCGATCAGCACGATCTTCTGGTACGGCGTGAGGCGGGCGCCCGCGACGCCGTACTGCTCCATGAGGTCGGCGAGCTCGACCAGCTTGGCGCCGGAGATCCGGCCCGCGATCGGCGCGATGCCGATGTAGAAGTTGCCGTCCTTCTGCTCGTGCACGCCGACGTGGTCGCGGTGGCCGGTGGGGGAGGGCGGCGAGTCGCAGGTGACGAGCTCGCGGCCGAGGTACTCCTTCTCGAGCACCTCGCGGAACTTCTCGACGCCCCAGTCGGCCACGAGGAACTTCAGCCGGGCGCGCGAGCGCAGCCGGCGGTAGCCGTAGTCGCGGAAGATCGAGGTGACGCCTTCCCAGACGTCGGGCACGTCCGCGGTCGGCACCCAGACCCCGAGCTTCTGGGCCAGCATCGGGTTGGTGGACAGTCCGCCACCGACCCAGACGTCGAACCCGGGTCCGTGGACGGGGTGGACGGTGCCGACGAAGGCGATGTCGTTGGTCTCGGGGGAGACGTCGTGGCTCGGGTGGCCGGTCAGGGCGGTCTTGTACTTGCGCGGCAGGTTCGAGTACTCCGGGTTGCCGATCGCGCGCCGCTTGATCTCGGCCAGCGCCTCGGAGCCGTCGATGATCTCGTCCTTGGCGACGCCGGCGACCGGCGAGCCGAGGAACGGGCGCGGCGAGTCGCCGCACGCCTCGGTGCTGTCCAGCCCGGCGTCGTCCAGCTTCTGCCAGATCGCCGGGACGTCCTCGATCCGGATCCAGTGGAACTGGATGTTCTCCCGGTCGGTCACGTCGGCGGTGTCCCGCGCGTACTCCTGCGCGATCTCGCCGAGCGCCCGCACCGTGGCCGCGGGCAGCAGCCGGCCGTCGGAGCGGACCCGCATCATGAAGAACTCGTCGTCGAGCTCCTCCTCCTCGAGCATCGCGGTCTTGCCGCCGTCGAAGCCCGGGGCGCGCTGGGTGTAGAGACCCATCCACCGGAACCGGCCGCGCAGGTCCGCCGGGTCGATCGAGTGGAAGCCGCGCTTGCTGTAGATGTGCAGGATCCGGTCGCGGACGTTGAGCGGGTCGTCGTCCTTCTTGGACTGCTCGTTCTTGTTCAGCGGCTCGGTGTAGCCGAGCGCCCACTGACCCTCACCGCGCTTGGGGCGCGGGATCTCGGTGTGGGAGGCGGTCTTCGCCTGGAACCGCATGTCCGGCATGGGACTGTCCTTGGCTCGAGGGCCGCGCGCTGCGCTGTCGGCACTGACATGCGCGCTGCGGCGGGGCTGGCTGGCTGAGGGTGGTCAGCGAACCCGACAGATCATGCTGCGCGTGCGCATGTAGTCCACGTGGCGACGTACCACGAGGTGCGCATGCGTCACAGCGGAGACCATGTCAAGAAGTCTCAGCCCTCGATACGGCTGTCCACAAACGCCAATCTCGTGATGTGAGATGGCTGACCATGATGTGAGACATCGTGGAGGCGCCGTGAGCGGGTGGGCTGGGAGCGGCGTGTCCTTGCTCACTAGTCTGCCCTCATGGCCGACATCGACGCTCTGACCAGCTCCGCCTACCAGCAGGCCCTCGAGGTGATCGCCTCGGTCGAGCCGCGGATCGCCGAGGCGACCCGCCAGGAGCTGGTCGACCAGCGAGGTTCGCTGAAGCTGATCGCGAGCGAGAACTACGCCTCGCCGGCGGTGCTGCTGACGATGGGCACCTGGTTCAGCGACAAGTACGCCGAGGGCACCATCGGCCACCGCTTCTACGCCGGCTGCCAGAACGTCGACACCGTCGAGACGATCGCCGCCGAGCACGCCCGCGAGCTGTTCGGCGCGCCGTACGCCTACGCCCAGCCGCACTCCGGCATCGACGCCAACCTGGTCGCGTACTGGTCGATCCTGGCCCACCGCGTCGAGGGACCGTGGCTGGAGAAGTACGGCGCCAAGAACGTCAACGACCTCACCGACGAGGACTGGGAGAAGCTGCGCCACGAGCTCGGCAACCAGCGGCTGCTCGGCATGAGCCTCGACGCGGGCGGCCACCTCACCCACGGCTTCCGGCCCAACATCAGCGGCAAGATGTTCCACCAGCAGCAGTACGGCACCGACCCGGAGACCGGGCTGCTCGACTACGACAAGGTCGCCGCGAAGGCCCGCGAGTTCAAGCCGCTGGTGCTGGTGGCGGGCTACTCGGCGTACCCGCGCCGGGTGAACTTCGCCAAGATGCGCGAGATCGCCGACGAGGTCGGCGCGACGCTGATGGTCGACATGGCGCACTTCGCCGGCCTGGTCGCCGGCAAGGTCTTCACCGGCGACGAGGACCCGGTCCCGCACGCGCACATCACCACGACCACGACCCACAAGTCGCTGCGCGGCCCGCGCGGTGGCCTGGTGCTGGCGACCGAGGAGTACGCCCCGTCGGTCGACCGCGGCTGCCCGATGGTCCTCGGCGGCCCGCTCTCGCACATCATGGCCGCCAAGGCCGTCGCGCTCGCCGAGGCCCGGCAGGACTCCTTCCGCGGCTACGCCCAGGACATCGCCGACAACGCCAAGTCGCTTGCGGAGGGGTTCCTGACCCGCGGCGCCAACCTCGTCACCGGCGGCACCGACAACCACATCGTGCTGCTCGACGTCTCGTCGTTCGGCCTCACCGGCCGCCAGGCCGAGTCCGCGCTCCTCGACGCCGGCGTGGTCACCAACCGCAACTCGGTCCCGTCCGACCCGAACGGCGCCTGGTACACCTCCGGCGTCCGGCTCGGCACGCCGGCGCTCACCACCCGCGGTTTCGGCCACGACGAGTTCGACACCGTCGCCGAGCTGATCGTGCACGTCCTCCAGAACACCCAGCCCGGCACCACCAAGGACGGCAAGCCCTCCAAGGCGTCCTACGCCCTCGCCGAGGGCATCGCCGACAAGGTCAAGGACGCCTCCGCCGAGCTGCTCGACAAGCACCCGCTCTACCCGGGCCTCAACCTCGGCTGAGTCGCTCCCTCGAAAGTAGTGGAAGATTCATCCAATCTGACTCGACCAGGGCGCCGAACTCCCTCTGCAAGCACACCCAAGGAGAGGGAGACCCATGAAGCACCGCATCGCTGCAGCAGCCGTCGCCGTCCTGGCCAGCTCGACCGCAGCCCTCGGGGCGGTAGCACCCGCGCAGGCCGCCCAGCCGGTGACCGGCAAGGCCAGCTCGAAGAGCATCGCCGCGGTCCTGTCTGCCGACGGCACCAAGCTGGACAAGAACTGGAAGGACTTCGACATCACCGAGGCGGCCGTGCTCGCCGTCCTCGGGGCCAAGCCGGACAGCGCGGTCGGGCTGCTCACCCAGGGCAACAAGCGCGCCACGGTGTTCGTGCCCACCGACGCGGCGTTCCGCTCGCTGGTGCGCGACCTCACCGGCACCGCCCCGAAGACCGAGGCCGCGACCTTCGACGCCGTTGCCTCGCTGGGCGTGGACACGGTCGAGACCGTCCTGCTCTACCACGTCGTCGCGGGCAAGACGCTGACCTCGGGCAAGGTCGTCGCCGCGGAGGGCACGAAGCTCACCACTGCCCAGGGCGGCAAGGTCAAGGTGCACGTCCTCAAGGGCAAGGTCACCCTGATCGACGCCGACAAGAACGACCGCAACCCGGTGGTGCGGGTGCTGGACATCAACAAGGGCAACAAGCAGATCGCGCACGCCATCGACCGGGTCCTGCGTCCGGTCGACCTCTGAGCGCTCCGGTCGTCGCCTGACCACGACGGGCGGGGTTGCCTGTGGGTTACCCCGCCCGTCGCCGTTCTCGTTGGTTACCCGCGCCTCGCCATGTCGTCGACGAGATCGAGGGCGTAGCGGGCCAGCGCGCGCGGTCGGAGGCGACCGGAGCGTCGCGCTCGTCGACGGGGCCCTCGAACAGGTCGAACGGCGCCGACGGACAGCCCGGTCATGATCAGCAGGCACAGCGCGTGGCCGCGCCGGACCTGCTCCTCGGGGATCTGGCAGCCCTCGGCACGCAGCCCCGCGACATACGCCGCCACGATCGCGTCGTCGAGCTCGGCCAGGTCGTCGGCGCCACGCTTGCCGATCTGGATGTCACCGACGAGGAGCTGGGTGAGGTCGAAGCCGACCGGCGCGCCGCCCCAGAAGCCGAAGTCGATCATGACCAGGTCGTCGTCCTGCGCGCCGGCCAGGAGGTTGTTGGGGCAGGCGTCCCCGTGGCTGAGGAGGAAGGGGAGCGCGTCGGCCTCCGCGGCCAGGGCCATCGCGTCGGCCGCGGCCGCGCGCAGCCGGGCGCGGAGCTCGTCGTCGAAGGCCGCGCAGAGAGGGTGCTGCCAGATCTCGTCGCTCATCAGCATCGGCACCACCTGGACCTCCAGCCGGCCGGTCGCGTAGGTGTTCATCGACCACTCGACATGGCGCAGGCTCGCCAGCGGCGCCAGGGCGGGACTGCCGGAGAACCGTCCGAGCAGGTACGCCGCCCGCTCGTACCGCGGCAGGTCCCACGTCGCCGGCCGGGCCGGGACCTCCTCCAGCCAGATGGACGACGACGTCGCGTCGAGGTCGAAGACGCCGAGCGCGCGGGGCGCTGTCAGGCCGTCGGGCAGCCGACCAGTGAGGTCTGAGCGATAGACCTCCGCCTCGGTCTTCCACGGCACGCTGCCGACCGCCATCTCGCGGTACTCCTCGGGCACGGACTGGAAGAACGGCGAGCGCTCCCACGACTGCACCTGCTTGACGAAGAACCGGAACGGCGCCCGCGAGCACTCCGTCGCGGCGTGGCCACTGACCCACCAACGACCGCCGGTGGTGATCGCCGGCAGGTGGTAGTCGACCGGGTCGACCCGCGAGTCGAGCAGCTCGACGGTGTCCTCGTGGAGCAGGTCGGCCACCATCGCCGCCAGCTGTGCGTCGCTGACGTCGGCGGCTCCGAGCTCCTCGCGGGTCCCCACCAGAAGAATGTAAGGCTACCTGTCTATATCGTCAAGGCAGACCAGCCCGCTTGGGCTATTGCCCGGTCCGCCGGCAACGCGCGATCCTGATCGGACGGGGAGAACTCTCACGTGGAGAAGTAGGAGAAAGTCCCCCATGCCAAGTCAGGTCCTCTTCAGCGTCTCCGAGGACGGCGCCGACGAGTTGCGCCTCGACAACGCCGCGCGACAGCTGACCACCACGTTGCGGGACACGGGGCTGCGGGACGCTGCGCCGTACTCCAGCGGTGAGGCGCCGCCCGGGTCCAAAGCCGGCGCCGCCATGGTCGCCGGCGCGGTGCTGGCGACCGTCGGGTCACTGCCGCTGTCGAGCGTGCTGGCCCACGTCGTCCAGTGGCTGCGGTCGGGCCTCTCCAAGCGGACGGTGCGCGTGGAGATCAACGGCGACGTGCTCGTGCTGGACGGAGTCAACGACGAGACGCAGCAGCAGCTGATGCGCGAATGGCTGGACCGGCACCCGGTCGACGCGGCGCCGGCGACCTGAGGCGAAGGGCGGCGCTGTCGTGACCGGGTCCCGAGCGGCCCTGATCGTCGCCAGTGACGACTATGTCGATCCGGGGCTGAGCCGCCTCGAGGCCCCCGCGCACGACGCTGCGGCGCTGGCGGACGTGTTGGGCGACCCGAAGGTGGGCGCCTTCGACGTCCAGGTCCTGCACAACGAGTCCGCCCAGACTGTGCGCTCGTCCATCCAGGAGTTCTTCGTCGAGAGCAGCCCGGACGACCTGCTCCTGCTGCACTTCTCGTGCCACGGGCTCAAGAACTCGGACGGACAGTTGTTCCTGGCGATGCCCGACACCAAGCCCCGCCTGCTGGCGGCCACCGGGGTGGCGGCCTCGTTCGTGAGCGAGATGATGTCCGAGAGCCCCGCCCAGCGGATCGCGCTGTTCCTGGACTGCTGCTACGGCGGGGCCTTCCCGCGGGGGATGGTCGTGGAAGGCCGGGGCGCAGGTCGAGGTGCGCGACTCCTTCGCCGATGAGCTGGCGGACTCGGACGACCGAGGGCACGTCGTCGTCACGGCGTCGAACGCCATGCAGTACTCCTTCGAAGCCGGCGAGCTGAAGGACCACGACGAGCAGCCGTCGGTGTTCACTGGCGCGCTGGTTGACGGGCTCTCCTCCGGCCGGGCGGACCGGGACGGCGACGGTTGGGTGGGCATCCACGAGCTCTTCTCGTACGTGTCGGAGAAAGTGCGGGAGACCCTCGGCCCACCAGCGCCCGCAGATGTGGACGTTCGGTGCCCAGGGAGACTTCCGGCTCGCGCGCAGCCGGGTGCGGCGCGTGGTCCCGACGCCCCTCGAGGACGAGTTCAAAGGGATCATGGCCGACCCGCGGTCGCCAGCCCGGTTTGGACTGGTCGCCATGTTCCGTGAACGCCTCGTCGGCC